>NZ_BNBO01000008.1 GCF_014655955.1 Kitasatospora indigofera
CCGGCGGCCGGTCTACGACGTGCTGATGGCCGAGCAGCTGGCCACCGCCACCGCCACGCAGGGCCCCGGCGACCTCGCCACCCTGCTCGCCGGCAACGACACCTGGACGGTCGGCTGAGCGGGCGGACGCGACGGTGCCCCACCGGATCCGATCCGGTGGGGCACCGTCGGTTCCCCGTCGCCCCGGCGGGCGTCCCGTCCCGGCTCAGGACGTGGCGCCCGCGCGGCCGCCGGCCGAGGCCATGCCGAGCCAGCTGTGCGGGTTCCCCTCCCAGCACCAGCCGAGCTTCGGCGCGCCCTGGCTGATCCAGAGCGCCGGCACCCGGCGGTCGCCGCAGCGCGAGGCGCCCAGCGAGAAGCACTTGTTCCTGGCCAGCGCCCGGGGGTGGAGGGTGACGAAGGCGATGCCCTCCTCCATGGTCAGCGGGCTGCGGCCGCGTCCGGCCACGGTGGCCATGGCGTCCTTCGGGACGACGCCGCAGAACTCCTCGCCGCGGTCGGCGTCGAGCAGCAGGTGGACCGGCCCGCGGGGCAGGCCGAGGCCCTCGACCGGGACGAAGCGCTCGATGTCCCCGGCCGGGTAGTGCCGGTCGACGACGCCGGCCCGGGCGCTGCCGTCCAGCGTGGTCAGCGGGACGGTCCGCTCCACCGGCGCCAGCGTGCGGTCGACCACCAGCAGGAAGGGCGTCCGGCTCTCGCTCGGCGCGGCCATCGTGGGGCCGAGGGCCAGGACGGTCTCCCGCAGCGGCCGGACCAGTGCGGTGAAGGCGGCCTCGGTGCGGCCGGCCAGTCCGGGGTAGCCCAGGGCGAGCAGCCGGTCCAGCTGGCGGTCGAACTCGGCGCCGGGGTCGAACCCGGCGCCGTCCGCCGGCCGGGCGCCGGTCTTCGTGCCGGGACCGGACTCGTGCGTTGTCATCGTGGGGATCCTCCCGGTCGATTAACTCCGTACGCCGTACAGTATACATAGTACGGAGAATTGCCGTGGAAGGATTCCCCCATGGCCACCGACCGCAGCAGCGCAGGAGACCCGGCGCGGACCCTCGCCCTGCTCTGGGGCGAGCCGGCCGTGGCGGACGGGCGGCGCGGGCCGCGGAAGGCGCGCTCGACCGGGGAGATCGCGGCGGCCGCCGTCGCGCTCGCGGACGCCGAGGGGGTGGAGGCCGTCACCATGCGCCGGGTCGCCCAGGCCCTGGACCTCTCGCCGATGGCGCTCTACACCTACGTCCCCGGCAAGGCCGAGCTGCTCGACCTGATGCTGGACACCGTCTACGCCGGGATGCCGCGGGCCAGGCCCGAGGGCGACGGCTGGCGGGCCCGGCTGGCCGCCGTCGCGGCGGACAACCGGGCGCTGTACCGGGCCCACCCCTGGGCGGCCTCGCTGCCCACCGGCCGGCCGCCGCTCGGGCCCGGCCTGATGGCCAAGTACGAGTACGAGCTGCGCGCCCTGGACGGGGTCGGCCTGGGCGACGTGGAGATGGACGCCGCGCTGACGCACCTGCTGGGCTTCGTGCAGAGCTGTGCGCGGATGGCGGCCGACGAGCGGGCCGCCGAACAGGACAGTGCGATGAGTGACGAGCAGTGGTGGGCGGGCAACGCCGACCTGCTCGCCAAGGTCTTCGACCCGCGGCGCCACCCGACCGCGGCCCGGGTCGGCGCGGCGGCCGGGGAGGCCCACGGCGGCGCGTACAGCCCGGCGCACGCCTACGAGTTCGGGCTGGCCGTGGTGCTGGACGGGCTGGCGGCGCTGATCGGGCGGGCCCGTGCCGAACGGCCGGACGAGGCCTGACCGGGCCTGGTCGGGCCTCGTCCGGGCCTCGGGGCTCGGGGCCGGGCGGGGTCCGGGGGCGGCCCCGCCCTGCCGTGGAGGGGACGGGGTCAGCGGGGCCTGGCGTCGTACCGGGCGCGGGCCTGCTCGACGGCCGGCACCTGCCGCTCCGACCAGTGCGCCAGGGTGGAGACCAGCTCGGCGGCCTCCTCGCCCAGCGGGGTGAGGCTGTAGTCGACCCGGGGCGGGATCACCGGGCGGGCCTCGCGGAGCACGAAGCCGTCGCGCTCCAGGGTCTGCAGGGTCTGGGCGAGCATCTTCTCGCTCACCCCCGACACCCGGCGGCGCAGCTCGCTGAAGCGGTAGCCGCGCTCGCTCAGCGCCGCCAGCACCAGGACGCCCCAGCGGCTGGTGACGTGCTCCAGCACGCCCCGGGACGGGCACATCCGGTCGTAGACGTCGGGTGCCCGGTCGAGCGGCGGGACCGCCGTGATCACCTTCATGTCATTACCTCCACATCAGTACCCTACTTCAAAGTGCGTACTTTCGAATAGTTAGTGCAGTGCCTAGGGTGAGTTTCGAAGCCAACGAGACCTTCCCACCCCAGGAGCACCGCATGATCGTCGTCACCGCCGCCACCGGACAGCTCGGCCGCCTCGTGGTCGAGGGCCTGCTGGCCCGGGTCCCCGCCACCGAGATCGCGGTCGCCGTCCGCTCGCCCGAGAAGGCCGCCGACTGGGCCGCCCGCGGCGTCGACGTCCGGGTCGCCGACTACGGCCGGCCCGAGACCCTGGCCGCCGCCTTCCACGCGGGCGACAAGGTGCTGCTGATCTCCGGCAGCGAGGTGGGCCGGCGCGTCCCGCAGCACCTCGCGGTGGTGGCCGCGGCCAAGGCCGCCGGGGTCTCGCTGCTCGCCTACACCGGAGTGCTCGGCGGCGACGAGGCCGGGTTCCGGCTCGCGGACGAGCACAAGACGACCGAGGCCGCGATCCGCGCCTCCGGCCTGCCCTTCGTCCTGCTGCGCAACGGCTGGTACACCGACAACTACACCGCCGACCTGGCGGGCACCGTGGAGCGCGGCGGCCCGGTCGGCAGCAGCGGCGAGGGCCGGATCGCCTCCGCCGCCCGCCAGGACTACGCCGACGCGGCCGTGGCCGTGCTCACCGGCGAGGGCCACGAGGGCCGGGTGTACGAGCTGGCCGGTGACACGGCCTGGAGCTTCGAGGAGTTCGCGGCGGAGCTGGCCGGGCAGACCGGCCGCCCGGTGGCCTTCCGCAACGTGACGGCCGACGAGCACCTCCAGGTGCTGCTCGGCGCCGGCCTGCCCGCGCCCTTCGCCGAGATCCTGGTGGACGTGGACGCCGCGATCGTCCGGGGCGAGCTGGCCCGCTCCAACGGCGACCTGGCCCGGCTGATCGGCCGTCCGACCACGCCGCTCGCCGAGACCCTGAAGGCCGCACTGGCCCGCTGACCGGGGCGCCGCCCCCTGTCATGACCAAAAACGAAATACGGAGATGACATCCCGCCCTCCGCCCGCTACCGTCGGCTCGACACCCGTGCGCGCGGAGGGCAGGCAGTCATGCCGGAGACATCCCCACAGGAGGCCACCAGAGGCCTCTGGTTCGGAATCGCCTCGTACGGGATGTGGGGGCTCTTCCCGCTGTTCTGGCCGCTGCTGGAGCCCAGCGCGGCCGACGACATCCTGGTCAACCGGATGGTCTGGTCGCTGGTCGCGGTCGTCCTGATGCTGCTGGCGCAACGTCACTGGGGCTGGATCCGGCCACTGCTGCGCCAGCCCCGCCGGATCGCCATGTCGGCCGCGGCGGCCGCCCTGGTCTCGGTCAACTGGGGCGTCTACATCTGGGGCGTCAACAGCGGGCACGTCGTCGAGACCAGCCTCGGCTACTTCATCAACCCGCTGGTCACCATCGCCTTCGGCGTCCTGCTGCTGCACGAGCGGCTGCGCCGGGCCCAGTGGGCGGCGGTCGGCATCGGCGCCCTCGCGGTGGCCGTCCTGACCGTCGGCTACGGCCGGCTGCCGTGGATCGCGCTCACCCTGGCCTTCTCCTTCGCCGTCTACGGGCTGCTGAAGAAGAAGGTCGCCCTGAGCGGACTGGAGAGCCTCGCCGTCGAGAGCGCCTTCATGTTCCCCTTCGCCCTCGGCTACCTGGTCTACCTCGCCGCCCGCGGCCAGGGCACCTTCGGCCACACCGTCCCCGGCTCGTACGGCTGGGGCCACTCCGGCCTGCTGGTGCTGAGCGGCCTGATCACCGCCGTCCCGCTGCTCTGCTTCGGCGCCGCGGCGGTCCGGGTGCCGCTGACCGTGCTGGGCCTGCTGCAGTACCTCGCGCCGGTGTTCCAGTTCCTGATCGGCATCGCGGTCTTCCACGAGACCATGGCGCCCGCCCGCTGGGCCGGGTTCGCCCTGGTCTGGGCCGCTCTCGCGCTGCTCACCTGGGACGCGCTGCGCCGGCTGCGCACCGACCGGGTCGCCGCCCTGCCGCCCGTCGCCGTCACCGGCCTGGACCAGGCCGCCGCCCCGGCCGCCACCCGCTGAGGGCGGCGGCCGGCGGGGCGCGGCGCGGCCGGGTGCCCCTCGGGGGCGGGACGGCCCGCCCGCTCAGGCGGTGATGTCCCGGCCGGTGAAGCGCGACCACGCGGCCGAACCGAAGACGGCGACGTAGAAGGCCTGCAGCCCGAGGTTCTTCAGCACGCCGTCCCAGTACATCGGCTCCCGGAGCAGGTCCCCGAAGGTCAGCCAGTGGTGGGTGAAGAGGAACGGTTGCACGGCGTGCAGCTGGGGGAAGCTGTCCAGGATCTGCACGGTGATCACCAGGCCGACCGTGCTCGCCATCGCGGCGATCCCGCTGCCGGTCAAGGTCGAGACGAACAGCCCGATCGCCACCAGGCCGGCCAGCGAGCAGGCCACCACCCCGACCACCAGGACGGCCCGCAGCAGCGCCTCGCCGAAGCTGATGGTGTCGCCCGAGATCAGCGTCACCTCACCGAGCGGGAAGAGCGCGGCGCCGGTCGCCAGCGCGGCCAGCCCCACGGTGGCCGTCGCCGCCAGGCAGAAGGCCAGCCCGGCGGTGAACTTGGCGACCAGCAGCCTGGTCCGCCCGGCCGGCGCGACCAGCAGGTAGCGCAAGGTGCCGGTGCTCGCCTCGCCCGCGATCGAGTCGCCCGCCACCACGCCGACGGTCATCGGCAGGAACACCGGCAGCGCCACGGCCAGCGCCGTGAACACCAGGAACAGGCCGTTCTGCGTCACCTGGGCGATGAAGGCCGGCCCCTCGCCGCCCCGGGCGCCACCCGTCTCGATCCGGACCACCGTGCCGATCAGCACCGGCAGCAGCGCCAGGATGCCCAGCAGGGCGATCGTCCTGGTCCGGCGGAAGGTCAGCGACAGCTCGCTGCGCACCAGCGCCAGACTGCCCGCCGCCGTCCGCGGCCGTCGGCCGCCCACCACCGGCACCGCCCCGGCGGACCGGCCCGGACCGGCCTCCGCCACCGACTCAACCCGCGACATCGAAGCCCTCCCCGGTCATCGCCACGAAGGCGTCCTCCAACGTGCCCCGCTCCACACCGAAGCCGCGCACCCGCACCCCGGCCTCCACCAGCGCCGCGCAGAGCTTGGGCAGCGTGTCCTCGGCCCCGTGGCCGGCCTCGGCGTCCACCCGGCCCTCGGAGGCGACGACGCCGGCCAGCCCGTGGGCGGCCAGCACCCCGGCGGCGGCCGCCGTGTCGTCGGTACGGACCACCAGCCGGCCCTGGGCGCGGGCCGCCAGTTCGGCGACGGTGCCCTGCACCACCAGCCGGCCGCGCGACATCACCGCGGCGTGCGTGCAGACCTGCTCGATCTCGTCCAGCAGGTGCGAGGAGAGGAACACCGTGGTGCCCTCCGCCGCGACCTCCCGGACCAGCGAGCGGATCTCCCGCATGCCCTGCGGGTCCAGCCCGTTGGTCGGCTCGTCCAGCACCAGCAGCTCGCGCGGCTGCAGCAGGGCCGCCGCCAGGCCCAGGCGCTGCTTCATCCCGAGGGAGTACGCCCGGGCCTTCTTGCCGGCCGCCGCCGTCAGCCCGACCCGGTCCAGCGCCTCCCGGACCCGCTGGTCCCGGGTGCGCGGGTCCGCGGTCGGGTCGGCCGCGTCGTAGCGCGCGAGGTTGTCGCGCCCGGACAGGAAGCCGTAGAGCGCGGGCCCCTCGATCAGGGCGCCGACCCGGGGCAGCACGCTGCCCACCGACTGCGGCATGGACTCGCCGAGCACCGTCGCCCGCCCGGAGGTGGGCGCGATCAGGCCCATCAGCATCCGGATCGTGGTGGTCTTGCCGGAGCCGTTCGGGCCGAGGAACCCGAAGACGCTGCCCCGGGGCACCGTCAGGTCGAGCCCGTCCACGGCGAGCTGGCCGCCGCGGAAGCGCTTGGTCAGGCCGGTGGTGCTGATCACGTGGTCGGCCGCCGGGGCGGGTGCGGTGGGAGCGGTCGCCGGGACGGCGGAGGCAGCGGCGGAGGGAGCGACCCCGGGGGCCGGGCGCGCGTCCGCGGCCCGGCCCCCGGTCGGCTCCGTGGAGGGAGCCTGGACCATCACTTCACTCCGGCCGCACTCTGCAGGACCGGCAGCGTCACCGCGCCGGCGAACACCCGGCCGTCCTCGGTGACCAGCGCGTTCAGCACCTTGGTGCTGATCAGCGACCCGCCCTTGACCGGCTTGCCGAGCGCCCGGGCCAGCGACTGGACGCTCTGCCCGGCGGCCTCGGAGCCGTGCCGGCCCGCCGCCCCGGCCGGGATCTCCCCGGCGGGCAGCTTCAGGCTGACCACCGTCGTCCACCCCTCGCCGATCACGTTCAGGGAGTCCTCGGCGGCCCGGGCCTCCTCGGCGCCCGGCTGCCCGCCGGCCTTCGGCCCGCCACCCGGCTGCCCGCCGGCCGGCGCCTCACCGGCCTTCTGCTCGACCACCCTGGCGCCCTTGGGCAGGGCGAACTCGAAGGCCTTCGCGTCCGGCCTGGCGAACGAGACGTCACTGAAGTGCGCGTCGAACACGGTGGCGCCGCCGGTCGCCTTCACCACCACGGCCAGCGGCACGCCGGTGGCGGAGTCGACGGCGATCCGCACCTCGCCCAGCGTCGAGCCGGACTGCGTCGGCCGCACGCTCAGCTGGTACGCCTTCCGGTCGGCCACCGTGGTGGTGCCGTCCACCGTGACCGAGGTGGTGCCCGCGCCCAGGGCCAGGAACTGCCGGGCCGCCTCCTGCGGGGTGACCGGCACCCCGGCCGGCAGGCCGGGCGTCGTCGCCGGGTGCCCGCCGCCCTGCGGCAGCGCCAGGTGGAAGGCCTCGTTGGAGGCACTGTCCCAGGCCCAGACCTGGTCGCCGTTGCGCACCAGCTCGTAGCCGGCCAACTGCTCGATCAGCCCGACCCGCTGGCGGTCCGGCCCGTCCACCGCGACCCGCAGCGTGTGCTCCCCGCCCAGCAGGCCGGCCAGCTTGGACTCCGGCGCCGGCGCGGACGGGTCGAAGCCCTGCGCGCCGCCGCCCTGGCCGCCGGTGCCGAGGCCGCCGACCGCGCCGAGCAGCTGGGCCGGCGCCCCCAGGTCCGCGCTGACCCGCACCGTCCCGGAGAGGCTCTGCGTCCCGGTGCCCAGCGCCTTCGCCACCAGCTGCTCCGCCGTCAGGGCGGGCAGGTCCGGCGAGCGTCCGTCGGCGAGCGCGGGCACCAGCCCGATGCCGGCCGCGACCGTACCGGCCACCACCACCGGCACCAGGATCCGCACCGCGGTGCGCCGCCCGGAGCGGTACGGCGCGCCGCCCTCCCCGTCAGTAGTCGTCGTGTGGTCCGTCATCACGTTCAACCCCTCCGTAGCCCGTGGCGGATCGCCCCTTCCTGCTCCATTAGACGCTCCGGACCGCCCCGGGGCATCGCTCTGCAGGGCCAGATCCGCGTACGTCTCACGGACCATCGGGCGGCGGACGTGACCCTGATCCCACCTCAGGGTTGCGTCCTCCCGAGGTCGAATGCTGGCGTATCGTCGCGGCATGGACGCAACCGAGGCCTCCCCCGGCACACCCGGCCCGACCAGCAACGGAATGCGGCGGGCACTGCGCCGGGCACGGGACGGCGTGGCCCTCGACCGGGCCGAGGCCGCGGTGCTGCTGCAGGCCCGCGGGGACGACCTGCGGGACCTCTGCGCCGGCGCGGCCCGGGTCCGCGACGCGGGCCTGGAGGCGGCGGGCCGGCCGGGGGTGGTCACCTACTCGAAGAAGGTCTTCATCCCGCTGACCCGGCTCTGCCGGGACAAGTGCCACTACTGCACCTTCGTCACGGTGCCGGGCAAGCTCCGCCGGGCCGGGCACGGCATGTACCTCTCGCCGGACGAGGTGCTGGAGATCGCCCGTCAGGGCGCGGCGCTGGGCTGCAAGGAGGCGCTCTTCACGCTGGGCGACCGGCCCGAGGAGCGCTGGCCCGAGGCCCGCGAGTGGCTGGACGCGCACGGCTACGACGACACCCTCGCGTACGTGCGGGCGATGGCGATCCGGGTGCTGGAGGAGACCGGCCTGCTGCCGCACCTCAACCCCGGCGTGCTCACCTGGACGGACTTCCAGCGGCTGAAGCCGGTCGCCCCCTCGATGGGCATGATGCTGGAGACCACCGCCACCCGGCTCTGGTCCGAGCCCGGCGGCCCGCACTTCGGCTCGCCCGACAAGGAGCCGGCGGTACGCCTGCGGGTGCTGGAGGACGCCGGGCGCAGCGCCGTCCCGTTCACCACCGGTGTGCTGATCGGCATCGGCGAGACGTACGAGGAGCGGGCTGACGCGCTGTTCGCGATCCGGCGCACCGCCCGGCAGTACCACGCGGTCCAGGAAGTGATCGTGCAGAACTTCCGGGCCAAGCCGGACACCGCGATGCGCGCGATGCCGGACGCCGAGCTGGAGGAGCTGGCCGCCGCCATCGCCGTCACCCGGCTGGTGCTCGGCCCCTCGGCCCGGATCCAGGCGCCGCCGAACCTGGTCGACTCCGAGTTCGCGCTGATCATCGGCGCGGGGATCGACGACTGGGGCGGCGTCTCCCCGCTGACGCCCGACCACGTCAACCCCGAGCGTCCGTGGCCGCACATCGAGGAGCTCGCCGCCCGCACCGCCGAGTCCGGCTTCGAGCTGCGCGAGCGCCTCACCGTCTACCCCGAGTACCTGCTGCGCGGCGAGCCCTGGCTGGACCCGCGGATCATGCCGCACGTGAACGCGCTCGCCGACCCGGTCACCGGCCTGGCCCGGGAGGGCGCGATGCCGGCCGGCCTGCCCTGGCAGGAGCCGGAGGACCTGCCCGCCTCGTACGGGCGGACCGACCTGCACCGCACCATCGACACCGAGGGCCGCACCGGCGACCGCCGGGCCGACTTCGAGGACGTCTACGGGGACTGGGAGGCGCTGCGCGAGCAGGTCGCCGGGGCGGCCCCGGAGCGGCTGAGCGGTGACGTCCGCGAGGCGCTGGCGGTGGCCGCCGACGACCCGACCAGGCTGACCGACGACCAGGCCCTCGCGCTGCTGCACGCCGACGGCCCGGCGCTGGACGCGCTCTGCCGGATCGCCGACGACGTGCGCAGGGACGCGGTCGGCGACACCGTCACCTACTGCGTCACCCGGAACATCAACTTCACCAACGTCTGCTACACCGGCTGCCGGTTCTGCGCCTTCGCCCAGCGCCGCACCGACGCCGACGCCTACACCCTCTCGCTGGAGCAGGTCGCCGACCGGGCCGCGCAGGCCTGGGACGTCGGCGCCACCGAGGTCTGCATGCAGGGCGGCATCCACCCCGACCTGCCGGGCACCGCGTACTTCGACATCGCCCGGGCGGTGAAGGCCCGGGTGCCGGGGATGCACGTGCACGCCTTCTCCCCGATGGAGGTCGTCAACGGCGCCACCCGCACCGGCCTCTCCGTCCGGGACTGGCTCCAGCAGGCCAAGGAGGCCGGCCTGGACAGCATCCCCGGGACGGCCGCCGAGATCCTCGACGACGACGTCCGCTGGGTGCTGACCAAGGGCAAGCTGCCCGCCGCCACCTGGGTCGAGGTGGTCACCACCGCGCACGAGCTGGGCATCCGCTCCTCGTCCACGATGATGTACGGCCACGTGGACACCCCGGCGCACTGGCTCGGGCACCTGCGGGTGCTGGCCGGGATCCAGCAGCGCACCGGCGGCTTCACCGAGTTCGTGACGCTGCCGTTCATCCACACCAACGCGCCGGTCTACCTGGCCGGCATCGCCCGGCCGGGCCCGACCGCCCGCGACAACCGGGTGGTGGTCGCGATGGCCCGGCTGCTGCTGCACACCCACATCCCCAACATCCAGACCAGCTGGGTGAAGCTGGGCGCGGAGGGCGCCGCCGAGATGCTCCGCTCGGGCGCCAACGACCTGGGCGGCACGCTGATGGAGGAGACCATCTCGCGGATGGCCGGCTCGGCGTACGGCAGTTACAAGTCCGTCCGGGACCTGGAGGCGATCGCGGAGGCCGCCGGGCGCCCGCACCGCCAGCGCACCACCACGTACGGCGAGGTGCCCGCCGAGCGGCGCGCCGCGGCGATCGCCTCGGACGGCCACCTGCCGGCGCTGCTGCCCGTCCTGGAGTAGCGGCCGGGGCGCGGGGCCCCACGGGCCCGGGGCGCTGCGGGGGCGCGTGGGCGCCCCCGGGCGCCGGCCCGGCACGCCCGTACGCCCACGATCCCCGCCGCGGGCCGTGGACCCGCCGTCACGGCCCGCGCTAGGTTGGGGCCATGAGCGTGCTCGTGCGGCGTCGACACGTCGACCTCTGCCGCGTGTCCAGCACCGGTTGTCGCGGCTGACCCCACCGGGTCGCCCCGGGCCGGGCCGCCGGCCCGCCCCCGCACGTCCGTCCCTCCCCGCCCGGTCCCGGCCGCGTCGCCCGACGCCGTCCGGCCGGTGCCCCGGGCCGCCGCCGTTCCCGGCCGCGGCTCCTCCCCCCCGCGGTGACCCGCCGCGTCCTCCCCGTCCCGGAGCGCGCCCGGCGGGCCGCCCGCCCCCGTGTGCTCCAGCCAGCGAATCCGGAGTCGGTCATGACCGAGAACCCCCGTGCCGTCGAGCAGTACCTCGCCAACAACGCGGACTACGCCGCCTCCTTCACCGGCCCGCTCCCGCTGCCGCCGGCCCGCCGCACCGCCGTCCTCGCCTGTATGGACGCCCGGCTCAACGTCTACGGGGTCCTCGGCCTGGCCGAGGGCGACTCGCACGTGATCCGCAACGCGGGCGGGGTCGCGACCGACGACGCGATCCGCTCGCTGGCGATCAGTCAGCGGCTGCTCGGGACGCGCGAGATCATCCTGATCCACCACACCGACTGCGGCATGCTCACCTTCTCCGACGACGCCTTCCGGGAGTCGATCCGGGAGGAGACCGGCATCAAGCCGCCGTGGGCCGCCGAGGCCTTCGCGGACCTCGACACCGACGTGCGGCAGTCCGTCGCGCGGATCAGGAACAGCCCGTTCGTCCCGTACACCGACGCGGTGCGCGGCTTCGTGCTGGACGTCGCCACCGGCAAGCTGCAGGAGGTCGTCGTCTGACCCGCGGGCCCGCCGCCCGGCGGCGGGGGCAGGCGCCGCCCGGACCACCGGGCGCCGTCCGCCCCCGGCGTCCGGCGTCCGGCGTCCGGCGTCCGGCGTCTGCCGACCTCAGCCCACCAGCAACTGGCTGCGCAGGTCACGCAGGTCGCGGCCGTCCAGGCCGAGGCCGGACCTGAGGTAGCCGTCGAAGGACCCGAACTTCTGCTGCACCTCGTCGAAGCCGGCGTTCAGGTACTCCGCCCGGACGTCCAGCAGCGGCTTGTAGACGGCCTGGTAGGCGGGCGGCAGCTGGGCCAGGGCGGCGGCGTTCTCGGCCGCCCGGTAGGTGTTGCTGGCCAGGTAGTCGGCCTCGACCGTGGCGCGCGGCACGCCGAGGGCGGTGAGCAGTGCGGCGGAGGCCCAGCCGGTGCGGTCCTTGCCGGCGGTGCAGTGGAACAGCACGCCCTGGTCGTCGCGCTCCACCAGGGAGTCGAGCACCGTGCGGTAGGCGGCCTTCGCGCTGTCGGCGGAGACCATGGTGCGCTCGGCGTCGATCATCACCTGGACCGCGGCCTGCGGGCTGGTCACGTTGAACGCGCCGGTGTCGGCGGCGCCCAGGACGTTGGCGCCGACCACGGTGGCGCCGGCCGGGACGCGGTCCGGCGCGGCCTTCTGCTCGGCGGGGGTGCGCAGGTCGAAGACCTCCCGGACGCCCAGGCGGCGCAGCTTGGCGAGGTCCGCGTCGGTGAGCCGGCTGAGGTCGCCGGAGCGGTAGACGACGCCCATCCGGACCCAGCTGCCGTCCGCCGTGCGGTAGCCGCCCGCGTCGCGGAAGTTGGGCGCCGAGGCGAGGTGCAGCGAGCGGTCGGCGACGACCAGCGGCTCGCCGCGGTCCGGGACGAGCTCGAAGAACCAGCGGTCGGCCGCGGCCAGGCCGGTGACCGTCACGGTGGCGGAGCCGGCGCCCCGGGCGACCGGCCGGCGGTGCCGGATGTCCTCCTGGTCGGTGCCGGCGTAGACGGTCACGCCGCGGGTGCCGGGCGCGGTCCAGGTGAGGGTGAAGCTCCCGTCGGCCTGCTGCACGGCGCTCGCCGCGGTGAAGGGGACGGCGTGCCGGGCGGCCGTCCGCGAGGCGGCGGCGGGGGCGTCCTGCGGGCCCGGGGCGGCGGCGAGGGCCACGGCGGGGGAGCCGAGGGTCAGCGCGCCGGTGAGGGCCAGTGCGGTGGTCAGGCGGGTGCGGGTGGTGGTCATGACCGGGACGCTAGGCAGCGCCGGGTGGTGGTCCGTGGCCGTCGGATGGCGCGGCGGCAACAGTTTGTTGAAGAGCTGCTGTACGGGGGAACCGGTCAACCCGCCGAACAATTCGAATACAGTGCGGGGGCGCGCGAACCGTCGTCGGGCGCGGTTGCCCCAACCTCCGGCTTGGGGGTGCCTCCCGGGCCGAGGGCCGGGAGCGGGTGCTCCCGCGACCTCTGGACGAAAGGTTCCGACTCGTGATGCCACTGTGGTCACGCGCGCAGCAGCAGGATTTCCGGAGCCGGGTGCGCGGCTGCCTGCTCGGCGGGGCGATCGGCGACGCGCTCGGGGCGGGCATCGAGTTCGAGTCGCTGGAGAAGATCCAGGCCGTGCACGGCCCGCAGGGGGTGACCGGCTACGTCCCCGCGTACGGCCGGCCCGGTGCGATAACCGACGACACCCAGATGTCCCTGTTCACCGTCGACGGCCTGATCCGGGCCCACATCCGCCGGGACAGCGGCGGCTGGCACCCGCCCACCGACGTCCACCTGGCCTACCTGCGGTGGGCCGCCACCCAGCGCGACTGGGGGCCGGACGAGCGGCGCCCGGACCTCGGCTGGCTCGGCCGCGAGGAGTGGCTGTACGCCCAGCGGGCGCCCGGCCAGGCCTGCCTGTCCGGGCTCTCCGGCCCGCAGGCGGACCGCCTGGGCACCCTGGACGCCCCCAAGAACCCGCACTCCAAGGGCTGCGGCACGGTGATGCGGGCCGCGCCGTTCGGGCTGCTCACCTCCTGGGAGCCGGGCCTGGTCTTCCAGCTGGCGGTGGAGTGCTCGGTGCTGACGCACGGCCACCCCACCGGCTACCTCTCGGCGGGCGCGCTGGCGGTGATCGTCCACACGGTCGCCCGCGGCGGCACCCTGGAGGAGGGCGTGCACCTCGCGCTGGCCCTGCTCTCCGAACGCCCGTCGCACGAGGAGACCACGGCGGCGCTGCGGGGCGCGCTGGACGCCGTCCGTGCCGGTGAGCCGTCCGCCGAGCGGGTGGAGGCGCTCGGCGAGGGCTGGGTCGCGGAGGAGGCGCTGGCGATCGGTGTCTACTGCGCGCTGGTGGCGTACGACGTGAAGTCCGGGCTG
Source organism: Kitasatospora indigofera (assembly GCF_014655955.1). Classification (GTDB taxonomy): domain Bacteria; phylum Actinomycetota; class Actinomycetes; order Streptomycetales; family Streptomycetaceae; genus Kitasatospora; species Kitasatospora indigofera. The sequence continues at coordinate 13,682 of NZ_BNBO01000008.1, forward strand.
CTGCTGGCGGTCAACCACTCGGGGGACAGCGACTCCACCGGCGCGATCTGCGGCAACCTGCTGGGCGCGCTGCACGGGGACACCGCGCTGCCGCCGGAGCTGCTGGCCGGGCTGGAGGGCCGGGGGACGGTCCTGGAGCTCGCGGACGACTTCGTGCTGGAGCTGATGCACGGGCCGGAGCTGCACGGGCAGGACGCGGGGGAGGGGACGGCCTGGGCGGTGCGCTACCCGGTGGTGCGCTGACCGGTCCTGCGCTGACCGGTCCTGCGCTGACCGGCGGTGCGCCGGCGGGTGCTGTGCCGGCAGGTCGTGCGCCGGCCCGTGGTGCGCCGCCCCGGAGCGTGGGTGCCCGCCGCCGGACGACGGCGGGCACCGGTGCGGGCGGACCGTGAGGACAAGTGAGGGCGGGTCAGATCTCGCCGAAGGATCCGGAGCCGGCCGCGGTGGCGAACGAGGCCCAGGCCTCCTTGGAGAAGTGCAGCTGCGGACCGTGCGGGTCCTTGGAGTCGCGTACCGCGACGGCGGCCGCGCTCGGTACGGCGATCTCCACGCAGGCACCGTTGCCGCCGCTGTGGCTGCTCTTGCGCCAGGTGAGGCCGTTCTCGGACGTGGTGGTCATGGTTGGTACCCCTCTGCGATCTTGGCTATCAGTGACCGGCTCTCCGCGACACTCAGGGCTGCGGCCCTCAGGTGGTCGTACAGTCCGGTATAGCGGCGCACGTCGGCGTCCTTCTCCAGGTAGAGGTCGCTTGTCACCCCTTCGAAGTAGACAACCGTCGAATCCGCGGACTCGGGGAACTCCATCAGGGAGAATGTCCCGGTCATACCGGGGTGGGCGCCGTGCGAGAACGGGATCACCTGCAGGTTGATGTTGGAGCGGGCGCTCAGGTCGAGCAGCTGGTTCAGCTGGCGGTACATCACCTCCGGGCCGCCGACCTCGCGACGCAGCACGGCCTCGTCTATCACCGCCCAGAGACTGCCCAGCTGGTTCTCCCCGTAGATCCGGCTCTGCCGCTTGAGGCGCACCTCCACCCGCCGCGACACGGCCGTGGCGTCGGTGTCCGGCTGGGTGCCCAGCACCACGGCCTCGGCGTACGCCTGGGTCTGCAGCAGCCCCGGCACGAAGGAGGACTCGTAGGCCCGGATCGAGGAGGCCTCGGCCTCCAGGCCGATGTAGACGTCGCAGAGGTCCCTGACGTCCCGTTGGCTGATGCTGCGGCGGCCGTTCTCCAGGCGGCTGATCTTGGACTGGGAGACCATCAGCCGGCCGGCCACCTCCTCCGCCGTCATCCCCAGGGTCTCGCGCAGGCGCCGCAGTTCGGCGCCGAGCCTTCGGCGGCGCACTGTGGGATTGATGCTCGCGGACACATCGACCTCCGGCCGGGCCTCTGGTGCTCGTTGGACCGGCAATCCTCGGAACAGTGTGGAAATTGGTACCAACCCCCCTGACTTGGAGCAGCATGCCACCTTGGATCGGGTCGGCGCCGGGGAATCGCGCGAGCGCAGTAGAACAGATCATCGGAAAAGCGCTTCGGCGAGACGGCAGCCGTCCCTGGGTGGTAAGAGCGACACTACGGCTGGGTACGGCAGAGGGGCGGCCACCCGGCGACTTCCGTGCCGGGCGACCGCCCCTCGATACCTGCTGGTTGCTCACTCGCGACTATCGGCGCGCGCCGCTCGCCACGCGCCGTCCGGACCGACGGCTCACCGGGCACCGACCCGGGTGGGTACGGCCCGGCCGCCGGGCTGCCGGCTGCCGGGCACCGGCGCGGCCGCCGACTGGGCGTTGTTGTTACGGCCCTGCTGGGACGGAAGGCCGTTCTGCACGTCCATCACGGCGTGCGCGACCATCCCACCGAGCGGGTCGTAACGGATCAGGTCGCGCAGTCGTGACCGCGAGGACCTGCCCTCGTTGCCCGGGTACAGATGCTTGCCGAGGCCCACGGCGTGGGCCAGTGCGGCCAGTGCGGCCGTCCTCGGGTCCGGCGGCACACCGGTCCGGATCGACGTGTCGAGACGCTGCTTGATGGCGGCGTTCGAGCAGTCGTCCGACGCCTGGTAGCGCGTCGTCGGAAGGACCCCGCACACCTGTCCCGGCACCGCAGTCACCATGCCGCACCTTTCGAGGTGCGCCAGGTAGGTCTGCCGGAGCCCCAGCCGGGGCCCGCCGATCCAGTGCGCCGCACGTACCGGACTGCCACGACGGCGCAGCAGTTCCAGGGCGTGGTCCAGAGTGGGGTCGCCGGTCGGTCGTGGCAGCACCACGGCGATCCGGTCCCCATCCGGGACTATCCGTCCGGCCAGGGACAGCTCGACGAGCTGTGCCCCGGCGAGTCCGAGGTCGAGGGTCTGCGGCTGCGCCGTGGTACCCGTGGTCGGGTCCAGGGCGAGCAACAAGAGTTCCTCGGGAATTGTTCTGCGGCTCTTGCCCATCCAAGCCTCCCCGCGTGGATGAATGACAGAGTGACGCCTCTCACACGGCCTTGTCGAGTACGCCTCCGAATCGTGACCTTGCGGCAGCGGGCGGGAACCAGCGGCGCCAAGGCGGGCGTCTGAACACCGGACGGGCCTGGGAACGGCCGTACGACCGCAATAACCGCCGGTCGGACGGGGTGTGGGTGGCCGGATCGGCCGTCGCGTGGCGGAGACTGTACAGGTACATGGGGCGGGGTGGCGGCTTCCCGAATTCGGGACGGCCGGTGCCCCGCCAGGCGTATGAGGAGGCTGGGTTACGTGGGTGAGTCCCCCGACAGAGTGCTGCGCGACGGGGAGCGGGACCAGGACCGGGAGACCCCGCAGGCCCGGCCGGAGGCCGGCACTGCCGGTGCGGACGGTGCCGCCGGCCCCGCGGTGCCGGCCGGTCCGACCGTGCAGCTGCGTCTGCCCGCGGGCGGGACGGGCGCTGCCGCCGGGTCCACCGCCGCCGGAGCGGGCCCCGGAGCGGGAACCGGGGCCACGGCCCGGGACGCCGGCCCGGAGGCCGCGACGGGCGCGCGCGAGCGCCCGGACGGGGAAGCCGCCGGGGAGGGCGGTCACGATGCGGACGACGCCTCGGACGACGCCTCGGACGACGCCTCGGGCGGCGCTTCAGAGGGCGCCGGCGGGCCCGGTCCCGCCGTGCCGGCCGACCTGACGCTCGAACTGACCGTTCCGGCCTCGGACGCCCCGTCGGCGAAGGCCGCCAAGGCCGGTCCCACCGTGGAGCTGCGTGTCCGCGAAGTGGACAACCGGACCACCGCCCTGCGCCTGCCCGCGGACAACGCGACCACCGCACTGCGCCTGCCCGGCGAGGTGCTGCGCCCGGCCGCGGCCTTCGAGGCCGGCAAGAGCGCTGGTGACAGGCCCGGGGCCGCGGCCGCCGAGCGTGCCGCCGAGGAGCCGGCCGCCGAGCCCGCCGTCGTCGGCGCCGTCGTGGCCGAGGCCCCGGCGCGGCCGGCCGCGGTCGATCCGCGTCTCGCGATGCGGGACGGCGCCGGTGCCGGCACCCGCCCGGCCGGCCCGGCGGCGAAGCCCGCGACCGCCGAGCGTCCGGCGGACCGCCCCGCCGGCCGAACCGCCGACCCGGATGCCGGCCGAACCGCCGACCGGGATGCCGACCCGGACGCCGGCCGGGACCCGGGGGCCGCCCCCGGCCGTACGCCCGAGCCGGCCGCCGCGCCCTCCCCCGACCTCGTCCGGACCGAGAAGCTGGAGAAGCCGCAGTCGCTGCGCGCCACCCGGCCCGAGCCCCCGGTCGGCGGCCGGGTTCCGGAGCCGCCCGCGCCCTCCCCCCTCCCCGACCCCGAGCCCCTGCCCGAGCCGAAGCCCGAGCCGAAGCCGGGCCCCCGTCCGGAGCCCGGCCCGGGCCCCGAGCCCCTCCCGGCGCCCGAGCCGCGTCCGCTGCCCACGCCCGAGCCGTTGCCCACGCCCGAGCCGCTCCCGCAGCCGGAGACCACCTCCGAGGCGATGCAGGTGCTGGCCGCGCTCAGCGCCCGTCCGGTCTCCCCGCTGCGCCGGGCGCTCAAGCGGATCACCATCTGGACGGTCTTCCTGTCCCTGGTGCTCGGCGTCGTGGTGGCGGGCCAGCTGCTGCGTCCGCTGCCGCGGCCCACGGTCGGTCTGAGCGTGGCCACCACCTTCTCCTTCACCGGCAGCCCGCTGGACATGCCCTGGCCGGCCAAGGGCCAGTCGGCGGCCTCGGTGGTCGGCGTCGGCGACATGGGCAGCTCCGGCCCGGAGACGCCGGCCCCGATCGCCAGCGTCACCAAGGTGATGAACGCCTACCTGATCCTGCGCGACCACCCGCTGAAGAAGGGCGAGAGCGGCCCCAAGCTCACCGTCGACAAGCAGGCCGCCCAGGAGTCCAGCGACGCCGACCAGTCGAAGGTCACCCTCACCGAGGGCCAGCAGCTCACCCAGTACGAGGCGCTGGAGATGCTGATGCTGCCGTCGGCGAACAACGTGGCCCGGCTGCTCGCCCGTTGGGACTCCGGCACGGAGGAGGCCTTCGTCCGGAAGATGAACGAGGCGGCCGCCGGCTTCGGCATGACCAACACCAGCTACGTCGACCCGGCCGGCTTCAACGCGGACACCAAGAGCACCGCGAAGGACCAGCTGAAGCTCGCCGAGCAGGTCATGAAGAACGAGATCTTCCGTCAGGTGGTCGCTGAACCGGACACCAACTTCAACGGGCAGAAGGTGTTCAACACCAACACCCTGCTCTCCGCGAAGAACGGCATCATCGGCGTCAAGACCGGTTCCAGCACCCCGGCCGGCGGTTGCCTGATGTGGGCGGCCGTGAAGGACATCGGCGGCGTCCGGCGGATGATCCTCGGGGTCACCCTGGGCCAGCCGGGCACCGCCACCGAGGGCATCCTCAAGGCCGTCCAGACGGTGAGCGCCAAGCAGATCGCGGCGGCCCAGGGCGCCCTGACCGGGCAGACCCTGGCCAAGCAGGGCGACGTCGTCGGGTTCGTGGACGACGGCCTCGGCGGCAAGGTCCCGGTGGTGGCCACCAAGGACGTCACCGTGGCCGGCTGGGACGGCATCACCGCCACCCTGGCGCTGGAACCGGCCACGGTCGGGCACACCGCCAAGGCCGGCACCCAGGTCGGCGTGCTCAAGGCCGGCGTGGGCGACGGCAGGGTCGAGGTGCCGGTGGCCCTGAAGTCCGACCTGGCCCCGCCGTCGATCCTCGCGCGGCTGACCCGCCTGCTCTGACCCGCCCGCCCGGAGCTGTCCGCTCCGGCCCGACTGCTCGGAGCTGTCCGCTCCGACCGCAGGCTCCGCCCGCCCGGCCGCACCACGGTCGGGCGGGCGCCTGTGTGTCCGGCCCCTGCCGCCCCGTGGCTCGGACCGCGGCCGGGGTGCCCGGCGCCCGGGCCGGCCCGCCGGGACGGGGCGGCGGCAAGCGGTGGCGGCGGGAAACGGAGGGCGGCGGCACGAGGACGCACGAGGACGCACGAGGACGGGGCTTCGGACGGGCTTCGGGCGGACGTCGGACGGACAAGGGCGGGACGGACGGTCGCGACCGTCCGTCCCGCCCTCTTCCCGCCCCACGGGCGGGACGGCCCGCCGGTCAGCCCTTGAGCTCCAGCAGCGACACCGTGAGGCCCCGGGTCCGCATGACCTCGGTCGGCCGGTACTGCGCCAGCAGCGCGTTCGTCTGGTCCACCCGCAGGCTGTGCAGCGGGTCCGCGGCGTCCTCGAAGGTCACCACCCAGATCCGGTCGCTCCGGCCGAGGCACTGGACGGCCACCGGGCACTCGGTGGGGAAGAGGTCCTCGGCCTGGGCCGCCGTGTTCTGCAGGAACACCGGGTACGGGTGGAGGTTCCGCGGCAGGTAGAAGTTGACGCCGGGGCCGATCATCGCCCAGTTCTTCTCGCCGTGCGGGGCGACCATGCCGTCCCCGGGGCGGAAGCCTGCCGCTATCACCGCGGCGGCGCTCCGGTAGTCGTCCCACTGCTCGTGCGCGAGCACGCTGCGCAGCGCCCGCTGCTGCGGCAGCGCCTGCACCGCCGGCACGGCGATCAGGGCCAGTGCCAGCACCGCGCAGACCCGGGCGGGCGCCCAGCGCCGGGCGGTCGCGTACAGCGCGCCCACGCCGCCGCCGGCCAGCGAGGCCCAGGCGGGCAGGGTGAAGAGCAGGTAGCGGTCGATGAAGTAGGAGGTCCCGCCGCGCGAGACGAGCCAGACCCCGACCACCGGCAGCACGGCGAGCAGCAGCAGTTGCACCGCGGCCAGCCGCCGCCCGGACCACAGCAGGGTGGCCAGCGCCAGCGCCACGAACACGTGGTAGACGTCCAGGGAGGCGAACAGCCACTGGCCGAAGGTCCGCAGCGCCTCCACGGTCGGGGCGGGGATCCAGCCGAGCTGGCGGTTCGTCTGGCTGCTGCCCAGTTGCATCAGCGGCACCAGCGGCGCCAGCGCGGCCAGCACCGCCAGCGGGTACTGCCAGAGCAGCCGCAGCTTCAGTGCCGCCCGGGTCCGCCACAGGTGCAGCAGGACCAGCGCCAGCTGGCCGGCCACCGTGCTGAGCGAGACCAGGTGGGCGCCCCCCGCCAGTGCCAGGCAGGCGCTGAAGGCCGCCCAGCGGCCGAGGCCGGGCCGGTCCAGCGCCCGCAGCAGCAGCCAGGTGGCGGCCGCCACCGCGCAGGTCACCAACGCGTACGAGCGGGCCTCCTGGGCGTACCGGGAGATGCTGGGGACGACCGCCAGGAGCAGCCCGGCGGCGAGACCGGCCACCCGGCTGTCGAACATCCGCCGGGCGGTGAGCGTGGAGAAGGCCGCGGCGCCTGCCATGGCCAGTACGGACGGCAGCCGCAGGGCGATGGTCGAGTCGCCGAAGACGGAGGTCCAGAAGTGCATCAGGACGTAGTACACGCCGTTGCTGGCGTCGACGTGGTCCAGCATCCGCAGCAGGTCCCCGAGGCCGCGGGTGGACGCCGTCCAGGTGGACACCTCGTCCCGCCACAGGTCCGGGGTGGTCATCCGGTAGCCGCCGACGCAGAGCGCCACCAGCGCGGGCCATATCCACACACTGCCCGTCAGCCGGGAGACGGTTCGGGGAGGCACGGATGGTGTCATGGGGGCTGAGCCTCGTGCTGGAAGGGGGCGTCATGAGGGAGCACCGGGCCGTCAGGCGACCGGAACGGCTCCCAGGCTACTGGAGATGAGCACTGACGATTCATCCGGTTTCCTGAGAATGTTCGCCCCGGTACCGTCCGGGCGACCGGTCCGCCCCGATGCCCGCGCGAGCGGTGCCGGACGTCGCCCGTGACCTGTGCCGGGCGGCCCGGCGGACGTACGTACGGTGACCGCCCGCCCCGGGCGTCCGAGGCCGCCCCGCCGGGCCCCGGGCCCCGCCCGAGGGGTCGTCCGGCGGCGGTACGCACCACGGCCACGGTCCGGCCTGGCCGGGAGCGGCGGGCCGGGACACGGAGGCACCGGCGGCCGGTCCTGTCCGGAGGGAAGCCGGGCCGCACCACCGGGCACCCGGGGGAGGGGCGGCCGTCACCGTCGGTGGCCGAGGCCACGGCCCGCGCCGGCCGGGGGTACGGCCCGGCGCGGGCTCCCGGGGGCGTCGGACGGGCCGGCCGGAGGGCCTCGGCGAGGGCCTCCGCGGGCCCTCCCGCAGGGCGCCGGCCCGGCCGGGGACCAGCCCCACCGGCGGGCGCGTCCGCGGGACGCCGGGCAGCGGGAGCGGCCCGTCCCCGGCGCCGGCGGTGGCCAGGCCCGTCGGAGCAGGGCGCAGCCGGGACCGGCCCGGCCGCAGGCGCCCGCCCCGTCGGCCGAGGCGGCCTCCAGGCGTTCCGGTGGCCGGCCGTAGCGCAGGCGCAGGCACTCCGGCAGCCGGCGCTGGGCGGGGCGGTCGAGATCCGTCACCATCACGCGGTCGGAGGCCGTCCCTGCGGCCCGGCCCGGCCGGCGGGGGCGGCCCGGCCCGTCCGGCCCGTCCGGTCGCTCCGGCTCCGGTGGCCGGCCCGGTCGCCACCCGGGCCGGTTGTCCCGGGCCGGTGGTCCCGACTCGGGGAACGACAGGGCCCGCAGCCTTGCGCTGTTGTCGCAGCAGCCGCCCGGAGCACGCGGCGGCGGACGGACGCGGGGCGGGCGGGACGCCGTACGCGCAGGTAGCAGGCCTGTCGGGCGTCCGGCGGCCGATCGCATTCCCGCATCGCGGCCGGCCGAGGTGCCGATGGCAGGAGCGGCACTCCGCCCGCACCCGGCCGGCGGGCCGGCGACGATCTTCGGGGTGCCGGGGAGCCGGCCCGGCAAACAACGGGGGTGTCCCTCCCGCCCCGCCGTCCGGTGAGCCTTGGTCAGCCGACCGGCCTCAGGCCCGGGTTGGCTGCCGACGGTGCGGCCCGGCCGGGTGGGGCCGGCTACCGGGAGGACGGCCGCCCGGCCCGGAGAACCACGAAGGGCCGGGTCCCGGGGATCACCCCGTGAACCGGCCCATGGGTCCTGCGGTGCGCTTGCGCGCGCTGTGCCCCAGGCAGGATTCGAACCTGCGACACCGGCTTTAGGAGAGCCGTGCTCTATCCCCTGAGCTACTGAGGCGGGGTGTCTCGCGGGCCTCGCCGTACCCCGGGGGGCTTGCTCGGCGTGGACCGACAGACGTCCTGGTCGGCCGGCTCGGCGTCGCGCTCGGTGGTGCCGTGGAGGGCGCCGGCCGAGTGCGCAGCGGGATGGCCTGCTGACCCCTGACAGACTAGCGGATGGTGCCTGTGGAGATCGCCCCAGTTCCGTTCATTGCGCGGCGGGCGTTCCGGCGGGCATCCGGACGGCCGCCGAGGGGCGCGCGGCACGGGCCCACGCCCCTGGGGCGGCGGGGCGTGCGGGGTGGGCCCACCGTCGGACCGGTGGCCGACAGGGCGCCCGGACGTGGCGGCGCGCCAAGGCCCGGCGGGGCGGCGGTGTGGAGTTGTGACACAGGATCAGTCCCTGTCGTCTCCAGGTTCGTGCGGGGTGTCCGGGGAGGCGCTCCGGCCCTTCAACGCCGGGTACCGGGCCTGGGCATGGCGCCGGGGGGGCGGGGGTGCGCCGGGGGCCGGGCTCCTACCGGCGTGGCCAGGGGGCGCGGCTGACCAGGGTCGTCCACTCGTTGTCGGGGCGTCCGGGGACGGCGCGGCCGGCGCTGGTCCACCGGTGGACCAGTTCGTCGAAGATCGGCTCGTCCGGCTTGTCCGGCTGGTCCGGGTGCAGAACCGTTTCGTCGTCGGCGAGGGTGGGCGGCCGCCATTGTGCAGGTATCACTCTCATGGTCCATCAACGGATTCCGGCGCCGGGAGGTTACCGGGAAGGCCCGGGGCGGCCCGGTCCCCGGAGGGTGGCGGGGCCTTCAGGGAGCCGCGCCGCCGGGGCCGGGGAGCTCGTCCGCGAGCAGGTCCATCAGCAGGTTGTCGTGCCAGCTGCCGTCCGCTCCGCGCTCGTAGCGGCGCATGACACCGACCGGCCGGAACCCCGCCTTGGTGTAGCTGCGGATGGCCGCCGTGTTGTCGGCGGCCGGGTCGATCACCACCCGGTGGTGTCCGTGTTCGGTGAAGAGGTGCCGGGCCAGGGTGCGGACGGCGTCGGTGCCCAGGCCGCGCCCGTGGACCTCCGGGCCGAGGAAGATGTCGATGCTGGCGTGCCGGTAGTCCGGCTCGTCCTCGGCCGACCACTGGATCGCGCCGACCACCAGGCCCTGGTGCAGCACCACGTAGGTGTGGGTGCCCGGGTCGGCCAGGTCCTCGGCGATCTCCGCGGGCAGATCCGGTCCGCCGCGCCACCACCGGCGGACCTCGGGCGTGGCACGGATGACGGCCAGCACGGGGATGTCGGCGCTGGTGGCCGGGCGCAGGGTGACCAGGGCGCCGTGCAGTGAGCTGCGCATGGGCCGGAGCGTAGCCCGGCCCGGCGGCTCCGGGGCCCCGACGCACGGCCGGCCGGGGCCGCCGGGCACGGCGCCCGGCGGCGGGGCGGGCCGGGACGCGGCGGGTCAGCCCAGGCGGTGCAGGAGCCGCTCGGCGGCCGGGCGAGCGCCGGTGCGGAAGGCGGGGCCGGTGCGGAAGTCGTGGAGCAGGGGCTCGGACTGCCGGGTGGCGGCCAGGACGGCCGGGTCGAGGTCGGCCAGGACGATTTCCCGCGTGTCCGGGCCGGCCTCGGCGAGGAGGCGCCCGTCGGGGCCCCAGACCGCGCTGGCGCCGCAGGTGTTCCAGCCGCCCGTCCGCCCGATGTGGTTCGACAGGACGGTGTACACGGTGTTGTCGAGGGCCCGGGCCGGGAACCACGTCCGGGACTCGTGGTGGCCGTGGCCGACGCTGAAGAGCGCGCCGACCAGGTACGCGTGGCAGCCGTCCAGTGCGGCGGCCCGGGCGTGCTCGGCGAAACCTGAGTCGTAGCAGATGCCCAGACCGAGCCGCCAGCCGTCCAGTTCGAGGGTGCAACCGGTGGTTCCCGGACGGTAGATCGCGGCCTCGGACTTGAAGAGGTACTGCTTGTCGTACCGGGTGACCAGCTCCCCGTCCGGGCCGACGACCAGGGCGGAGACGCGCAGCTCGCCCGCTTCGTCGCGCACGGCCGCGCCGACCACGGCGGTGACGGCGCGCTCGCGGCAGGCGTCCGCGATCGGGGCCAGCCGGGGGTCGGCGGGCTGGACGGCGTGCCGCCGCGGGTCGGCCGTGATGAGGGCGGGCTCGTAGCCGGAGAGGAACTTCTCGGCGAAGAGCACCACCCGGGCGCCGGCCGTGGCGGCCTCACGGATCAGGGCGGCGGCCGTCGCGGCGTTGGCGGGGATGTCGCCCGCCACGACCGGGGCCTGCACGGTGGCGATCCGCAGCACGGCGGCGGGAGGTCCACCGGGAAGAGGGTGCTCGGCCGGGCGCGGGAGATGGCCTGCGGGGGCTGTCGGCGGCATGGCAGAACGCTATCCGAGTGCCGCCCGGGCGGCTCCGGCCGGGGCTCGCGCGAACGGCGGCCCCGGTTCGGTCGGCCGTCCCGGTCGTCCGGTCCGCCCGTTCGGTCAGCTCTCCCGGCCCGGGGCGGACGGCTCGCCCGCCAGGACGCGCTGCACCCGGGGGCGGGTGCGCCAGTTGACCCGCCGGACGTCGCGGGCGAGGTCGCCCGGGCGCCAGAGCTCGACGGCGACGGTCACGCCGCCGAGGATCACCCCGGCGGCCAGCCAGCCGGCCAGGACGTCGCTCGGCCAGTGGACGCCGAGGACGATCCTGGTCCAGCCGACCGCCAGGACCGCCAGCGCCGCCGCGCCGCCGGTGGCCACGCGGCCGGCCCGGTTGGCGTGCGGGCGGATCAGCCAGACCAGGATCACGCAGGTGATCGCGGACGCCATCGCGTGGCCGGACGGGAAGGCCGGGCCGGCGGCGTACGCGACCGGATCGCCGAAGTGCGGGCGGGGACGGCCGACGAAGAGCCTGAGCGCCCACAGGGCGGCCCAGCCGACCAGTGCCTGGGCCGCCGCCCAGGCGGCCAGCACCCGGGCGCCGATCAGCCAGAGCCAGACGGCCGCCAGCCCGAGCAGGGTCCGCATGGTGACCGTGCCGCCGATGTTGCTGAGGGTCTGCACGGCGGCGGTCCAGGCGGTGTGCTCGCGCGCGTAGCCGTGCTCGCCGTCGGTCCAGCTCCGGTCCAGCCGGGCCAGCGGACCCCAGTGCGCCTCGACCAGGGCGAACAGCACCGCGAAGAGCGCGGCGCAGCAGGCCGCCAGAGCTCCGTACCGCAGCAGGTGGCGGTTCGGGGCATCGGGGAGCGAGCCTTTGGTCAGGTGCATGGCTGACACATTCCCAGTGGGTCGTGCCGATCCGGCGGTGGACGGATAGCGATTCGGCATCTTTTGTGCGGAGAAGCTGGGTGGGTTGCCGGGTGGGCGGGATGGCCCTTTCGGCGGTGCGAGTACGGAGCACCGTTCGGGGAGTTCGGGCGAACGGGAACGCGAAGGGGGTGCCGGGGGTTCATGTTGCGGTGGGCGCGAACCGCGGATCGAATGGATGTTCCATCGGCGAGCGGCGAATCGCCGGGCCCGGCCGGGATCTGACACCCGCCGTGCTGTTCCGCTCACCCTCCGTTCAGAACCGGGGTGAAAAGCCGCAGGATACTGCATCGGGCGAAGAATCTGAGCGACTTGGGAATGTTGTCCGGATTCTGTGCGTTGGATCGTTACGTGTGAGCCCCGAAGAGGGCCCGCATTCTTGCCCTTTTCGGGCAGGCAGGCAGACCTCGGCAACACCAGCAAGGGAGCAAGCATGGCCACCCGTGCCGTCGTTCGCGACAGGGCCGACCGGACTCGCGCGGCCCGCCCGACCAACTTCGAAGCCGACCGTGACCTGGTCGGGATGTACCTCGACGAGATCGCCAGGACGCCCCTGCTCGATGCCGCCGAGGAGGTCGAGCTGTCGCTGCGGATCGAGGCCGGCGTCTACGCCCAGCACCTGCTGGAGGAGGGCACCCTCCCCAAGGGCGCCGAGCGCGAGGAGCTGGAGGCGATAGCCGAGGACGCCGAGCGCGCCAAGGACGTCTTCATCCGCTCCAACCTGCGGCTGGTCGTCGCGGTGGCCCGGCGGTACCCCCGCAGCGGCCTGCCCCTGCTCGACCTCATCCAGGAGGGCAACGCCGGCCTGGTGAGGGCGGTCGAGAAGTTCGACTACGCCAAGGGCTTCAAGTTCTCCACCTATGCGACGTGGTGGATCCGGCAGGCGATCACCCGCTCGATCGCCGACCAGTCCCGCACCATCCGGCTGCCCGTGCACCTGGTCGAGGAGCTCGGGCGGATCCGCCGGGTGCAGCGTGAGAAGGCCAAGGAGCTGGGGCGCGAGCCCGAGCCGTCCGAGATCGCCGCGGAGCTCGACACCACCGAGACCCGGATCAAGGACGTGCTCGACTGGGCCCGTGACCCGGTCAGTCTGAACATGTCCGTCGACGACGAGGGCGAGACCCAGTTCGGCGACCTGGTCGAGGACACCGGCGCGACCTCGCCCGAGGACGCGGTGATGGTGATGCTCCGCCGTGAGGAGCTGGACGGCCTGATCGGGCGGCTGGACGACCGCACGGCGTCGATCATCCGGTCCCGGTACGGCATGGAGGACGGCCGCGAGCGCACCCTCACCGAGGTGGGCAAGCAGCACGGTCTCACCCGCGAGCGGATCCGGCAGATCGAGAAGCACGCGCTGGCCGAGCTGAAGAAGATCGCCGACCACGCGGGCTTCGAGGCCGCCTGATCCCCGCAGCCGGACCAGCCGTGTGCGGCCGGACCAGCCGCACGGAGCCCCGGTACGGGCGGACGCCTGGGCCGGGGCTCCGGCGTGCGCGGGCACTGCGTGGCACGTTTCGGGGCGTCTGCTCCGGGACGGGCCGGGGCGGCCGGGAGGGACGGGGCGTCCCGGGTGGCGGGGCTCGTAGGCTGGTGGCGGATCGGTCCGAGCGGTCGGTCCGGGCGGAGCGGCTGGAGGTAGGACGATGGGCGAGCAGGAACCGGGTCGGCCCGGCAGGGGCGAGCAGGACGGGGCGGACCGGTCCTCGGCCGGCCGGGAGGCCGCGGCGAAGGCCGCGCCGGGATCGGTGGGTGGGTCGGCCGCCGCCGAGGCGACGGGCGGGGCGGTAGCGGCGGGCAAGGCCAAGCTGGTCTTCGGCGACCCGCTGGACCAGCAGTCCGGGGACGACACCGATCGCGGCTGGGGCGAGCGGCCCGGGGCCGGCGAGAGCGCCGGACGAGGCCTGGACTGGTACCTCAGCCAGCGCCCCCCGCACCACGGCGGCTGAGCCGGCCGTGGTGCGGCCCTGACCGGCGACGGTCGGGTCGGGAGTGGGGTCGGGTCGGGTCGGGGGACGGTCGGCCGGTGATGGCCGGGGCACTGATGACCGGGGCGCTGGCGGGTGTGCGCCGGGGAGAGGTGTGCCCAGGGCGGGAACGCCGGGCGCGGGTGCGCCGAGGGTGCGGACGCGGGCGGTCGGTGGCGGGGTCAGGAGCGGCTGAGCAGCGCGTCGCGGATCTCGGTCAGCAGGGCGACCTCCTTGGCCTCCGCCTCGGTCTGGATCTCCAGCAGGCTCTTGCGCCTGGCGGCGAGCCGGTTCATGGGGACGATCAGGAAGAAGTAGACGACCGCGGCGGTGATCAGGAACTGCAGGGCGGCGCTGAGCACGGACCCCCAGAGGATCAGGATGCCGGTGGTGACCTCGCCGGTCGCGCTGACCTCGCACGGCCCCTTGATGCAGGAACTGTAGGCGGCCAGGTCCTTGGCGCCGAAGGCGCCGACGATGGGGTTGATCACGCCCTTGACGAAGGCGTTGATGATGTTGGTGAACGCGGCGCCGATCACGACGGCCACGGCGAGTTCGACGACGTTGCCGCGAAGCAGGAATTCCTTGAAGCCCTTCATGTCGCGTGAACGACGGAACGCCGACCGGGTTACGGGTGAATTGTCCTGACTTGTTCGGCCCGGCGATGATCGCCCGGCCACGGCCGCCTCAGGGGGTTTGCGGTGTGCCTCCGCCGGGGGTGCACCGTGGCGCCGCAGCCGGCTCGTGGGCGGCCGGCGCGGCCGCGGGGGCGGCCGGTGGTGGCGGGCCGGGGCGCAGCGGCCCGGCAGCGAGCGCGGTGGCCGCGGCGAGCAGGCCGGTGGCCAGCACCCCCGGCCGGTGCCGCACGGCCTGCTGCAACCGGTGCCGCCCGCTCCCGCCTCGGCGGATCGGCGCGAACACCGGAACGGCCCGGCGGGGCGGCACCGCGGGCCCGGAGAGCGGGACGGCACGTCGGGCCGAGGCCCGGTGCCGCGAACCGCCGGAGGGCTCCGACGGCAGGGTGTGGGACGGCGGCGGCACCGGCCGGGCGTACGCGGGCGGGGCTGGAGGTTGCCCGCACGCGGTCGGGGCCGGCGGACGGACGCAGGCGGACGGGAGCAGGGGCCGGGGGGAACGGGTCATGACGGGCACCGCCTCTGGTCGGGAGCTGGTGAACGGCGCGGCCGGTCCGGCCGCCGCGGTGAGCTCGTACCGTGCTCACCGGCGCCGGGCCGGTCGTGCGTGCTCAGCCTGCGGCCACCGCACCGACGGCGGAATCCCCGCCCGGTTTCCTGTGGACAACTCGGGGTTGTGGATAACTTCGTTCACCCACAAGGGTGACGGCCACGGTCCGCCACCCGGGTCCGGGGTCAGGGCGCAGGACCGGGACTCCCGGCCGCCGTGGGCCCCCGAAGGCCGGACCCGGAAGGCTCGACCCGGAGGGCCGGAAGGCCGGACCGGCGGCCCGCTCCGGAGGACCGGCCCAAGGGGCGGAGACGCGAAAGGGCCCGGCCCCACCGCGGTGAGCGGTGGGGCCGGGCCCTTCGAGGTCGGCTCTGGTCCTGGCCGGCGCGCGATCGGCGCCGCCGGCCGGCCGGGTCAGCTCGTCGAGGCGCTGCCGGTCGACTTGGCGGCGGCCGGGGCCGGGCTCGCGGAGGTGCTGGAGCCGCTGGTGGAGCTGCTGCTGGTGGACGAGCCGCCGGTGGACGAGCCGTTGCCGGCCGCGGTGGCCGCCGAACCCGCGCCCACCGAGCTGCTGGAGGACGAGCGGCTGTCCGTCCGGTAGAAGCCGGAGCCCTTGAAGACCACGCCCACGGCCGAGAAGACCTTGCGGAGCCGTCCCTGGCAGTCGGGGCACGTGGTCAGCGCGTCGTCGGTGAACTTCTGCACCGCCTCCAGGCCGTTGCCGCACTCGGTGCACTGGTACTGGTACGTGGGCACTTGACTTCCTCCTGCACTTCCCCCTGGCACTCTCGCCTGATGAGTGCTAACGACGGTCAATGATGCGGCATTCCGCCTGATCAGTCCAGCGCCGCAGGTGTGAGATACCCCCACCGGCGGGCCGGGACGGCCGGACGGGCGGGTACGGACGACTGCGCGGCACCGGGCGGCCGCTCCCGCGACCGCGCCCCGGGGGCCGTGTCGACGGCCGCCGGGCGACGGGCGGGGCCGGCCCGGCCTCAGCCCTTCGCGGCCCCCACCAGCTGAGCCCCGGCGCCGCTCCGCGCCACGGCCGGGCCCGGCGCGGCCGGGTCGCCCGCGGCGGTGACGGCCGAGGGGGCGACGGCCGCGGGGGCGGGGGCGTCCGCCGCACCCGCGAATACGGAGGTGCCCGCCGCCGGCGCGACGAGCAGTCGCCGCAGCAGGACGAGGGCCAGCAGTCCGAGCCCGGCGCCGGCCACCGGCACCAGGAACCCGGCCGACGGGCCGTGCCCGTCGATCAGCCGGCCCGCTACGGTCGAACCGGCGGCGAGGCCGAGGCCGATCGCGCCGGTCAGCCAGGTGAAGGCCTCGGTCTTGGCGCCGTCCGGGACGAGGGTCTCGACCAGGGTGTAGCCGGTGATCAGGGTCGGGGCGATGGCGAGCCCGCAGACCAGCCCGGCGAGCGCGAGCGTGGTCAGGCCGGGCATCGCCCAGAGGGTGGAGCAGCCGAGGACGAGCAGCGCGTAGCTGCCGAGCATCCGCCCCCGGGCCGAGCGGCGCCAGGCGACCATGCCGTAGAGCACGCCGGCCAGCATCGAGCCGCCGGCGAAGACGCCGTACACGATGCCGCTGGCGCCGGGGCGTCCGGCGGCCTCGGCGAAGGCGGTCACGGAGACCTGCATGGCGCCGAAGACCGTGCCGACGCCGAGGAACGCGCCGGCCAGCAGCCGGACCCCGGGCGAGGCGAGCGCGGAGACCCGCCGGGTGCCGGGCACCTGCGGGTGGCGGGCCGGCGCGGTGCTCCGCTGCGCGGCGAAGGCGAGCCCGCCGATGACGGTCAGGGCGGCCTCGGCGACCAGTCCGGCTGCGGGGGTGACCCCGGTGGCGACGGCGGTGGCGAGCACCGGGCCGACCACGAAGGTGAACTCGTCCGTGACGGACTCGAAGGCGAAGGCGGTGTTCAGGGTGCCGGGCGAGGAGTCGGCCAGCTTGGTGACCCAGCGGGCCCGGACCATCGCGCCGATCTGCGGCACGCTGGCGCCGGCCGGGGCGGCGGCGAGGAAGAGCGCCCAGACCGGGGCGTGGCCGAGGGCCAGCGCGATCAGCGCGCCGACCGAGACGGCGTGCACCAGCACGCTCGGCAGCAGGACGGCGGACTGGCCGAAGCGGTCGGCGAGGCGGCCGGTCTGCGGGCCGACGAAGGCCTGCGCGACGGCGGAGACCGCCGCGACGGCGCCGGCCGTGCCGTACGAGCCGTGGGTGTCGAGGACCAGCAGCACGATGCCCAGGCTGAGCATCGCGTAGGGCAGGCGGGCGGCGAAGGCGGGCACCAGGAAGCCGCGGGCTCCCGGGGTGCGCAGCAGCGTGCCGTACCCGACTCGTGCGGGGGTGTTGTCGACCGTTCGGCGGGCCGTCACGGTCGGTCCTTCCTGCTGCCTGGTAGCGCGGCAGGGGCAAGGGTGGCCCCGACGGCGCCGAGAGTCGTCCTCTCGCGCGTCGACCGGGGTAGATACCGGGCCCGGCATGGGTGCTGCGGGCCGCGGCCGCCGAGCGGTCGCGCCAACTCTGCTTCAGGCAGATGTTGCGGATGTATCAGTCGTCGTTCGCGTTCTTATACGCGCGTAGACACGCGTATTCCTCCACAGTACAGGCTTCGAGGCAACTCGTCCTGTCGAATCAAGGTGAACGCTCGGTGACAGGGTGGGATTCCACTGCCCTGCCGGCCGGGCCGGTGCCCGCCCGGCTCCGGCCCGCCGCCCGCCTGCAGGCCCCGCCGCCCGCCCGCAGTCCCTGCCCTACCGCCCGTTCAGCCAGCCGGCCAGCTTGCCGCCCTTGTCGACGGCCCGCAGGCGCTTCTCGGCGGCCTCGCCGACCTCGTCCGTGGTGACCACCAGCAGTTCGTCCCCGCCGCGCAGCACGGTGGTCTTGTCCGGCACGAAGCTGCTGCCCTCCCGCACCACCAGGGTCACCGCCGCCCCGGCCGGCAGCCGCAGCTCGCCGACCTCCACCCCGGACATCCGCGAGCCGGCCGAGAGGGCCACCGACAGCAGCTGGCCGTGCAGCTTCTCCAGCGGCGCGGACTCGATGCCGAGGTCCTGGCCCATCGAGCCCTCGGAGATCTTCAGCCACTTGGCGACCCAGGGCAGGGTCGGGCCCTGGATCAGCGTGAAGACCACGACCAGGATGAAGACGATGTTGAAGATCTCCTGGGCCCGGGGCGCGCCCGACACCAGCGGGATGGTGGCCAGCACGATCGGCACCGCCCCGCGCAGCCCGGCCCAGCTCAGCAGCGCCTGCTCGCGCAGCGGCAGCCGGAACGGGGTGAGCGTCAGCAGCACCGACAGGGGGCGGGCGAGCAGCACCAGCACGGTGCCGATGACCAGTGCGGGAACGACCGCCGAGCCCATGCTGACCGGGGTGCAGAGCAGCCCCAGCAGGACGAACATGCCGATCTGCCCGATCCAGGCCAGCCCGTCCGCGAAGCCGCGGACGGCGGGCCCGTGCGGCAGCTTGGCGTTGCCGAGGATGACCGCGCTGACGTAGACGGCCAGGAAGCCCGAGCCGTGCAGCAGGGCGCCGCCCGCGTACGCGAGCACGGTCAGCGCGAGCACGGCGATCGGGTAGAGGCCGGAGGACGGCAGGGCGACGTGCTTGACCGCGTAGGCGCCCAGCTTGCCGATGGCGAGGCCGACCGCGGCGCCGATGGCCAGTTCGGCGACGATGGTGCCGGTCAGCACGTACCAGGAGTCCGCCTCGCCGGTGGTGGCGAAGGCGACGACCAGGATGACCACGGGGGCGTCGTTGAAGCCCGACTCGGCCTCCAGCAGGCCGGTCAGCCGGTGCGGGAGCGGGACCATCCGCAGGACCGAGAAGACGGCCGCGGCGTCGGTCGAGGAGACGATGGCGCCGAGCAGCAGGGCGGCCCGCCAGTCCAGGCCGACCAGGTAGTGGGCGCCGGCCGCGGTGACGAAGACGCTGATCGCGACGCCGAAGGTGGCCAGGACGACGGCGGCGGGCATCACCGGTCTGACCTCGCGCCAGCTGGTCTTGAGCCCGCCCTCGGCGAGGATCACGACCAGCGCCGCGTAGCCGAGCACCTGGGTGAGCTCGGCGTTGTTGAAGGTGATGCCCAGGCCGTTCTGGCCGAGTGCCACCCCGATGCCCAGGTAGATCAGCAGGCTGGGGAGGCCGGAGCGGGTGGAGATGCGCACGGCGACCACCGCGACCAGCAGGATCGCGGAGAATTCGAGCAGGAAGTGGTTCAGGTGGTCAACAGTCACGCAGGGGCACCTCGGGCAGCGGGTGGACGGGGTGGCTGACGGATCGTCACACGGATCGTTACTCAGTCTAACATTTTACCCGCTCTTTAGGTTGAAATTTCCCAGCTCAGCGTCCGTCCGGGGCCCGGCCCGCGGCCCGGCCCCCGGCCCCGCCGGGCCCGGATCCGCCCGGGGGAGCCGGGCCGCACCGCCCCCGGGCCCACCCCGGCAACCTGCCGGAGCCGCTCCGGAGCGGCCTTCGAACCCACTGCGGGAGCCCCGGGGAGGGCCTTGGATCCCACGGTGGGCGTCCCCCGTGCACGGCCGCCACTTGAGTCGGCCTAATGTGGTGACCTGTCACGGCCGCAACCCGAGACCTGCCCGCCCGTCGCCCACCGTCACCCTCCAAGGACGCCCTCCGGGCGACAACGTTTGATGCCAAGGACCCAGATGCCCCGCTCGAAGAAGTTCCGGCGCGCCCGTCTGATCGTGCTCGCGCTGGCCGTGCTCCTGGTGGCCGGAGTCGGTTACGGCGGCTACCGGGGGGTGGCCGCGGTCCGCGCGTCCTTCCCCGACGTCAACGGCAGTGTCAAGGTGCCGGGGCTCTCCGCGCCGGTCGACGTCGAACGGGACGCCAACGGCATCCCCCAGCTCTACGCCGACACCCCCGTCGACCTCTTCCGCGCCCAGGGCTACGTGCAGGCCCAGGACCGGTTCTGGGAGATGGACGTCCGACGGCACATCACCTCCGGACGGCTCTCCGAGATGTTCGGCGCCGGCCAGGTCGAGACGGACACCTTCCTGCGGACCATGGGCTGGCGCCAGGTCGCGCAGAAGGAGTACGACACCCTGCTGGAGCCGGAGACCAAGAAGTACCTGGACGCCTACGCGGACGGCGTGAACGCCTGGCTGGCCGAGCACCCGGGCGGCGAGAGCGCCTCCCTGGAGTACGCCCTGCTCGGCGTCGCCAACGGCGACTACAAGCCGGAGAAGTGGACGCCGGTCGACTCGGTGGCCTGGCTCAAGGCGATGGCCTGGAACCTCTCCGGCAACCTGCAGGAGGAGATCGACCGCTCCCTGCTCAGCCAGGACTTCAGCGCCGACAAGATCGCCCAGCTCTACCCGGACTACCCGTACGCCCGCAACGGCACCATCGTGAAGACCGGCACCGTCAGCGGCGACACCTACAAGCCGGCCGACGGCTCCACGGCGCCCGCCGCCGCCCCGGCCGCCCCCGCCGCGCAGGGCGCGGTCGCCACCCAGGCCCTGCTCAAGGACGTCTCCGACCGGATCGACGCCATGCCGCAGCTGCTCGGCCGGCAGGGCCAGGGCATCGGCTCCAACTCCTGGGTGGTCTCCGGCAGCCACACGACCACCGGCAAGCCGCTGCTCGCCAACGACCCGCACCTCGGCCCGGGGATGCCCTCCGTCTGGTACCAGATGGGGCTGCACTGCCGCGCGGTCTCGGCCGCCTGCGCCTACGACACCGCCGGGTTCACCTTCGCCGGCATGCCGGGCGTGGTCATCGGCCACAACAACAACATCTCCTGGGGCTTCACCAACCTCGGCGCCGACGTGACCGACCTCTTCCTGGAGAAGGTCACCGCGCCGGACAGCTACCAGGTGGACGGCAAGGAGGTGAAGTTCGAGCTGCGCAAGGAGACCATCAAGGTCGCCGGCGGCGAGGACCGCACCATCACCGTCCGCACCACCCAGAGCGGCGCGCCGCTGATCTCCGACGCCAGCTCCGAGCAGCGCAAGGTCGGCACGTACGCCCCCAACGGCAACGCCGCCCCCGACCGCGGCACCACCGGCTACGGCGTCGCCCTGCAGTGGACGGCGCTCACCCCCGGCAAGACCATGGACGCCGTCTTCAAGCTGGACCGCGCCACCGGCTGGGACGACTTCCGCGGCGCGGCCAAGGACTTCGCCGTCCCCGCGCAGAACCTCGTCTACGCCGACACCAAGAACAACATCGGCTACCAGGCGCCCGGCAACATCCCGGTCCGCGGCGCCGGCGACGGCACCTACCCCTCGCTCGGCTGGGACTCCTCGTACGGCTGGAAGGGCTCGATCCCGTTCAGCACCCTGCCCTGGAGCTTCAACCCGGCGGCCGGCTACATCGTCACCGCCAACCAGGCCGTGGTCGACCCGTCCTACAAGCCCCTGCTGACCAAGGACTGGGAGTACGGCACCCGGGCCAAGGAGATCGCCGACCAGATCGAGTCCAAGCTGAAGAACGGCGGCAAGATCTCCCCGGACGACATGCAGTCCGTCCAGCTGGACAACACCAGCGTGATGGCCCAGACGCTCGTCCCGATGCTGCTCAAGGTGCAGATCGACGACCCGTACGTGCGCGAGGCCCAGGACCTGCTCAAGGACTGGAACTACCACCAGGACGCCGACTCGGCCGCCGCCGCGTACTACAACAGCGTCTGGCGCCAGCTGCTCACCCTGGCCTTCGGCCAGAAGTTCCCGGCCGGCCTGCGGGCCGAGGACAACTGCCTCCTGGTGCACGCGCCGACCGACCCGACCAAGCCCGACACCACCACCTCGATCGTCACCGAGTGCGGCACCCGGGACCCGGGCAAGGCCCAGCCCGACGGCGGCGACCGCTGGATGGAGGTCGTCCGCCAGCAGCTCACCCAGCCCGACAGCGACTGGTGGACCTACATCGACGCCGACCACCACGAGCAGAAGGGCCTGAACAACCTGCTCGCCGAGGCGATGAAGGACGCCCGCCAGGACCTCACCTCGCGGCTCAGCAAGGACATCTCCACCTGGAGCTGGGGCCGTCTGCACACGCTGACCCTGCGCGAGCAGACGATGGGCACCGACGACTCGTCGATCGCCTCCGGCCTGGTCCACAAGATGCTCAACCGCGGCCCGTACGAGCTCTCCGGCGGCACCGCCGCGGTCGACGCGGCCGGCTGGAACGCGGCCGCCGGCTACGAGGTCGACTGGATCCCCTCGATGCGCATGGTGGTCGACCTGAGCGACTTCGACGCCTCGCACTGGATCAATGTCGGCGGCGCCTCCGGCCACGCCTTCCACCAGAACTACAACGACCAGACCGACCTCTGGGCCAAGGGACAGCTGCTGCCCTGGGCCTACTCCAAGGACGCGGTCGCCAAGGCGGTCAAGAACAAGCTGGTGCTCACCACCGGCTGACCGCCGCCGTCACCCCTCGCGCCAGCCGCCCCGTCACCCCTTCGGGCCACCGCCCGCCCGCTCCCGCGGGCCCAGCCGGTGCACCCCCGAGGGGGTGACGGCCGCGTCCACCGGCAGGTCGTGCGGCTCGGCCGGCACACTGTCCAGCAGCTCGCCCTCGTACAGCAGGGTGGCCAGCAACGGGTGCGCCCCGGCCCGGGCCAGCCGGGCCAGCACCCGGTCGTAGCTCCCGCCGCCGCGGCCCAGCCGCAGGCCGCGCCGGTCCACCGCCAGGCCCGGCAGCAGCACCACCGAGGCCGCGGTCACCGCCTCCGGGCCCAGCCGCGGCCCGGTCGGCTCCAGCAGCCCGCGGGCCGCCGGGGCCAGCGCGTCCGGGCCCTCGTACCGGGCCCAGTCGAGGTCGTTGTCCGCCAGCAGGACGGGCAGCAGCACCCGCACCCCGCGCCCCGCCAGCGCCTCCAGCAGCGGCCCGGTGCCCGGCTCGGCGCCCACCGAGACGTACGCCGCCACCGTCTGCCCGGGCCCGGCCAGCCCCGCCGCGTGGCCCGCCAGGGCGGCGGCCGCCGCCTCGCGCGAGTGCGCCGAACCGGCCCGCCGTTCGGCGAGCAACCGTGTCCTCAGTTCCGCCTTCTCGTTGTGCAAGGGATCCTCCACAGCTCTGTGCCCGGTGACGGTCAGAGCCTGACATGCGGAAGGCGCCCCGAATGTCCACCGCGCTGCTGGTCCAGGCCATGGCCGTCCTGAGCGTTCCGGCGCTCGCCGGCGCCACCCTGCTCGGGGTCCGGCTGCGCCGGGGCGCCACCGGCACGGCCCTGCGCGAGGCGGGCCTGCGCGGGCGGATCACCGAACTGGAGGAGCGCTGCGCCGAGCTGGAGCGCACCGCCTCCTGCGACCCGCTCACCGGGGCGTGGAACTACCGGCACCTGCAGCTCACCCTCGGCCGGGAGATCGAGCGGGCCCGCCGGGCCGACCAGCGGGCCGACCGGCTGGACCAGCCGCACCCGCTGGCCCTGCTGATGCTGGAGATCTCCGGCTTCGACGCGATCATCGCCGAGCAGGGCCGGGGCCGGGGCAACGCCATACTGCGCGACCTCGTCCAGCGCCTGGGCATGGAGATCCGCCGCTCGGACACCCTCGGCCGCTACGGCGGCCAGGAGTTCCTGGTGCTGCTGCCCGACACCGGCGTCGAGGGCGCCGTGCAGGTCGCCGAGCGGCTGGTCTGGTCGGTGCGCCGGCACCGTCTGCTGGACTGGTCCTCGAGCCCCCGTGAGCCGCGCCCGGCCGACGGGAACGGCCTGACCGCCGCCGTCGGCATCGCCGTCCTCCCCCGGGACGGCGCCCACGCGGCCCTGCTGCTGCGGGCCGCCGACCGGGCGCTCACCGAGGCCAAGCAGGCCGGTGGCGACTGCTGGCGCGGAGCCGGCCCCCCGCGCCCCGCCGTGGAGCCCCCGGCGGCCCCCGCCCCCGCCCGGGACCTGACCGGCCCCGCGGCGCCGGAGGAGTCCTCCCCGGACCGTCCGGGGCGCCCCCGCGCGGAGGCGATGCGCGACCGTTCATCCGATCCGGGTAGCCTGTCGCCCAGTAACGGCGAGGGGGCCCTCACCTCCGCCGTGGATCCGGCCCCGCCCGGTGCTGTCGCCGCAGGCCGTGACCGTTGTTCATAGCGGCTTCATCCTGCTCACAGCCCGGTCTAAACACGCCTTAGTAAGGTAAACGAATGACGACGTCCTCCCGCACTCCTGTGACCAAGGCCGTGGTGCCCGCAGCCGGCCTGGGGACCCGCTTCCTGCCGGCCACCAAGGCCACACCGAAGGAGATGCTGCCGGTCGTGGACAAGCCGGCCATCCAGTACGTCGTCGAGGAGGCCTCCGCGGCCGGCCTCTCCGACATACTGATGGTGACCGGCCGCAACAAGCGCGCTCTTGAGGACCACTTCGACCGCGCCTACGAGCTGGAGGAGCTGCTCGTCCGCAAGGGCGACCAGGACCGCCTGCGCCGGGTCCGCGAGTCCGTCGAGCTGGCCAACATGCACTACGTCCGCCAGGGGGACCCGAAGGGTCTCGGGCACGCCGTCCTGGTCGCCGAACAGCACGTCGCCGGCCAGCCGTTCGCCGTCCTGCTGGGCGACGACCTGATCGACCCGCGTGACCCGCTGCTCTCCCGCATGATCGAGGTCCAGCAGGAACTCGGCGGTTCCGTGGTCGCGTTGATGGAGGTCCTGCCCTCCCAGATCCACCTGTACGGCTGCGCGGCGGTCAAGCCCAATGGCTTCGGCGACGACGTCTTCCAGGTGACCGACCTGGTCGAGAAGCCGGACACCTCCGACGCGCCCTCCAACTACGCCGTGATCGGCCGCTACATCCTGGACCCGGCCGTCTTCGACGTCCTGCGCGACACCCCGCCCGGCCGCGGCGGCGAGATCCAGCTGACCGACGCCCTGCGGGTGCTCGCCGGTCACGGCGAGGACGCCGGCGGCCCGGTGCACGGCGTGCTCTTCAAGGGCCGCCGCTACGACACCGGCGACCGTGCGGACTACCTGCGCGCTATCGTCCGACTGGCGTCCGAGCGCGAGGACCTCGGCCCGGAATTCCGTTCCTGGCTGAAGGAGTTCGTCCGCGACGAGATGCAGGACTGAACCGACGACTGAGAGCGAGAGAGCGATGACCGGGCCCACGGAGCGCACCACCGACCCCGCAGCCTGCTGCGACGGCACCGCGGACCAGGCATCGCCCGTCGCCGCCCCCCGGATGTGGACGGTCGACGAACACCTCGCGGACGTCCTGGCCGGCGTCACCGTCCTGCCCGCGATCGAGCTGCAGCTGCTCGACGCCCAGGGCTGCCGGCTCGACGAGGACGTGGTCGCCACCGGTGACCTGCCGCCCTTCGACAACAGCTCGATGGACGGCTACGCGGTCCGTACCGCCGACACGGTCGGTGCCACGGGGGAGTACCCCTCGGTGCTGACCGTGGTCGGCGACATCGCGGCCGGCGCCGGGGAGCTGCCCAAGGTGGGCCCCGGCCAGGCCGCCCGGATCATGACCGGCGCCCCGATGCCCCCCGGCGCCGAGGCCGTCGCACCGGTCGAGTGGACCGACGGCGGCACCGGCACCGGCCGGGCCGCCGAGGCGATGACCGCACCGGTCGCCGACGAGGAGGTCCGGGTGCTGCGCCCGGTCGCGCCCGGCGCCCACATCCGCCGCCGGGGCAGCGACATCGCCACCGGGGACCGGATCCTCGACGCCGGCACCCTGCTCGGCCCCACCCAGCTCGGCCTGCTCGCGGCGGTCGGCCGCGGCAGCGTGCGGGTCCGCCCGCGGCCGCGCGTGGTGGTCCTCTCCACCGGCAGCGAGCTGGTCCAGCCCGGCGAGCCGGTCGGCCCCGGGCAGATCTCCGACTCCAACAGCTTCACCCTCACCGCCGCGGCCCTGGACGCCGGCGCCGTCGCCTACCGGGTCGGCGGCGTGCCCGACGACGCGGCGGTGCTGCGGGCCGTCCTGGAGGACCAGCTCGGCCGGGCCGACCTCATCGTCACCAGCGGCGGCGTCAGCGTCGGCGCCTACGACGTGGTCAAGGAGGCGCTCCAGGGCGATGGCGGGGCCGGCAGCGTGGACTTCCGGAAGCTGCGGATGCAGCCCGGCAAGCCGCAGGGCTTCGGCATGATCGGCGGCCCGGCCGGCATCCCCCTGCTGGCACTGCCGGGCAACCCGGTCAGCGCCTACATCTCCTTCGAGCTGTTCGTCCGCCCGGTCATCCGGACCATGCTCGGCGCCCCCGACGTGCACCGCCCGGTGGTCCGCGCGGTCTGCCCGGTCGAGCTGCGCTCGCCGGCCGGCCGCCGGCAGTTCCTGCGCGGCCGCTACACCCCCGACGGCCGGCTGGAGCCGGTCGGCGGCGAGGGCTCGCACCTGGTCGGCGCGCTGGCCCGGGCGAACTGCCTGATCACCGTCCCCGAGGAGGTCACCGTGCTGCCGGCCGGCACCGAGGTCGACGTCGTCCTGCTCACCGCCTGACGGCCGCCGCCCGACGGCCGCACGCGGCACGGTCACCGGCAGCGCGGGCGGCACCGCCACCGGCCGCGGCTCCCCGGCCGGGCCGGCCGTCCTGGCCGGGACCCCGGCGACCGGGCGACGACACCGCTCACCCGTCGGCCCGTCCCACCCGGCGGGCGGCCCTGGGGGTACGGTAGCGCGGTATTCGACCCGTCCTCCTGGAGCACCCGTGACGACCACACCACCCGGCGACCGCCTCACCCACGTCGACGACAGCGGCGCGGCCCGCATGGTCGACGTCTCCGAGAAGGCGACCACCGTGCGTACGGCGGTCGCCGCCGGACGGGTACGGGTCTCCCCCCGGGTCGTCGAACTGCTGCGCGGCGAGGGCGTGCCCAAGGGCGACGCGCTCGCGGTGGCCCGGATCGCCGGGATCATGGGGGCCAAGAAGACCCCCGAGCTGATCCCGCTCTGCCACCCGATCGCGATCTCCGGCGTCAAGGTCGACCTCACCGTCACCGACGAGGCGGTCGAGATCACCGCCACCGTGCGGACGGCCGACCGCACCGGCGTCGAGATGGAGGCGCTGACCGCTGTGGCGGTCGCCGGCCTCGCCGTCATCGACATGGTCAAGGCCGTCGACAAGGGCGCCTCCGTCGAGCACGTGCGGGTGCTCAGCAAGACCGGCGGCAAGAGCGGCGACTGGCACTCCGGTGAACAGCCCGCCCCGGGGAGCACCTCATGAGGGCGCTCGCCGTCACCGTGTCCAACCGCGCCTCGGCCGGAGTGTACGAGGACAAGGGCGGTCCGCTGCTGGTGGCCGGCCTGCGGGCGATGGGCTTCGCGGCGGACGGCCCCCGGGTCGTGCCCGACGGCGACCCGGTCGAGGCCGTCCTGCGGGAGGCCGTCGCGGCCGGCTACGACGTGGTGCTGACCACCGGCGGCACCGGCATCTCGCCGATGGACCTCACCCCCGAGATGACCGCCCGGGTCGTCGACCGGCAGATCCCCGGCATCCCCGAGGCGATCCGGGCCCACGGCCGCGAGAAGGTCCCCACCTCGGCCCTCTCCCGTGGCCTCGCCGGCCTGGCCGGCCGCACCCTGATCGTCAACCTGCCGGGGTCCACCGGCGGTGTGAAGGACGGGCTGGCCGTCCTGGCGCCGCTGCTCGCCCACGCCGTCGACCAGCTCGCCGGCGGTGACCACCCCCGCCCCGACGCGGCCGGGGCGGCGGGCCCGGGCGCCTCCGGAGGTTCCGGGGCCCGGCACGCCTCCGGTGCGTCCCACGCCGCGGACGGGAGCGCGCACTGAACGCCGGCTGGCCGGTCGAACTCCACGAGGGGGACGTCACGCTGCGCCCGATCAGGGCGCGTGACCAGCGGGACTGGCAGGAGGTCAGCCGCCGCAACCGGGACTGGCTGCGGCGCTGGGAGGCGACCGTGCCGCCGTCCCCGGCCGGCCGGCCCGCCGGACCGCGTCCCACCTACCGGCAGATGGTGCGCTACCTGCGCGGGGAGGCCTCGGCCGGGCGGATGCTGCCCTTCGTGGTGCTCCACCGGGGGCAGCTGGCCGGCCAGCTGACCGTGGGCGGCATCACCTGGGGCTCGATGTGTTCGGCGAACGTCGGCTACTGGATCGACGAGGCGGTGGCCGGACGGGGCATCATGCCCACGGCGGTCGCGCTTTCGGTGGAGCACTGTTTCGAGGTGCTGGGGCTGCACCGGATCGAGGTGTGCATCCGGCCGGAGAACATGCCGAGCCGCCGGGTGGTGGAAAAGCTGGGGTTCCGTTCGGAGGGAATGCGCCCCCGGTATCTCCACATCGACGGTGACTGGCGGGACCACCTCGTCTACGCGCTGACCGCCGAGGAGGTGCCGGAAGGCATGCTGGAGCGCTGGCGGAGGATCAGGTCCGGTCGTGAAGCTGGAAATTGAATATATGTTCGAAAATAATATCGATATGGCATCGCTGCCCCCACGGAGGGGCACAAATACCGGCAAAATAGTCGGAGAATCAGCTTGATCACACGACACGCCGTGCCAAATTGCTGCCAGGCCTTCCCCGACGCCCGTACGGTGTGAAACGTGAGCAGTAGCGGCCTTATCTACGCGGTCATCGTAGGGGCCTGGGCCGCCTATCTGGTGCCGATGTGGCTCCGCAGGCAGGACGAGCTCAACGAGGCGCGCCCGACGGAACGCTTCAGTACCGCCATCCGCCTGCTGGCCGGGCGTTCGGCGATGGAGCGGCGGGCATCCCGGGTCCTGGGCGACGACGTGCGCGACGAGCGGAGCACGGACGACCGGACCGGGGACGACCCGGGCGCCGAGGGGCGGTCCGGCGACGAGCCGTCCGACGACGGGCGGTCCGACGACGGGCGCCTCCAGGGCGACCTTCCCGACGACGACCGTCCCGAGAGCGACCCGGCCGGCGGCGAGCGCCCCGCTCCCGACGACCGGGCGGTCCCCGGCGTGCCCGCGGGACGGAGCACGCCCCCGGCGCAGGAGGGGCACGTCCCCCGGAGCGGCGAGCGGGCCTCCGAGCGCGCGGCGGAGCGGCCGTCCGAGCGTCGGCTCGGGGCCGAGCGCCGCGCCCGGCTGCTGGCCCGGCGCCGCCGGATGGTCACCGTGCTCTTCCTGGCCTTCGCCCTCGGGGCGATCGCCGCGGCGGTCCTCGGGCTGGCCTTCCTCTGGGCCCCGGCGGTGCCGGCCGCCCTGCTGACCCTCTACATCGGCCACCTGCGCAAGCTGGAACGCCAGCGCTTCGAGGTCAAGCTCGACCGGGACCGCGCGGCGCAGGCCGCCGAGCGGCTGCGCCAGCGGGAGAACCGGCGGGCCGAGGCCGGCCGGTCCGACGCGGGGCGCCAGGAGCAGGGGCGCCAGGATCAGGGACGTCAGGAGAGCGGGCGGCGCGAGCCGGGCCGTCCGGACCAGGGGCGCCACGACGCGGCCCGGGCCGACTCTGCCCGGCCCGATGAGGCCCGGGCCGAGGACACCCGGCCGGAGCGCGCGGCGGCCTCCCCCCGGGAGACCCCGTACGACGCGGCCCACGCCGCCGACCGCGGCCGCCCGCACCTGCGGATCGCCGCCGACCCGGCCCCGCACGACGTCCGTCCGGCCACGGCGGCCTCCGCCCTGGTCGAGGCGACCGACCACGAGGAGTGGGTGGACGGCATCCGCGAGCGCGGCGCCGCCGGCCCCGACTCCTGGGAGCCCGTCCCCGTCCCGCTGCCGACCTACGTCACCGCGCCGGTCGCCCCCCGGGTCACCCGCGGCCTCGACCTCGGCGCCCCGGGCACCTGGACGGCCGGCCGCCCGGCCGAGCCCCGCAGCACCCCGCTCTTCGACCAGTACGCCGAACCGCCCGCCGCCGCCCCGGCCGAGGACGGCTACGACACCCGCCCCCGGGCCGCCAACGAATGACCCCGCCGGGAGCGCCCCGCACCTCACCAGGGCGCTCCGGCCGGAGGTGGTCACGAGCCACCTCCGAAAGGTGCTAAAGTTTCTTCTCGTTGGGGCTGTGGCGCAGTCCGGTAGCGCACCTCGTTCGCATCGAGGGGGTCAGGGGTTCGAATCCCCTCAGCTCCACCCAATGTCAAAGGCCCTCCCGGGATCGTCCGGGAGGGCCTTTGAGCGTCTGTACAGCAGTGAATGCAGCAACTGCTCCGGGGGCTCGGGAGCTTCGGCGGTGAGTGGCGGCGTGGTGAGTCCGTCGTAGGGCCCCGTTGTTCCGGGGCGGGCCGGCTCGGAGCTGTTCTGCGGATCCGGTCACCCGGTCATCCGGTCGCTCCGGGCCGACCGGCAGGCAGAACAACGCCTTCGGTTCGGTGCCCGTCGAGTTCGGCCAGGCTGCGGGCGGCATGGGCGCGGCTGACATCGGTGAGGGTGGTGTCGTCGGCGAGGGCGCCCAGCAGCCCGGTGCCCTCGGCCCGGTGCCCGTCCAGTTCCGCGAGACCCCTGGCAGCCTTCAGGCGATAGGGCCCGTCAAGGGTGCTGTCGTGCGCCAGATCGGCCAGCAGGGCGGCGGTGCGTCCGTCGCCGAGTCCGGCCAGGGTCTCGGCGGCCTCCAGACGGTCGTACCCGTCGAGGGTGGGGTCGTTGACGAGGCCGGCGTACAGGTCGGCGGCACGCGCGGCGTCCAGCTCGGCGAGCGCTCGGACCGCCCACATGCGGGTACTGCCGTGGGGACCGATGCCGTTGAGGGCGGTGTCGGCGGCGAGGTGGGCCAGCCGTGTGGCGCCTTCGGCCCGGTGGCCGTCGAGCTGGGCCAGGCTGCGGGCGGCATGGGCGCGGTTGATGCCGGTCAGGGTGGTGTCGTCGGCGAGGGCGCGGAGCAGCCCGGCGCCTTCGGCCCGGTGGCCGTGGAGCTGGGCCAGGCTGCGGGCGGCATGGGCGCGGTTGATGCCGGTCAGGGTGGTGTCGTCGACGAGGGCGCGGAGCAGCCCGGCCCCTTCGGCCCGGTGGCCGTCCAGCTCGGCGAGCTCCCGGGCCGCCGTCGGGCGGGCGCTGCCGTCGAGGGTGGTGTCGTCGGCGAGGCCGGCGTAGACGTCGGCGGCCCGGGAGGGTTGGAGCTTGGCCAGGGCCTCGGCCGCCCTCAGGCGGTAGTACCCGTCCAGGGTGGAGTCACGGACGAGGCGGGAGAGCAGCTCGGCGGCGTGGTCGTCGTGTCGTTCGGCGAGGTCCCCGGCGGCCCTGACCCGGAAGTGATCGTGGAGCGTGGTGTCGTCGGCGAGCCGGGCGAGCAGCTCGGCGGTGCGTCCGTCGCCGAGTCCGGCCAGGGTTTCGACCGTCTCCATGCGGTCGTACCCGTCGAGGGTGGTGTCGTCGGCGAGGCCGGCGTAGACGTCGGCAGCACGTGCGGCTTCGAGCCCGGCCACCGCTCGGGCGGCCGCCATGCGGTAGTACCCGTCGAAGGTGGAGTCGCGGGCGAGGCCGGCGTACACGTCGGCGGCGCGCGGGGCTTCGAGCTTGGCGAGCGCTCGGGCCGCCACCATACGGGTGCTGCCGTCGAGGGTGGTGTCGTCGGCGAGGCCGGCGTACACGTCGGCGGCCCGGGAGGGTTGGAGCTTGGCCAGGGTCTCGGCCGACTTCAGACGGTAGGACCCGTCCAGGGCGGAGTTGCGGGCGAGGTCGGCGAACATGTCGGCGGCTGCGCGGACGACCTCCTCGGGGAGGAGTGTTCCGAGTTGGGCCTGTGCCGCGATGAAGCGGCAGCCGCTCAGTCCTCCGCGAGGGGGAACCAGGCGGGCCAGGTGCGAGGTGGCGGCGCCGGGGTCGCCTTCGTGGGCGGCGTCGAGGAGGAAACCGACGTACGAGGAGTGTTCGAGGGGTGGGTCCCAGTACCTGCGGAACCACTGTCTCCGCGGCCCGCCCGGCGCCGTGCTCAACCATCTGTATCCGCCGGGGCGATGGAAGATCTGATGGAGCGTACGGGTGCGGGTCCCGTGGTCCCGGGTGGCATGGCGGGCGGCCAGGTGTTCCAAGAGGGTCTGGTGGAGGAAGACGACCTCGCCCGCGCGGACGGTCAGCAGGCCGCTGCGGCACAGGCTGGCGATCAGGAAGGCGTGCCATTCGTCCTGCGGTACCCGCGGGGGCCGCTGCGCCTCGGGCCGGGCCTCCAGAACGGTGATCGCGGGGAGCGTGTTTCCCCGGTGGCGTTCGGCCGCGAGCAGGGCGATGAGGTCCTGGAGGTGGTCGAGGGTGCGCTCCGCCTGGGCGCGGGCGGCGGATCCGTAGCGTTCGACGCCGGCGCGGTCCTGGATCCGGAGCCTCGCCAGGGCGGGGGTGTGCTGCTGCCTGTGCAGCAGGCGGATGAAGTCCCGGTAGATCTGTCCGCGGCCGGCGGGCAGCGGCCGGCCGGGGGCGGCGGCGTGGAGCTGGCAGAGCATCGAGGCCATCAGCGGGATGCGGGCCAGGTCGGCCAGCCGGGTGCGGCGCATGGCGTCGACGAACCGCTCGGCGGCAGAGTCGGGGTCTGCCAGGCCGAGGGCGCGGAACCATCCGTTGGCGACCGGCCGCAGGTCGTCGGGGCTGAAGGGCTGCAGGTCGTAGCGCGGTACCCCGAGGCCCAGGACGTCGAGCTCGCCGTCGGGCAGGGGGCGGGTGGCCACGACGAAGCGGTACAGCCCGGCGTGCTCGCCCCCGGCGACAGCGGCAAGGGCGCGCAGTACCTCGTGCCTTGCGGCGGGGTCGGTCATCTCGTCCAAGCCGTCGACCAGCAGGAGCCAGCGCACACCCGGCTGCGGCGGGGTGGCGAAGAACGCCGGGGTGAGTTCGTCCACCAGGCCGTGCGAAGCGAGATCGGCGGTCGCGGCTGCGGCGAGGGCCTGGGTCAGCGGGCGCCCGGCCAGGGCCGCCGCCGGGACCAGCACCGGTACCACGTCCTCGCCACGGCCGTTCAACCAGTGCTCGACGCAGTCGGCGAGGCGGGTACGCAGCAGACTGGTCTTGCCGCCGCCCGGCCCTGCGACGACCACACAGGTCTGCCCGCCGGCCAGGATCTCGTCGGCGGCCCGCGATCCTGCGCGGATGTCCAGCGGCCCGGCCGTGTCGCCGTTGACCTGGGATTCATGCCTGCGCTGCCGGGTCGCCTGCTGACGCAGGTAGACGGTGGCGAGCGGCGGCGAGGCGCCGGGCAGCACTCCCGGGTAGGGGTGCTCGCGGGCGGCCTGCCGGGCGGCGGCCAGGTAGGCGCCGAGGCGGTGCTTGCGCACGTCCGCCTGGTCCCGCAGTCTGTGCAGTTCCTTCAGTCGCGCCTCGGTGAAGCCGAGGGCGCCCGCGAGCAGGCCGAGGCTGTCGACGGTCGGCACGGACCTCTCGTTGAGGATGTTGCTGACCGTCGCCGCGGAGACTCCCGCCGCCTTGGCGAGTTGGGACTGCCTCATCTTCCGGTCGGTCATCGCCTCCCGCAGGCACGCGACCAACTCGCTGTGGGCGCCCCTGGGCCCCCCGGCCCCCGCATCGCTCACCTGGCGCCCCTGACCCAACGGTTCAACCTTGTTCACATCAAGCCTTTGAAGGCCCGTCCAGGCTATCCCTGGTACTCGACAGGCCGGCCGGCTCTTGCCCGAACCGACACCGAACGGACTACGAGGAGTACCGACCCGATGAACCCCCACCTGGCCCTGATCGCCACGCCTCTCGTCCTCGGGTTGCTCGTCCGCCTCCTGCGGCGCCCGCGGCGCGCGACGGCCGACCTGGCCCGCGGCCTGCGCGACCTGATCACCCTGCGCATGGTGCTCCGCGACACCGATCCCGACCAGCGTGCTCATCTCCTCCGGGCGCACCACGCCTGGCGTACCGAGTCCGTCGGCCGGTCCCGCGGCGTCTCCCGTCCTCCGGCCCGGTCGAGGAGCTGACTCGCCGGCACCGGGACGTGGCGCCGGCCCGGGCTCGGGAGGGGCCGGCAGCGCGGCCCCTGGCCCCGGCCGTCGGGCACAGGGACTCCTGGACCGGGGCGGGAGTCCTGCGCGGACTGCGGCCAAGCACCACAGGCCACGCCAGGTCGGACGCGGTGGCGCCGTACCCGTGGCGTCCGGGAACGCCGGTCGGGCCGGTCGCCGAAGGCCCCGGGGGTGTACACCGCGGACGGCTGGAGGCCAGGGTTCGATCCCCTCCACCCGGTCCCGGCGGCCACGCGAGCGGTCGTGAGATCCCGTCCTGTCCCCGTGACCGGACGGGATCTCCGCGCTGTGCGGGGTCGTCCGTGACGCGGGCCGCCCGAAGGGGAGCCGTCGTCGAATTCGCGGGGCCGGGCGTCCCGTCGGGCGGATCAGTCGGACGCGTCGCCGAGGGACTCCAGCAGGTCGCGCAGGGTGTCGGCGAGGTCGGCGCGCCGGGGGGCGGTGAGGCCGGCGAGCAGGCGGTGCTCGGTGGCGACGTGGTCGGGCAGGGCCTGGTCGATCAGGGCGTGCCCGTCGGCGGTGAGGGCGACGTGCACCACCCGGCCGTCCGACTCGCTGGGGGTGCGGGCGACCAGGCCGCGGGCCTCCAGGCGGTCCAGCCGCTGGGTGACGGCGCCGGAGGTGACCATGGACGTCCGCATCAGCTCGGCGGGCGTCAGCCGGTAGGGCGGTCCGCTGCGCCGGAGGGTGGCCAGCACGTCGAAGGACGCGGGGTCGAGCCCGTGCTCGGCGAAGGTGCGGCGCAGGTCGGCCTCGATCAGCCGGGTGAGCCGCTTGAGGCGCCCGATCACCGCCATCGGCGACACGTCGAGGTCGGGGCGCTCGCGGTGCCACTGCTCAAGGAGCTTGTCCACGTGATCCGTCACGGCTCCAGTCTAGTCAATCTCTTAGCGGTGAGTTACTTTGTCTTAGTGCTAAGGAATCGGATCGGAATCATCCTGGTGACCGCGCTGGCGCCCGCCGTCTGGGGCACCACCTACCTCGTCACGACCGAACTGCTGCCACCCGGCCGCCCGTTGCTCGCCGGAGTGGTCCGGGCGCTGCCGGCCGGCCTGCTGCTCGTCCTGCTCACCCGGCGGCTGCCGAAGGGCATCTGGTGGCTCCGCGCCCTGGTGCTCGGAGCGCTCAACATCGGGGCCTTCTTCGCGCTGCTCTTCGTCGCCGCCTACCGGCTGCCCGGCGGGGTCGCCGCCACCGTCGGCGCCGTCCAGCCGCTGCTGGTCGCCGGGCTCGCGGCCGGCCTGCTCGGCGAACGCCTCACCCTGCGGACCGTCCTGTCGGCCGTCGCCGGGGTCGCCGGGGTCAGCCTGCTGGTGCTGCGCGCCGGTGCCCGCCTCGACGGGATCGGGGTCGCCGCCGCGCTCGGCGGTGCCGTCGTGATGGCCGCCGGGGTCGTGCTCAGCAAGCGATGGGTGTCGCCCGCGCCGCTGCTCGCCACCACCGGCTGGCAGCTGGTGGCGGGCGGGCTGCTGCTGCTCCCGGTCGCCCTGCTCGTCGAAGGGCCCCCGCCCGCCGGCCTGACCGCCCGGAACCTGCTCGGCTACGGCTACCTGACGATCGTCGGCGCCGCCGTCGCCTACGCGCTCTGGTTCCGCGGGATCCGTGCGCTGACGCCCACCAGCGTCACCTTCCTGGGGTTGCTGAGCCCGGTGGTGGCCACCCTGGTCGGCTGGCTCGCGCTCGGTCAGGACCTCACTCCCGCCCAGGGGCTGGGCGGCGCGATCGTGCTCGGCGCGCTGGTCACGGCCCAGCTCCGGCGGCCCGAGCGACGGGTCGCGGCCGGGCCGGACCACGCCGGGGCGGGGCCGGACCACGTCGGGGCGGGCCGGGCCGCGACCGGGACGGGCGCCGCGGGGGAGCGCCCGTCCGGTGGCGCCGGGACCGTCGCGCGGTCGGGCGCCGGCGGCCTGGTCGGCTGACCGGGCGGGGCCGTGCCGCCCGTCCGGGCCGGCCGTCGACCGCCCCGCAGCACGCAGCACGCAGCACGCAGAACGTCGAAGCCGAACGTCGAAGCCGAATGTTGAATCCGAACGCCGTACGAAGGAGCTGACAGGTATGCGCATCACCGTGTTCGGGGCGGCCGGGAACGTCGGGAGCCGGGTGGTGGCCGAGGCGCTGTCGCGGGGGCACGAGGTGACCGCCGTCGTCCGGGACGCCGCCCGGTTCGCCGAGCTGGACCCGGCCGCCCTGGCCAGGACCGGTGACGCGGGGGAGCCCGAGGACGTGGTCCGGCTGAGCAAGGATCAGGACCTCGTGATCAGTGCGACCCGCCCGGCGCCCGGCCGGGAGGGGGAGTTCGCCGCCACCACCCGCGCGCTGCTGGCCGGCCTCGCCCGGACCGGCGTCCGGCTGCTGGTGGTCGGCGGGGCGGGCAGCCTGACCGTGCCGGGTACCGGTGGCGCCCTGGTGACCGACGACCCGGCGTTCCCCGCCGGCTGGCGGCCGATCGCCGAGGCCTGCGCCGAGCAGTTGGCGGTCTGCCGGGCCGACACGGCGGTGGACTGGGCGTACCTGAGCCCGGCCGCCCTGCTGGAGCCGGGCGTGCGCACCGGCGGGTACCGGCTGGGTGCGGACGAGTTGCTGGTCGACGCGCGGGGCGAGTCGTCCATCTCGATGGAGGACCTCGCGGTGGCGCTGCTCGACGAGGCCGAGCGGCCGCGCCACCACCGGGCCAGGTTCACCGTCGGGTACTGACGGCCGGTCCCTCCGGCCGGCGCCCGCGGGCCGGCCGCAGGGCCCTCGAACGGCCCGTCCGGCGGCCCCCTCCGCACCCCCGCCGGCCGGGAGGCGTGACGGCGTCAGATCCCTACGTGTACGGCCGACCTGAGGTGACCTGCGGCCGGCCGCGCGGCCGGTGACCCAGCCGCGGGCGGCCGGGTTCGCTCGTGTACTGTCACCCCTTCGCACCACTAAGCTCCCGGCCGTGTTACCCCGCACCGGGACCAGGCGATCACCGCTTGAAGGAGCATCCCCCGTGACCCGATCACTTCGCAGGTCGCTGCCGGCGCTGGCCGCTGTCGGCATAGCCGTGACCTCCCCCGTCCTCCTCGCCGGCACCGCGCAGGCCCATGGTTCGCGCTGCGACTCGGTCAGCGTGCAGTACTCCGTCGACAACGGCGCGCACTGGACGGAGGACGGCCGGCTGTCCGAGCCGTCCACCAAGATCCAGGTCCGCCTCGACCCCAAGTCGAAGCCCGCCGAGGGCTGCGAGTACAAGGTCTCGCTGGCCTCGTACAACACCGAGGGCCCGACCTGGGCCAAGTCCGGCACCCAGACCTTCCTCGGCTGGGACACCACGGTGCTCAGCAGCGACAAGCGTCAGGCCACCCTGGACGTCACCAAGTACGCGCCGACCTGCTTCGGGCAGATCGACCTGTACGGCACCGACAAGAAGCACGACGGTGTCAGCGCGCCGCTGCCGAAGTACCCGAACGCGGTCTTCCCGAAGGACCTGATCACGGCGTGGAACGGCGGCAAGCCGTGCAAGCCCACCCCGACGAACAGCCCCAGCCCCACCGCCACGGTGAAGCCGTCGACCTCGCCGTCGCCGACCGCCACCGTCTCGCCGACCGCCACGGTCACCCCGAGCACCAGCGCCAGCCCGTCGGCCTCGGTCTCGCCGTCGGCGACCCCCACCACCTCGGCCACGCCGACCACCTCGGCGACCCCGAGCTCGTCGTCCTCGGCCCCGGCGCCGGTGCCCACCGACGCGGGCCCGGTCGGTAACCCGACCGTCGCGCCGGTCTCCACCACGCCGTCCGAGAACCTCGCCAGCACCGGTGGCAACAGCACGCAGACCATCGCCATCTCGGCCGGTGGCGCCGCGCTGCTCGCGCTGGGTGGTGGCGCTGTCTTCCTCAGCCGCCGCCGCGCCGGCCGCAGCTGATGCCGTGCCCGCCCGGGTCTCCCGGGCGGGCGGCGTCCGCCGGGCCGGCCCTGAACAGGCCGGCCTGACGGACGGAAGGGCCCGGCCGGAGAGATCCTCTCCGGCCGGGCCCTTCGCCGTGCTCCCGCCGCCGTCCGGCGTGCGGTTGGCGGTCAGCGCTGCCCGGAGCCCGGGTACTGGCCCGGGGCGGGTGCCTGGCTCGACCCCTGCGGCTGGGCCTGCGGCGGGACGGCGCCGTACCGGGCCGGCCGCCGCCCGCGCGGGTGGCGGGTGAGCGTGTAGCCCGCGACGCCCGCCAGGGCGGCCAGCGCGCCGCCGGCGACCGTCCAGAACCAGCGGCTGTTCCAGCCGGAGAACCAGCCGGTGTACCAGTGCGACTCGGGCTCGGCCGGGGCGGCCGCGCGGGCGCCGGCGGCCGGCACCGCGGTGCTGCCCGGAGCGGCGGTGGC
This sequence comes from Kitasatospora indigofera, assembly GCF_014655955.1. GTDB lineage: Bacteria > Actinomycetota > Actinomycetes > Streptomycetales > Streptomycetaceae > Kitasatospora > Kitasatospora indigofera. Next base: position 51,728 of record NZ_BNBO01000008.1, read on the forward strand.
ACCGGCGTTGACCGGCGGCACCAGCGGCGCCTTCAGCGAGCCGCCCTCGGGCTGGGCGTCGTCCTGGCCGCCCTTGGTGGCGATGTGCAGCTGGACGGAGGCGGCGAGGCCGAGGTCCTGCTGCGGTGCGTCGGCCACCGAGAGCCGGACGTAGTACGTGCCCGGCAGCGGGTCGCCGGACCACGGCTCGGCCCAGGAACGGACCTGGCGCAGCGTGCAGCCGAGTGCCAGGGAGGCCGCGGTGGCCTCGCCGGTCGCGTTCTGGGTGCCGGCGGTGCAGGACTGGCGGCGGCGCAGGCCGTCGAAGACCTCCACGCTCCAGGTCTGCGGGCCGTGCCGGTCGGCGGCCGGGGCCAGCGTGACGTTCAGCGAGAGGGTGGGCGTCTGGCCCTCGGCCGCGGCGAAGGCCCAGTAGAGGTAGTCACCGGTGGACGCGGACACCTTGGCGTCCTGGCCGGGCGCCAGCGTGGTCGCGGTCAGGAAGGTGGTCCCGACCTTGCTGCTGGGCGCCGTGCTGCTCGCCGAGGGCGAGGGGGACGGCGAGGCGGCCGAGGCGGCGGGGGCCGCCAGCGGCACCAGCACCGGGGCCAGGGCGAGGGCGGCGAGCGAGGTCCTGAGAGGGGTACGCATGGTCAGTTCTCCCGCCAGACAGCGATGCGCCAGCGTGCGATCCAGCCGAAGAGCAGGCCGGTGAGCAGGCCGGCGAGGGTCAGCACCAGCAGCAGGATCCAGCCGTGGCCGAGTCCCATCGCCGGGCCGTCCGGGGCCGGGGAGGCCGCCGCCAGGTCGACGGTCAGCTCCAGCGGCAGTCCGGGATCGGCCGCCACCCCCGGCTGCGGGGCCAGCGAGTTGCTGATCACCAGGCAGACGTCCGTCCGGGCGGCGCCGCTCGGCGAGGCCGAGGCCGAGGCCGAGGCGGTCGGCGAGGCGGAGGTCATCGAGGCCGACCAGCGCAGGCCGGTGGAGGCCACGTCGGTGCGGCCGCTGCCCGCGTCGGTGCCCCGGACGAGTTCCTGTCCGGCGGTGCTGGTCGCCTGCAGCAGTACGCCGTAGTCGCGGGCCACCGCCCGGTCGACGGAGACGCTGACCGAGGCGCGCAGCTCCTGGCCGGCCTGCACGGGCACCCGGTAGACCCGGTGCTCGGAGAACTTCTCCCGGTCGCTGTAGACGCCGGGGGTCAGCACCGGCGCGGTCGCGCAGGTGTCGGTGCCGGCGGTCTTGGTCGGGGTCACGGTGTAGGTGTCCACCGAGCGGTCCACCAGCTGCTTCACCTTGTCGGTGAGCTGCTCCTGGGTCCGTACGTCGGTGTAGGTGCCGCCGGTGGCGTTGGCGATGCAGAGCAGCTGCTGGCGGGTCTTGTCGTCGTGCGCCAGGCCGAGCGTGTCGACCACCAGGTGGATGCCCTGGGCGGCGAGTTCACGGGCCACGTCGCACGGGTCCGGCGGGGCGCAGGAGTCCTCGCCGTCGGTGATCAGCACCACCCGGCGGGTGGTCTCGCCCTTGCCGAGGTCCTGGGCGGCGCCGCGCAGGGCGAGGCCGATCGGGGTCCAGCCGGTGGGCCGCAGGGTGGCGACGGCGGTCTTCGCCTCCACCTTGTTGGTCTTGCCCACCGGGAAGAGCTGCTTGGTGTCCAGGCAGCCCTGCGCCTTGTCGTCGCCCGGGTAGTTGGCGCCGAGGGTGCGGATGCCGAAGTCGGTCTCCGGCGGCAGGGCGTCGATCACCTCGTTCAGCGATTGCTGGGCCACCGAGATGCGGCTCTTCCCCTCGATGTCGGCGGCCCGCATGGAGCCGCTGACGTCCAGGACGAGGTCGACCTTGGGGGCCTCCCCGGTGGCCTTGGCGGTGGCGCCGCCTGATGGTTCGTCGGCATGGGCGGGCAGGCCGCTGAGCAGCGCACCGCCCGCTATCGCGAGAGCGGCCAACAGGCTGCCGAGCCTGGCCGTCGGTCGTCGGTCGGTAGTCACCCGGCGAATCCTAGGGATCATCAGTTCGCGATGGCGAACGCGGGGGCCGCCCTGACGCCGTCCGAACACGCGGCGAACTACCCTGCCGAGCAAAGGGATGGGGGCGGCGGATGCGGTTGGACGGTGTCGGCAAGCGCTACGGCCGGGGCGGGCGGTGGGTCCTGCGGGGCGCCGACCTGGCCCTGGAGCCGGGCGCGCTGGTGCGGATCGAGGGGCCCAACGGCAGCGGCAAGTCCACTCTGCTCAAGCTGGCCGCCGGGATCGAACGGCCCAGCGAGGGGCGGGTGCGGCGGCCCCGGCGGCGGGCGTACGTGCCCGAGCGGTTCCCGCCCGCGCTGCCCTTCGACGCCCGTACCTACCTGGCCGCGCTCGGCCGGGTGCACGGACTGCCGGCCGCCGAGGCGCGCCGGCGGGCGGACGGCTGGCTGGAGCGGCTGGGGGTCACCGCCCAGGCCGGCACCCCGATGAGCCGCCTCTCCAAGGGCACCTGCCAGAAGGTCGCGGTCGCGCAGGCCCTGCTCGCCGAGGCCGACCTGCTGCTGCTGGACGAGGCGTGGACGGGACTGGACCGGGCGGCCAGGTCCCTGCTGGACGAGGCCGCCGCCGAGCGGGCCGCGCTCGGCGGCGTCGTCCTGTTCGTCGACCACGACCCCGGCCGCCTGGCCGGACTGGCCACCGACGGCTACCGGGTGGGGGAGGACGGGGCGCTGCACCGCCTGCCGGCCGACGCGAGCGGGGAGGGCGGGGCGCCGGGCCCCCTGGTCGAGATCGACGCGGACTCCCCGGACGGCCCGCTGGCCGGGCTGCTGCCCGCCCGGCTGCCCGGCGACCCGGAGCGCACCCCGCTGGCCGGCACCGCCGTGCGGCTCACCGTCCGGGCCGGGCAGTCGGACGCGCTGCTGCGCCGGCTGCTCGACGGCCCTTCGGCCGTCCGGGTGCTGGCGGTCCGTCGCCTGACGGACCCGGTGGCCGAGGCGCCGGCCGCCGGCCAGGGGGACGCCGAGGGCGGCGGGGGCCGGGATGCGGAGCCGGCCGGGGCCCCGGTCGTGGAGCCGGTCGTGGAGGCGGCCCCGTGAGGGCGCTGGTCCGCTATCAGGCGGCCCTGCTGCTGCGCTCCTACGGCTGGCTGCCGCCCGTCCTGGCGTACACGCTGCTGATGGTGATCGCCGTGTCGATCGGTGATCCGCTGCTCGGCAGCCAGGCGGTCGGCGCGGCGGTGCTGCTGCCGGTCACCGCCTGGCTGGTGCGGGTGGTGGTGACGGCGGAGCCGGCCGCCTCGCGGGCCTGCCTGACGGCGGTGGCCACCGCCCCCCGGGTGCAGGTGGCGGCGCTGCTGACGGCGCTCTCGGCGGGCCTGCTGCTGGCGGTCGGCGGGACGCTCGCACTGTGGGCGGTGAGCGGCCCGGTCAGTAACCGCAAGGTGCCGCCGGCGCCGCTGGGGGCGGCCCTGTCGGCCGGCCTGCTGGCCTCCGCGGTGTGCGTCCTGCTGGGGGTGGCGGTCGGCGCGCTCTGCAACCGGCCGGTGCTGCTGCGCGGGCAGTACGGGATCCCGCTGGCGCTCGCGGCGGCGACCCTCGCGCTGGTGGCGCCGCTGTCGCCGGCGAACGCGGCCGTCCGGGAGCTGGTGGACGCCTCGCGGTCGGGGCGGGTGGGCCAACCGTGGGCGGCGCTCGTGCCGGCCGCGGTGCTGCTGGCGGTGGCCGCGGCGGGCGCCTGCGCGCTGGCGGGGCGCCGTACCGGCTGAGCGCCGCCGGGGCGGGGCAGGTGGCGGGCGGGGCGAGTGGCGGCCGGGGCAGGTGGCGGGCGGGCCCGCGGTCGCCGGGCGGCAAAAACGGGACACACCGGCACCAAAGGAAATAAATATGGCTATTGCTCGCTAGGGTGACGCGCAGGGCCAGGGGGCCGCCGTACCGGCTGCCCCGCGCCCGGCCGGCACGCTCGACGAGTTGGAAGGACCTCCCCCGTGAGCAACCTGTTCGCGATCGCCTACCCGGATGTCGCCACCGCCCAGGCGGTCCGCAGCGAAGCCCTCGGCCTGCAGAAGCAGAAGCTGATCGACCTGGAGGACGTGGTCGTCGTGGAGCGCCGCGACGACGGCAAGATCAAGCTCCACCAGGCGGTGAGCACCACGGGCGCGGGCGCGGCCTCCGGCGCGCTCTGGGGCGGGGTGATCGGCCTGCTCTTCTTCATGCCCTTCCTCGGCGCGGCGATCGGCGGCGCCACCGGCGCGGCCGTCGGCGCCTCCACCGACATCGGGGTGGACGACAACTTCATGCGCACCGTCGGCGAGAAGCTCCAGCCGGGCAGCGCCGCGCTGTTCCTGCTGGTCCGGACGGCGACCGCGGACAAGGTCGTCCCGGCGCTGGCCCAGTACGGCGGCGAGATCATCCAGACCTCGCTGTCCGACGAGGCGGAGGAGCACCTGAAGACCGCCATGAAGTCCGCGCAGGCGCACACCGCGGGCGTCTGAGGCTCCTCCCGCGGCACTCCGGGGGCGGGCGGGCGGCGGCCGCGCCGCCCCCGGGGCCGTCCGTGCGGCCCCCGCGACCGGGGGCCGGGCCCCGCCCGCCCGACCCACCCCGACGAGCCCCGACAGGACGGTCCGTGGCGACCCCATCCGCGGTGGCGAGGTCGACCCCCCGGCCCCGGCCGGTGCGCACCCGCCGCAACACCGAACTCGCCCTGGTGCTGGCCGCCGTCCTGATCGCCGTGCTCGGCTACATCGAGGTCGGCGTCAACATCGACGGCTCGGTGCCCTCCGGCGCCGCCGGGTACGGTGCGGCGCTAGGCGTCCTCGCCCTGCTGGCGCACGGCGTGATCCGCCGCCGGGCGCCGTACGCGGACCCGCTGCTGCTGCCGATCGCGATCCTGCTCAACGGGGTCGGACTGGTCGTCATCTACCGGCTGGACCGGGCCACCCCGCGCAGCGAGGCCGCCCCCACCCAGCTGCTCTGGTCGACCCTCGGGGTCGCGCTGTTCATCGGGGTGGTGCTGCTGCTGCGCGACCACAAGCGGCTGCAGCGCTACGCCTACAGCGGCGCGCTGGTGGCGCTGGTGCTGCTGGTGCTGCCGGTGCTCTTCCCCCCGGTGTACGGCTCGCGGATCTGGATCACCGTCGGGCCGCTCTCGTTCCAGCCGGGCGAGTTCGCCAAGATCCTGCTGGCGGTGTTCTTCGCCGCCTACCTGGCCGTCCACCGGGACGCGCTGGCCCTGACCGGCCGCCGGATCTGGGGGGTGCAGCTGCCGGTCGGCCGGGTGCTCGGGCCGGTGCTGCTGATCTGGGCGGCCTTCGTCGGGGTCCTGGTGCTGGAGACGGACCTCGGCACCTCGCTGCTCTTCTTCGGCCTCTTCGTGGTCATGCTCTACGTGGCCACCGCCCGCAGCGGCTGGATCGCCATCGGGCTGCTGCTGGCGGCGGTCGGCGCGGCCGGCGTCGGCCGGCTCTCCCCGCACGTGCACAGCCGGGTCACCGACTGGCTCGACCCGCTCGGCTCGATCGAGGCCGGCCGGGGCGCCAACCAGATCGCCCAGTCCCTGTTCGCCTTCGCCTGGGGCGGCCTGCTCGGCACCGGTCTCGGCAACGGCCACTCGATCCTGATCGGCTTCGCCGCGAAGTCGGACTTCATCCTCGCCACCATCGGCGAGGAGCTCGGCCTGACCGGCCTGATCGCGCTGTTCCTGCTGTACGCGCTGCTGGTCTCGCGGGGGTTCCGGACGGGCATCGCGCTCACCGACCCGTTCGGCCGGCTGCTGGCGATCGGGCTGGCCGCGATCGTCGGCATCCAGGTCTTCGTGGTGGCCGGCGGCGTCCTCGACCTGATCCCGCTGACCGGCATGACGCTGCCGTTCATCGCCCAGGGCGGCTCCTCGGTGGTGACCAACTGGATCATCGTCGCGCTGCTGGTGCGGATGAGCGACGTGGCCCGGCGCCCCGCGCCGCGGCCGGAGGAGGGCTGATGCCGCGCCGGGGCCGGGCCGGCTCCTCGGCGGGCGGCCCGCAGGGGCTGCCGGGCATCTCCACCACCGGGCGCCGGGCCGGCACCTTCTGCGTGCTGCTGATCGTGGCGCTGGCCGCCCAGGCCACCCGGGTGCAGGTCTTCCAGGCGAAGGAGCTCGACCACAACCCCGCCAACCAGCGCCTGACGGTGGAGCGCTACAGCCAGCCGCGCGGCAACATCCTGGTCGGCCACGACACCGTGACCGGCTCCGTCCCCACCGGCGGCCGCTACGACTACCGGCGTACGTACACCGACGGCCCGCTGTACGCCGCGGTCACCGGCTACTCCTCGCAGACCTACGGCAACACCCAGCTGGAGGGCACCGAGGACGACGTCCTCTCCGGCACCGACCCCCGGCTGGCCGGCTGGGCGCTGTGGGACGCGATCGCCCGGAAGCAGAACCCCGGCGGTGACGTCTACACCACGATCGACAAGGCCGCCCAGCAGGCCGCGACGAAGGGCCTGGGCAGCCAGAAGGGCGCGGTCGCCGCGATCGAGCCCGCCACCGGCCGGATCCTGGCGCTGGCCAGCACCCCGGGCTACGACCCCGGCTCCTTCGCCGGCACCTCCGCCGCCGACCAGCAGGCCTGGGACAAGCTGCAGGCCGACACCAACCAGCCGATGCTCAACCGGGCCCTGCGGCAGATCTACCCGCCGGGCTCCACCTTCAAGGTGGTCACCGCGGGGGCGGCGCTGGCCGCCGGCACGGTGACCGACATCGACGCGCCGACTGGGGCCCCCTACCCGTACGTGCTGCCCGGCACCACGACACCGCTGGTCAACGACACCCCGGTGTGCAACCGGCCGAACCTCTCGCTGGACACCGCGATGATCTACTCCTGCAACAGCGTGCTGGGGTACCTCGGGGTGCGGACCGGGCTGGACGGCATGCTCTCGACGGCGCGGGACTTCGGCTTCAACGACGCGAAGCTGGACATCCCGTTCCGGGCGGCCCGCTCCAACTTCGACGAGAAGATGGACGAGTCGCAGCTCGCGCTCTCGTCGATCGGGCAGTTCGACACCGCCGCCACCCCGCTGGTGATGGCCATGGTCGCGGCGGGCGTCGCCAACAACGGCACGGTGATGTATCCACAGCTTGTGGACAGGCTGACCCGCAGCGACGGCACGGCCGTGCAGGTGATGGAGCCGCGGACGTACAAGCAGGCCCTCAGTCCGGCCGTCGCCGCCCAGGTCCAGCGGCTGATGACCGACGTGGTGGAGAAGGGCACCGGCACCAACGCGAAGATCCGCGGCGCCACCGTCGGGGGCAAGACCGGCACCGCCCAGCAGGGCGTCGACAACACCGGCACCCCGTACGCCTGGTTCATCTCCTGGGCCAGGCCGGCCGGCTCCGGCGAGGTGCCCCCGGTGGCCGTCGCCGTGGTCGTCGCCGACAGCGACGCCACCGACGTCACCGGCGGCGGCCTGGCCGCCCCGATCGCCCGCTCGGTGATGCAGGCGGTGCTGGGCGGCTGAGCCGGCGCACCCCTACCACCCGGTACGGCGGTACGTCGCCCGCGAAGTGTCCGGTTTGTGCGGACATACTCGACGAATCGTCCAATGCGACCGTCCGGACTGTTCGTTTGCGACACTGGTGCATTCGCGGGGTACTGTCCCATCTTTGTTCGGTTGGTCCCCGATGGCACCCCACGGCCCATCGGGTGACCGGCGGCAAGGAACACCCTCTCCCCGCCCAGAAGGATCCACGTTTTGGCCAGCACCACCACCCTCGGCGAACGACTCCTCAGGCGGAAGCCCGTCGCCACCCTGATCGCGGAGAGCGAGGGCCGGGACGAACTCCCGGCCGGCGCACCGGCCGGCGGCGGACGCTCGGGCATCCACCTGAAGCGCACGATCGGGCTCTGGCAGCTCTCCGCGATCGGCATCGGGGCGACCGTCGGCACCGGCATCTTCTTCGTCCTGAGCAGCGCGGTGCCCGACGCCGGGCCCGCCGTCATCCTGTCCTTCGTCCTGGCGGCGGTCACCGCGGGCCTCACCGCCCTCTGCTACGCCGAGATGGCCTCCGCCATCCCCGCCTCCGGCTCCTCCTACTCCTACGCCTACGCCACCCTCGGCGAGGGCGTGGCCTTCGGCGTCGGCGTCTGCCTGCTGCTGGAGTACGGCGTCTCCGCCTCGGCGATCGCCGTCAGCTGGGGCGAGTACCTGAACAAGTTCCTCGACCTGGCCCTCGGTGTGCGGATACCCGAGTTCCTGGCCTCCGCCCCGGGCCACGGCGGCTACTTCAACCTGCCCGCCGTGATCCTGGTGGGGATGGTCTGCTTCCTGCTCGTGCGCGGGGTCAGCGAGTCCGCCAAGGTCAACGCCACCATGGTCGGCATCAAGATCTTCATCCTGCTGCTCTTCGTGGTGATCGGCCTCAGCGGATTCCGCTCCGGCAACCTCAGCGACTTCATGCCGTTCGGTGCGAGCGGCGTCCAGCTGGCCGCCTCCAGCATCTTCTTCTCCTTCATCGGCCTGGACGCCGTCTCCACCGCCGGCGAGGAGGTCAAGAACCCGCGCCGCACCCTGCCGCTGGCGATCATCATCTCGCTGGTCGTGGTCACCCTGCTGTACATCGGCGTCGCGATCGCCGCCCTCGGCGCCCAGCACTGGAGCAGGTTCGACGGCCAGGAGGCCGGACTCGCCCAGATCCTCCAGGACATCACCGGCCAGAGCTGGCCGGCCATGATGTTCGCCTTCGGCGCGATCATCTCGATCTTCAGCGTCACCCTCGTGGTGATCTACGGCCAGACCCGGATCCTCTACTCCATGGGCCGCGACGGCATGCTGCCGAAGAAGTTCGCGGAGCTCTCCCCGCGCACCGGCACCCCGGTCTGGAACACCCTGGTGGTCGGCACCGCCGTCGCCGCCCTGGCCGCCTTCGTGCCGCTGGACATCCTCACCGACCTCACCAGCCTCGGCACCCTGGTCGCCTTCTCGGTGGTCTCGATCGGCGTGATCGTGCTGCGCCGCACCCAGCCCGGCCTGGCCCGCGGGTTCAAGGTGCCCGGCTACCCGGTCACCCCGCTGCTCAGCGTCGGGTTCTGCGGCTACCTGATCTACGGCCTCGACCCGAAGGTCTACCTGTTCGCCGGCGCGGCCCTCGCCGTCGCCGCCGCCGTCTACTTCGGCTACAGCGTCCACCACTCCAGGCTGAACCACATCGTGGAACCCGAACCCGCCGAGGTCGGCTGACCGGCCCGCCGATGCGGACCCCCGGCGGCCGGGCACGGCCCGTCCGCGCAGGTCAGCGCCGGGCCGCCGGTCACCTGACACGGCCGGCGGCCCCGCGTGCCGCACCGAGACACCCCGAAGCCCCTGCGCCAACTTCGCGACACGGCGCGCCCCCCGCGCCTAACCTTCCCTCATGGTGAGCACCCGCACGCCCGGCCAGCCCCGCAGCCGCGGGCGCCTCACCGGCCGCCGCAGCACGCAGGCCCACCCGGCCACGGCCACCGCCGTGCCCGGGGGCCGGGCGCGTGCCGCGAGCCGGCCCGGCGGGCGCCGCGGCTCACGGGACTTCCCGCGCCAACGCGGCGACGACCCCGGACCGGGCGGCCGCCCCGAGCCCCTGGGCCCGGCCCGGCTCGCCGCCATGCGCCGGGTCCAGCTGCTCGGCTGCGCCGTCGCCGCCGTCTGGGCGGCCGCCTTCCCGGTCGTCTCCGACCTCGCCAACCAGCGGCTCTGGGGCACCGTCGCCGCGCCCGCCTACCTGCTGGCCGGCCTGCTCTGCGCGACCCTGCCGCGCCGCCTCGCCGCCCGGGCCGCGGCCGCCGTCGCGCTGCTCGGCGCCGTCCTGCTGCCGCTGGCCCTGCTCGCGCTGCAGGGCCGCCACCAGTCCGAGGTGATGGTGGTCGAGCGCTCGGCCCGGCTGCTGCTCGGCACCGGCAGCCCCTACCTGACCCACCCCGTGGTCGTCAGCGACTACAACCCGTACCTGCCGGCGATGGCCGTGTTCGGCCTGCCGCGCACCCTGCTGGGCAACGCCGGCCCGCTGACCCAGGTGCTCGGCGACGCCCGGATCTGGTTCGCCCTGACCTTCCTGGGCTGCCTGCTGGCCTGCTGGCGGCTGCTGCGCCCGACCCGGGACCGCGGGCCGGTGCTGCCGCTGGCGGTGCTGACCGCCTCGCCGCTGATCGCCCTGGCGCTGGTGGTGGGCGGCGTCGACCTGCCCCTGATCGGGGTCTGCTGCCTGGCGATGGCGCTGGCCGAGCGGGACCGCACCGTCGCCACCGGGCTGGTGCTGGCCCTCGCCTGCAGCCTGAAGTGGACGGCCTGGCCGGCCCTGCCGGTCGCGGTGCTGCTGATCTGGCGGCTGTACGGGCGCCGGCCCGCCGTCCGGGCCGGCCTGACGGCGGTGGGTGCCGCGCTGGCGGTCGTCCTGCCGGTCGCGCTGGCCGAGCCGGCGGTGCTGCGCGAGCAGGTGGTCCGGTTCCCGCTCGGCCTGACCGCGATCCACACCCCGGCCGGCAGTCCGCTGCCGGGCAAGGTGCTGGCGGGGTTCGGCCCGACCGGGCACACCGTCTCGCTGGCCCTGCTGACGATGGGCGGCGCCGCGGTCGCCATCTGGCTGCTGGCCCGTCCGCCGGTGTCCGCCATCGCCGCGGCCGACCTGCTGGCGGCCGGGCTGGCGATAGCGTTCACGCTCGCCCCCGCCGGGCGTTTCGGCTACCTGGCGCTGCCGGCCGTGCTGGTGATCTGGCCCCGGCTGGCCGCCCACCGCTGGACGGCCCGCCGGCCGGTGCCCTGTCTGCTCAGCCTGCCGCTGGGCCCGCCGGAAAGCGTCCGGGCCGGGGCCTAGGGAACGCGAAGGGGGCGGGTACGGGAGCCTGCCCGTACCCGCCCCCTTCGGCGTGGTCGTCAGCCGCCGTTGCCGACCGCCAGCACGGCCGCCGAGGCCGGGCCGGCCGCGTCGACGCCGTGGCCGCCGCCCTCGACCATGGCGGCGACCGCCAGGTTGTCGCGGTAGGCGGTGAACCAGCTGTCGGTGGCCTGGCCGGCGGCGCGCTCGGCGGTGCCGGTCTTGCCGCCGATGTCACCCTTCAGGCCGCCCATCGGGCCGGCGGCGGTGCCGCTGTGGGCGGTGGCCGCCATCAGGGCGCGCAGCTTGGTCAGGGTGTCGGGGGAGAGCTTGCCGGGGGCCTCGATCTGCGGGAGCCCCTCGATCAGGATGGGCTGCTTGAAGACGCCGCCCTTGACGGTGGCCGCGACCGAGGCCATCGCCAGCGGGTTCATCTTGATCTTGCCCTGGCCGTAGTACTCGTCGGCCGTCTCGTCCGGGTTCTGCCCGGCGCCGGGGATGACGGCGTCGAAGTTCGGCACGCCGACCTTCCAGGTGGTGCCGAGGCCGAAGGCCTTGGCGCCGATGTCGGCCAGGTCGCCGGACTTCAGCTTGGCCTTGCCCTCGATCACGAACGCGGTGTTGCAGGAGTTCGTGAAGTCGTCCTTGAGGGTGTACTCGGGGTGCGGTTCCTCGAAGTCGTTCTTGATGGTGTGCCCGGCCGAGGTGGTCGCGGGGCACGGCATCGGGGACTCGGGGCTGAGCCCGGCCTCCAGCAGCGCCGCCGCCGTGATCACCTTCATCGTGGAGCCGGGCGCGGTGGCGCCCAGGAAGGCGGTGTTGAAACCGGTCGCCGGGGCGTTGGCGGCGGCCAGGATCTTGCCGGTGGTCGGCTCGATCGCGACCAGGGCGGCCTTGCGCTTGCCGCCCTGCGACTGGTCCAGCACGGCCTTCTCGGCGGCGGCCTGGAGCGCGCCGTCGATGGTGAGCTTCAGCGGCTTGCCGGGCTTGGGCGCGGTGATGGTGAAGAGGTTCTCCGGGGTGGCCTTGCCGGCCGCGTCCAGGATCACCACGCCGTTGCCCGCGTCCGCCGGGTCGTTGGCCGGCAGGCTGTTCTTCGGGATGCCCGCCAGCATGCTGGTCAGCGAGGCGTACGAGGCCAGCGACTTGCCGTTGCGGTCGGTCATGTTGGACGGCGGCGCGAAGATCGGCTGTGCGGTGATCGTCTCGCCCTCGGCCAGGTGCGGGTGGATCACCGACGGGGCCCAGTGCACGGAGGCGGTGCCGTCGCTCATCTTGACCACGCCGAGGAAGCCGTCGTAGCTCCAGGTGCTGGTGGTGCCGGCGAACTCGGCCTTGGCCTTGAAGGCCATCATCACCTGCCCGGGCGGCGGCGGGGCCGCGGTGGCGCCGGCCGGGGCCGAGGCGGCGGCGCTCGCCGTGCCGGTGGCCTTCGGGGCCGCCGCGGGGGAGGCACTGGTGGCGGCCGCGACGGCGGCCGCGGTGGCCGGCCCGCTGGTGGCCAGCGTCATCGCGCTGGGCTTGACCTTGTCCTTGAACGCGGTCAGCGCGGTGGTCGCGGCCTGCGGGTCGTCGGTGAGCTTGCCGGCCGCCTCCAGGTCGCCCGAGGCCCAGGCGTCCAGGAACGCCTTGCTCCCGCTCGCGGCCAGCTCTGCCGAGGGCGGCTCGGCGACCACCGTGCGCGCCTTGGGGGTCTTCGGGTCGTCGGAGGAGCCCACGAGGCTGTAGGCGCCGTAGCCCGCTCCGCCGATCATCGCGACGGACACGCCGGTGATAATGCCGATCTTCGCGCCTCTGCGCATGGTGCTGGTCCCCCAAGGGTCTGGCGACTGGCGGGCGTCCGGGTGTGGCGGACGCACGTTCGGGGACCAGCCTAGGCCGGTCCGAACCGTGCGCTCACGAAACGTGGGGGTCCCGTGATGCATCCGGTACCTGGCGCGGCCGTCCTGCGCCGCGTCAGATCCAGCTGGTGAACCACATCCGGGCACGCCAGTCGTCCATCGGTATCGTCTGCCCCGTATAGAGGGGATAGAAGTACAAAAAGTTCCACACGACGGCGAGAAGGAGCGCGCCGGCCGCCGTCGAACCGATGATCCGGCGGTCCTGCGAGGCCCCGGCCGGGCCGATCATCACCCCGACCATCATGGTCACCGCGAGCACCAGGAACGGCACGAAGGCGACCGCGTAGAAGAGGAAGATGGTCCGCTGCTGGTAGGCGAACCACGGCAGGTACCCGGCGGCCAGGCCGCAGAGCAGCGCCCCGGCCCGCCAGTCCCGCCGCACCGCCCAGCGGTACAGGCAGTACGCCAGCGCCACCACGCCGGCCCACCACAGCAGCGGCGTGCCGATGCCGAGCACCTCGCGCGCGCACTCGTTCACCTGGCAGCCGCTCTGGCCGAGCTTGGGCGACTCGTAGAAGTAGGACACCGGCCGGCCCAGCACCAGCCAGCTCCACGGGTTCGACTGGTAGGTGTGCGGGCTGGTCAGGTGGGTGTGGAAGTCGTACACCGTCGAGTGGTAGTGCCAGAGGCTGCGCAGTGCGTCGGGCACCCAGGTCATGCCGAACCGGAACGGCATCCGCACCTGGCCGAGGACCGGCAGCGGCAGGAACTCGGGGGAGAGGCCGGCCCGGTGGGCCGCCCAGTCCCGGCCGTAGCCGCCCTGCCCGGGGGCGCTGCTGCTGGCGAACCAGCCGGCGAAGGAGGAGACGTAGACGACCACCGAAGTCAGCACGATCGAGCAGAAGGCGGGCACCGCGTCCCGCAGCAGCGTCCACAGGTACGGCCGGGCGGCGCCCGCCAGCCGCCGGGAGCCGGCGTCCCACAGGACGGTCAGCAGCCCGAAGGCCAGCGCGACGTAGAGGCCGCTCCACTTGGTGGCGCAGGTCAGGCCGACGCAGACGCCGGCCGCGATCCGGTACGGGCGCCAGCCGAGGTTCATCCGGCGGGCGATCACCGCGTCGGGGGCGTCACCGAGGCGGCGGGCGATCAGGCCGCGGATGCGGTCGCGGTCCAGCAGCAGGAAGCCGAAGGCCGCCAGGATCCAGAACATCACCACGAGGTCCAGCAGGGCGACCCGGCTCATCACGAAGTGCAGCCCGTCCACGGCCAGCAGCAGCCCCGCCACGCAGCCCAGCAGCGTGGAGCGGAACAGCCGGCGGGCGATCCGGGCGATCATCAGGATCGACAGGGTGCCCAGCAGCGCCATCGCGGCCCGCCAGCCGAACGGGTTCATCCCGAAGACGTACTCGCCCAGGCCGATCAGCCACTTGCCGACCGGCGGGTGGACCACGTAGGCCGCGTCCAGCCGGTACGGGATGTTCTGCGGCGAGGCCATGATCGCCTCGTTGGCGCCGTCCGCCCAGTTGCTCTCGTAGCCGAGGTGCCAGAGCGTGTACGCGTCCTTGGCGTAGTACGTCTCGTCGAAGACGATCGCGTGCGGCGTGCCGAGCCCGGTGAACCGCAGCACTCCGCCGAACAGCGCCACCGACAGCGGCCCCAGCCAGCCGGCCCAGCGGCACAGCCAGGCCCAGAGCCGCGCCGGCGGGAAGATCCCCAGCCGGTTCAGCACCAGCGGCGGCCCGCCGGCCGAAGGCATCGGCGGCACCAGCCGCTCGGCCAGCGGGGTCCGCCCGGGCGGGCGGTGGCCGAAACGTTCCAGCGTGCGGCGCCAGGACGGCGGCCGGTCGCCGGGCGGGCCGTCCCCGGGGCCGTCCGCGCCCTCGCGCGGGGCCGGGACGGCCGGCAGGGCGGGGGACGGCTGTTCCGTCCGGCCCAGCACGTCGACGCCACCCGGCGGGGTGTGGTCTGTACCAGTAGGCGCGCCAGTCGCCGTGTCGCCGTTCACCCGCACATCGTAGGGGCGGTGTCCGCCAGGGCGGAGGCTCCCTCCGAAGCTGCCCGGTTCGTCCGGAAAGGCCGCCCGCACCGCGGTGCCCCGAACCCTGCGAGGATGGGGCCCGTGACAGGCGTACTGGTATTGGCAGGCACCCCCATCGGCGACGTCTCGGACGCCCCGCCCCGGCTCGTCAACGAGCTCGCCACGGCGGACGTGATCGCGGCCGAGGACACCCGGCGGCTGCGCCGGCTCACCCAGGCCCTCGGGGTCACCCCGGCGGGCCGGGTGCTCTCCTACTTCGAGGGCAACGAGGTCGGCCGCACCCCCGAACTGGTCGAGGCGCTGCTCGGCGGCGCCCGGGTGCTGCTGGTGACCGACGCCGGCATGCCCTCGGTCTCCGACCCCGGCTACCGGCTGGTCGCCGCCGCCGTCGAGGCCGAGGTGAAGGTCACCGCCGTGCCCGGACCGTCCGCCGTGCTCACCGCGCTCGCGCTGTCCGGCCTGCCGGTCGACCGCTTCACCTTCGAGGGCTTCCTGCCCCGCAAGGCCGGCGACCGCTCCCGCCAGCTCGCCGAGGTCGCCGCCGAACCCCGCACCATGGTCTTCTTCGAGGCCCCGCACCGGATCGCCGAGGCGCTCACCGCGATGGCCGAGGCCTTCGGCCCGGAGCGGCCGGCCGCCGTCTGCCGCGAGCTGACCAAGACCTACGAGGAGGTCAAGCGCGGCCCGATCGGCGAACTCGCGAGCTGGGCCGCCGAGGGCGTCCGCGGCGAGATCACCGTGGTGGTGGCCGGCGCCCCGCCGGCCGGGCCGGCCGAGCTGACCCCCGCGGAGCTGGCCCGCCGGGTGGCCGTCCGGGAAGAGGCCGGCGAGCGCCGCAAGGAGGCCATCGCGGCCGTCGCGCTGGAGCTGAAACTGCCCAAGCGGGAGGTCTTCGACGCCGTGGTGGCGGCCAAGAACGAGGCCGCCACGAGCAGCTGAGAACAGGGGGTGCCACCGGGGCCGCAGGCGCGTACCTTGGAAAAAAGGCCCTGGTAAACGCCCGATGATCTGAAGCTTTGGCCCGGACTTCGTACAGGGATTCCCAATACGGGTCCAAGTCTCGACAAGCCGGGCATCGACCTGGGCGCCCCGGGCATCCACCGGTATGAAAGACCCGAACCGGGCGAGGGCCCGGCGGGCGCTGGGAGACGCGATGAGCGACACAATCGGCAGCCCCCTCGGTGGCAACGCACTGAGCGACCTCGGCCTGACCAGCCGACCGCCCACCCCGGTCGAGACCGTCCGGGAGGCCTACTCCTTCGCCTGCCTGAGCTGCGGGTACGGCTGGGAGCAGGCGTACGAGATCGAGCACCACGTGGCCCGGGACGGCCACATCGTGTTCGAGTACCACGCCAACGGGGTCCGGGTGCCGTCGCCGCTGCTGAAGCCCACCTGCCCGGGCTGCGGCGGACACACCGTGCGGATCATGCGGGCGGGCCGGGTGGCCGGCACCGAGCGCTCCTTCCACCACGCCCCCGGCTACGGCGCGCACGCCGAACCGGCCGGCCCCGCCCGTCCCCCGATGAAGGAGACCCCGCGCGGGCGCCTGGCCGGGTTCTGGGCCTGGCTGCGCGGCTGACCGGCACCCGGCCGCCCGGTGCCCCGGCCCGGCCGCGCGGCAGGGCGGCGTCCTGACCGGCGGGCCGGGCCCGCACCGCCGCGCCCGGACGCCGGGAATCGGGTCGAGGGCGGCCCCCGCGCGCGACTAAGCTTTCCGACCATGGCGGCCACTGCAGACCACAGCACCACCGGGGCCCAGACCCCGGCGTACTACGTTTCCACCCCGATCTACTACGTCAACGATCGCCCGCACCTCGGTCACGCGTACACCACCGTGGCGGGCGACGTCCTCACCCGCTGGCACCGCCAGCGCGGCGAGAAGGTGTGGTACCTGACCGGGACCGACGAGCACGGACAGAAGATCATGCGGACGGCCGACGCCAACGGCGTCACCCCGCAGGAGTGGTGCGACAAGCTGGTCGAGGAGGCGTGGAAGCCGCTCTGGCAGCACCTGAACATCGCCAACGACGACTTCATCCGCACCACCCAGCAGCGCCACACCGACCGCGTCCAGGAGTTCGTCCAGGACCTCTTCGACAAGGGCGAGATCTACAAGGGCGGCTACTCGGGCCCGTACTGCGTCGGCTGCGAGGAGTACAAGCTCCAGGCCGAACTCCTCGACGGCGCCACCGAGGACGAGAAGCTCTGCCCGATCCACAAGAAGCCGGTCGAGTGGCTGGAGGAGGAGAACTACTTCTTCCGACTCTCCGCCTACGGCCCGAAGCTGCTGGAGTTCTACGCCGAGAACCCCGGCTTCATCGCCCCGGAGTCGGCCCGCAACGAGGTGCTGCGCTTCGTCGAGCAGGGCCTCCAGGACCTCTCCATCTCCCGCTCCACCTTCAACTGGGGCGTCCCCCTGCCCTGGGACGAGAAGCACGTCCTCTACGTCTGGGTCGACGCGCTGCAGAACTACATCACCGCCGCCGGCTACGGCAGCGACCCCGAGCGCTTCGCCGAGCTGTGGCCCGCCTCCGTCCACCTGGTCGGCAAGGACATCCTGCGCTTCCACGCGGTGATCTGGCCCGCGATGCTGATGGCCGCCGGGCTGCCGCTGCCCAAGCGGGTCGTCGCCAACGGCTGGCTGATGGTCGGCGGCGAGAAGATGAGCAAGTCCAACCTGACCGGCATCGCGCCGCAGGACCTCACCTCGCACTTCGGCGTGGACGCCTACCGCTACTACTTCCTGCGGGCCATCCCGTTCGGCACCGACGGCTCGTTCTCCTGGGAGGACTTCTCCGCCCGGTACACCTCCGAGCTGGCCAACGACTTCGGCAACCTCGCCTCCCGGGTGGCCGCCATGGTCGGCAAGTACTTCGACGGCGCGCTGCCCGCCGCCACCGCCGCCGGCCCCGCCGAACAGGCCGTCGCGCAGGGCCTGGCCGCCGCCGTGGCGACCGCCGACCAGAAGATCGGCGAGGACCTCGACTTCGCCGGCGGCCTCGCCGCGATCTTCGAGTTCGTCAAGCAGGTCAACGGCTACATCAGCGACCAGGAGCCCTGGAAGGTCGCCAAGGACGACTCGGAGGAGGGCCGCGCCCGGCTCGCGACCATCCTCTACACCGCCGCCGAGTCGCTGCGCGCCACCGCCGTCCTGCTCAACCCGGTGATGCCGGTGACCGCCGAGAAGCTCTGGGTCTCGCTCGGCGCCGAGGCCGGCCTCGGCGCGCTCGCCGCGCAGCGCATCGCCTCCGCCGCCGACTGGGGCCGGCTGCCCGCCGGCGTCACCGTCACCAAGGGCGAGATCCTGTTCCCCCGCCTGGAAGAGAAGCCCGCAGCCTGATGGCCCGCAAAGACGACGACCGGTCGACCCCGCCGCCCCCGCCCGCCCCGCTGGCGGTGGCGGTGGCCGACTCGCACACCCACCTGGACATGCAGTCCGGCAGCCCGGCGGAGGGCCTCGCGAAGGCCGCCGCCGTCGGGGTCGCCACCGTCGTCCAGGTGGGCTGCGACGTGGCCGGCTCGCGCTGGGCGGCGGAGCTCGCCGCCGAGTTCGAGCAGGTCCACGCGGCCGTCGCGCTGCACCCCAACGAGGCACCCCGGATCTTCCTCGGGGACCCGGACGGCTGGTCCGGGCAGCAGCGCCCGGCCGGCGGGGCCGCCGCCCTGGACGCCGCCCTCGCCGAGATCGACGCCCTCGCCGCCCTGCCGCAGGTCAAGGCCGTCGGCGAGACCGGCCTCGACTACTTCCGCACCGGCCCGGACGGCGTGGACATCCAGCAGGAGTCCTTCCGCCGCCACATCGAGATCGCCAAGCGGCACGGCAAGGCCCTGGTCATCCACGACCGGGACGCCCACGAGGACGTCATCCGGGTCCTGCTGGAGGAGGGCGCGCCCGAGCGCACCGTCTTCCACTGCTACTCCGGCGACGCCGCGATGGCCAAGACCTGCGCCGAGCACGGCTGGTACCTCTCCTTCGCCGGCCCGGTCACCTTCAAGGCCAACCAGCCGCTGCGGGACGCCCTGCTCGCCACCCCGCTGGAGCGCGTCCTGGTCGAGACCGACGCGCCCTTCCTCACCCCGCACCCCTACCGCGGGCGCCCCAACGCGCCGTACCTGATCCCGGTCACCGTGCGGTCGATGGCCGACACCCTGGGCCTGCACGAGGACGAGCTGTCCACCGCGATCGCCGCCAACACGGCCCGCGCCTTCGGCTACTGAGCCGCCCGGACGAAGGTCCCGGCCGGCCGGGACGGGACCGACCCCGGCAGGCCGTCGGACCGTGCTCACCCGCCCCGCCCGTATCCTTGCCGGGTGAGCACCACCGACCCCACCCCTGACAGCCACCTCCTGGGCGCCTCCGACATCCGGGAGCTGGCCGCCGCCCTCGGCGTCAAGCCGACCAAGCAGCGCGGGCAGAACTTCGTCATCGACGGCAACACCGTACGGCGGATCGTCCGGGCCGCCGACGTGACGGGCGAGGACGCGGTGGTCGAGGTGGGCCCCGGCCTCGGCTCGCTCACCCTGGCGCTGCTGGAGGTCGCCTCCCACGTCACCGCCGTCGAGATCGACCCGCTGCTCGCCGCGCACCTGCCGACCACCATCGCCGCCCGGATGCCCGCCAAGGCCAAGGACTTCGCCCTGGTGCTCAGCGACGCCATGGACGTCACCGAGCTGCCCGGACCGCCGCCCACCGCGCTGGTCGCCAACCTTCCGTACAACGTCGCCGTCCCCGTCCTGCTGCACATGCTGGCGACCTTCCCCAGCATCGAGCGCACGCTGGTCATGGTGCAGTCCGAGGTCGCCGACCGGCTCGCCGCCAAACCCGGCAACAAGGTCTACGGCGTCCCCTCGGTCAAGGCCAACTGGTACGCCGACGTCAAGCGCTCCGGCGCCATCGGCCGCAACGTCTTCTGGCCCGCCCCCAACGTCGACTCCGGCCTCGTCTCGCTGATCCGCCGCGAACCGCCGAGGACCACCGCCACCCGCAAGGAGGTGTTCGCGGTCGTCGACGCCGCGTTCGCCCAGCGCCGCAAGACCCTGCGCGCCGCACTGGCCGGCTGGGCCGGCTCACCCGCCGCCGCCGAACAGGCCCTGGCCGGCGCCAGCATCGACCACAAGCTGCGCGGCGAGATGCTCACCGTCGAACAGTTCGCCGCCATCGCCGAGCACAAGCCCGCCGCCGCGCCCGCGACCGCCGAGCACGAGCCCGCAGGGGAAGCCCAGTGAGCGTCACCGTACGAGTCCCCGCCAAGGTCAACGTCCAGCTCGGCGTCGGCGGCCTGCGCGGCGACGGGTTCCACGACCTCGCCAACGTCTTCTTCGCCGTCGCCCTCGGCGACGAGGTCACCGCCACCCCGGCCGCACCCGGCACCGGCACCACCCTCACCTGCACCGGCCCCGACGCCGGCCAGGTCCCGCTCGACGACAGCAACCTCGCCGCCCGCGCCGCCCGCCTGCTCGCCGCCCACCACGGCATCGAGCCGGACGTCCACCTGCACATCGCCAAGGACATCCCGGTCGCCGGCGGCATGGCCGGCGGCAGCGCCGACGGCGCCGCCGCCCTCGTCGCCTGCGACGCCCTCTGGGCCCTCGGCACCCCGCAGGAGACCCTGCTCGCCCTCGCCGCCGAACTCGGCTCCGACGTGCCCTTCGCCCTGCTCGGCGGCGTCGCCCTCGGCCGCGGCCGCGGCGAGATCCTGGAGGCGCTGCCCGTCACCGGCACCTTCCACTGGGTCTTCGCCGTCGCCGACGGCGGCCTCTCCACCCCCGCCGTCTTCCACGAGTGCGACCGCCTCCGCGAAGAGGCCGGCACCGGCTCCACCGACACCGACGTCCCCACCCCCGACGCCGACCCGGCCCTGCTCGCCGCCCTCGCCGACGGCGACCCCGCCGCCCTCGCCGCCGCCCTCACCAACGACCTGCAGAGCGCCGCCCTCTCGCTGCGCCCCGCACTGGCCGCCACCCTCGCCGCCGGCACCGAGGCCGGCGCCATCGGCGCCCTGGTCTCCGGCTCCGGCCCCACCTGCGCCTTCCTCGCCAAGGACGCCGAAGCCGCCGAGGCCGTCGCCGCCGCCCTCACCGCCTCCGGCACCTGCCGCACCGCCCGCGCCACCCACGGGCCCGTCCCCGGCGCGGCCGTCCGCACCGGCTGAGCCCGCCGGGGCGGACGCCGGACCGGCGCACGCCCCGGCCCCACTACTCTTGGGAGACCGGGGCATCCCCCGGCCCAGCCGATCCCAGGAGCGCAGCACACGTGGCCGTCAACCTCGCCACCATCGAGTCCGTCACGAAGGTCTACGGCACCCGGGCCCTTCTCGACGGGGTCAGCCTCGGCGTCAGCGAGGGTGACCGCATCGGGGTCGTCGGCCGCAACGGTGACGGCAAGACCACCCTCATCCGGATGCTCGCCAAGCTGGAGGAACCCGACGGCGGCCGGATCACCCACGCCGGCGGCGTCGAGATGGCCGTCCTCACCCAGCACGACTCGCTCGACCCCGCGGCCACCATCCGCCACGAGGTGATCGCCGGCCGCGAGGACCACGAATGGCTCGGCGACTCCCGGATCCGCGACATCATCGAAGGCCTCTTCGGCGGCCTCGACCTGCCCGGCTTCGGCCAGGGCCTCGACACCGTCATCGGCCCGCTCTCCGGCGGCGAGCGCCGCCGCATCGCGCTCGCCAAGCTGCTCCTCGGCGAACCCGACCTGATCGTCCTCGACGAGCCCACCAACCACCTCGACGTCGAGGGCATCGCCTGGCTCGCCAAGCACCTCCAGAACCGCCGCTCCGCGCTCGTCTGCGTCACCCACGACCGCTGGTTCCTCGACCAGGTCTGCACCCGGATGTGGGACGTCCAGCACGGCTCCGTGCACGAGTACGAGGGCGGCTACTCCGACTACGTCTTCGCCCGCGCCGAGCGCTCCCGGATCGAGGCCACCGAGGAGCAGAAGCGCCAGAACCTCGCCCGCAAGGAGCTCGCCTGGCTGCGCCGCGGCGCCCCCGCCCGGACCTCCAAGCCGCGCTACCGGATCGAGGCCGCCAACGCCCTGATCGCCGACGTCCCCGAGCCCCGCGACAAGAGCGAACTGATGAAGTTCGCCAACGCCCGCCTCGGCCGGACCGTCTTCGAGCTGGAGAACGTCACCGTCAAGGCCGGCCCCAAGCTGCTGCTGGACGACCTCACCTGGCAGCTCGGCCCCGGCGAGCGGATCGGCCTGCTCGGCGTCAACGGCGCCGGCAAGACCTCGCTGCTGCGCGCCATGCGCGACGCCTACGCCTCCGAGGGCGACGTCCAGCCCGCCTCCGGCGTCATCAAGGTCGGCAAGACCGTCCGCCTCGCCTACCTCTCCCAGGAGGTCGCCGAACTCGACCCGGCGATGCGGGTGCTGCAGGCCGTCGAGCAGATCCGCAGCCGGGTCGACCTCGGCAAGGGCCGCGAGATGAGCGCCGGCCAGCTCTGCGAGCAGTTCGGCTTCGGCAAGGACAAGCAGTGGACGCCGGTCGGCGACCTCTCCGGCGGTGAGCGCCGCCGCCTGCAGCTGCTGCGCCTGCTGATGAACGAGCCCAACGTGCTCTTCCTCGACGAGCCCACCAACGACCTCGACATCGAGACGCTCAACCAGCTGGAGGACCTCCTCGACGGCTGGCCCGGCTCGATGGTCGTGATCAGCCACGACCGGTTCTTCATCGAGCGCACCACCGACACCGTGCACGCCATGCTCGGCGACCAGAAGCTCCGGATGCTCCCCAACGGCGTCGACGAGTACCTGGAGCGCCGGGCGAAGATCGCCGCCACGGTCGCCGCCGCCGTCCCCGGCGCGGCCCCCGCCAAGCCGGTCGGCGACACCCGGGCGGCGAAGAAGGAACTGCAGCGGATCGAGCGGCAGATCGCCAAGCTCGACCAGCAGGAGGCCAAGCTGCACAGCCAGCTCGCCGAGCACGCCGCCGACTTCGCCAAGGTCGCCGACCTGGACACCAAGCTCCGCGCCGTCCGGGAGGAGAAGGAGGAGCTGGAGCTCGCCTGGATGGAGCTGGCCGAGCAGGTCTGACCCCGGCCGGGCGGCGGGGCGGGAAACGCGGGGGCGGGACCTCGCGGTCACGGCCCGCCGCCCGTCACGGCCCCGCGGTCACGGCCCGCCGCCCGTCACGGCCCTGAGGTCATCGCCCTGGGGTCACGGCCCTGGGGTCACGGCCCTGGGGTCAGGGCCGCGCGCTGATGACCGCCCGCTGCCGCGGGGGCCCCGGTGCGAGCGCTCAGGGGCGCAGCAGCGTCTCCAGTTCGTCCGCCGCGCGGCCCAGCGCACTGCGCGCCGGGTCGTGCGGCCCGGTCGGGCGGACGGCCGGCCGGGTCGGCGGACGGTGCGAGCGGGCCGCCGCGGCCAGGTCGTCCAGGGCCCGCCGGACCCGCTCCACCTCGGCCGGCTCGGGCACCTGCCCGCCGTACCGGATCTGCGCCGCGTACGCCGCCAGCCCGCCGCCGATCCGCTCCAGGGCCGCCGTCGCCGGCAACCACTGCTCGGCCAGCCGGCCCGTCGGCGGCGGCTCGGCCAGCCCGTTCCGGACCTCCTGCCGGGCGTCGGCCAACGCCCGGTACGCCCTCCGCCGCAGCCACACCTCGGCCACCGGCTCCGGGCCGGACCCGGCGACCGAGGCCAGGTAGGCGCGCAGCGCGCCGGTCGCGTCCACCAGCAGCGGCTCGATCCGGTGCCGGGGCCGCTCGGGCCACAGCAGATAGCCGAAGACCAGCACGATCGCGCTGGCCAGCACGGTGTCCAGCACCCGCGGCCGGATGTCCGAGGCACTGCTCTGCCCGCCCAGTTGCAGCAGCACCAGCGCCATCGGCGTCATCACCACCGTGTTCAGCCCGTAGTGCACCGCGGTCGCGTACGGCAGCAGCGCCACGCAGACCGCCGCGATCACCGTCAGCCACCACTCGCCGGTCGTCAGCGAGAGGATCGCCGCCGTGACCGCCACCCCCAGCACGGTGCCGACCGAACGGCTGACCGCCCGCAGGAACACCGAACCGAGGTCGGGCTTCAGGACGAAGGCGATGGTCATCGGCACCCAGTAACTCCGGTCCAGCGGCAGCCAGGCGGTGGCGGCCTGCGCCACCGCGATGCACAGGGCCACCCGCAGGCCGTACCGGACCGAGCCGCGCGACAGCAGCCGCACCCGCATCCGCCACGGGTCCGGCGGCGGGGCCGGGGCGGTGACCAGGGCAGCGTCCCGGCCCGCCACCGTGCCGGCCGCCGACCGCAGCGCCGCGTCCAGGGCCCGCCGGGCCGGCGTGTCGGGCTGCCAGTCGGGGACCGTCACCTCGCCGCCGCCCCGCTCGACGGCCCGGGCCAGCGCCCCCGGCACGGCGGCCACCTCCGCCGGCACCCCGCGCCAGGCCCAGAGCAGGCCGGTGGCCGCCTCGGTGGCGGCCAGCCCCGCCTCGTACATCCGGCGCAGCCGCAGCCCGCGGGCGGACTCCCGGCCCCGGGCGGGCGGGAGCAGGTCCTGCAGCTGGTTCAGCCGGGCCGTCAGCAGCTGGCGGGACTTCGCCCCCTGCGGGGTGCCCAGGTCGGCCAGGGTCGCGCCGAGCGCGTCGTACGCGGCCGCCAGCGCGCGGTTGCGCGGGTCGGCGTGCGGGCGGCGGCGCCGGGCCAGGTGCGGCAGGCCGAGCAGGAACACCAGGGCGCCGCCGGCCAGCACCATCAGCGCGCCGGCCCACCAGGGACGGGCCGTCGGCATGCCGCTGCCCAGGGACGCCGACACCAGCAGCAGCAGCCCGGCGGCCGAACCGCGCGGACCGGTCGCGCTGAGCGCCCCGGAGGCGAAGGCGACGGCGGTGAGCACCAGACCGGCGGTCAGGAGGCCGCTGCCGGTCTCCTTCAGGCCGGAGCCGATCAGCATCCCGAGGGCCGAGAAGAGGACGGCGCCGGCGATCCGGGGCGCGCGCAGCCGGGCCGGCTCCACCCGGTCGTTCATGGTCGCGTGCATCGCGCCGAGGGCGGCGAAGATCCCGAGGTCCAGGCGGTCCAGCAGCAGCCCCGCGGACAGCGGCACGGCCATCCCGACGGCGGCCCGGAGCATCAGCACGAGTGGCAGCGGCGGCCAGGTGGTCCGGGCCGCCCTGGCCCACCAGGCGGAGGCCCGGGGAGGCGCCGGGGAGTCCGCGGGGGAGTCCGCGGGTGGCACGGTGACCGGGGAGTCGGTGGCCGGGGGGCCGGCGGGGGGCGCGCCGGTGGGTGGGGCGCCGGCCGGTGGGTCGGTGGGCGCAGTGCCGGTGGGTGGGTCGGCGGGTGGGTGTGGGTGCCCGGTCCGGCTGTCCGGCCGTTCGGCTGACACGCGATCACGTCCGATCCGCTGCGAAGGCCGTTCCTGGTGCGCCGGGAGGGCCAGGGGTCGCTGCTGTGCGACATTGCGCGGCAGAAGAGGTCGTACCGGGCTGAACCGGTCGCCCAAGTCTATCGCGCCGGGCCCGCGTGGGGCCCGGGCCGGGGCCGTTTCGGGCGTGCTTCGACGGTGGGTCGGGGGTGGGTCGGACGGGCGTCCGGCGCGCGCGTCCGGCGGTGGTCGGGCGGGCGGCGGCGGTGGTCCTGCGGGCGTCGGGCCTGCGTCGTACGGGTGACGGGGGTGCGTCGCGCGGACGCTGCCGGGTGGGCCGTGGCCGCCGGCCGGCGCCGGCCGCTCGGCCCCGGAGAGCGCCGGCCGGACCGGGTCCCCTCGGCGGGTGCCCGGCGGGGAAAGCCTGTTGACGGTGCGTCGGTCCGACGGAACTGTACGTGTCAAGTTCGTACCGATCTCGCCCGGCCACGACAAGGCCCCTGCCGCACCGACGGAGGGGGTGGCTACGATTGACCGTGGCGACAGCCGGCCCGACCGGTCGTACGCCGAGAAGCTGTACCGGACTTCGTAGGTGATGGTGTGTTGCGGTGTGGCAGCCGAGGGGCTGCCCGCACGCGGGGGAGAGGTGGATTGCTGTGGTGAGCCTTGCTGCAGACGGTGGCGGCGGCGGCACTCCGTCGGCCGATGCGATCGGATGGGCGGTGGGCGGCGTGGCCGCCGCCGCCATGGGCGCTGCCCAGCTGGTCGCCTCGTACGGCGCGCAGAGCGTCCGGATGGAACTGGAGACCCTGGTCACGTTCAAGAAGCGGGCGGAGGAACTGCTGCAGGCACTCAGCTCCTCGCCGGCGGCGGCGTCCCAGCTGTCCCAGCTTCAGCTGAACCAGGGGAACCTCGGAGAGGGCTTCGCCGAGTCGGCGGACCTCATGACGGCGTACAACCGGACGTTCAACGGCCTCCAGGAACTGGTCAAGGGCCTGGCCGTCCAGATCGAGGGCATGACCTCCGCGCTCGCCCAGACGGCCGCCAACTACGGGGCCACCGAGGAGGAGCAGGCGAACACGATCAACACGGTCGCCCGGCAGGCGGAGTCCTACACCGGCGTGAGCGTGCCGAACGTGTCCGCCGCGGCGCCCAGCCGGCCGAGCGCCCCGGCCGCCCCGAGCACCGCGGCCCCGGCCACGAGCGCGGGCGGCGGCGCGGGCGCCGGGGGTTACTGATGGCCGGGCGGTTCACTGACACGGGGAGCAAGTGATGGCAGGCGGTACCAACTTCGAGAGCATCGACCACGCGAAGCTCAAGGCGATGATCGCCAACTCGGACCCGGCGAAGGTCTCCGAGCGCGGCAACCAGATCTCCAGCGCGGCCAAGGCCCTGGAGGAGATCAGCAAGGTGCTCGCGGCCCACCTCGGCCAGCTCGACTGGGAGGGCGCGGCGGCGGACGCCTTCAAGGCCTTCGCCACCAAGGTCCACCGGACCGCGGGGGAGATCAGCGAGGCCTCGCGCGTCACCGGCCAGGTCGTCGAACAGGTCGGGCAGGCGCTCGCCAGCGCCAAGCACGGCATCCCCGACGTGCCCAAGGCCGACATGGCTGCGGTCAGCAAGCACAAGGACCAGCCGACCGGCCTGGTCAAGGGCGCCGGCGCGGCCGCGGGCGGACTCTTCGGCCCGGTCGGCAGCCTGTTCGGCGCCACGGCGGCGGACAAGGCGGCCAACATGGTCGACTCCGACTGGGTCACCGACGCCGAGGCGCAGGCCGCCCAGAAGCGGGTCGTCGCGGCGCACCAGGAAGCCATCCACGAGATGGAGAAGCTGGCGCAGACGTACCAGATGGCGGCCACACAGCTGAACGCGTTGTCGATGCCGGAGACGCCGAAGCCGCCGGGCAGCGTCGACGATGTCGAAAACGTTCCGGTCAGCCCGAGCGGCCGGGGCGACTCGTCCGGCTCCGGCTCCGGCTCGGGGTCCGGCAAGGGGTCCGGCAGCGGTGGCGGCGGCGGGAGCATCCCCGGCGGCGGTGGAAGCGGCGGTGGCGGTGGCGGTGGCGGTGGCGGTGGCTGGGTTCCCGGCACTCCGCCGCGCCCCACGCCCCCCGGACACATCGACCCGGTCCCGGTGCCGCTGCCCGGCGATCGTCCGCCCGGCACGCTCCCCTGGATCAACGACCCCGGCACCGACCTCAACAGCATCCCGGGGCCGCCCAGGACCGGCCAGCCCGGCGGGACGATCCCGGTTTCCCCGCTGCCCGGCGGTGGCGGCGGCGGAACGATCCCCGGCGGCGGTACCGGCACCATCCCCGGCGGCGGGTCCGGCTGGGTTCCCGGCGGCATTCCCGGCGGTGGTGGCGGCGGCTTCGTCCCGGGCAGGGGCGGTGCCGGCGGTGGTGGCGGCAAGATCGGCGGAGCGGGCAGCATCCCCGGCCGCGGCGGATCGGGAACGGTCGGCGCCGGTGGCGCGGGCGGCACCGTCGGCCGTGGCGGGTCCGGTGCCGGGACGACCGGTGGCAACGTGTTCGGCGCCAAGGAGGCACAGGCCGGACGCGCCGGGACCCCGGGCGGCATGGGTGGCATGGGCGGCGGCATGGGCGGTGCGGGCGGCGGATCCGCCGGTGGCCGTGGCCGTGGCCTGACCTCGACGGCCGGTGGCACGGTCGGCGGCCGCAAGGGCCCCGGCGCCGGCGGCGAGTTCACGCCGGGCGGCAGCGGCCTGCGCAACCGCGCCGGTGCCGCGGGCGGCGCCGGCGGTGCGGCCGGGGGCGCCTCGGGTGCCCGCGGCGGCCAGGGCGGGATGATGGGCGGTCAGGGTGGTGCCGGGCGCAACGAGCGCGAGCGCCGCAACCGTGCCGACTACCTGCACGAGGACGAAGAGACCTGGACCAACGGAACCCCGCAGAGCAATCCCGGCGTGATTGAGTAAGGCCGGACCACCTGCCCGGCCACGGGAATCCAACCCGTGGCCGGGCAGATCCGTCCCGGGGCCCGTCGGCCCCGGGACCACGGGGAGATCGACGAGGGAGCATGTGATGCGGCGGACGGACGCGGGAACGCGGGGGCGGCGGTTCGCCGCGGCCCTGCTGGCTGCGGGCACGGTGGTGGGCCTGGTGGCCACGCCGGCCGCCGCGGTCGACTCGATCCGGGACCAGCAGTGGCACCTGGACGCCATGAAGGCCCCCGAGATGTGGCAGACCACCACGGGCGCGGGCGTCACCGTCGCGGTGATCGACAGCGGCTTCAAGCTGGACCACCCGGACCTGGCGGGGCAGTTCCTGCCGGGCAAGGATTTCAGTGGGCTCCCGGGCGGGGTAGGTGACGACAAGGAAGGCCACGGAACCGGCATCGCCGGAATCATCGCCGGGACCGGCAAGGGTCTGGGCGGAAAGGGTGCCTTCGGACTGGCCCCGGGCGTCAAGATCCTGCCCTTGAAGATCAAGAACAGTGGAAACTCGGGTGCGACCGTCACCAATTCGGAGTTTCTCAAGGAGATCGACCAGGCCATCGTCTACGCGGCGGACCAAGGTGCCAAGGTCATCAACATCTCCCAGGCCGGTGCCGCGTCCGGCTTCTCCGACGCGGACATTTCCGGCCTCAAGGCAGCTGTCGCCCACGCGAGTTCCAAGGGATCCCTGGTCATCGCCGGTGCGGGGAACAGCGCCCAGGACGGAAACCCCGTGATGTATCCGGCTGCACTGCCCACGATCGTCGCCGCAGCCGCGACCGATCGCAACGGGGTGGTGACCGACGAGTCCGAGCGTGGCAGCCAGATCGATCTCGCCGCGCCGGGCAAGGACATCTACCGACCCTGCACCGGCCCCTCCGGGTACTGCAAGTCCCACGGCACCTCCGACGCCACCGCTGTCATCTCCGCCTCCGCCGCGCTGCTCTGGTCGGTCCACCCGGACTGGAGCGCCAACCAGATCCTGCGGGTCCTGATCAACACCGCCGGCAAGCCGCAGGACGGCTCCGCCCGCACCGACCTGATCGGCTACGGCACCGTCCGGCCCCGGATCGCGCTCGCCACCCCGGGCGACCCGGGCCCGGCCAACGTGAGCCCGCTGATCGGCCAGATGGAGGGCGAGGCCACCCCGGCCCCGTCCGCCAGCGCGCCCGCAACGGGACAGGCGACCCCTGCGCCGTCCGCCTCGGGAACCCCCGGCGAGGGCAGCGAGCCCGTCGACCTCCCGGTCACCGGGCAGGCCGCCGACGGCGGCTCCGGCAACCTGCCGCTGGTCATCGGCGGATCGGCGGCCGCCCTGGCGGTGATCGCCGTCGTGGTGGTGCTGCTGATGCGCCGTCGCCGCGCCGGGTCCACCCCCGCCGCTGCCCCGCAGCCCACGCCCGTCGGTGCGCCGTACGGCGGCCAGCTGCCGCCGCAGGGCGGTCCCGGCGGTCCGGGCGCCCCGGCGGCTCCGTACGGCCAGGCCGCGCCGCCGCAGTACAGCCCGCCGGCCGGCCCGCCGCAGTACGGGACCCAGCCCCCGCCCCCGCCGCAGTACGGGCCGCCGGCCGATCCGCCGGCCGACAACCCGTACGCCCGGTAGCGGCCGGGCACCGGGCGAGAGCCAGCCGGAACGACGGATCAGCGGGAACGAACGGCCACCAGGACCGGCAGCGCGAGCCCGCGCTGTCGGTCCTCGCCGTTAGCCTCCGGGGCATGGACCAGACCCGATCCCTGCCCGCCCGCCCCACCGTCGACTGGCGCGAGGGCCGGGCGGAGGAGGCCGCCGCCCTGGCGGCCGGCACGCTCGACCCGGAGCACGCCCACCTGGCCCAGCTGTTCCCCGACAGCATGCTGGAGGCCACCGACGCCGTGCTGGCGGCGTTCGAGGCGGACACGGCCTCCTGGGGGGCCGCTCCGTCGGACGAACGGATCCTCGGCGCCGTCGAGCGGGTGGTGCTGGCGCTCAACGCCGTCAACGAGGAGCACGACGGTGCCGCCTACGAGACCGACGAGCGGGAGCGGCTCTGTGCGTACATCGACGAGGTGCTGATCGCGGCCGGCGTGGAGGTCGGGGCGCTGGCCGCCCGCCAGGGCCTGGGGCGGCACGAGATCACGGACGCCTGGCGCGACTGGTAGGCCTCCGGCCTTCCCCCGGTGGAGTTGGCGAGCGCCGCCCGCCCGCCCGCGGCCCCGCTGTCCGTCCCGGCGGTCCGCTGCCACTACGCTGGTCGGCGGACAGATCAGGTCACGGTCCGTCAGGTGCGTCCAGGGCCGGTCCGGTCCCCGGAGCGGGCCGGGCAGGGCGGGGACCTGGCCACGGGGGTCCAGGGGAAGGCCGGCAGCGCATGGCCCGGGCGCGCCCGGCCCCACGCCGCGATGGCCCCCATCGCGACGAGGGAGAAGCCCGCATGACCGGCCCGACCACCCCCCGCCACCAGCCGCACCCGCACCTCGGCGGCCGGGCGGAGGCCCTCCGCGCACTGGCCGCCTGGCACGCGGGCGGCCCGGGGGAGCCCAAGGTGCTCCTGCTCACCGGGGACCCGGGCAGCGGCCGGTCGCGGCTGGTCGGCGGGTTCCTGATGCTCTGCGACCCGGTCTTCCGCCGCCGGATCGACCTCACCGTCCTCGACCCGTCGACCGTGCCCTCGGCCACCGGGCCCGGACCACTGGTGTTCGGCGCCGCCGGCCTCACCCCGGACCAGCTGCTGCTGCGCCTCGCGGACGTCCTGGCGCCCGGGGCCCGGCTCACCGCCGAGGTATACGAGCAGCTCGCCGCGCTCGACGAGGAGAACCCGTTCACCATCGTGGTGCCGGACGTGGACCGGGTCGGTGTGCTCCGGGTGCGCGACGAGGCCGTCCGGGCCACCCGCGCGGTGCTCAGCCCGCTGGCGCAGTCCCCGGGCGTGCGGCTGCTCGCCGACCTGCCCCGCCCGCAGGCGCAGTGGCTCGCCGACCAGCTGCCCCCCGACCAGGTACGGGTGATCGACCTGGACGAGGCGCCCTGGGCCGACCCGCCGGGGCTGGCCCTGCAGGCGGCGCACACGCTCGGCGGCGGGCTCCCGTTCGCGCCGTCCGCCCCGGAGGCCGGGCAGCTGGCCGCCGACCTCGCCCGGACGGCCGGCAACGCCCTGGTGGTCCGCCTGGCGGCCTCCTCCCTGCGGGTCACCCCCGAGGGCGGCCCGCCGAAGCTCCCCGGGAGCGTCGACGAGGCGCTGGACCTGCACGCCGAGCGCTGCGGAGTCCACGAGTTGACGCTCCGGCGGCTGCTGACGCCGCTCGCGCTGGCCCGGGACGGAGCCGTCCTGCCGCTGCCGCTCTGGGCGCGGCTCGCCTCCGCGGTGGCCGGCCGCGACCTCTCCCGCACCCTGCTGGAGGGGCAGACCCTGCTGGCGCCCTTCTTCGAACTCGTCGAGCCGGGCCAGCCCGGCCGGACCGAGCCGGACGACGGCCAGCCCGCCGTCCGGCTGGTGCACCCCGCCGTCGGCGCCGAACTGCGCGAACGCCTCGGCACCGCCGCGCTGGAGGCCCACCGGCGGATCACCGCGGTCCTGCTGGAGGACGTGCCCGCCGGCGGCCCGGAGCGCTGGGCGGGAGTCGCCCCCTACGTCCGCGAGCAGCTCACCGCGCACGCGCTGGAGGCCGGCCGGCTGCCCGGGCTGCTGGCCGACCCCGGATTCCTGGTGCACACCCCGCAGGTGCTGCTGCGCGCCGCCGTGGAGCACCTGACCCGCACCGGCGCGGACCTGCCCCCGGTGGCGCTGACCTGGCTGCGGCTGGCCCCGCAGTTCACCCGCACCGAACTCCCCCCGGCGCAGCGCGCGGGACTGCTGGAGTACGCCTGCCACCAGGACGGCCTGCCGGGCCTGGACTTCGGCCCCGGCCTGCCCTGGCGCACGCTCTGGTGGCACCCGCTGCCCGAGATCACGGCCGTGACCGCCGCGTACGGCCCGGGCGGCGCGCCCGCCGTGGTGGCCGCCCTGCCGACGGCGGAGGGCAGCACCCTGGTCGGCTTCGACGCGGCGACCGGCACGCCGATCCCGCAGGCCGAGCGGCTGGCCCGGCCGGGGGAGGCACAGCGCGCGGCCGCCCGCTTCGCGCTCAGCTCGGGCGCGGACCAGGTCCGGGTCTGGGGCGGCTCGGCGCAGGAGCCGGTGACCTCCCTCGCCCTGCCGGCCGGTTCGCTGGTGGCGGCGGACATCACCCCGGACGGAATCCTGCTGCTGGCCGACCCGTTCGGCCTCGCCGCGCTCCGGGTGACGGCCCCCGGCGCCTGACCGGGCCCGGATCCCGGCGCCTGACCGGTCACCCCCGAACCCGGGGAGCGTCCGGCCGCCGGGCCACCGCCGTCACCGGCGGCCGCCCGGGCCCCGGCCGGCCACGCCCGCGACGCCTCAGGCCTCGCCCGTGACGCCTGAGGCCTCGCCCGCGCCGCCTCAGGCCGCCAGGGCGGCCCGCCCGGCCAGCACGACGGCGGTGTGCCGCGCGACCCGCTCGCCCAGGTGCTCGGCGGTGGCGATGTCGGCCTTGTGCACCGCCTCCGGACCGCCGTCCGACGGCGTGGACGCGGCCGCGCCGTTGAAGAAACCGAGCCGGTTGAGGTCGTACTCGCTCGCGGTGGACGAGTTCCAGCCCGGCTTGAGGCCGAGGTTCACCCAGTGCATCCCGTGCTGCGCGGCCAGCGTCTGCAGGAAGCCCAGCGTGCCCGCCTTGTCCCCGCTCTTGGACGCCGAGTTCGTGAAGCCGGCCGCCACCTTGTCGTTCCACGCGCTCGCGAACCAGCGCTTGCTGCTCGCCTCGCCGAAGACGTGGAAGGCGCCCGACGCCGTGCCCATGTAGGTCGGCGAGCCGAAGACGATCGCATCGGCGGCGTCCAGCTGCGCCCACTGCTCCTCGGTGATGGTGTCCACGGCGACGGTGACGACCGTGGCGCCGGTGGCGCCGGCGCCACGGGCGACGGCCTCGGCCAGGACGGCGGTGTGGCCGTAGCCGGAGTGGTAGGCGACGGCGACGGTCGGCCGGACGGCGACGGGGCTGGTGCTGGTCATGGCGAAGCGACTCCTGGGTCGGAGGGGAGACAGGACGGGAGCCGGCGGGGTCCCCCCGCTCGACGGTCTCCAATATAGACCAGGTCTCCATTGGTTACCAAGGCTGGATCGGAGACCGGCGGGCTACCCTGGTCCCATGACCATCCAGGAGCGGACGCCGGCCCCCGCCCGACCGGGCCGCACGCAGGAAGCCGCCCCGGCCCGCCCGCCGCTGCCGGCCCAGGGCCGGACCGACGCCGATACCGACGCCGATACCGACGCCGGTGCCGCGGGCCGGGGGCAGGGCGAGGAACAGGAACTCGACGTCTTCGGCCGCTTCTGCCCCAGCCGCGGCATGTTCGCCGAACTCGCCGACAAGTGGTCGCTCCTGATCCTGATGAGCCTCGGCAAACTCGGCGAGCAGCGCTTCTCCGAACTCCAGCGCGCCGTCGGCGGCGTCAGCCGCAAGATGCTCACCCAGTCCCTGCGCACCCTCGAACGGCACGGCCTGATCAGCCGCACCGTCCACCCGCAGACCCCGCCCCGCGTCGTCTACGGCCTCCTCCCGCGCGGACGCGAGCTGGCCGACCTGGTCGCACCGCTCGGCCGCTGGACCGAGCTCAACACCCCCGCGATGCTCGCCGCCCGTGAGGACTTCGACACCACCCACGACGACACCCACGACCCCGTGTCCGACCCCGCGTCCGACGACGCCCACGACCCCGCGGACCACCCCCGCCGCACCGGCTGAGACCGCCGCCGCCACCGATTTCACTTTCCGGCCGACGACCATGTACTGTCTTCCTTGTTCGACCGGTTCGCCCCTATAGCTCAGTCGGTAGAGCGTCTCCATGGTAAGGAGAAGGTCTGCGGTTCGATTCCGCATGGGGGCTCCAACAAGAAGGACCCTCGCCAACGGCGAGGGTCCTTCTTCGTGTTCCAGGCGCTACCGTTGACCACCCGCACCGGGCGCCCTGGCGGATCGCGTACGGAATGCGCTCTGATGGTGCGTCACGCGCGGCCCGCCCCCGCCCGGGCAGACCCCGCCCGGCACGGCAACGGCCGGACAGGCACCGCCGGACAGGACAGGGAGGGCGCCGTGGGCGTTCGGCTCGTAGTGGTCGACGACCACCGGCTGCTGGCCGAAGCACTGGCCACCGCCCTCCAACTGCGCGGACACCGCCTGCTCGCGGTCGGCTCACCCGCCGGCGCCGCCCTCGACCTCCTGACCGGCCGCCGCCCCGAAGTCTGCCTGCTCGGCATCGCCGGCCCCTCCGAACCCGGCGCCTTCGACGTCGTCCGGCGGATCCGCCGCGAACGCCCCGAGATCGCCGTCATCGTCCTCGGCCCCCTCGGCGAACTGCGCGGCATCGCCGCGGCCTTCGCCGCCGGCGCGGCCGGCTACGTCCGCAGCGACGAACGCATCGACGTCGTCGAACGAGCCGTCGCCCGGGTCCGCGGCGGCGAAGCCGCCGTCACCGCCGACCTGCTCCGCGCCGCCTTCGACCAACTGCTGCGCCCGGCGGCCGAGCCGGACGACGAGGCCCTGCGGCTGCTGCGGTCGCTGACCCGCCGTGAGATCCAGGTGCTGGTGCGGATCGCGGAGGGTGAGGACACCCAGGCCATCGCGGCCGGCATGGGGATCGCGGCCAGCACCGCCCGCACCCACGTGCAGCGGGTGCTGACGAAGCTCGGCGCGCGGACCAGGCTGGAGGCGGCCGCGGTGGCCGCCCGCACCGGACTGCTGGAGCGGATGCCCCGCGCCTGAGAAGCCCGGGCGGCGGGGTGGCGGGCCTCCCGGCCGCACCCCGGACGGCCGTCGCCCGGTCCTGCCGCCCGGTCCTGCCGCCCGGCTCCGTCCTGGTGCCCCGTCCTGGTGTCCTGTCCGCCCGTCCGCCCGTCCGCCCGTCCGCCCGGCCTTCCGGCTCCGCGCCACCCGTCGCCCCGTGCCCCTCGGTGGCACCGGGCCCCCGGCCTTCGCCGCCGCTCCCGGGGTGCTCGCCGGCCGTCGGGCGCTCCCTCGACGGCGGCGGCGCCCGGCCACGCCGTCCGGTGGCCTCTTCCCGCCGGCGCGGAATTCCCGGTCTCGGGATGTTGTCTCATGATGATAAATGTTTCATTATGTTTGATGTGGACCGATCCTCGGCCCGGAGCCGGGGGCAACCGGAGCCACCGGGAATCCGTCGTACGGTAGGGCCCAAGTTCCTCGCCCGGGCGCGATCCGGCCTGGCGAAGCGTTCATCACCGGTCCGTCGCCCCGGGCACGGACCGCCTGCGGGAGGTCATAGCAATGAGTAAGTACCTGGTCACCGGTGGCGCCGGCTACGTGGGCAGCGTGGTCGCCGCCCACCTGCTGGAGGCGGGCCACCAGGTCACCGTCCTGGACGACCTCTCCACCGGCTTCCGCGAGGGCGTACCCGCCGGCGCGGACTTCGTCCGGGGCCGGATCCAGGACGCCGCCGACGTGCTGGACTCCTCCTTCGAGGGAGTGCTGCACTTCGCCGCCTCCTCGCAGGTCGGCGAGTCCGTGCAGGACCCGGAGAAGTACTGGCGCAACAACGTGGCGGGCTCGCTGGAGCTGGTCTCCGCGATGCGCAAGGCCGGCGTCCGCAAGCTGGTCTTCTCCTCGACCGCCGCCGTCTACGGCGAGCCCGAGAGCGTCCCGATCGCCGAGACCGCCCGGACCTCCCCGACCAACACCTACGGCGCCACCAAGCTCGCCGTCGACCACCTGATCACCAGTGAGGCCGTCGCCCACGGCCTGGCCGCCGTCTCGCTGCGCTACTTCAACGTGGCCGGCGCCTACGGCAGCTACGGCGAGCGGCACGACCCCGAGTCGCACCTCATCCCGCTGGTCTTCCAGGCTGCCATGGGCCGGCGCCCGCACATCGCCGTCTACGGGGACGACTACCCGACCCCGGACGGCACCTGCATCCGCGACTACATCCACGTCGCCGACCTGGCCGAGGCGCACCTGCTCGCGCTCGGCGCCGCCAAGTCCGGCGAGCACCTAATCTGCAACCTCGGCAACGGCAGCGGCTTCTCCGTCCGTGAGGTCATCGAGTCGGTCCGCCGGGTCACCGGCCGCGAGATCCCGGTCGTCACCTCGGGCCGCCGCCCGGGCGACCCCGCCGTCCTGGTCGCCTCCGCCGGTCGCGCCCACGAGGCGCTGGGCTGGACCCCGCGCCGCCCGGAGCTCGACGAGATCGTCGCCGACGCCTGGCGCTTCACCCTGGAGCTGGCCGTCGGCCGGCAGACGGACTGACCCGCCGCGGGACCGCCCGACCGCCCCGCCGCCGGATCCCTCCCGCGGCCGGGGCCGGCGGCGGCCCTCGGGTGGGGCGGCTGCCGCCGAACACCCAATTCGCCATCGCCTGGCGAAACTTCACCAAATCCCCACCGGGTCGCCCCCTACCCCGTACGCTGATTCAGCTACCGGGTGGGGGCAGCGCCCCGGCAAGGGGGAGTGACAAGTGGGACGGATCCGCGTCCTGGTGGTCGACGACCACCGCATCTTCGCCGAGGCCCTCGCCGCGGCCCTCGCCGCCGAGAGCGACATCGAGGTCGGCGCCGCAGGGAGCGCGGGCGCGGCCGAACGAGCACTGGAACGCGCGGCCCGCGAGGGCCGCGCGTTCGACGTCGTCCTCGTCGACGCCGACCTCGGCACCGGGCCGTCGGCCCCGGCCGTCCGCCGGCCGGCCCAGGTCCCCTTCGAGCGCCCCGGCCCCGCGCCCGCCGGTCCTGCACACGCCGGCCCCGGCTTCCCGCCGGCCGGCCCGGCACAGCCGGCCGCCCCCGTCCTGCCCGGCGTGCCGCCGCCCCGCCGCCCCGCCCGTTCGGGCGCCGCCCCGCCCCCCGTCGCCGGCGGCACGGCGCACCGGCCGGCCGCACCCGGGGCCGCCGAGCCACCGGCACCCGCCGAGGCCCCCCACCGCCCCGCCGAGGGCGGCGCCCCGCCCCCGGACGGCATCACGCTGATCGCCCGCGCCCGCCGCAACCACCCGGGCCTGCGCGCCGTCGTCCTCGCCGACGCCGACGACCCCCGCCGCGCCGCCCGCGCCCTGCACGCCGGTGCCTGCGGCTGGGTCGCCAAGGACAGCTCCCTGGCCCGCCTCACCGCCGTGGTCCGCGGCGTCCTGCGGGACGAGACCCACCTCCCGCCCGCCCTGCTCACCGGGGTCATCCGGGAGCTCACCACGGCCCGGCGCGACCGCACCGAGAGCGAGCGCCTGGTCGACAGCCTCACGCCCCGGGAGAAGCAGATCCTGCGCTGCATGGTCGCCGGACTCGGCCGGCAGGCCGTCGCCGAGCGGCTCTACCTCTCCCCGCACACCGTCCGCACCCACATGCAGAACGTGCTCGGGAAGCTCGGCGTGCACTCCACCCTCGCCGCGGTGGCGGTCGCCCGCCGGGCCGGCGTCAGCCCCCCGGACCAGGCCGCCCTCCCCGCCCCGCCGCCGGCCGCGTCGGCCACCGGGTCGGCCGGCGCCCCGACCACCGCCCCGGCGCCGGCCGAAGCGCCCGGTACCGGCTGAAGCGCCCCGCCGCGACCGTCGGGTACGGGACAGCCCGGTCCTCGGGTGGGGGACAGTCCGGCTGTCGGGTACGGGAGAACCCGGTCCTCGGGTGCGGGAACGCCCTTGGGCACGCCGGCAGTGGCCGTACCGCCGGCAGGGCCGCGGACGGGTCGTAGCCGCGGACGGGTCCTAGCCGGGGACGTTGTCGAAGGGGGCGACCAGCTGGCGCAGCAGCCCGGCCAGTTCGCCCTGCTGGCCGGCCGACAGCTCGGCGAGCAGCGCCCGCTCGTGCGCCAGCAGACCGGCCAGGGCCTGGTCGGCACGGTCGCGGCCGTCGTCGGTCAGGCGGACCAGCACACCGCGGCGGTCGTCCGGGTCGGGCAGGCGCTTGACCAGGCCCTTGCCGGTGAGACGGTCGATCCGGTTGGTCATCGTCCCGGAGGTCACCAGCGTCTGGGTGAGCAACTGGCCGGGGGAGAGCTGATAGGGCGACCCGGCCCGCCGAAGGGCCGTCAGGACGTCGAACTCCCAGGGCTCCAGGCCGTGCTCGGCGAACGCGGTGCGGCGGGCGCGGTCCAGGTGCCGGGCGAGCCGGCTGACCCGGCTGAGCACCTCAAGTGGTTCCACGTCGAGGTCGGGGCGCTCACGGCGCCATGCTGCGACCAGGCGGTCGACCTCGTCCTCCATGACGATCAGTGTATCGGGGGTTGTGTCGATGTGAAGTCTCTTGACGTCGAGAAATGTTAAGCGCATGCTGCCGGTAGATATCTTGATGTCGAGATACTTGGGAGGCCATCGTGACCACCACCCACTGGGACCCGGCGCAGTACCTCAGGTTCGCCGACGAACGAATCAGGCCGCTGCTCGACCTCCTCGCCCGCGTCCCCACCCTCCCCGAACCCCGCACCCCCGCCCTCCTCGACATCGGCTGCGGCCCCGGGAACTCCACCGCCGTCCTCCGCCGACGCTGGCCGCACGCCCGGATCACCGGCATCGACAACTCCCCCGAGATGCTCACCACCGCCCGCACCGAGGGCGAACCCGCCGCCCGCTACCTCCTCGCCGACGCCCGCACCTACGACCCCGCCCCCCACCACCCCGACCTCATCGTCAGCAACGCCACCCTCCAGTGGCTCAACGCCGGCCCCGGCCACGACGGAGAGCCCCAGGGCCACCTCGCCCTGCTCCCCGCCTGGACCGCCGCCCTCCGCCCCGGCGGCACCCTCGCCGTCCAGGTCCCCGGCAACTTCGACGCCCCCAGCCACACCCTGCTCGCCGGACTCCGCCGCAGCCCCCGCTGGCACCGCCTCCTCGGCGACGACGCCACCCGCCCCGGCATCCACACCCCGGCCCAGTACCTCGACACCCTCACCGGCGCCCACTGCACCGCCGACGTCTGGGAAACCACCTACAGCACCCTGCTCGAAGGCCCCGACCCCGTCCTCGAATGGGTCAAGGGCACCGCCCTGCGCCCCGTCCTCAGCCGGCTCACCGACCCCGCCGACCAGGCCGCCTTCCTCGCCGAGTACGGCGCCCTCCTGCGCGAGGCCTACCCCGCCGGCCCGCACGGCACCGTCTTCCCGTTCCGCCGCGTCTTCGCCGTCGCCGTCCGCCGCTGAACCCCGCGGACGGCGGCCACCGCCACCCGGCCGCACCCCCCGGGCCACCCGCGCCCGCCGCCGCTCAAACCCACGGCCCCCGCCCGGGCCACCCGGCCCCGCTCAGGCCTTCCGGTCACCCACCAGCTTCGGATGCCGCTCCATCCCCTCCAAGCCGTGCCAGGCCAGATTCACCAGATGCGCCGCCACCTCAGCCTTCCCCGGCTTACGCACCTCCAGCCACCACTGACCCGTCAGCGCCACCATCCCCACCAACATCTGCGAATACATCGGCGCCAACCGCGCGTCGAACCCCCGGGCCTTGAACTCCAGCCCCAGAATGTCCTCCACCTGCGTCGCGATGTCACTGATCAACGACGCGAACGTCCCCGTCGACTGCGCCACCGGCGAATCCCGCACCAGGATCTTGAAACCGTCCGTCGACGTGTCGATGTAATCCATCAACGCGAACGCCGCCTGCTCCAGCAGCTCCCGCGAATGCCCCCCGGTCAACGCCCCCGTCACCATGTCCAGCAGCAGCTGCATCTCGCGGTCCACCACCACCGCGTACAGCCCCTCCTTGCCCCCGAAGTGCTCGTACACCACCGGCTTGGACACCCCGGCCCGCTCGGCGATCTCCTCCACCGACGTCCCGTCGTACCCCCGCTCGGCGAACACGGAGCGCCCGATGTCGAGCAGCTGCTCACGGCGCTGCTTGCCGGTCATCCGGACCCGGCCGCCGCGCGGCCGGGCCGCCGGGGCAGCGGCGCGCCGGCCGGGCGAGGCACCCGCGGCGGCCCCCGTCCGCGAAGTCCGCCGGCCGTCTGCGCTGTCTCCGTTGCTCCCGTTCACCCCTACATCATGCTGCAGCCGACGGGTCATGCGGCGCGGCGGGCGGCGATCCGCTCCGCGTCCGGCCAACGGACGTCCCGCGCCCAGCCCGCCTGCTCGAACCACCGGATCAGCCGGGCGGACGAGTCGATCTGCCCGCGCAGCACACCGTGCCGGGCCGAGGTCGGGTCCGCGTGGTGCAGGTTGTGCCAGGACTCCCCGCAGGACAGCACCGCCAGCCACCACACGTTCCCCGAACGGTCCCGCGACTTGAACGGCCGCTCCCCGATCGCGTGGCAGATCGAGTTGATCGACCAGGTCACGTGGTGCAGGAGCGCGACCCGCACCAGCGAGCCCCAGAAGAACGCCGTCAGCGCCCCCTGCCAGGACATCGTGACCAGCCCGCCCACCAGCGGCGGCAGCATCATCGAGATCAGCGTCCAGAGCCAGAACAGCCGCGAGATCGCCCTTATGGCCGGGTCGGCGATGAGGTCCGGCGCGTACTTCTGCTGCGGGGTCTGCTCCTCGTCGAAGAGCCAGCCCATGTGCGCCCACCACAGGCCCTTCAGCAGGGCCGGGACGCTCTCGCCGTAGCGCCACGGCGAGTGCGGGTCACCCTCCTTGTCGCTGAAGCGGTGGTGCTTGCGGTGGTCGGCCACCCACCGGACCAGCGGACCCTCGATCGCCAGGCTGCCGGCCACCGCCAGGGTCAGCCGCAGCGCCCGGTTCGCCTTGAAGGCACCGTGGGTGAAGTAGCGGTGGAACCCGATGGTGATCCCGTGGCACGCCACGAAGTACATGACGGTCGCGATCGCGAGGTCGAGCCAGCCGAGACCCCAGCCCCAGGCCACCGGCACGGCGGCGAGCAGCGCGAGGAAGGGCACGCCGATGAACAGCGCGAGCGTGACCCGCTCGGCGGTCCCCTGCTTCTCGCCGCCACGGGTGGCCGAGACCAGTTGCTGGGGAGAGGGCTCGGGCGGCGAAGTGCGTTCCTGGCCTGCCTGGACAGTCATGGGGCATCCCTAGAGGGAGGGGGAGGGGAGCCTACGAAGGCGTAACCTACGGCATCGTAGGTTGAGTGGTACCCCCAAGGGAAGTGCGCCGCGAGTGATCCCAACAGGGCTTTAGCGTTTTCACCCGAACGGATGGTCGACCCCGAAACCCGCCAGTAGCCCCACCCGGGGTCGCCAGACTCGCCGCCATGAGAGCCAAGACCGAACACCGCGAAACCGCCCGCCGCCTGCGCGCCGAGGGCCGTACGTACGACGAGATCCAGGCTGCGCTGGGGGTCTCGAAGAGTTCCATATCCCTGTGGGTGCGGGACCTGCCCAAGCCTCCGCGCAAGGCGAGGGCGTACACGGGCAAGGAGCGTCTGGCCGCCGTCATGGCGCGGCGGGAGGAGCACCGGGTCAGGACGAAGGCCGAGGCGGCGGCCCGGATCGGAGCCGTGAGCGACCGCGAGCTTCTGCTCATCGGCGTCGCGCTCTACTGGGCGGAAGGAGGGAAGGACAAGGAGTACGACCGTCGGGAGCGGGTCAGGTTCATCAACAGTGACCCGCAGATGATCCAGGTCTACCTCGCCTGGCTCCGGCTTCTGGGGGTGGAGCAGGACCGACTGCGCCTTCGGGTGGCGATCCACGAATCGGCGGATGTTCCTGCGGCTGAGCACTACTGGGCGGAGGTTGCGGGGGTGCACCCGGAGTTCCTGCAGTCGACCACCCTCAAGAAGCACAATCCCCGAACCACTCGGAAGAACACCGGAGGGGCGTACTACGGCTGCCTCTCCGTCAACGTTCTTGACAGTGCGGATCTCTACCGGCGGATTGAGGGGTGGTGGTCCGGGATTGTGGTAGATGTGGGGCGCGACACCCCTTAGGCTAGGGCGGACGCAGCCTTGGCGACAGGGCTGGTCGACCGTCCATCCCGGATCGTCTAAGGGCAGGACAGCTGGTTTTGGTCCAGCTTATGGGGGTTCGAATCCTCCTCCGGGAGCACTGTCTGCAGCCTTCGGCCCAAGTGGGTCGGGGGCTGTCCACTTATCATCCGGCGCAGCATTTCGTGAGGTCCGGGCCCTGAAGCGGCTCGTATCGGGAGTCGCCGCTGGGCCCCGGTTATCCTCGTAGCGCCGAGGCACGGACGTGCGGATTCGCTGAGCCTCAGGCTGTTCTGCCCTCTCTGCGAACCGACCGAGGAGCCTCCAGCGTGAGTGCCAATTCCCCTGCCGCTGTCATCGTGCTCGCCGCCGGTGGCGGGACGAGGATGAAGTCGAACAGCCTGCCGAAGGTGCTGCACGAGGTGTGCGGCCGGTCGCTGGTGGGCCACGCGGTCGCGGCCGCCCAGGAGTTGGGCCCGCAGCAGCTGGTCGTGGTGGTGGGGCACATGCGCGAGAAGGTGGAGGCCCACCTGGCGGCCGGCTACCCGGCGGCGCGTTCGGTGCTGCAGGCGGAGCAGAAGGGCACCGGTCACGCGGTGCGGACGGCGCTGGAGGCGCTGGCGGAGTCGGGTGTGCAGCTGGACGGCACCGTGGTGGTGACGACCGGGGACGCTCCGCTGCTGACCGGTTCGACGCTGTCGTCGCTGGTGGGGGCGCACGAGGAGCAGGGCAACGGGGTGACCGTGCTGACCGCGGTGGTGCCGGACGCCTTCGGCTACGGGCGGATCCTGCGGGACGACGCGGACGGCGCGGTGGCGTCGATCGTCGAGGAGAAGGACGCGACCGACGACCAGCGGGCGATCGCGGAGATCAACTCGGGGGTGTACGCGTTCGACGCGAAGCTGCTGGCGGAGGCCCTCGGCCGGGTGACGACGGACAACGTGCAGGGTGAGGAGTACCTCACGGACACGCTGGAGATCCTGCGGACCGGTGGTCACCGGGTGGGTGCCGTGGTGGCGGGTGACTTCCGGGACATCCTGGGGATCAACGACCGGGTGCAGCTGGCGCAGGCGCGCCGGCTGCTGAACGACCGCCTGGTGGAGCGGGCGATGCGGGCGGGCGTGACGGTGGTGGATCCGGCGTCGACCTGGCTGGACGTGCAGGTGTCGTACGAGCCGGACGCGGTGGTGCTGCCGAACACGCAGTTGGAGGGTTCGACGCATCTGGGCGAGGGCTGCGAGGTGGGCCCGAACTCGACCCTGCGGGACACCCGGGTGGGCGCGGGGGCGCATGTGAGCAACACCACGGCGGACCGTGCGGTGGTGGGCGAGCAGGCGTCGGTGGGTCCGTACGCGTATCTGCGTCCGGGTGCGGTGCTGGCGCGCAAGGCGAAGGTCGGCACGTACGTGGAGATCAAGAATTCGGAGCTGGGCGAGGGCGCGAAGGTGCCGCACCTGTCGTACATCGGCGACACCACGATCGGTGAGGGCACCAACATCGGGGCTGCCTCGGTGACGGTGAACTACGACGGGGTGAACAAGCACCGGACGGTGATCGGGGCCCATTGCCGTACGGGTTCGGACAACATGTTCATCGCGCCGGTGACGGTGGGGGACGGTGCGTACACGGCGGCCGGTTCGGTGATCACGAACGATGTGCCGGCGGGTGCGCTGGGAGTGAGCCGGGCGCAGCAGCGGAACATTCCGGGTTGGGTGGCGCGGAAGCGTCCGGGGACGTCGTCGGCGGAGGCGGCCGCGGCTGCGGGTGCTGGGGCCGAGGGGGCGGTGGAGGCCTGAGGGCCTGGTCGGGGGGTCCGAGGGCTGGTACCGGAGCGGACGCTTATCGCTCGGGCGCGTAACCTGGAGGTCATACGTGCGCCATTGGGCTTTCGGGCTGTGCTGGGGCGTACCGCCAATCCCCGACCTTCATCGCTTCAGGCGGCTGCCTGCCCGCGGTGCGGCGGGTTCATGTGCGTAAGCAACACGAGGAGACGGTGCAGTGAGCGGGATCACGACGTCGGGTGAGAAGAAGCTGAAGCTCTTCTCCGGCCGTGCCCACCCTGAGCTGGCGAAGGAGGTGGCCGCGTCGTTGGGCACCGAGCTCGTCCCGACGAAGGCGCTGGACTTCGCCAACGGTGAGATCTACGTGCGGTTCCTGGATTCGGCGCGTGGTGCGGACTGCTTCGTGATGCAGAGCCACACGGCTCCCATCAATCAGTGGATCATGGAGCAGTTGATCATGATCGATGCGCTGAAGCGTGCTTCGGCGCGGAGCATCACCGCGATCCTGCCGTTCTACGGGTACGCCCGGCAGGACAAGAAGCACCTGGGCCGGGAGCCGATCTCGGCGCGTCTGGTGGCGGACCTGCTGGCCGCGGCCGGTGCGGACCGGATCATGGCGGTGGATCTGCACACCGCGCAGATCCAGGGCTTCTTCTCGGGGCCGGTGGACCACCTGTTCGCGCTGCCGCTGCTGGCGGACTACGTGGGCGAGAAGGTGGACCGTTCGAAGCTGACGATCGTGTCGCCGGACGCGGGTCGGGTGAAGGTGGCGGACCAGTGGTCGGACCGTCTGGGTGCGCCGCTGGCGATCATCCACAAGCGTCGTGACATGACGCAGGCGAACACGATCC
Source organism: Kitasatospora indigofera (assembly GCF_014655955.1). GTDB lineage: Bacteria > Actinomycetota > Actinomycetes > Streptomycetales > Streptomycetaceae > Kitasatospora > Kitasatospora indigofera. The sequence goes on from NZ_BNBO01000008.1 coordinate 96,110, forward strand.
TGTCGGCCGAGGTCGTCGGTGACGTCAAGGGCCGGGTCTGCGTGCTGGTCGACGACATGATCGACACGGCGGGCACGATCTGTGCCGCGGCGGACGCGCTGTTCGAGAACGGTGCGGCGGACGTGATCGTGGCGGCGACGCACGGTGTGCTGTCGGGTCCGGCGGCGGACCGGCTGAAGAACTCGCGGGTGAGTGAGTTCGTGTTCACGAACACGCTGCCGACGCCGGGCGAGATCCAGCTGGACAAGATCACCACGCTGTCGATCGCGCCGTCGATCGCGGCCGCGATCCGTGAGGTGTTCGAGGACGGTTCGGTGACGAGCCTCTTCGAGGGTGTGCACTGATCCTCGGGTCCTGGTCCCGGTCCTGGTCCCGGTCCTACTCCCGGTCCCGGTCCGGGTCCGGGCGCGTGCCGGCGCCCCGGCGGTGAGCCGTCGGGTGGGCGCGGGTGTGCACTGACGACCTGTCCGGCAGCGGCCCCGGCCCCTCGTGGGCCGGGGCCGCTGCCGATTTCACGGTTGACTGCCGGTGCGGTTAGACTCGTGAGACTGCTCGGCGAGGGATGCCGTGTGCCCGTTCCGCGGGTGTGCGCTCCGTGATCGACGCGCTGCTCAGGCCGGTTCTGCCGGTTCCTGGCAGAGGTCGTAGGCCGCCGAGTGACCCCCGAACGTACTTGTGGGTGTGGTCCCGGCGGTTTTTTCGCGTTTGCCTGCACCCCCGCGCCAGTTCTTATTACGAGGAGTGCAGTCGTGTCCGAGATCCGCCTTGACGCCGAGACCCGTACCGAGTTCGGCAAGGGTGCCGCCCGTCGTGCCCGTCGCGCCGGCTTCGTCCCCGGTGTCGTCTACGGCCACGGCCACGCCCCGGTGCACCTGAACCTGCCGGGCCACGCGCTGATGATGGCGCTGAAGACCCCGAACGCCCTGCTGGTCGTGCCGATCGAGGGCAAGGACGAGTTCGTCCTCCCGAAGGCCGTGCAGCGTGAGGCCATCAAGCGCTCCATCGAGCACGTCGACCTGCTGCTCGTGAAGCGCGGCGAGAAGGTCACCGTCGAGATCCCGGTCATCGCCGAGGGCGAGCTGGCCCCCGGTGGCAACCTGCTGGAGCACGTCCTCAACTCGCTGCCGGTCGAGGCCGAGGCCACCCACCTGCCCGAGTCCGTGACCGTCTCGGTCGAGGGCCTGGAGGCCGGCGCCTCGATCACCGCCGGTGAGATCACCCTGCCGAAGGGCACCACGCTGGCCGTCGAGGCCGACACCGTCGTCCTCCAGGTCATCGGCGCCCAGGCCTCGCAGGCCGACGCCGACGCCGAGGCCGCCGAGGCCGCTGCCGAGGCCTGAGCCTCGCGCACTGCTTGAAGTGGCCCGCTGCCCCGGCCCTCCCCTTCGGAGGGCCGGGGCAGCGGTGTGTCCGGGATGATGTGCGGGACGGCACGTTGAGGAGCGGTTGATGAGCGACGACGAGTACACAGGCCCCTGGCTGGTGGCCGGACTGGGCAATCCGGGTGAGGGCTACGCCCGCAACCGGCACAACATCGGGTTCATGGTGGCGGACCTGCTGGCGCAGCGGATGGGTGCGAAGTTCAAGGCGCACAAGAGCCGGGCGCAGGTCGCCGAGGGGCGGTTGGCGGGGCAGCGGGTGGTGCTGGCGAAGCCGATGACGTTCATGAACCTGTCGGGTGGTCCGGTGACGGGGTTGCGGGACTTCTACAAGGCGCCGACGTCCGCGATCGTGGCGGTGCACGACGAGCTGGACATCGACTACGCGACGTTGCGGCTGAAGCTGGGCGGTGGTGACAACGGGCACAACGGCCTGAAGTCGATCACGAAGGCACTCGGCCCGGGGTACTACCGGGTGCGGTGCGGGGTGGGCAGGCCGCCGGGTCGGATGGAGGTGGCGGACTTCGTGCTGAAGGACTTCTCGTCGGCGGAGCGCAAGGAGCTGGACTGGTTCGTGGACCGGGCGGCGGACGCGGTGGAGGCGTTGCTGTCGGAGGGTCTGGAGCGGGCGCAGGGGACCTACAACACCTGACGTCCGTCGCCCCGTCCGGTGCCGTCCACCTGTCGGCTGACCGGTGGTCAGGTGTGGTGGCGGGCGGTGCCGGACCGGTCCGTGCGGGCCGGGTGGGGCGGGTGCGGCACGGTGCGCCCGGTACGCAACGGTGTTACAACGCTTGCCCGTCCTCGTCTGATCCGGTGTGAGGTGCGCCCGGCCGATCGGATACGGTCGGTCGGGTACGCGATGGGGTCTGGGGAGTGCTCGATGCGGAGTTTGCGGCGGGTGCGGCGGTTGCGTCGCACGCGGGTGGTACGGCTGGCGCGGCTCGGCCGGCGGGTCGGTACGGCGGGTGCGGTGGGGGTGCTGATCTCGATGGGGGGCCCGGCGCACGCGGAGGGTTCGGAGCCCGGTACGGGGGTGGCTTCGTCGCCGGCGCCGGCTTCGGCGGAGTTCGCGCCGGTGCTGAGCGACTCGATGGGCGGGGACGCGGGGCTGGTCGCGGTGGGCGGCGGTCTGGTGGTGGTGGCCGGGGGTGCGGCGCTGTGGTTGAAGCGGCGTCGTTCCGGGGTGCTGGACCAGCACTGAGGCGGTGGGCCCGGGGGTGGTGACCGGTGCCGAAGGCCGGTGACGGGTGACCGGTGTGCGGCCGCGGTGTGCGGCGGCCCGGTGCGGCGGGGTGAGGACGAGGTGCGGCCGTGGGCCGGTTTCCGGGTGACCGGGGCCGGCCCGTTGTGTTGTCCGGGCCGGTGCGGGGGCTCCCGCGGTCCGTCGGGCGGTCCCGGACGCACCGCGCCCGCCGGCGGGGTGCCGGCGGGCGCGGTGGTGGGTCGGTGGCGGTGCGGTGGCGGTCAGCCGGTGTTGCGCAGGCCGGCCGCGATGCCGTTGACGGTGAGCAGCAGCGCGCGGGCGCGCAGCGGGTCCTCGGGGCGGCCCTGGGCGACCAGCTCGCGCTGGCGGCGCAGCAGGGCGACCTGGAGGTAGGAGATCGGGTCGAGGTAGGCGTCGCGGACGGCGAAGGTCTGCTTCAGCACCTCGTTGTGCTCCAGGAGTTCGCTCTCGCCGGTGAGGCGGAGGACCTCCTTGAGGGTGAGCTCGTGCTCGGCGACGATCTGGTCGAAGATGTGGTGCAGTTCGGCGGGGACGAGCTGTTCGACGTAGTGGCGGGCGATCCGCAGGTCGGTCTTGGCCAGCGTCATGGCGACGTTGGAGAGGAAGTTCTGGAAGAAGTGCCACTGGCCGTGCATCTCGTCCAGGACGTCGCCGAGGCCGGCCGCGCGGGCGGCGGCGAGGCCGGAGCCGACGCCGTACCAGCCGGGGACGATCTGGCGGGACTGGGTCCAGCCGAAGACCCACGGGATGGCGCGCAGGCCGTCGAGGCCGGCGCCGGAGTCGGGGCGGCGGGAGGGGCGGGAGCCGAGGTGCAGGGAGGCGAGCTGGTCGACGGGGGTGGCCGCGAAGAAGTACTTCGGGAGGTCCTCCTGGTCGACGAGGGCGCGGTAGGAGTCGTGGGCGGCCTGGGAGACCTGGTCCATGGCGGCGTCCCAGCGGGCCAGTTCCTCGGGGGCCTGGCGCGGTGCGGTGTGCAGCGCGGAGGCGGCGAGGGTGGCGGAGATGGTGAGTTCGAGGTTCTCGCGGGCCAGTGAGGGCAGCAGGTACTTGTCGGAGATCACCTCGCCCTGCTCGGTGACCTTGATCTCGCCTTCGAGGGTGCCCCAGGGCTGGGCGAGGATGGCCTCGTGGGAGGGGCCGCCGCCGCGGCCGACGGTGCCGCCGCGGCCGTGGAAGAGGCGCAGCCGGATGCCGTAGCGGTGGGCGACGTCGCGCAGGCGGCGCTGGGCGCGGTGGATCTCCCACTGGGAGGTGGTGATGCCGCCGAACTTGGAGGAGTCGGAGTAGCCGAGCATGACCTCCTGGATGTCGCCGCGCAGGGAGACGAGCAGCCGGTAGGAGGGGTCGGAGAGCATCTCGTCCAGGATGCGGTCGGCTTCCTGGAGCTCGTCGGTGGTCTCCAGGAGCGGGACGATGCCGATCTTGGCGATGCCGGCGTGCAGGTCGATGAGGCCGGCCTCGCGGGCGAGGACGGTGGCGGCGAAGACGTCGTCGGCGCCCTGGCACATGGAGATGATGTAGCTCTCGACGATCTCGTCGCCGAAGCGCTCGAAGCCCTCGCGGATGGTGTTGAAGACGCCGAGGGTCTTGGTGCCGGCGGCGTCGAGGGGTGCGGGGGTGGGGGCGAGCGGGCGGCGGGAGCGGAGTTCCTTGGCGAGGAGCTTCTGGCGGTATTCGCGGGGCATGTCGGCGTAGCGCCAGGCTTCCTCGCCGAGCCGGTCGAAGAGCTGGCCGAGGGCGTGGTGGTGGGCCTCGGCGTGTTCGCGGACGTCCATGGTGGCGAGCTGGAGGCCGAAGGCCTCGATGGTGCGGATGGCGCGGGCGAGGCGGCCGTCGGCGATGAGTTCGCCGCGGTGGCTGCGCAGGGAGTCCTGGATGAGCCGCAGGTCGGCGACGAGGTCGCGGGTGCCGCGGTAGTCGCGGCCTTCGACGTGCGGGGTGCCGTGGGCGAGGCGCTCACGGGTGTTCTCCAGCTTGAGGCGCACGCAGGTGGCCTTGAGCCGGTAGGGCTCCTCGGCGTTCATCCGCTTGTAGCGGGGGCTGAGTTCGGGGAGCAGGTGGAGGTCGGTGTTGAGGGAGGCGAGGAGTTCGACGGAGGCGCCGGCGAGCCGCTCGGAGGTGGAGAGGGAGTTGCGCAGGTCGTCGACGGCGGCGAGGGCGTCCTTGATGCCGTACTCGTGCTGGAGGTTGAGGACGTCCCAGGTGACCTGCGGGGTGACGTTGGGGTTGCCGTCGCGGTCGCCGCCGATCCAGGTGCCGAAGGTGAGCGGGCGGACGCCTTCGGGGAGGGTGAGGCCGACGCGGGCGAGTTCCTCGTGGAGTTCCTCCAGGACCTCCGGGACGGCTTCGCGGTAGAGCTCGTCGAGGTAGTAGACCGCGTTGCGGGCCTCGTCGGTGGGCTCGGGGCGGGCGATGCGCAGTTCGTCGGTCTGCCAGAGCAGGTCGATGACCTCGGCGAGGCGGCGGTCGGCCTGGCGCTTGGCGGAGGTGTGCCGGTCGGGGTCGGTGGTGGAGAGGCCGGAGGCGACGTGCTCGCGGTGGATGCGCTCCAGCAGCTCGCCGACGCGGCGGAGCTTGTTGAGGACGCTGCGGCGGGCGGCCTCGGTGGGGTGTGCGGTGAAGACCGGGCGTACGGCCAGGTGGGCGAGGGTGTCCTCAAGGTGCTTGGGGTCGGCCTCGGCGAGCTGGTCGGCGGTCTGGGCGAGCAGCGAGCCCTCGCGGGCGCGGCGGGTCGCGAACTCGCGGCCGCGGTGCACCTGCTCGGTGACGTTGGCGAGGTGGAAGTAGGTGGAGAAGGCGCGGACGAGCTTGCCCGCCGTCTCCAGGTCGATGTCGGAGAGGAGCTCGGCGGTCGCTTCGCCGTCGGTGCGGCTGAGCAGGCGGACCTGCTCGACCAGGCCCAGCAGCTGCGGGCCCTCCTGACGGACGAGCGTCTCGCCGAGCAGGTCGCCGAGGCGGCGGATGTCCGCGCGCAGGGCGGCGTTGTCTGCGATCGGACCTGCGGCGGCGTTGGGGCTGTCCGCCGGGGTGGGGACCGGAGCGGTCACGGCTGGCTCCCTGTGGTGGTGGGGTTCGGCAACGGCTCTTGTCACCTGGGTGACGGTGACGCGTGCGGACCGCGCTGTCCGACGCGACCAGCATAGGTGGGTGGGTGGCTCGCGTCCGAGAGGTGGCCGGATCGCGGACACGTCCGGCCGGCCGGGGAGGCCGGCGGCCGGGTGGGCCACAGAGGTCTGGACCATTTGGCGGGGGGTGGAGGGTGCCCGCGGCGGGGAATTCCGGATGGGCGGGATCGCGCCAGCGCCTAGGCTGTCGGGTATGAGTAACCCGCCTGGGGAGACAGCGCCGCCGGTCCGGCCGCTGTGGTGGTGGAAACGGCGCCGTAGTGCGTTCCTGGACGTCGGCCTGGCCGCGCTGGCCGGCCTGGAGTGCGGGTTCGGGGCGTACCGGTTCGTCGGCGACCGGCTGGGGATGGGCCTGCCCATGGCGGTCCTGGCGCTGGTGGTCGGGGTGCTGGCGGGGGCGTCGCTGGTGGTGCGCCGGCGGTGGCCGGCGGTGCCGGTGCTGATGGCGCTGCTGTTCCTGCCGGGGCTGTCCGGCGTGATCCTGTTGATGGTGTCGCTGTACACGCTGGCGGCGACCTGGGAGTGGCCCTCGCGGCGCCGGCGGGTGGTGGCCCTGTCGGGGCTGGCGTTCGTCGAGTCGGTGGGGATGGTGCTGACGGCGCTGCTCGCCCCGGGCCGGCCGGCGCCCTCGCCGGAGGTGGGCGGGCCGCCGGTGTGGGGCCTGGCGGTGCTGGTGGGGGTGGCGTTGACGGTGCCTCCGGTGGTCACCGGCCTGTACGTGGGGGCGAAGCGGCGGCTGGTGGAGTCGTTGAAGGACCGGGCGCACGGCCTGGAGACCGAGCTGGACCTGCTGGCCGAGCAGGCGCAGGAGCGGGCCCGCCGGGCGCGGCTGGAGGAGCGCACCCGGATCGCCCGGGAGATGCACGACGTGGTGGCGCACCGGGTGTCCCTGATGGTGGTGCACGCCGGTGCGCTGGAGCGGATCGTGGCGAAGGACCCGCAGAAGGCGGCGCAGAGCGCCAAGCTGGTGGCGGAGGTCGGCCGGCAGGCGCTGGACGAGCTGCGGGAGATCCTCGGGGTGCTGCGGATGGCCGAGGAGCCGGGCGCCGGGGGTGAGCAGCCGGACGGGCTGTCCGGGCTGCCGGGGTTGGTGGACCAGTCGAAGGCGGCGGGGATGGCCGTCACCTTCACGGTCAGCGGGGCGCGTCGGGCGTTCAGCGCGGAGGCGGAGCGGACGGCCTTCCGGGTGGTCCAGGAGGGGCTGACCAACGCGCACAAGCACGCGGGCGGGGCGTTGGTGGCGGTGCTGCTGGCGTACGTGCCGAACGGTGTCCGGGTGGCGGTGGTGAACGGTTGTCCGGTCGCGGCGGGGGAGCGGGTGGGCCTGCCGAGCGGGGGCAACGGGCTGGTCGGGATGCGCGAGCGGGTGGTGGCGCTGGGCGGGACCTTCCGGGCCGGGCCGGAGTGCGACGGCGGCTTCCGGGTGGAGGCGGTGCTGCCGTCGCGGCTGGCCCTGCAGAGCGAGCGGCTGGGCTGAGCGGAACGACGGGGCGGGCGGCCGAGCGGGCTGCTGGGCCGTGCGGGTGCCCGGGGCGGGCGGGCGGTCGGGCTGCGGGCCGCCCGGGCCCCGGGGGTCAGGCCGGCGGCGGCCCGGTGCGCAGCCGCTCCGGCAGGGTGCCGAGGAGCAGGGTGGTGACCGCCTGGTCGACGCCCTCGCCGAGGAACCACTCGCCGGTGTGGTCCAGGCTGTAGACCCGCCCGGCCTCGTCGATGGCGAGCAGCGCCCGGCCGTACATCTCCTCGCCGAGCGGGGCCAGCTTGGTGTCCAGGGCGCGGCCGAGGTCGGCCAGGGTGCGCGGCTGGTGCAGGCCGCAGAGCGGGTCGAGCAGGAACGGGGTGCGGGCCAGGTCGCGTCCGGCGCCGGACGGTTCGAAGTGCAGGCCGCCGAACTCGGCCCAGGCCTCCACCGCCGCCGGGAACACCGAGTGCCGTACGCCGTGCGCGTCGCCGGGGGTGCCGTACCCGGCGAGGGCGTCGGCCCACTCCTCGGCCTGCTGGATCTGCCAGCGGCCGGGGTGCCAGCCGGCCTGCTTGAGCTCGGCGGCGACGTCGGCGGGGAAGCGCGGCCGCAGCCGGGAGGGGGTGGGACTGAGCGGGTTCAGGACGTGCTCCAGCGATCGGGGACAGGGGTCGTGCGGCGGGGCGGAGGATCAGGCGCCCGGGGGCCCGACGGCGACGCTCTGGACGTTCAGGTGCTCCAGCAGCGGCTCGCAGGAGCGGCACGGCGGCGCGTGGGTGCCGTGGGCGGGGTCGTGCTCCTCCCGGATCCGGACGGTGGTCAGCCGGGCGCCCTTGAGGGACTTGCGGGCCTCGCCCAGGCTCAGCGGTTTGCGGGCGGCGCGCTTGGAGCGGCCGGCGTCCACCGTGGTGAGGTGCTGGGAGAGCAGGACGGCCTCCGGGCAGTGCCCGGTGAACCGCTCCCGGTGCTCGACCGGCAGGGCGTCCAGGAAGTCGCCGATCAGTGGGTGCAGGCCGGGGCGGTGCTCGGCCTTGTCGCCGGCCAGGGTGAGCACCTCGCCGCCGCGCAGCGAGAGGGCGGCCGCGACGGCGGGCAGCAGGCTGTCGCGGAGGTGGCGCAGCAGGGGGGCGCCGGCCGGGGTGGTCTCCTCGACGGTCATACGGCTTCCTCCTTCTGCGCGGTGTCCGGGCGGGTCGCCCCTGGTGGGGCGGCGTGCGGTCGGGGCCGGTCGCCGTCCGGGCCTCCGCCCGGCCGTGGTCCTGGCCGTCCGCCCGGTCTACCGGCGGGTAGTTCCGGTGGCGCGGGCCGGTGGTGCTCCGGGCCGGCTCCGGCCCGGGCCCAAGCCTGTCAAACGCCACTGTCAGTCGGTCACCCGGGGTGTTGGGCCGGGGAGAGAAGGATGGGGCATCGGCGGCCCGGAAGGTGGGAGGCGGGGCCGGTGGACACGCGGCGGGGGCGGGATCTGCACGGGTTCCTCACGGAATGTCCGCCGGATCGCCCCGTGGCCGGCCCGTGGGCGGTCCTGGGCGGCCTCGGCGGGGCGGGTGACGGCGGCCGTTCCGGCTGTGCGGGTGCCGGGCGGTGGTCCCGCGTGCCATCGGCCGGGGCCGGCAACTCCTCGGCACGAAAGCGCTGTTGGGGCGGTGTCCGGCCGGGTGGCGCGGCGCCGGCCCGGGGCCCGGCGGGAGCGGGCCCGGAGCGGCGGGGCGGTGCCGGGGGCCGCTCGCCGCAGGCCGCCGCGGCCTGCCCGGACGAACCTCCAGGCGGGGCGACCGAGCTCCGGGCCGACCCCCTACCCTGGTGTCCAGCAATCGGCTTCAGTAGGTGGGGGCTCCCAGATGACGACAGGTCGGCCCGGCACCGCCGCCGCGCCCAACGGGGCGTACGCGGGCCAGGTGGTGCAGTTCCCGGACCCGGTACGGGCGCAGAGGCATCCCGCCGGGGTCCGGGTGGACGAGTACGGGTACCCGGACTTCAGCGCGTACGCCGCGGCCGCCGCCGAGGTCGCCGACCCGCCGGAGGGCTTCGGGGTCGACGAGCTGAGACTGACCGACTTCGTCTCGGCGAACGCCGCGCTGTTCACCCAGGGCCACGAGCTCTGGGCGGACCAGGACACCGCCGTCGCCACCCCGCCCGGCTGGACCTGGCACCACGCCGTCGGGCGGGCCGCCCCCGGCTGGCGCCGGATGGAGCTCGTCCCGGTCGAGGTGAAGGCGCTGCTGCGGCACCACGGCGGCCTGGCCCGCTCCTCCGCCGACCACGGCCGGCGCGGCACCCGCCCGCTCCAGGAGCACCGCCCGGTGCACTTCTCGCTGGCCAAGGACGGCGGCGACCCGCTGAGCGTCCCGGAGGACCTGGTCCAGCGGGCCGAGGAGCGGCTGGGCTACCGGCTGCCCGGCGCCTACCGCAACTTCCTCAAGGTGGCCGGCGGCCGCACGCCGGCCGGCGTCGCGCTCGACACCGAGTACGGACTGCTGCTCGACCAGCCGTTCCTGACGCTCAGTGAGGAGTACGGGGTCGACGACCTCGTCTACGCCAACAAGTGCCTGCGCGACCACCTGACCAAGGACTACCTCGGGATCGCGTACGTCCAGGGCGGCCTGCTGGCGATCAAGGTCCGCGGCGAGGGCACCGGTTCGGTCTGGGCCTGCCTCTACGACGACGCCCGGGACACCGGCGGCCCGGAGGCGCCCGAGGACCGGGTGGCGCGGCTGCTGCTGCCCTGCGGCGAGGACTTCGACGCGTTCCTGCTCCGGCTGGCCGGCAGTCCGCCGGAGCTGGAGACGGTCGCGGAGCTGATGGTGGACGGCGGGTTCGCCCGGGCCGTCCCGGTGCGCTGAGATGCGCGGCGGGCGGCGGGCGGGGCAGGCAACAGATGGTGAGCGGACAGGGGTGAACCGGGCGTGGTGACGTACGCGCAGGCGCAGGCGGTCGCGGACGACTGGATCAATGGCGGGGTGCCGCGCTCGCAGCAGCGCGAGGTGCGGGTCCGGGAGTTCGACCTCGGCTTCGTGTGCTGGTCGGTGGACCCGGCCGAGGGCCCGGCGGCCGACGGCGGGGAGGTCCGGCTGGTGATCGCCCGCGACACCGGGGCGAGCACCCTGTGGCCGGCCCTGCCGGTGAACGAGGTCGTCCGGCAGTACGAGGAGGTCTACGGCCGGCCGGTGGGGGCCAACCCCGCGGGTGCGGCCCGGCCGGCCCCGGGGCCGGTCGAGGCGACGTCCTTCCTGCTCAGCCCGCCGCAGTGGCTGCAGGAGGCCGGCGCGGCGGCGATCGCGGCGGAGGCGGCCCGGCTCGGCGAGCCCGCGCCCGCGCCCGCGCCCGCCGCCCAGCCACCCGCTGCCCCGGCCGCGCCGGCTCCCGCGCCCGTGCCGGCTCCCGCGCCCGTGCCGGCTCCCGCGCCCGAGCCGGAGTTCTCCGGCGGCTACGGGCAGGGCCCCGGGCCCGCCGTGCTCAGCACGCCGCCCGCCTCCGACCGTCCGGCCGGGGACGCGCCGACCATGCTCGCCCCGCCGTCCGGCCCGGACGCGCCGGTTCCGCCGGCCGGGGACGCCGCCGCCACCGTGCTGCTGCCCGAGGGCCTGCCCGGCGGGCCGCCGGCGCCGCTCGGCGCCACGCCGCCGTTCCCGGCCCAGCAGCCGGCCGCCGACGGGTACGCGCCGACCGTGCTCGCCCCGCCCGGCGCCCTGCCGGGCCTGGCCGGCCTGCCCGGCGCACCCGGCACCCCGCCGCCGGTCGACCACGCGGCCACCGTGCTGGCGCCCCCGGACGGCCTGCCCGGCGCACCCGGCGTGCCCGGTCCGCCCGCGGGCGGACCCGCCGTCGACCACGCGCCGACCATGCTGGCCCCGCCCGACGCCGCCCCCGGCCTGATGGGCCTGCCGGGCGCCCCCGCGGCCCCGGGCCCGGTGGGCCTCGGCCGGTCCGGCTCCAGTGCCCCGCCGCCCCCGCCGCCCGCCGACCTGCGCGGCGGCGCCGGACCGGCCCAGGCCGGCGGCGGCCGCGGTTCGAGCGCCCCGCCGCCGCCCCCGCCGGGCGGGCTGCGCCAGACCCCCGGCGCCGCCCCGGCGGCCGGCGGCCTCGGCCGGTCCGGCTCCAGTGCCCCGCCGCCCCCCCCGCCGCCCCGCCTGCGCGGCGCCGACGGGCAGGCTGCGCCGCCGGCCCCGGCCCCCGCCGCCCCGCCGGCCGCGCCCGGCGCCGCCGGTGTCGCGTACGAGCGGACCCAGCTGGCGCACGCGGTCGAGCTGCCCGGGGGCCCCGGCACCCCGCGCCCCGCCGTGCCGCCGGCCGGCTACGGCTACCCCGGTGCCGGCGCCCCCGGGGCGCCGGGCCCGGCCGTCGCGCCCGCCGTGGTGCCGCCGCCCGCCCCCGGCCCGCAGGGCCCGCCGGTGCCCCCCGGCGTGCCGGTGGTCGGCCCCGGCTACTTCGCCGCGCTCAGCTACCGCGCCCCCGACGGCTCGGAGCAGAAGCTGCTGCAGCGCAGCGAGCCGGGCACGCCCCACCCCGAGTGGAAGATCCTCCAGGAGCTGCGCCGGCTGAATGTCCCGCCGGAGCAGGTGCTGGAGCTCTACACCGAGCTGGAGTCCTGCGACCTGCCGGGCGGCTACTGCGCGCGGATGATCCGGGCGTCCTGGCCGAACGTGCGGCTGACCCACACCGCCGGCTACGGGCGGGACCAGCAGGCCCGGCAGGCGGGGATGTCCCACCTGCTGGACCACCTGGACGAGCTGCACCAGCTGGCCTCCGCCCCGCAGCGCCCGCGCCCCGTCCGGGCGCCGCTGCCCGCCCCGGGCAGTGTGCCGCCGCTGCCGCCGCTCCCGCCGCAGCAGCTGGCGGCGGAGCTGGGCCAGGCCTTCGGGCCGGCCGTGTTCCGCTTCGAGCAGCGCGCCGTCTCCCGGCAGGGCGTGCCGGAGCCGGTGGCGCAGACCCTGATGTGGGCCGGCCTGCCGCGCGACTTCGGACCGTTCTTCTGGGCCCAGGCGCAGGAGGGCCGCCCGATCCCGACGCTGGCCGAGCTGGCCGCCGAGCGCGGCGTCCAGGGCGGGCCGGACTTCGGCGGCTACCTCGTCCTCGGCAACGACTACGGGCGCCAGCTGTGCGTGCAGTACGGCACCGCGGCCGTGGTGGCGGTGGACCTGGAGGGCGGCGGGGAGCCGCCGCGCTTCGTGAACACCGGCGTGCCGGAGTTCGTCCGTTCGCTCGCCCTGCTGGGCCGGATGTGGCGGCTGCGGTACTCGCTCACCCCGGACCAGGCGGGCCGCTGGACCACCGACTTCCAGGCCCAGCTGGCGGCCGTCGACCCGGCGGCGCTGCAGTCGGCGGACACCTGGTGGGCCGTTCTTCTCGAACAGTTCTGGGACGGTCTGCTCTAGCGGATCGTCGCAGGTGACGGGGGCGTACCGGCCTCGGGTACGGCCCCCGTCCGTGTCGGCACGGCGGCGCCTCGTTGGGGTTTCGCCACGATCTGCGCAAAATAGGTCAAGAGGACGGTCGTACCCGCCCGCTCCTCGCCACGCAACGATTCGTCCCGGCCCTGGGCTCCGCAGCCCGTGATCACGAGGGGAAGAGCCCATGAGCGACGCCGTCTCCCAGTACGGCTTCACCGTTGGCCGGCGTGGCTACGCGCCCGAACAGGTCGACCGGTCCCTGGTCGCGTTGACCGCCCAGCGGGACGCCGCCTGGGAGCGGCTGAGCGTGCTCGGCGCCGGGCTGCGGGAGATGGAGAAGCGGCTCGCCGACATCCGGCAGACCGCCGAGCACGCCCCGGAGCCCGACTACGGCGTGCTCAGCGAGCAGGCCGCCGGGCTGGCCCGCACGGCCGAGGCCGAGGCGCTGGCCGTCCGCGAGGCCGCGGAGCGCTTCGCCGAGGACACCCGGGACGAGGTCTACGAGGCCGGCCAGGCGCTGGCCCGGGCCGCCGAGGAGTACGCGACCGCCGTCCGCGCCGAGGCGGACCAGGCCGCCCGCCGCAGCGAGGAGCGGACCCGGGCCGAGGCCGAGAAGCTGCGCGGCGAGGCGGACCGCGAGGCCCGGGGCGTCCGGGACGCCGCCACCGCGCACGCCGCCAAGGTGCGGGTGGCCGCCGCCGAGGCCTCCGAGCAGGCCGAGGCCGCCCTGGCCGACCTGCGCCGCAGCGCGGACGAGATGTTCGCCGCCGCCGTGGTGAAGGCCGACGCCGAGGACGCCAAGATCACCATGACCGCGGAGCGCCGGCTGAAGGAGGCCGAGCAGTTCCGCGAGACGGTGCTCGGCCAGATCAAGCAGTCGGACGCCGAGGCCCAGGCCAAGGCGGACCAGCTGATCGACCGGGCCCGCCGGGAGGCCGAGCGGGTCAACGCGATCAGCGAGCAGGAGCAGACCGAGTTCGCGACCCGCTACGAGGTGGTCCAGCAGCACCTCGACCACATCAAGGGCACGCTGGCCTCGCTGACCGGCGCGGCGGTGGGTGCGATCGAGCCGGAGCCCGGCCCGCAGGGCGCGGCCGTGCCCGCGGCAGGGGCGGCGCCGGCCGGGGGTGCCGCCGACGCCGAGGACGCGGTCGACGCCGAGGACGCGGTCGTGGCCGGGCCCGTCGCGGTGGGCGGCACGGTCCAGCTGCGCGCGGTGGGCCGCCCGGCGGCCCGTCCGGTGGACTCCGAGGCGGACACCGGCGAGATCGTGCTGACCGTCGACGCGCCCCCGGCCGCCGGGGACCCCCGGGCCGCCGCGCCCTTCCCGGTGGCCGCCCAGGCCCCGGACCCGGTTCAGGCCCCGGCCCCGGCACCCGCCCGGGCGGCGGGCTCCGAGCCGGGCGCCGCGCAGGCCCTGCCGGGCGACGCGGCCACCGAGGTGCTCCCGGTGACGCCCGCCGGGCCCGCCTTCGTGCCGGGCCGGGTGGCTCCGGCCGCTGCCGGCGCTGCCGGAACCCCCGCCGCCGCTGCCCCCGCCGCCGGAACCCCCGCGGACGCCCCCGCCGATGCCCCCGGCGTCGCCCCCGCGGACGCGGAGCCCGGTCCGGCGGTGCCGCCGAAGCCGGCCACCGCGCCGTCGGCGGGTGCGCCCGCGCCCGGTGCGCCCGGCGGCGAGGAGGTCTCGACCCGGATCATCCCGAAGATCGTGATCGTCGACGACGGCTCCGAGTACGCGACGCCGCACACGGTCGTTCCCCGCCGCACCTGAGCCCGGCCGGCCGGGTGCCCGGCCCCGGCACCTCGGCGGCAGCACCTCGGCCGCGGCGCCCGGCGTCGGCACCCGGCTACAGCACCTCCACCGCGGCCCCGGCCGGGCGCCGGCGGCAGTCCAGGACGTACCGGGCGTGCCTGGCCACGGCCCGGTCGTCGTGGTCCGCGTGGTCGCTGAGCAGGACGACCGCGTCCGCCCCGGCCAGCTCCCGGGGCGTCGCCCGCACCGCGGTGACGGCCGCCGGGCGCCCGTCCGGGCAGCACCCGGGCCGGGGGCCGGCGACCCGGACCTCGGCGCCCGCCCGGACGAGCAGCTCGGCGATCCGGATGGCCGGCGTCGCCCAGGAGTCCCCGAGGTCCGCGAAGTCCCCGCACCTCCCGCAGTCCCCGGCGCCGCACGCGTCCGCCGGGCCGAGCAGCAGGACGCGCGCGCCGCGGACCGGCCGTCGGCGTTCCTCCAGCGCCGCGGCGAGCCGGCGCACCACGTAGTCGGGCATCCGGCCGTTGACCTCGTTGGCCAGCTCCACCAGACGGAAGGACTGCCCGAGCGCCCGCTCCGCCCGCCAGGGCAGGTACGCGGGGTCGATCGGCAGGCAGGGCCCGTCGGCCCCGGGCCCCGGGGTGAGGCGCGGAGGGCCGAAGGGCTCGGGGCCGAAGGGCTCGGTGGCGGCCGCGTCGATCGCCTCCCGCAGGTCCAGCCCGAGGTCGTGGGCGAACATCGCCAGCTCGTTGACCAGGGCGGTGTTCACCTGCCGGAATCCGCACTCCAGCAGCCGGGTGAGCTCGGCCTGCCGGCAGGAGGAGACCGGGACGGTCCGCTCCACCAGCTGCCGGTAGAAGCCGTCGACCGCCGCCAGCGCCGCCGGGCCGACACCCGACACCACCTTCGGGGTGTTCTCCAGCCGCCGGGCGGGATCGCCCGGGCCGGTCCGTTCCGGGCTGCACCCGAGGTGGAAGTCCCGGCCGGCGGTCAGCCCGGAGCCCTCCTCCAGCAACGGCGCGAGCAGCTCCTCGGTCGTCCCGGGGTAGGCGGTCGTCTCCAGCACCACCGTCGCGCCCGGCCGCAGGTGCCGGGCCAGCAGGACGGCGGCGGCCTCGACGCGGGAGAGGTCGGGGGCCCCGTCGCGCAGCGGGGCCGGCACGGTGATCACCGCGACGTCGAAGCCCTCGACGTCGGCGGGGTCGGCCGACGGCCGGTAGGCGCCGCTCGCCAGCAACGGCCGCAGCCGGGCGGCCGGGACGTCCTCGACGTGGGACCCGCCCGCCGTCAGCCGCTCGACCCGGTGCCCGTCCGGGTCGTACCCGACGACCCGGTGCCCCACCTCCGCCGCGCGGACGGCCAGCGGCAGCCCCACCCGGCCCGGGCCCGTGACGACCACGCGCACGGCGACCACCCCCCCTCCATCGCGGGCCGCCACCGCGACCGTCCCGTCGCGGCCCCTTCGCGTCCCCGACATCAGGGTAGGGAGCGGGCCCGGGCCGCGGGGGCTTTCCGGCGTTCGTGCCGGAGCGGCCGCCACCTGCGGGGCAGCGCTGCGACAGAGGGGTGTGCGACGGGGGGCGTGCGACGGGGCGGGGGCCTGAGGCCCGCGGGTGCACGGGGCGACGGCCCGCTGGGACCCAGGGCCCGGAACGCGACGGGGCCGAGACCCGTGGCGCCCTCCAGGAAAGGGCGCCACGGTTCCCGGCGATTGGGCGGGCGCCCCCACCCAGGGTCGCCCGGCCGCGCATCCCGACCCCCATCGGGCTGCGTCCGTGCCCTCCGCAGCCATCCCCCACGGTTGGGTGCGGCGGGCACATTCACCATGCTGCGCGATCTCCATGGACGGCCAGTGACAGGAGTATGTCCACTTCGTGGCATTCATTCGCGACGTCCGCCCGCCGGCGCACGGGATGTTCATTCGCGGCATTCCGGGCCGACCGGACGCGGCACGACCGGTGCGCCGCGTCAGCGTCGGCGCCGCGGCGTAGGCTGGACACCCCCGGCCGCTCGGCGCGCCGGGCCGTTCGCGTTGCCCCGCCGGATCTCCGGCGCCTGGGCACTCCAGCTACGGGACGAAGAAGAGACTCCTCATGAGCCTGACCGGACTGCTCGATGTCGTCGCGCGGGACGCCGCCCTCGCGGAGGCGATCGAGGCCGCCACCGCCACCGGCGCCTCGGCGGGCGCCCGCCAGCACCTCGACCTGGTCGGCCCGCCCGCCGCCCGGCCGTTCGCCGTCGCCGCCCTGGCCCGCGCCCTGGCCGCCCGCGCCGACGGGGAGCGCGGCCGCCCGGTGCTGGCGGTGACCGCGACCGGCCGGGAGGCCGAGGACCTCGCCGCCTCGCTGCGCTCGCTGCTGCCCGCCGACGCCGTCGCCGAGTTCCCCGCCTGGGAGACCCTGCCGCACGAGCGCCTCTCGCCGCGCTCGGACACCGTCGGCCGCCGCCTCGCGGTGCTGCGCCGGATCGTCCACCCGCGGGCGGACGGGGACCTCGCGGCCGGGCCGGTCCAGGTGATCGTGGCACCCGTCCGTTCGGTGCTGCAGCCGCAGGTGAAGGGCCTGGCCGAGCTGGAGCCGGTGGCGCTGCTGCGGGGCCAGTCGCACGACCTGGACGCGGTCGCCCGGGGGCTCGCGGCCGCCGCCTACTCCCGGGTCGAACTGGTCGAGAAGCGCGGTGAGTTCGCCGTCCGCGGCGGCATCCTGGACGTCTTCCCGCCGACCGAGGAACACCCGCTGCGGGTGGAGTTCTGGGGCGACGAGATCGAGGAGATCCGCTACTTCAAGGTCGCCGACCAGCGCTCGCTGGAGATCGCTGCGCACGGCCTGTGGGCGCCGCCTTGCCGCGAGCTGCTGCTGACCGACGCCGTCCGGGCCCGGGCCGCCGAACTGGCCGAGGCCCACCCGGAGCTGCGCGAGATCCTCGACAAGATCGCCCAGGGCATCGCGGTCGAGGGCATGGAGTCGCTGGCGCCCGTCCTGGTGGACGACATGGAGCTGCTGCTGGACGTCCTGCCGGCCGGCAGCGTCACGGTGGTCTGCGACCCCGAGCGGGTCCGCACCCGGGCCGCCGACCTGGTGGCCACCAGTCAGGAGTTCCTGCACGCCTCCTGGGTGGCCGCCGCCTCCGGCGGGGACCGCCCGATCGACGTCGAGGCGATCGACGTCTCGGCCGCCTCGCTCTGGTCGCTGGCCGACGTCCGCGAGCACGCGGCGGGCATCGGCCTGCCCTGGTGGTCGGTCAGCCCGTTCGCCACCAGCGACTCCTCGGTCAGTTCGGTGCTCGAGTTCGACACGAACACCTTGACCCTCGGCATGCACGCGGTGGAGGCCTACCGGGGCGACACCGCCCGCGCGATCGCCGACGCCAAGGAGCGGCTGGCCGCCGACTGGCGGGTCGTCATGGTGACCGAGGGCCACGGCCCGGCCTCCCGGCTCGCCGAGGTGCTCGGCAACGAGGGCATCCCGGCCCGCCTGGTTGCCGACCTCGCCGAGGCGCCCACCCGGGACGTCGTCCACGTCTCCTGCGGATCGATCGAGCACGGCTTCGTCGACGAGGCGCTCAAGCTCACCGTCATCACCGAGACCGACCTGTCCGGCCAGAAGTCCTCCACCAAGGACATGCGCCGGATGCCCTCGCGCCGCCGCAACGCGATCGACCCGCTGGCGCTGGCCGCGGGCGACTACGTCGTCCACGAGGCGCACGGCGTCGGCAAGTACGTCGAGATGGTGCAGCGCACCGTCCAGGGCGCGACCCGCGAGTACCTGGTGCTGGAGTACGCCCCCGCCAAGCGCGGCCACCCCGGCGACCGGCTGTTCGTGCCCACCGACCAGCTCGACCAGGTCACCAAGTACGTCGGCGGCGAGGCCCCCACCCTGCACCGGCTCGGCGGTGCGGACTGGGCGAAGACCAAGCAGAAGGCCAAGAAGGCCGTCCGCGAGATCGCCGGCGACCTGATCAAGCTCTACTCGGCGCGGATGGCGGCCCCCGGCCACACCTTCGGCCCGGACACCCCTTGGCAGCGCGAGCTGGAGGACGCCTTCCCGTACGCGGAGACGCCCGACCAGTTGACCACCATCGCCGAGGTCAAGTCGGACATGGAGAAGTCCGTCCCGATGGACCGGCTGATCTGCGGCGACGTCGGCTACGGCAAGACCGAGATCGCCGTGCGGGCCGCCTTCAAGGCCGTCCAGGACGGCAAGCAGGTGGCGGTGCTGGTGCCCACCACCCTGCTGGTCCAGCAGCACTTCTCGACCTTCGCCGAGCGGTACGCGAACTTCCCCGTCACGGTGAAGGCGCTGTCGCGGTTCCAGAGCGACTCCGAGGCGAAGGCCGTCCTGGAGGGCCTGTTCGCGGGCTCGGTGGACGTCGTGATCGGCACCCACCGGCTGTTCTCCTCCGAGACCAGGTTCAAGGACCTCGGCCTGGTGATCGTCGACGAGGAGCAGCGTTTCGGCGTCGAGCACAAGGAGCAGCTGAAGAAGCTGCGCGCCAACGTGGACGTGCTGACCATGTCCGCCACCCCGATCCCGCGCACCCTGGAGATGGCCGTCACCGGCATCCGGGAGATGTCCACCATCACCACCCCGCCGGAGGAGCGCCACCCGGTGCTGACCTTCGTCGGCCCGTACGACGAGAAGCAGATCTCGGCCGCGATCCGGCGTGAACTCCTGCGCGAGGGCCAGGTGTTCTACATCCACAACCGGGTCGAGTCGATCGACAAGGCGGCCGCCCGGATCAAGGAGCTGGTCCCCGAGGCGCGGGTCGCCACCGCCCACGGGCAGATGGGCGAGAACCTGCTGGAGAAGGTCGTCGTCGACTTCTGGGAGAAGGAGTTCGACGTCCTGGTGGCCACCACCATCGTCGAGTCCGGCATCGACATCTCCAACGCCAACACCCTGATCGTGGAGCGCGGCGACACCTTCGGCCTGTCCCAGCTGCACCAGCTGCGCGGCCGGGTCGGCCGTGGCCGCGAGCGCGGCTACGCCTACATGCTGTACCCGCCGGAGAAGCCGCTCACCGAGACCGCCCACGAGCGGCTCGCCACCATCGCCCAGCACACCGAGATGGGCGCCGGCATGTACGTCGCCATGAAGGACCTGGAGATCCGCGGCGCCGGCAACCTGCTCGGCGGCGAGCAGTCCGGCCACATCGCCGGGGTCGGCTTCGACCTCTACATGCGGATGGTCGGCGAGGCCGTCGCCGAGTTCCGCGACTCGCTGGCCAACGGCGGTGCGGCGCCGGAGGAGGAGCCGCTCGACGTCAAGATCGAGCTGCCCGTCGACGCCCACGTCCCGCACGACTACGCCCCCGGCGAGCGGCTGCGGCTGCAGGCCTACCGCTCGATCGCGGCGGTCAACTCCGAGGACGACATCGTCCAGGTACGCGAGGAACTCACCGACCGCTACGGCAAGTTGCCCGAGGCCGTGGAGAACCTGCTGCTGGTCGCCGCACTGCGGCTGTACGCGCGGCGCTGCGGGATCAGCGACATCACCCTCCAGGGCGCCAACGTCCGGTTCGGCCCGGTCGACCTGCGCGAGTCCCAGGAGCTGCGCCTTAACCGCCTCTACCCGCGCAGCCAGGTGAAGGCCACCGCCCAGCAGATCCTGGTGCCCCGCCCGTCCACCGGCCGGATCGGCGGCAAGCCGCTGGTCGGCCGCGAACTCCTGACCTGGTGCAGCGAGTTCCTGTCCACGATGTTCGACGACCTGGCGGGCGGCAAGCGCTGACGGATGCCTTCCCGGTCCGCCGGCCCCCGTGTCCAGGGGCCGGCGGACCGGCCGGGCGGTCAGGCGGTCGGGCGGTCAGGCGGACTCGGTGGGGAGGCCGGCCTCGGCCCAGTCCTGGATGCCCTCGCGGTACTTGCGGACGTTGGTCCAGCCCAGCGCGGTGAGCCGGTCGGCCACCTGCCCGCTGTTGGGGCACGCCGGGTTCGAGCAGTAGGTGACGATCGCGGCGTCCCGGTCGGGGAGCAGGGCGGGCGCGCGGGTGTCGACCTCGGCCAGGACCAGCGGGAGGGCGCCCGGCAGGTGCTGCTGCTCGTAGTAGGCGCCGCCGAGGGTGTCGAGCACGGTCACGGTGCCGGCCTCGATCGCCGCCGCCAGTTCGTCACGGGTGATGAGTGCGGTCATGCCACTGCCTCCAAGGGAATCGGACTACAGTCCTCTTATGGCTCACGACAGTAACGGACCGCAGTCCGCTTCGGCAATCCCCCTGGAACTGCTCCGCACGCCACCGCCCAAGGAGCGCGCGGACGCGGCCCGCAACCGGGTCGCGGTGCTGGAGGCGGCGGCCCGGCTGTTCGCCGAGCACGGCGTCGAGGCGGTCTCGATGGATCAGGTGGCCGCCGCCGCCGGCGTCGGCAAGGGGACGCTGTTCCGCCGCTTCGGCGACAAGTCGGGACTGGCGGCCGCCCTGCTCGACGCCCGCGAACGGGTGCTCCAGGAGGAGATCCTGAGCGGCCCGCCCCCGCTGGGCCCCGGCGCCCCGGCCGGCGAACGCTTGGCCGCCTTCCTGGACGCCTACTTCGACTACCTGCTGGAGCATCTGGCCCTGGTCCGGATGTCGGAGACCGCCACCCCCGGGGCCCGGTACCGCATCGGCGCCTACCGCTTCTGGCACCGCCACGTGGCGATCATGCTCCCCGGCGCCCCCGACCCCGAGCACACTGCCCACGCCCTGCTCGCCGCCCTGGCCGCCGACCACGTCGCGGCGCTCCTGCCGGAACTCGGCGAACAGCGGATGCGGGCCGGCCTGCTCCGCCTCGCCCGCGCGGCGATGTGACGGCCGGCGGGGACGGCCCCGCGCCGTCCGGCCTCAGGCGTCGGCGAGGTGGTCGAACTCGCCGGCCTTGACGCCCAGGATGAAGGCGCGGAGCTTGGCGGGGGTGGTGGTGACGACGACGTCGGGGTCGTCGCCCTCGCGGATCAGGACGGCGCCGCCCTGCACGGCCAGTTCTATGCAGTCGGCGCCGTCGCCGCCGCCTGAGTAGGACGACTTCTGCCAACTGCTGGACACGGCGGTTCCTTTCACAGGTCCCTGGCGAGACGGTGGATGAAGTCGCGTGTGTCGGCGACCCCGAGAGACGCGCTCTCCACCTTGGCATACAGGGTCCGGTAGCGGCCGAGTTGGGCCTCCGCATCCATGAAGACCCCTGTGAGCGGGGTGTCCACCTGGACCGTGTCGAGCTGGGGAACCGGTCCGCCGAGGTAGAGCATCGACACGCCTGGCCCCGCGAACTGGCCTGCAGTGAAAGGGATCACTCGAATGCTGATGGTCGGATGGCTGGAGAGTTCAAGGAGGAATCGGAGCTGCTCGCGCGCGGTGGCCGCGCCGCCGACCGTCATGCGGAGGGCCGCTTCGTGGATGACCGCCTCGATGAGCGGTGGCCGTTCGCGGTCCAACACGATCCGGCGCTGCACGCGATGGGACACGCGGGCTTCCAGATCCTCGGGCGGCAGCGGAGGTGGGTAGTAGTCGAACACCGCTCTGGCGTGTCGCTCGGTCTGCATGATGCCCGGGATCTCGACCACCTTGATCGTGCGCATGGTGGTGGCGTGGAACTCCAGCTCCGACAGGTCGAGGAAGTTACGGGGAAGCGTAGTTCGGTACTCCTCCCACCATCCCCGGATGCGTTCTGTCGCCATCGTCACCAGCGCGTCGATGAGGGCTTCGTCCTCGCAGGCGTAGTGGGATGCAAGCCGCCGCACACGCTCGGCACTGGCGCCGACGCGCCCGGCCTCCATGTTGGACATCTGCGCCTGGTCCGTTCCGAGCAGCTCGGCTGCCGCACGGGCCGTCAGGCCGGCACGTTCGCGAAGCTTTCGCAGCTCCGCTCCCAGACGCTCATGGCGGGCGGTGGGGTTGACCCTCGGTGGCACGCGTCTCCTCTTTTCGACCCGTCACGAGTCTGTCGCACGGGCCCCGGGCCGAGCCAGACACGTTCGGGTGAAAGGCCGCCACAACCTTGTTCCGTAAAAACCTTGTGCCCTACGTTGAGTATCGCACCGATTGCGGAGCGCAATGTCCGTCGTGCGGAAGTGCACCGCCCCGCCCGTCCGCGTGGTGCGGCACCGCCACCGCCCGACCCACCCCGTTGGAGGCCACCCATGACCGTCGACAGCGTCCCGGACCACGTCGAACCCTTCTGGTTCCCCCACTCCTGCACGATCCTGCTGCCGGCCGCCGCCATCGCGCCCAAGATCTGCCGGGACTTCGTCACCACCGTGCTGGGCCTCATCGGGTTCGGGTACCTCGCCGAGCGGGCCGCGCTGTGCACCTCGGAGCTGGTCACCAACGCCCACCGGTACGCGGGCGGGCTGGTGCATCTCCAGTTCACGGCCGACCGGACGCGGGTCCGGGTCTCGGTATACGACAGCGGTCCGGAGCGTCCGAGGCTCCGCCTCGCCACGGACGACCAGGTCGGCGGCCGGGGGCTCGGGCTGGTCGACGCGGTGGCCGACGACTGGGGGATCACCGACTCGCGGTCCGGGCTGCCCAGCAAGGGGGTCTGGTTCGAGCTGCACACGCTGCGCGCGGTGGCGTAGCCGGGCCGGCCGCCGGCCAAGTGGCTTGACCTCAAGTCGACTTCACCTCCTAGCGTGATCCCCGTACGAGCCCGCCGAACCACGCAGGGAAGGGCAGCACCATGGAACTCACCGACGAACAGCTCGCCGGCCAGCCCGTCGGGTACTGGACGGGCGAGGCGCACGCCGCCGTGATCGCCTTCATCAACGCCGAGCAGGGCAGGCTCGGTGTCACCCAGCGGCACTGGATGACCCTGAACCGGCTGGCGATCGTCGACGGCGGCCTCACCCGGGAGGGCCTGGCCGAGGCGCTGGGCCGGTACATGACGCCGCAGATCGGCGACGTGTCCACGTACGGAGTGGTCCTGGACGACCTGGTGGACCGTGGCTGGATCACCCCCGGCCCCGACGGCCGGCTGACCCTCACCGAGGCCGGCCACGCCGGCCGGGCCCGGCTGCTGGCGATCGCCCCCGGCGTCCGCGACCGGATCCACGAGGGCATCCCGGACGAGGAGTACGTCCTCGCGCTCAAGGTGCTCCGCCGCATGATCGCCAATGTGAGCGGATAGCGCCGGACGGGCCTTCGTCCGGTGCTCGCGGGCCCGGCCGGCGCCGGGGCCGCCCGTGCGGGGCGTGTCGGACCCCGGTGCGAGACTTCCGCCCATGAACCTCGCCGACCTGAGCCTCGACCGATGGCGGTCCACCGACCTCGTCACCGCCCGTGGCGTCGCCCGGCGGGCGGCGGACCGCGCGGGCGGGAGGGTGAGCGCGGTGGAGACCGTCGAGCACCTCGGTGCCCCGCTGCACCAGGTCCGGATCGAGCGGGCCGGGCAGGAGTTCGCCCTGGTGCCCGGCGGTACGGTCACCCTGGGGTTCGACCTGGACGCCTGGCAGCCGACACCGGGGCAGCTGGCGGACTATCAGGAGAGCCTGGAGCAGGGCTTCGGCTACGGCCAGGACCTGCGGGCCCATCTCGCCCAAGTGCTCTCGCCGCGCCGGACGGTCACCCTGGCCGCTGTGCTGATGGCGGTGGAGGACGAGAACCTGACCGAACCGCCCGCCGACATGCCCGCCGTGCTCGCGGAGCGCGGCCTGCGGATGCCGACCTCCGACGAGTGGGAGCACGCCTGCGGGGCCGGAGCGGGCACGCTGTTCCGGTGGGGCGACGAGTGCCCGCTCGACCGCACCCCCTACGAGGACGGCGACGGGCCCCAGCACCGGCCGAACGCCTTCGGCCTGCACATCGGGTACGACGTCTACCGCACCGAACTGAGCAGCGGCGTCGGCGCCGTCCACGGCGGGGACGGCGGCGAGTCGGTGTGCGGCGGCTACGGCACCCTGCTGGCCTGGCTGCCGCTGGCCACGGCCAACCACAACCCGTTCATGGCCGAGTTCGTCCACGGCCCGGACGGGGACGGCCTCTGCGAAGATTTCTCCACCCGTCCGGTCTTCGCCCTCTGAAGCGCGACGGCACCGGACACGAAGGGGGAGGGCCGTTGAGCGGCGGGCTGCGGTTCCGGTTCGAGCTACGGGCGTCGGAGGATGTCGGCCCGTGGGGCGGTGAGCACCACCGGACCCTGCACTGGTTCGCGCTGACCCAGGGCTGGTACTGGATCGAGGCGGGCGGCCAGGAGCTGCTGCGGTACTCGGAGTCCACCCTCCGGCGGTGGCGCGAGGAGACCGGCGGCGAAGTCCGCCCGTACGCGGACCACTTCGTGGTCCGGATCTGGGAGGACGTCCTGGAGATCCTGGCGGACGTGCTGGAGCCGGTGCCGTCGGACCTGCTCGCGTTCGTGTCGGGCGACCTCTCCGGCCATCCGCTCCGGGACGAGGAGGACCTCACCCCGGAGGCCGAGGCGGCCGCCGACTGGCACGGGCGCCGGTCGATGTACACGGGCCCGCTGGTCAACGCCCCGCAGATGCGCTGGTGGCGGACGGTCGACGAGGCCGGGGACCGGATCACTCTCGACTGGACGCACGAGCCCGGCCACCGGATCGGGTTCGCCGCGTCGCCGGCCGGCCGTCTCGCCCTGCCGGTCGAGGACTTCCTGTCCGCCGTCACCGAGTTGGACGGCGCGTTGCTCGCGGCGATGGAGCGGCGGGTCACGGCGCTGGAGGCGTCCGGTCCGCCGGCCGGTGTCGAGCTGGACCTGGCACAGCTCCGCCGTGAGCACCGGGACCGGGCGGGCCGGCTGGAGCGGGCCCGTACCCGGACCCCGGTCACCGACTGGGCCGCCGTACGGGCCGGGGCCCGGGAGTTCCTCGCGGCGGGCCCGGCCCGTTCTGACCGGACGGACTCTAAGACGTAGCCGGCGGCTCGGGGGGTGGTGCTTCCGTGTTCGTGGCCCTCGGCCGCTTGATCTGCTTGGCGGCGACGACCGCCAGATTGACGAGGCGGGCGGCCTCGATGAGACCGGCGTAGAGGTTTCGCATCGCGGTTTCGGTGTCCGTGACCCAGGTGCTGAACTCGCGTTGTGTCCTGGCGCTCGACCCCAGCTCGGTGGACTTGTTGCCCTGGGCAGTGGTGTCCTTGATGGTGGCGATGAGCCCGTCACTGTACCCGCGGAGCACGCCGAGCCCCGCGTAGTTGCGGTTCTGGCAGGTGGAGATCGCGGTGGCCACGTTTGTGCAGAAGGCCGAGTAGGACTGGGAGTTGGCGTCGCCGTCGGGGCCCTTGGCCGCACCCTGCATCGCGGAGCGGAACCTTGCGTTGTCGCGCAGGTCGGCGGCGGTCCCGATCAGGTCCGTCAGGCCGTTCAACGAGGTCTGAGCCGTCTGCCGGGTCGTTTCGGCGTTCGCCAGGGTCGCCGCGTCGGCGCCGTAGCTGTCGAGATGGGCGAACTCCAATTCGAGGGCCCGCGTGAGACCCCTGTGCATTCTCTGGACAAGGGCGTTGAGGGCGTTGAAGATGTGCTCGCCCTGCTTGGAGGCCCCGCCGGTCGAGCTGCCTTCGCCGTTGTCCTTGGCACGCTGGAGGGTTCCGGCGGCGCCCGACCGCCGGGACGGTGCCCGTTCCGCGCGCTGGACGGGGGCCGCGCCCGACATCGCCCGGGTGGCGTTCGCCTCGGCCTCGCGCTCGAACCGGTCCGACGGGTCGCTGACGCGCAGCCCGGAGCCGTTGTCGCTGCCGGCGACCGGCCCCTGGCGTTGCTGGATCACGTGCGTGAGTTCGTGGGCCAGGGTGTGGGAGTCGCCGCCCCCTTCGCCGATGACGATGTGGTTGCCGGAGGTGTAGGCCCGGGCGCCGACCTCGGCCGCGGAGGCCTTGGCGGCGCTGTCGGTGTGCACCCGGACCTCGGAGAAGTCGGCGCCGAGCCGGGACTCCATCTCCTGCCGCCGGGATGCGGCCAGGGCTTGGCCGGGGGCACGCAGCACGTCGTGCACGGCGGAGCGCTGGAGCGAGGGTTGCTCCGCCTGGTCGTGGCCGCAGCCGGCGGCGTGCTGGTGCTGGGCCCGCTGGACCAGCAGGCCCACCGCGCGGTTGCCGACGCTGCGTTGGAGGGCGAGGGCGGCCGGCCCGCTCGGCGGACCTCCTTCGGCCCCGGAATTGTCCGTGACTGCGCGTCGCGCCGGGACGGGGCTCCGCTTCGGCTCGGGGATCTTCCCATGGTCGGCGGTGTGCATGGCGGCCTGAGGCCTCTCTCTGGCGGGACTGCGGGAACCTTCTACAGGTACCCGCTCCGGCCCCTGGCCCGGAACGGCCTGGCGGGCAGCGACGGACGGCCGAAGGGGCACTCCTGCGGCGGGGGTTACGGCCCCGGGGCCGGGCGTGGCGGGGCCGGCCGGGACGGTCCGCCGGGCCGGAGGCCCGCTTCCGGGGCTCTCCCTCCGACCGCGGCGACTTCCCTCCTCGCCGGTCGACGGTCAGCCGATCTTCCACTGGCCGGTCTGGTCGGCGAAGCCGGCGTCCAGGCCGAACTGGATCTTGTCGAGCTTGGCGTCCTTCGGGACCTCGAAGGTGATGAAGCCCTTGCCCGTCTCGCCGGGGGCGATGTTGGTGGGGGTCTGGAAGCTGGGCCCGGCGGTGGTGTCGGTGAAGCTCGGGCCGTAGGACTGGCCCTGGGTGTCGACCACCTTCGCGGCGCCGAGCGGGGCGTCGCTGTAGGCCTTGGTGCCGGTGGCCTTGATCTGGAACTGGACGGCCACCCAGCGCTTGCCGTCGGCGGGCTTGAGGTACTCGTCGCCGCTCTCGGCGTTGTCGACCACCTTCACCGCCGTGACGTCGGCGGTGTTGCTCTTCTCCATGCCCTTGAGCGCGATGGTGTCGCCGACCTTGGCGGCCGCGGGGGCCTTGGCCGCGCCCTGGTCGGCCGGCTTGCCGCTGTCGGCGGGCTTCGCGCCGTCGGCGGCCGGGGCGGCGGCCGTCTGCTGGGGGGTGGTCGAGACGGAGGCGCCCGAGGTGCAGGCGGTGGCGCTCAGGGTGACCAGTGCGGCGCCGAGCAGGAGGGCGGCGGAGCGGCGGCGGGCGACGGCGGTGAACGACATGGCGGGCTCTCCCGGTCGGTGAGGTGGGCGCCCCCCTGCGGCGGTTGCCGCTGGAGGCGATGGACAGATCACACCATCCGCTGTGAACAATGTCAACGCCAATACAAGAAACCTCTCTGTTCACGTGTGAACAGGTCGGAGTGTTCACGCTGGCTATGCTGTGTCGTCACACGGGTCACGACGGGCCCGGGGCCGTACCCCTGAAGCCGCGAAGGAGCCCCCATGCCGGACCGCCCCGAGGTGACCGCGGTCGAGATCGCCCGGCTGGCCGGCGTGGGCCGGGCTGCCGTCAGCAACTGGCGCCGGCGCCACCCGGACTTCCCGCAGCCGGTCGGCGGCACCGACGCCAGCCCGGCCTTCGCCCTGGCGGAGGTCGAGAGCTGGCTGCGGAGCCAGGGCAAGATCGCCGAACTGCCCGTCCTGGAACGCGCCTGGCGGCAGCTGGAGACCCTGCGCGACCCGGCCGGCCACCCGGCCGCCCCCCTCGTGCCGGCCGGGGCCTTCCTCCTCCTGCTGCACCGCGAGCCCGAGGCCTGGCCCGCCCTCGCCGCGGAGCCCGACACCCGCCTCGCCACCGCCCTGCCGCGGGCCCTGGCCCAGGCCGCCGCCCGGGCCCTCGGCACCGACGGCGCCGCCCGGCTGGGCCTGCCCTCCCTCCTCGGCAGCACCTACCTGGACCTCGTCCGGCTGCTGGCCGAACTCGCCCGGCCCGCAGCCGCACCGGCGGGCCCGGCGGCAGGTCCGACGGCAGGTCCGGCAGCCGACGTCCCCGCCGGCCCGGCCGCCGCGTTCGAGCGCCTGCTCACCCGGCACGCCGAGGCCAACACCCGCCAGCTCAGCCCCACCCCGCCGGAGGCGGCCGGCCTGCTGGCCGCCGTCGCCGGGCCGGCCCTCACCGTCCACGGCGCCACCGCCCTCGACCCGGCCGCCGGACTCGGCGCCGTCCTGCTCGCCCTGCCGTCCGCCGCCTCCCGGTACGGGCAGGACCTCGACCCGGTGGTGGCCGCCCTGGCGCTGCTGCGGCTCGCCCTGCACACCCCGGCCGCCGACCCCGGCCCGCTCCCGCTGGACCTGCGGGCCGGTGACTCGCTGCGCGCCGACGCGCACCCGGGCCTCACCGTGGACGCGGTGCTCTGCCAGCCCCCGTACAACGAACGCGACTGGGGGCACGACGAGCTCCAGTACGACTCCCGCTGGCCCGCCGGGCAGCTGCCCCCGCGCGGCGAGTCCGAACTCGCCTGGGTGCTGCACTGCCTGGCGCACACCCGGCCCGGCGGCCTGGCGGCCCTGCTGCTGCCGCCCACCGTCGCCTCCCGGCGGGCCGGCCGCCGGGTCCGCGCCGAGCTGCTGCGCTCCGGCGCGCTGCGCGCCGTGATCGCCCTGCCGGCCGGCGCCGCCCCGCCGTACGGGGTGCCGCTGCACCTGTGGGTGCTGCGCCGCCCGGCGCCCGGCGACGACTTCCGCCAGGTGCTGCTGCTCGACGCGGCCCCGCCGCAGGCCGCCGGCGAGGGCGGCCGCGACCGGGTCGACTGGCCCGAGCTGCGGGCCACCGTGACGGCTTCCTGGCAGGCCTTCGACGAAGCCGCCGCCACCGGCGGGCCGGTGCCCGCCGACCGGCCCGGCACCCACCGGGTGATGGCCGCGATCGACCTGCTCGACGACGAGACCGACCTCTCGCCCGCCCGGCACGTCCCGCCCGCCGCCCCGGCCGGTGACGCCCCCGCCCTCGCCCACCTGCGCGGGCGGCTGACCGAACTGCTGGCCGGGCTCGCCGGCCCGGATGCCGCCCTGCCCGAGGCCGGCCCCGCCCGGCAGCCCGGCCGGCCGCCGGCCGTCGTCACCGTCGGCGAGCTGGTCCGGAGCGGCGCGCTGGAGGTCGTCTCCTCCGGACCGGGCGCGCCCGCCCGGCCGGCCGGCCACGGCGCCGAAGGCGTCCCGCTGCTGACGGACCAGGACCTGATCACCGGCAACCCGCCCGCCGCCGTCACCGGCCCCGGCGACCCCGGCGCCCCGGACGCCCCCGTCCTCACCCGGGCCGGTGACGTCCTGGTGCCCGCCCTCGGCGGCGGCGTCGCCCGGGTCGTGCTGCCCGGCGGCCCGCTGGACGGCGTCGCGCTCGGCCGTCAGCTGCACCTGCTGCGGCCCGACCCGGCGCTGATCGACCCCGAGTTCCTGGCGGGCCAGCTGCGCTCCACCGCGCTCACCCGCCGCGCCGCCAGCCACGCCTCGACCACCGCCCGGCTGGACATCCGGCGGGTCGAGCTGCCGAGGCTCCCCCCGGAGCGGCAGCGCGTCCTCGGTGCGGCCTTCGCCCGGGTCGCCGCCTTCGACACCGCGCTGCACCGGGCGGCGGCCCTCGGCCGCACCCTCGCGCAGGGCCTGACGGACGGTCTGGCGGACGGCACGCTGGAGCTGCCGCCCGGGGAGTAGCGGGGGAGCGGCGGGGAGCGGCGGCCGTCCCGGGGGACCGGCCGGCGCCGGCGGCGGTGCCGGAACCCCACCGGCGTGCCGGCCCGGGGGGTAGCGTGTGCGGGGGCTCGCACCCACCCCGTGAACCGCCGTCACCACCGTTCAGGAGCGCACATGGCAGGGCACTACCCGGGCCCGTTCGGACCGCCGGCCGGCGCTCCCGCACCCGGTGGTGCGGCCCTGCGGCCCCCGGGCCGTTTCGGGGTGCCGGGCCGGGTGCTCTGCTGCCTGGCGCCGCTGCTGACCGTCGGATTCCTCGGCGTCGTCCCGTCGTTGCTGCTGGCCGTGCGGCGCAGGCGGGTGTTCGACGTGATCGGCGCGGTGCTGTTCTGCCTGGTCTTCGTGGTCTTCCTGGTCAGCATCCCGCTCGCCGGCGGCGCCAAGCACGAGAACACCGCCGACACCACCGGCGCGGTCGCCATGGTGCTGCTCTGGCTGGGCGCGCCCCTGCACTACCTGGCGATGGACCGCCGGCCGCTGTGGCCGCTGCCGGCCGTCGCCGTGCCCGGGCCGTACTACCAGCCGGACCGGCCCGGCCACCCGCTCCACGCGGCCCCCGTCGCCTGGTACCCGCCGCCCGCCGGGGTGCCGCTGCCGGCCGCCGCCGCGCCGGCGCCGGCCGCCGAGGCCGACCCGTACGCCCTGGTGGCCCGCTACCACGCCCCTGCGGCCGCCCCGCCGGCCCCGCCGGCCCCGCCGGCCCCGCCGGCCGCGGCGACCCCGGCCCCTTGGGCGCCGCCGGCCGCCGAACCGCCCGCCGCGCCGCCCGCCCCGGCCCGTACCGGTGACGACCTCCAGCAGCTCGGCGAGCTGCTGCGCCGGCAGTCCCGCGAAGGCCGGCCGTGACCGCACCGCGAGTCGTCGGTGGCCGGTACCGGCTCGCGGAGAAGATCGGCCACGGCGGCATGGGCCAGGTCTGGGCGGCGTACGACGAGCGGCTGGACCGCCGGGTCGCCGTCAAGCTGCTGCACACCGAGCACCTCCTGCCGGCCGGCACCACCGAGCCGCACCGCCGGAGCCGGGGCGAGGAACTGCGCCGCCGCTTCCTGCGGGAGTGCCGGATCACCGCCGCGCTCGACCACCCGGGCCTGGTCACCGTCTTCGACGCCGGCGAGGACGACGGCGAGCTCCACCTGGTGATGCAGCGCGTCCCCGGGCTGAGCCTGGCCGACCTGATCGCCGAGGAGGCGCCCTTCCCGATCGGCCACGCGGCCGCCGTCGCCGCCCAGCTCTGCGCCGCGCTGGCCGTCGTGCACGCCGTCCCGGTGGTGCACCGGGACATCAAGCCCAGCAACGTGATGGTCCGTGAGGACGGCCGCGTCGTGCTGCTCGACCTGGGCATCGCCACCGCGGTGGAGGCCGACGCCACCCGGCTCACCCTCACCGGCGTGCCGATCGGCAGCCCCGCCTACATGGCGCCCGAACAGGCGCTCGCCGCCACCGCCGACGCGCGCAGCGACCTCTACGCCCTCGGCTGCCTGCTGCACGAGATGCTCTGCGGCGAGGAGCCGTTCCGCGCGCCCACCGCCCTCGGGGTGCTGCGCCGCCACGTGGACGAGCCGCCGGTACCGCTGCGCGAGCTGCGTCCCGAGGTGCCCGCCCCGCTGGAGGCGCTGGTCCTGGACCTGCTCGCCAAGCAGCCCGCCGACCGCCCGGCCGACGCCCAGCAGGTGTACGCCCGGCTGCTGCCGATGCTCCCGCAGCCGGCCGGGCCGCAGCCCCAGCCGCCGTACGGTCCGGTGCCGGACCCCACCCGCCCGTTCCGCTACCCGGGCCATCCGCAGCCGGCGCCCGTCCCGGCCGGGCCGGCGGTCGGGGTCCTGCCGCTCCCCGGGCAGCCCGTCCCCCGGCAGTCCGCTCCCCAGCCGTCCGGTGACCGGCAGTCCGTTCCCCGGCAGTCCTTCCCTGCCGGGCAGCCGGATCCGGCCGGCCCGCCCGGCGCCGTGGCCCCGGGGCGGACCGAGCCCCGGCCGCTGATGATGACGGCGCTGCCCGGCGGCCCCGCCCGGGACCAGTACCCCTCGCCCGCCGGTCCGCAGCCGCGGCCGCAGACCGGGCAGGGACCGGTGGCGCAGCCCCCGGCCGCTGGCGACCTCGCCGCGGCCTGCGCGGACCTGTCCGACCTGGTCGCCGCGAAGCGCCACGCCGAGGTCATCGACCTGGCCGCCCGGCTGCTGCCGCGGGCCCGCGCCGAGCAGGGCGACGGCGCGCCGCTGGTCCGCACCATCCGGACCATCTACGCCCGGACCCTGCTGCACGAACGCCGGTTCCGGGACGCCCTGCCCGAGTACCTGCTGCTGGCCGGTACCGCCGAGGGAGGGCCGCACGGGCCGCAGGGCCTGGACCACCGGTACCGGGCGGCCGGCTGCCTGGAACAGCTCGGCGAGCCGGCGCAGGCGCTGGCCGAGTACCAGGCGCTGCTGGCGGCCCACTCGGCCCGGCTCGACGCGGGCCTCGACCCCGGCCCCGAGCGGGTCCACGACCTGCGCGAGCGGATCGGACTGCTGCTCGCCGCCGCCGGCGACCCGGAGAACGCCTGGCAGTGGCTGCTCCAGCTGCTGCTCGACCGCGAACGGCTGCTCGGCCCGCACCACCCGGACGTCCGCCGCCTGCGGCAGAGCCTCGACCAGCTCCAGCAGCACCGCCGGACGGGGAACCCGCCGGCCGCCGGTCCGCTGGCCGCGCCCGGTCCGGTGCCCGGTCCGCTGGCCGCGCCCGGTCCGGTGCCCGGTCCGGTGCCCGCGACCCCGCCGGCCTCCGACCCCCGCTCGGCGGGCTGGCCCGCGCCGGCCCCCGGCAACCCGTACGCCACGGGACGCTGACCGGCCGTCGGGCGGACCGGCGGAATGGACCGGCCGGGTGGACCGGGCCCGGGAGGGGATCCGGACCGGCGGGCGGCCGGGCCCACCGGGGGCCCGCCGCCACGGGCCGGTTCGCCCGTTCGGAGCAGGGTCCCCGACGGCGGGCACCCGCCGCCCTACGCTCGGGGCACGCCCGGCGCTCCGGGCGCATCCGCCCCGCGCGGGCACGCCGACGCGCGCCCAGGCGCCCGAGCAGTCCGCCGGGCGCCGGGCACTCCTCGTCCGCGGGCACCCCGTCCGCCGGCGCCGCGGCCGTGCGAGCCTCGCCGACCGCCGACACGGCCGGCCCGCACCGCCCGGCCGGGCCCGTCCGCACCCCGCCGCACCTTCTGGGGAGGCTCCCGCAATGAACCGCCCGCCCACCGTCCGGCGCGCCGCCGCCCGGGCGCTGCCCGTCGCCGCGGCCGGCCTCGCCGTGCTGCTGCTCTGCTCCTGCGGCGGGCCCGTGCAGGCGGGCGCCGCGGCCGTGCTGGACGGCGAGCGGATAAGCCTCACCGCGGTGCAGGAGCGGGTGGCCGAGCTGCGCACGGTCACGGCGGCCTCGCCGGGGGACGCCGAGGCGGGGGCCGAGGGGCTGGCGCGCCGGGCGGTCACCCAGCTGGTGCTGGACGCCCTGGTCGCCCGAGCGCTGGCCGACCGCGGGCTGAGCGTCGGCGCCGGCGAGGCGGCGGCGGCCCGCGCGGCGGACGAGGCCTGGGCGGGCGGCCCGGCGCGGCTCGGACAGCTGCTGGCCGCCCGGGGCGTCCCGGCGACCGAGGTCGACCGGTACTACCTGCAGCAGGCGGGCATCCGCAGGCTGGCCGCCGCCCGGGGGCAGGACGCCGGGACGGAGGCCGGGGACACGGAGGTCCGCCGGGCACTGGCCGAGGCGGCGGCCGCCCTGCACGTCCGGGTCAATCCCCGCTACGGCAGCTGGGACGCGCAGCGGGTCGCCCTCGCCCCGGACCGGCCCGACCGCTGAGCCCGGGCGTCCGGCCCGACCGGCCCCGGGCCGAGGCCGGGGCGGCCGCCGCTCGGCGGCGGTTCCCGGGGCCCGCCCGCGGACCGGTAGGTTCGGAGGGTGACCACGTCTACGGCAGCCCCGAAGCTGATCCTGCTCACCACCACCCACCGGGTCGCCCCCGGTCTGATGTCCTGGCCGGCCTGGGAGGCCCTGCGCGGCGCGGACCTGGTGCTGGCGGCGGACCCGGAGCACCCGCAGCTGGCTGCCGTCCGGCAGGCGGGGGTCCGGGTGGAGATCGTCGAGCGCGGCACCGCCCCGGCGCTGGCCCGCCGGCTCTCCACCGGGTCCGGGCGGGTCACCGTCTGGCTGGGCAGCCCGGACGGCGACCCGGGCCTGACGGACGCCCTCGCCCGGCTCGCGGTCGAGGAGGCCGGCGCGGTGCCGGAGATCGAGCTGCTGCCCGGTTCGTACGACCTGCCGGGTGCGCGGCTGCTCGACCTGGCCTCGGTGATGGACCGGCTGCGGTCGCCCGGCGGCTGCCCGTGGGACGCCGAGCAGACCCATGCCTCGCTGGTGAAGTACCTGGTGGAGGAGGCCTTCGAGCTGGTCGAGGCGATCGAGGAGGGCGACCGGGAGACGCTGCGCGAGGAGCTGGGGGACGTCCTGCTGCAGGTGTTCTTCCACTCGCGGATCGCCGAGGAGCACCCCGAGGACCCGTTCTCGATCGACGACGTCGCGGGCGACATCGTCGAGAAGCTGATGTACCGCCACCCGCACGTCTTCGGCGACGTCGAGGCGGAGGGGACGGCCGCCGTCGAGGCGAACTGGGAGCAGCTGAAGGCGGCCGAGAAGCAGCGCGAGTCCGTCCTGGACGGCGTGCCGGCCGGACTGCCGGCACTGGCGTACGCGGCGAAGCTGGTCTCCCGGGTGCGGCGCGCGGGCTTCACCGCGGTGCCGGACGCGCCGTACGAGCTGCCGGTGGAGCTGACCCCGGAGTCGGTCGGGCGGCTGCTGCTCGCGGTGGCGCAGCGGGCGCACGACGCCGGCGTGGACGTGGACGCCGCGCTCCGGGCGAGTGCCCGTGGCTACCGCCGGGAGGTCCGGGCGGCGGAGGGCCTGGCGGACTGAAAGGGGCGGCCGGACCGGCGGCCCCGGCACCCGGCGGCACGCGCGGGCACCCGGCCGCACGCGGTGCGGCCGGTCGGGGGGCTTCGGGGGAGCGGCCGGCGCGGTCGGGCGGGGCCGGGCTCAGCCGCGCTCGGTGCCCGCGGCGGTGCCGGTGAGCGCCTGGTCGTCCGGGGCCCGGCGCTGCGGCGGGACGACCTCGCTGATCGCCTCGCCGACCAGGGCGAGCAGCTCGGCGAGCCGGTCGAGGTGGCCGGGCAGCTCGGCGGGCGAGACGATCCGCTCGCCGTCGGGCCCGGCGACGCAGAACAGGTCGATCGGGCCGAGGTGCTTCTCCGCGGTGTCGACCAGGGCGGCCACGTCGCTGGGGCGGTGGATGTCGCCGCACACCCCGACCACCGGGCAGCCCGGGCGGTCGAGTTCGGCGGCGAGGTCCTCGGCCCGGTTGGGGTGCTGGTCGGCGATGAGCACCCCGGCGGCGCCGGCGGCCGTGAACCGGCGGGCCAGGTCGGCGCCCGAACCGCCGTCCAGTACCGCGATGACCACCACTGCCCCGGCTACCCGCATGGGTGCGCTCCTCCCTGTGGGCGACACCGCACCGGCGCCCACCAAAGACATGTCGGAGGATCCTAGGCACGTCACGACCCTCCGCAACAGGGATTACCCATCAGGTGACCAGGCTCACGCCTGCCGGCCACCGGATACGGTCAGGTCATGCCGGATCAGCCCACCCCCGCCCAGCCTCCCCTCTTCACGTGGGAGTTCGCCGCCGACCCCTACCCCGCGTACGCGTGGCTGCGCGAGCACTCCCCCGTGCACCGCACCACGCTGCCGAGCGGCGTGGACGCCTGGCTGGTCACCCGGTACGCGGACGCCCGGCAGGCGCTGGCGGACGGCCGGCTCTCGAAGAACCCGGCGCACCACAGCGAGCAGGCGCACCGCACCGGACGGGTGGGGATCCCGGGCGAGCGCAGCGCCGACCTGATGACGCACCTGCTGAACATCGACCCGCCGGACCACACCAGGCTGCGGCGGCTGGTCTCGAAGGCGTTCACGCCGCGCCGGGTGGCGGAGTTCGAACCGCGGGTGCAGCAGCTGACCGACCGGCTGATCGACTCCTTCGCCGGGCGCGGCTCGGCCGACCTGATCCACGAGTTCGCCTTCCCGCTCCCCATCCACGCGATCTGCGACCTGCTCGGCGTCCCGCCGGAGGACCAGGACGACTTCCGGGACTGGGCGGGCATGATGATCCGGCACGGCGGCGGCCCGCGCGGCGGCGTGGCGCGCGCGGTGAAGAAGATGCGGTCCTACCTGCTGGAGCTGATCCACCGCAAGCGCGCCGACCTGGGCGACGACCTGATCTCCGGGCTGATCCGGGCCAGTGACCACGGTGAGCACCTCACCGAGAACGAGGCCGCCGCGATGGCCTTCATCCTGTTGTTCGCGGGCTTCGAGACCACGGTCAACCTGATCGGCAACGGGCTGTACGCGCTGCTGCGCCACCCGGAGCAGCGGGCCCTGCTGCAGGACTCGGTGGCGGCGGGGGAGACCGGGCTGCTGGCCACGGCGGTGGAGGAACTGCTGCGGTACGACGGTCCGGTGGAGCTGGCCACCTGGCGGTTCGCGACCCGCCCGCTGACGATCGGCGGGGTGGACATCCCGGTGGGGGACCCGGTGCTGGTGGTGCTGGCGGCGGCGGACCGCGATCCGGCGCGTTTCGCGGACGAGAACACCCTCGACATCGCCCGCAAGGACAATCCGCATCTCGGTTTCGGCCACGGGATCCACTACTGCATCGGCGCGCCGCTGGCCCGGCTGGAGGGCCAGGCCGCGCTTGCCACGCTGCTCACCAGGCTGCCTGATCTGCGGCTTGCGGCGGAACCGGAGGAACTTCGCTGGCGTGGTGGGCTGATCATGCGTGGGCTTCGTGAACTCCCGGTCGAATTCACCCCGGCGAAGGCGCTCTGACCGGCCGGGAAACGCTGACGGCGTGTCGGACAGGATCGCTCACGGACGCTCAGAACACGCATCAATGCGGACAAATGGGCGTGGTTTGTGAACGATCCGCCGACTGTCGTAATTTCCGTGTGATGTATGCGATATGAGCTTGTGATTGATGTGAGGATCTGTCTACTCTCCCTGGAGTTCGCAGCTGCGAACACCCGTGCGCGGTACGCCGAGTCCTGCCCGCCGCGCGTCCGGGAAACCGACCAGACCCTTGGGCAGGGGCGGGGGACCCAGGATTTTCTGCCGTTCCCCACGGCTTGGGGTGAAGCCGCATCAGGTGGAAGAAGGATTCCGCCCGAGGCGGCCGGGCCACCTCCCGGTCCGAACCCGACAGCTCACCTCGCAGGCGTGCGGAGAGGGACATGTCCATGCTGTTCGTTGGTAACGGTCGTCACCGTCGTCGTACCCAGGCCGAGAAGGCGATCGCCGTAGCGGGCGTCGCCGGGGTCGGACTCGCGATGCCGCTCCTCGCCGCCACCGGCGCCCACGCGGCCCCCGTGTCCGTCTGGGACAAGGTCGCCCAGTGCGAGAGCGGCGGGAACTGGAGCATCAACACCGGCAACGGGTACTACGGCGGACTCCAGTTCAGCCAGAGCACCTGGAAGGCCTTCGGCGGCGCCCAGTACGCCCCGCAGGCGCACAAGGCGAGCAAGGGCCAGCAGATCGCCGTCGCGGAGAAGGTCCTCTCCTCGCAGGGCCCGGGCGCCTGGCCGGTCTGCTCGGTCAAGGCCGGCCTGGCCAAGGGCGGCCCGTCCGCCCAGGTCGACACCGCCGACGCCACCACGCAGAACGCCGCGCAGGACGCCGGCACCAGGAGCGCGCAGCCCGCCCCCGCCGCGGCCAAGCCGGCGAAGCCGGCCCGGGCCACCCAGGCCAAGGTGTCGACGGACGGCCAGGGCCCCTCGTCCGGCCGCGGCGAGGCCCAGGACCCGGACTTCTCCGGCCGCACCGGCTGGGACGCGGCCAACAAGGTCTTCTGGTACCAGGTCGACGGCGGCTGGCACTGGACGAGCCACCAGGACGTCTACGACCGCCACGCGGGCGAGGACGCGCCGGAGGCCCGCACCGCCCCGGCCGCCGAGGCCCCCGCCGCCGCGCCGGCGGTCACCCCCGCCGCCGCGACGACCGGCCGGTCCTACACCGTGCAGCCCGGCGACACCCTCGGCGGGATCGCCGGCAGCCAGGGCGTGGCCGGCGGCTGGGGCGAGCTGTACGACGGCAACCGCTCCGTGGTGGGCGGCGACCCGAACCTCATCCTGCCCGGCCAGGTGCTGAACCTCGGCTGAGCGCGGCGCGCGGGGCCGTGCCGTCCGGTACGGCCCCCTTCGCCCCCGTTCACCCCGCTCTGGGTGCATCCCGTGGGGCATCCAGGTGAACTACCGGTGGGTAGCCCGGCCACACGCTGAGACGGGACCCGGGCCGACGTGGCCGGGAGAGCCCGTGCGGTTAGGCTCTGGTCGTAACGACTCCGCAATCGTCCGCAGGACTCCACAACGGTCCGCGGATACCTGCTTCCGCTAGGAGATGCCTCGTGCCGTCCATTGATGTCGTCGTAGCCCGTGAGATTCTCGACTCGCGTGGCAACCCCACGGTCGAGGTCGAGGTCGGCCTCGACGACGGCAGCACCGGCCGTGCCGCTGTCCCGTCCGGCGCCTCCACCGGTGCCTTCG
Source organism: Kitasatospora indigofera (assembly GCF_014655955.1). Classification (GTDB taxonomy): domain Bacteria; phylum Actinomycetota; class Actinomycetes; order Streptomycetales; family Streptomycetaceae; genus Kitasatospora; species Kitasatospora indigofera. The sequence goes on from NZ_BNBO01000008.1 coordinate 134,526, forward strand.
AGGCGCTCGAGCTGCGCGACGGCGACAAGAACCGCTACTTCGGCAAGGGCGTGGAGAAGGCCGTCCTGGCCGTCATCGAGCAGATCGGCCCGGAGCTGGTCGGCTACGACGCCACCGAGCAGCGCCTGATCGACCAGGCCATGCTCGACCTGGACGCCACCCCGGACAAGTCCTCGCTCGGCGCCAACGCCATCCTCGGCGTCTCGCTCGCCGTGGCGCACGCCGCCTCCGAGGCCTCGGACCTGCCGCTGTTCCGCTACCTCGGCGGTCCCAACGCGCACGTCCTGCCCGTCCCGATGATGAACATCCTCAACGGTGGCTCGCACGCGGACTCCAACGTCGACATCCAGGAGTTCATGATCGCTCCGATCGGCGCGGAGTCCTTCTCCGAGGCCGTCCGCTGGGGCGTCGAGGTCTACCACACGCTCAAGGGCGTGCTGAAGGAGCGCGGCCTCTCCACCGGCCTGGGCGACGAGGGCGGCTTCGCCCCGAACCTGGACAGCAACCGCGAGGCGCTCGACCTCATCGTCGAGGCCATCAAGAAGGCCGGCTACGTGCCCGGCAAGGACGTCGCGCTGGCGCTGGACGTCGCCGCCTCCGAGTTCTTCAAGGACGGCGCCTACCAGTTCGAGGGCAAGGGCCTCACCTCGGCCGAGCTCATCGACTACTACGCCGACCTGGTCGCCTCGTACCCGCTGGTCTCCATCGAGGACCCGCTGGACGAGCAGGACTGGGACGGCTGGAAGGCCATGACCGTCAAGCTCGGCGACAAGGTCCAGCTGGTCGGCGACGACCTGTTCGTCACCAACCCGGTCCGCCTCGCCAAGGGCATCGAGACCGGCACCGCCAACGCGCTGCTGGTGAAGGTCAACCAGATCGGCTCGCTCACCGAGACCCTGGACGCCGTCGAGCTGGCCCAGCGCAACGGCTACCGCTGCATGATGTCGCACCGCTCCGGCGAGACCGAGGACGTCACCATCGCCGACCTCGCCGTCGCCACCAACTGCGGCCAGATCAAGACCGGCGCCCCGGCCCGCTCCGAGCGCGTCGCCAAGTACAACCAGCTGCTGCGCATCGAGGAGATCCTCGACGACGCCGCCGAGTACGCCGGCCGGGGCGCCTTCCCGCGCTACAAGTACGAGGCCTGAGCCCGCCCCGAGGGCTGACGCCCTCGGCGGGAGCCGCCCCCGGAGCACGGGGGCGGACACACAGCCGCTGCACCGGTGCCCCGGCTCTCACCCCGTAGGGTGGGGGCCGGGGCACCGGCGCGACCAGGAGGGGTAACGGGAGATGGCAGGCTGGAAGATTCCGGGCTTCGCGGCGCGCCCGCGATTCACGAGCCGGGCGACCGTGCTCGTCCTGGTGCTCTGCTCCCTGGTGGCGATCCTCGCCTACCCGACCCGCCAGTTCATCTCCCAGCGCTCGGAGATCTCCGCCCAGCGCGCCCGGGCCGAACACGCCCGGCAGCAGGTCGAGCAGCTCCGCCGGGAGAAGGCCCGCTGGCAGGACCCGGAGTTCGTCAAGGCGCAGGCCCGGGCCCGGCTGCACTACGCGATGCCGGGGGAGACCCCGTTCATCTCGGTGGACCCGGCCGCCGGCGCCACCAAGTCCTCCTCGGCCGGCGCCGGCGCCGCCGGCCCGGCGAAGGCCGCCAAGCCCTGGTACGCGAGCGTCTGGGACTCCGTCGACGCCGCCGACACGGCCGCCCTGGCCCCGCCCGCCGCCCCAGCCGCCGCCCCCGCCCCTGCCCCCGCTAGAGACAGCTCTCCCCATGACCACTGAGAACAGCCCTTCCGCCTCCGACGCCACCCCCGGTGCGGCCGTCGCGGACACCGACGTCGCCGCGATCGCCGCCCAGCTCGGCCGGGTCCCGCGGGGCCTGCGCGGCGTCGCCCACCGCTGCCCCTGCGGCAACCCGGACGTCGTGGAGACGGCCCCCCGCCTCGCGGACGGCACGCCGTTCCCCACCCTCTACTACCTGACCTGCCCCAAGGCCGCCTCGCTGATCGGCACCCTGGAGGCGGACGGCGTGATGAAGGAGCAGACGGCCCGGCTCGCCGAGGACCCCGAGCTGGCCGCCGCCTACCGGTCCGCCCACGAGGACTACATCGCCCGCCGCGACGCGATCGAGGTGCTGGAGAACTTCCCCAGCGCCGGCGGCATGCCGGACCGGGTGAAGTGCCTGCACGTGCTGGTCGGCCACTCGCTGGCGGCCGGGCCCGGCGTCAACCCGCTCGGCGACGAGGCGATCGGGATGCTGGAGGACTGGTGGGCCAAGGGCCCGTGCGTCTCCGCCGCCGAGGTGGCCGAGAGCGCGGCCCGGGTCGCCGAGCAGCGGGCCACCGCCGAGGACCACGCGGCCGTGATCGCCGCCAAGGAGCAGCTGGCCGCGGAACGGGCCGCGAAGAAGCGCGCGGCCGAGGAGGAGGGCGCATGAGCACCACCAGGGTGGCCGCGATCGACTGCGGCACCAACTCGATCCGGCTGCTGGTCGCCGACCTCGACCCGGAGACCGGCGGGATCACCGACCTCGACCGCCGGATGGTGATCAACCGGCTCGGCCAGGGCGTCGACCGGACCGGGCGGCTCGCCCCCGAGGCGCTGGAGCGGACCTTCGCGGCCTGCCGCGAGTACGCCGAGGTGATCACCTCCCACGGGGTCACGCCGGAGCGGATCCGCTTCGTGGCGACCAGCGCCTCGCGCGACGCCGAGAACAGCGACGAGTACGTCGACGGTGTCCGGGACATCCTGGGCGTGGCCCCCGAGGTGGTGAGCGGGGACGAGGAGGCGCGGCTCTCCTTCGTCGGCGCGACCAAGGAGCTCACCGGCGGTCAGTTCCCCTCGCCCTACCTGGTCTTCGACCTGGGCGGCGGCTCCACCGAGTTCGTGCTGGGCACGGACGACGTGCAGGCGGCCCGCTCGGTGGACATCGGCTGCGTCCGGCTCACCGAGCGCCACTTCGCCGGCGCCGAGCTGCCCACGCTGGGCCAGATCTCCGCCGCCAAGGCGCACATCAGGGGCGAGCTGGACAAGGCCGCCGAGGCGGTCCCGCTGACCGGCGCGGCCACCCTGGTCGGCCTGGCCGGCACCGTCACCACGGTGTCCGCGATCGCGCTGGAGCTGCCCGAGTACGACTCGGAGCGGATCCACCACTCGCGGATCTCGCGCGACCAGGTCGCGGAGATCGCCGGCCGGCTGCTGGCCTCCACGCACGCCGAGCGCGCGGCGATCCCCGCCGTGCACCCGGGGCGGGTCGACGTGATCGCGGCCGGCGCGCTGGAGCTGCTGGAGATCATGGGGCGGACCGGCGCCGCCGAGGTGGTCGTCAGCGAGCACGACATCCTGGACGGCATCGCCTGGAGCCTCGTCCAGGCCTGACGGACCGGCGTCGTCCGGCCCCGTCCGGGTCCGGCGCCGGGCCCCCTGTCGGCCCCGCCCGCCCCTTGCGGGGCTTACGTTTCCGGCCCCGGAGCGCCTGATCGGCGCCCGGGGCCGCGCCGCGCGCGGGGCCGGGCGAGAAAGTTCGTGAATTTCTTCACATGGCGATCCCCGCTTTCGGTGCACTGAGGGGTCCGCTACGTCCGATATGTGGGACCGAAGGTCGTCCGCAGGTGCAGGCCGCTGGTTCGCAGGTCGTCCTACGTTCCGGCGGTGGAATCGCAATCCGGAGCGGGGAACCCAAGCGCCGCACGGATCGTTGCTGCTCACGCGGGTCGATCGAACGATTGTGCTCACAGGTGACAGCTGTTACGAGTGAGTGGACGTCCCGCCCCGCCGGACGTGGCCGCGTAGTGTAGCACAGGGTGTCCAGACCCCTGTGACGGGCCTCACGAAGGGCGCCCCGGACGGTGCTGGATACTTTCGGATATGAGCACCACGGAGCGTCCTCGCATCCTCATTGTCGGCGGTGGTTACGTCGGCCTGTATGCCGCGATGCGCATCCTCAAGAAGATGCGCTACGGGGAGGCGACCGTCACGGTCGTCGACCCGCGGTCGTACATGACGTACCTGCCCTTCCTCCCCGAGGCGGCCGGCGGCAACGTCGCGCCTCGCAACCTCGTCGCGCCGCTGCGCAGCGCCCTCAAGAACGCGGAGGTGCTCACCGGTCACGTGACCGGCGTGGACCACGCGCGCAAGGTCGCCACCATCGCGCCGCCGGCCGGCGGGACCTACGAGCTGCCCTTCGACTACCTCGTCGTGGCCACCGGCTCGGTCTCCCGCACCTTCCCGATCCCCGGCCTGGCCGAGCACGGCATCGGCATGAAGACGGTCGAAGAGGCGATCAGCCTCCGCAACCACGTCATGGCGCAGCTGGACAAGGCCGAGTCCACCACGGACCCGGACGTCCGTCGCAAGGCCCTCACCTTCGTGGTCATCGGCGGCGGCTTCGCCGGCGTCGAGACCATCGCCGAGGTCGAGGACATGGCGCGGGACGCGGCGAAGATCTACAAGACCGTCAGCCGCGACGACATGCGCTTCATCCTGGTGGAGGCGGCCAACCGCATCCTCCCGGAAATGGGCCCGGACCTCGGTCTGTGGACCAAGGAGAAGCTCGAAGAGCGCAACATCGAGATCTACATCGAGACCTCGATGGACTCCTGCGTCGACCAGCACGTCGTGCTGAAGAACGGCGTCGAGGCCGACGCCTCCACCATCGTGTGGACGGCGGGCGTCAAGCCCAACCCGGTCCTGAACCACTTCGGACTGCCGCTCGGCCCCCGTGGCCACGTCGACACCGCGCCGACCCTCCAGGTCCAGGGCTTCGACTACGTCTGGGCCGCCGGCGACAACGCCCAGGTACCCGACCTCGCCGTCGGCGAGGGCGCCTGGTGCCCGCCGAACGCGCAGCACGCCGTCCGTCAGGCGATCGTCCTCGGCGACAACGTGATCGCGGGCATGCGGGGCTTCCCGCAGGCCACGTACAAGCACAAGAACCTCGGTGCGGTGGCCGGTCTCGGCCTGCACAAGGGCGTGGCGATCCTCTTCGGCAAGTACAAGCTGAAGGGCCGTCCGGCCTGGTGGTTCCACCGCCTGTACCACGGCAGCCGGGTGCCGACCATGAACCGCAAGGTCCGGGTCTTCACCGACTGGACCCTCGCGATGTTCCTCAAGCGCGAGACCGTCGGCCTCGCCGAGATGGAGAAGCCGTTCGAGGCCTTCCAGGAGGCGACCGCGCCGGCCCCCAAGCCGGTCGAGGCCAAGCCCGCCGAGAAGGAACTCGCCACCAGCAAGTAACGACCCGGCCCGGGCGTGGGAGCGCCCGGGTATGTGTCGGAGGCCCTCCGCCCGGCAGTGTCGCCGGACCACGACCTCCGTGGTGCTCAGCCGGCCGTGCGACCGGGCGGAGTACAGCAGTAGCGAGACGGACCAGAACGAGAAGGACCCCGCCGCCCCCTCCCTCAGGGGCCGAGGCGGGGTCCTTCTCGTGCGCCCGCCGCCGGGCCGGCGGCGGGGCGGCAGGGGACCGCGGGAGCGGCAGGACCGGGGGCGGGCCGGGGGCGGCCGGGACGGACGGCGGGAACGGCGGGAGGACCCCGCCCAGCCCCCGCAGGGGCCGGACGAGGTCCTCCGGTCGTGCCGTCCGGTGCCGCGGCGGCTCGCCGCCCGCCCGGGCTCAGTCGGTCTTGATGCTGTCCAGGATGTCGAGCCTGGACGCCCGGCGGGCCGGCCAGAACGCCGCCACCAGGCCGACCAGCCCGGCCAGCGCCAGGAAGAGCGCCATCTTGTCGTACGGGACGACCGTGGTCAGCCCGGCGATGCTGGACTTCATGGTGCCGTTGACCGCCCAGGCCACGAAGCAGCCGAGCAGGACGCCCACCAGGGCGCCGAACACCGAGATCACCACGGACTCCAGACGGACCATCCGCTTGATGCCGGTGCGGTCCAGGCCGATCGCCCGCAGCATCCCGATCTCGCGCTTGCGCTCGAAGACCGACATCGCCAGCGTGTTGACGACACCCAGGATCGCGATGATCACGGACATCGCCAGCAGGCCGTACATCATGTTCAGCGCGAAGGTGATGATCTGGCTGAACTGGTCCCGCACGTCCTGCTTGGTCTTCACCTCGATGGCCGGGTTGGCGCCGGTGGCGTCCTTCAGGGACTGCTTCAGCGAAGCGCTCTCGCCGCCCGCGCCCTTCACCAGCACGTCGGTGATGTACGGGTCCTGGTCGTGCTTGGCGATCTCGGCGTTGTCCAGGACGACCGGGCTGAGCATCTCGTTCTTCTCGAAGACGCCGGAGACCTTGTAGCTGCCCCTGGTGTCGTCCGGGTAGGTCACCGCGAGGGTGCTGCCGGGCACCAGCGCCTTGCTCCTGGCGAGGTCGGAGTCCACCAGGATCTCGCCCTTGCCGAGGCCCGCGCCGGAGCCGCTGGTGTAGGTCAGCGAGAGCAGCTGGTCGGCGCTCTTCGCGTCGATGCCGGTGATCGACCGGGTGCGGTCGCCGAGCTCCCAATAGACCGCGGTCAGCGCGGAGGAGGCGGCCACCCCGGAGGTCTTCGCGATCTCCGCCGGGACCTGCGGGGACAGGGCCATGCCGTTGGCCATGGCGACGTTGAAGTCCGCCTTCATCGCGCTGGTGACGGCCCGGTCGACGGCTCCGCCGACCGAGGCGCCGAGCACCGTCATGGCGCTCACCAGGGTCAGGCCGATGGTGAGGGCCGCCGCGGTGGCGGCGGTGCGGCGCGGGTTGCGCACCGCGTTCTGCCGGGCCAGCTTGCCGGGCGTGCCGAACAGCTTGCCGAGCACCGGGCCGACCAGCGCGATCACCGGGCGGGACAGCAGCGGCAGCAGGACGAAGACGCCGATCAGCGCGAGCGCGGCGCCCAGGCCGACCGGGGTCCGGCCGGAGTCGTTGCCGGTGGAGGCGCCGTAGGCGACCAGGGCCAGGCCGCCGCCGGCCAGCACCGAGCCGATCGCGTTGCGGATCACCAGGCTCTTCTGGGTGCTGGGCTGGTCGCCGCTGCTCATCGCGGCCACCGGGGCGATCCGCGCGGCCCGGACGGCCGGCAGCAGGGCGGAGAGCACCGTCACCAGGACGCCGACCAGCAGCGCGACCACGATCGTCAGCGGCGCGACCACCAGCGGGCCCGAGGGCATCCCGGTGCCGATGGCACCGATCAGCGCCTGCATGCCGGCGCCGATCCCGATGCCGGCGACCAGGCCGGCCACCGAGGAGACCGCGCCGATCACCAGCGCCTCGACCAGCACCGAGCGGGTGACCTGCTTGCGGCTGGCGCCGACGGCGCGCAGCAGGGCCAGCTCCTTGGTCCGCTGGGCGATCAGCATGGTGAAGGTGTTGGCGATGATGAAGATGCCGACGAAGAGCGAGATGAAGGCGAACACCAGGAGCATCGTCTTCATGCTGCTGGTGCCGTTGGCGACCATCTTCGCCTGCTCGTCCTTCAGCTCCTGGCCGGTCTCGATCCTGAACCGGTCGCCGTCGGCCGGGACCGCCGGGCGGACCGCGTCCGCCAGGGCCGTCTCGCCGGTGCCGGGCTTGGCCGTGACGACGATGCTGCTGTACTGACCGGGGGTCAGCAGCAGCTGCTGGGCGGTGGCGCGGTCGAAGAGCGTGAGGGTGCCGCCGGAGACCACCTGGGGGTCGTCGGTGCCGAAGATGCCGGTCAGGGTGGCGTCCACGGCCGGGCCGTTGGAGGCCACCCGGACGGTGTCGCCGACCTTGTAGCCGGCCTTGTCGGCCGTCCCGCGGTCGAGGGCGATCTCCTTGGCGGCCCGCGGTCCGCGACCCTCGGCCATCGGGTAGCGGCTGTCCTTGCCGTCGGGGCCGGGGGCGAAGTTGGCGCCGCGCGCGTTCCACGCCTCGCCGATCAGGTTGCCCTTCTTGTCGGCCACGCCGGTGAAGCCGCCGACCACGCCGCGGGCGGCGGCGGTGCCGGGCAGCGCGGCGATCTGCTGGACGGTGGCGTCGGTGAGGGCGGCCGGCCCGCGCTCGCTCTTCTCCCGGGCGCGGGCCTCCGAGCCGGCGGCGGGGTCGGTGACCTGGACGGAGACGTCCGAGAAGCTCTTGGAGTAGCTGTTGGACATGGCCTTGCCGAACGTGTCGGAGAAGACCATGGTGCCGGCCACGAAGGCCGTGCCCAGCATGACGGCCAGGGCCGTCATCAGCAGGCGGCCCTTGTGGGCCAGCACGTTGCGCAGTGCGGTGCGATACATGGATGCGTCCAGGGTGAAGGAGTCGGTACGGGCGGGGCGGGGGCGGTGGTCCGCCGGCCCGTCAGCTCGTACGGCCCTTGGCGTCGAACCGGCGCATCCGGTCCAGCACGCTGTCGGCGGTCGGGGAGAGCAGCTCGTCGACGATCCGGCCGTCGGCGAGGAAGACCACGCGGTCGGCGTAGGCGGCGGCCACCGGGTCGTGAGTGACCATCACCACGGTCTGTCCCAGCTCGCGCACCGAGTTGCGCAGGAAGGAGAGGATCTCCGCGCCGGAGCGGGAGTCGAGGTTACCGGTGGGCTCGTCGGCGAAGATGATGTCGGGCTTGCTCGCCAGCGCGCGGGCGCAGGCGACGCGCTGCTGCTGGCCGCCGGAGAGCTGGGAGGGGCGGTGCGAGAGGCGGCCGGAGAGGCCGACCGTCTCCACCACGCGGTCCAGCCACTGCTTGTCGGCCTTGCGGCCGGCGATGTCCATCGGGAGGGTGATGTTCTCCAGCGCGGTCAGCGTGGGCAGCAGGTTGAAGGCCTGGAAGATGAAGCCGATGTGGTCGCGGCGCAGCTGGGTCAGCTGCTTGTCCTTCAGGCCGACCAGCTCGGTGTCGCCGATCATCGAGGATCCGGAGGAGACGGTGTCCAGCCCGGCCATGCAGTGCATCAGGGTGGACTTGCCGGAGCCGGACGGGCCCATGATCGCGGTGTACTCGCCCTGCGGGAAGACGACGCTGACGTTGTCGAGCGCGACCACCCTGGTCTCGCCCTCCCCGTAGACCTTGTTGAGGCCGGTGGCGCGGGCGGCCGCCTGGCCGGTGCGGACGGCGGTTGCGGTCGTCGTGGTCACGGGGAACTCCTTGGGAACGAGGGGGTGAGGGGACGGGCGGGGCGAGGGCCCGGGCCGTACCTCCATGCTCCGCCACGTGATCATGGTTTTCGTCGCTCCGGGGAACGGTTGGCCCTACCGCCGCTGGGCGTACGTCCAGGTGGGCCGCCTCATCCTGCGGTATGACACGGACCCTGAGGGCGGCGGCTGGCCGGATCACTCGCCTGCCGTGGCCGAATTGCGAACAGTTCGTCAGATGGCAAGGAAACATGACAAATTCCCTGGCTGCGAACATGCGAAAGAGGGATCCGGGCGACTAGGCTCAGGGCGTGGCCCGCACGGTGCGGAGCGGCTCACGCCCGGATGGTGGAACGCAGACACGGGCAGCTTAAAACTGCTTGGCCGCGAGGCCGTGCCGGTTCGAGTCCGGCTCCGGGCACCACACTCGGATCGCGGGGGCGTTCGGCGCCGGCCCCCGCGACGCCCCGGCGGAATTCCTCCTGGAGGCGTACCCCCCGAACTTTGCCAAGCCATTACCCTTGACCCGTGGGCAGCGCCGTGCCGCCCCGGAGGGAATGAGCATGAGAAGCAGCAACCCGGTCTTCTCGCGGGAGGGGTCCTTCACCCGCGACTCCGGATACGCGGGGTTCGGCACCACCCAGCAGGCGCCGCAGGCCGGCGGCCGGCCCGCCGACAACCCTTACGGCAACAACCCGTACGCCAACAACCCGTACGCCAACAACCCGTACGCGCAGCAGCAGCAGCCCCACGGCCAGCAGCCGCTGACCGACGACCAGCTCGTCGAGATGTACCGGGCGCCCTCGGCCGGCCCGCTGGCCACCGGGCGGATGACGCTGGACGACGTGGTCGCCCGCACGGCCATGACCCTGCTCACCCTCGTCGCCGCCGGCGGCGTGGCGTGGTTCGCGCTGCCGGACGCCAACTACGGCATCGCGATCGCCGCCGCCTTCGCCGCCTTCGTGGTCGGCATGGTCGTCACCTTCAGGCGCAGCGTCAGCCCGGCGCTGATCCTGACCTACGCGGGCCTGGAGGGCTTCTTCCTCGGCGCCGTCACCCGGGTGTTCAACACCATCTGGCCGGGCATCGCCATCCAGGCCGTGCTGGGCACGGCGGTGGTCTTCGCCGCGATGCTGGTCGCCTACAAGAGCGGCCGGATCCGGGTCACCCCGCGCTACACCCGGATCGGCCTGACCATCGCGATGGCCTTCGTCGGCCTGCTGCTGATCAACATGATCGCCTCGTTCTTCGGCGCGGACATGGGCCTGCGCTCCGGGCCGCTCGGCATCGCGGTCGGCCTGATCGGCATCGCCCTCGGCGCCTTCTTCCTGTCGCTGGACTTCGCCGAGATCGAGGAGGCCATCCGGCAGGGCGCGCCCCAGCAGGAGGCCTGGCGGGCCGCCTTCGGGCTCACCCTCTCGCTGGTGTGGATCTACATCGAGATGCTGCGTCTGATCGCGATCCTGCGCGGCGACGACTAGGCACGGCCCGGTCCGGGCAAGGCCCGGCACCGCCCGGCGGGGCGCGACCCCCGCCGGGCCCCGGGCCGCCGCCCGGCCGGCCGGTACGACGACGGACCCCGGAGCCCACGCTCCGGGGTCCGTCGTCGTACCGGGGCCCGGTGGGGTCCGTCGCCGTACGGGGGTCGTTGAGGTCGCGGCTAGGCTCGCGGTATGCCCGAACCGACACCCCTGACCGAAGCCGTCGACCGCCTGGCGGATCGTTTCCGCGCGATGCCGCAGAGCCGGCTGCTGGCCGCCGTCCCGGGCCACGCCTCCCGGGCGACGGCCGTGCTCGCGCTGGCCCGGACGCTGGCGGCCGTCGCGCTGGCCCTGGAGGGCCGGCAGGCGCGGCCGTTCCCGGACGCCGGGGCGTTCGCGGCGGGCGACCAGCTGGCCGTCGCCGGGCACGATCTCGCGGCCGCGCTGGCCGCCCTCGGGCCTGCCGCCGGGGCCGCTGCCGGCTCCGCGGGCGGCGGCGGTGACAGTACTGGTGGCAGTGACAGGGGCAGCGGGCGTGGCGATCGCGAGGGCGGGCCGGTGGTCCTGCCGGTGCCGCTCGGGTCCCTGCCGGCCGGCGACCCGGCCGACGGCGCCGCCGTGCTGGCCGAGGCCCTGGCGGCGGTCGCCGCCACCGCGGAGCTCTGCGCCTGAGCCGGGCGGCCCGTACGCCCGCCTCCACGCCCCACGATGCCGTGCACGCCCGACGGCCCCGCTGCCCGGGCGGGCGGCGGGGCCGGGACGGCAGAAGGCCGGGCCGGGGCGTAACCCCGAGGCCCGGCCGGCCTTCTGGTGCCGCGTCAGATGCTGGCGACCACCCGGTCGGCCAGGACGTAGACCGTCTCCTCGTCGGTGGAGAAGGTCAGCGAGTACGAGCCGGAGAAGCGGGAGCCGCCCAGCAGCCGGACGTCCTCGCCGGCCCGCACCGCGTCGATCAGCCGGTAGGCCGCCTCGCGGTCGCCGGGGGCCACGCAGAGGGTGGTGCCGTCGGCGAAGGCGTACACGTCCAGGGTGCCGAGCGGGCCGGGCCGGACGTCGGTGAGGGCGACGCACTCGTCGGCGAGGGCGGTCAGCCGGGTGTCGGTCCACTCGCGGGACGGGGCCTGGCTGGGCACGAAGTCCGGGTGCGAGGGGTGGCGGCGCGGGTCCGGGGCGGTGGCCGGCTCGGCCTCGACGGCGGGCTCGGTGTCGAGCAGTCCGGCCTCCAGGCCGGTGGCCAGCAGATCGGCCTCACGGCGGGCCTTGGCGTCGCCGCCGGCCTCGCCGGCCGCGATCCCGGCCGGGTGGCCGGGGTGGCTCGGGTGGCCGGGGCGCAGCGGGGCGCCGGCGCCGCCCGCCGCCGTACCGCCGGCGTCACCGTCGTTGATGAGGTCCTCCAGCGCGGAGCGCAGGGCCTCGCCGAACTCCGGGTCCATGGTGCCCGCGTTGTCGGCGGCCTCCAGCGGGCCGGTGGGCCGCGGGAAGAACAGCGGCCACTCGCCGCCGGCGCCGCCGGGGGCGTCGAACAGCGGCGCGTCCTCGGCCGCGCGGGCCTCCTGCTCGGCCCAGAACGCCCGGGCCTCGGTGATCTCCCGCTCGCGGTCGGCGGCCAGCGCCTCGGTGACGGCCCGGCGTATCGCGGCCTCGTCGAGCGGGGCTTCGGCGGTGGCGGTGGAACGTGCGGCCAGGTGGCGGGAGATGCCGCGGAGATGGATCAGCACGGAGGTCGACACGGCGATGAGGATCAGCAGCAGAAGGGTGTAGACGGCGCTCACGGAACGTACTCCTAGGGAGGAGTGGAACGGGGTTACGTCTCCACACTGCCGCATGGGGGCGAGTTACTGCAGAGGCAGATGTCCGATATGTCCGTGACTTTCGTACTTGTCCTCAAATTGTTAGGTAACGCCGTTCTACGCAGCGGAGTTGATCCACTTCGGAGTGTCGATTTTCGAACCGGATCGGAGCAGATCGAGGGCCGGATCACGGTCAGAATGTGATCCGGCCCTCAATTACTCTGCGTCATGGCGAATGGGTGACACGCCCGGCCCCGCGGGGGGTGTTCCTCAGCTGAGGCGCTCGATGACCATGGCCATGCCCTGGCCGCCGCCGACGCACATGGTCTCCAGGCCGAACTGCTTGTCGTGCCACTGGAGGGAGTTGATCAGCGTGGTGGTGAGGCGGGCGCCGGTCATGCCGAAGGGGTGGCCGACGGCGATGGCCCCGCCGTTCACGTTGAGGCGGTCGATGTCGACGCCCAGGTCGCGGTAGGAGGGGATGACCTGGGCCGCGAAGGCCTCGTTGATCTCGACCAGGTCGATGTCGCCGATGGTCAGCCCGGCCCGGCGCAGCGCCTGGCGGGAGGCCTCGACCGGGCCGTAGCCCATGATCTCGGGCGACAGCGCGCTGACGCCGGTGGAGACGACCCGGGCGAGCGGGGTGATGCCCAGCTCGCGGGCCTTGGTGTCGGACATGATCACCAGGGCGGCGGCACCGTCGTTGAGCGGGCAGCAGTTGCCGGCGGTCACGGTGCCGTCGGGGCGGAAGACCGGCTTCAGGCCGGAGACGGCGTCCAGGGTGACGCCGGCCCGCGGGCCGTCGTCGGTGGAGACGACGGTGCCGTCGGGGGTGGTGACCGGGGTGATCTCGCGGGCCCAGAAGCCGGAGGCGATGGCGGCCTCGGCCAGGTTCTGCGAGCGGACGCCGAACTCGTCCTGGTCGGCGCGGGTGATGCCCTTGAGGGCGGCCAGGTTCTCGGCGGTCTGGCCCATCGCGATGTAGGCGTCCGGGACCAGGCCGTCGGCGCGCGGGTCGTGCCACTCGCCGCCGCCCTCCTCCGCGCGCTTGGCGGTGCGGGCCAGCGCGTCGTCGAAGAAGGGGTTGAGGGTGCCGGGGATGCCGTCGGAGGTGCCGTTGACGCTGCGCGAGACGGTCTCGACGCCCGCCGAGATGAAGACGTCGCCCTCGCCGGCCTTGATGGCGTGCAGCGCCATCCGGGTGGTCTGCAGGGAGGAGGAGCAGTACCGGGTGATGGTGGCGCCGGGCAGGTAGTCCATGCCCATCTGGACGGCGACGATGCGGGCCAGGTTGTGGCCCTGCTCCCCGCCGGGCAGGCCGCAGCCGAGCATCAGGTCGTCGATGTCGCGGGGGTCCAGCTGGGGGACCTTGGCCAGCGCGGTGGCGATGATGTGGGCGGTCAGGTCGTCCGGGCGGACGTCCTTGAGGGAGCCCTTGAACGCCCGGCCGATCGGCGAACGGGCTGCGCTGACGATGACGGCTTCGGGCATGACGGGCTCCTCGTTGAGTGACCTTCGGCTACCTGGTGTCCGGGTGGCCGGCCGGGCCGGGGTGGACACCCGGGAGGAAAGTTACCGCTTGGTAGCTCAGGCGTCACCTGCCCCCGCGTGTGAGTTGGCCGACGCCGGGCCGGCCTCCCCCGGCAGCCCCGCGCCCGGACGGTCCGCCCGCCCGTCCGGACCGTCCTGCTCCGGCCCGTCCGGGGCCCCGGCGGGTGCGCCCGGGTCCGGCAGGCCGAGCCGCAGCCGGTGCCGGATCAGGGCCCAGCGCCGGGCGCCGCCGTCCGGCCCGACCGCCTCGACCTCGGCGCCGGACTGCCCGGCCGCCGCCGCGGCGGCGACCGCCACCGGCAGCACCGCCTCGCCCTCCACGGGGCCGTCCTCGCCCGGCCCGTCCTCCACCGGCCAGAGGTCCACCGCGGCGCAGAGCGAGGGCAGCATGGCCATCGCCGCGGTCGCGTACCCCTGCGCCGAGGGGTGGTAACGGTCGGAGGCGAACATCTCCGGGCGGGCGGCGAACTCGGGGCCGAGCAGCGAGCCCAGCGAGACGGTCCGCCCGCCGGCCTGCACCACCGCGATGGTCTGCGCCGCCGCCAGCTGCCGGCTGAGCCGCCGGGCCACCCAGCGCAGCGGGGGCCGGACGGGCTTGATGGTCCCCAGGTCCGGGCAGGTGCCGACGACCACCTGGCAGCCGGACGCCTGCAGCATCTCGACCGCCTCGCCGAGCTGGCGCACGCACTGCGCGGCGGGGCTGTGCCGGGTCACGTCGTTGGCGCCGACCATGATCACCGCGAGGTCGGGGCGGTGCGGCAGCGCCAGCTCGGCCTGCCGAGCCAGGTCGGCGGAGCGGGCGCCGGACTTCGCCACGTTCAGCAGCCGCACCCGTCGCTCGGCCACCGAGGCGAGCCCGGCCGCCAGCAGCGCGCCGGGCGTCTCCCGCCCGCGGAGCACGCCCAGGCCGGCCGCCGTCGAGTCGCCGAGGAAGGCCAGGGTCAGCGGGGGGACGTCCCCGCCGGGCTCCGCGAAGGCCTCCCCGTACACCCCGTCGGCCTTGGGCGGGTCGCCGTCCAGGATCCCGACGGCCCGGACGGCCAGCTTGCTCTCGGTCAGGAGGAGTCCGACCAGTCCCACACCGAGCAGTCCGAGACCGCCCCCGCCGTACGCCGCCGCCGTGGCGATCCGCCGGGCCACCCGGGCCCGTGACTGTGTCGCGCCTGGCATCCGGTCCCCCCTTCGCGTCCTTGCGTCGCCCCGACGGGGCCGTTCCAGTGTCTGTGTACCCCTGGTACCCGCGCGCTACCGGTGAGCGTGGGCCATCCGTGGCCATAGTCTTTGAAGTACCGAAAACCTGCAGGGCCACAGACCGGGAGGACCCCCGTGCGGTACCACAACTCGATCATCGACCTGGTCGGCAACACGCCGCTGGTCAAGCTGAACAAGGTCACCGACGGGATCAGCGCGACGGTGCTGGCGAAGGTCGAGTACTTCAACCCCGGCGGTTCGGTCAAGGACCGGATCGCGATGCGCATGATCGAGGCCGCCGAGGCCTCCGGCGCGCTCAAGCCCGGCGGGACGATCGTCGAGCCGACCTCCGGCAACACCGGTGTGGGTCTGGCGATCGTGGCGCAGCAGAAGGGCTACCACTGCATCTTCGTCTGTCCGGACAAGGTCTCCACCGACAAGATCAACACCCTCCGCGCGTACGGCGCCGAGGTCGTGGTCTGCCCGACCGCTGTCGCGCCGGAGCACCCGGACTCGTACTACAACGTCTCCGACCGCCTGGTCCGGGAGACCCCGAACGCCTGGAAGCCGGACCAGTACTCCAACCCGGACAACCCGGCCTCGCACTACTACTCCACCGGCCCCGAGCTGTGGGAGCAGACCGACGGGAAGATCACCCACTTCGTGGCGGGCGTCGGCACCGGCGGCACCATCTCCGGCACCGGCAACTACCTGAAGGAGGCGTCCGGCGGCAAGGTCAAGGTGATCGGCGCCGACCCGGAGGGTTCGGTCTACTCCGGCGGCACCGGCCGGCCGTACCTGGTCGAGGGCGTCGGCGAGGACTTCTGGCCGACCGCCTACGACCGCAGCGTCGCCGACGGGATCGTGGCCGTCTCCGACAAGGACTCGTTCCAGATGACCCGCCGCCTCGCCAAGGAGGAGGGCCTGCTGGTCGGCGGCTCCTGCGGGATGGCCGTGGTGGCCGCGCTGGAGGTCGCCCGCGGGCTCGGCCCGGACGACGTGGTCGTGGTGCTGCTGCCGGACGGCGGCCGCGGCTACCTCTCCAAGATCTTCAACGACGACTGGATGGCCGACTACGGCTTCCTGCCGTCCGCCACCGACGAGGCCTCCATCGGCGAGGTGCTGGGCCGCAAGGACGCCATCGAGCACGAGGGCATCCCGCAGTTCGTCCACATGCACCCCAGCGAGACGGTCGCCGAGGCCGTCCGGGTGCTGCAGGAGTACGGCGTCTCGCAGATGCCGGTGGTCTCCCCGGGCGCCGGGCACCCGGACATCATGGCGGGCGAGGTGATCGGCTCGGTGGCGGAGAAGCTCCTGCTGGAGGGCCTCTTCGCGAAGGAGATCGACCTCGGCGACAAGCTGGAGAAGGTCATGTCCAAGCCGCTGCCGGTGGTCGGCTCGGGCGAGACGGTGACCAGCCTGATGACGGTGCTGGAGAAGGCCGACGCGGCCGTGGTGCTGGTGGAGGGCAAGCCGCAGGGCATCGTCACCCGCCAGGACCTGCTGGGCTTCCTCACCAGCCGCACCGCGCACTGAGCCCGGCCGCCGCGCACTGAGCCGGGGCGCCCGACGCCGGCCCCGCCGCCGCGCGCCGAGCCGACCCGCTACGCGCCGGGCCCCGCCCCCGTGCGCGGGGCCCGGCCGCCGGCGGCCCGGCCCCGCCCCGCCCCTGCTCCCGGTCGGCCGGCCCCCGCGGCCGCTGATCCGGGATCAGGGGCGGCGGTCTGTCCGGACCGTGAAACTTCGTCCACCCCGTGAAGTGGTACACCGGCGTCACCTGCACGCAGCATCCGGTTAACAACGGTCGTGCATCGTATTGGTCAACGGCAAGATGCCGAAGCGAGATGACAGCAACCGCCGGGAGCGGCTCCCCGGCAACCGCGGTCATCTGGGACACGTCGGTCGGCCCTGACCCGGCCCGCCGTGTCTGCCCGTGGGGGACGCCGTCGTCCCGCCCCTGTCCGGTACTGCCGGATCAACAGGGTGCGGCGGCTCCCACGGCACCCAACCGCGCCGAAAGGCGCGTCTCCGCGGCTCCCGGGTGGGGGAGCCCCGGCGGAGGCGAGACGGCCGGTCCCTCTTCGGAGGGGCCGGCCTTCCCGTGTTCCCGGACGGGTGCCGCGCCCGCGCCCGCGCGGTCGTGTGTTCCCGTAACCTCGCACGCATGACCAGCACTGAACTGACCGGCCAGGACGCCCCGCGCTACGTCCGGCTCAGCATCGAGCTCATCGCGGAGATCACCGATGAGCAGGCCCTGAAGACCGCCGCCCTGGCCCAGGTGGAGAACGACGAGTACCTCGACGACGAGGAGCGCACGCAGTCCGTCGAGGCCATCGAGGTGGACCCGTCGGGTTCGCTCGCCCACTTCATCGACCCGGTCGCGCTGCTCGGCGACGTCCCCGGGGTCGAGCTCGCCTCGGCCACCTGGGAGTCCGCGCAGACCGAGTTCGACCCGGAGGGGGAGGGCTGGGACGAGTACACGGTGGACGAGTCCGCGTCCGCGGAGTGACTCCGGACACCTTCCGCTGAGCGGAAAACCCGCTGAGCTGCTGTGACGACCGCCCGGCCTGTGACTGCACAGGTCGGGCGGTTTGTCCATGTTTGGCATGAAGATAAGTGTTCTCATACGATCTCTTCCCGTTGGCGGTGCAACCGCGGAGGGACAGAACGCCTCTTTCTATCCGTAATGCCCCGAAGGTGAGCAGCAGGGAGACGACGACGTGACGGCACGCGAGCGACGAAACCGGCCCACCGAAGGCAACACCGAAGGCACCTGGACCCGCCGCGGAGTGCTCGCCGGGCTGCTCGGGGCACCGGTCCTGCTGATCGCCGCCTGCAACGACACCAAGGGCACCGGCACGGCCGGTACGGGCACCGGCGCGGCCGGGACCGGCGGGGCCACCGGCGGCGGCGCGAGCGCCACCGGCAGCGCGAGCAACTCGCCGAAGACCTCCGTCGCGAAGATCACCGTGCTGCCCGCCGACGAGGCCGCCAACGCCAGCTTCACCCAGCCGGTCAAGGTCACCGTCGCGGCCGGCACCCTCAGCTCCGTCCGGCTCGCCGACTCCACCGGCCAGGCCGTCGAGGGCAGGCTCGCCGCCGACTCGGCCAGCTGGACCTCCACCGGCACGCTGACCAGCGGCACCAGGTACACCGTCGCGGCCGCCGCCACCGACGCCGACGGGCTGGAGTCGGACGTCAACACCACCTTCACCACGACCACCCCCGCCAACACCTTCGTGGGCTACTTCACCCCCGAGAACGGCTCCGTGGTCGGCGTCGGGATGCCGGTCTCGATCAACTTCAACAAGCCGATCACCGACCGCGAGGCCGTCCAGCGCGCGATAACCGTGACGGCCCAGCCGGGCGTCGAGATAGTCGGGCACTGGTTCTCCAGCACCCGCCTCGACTTCCGGCCCGAGGACTACTGGGCGGCCGGCACCAAGGTCACCCTCAAGCTCCGCCTCAAGGACGTCGAGGGCGCCAAGGGCTACTACGGCACCCAGTCCAAGGACGTCCGCTTCACCGTCGGCCGCAGCCAGACCAGCGTCGTCGACCTCGCCGCCAAGACCCTCACCGTCACCACCGACGGGCAGGTCAGCGCCACCTACCCGATCTCGGGCGGCTCCCCGGAGCACAAGACCTGGGGCGGCAAGATGGTCATATCCGAGCAGTTCCAGCAGACCAAGATGGACTCCACCACGGTCGGCCTCGGCGACGAGTACAACATCCCCGACGTGCCGCACGCCCAGCGCCTCACCACCTCGGGCACCTTCATCCACGGCAACTACTGGTCCCCCGCCGCGATCTTCGGCAGCCAGAACACCAGCCACGGCTGCGTCGGCCTCCAGGACGCCAAGGGCGGCGAGGACCCGTCCACCAACGGCTACAAGTTCTACAAGAGCTCGATCGTCGGCGACGTGGTCGAGGTCGTGAACTCCGGCGACAAGACGGTCGAGCCGTCCAACGGCCTGAACGGCTGGAACATGACCTGGGCGGCCTGGAAGGCCGGCAGCGCGGTCTGACCGGTTCCCCCCTCCTGGGGCCGTTCCCGCCCCAGACTTGAGTCTCCAGCGACTGGAAGGCCCAAGGTGGCGGACATGGACGGCGACACCCTGCACACCATCGGCGAACTGGCCGCCCTGACCGGGCTGCCGGTCAGGACCATCCGGTTCTGGTCCGACGAGGGCGTGGTGCCGCCGACCGACCGCACACCCGCCGGCTACCGGCTCTACGACCACGACGCGCGGGCCCGGCTGGACCTCGTCCGGACCTTGCGCGACCTCGGTGTCGACCTCGCCACCGTCCAGCGCCTGCTGGCCAGCGAGACCACCGTCGCCGAGGTCGCCGCCGTGCACGTGGAGGCCCTGGACGCGCAGATCCGCACCCTGCGGCTGCGCCGGGCCGTCCTGCGAGCGGTGGCCGGACGCGGGTCCAGTCCAGAGGAGTTGGAACTCATGAACAAGATCGCCAAGCTCTCCGACCGGGAACGCCGCCGACTGGTCCAGGACTTCGTCGACCAGGCCTTCGACGGGCTCGACGCGGGACCGGAATTCGTCGCCAAGATGCGCGCCACCCTGCCGGAGCTCCCCGAGGACCCCACCGCCGAGCAGGCCGACGCCTGGCTCGAACTCGGGGAACTCGTCCAGGACGAGGATTTCCGCGCCAGTGTCCGGCGGATGGCCGCCTACCAGGCCCGGGAGCGCGCGGAGGGGGCCCGCACCGGCACCGACGAGGACGGGAGGCTGGTGACGACCGTCCTGGCGCGGACCGCCGAGGCCCGGGAGGCGGGCATCGCGCCCGACTCCGCCGCCGCCCGGCCGGTCGTCGACGAGCTGGCGGAGGCCTTCGCCGATCTGTTCGCCCGTACCGACGGGCCGCAGTTCCGGGCCTGGCTGCTGGAGCGGCTGGAGACCGGCAACGACCCGCGCACCGAGCGGTACTGGCACCTGATCGCGATCGTCAACGGCAACCCCGTCCCGCCCGGCCTCGGCCCCGCCTTCGACTGGCTGATCGCCGGCCTGCGAACGCGATGACCGAATCCCGCCGGTGACCCGGGCCCGGATCCCGCAGGCTGGCAGGCATGACAACGACAACTGCCCTGCGGGTCGGGCCGATCGATCCGGCGGTGCTCGCGCAGCTGCGCGCCCGCGACGACGCGGGGCGCCCGCCCGTCCTCTCGGTGGACGAGGACGGCGGCGCCCCGCTGCGCTGCTGCCTCACCCGGGCCAGGCCCGGTGAGCGGATCGCCCTGCTCAGCTACGCGCCGCTCCGGCGCTGGGCCGGGGAGACCGGGGCCGAACCGGGCCCCTACGACGAGGTCGGCCCGGTCTTCGTGCACGCCGAGGCCTGCCCGGGCGCGGGCCCCGCCTGGCCGGCGGGCTTCCACGGCTCCGAGCGGGTACTGCGCGCCTACGACCGCCGGGGCCACATCCTGGGCGGCACGGTCGTCACCCCCGACACCGCCGAGGCCGCGGCCCGGGAGCTGCTGGCCGACCCGGAGGTCGCGCTGGTGCACGTGCGGGCCGTGGAGTTCGGCTGCTTCCTGCACGAGGTCCGGCGGGGCTGAGCCGGGCCCGGCCCGACGCCCGGCCCCGCACCGAGCCCGGCGGCGAGGCGTACGGGGCGGACTCAGCGCTTGGCGTAGTCGGCGAACCCCTGCCAGTCCAGCACGACGCAGGCTTCGTCCCCGAGCACCCAGGCGTCATGGCCGGGCGGGCAGACCATCACGTCGCCGGGGCCGAACTCGGCCTCCTCGCCGTCGTCCATGACGATCTTCATCCGGCCGGAGACGACGTAGCCCATGTGCGAGGCCTGACAGGTGTCCGTCCCGGCGAGCGGCTTGATGTGCTTGGTCCACCGCCACCCGGGCTCGAAGACCCCGCGCCCCACCGCGCCGGCTTCGAGGTTGACCAGGGCCACGTGTCCCATGCCCCCTTCGAAGGGACGGACCTCCTCGGGGGAGTCGAGGCTCATACGGATCAGTCCGGACATGGCTGCTCCTCTGCCGAGGGCGGGTGACCGCGTCCGTCCGGCGGTCTCCGGGACCGCCCTGCTGGTCATTTCAGTCTGCGCCCGCTGGCGGGGGCTGTCACCGCGGCCCGGCCGGCAGCCGGTGGATCCCGGGCACGGCGAAGCCGGACACCGCGTGGGCCGCGTGGGCGACCTCGCCGGCGGTCCGGCCGGTGGGCTCCGGCGGCGGACCGGTGGAGCCGTACCGGGCGACGCCGTCGCACGGCGTCGCCCGGTACGGACTCCTGGGCCGGCGGGCCGGACGGCTCAGCCGTCCGTGCGGGCCACCCCGATCGGGCAGCTCGCGCCGGTGCCGCCCAGGCCGCAGTAGCCGTTCGGGTTCTTGGCGTCGGAGAGGTACTGCTGGTGGTACGGCTCCGCCGGGTAGAACGGGCCGGCCGGGGCGATCTCGGTGGTGATCGGGCCCAGGCCGATGGCGGACAGGGCGGGCTGGAAGGCCTCCCGGGTGGCCTCGGCGGCGGCCGCCTGGGCGGGGGAGTGGGTGTAGACGGCCGAGCGGTACTGGGTGCCCACGTCGTTGCCCTGACGGTTGCCCTGGGTCGGGTCGTGGGCCTCCCAGAAGGTCTTCAGCAGCGTCTCGTAGGGGAGGACGGCGGGGTCGTGGACCACCCGGACGGCCTCGGTGTGGCCCGTCCGCCCGCTGCACACCTCCTCGTACGTCGGGTTCTCGGTGTGGCCGCCCTGGTAGC
This sequence comes from Kitasatospora indigofera, assembly GCF_014655955.1. Classification (GTDB taxonomy): domain Bacteria; phylum Actinomycetota; class Actinomycetes; order Streptomycetales; family Streptomycetaceae; genus Kitasatospora; species Kitasatospora indigofera. The sequence continues at coordinate 156,269 of NZ_BNBO01000008.1, forward strand.
CGACCAGGGTCGTCCAGACGCCGGGAAGCTTCCAGAAGGTGCGCTCGGCGCCCCAGAAACAGCCCAGGCCGAAGTCGGCGACCTCCAGGCCGGCCGGGTAGGGGCCGGTGAGCGGGTTGCCGAGGACGGTGTGCGGCTGGGTGAGGGTGAACGGCGCGGCCGCCCGGCCGGGCAGCGCCTGCTCGGCGGAGACGAGCTCGGTCTTGTGGCGGTTGAACAGCACGGCCTGCTCCAGCTGTCGAGGGACGGGTTGCAGTGCTTGCAACGCCCGGCCGGCCCGGCGGATTCCGGCCGTCCCCGCGAGCGGTCCGCCGCGCGTCCGCCGCCCGGCGGGCGCGCGGCCGGCGCGGAGCGCGCCGGTCCGCGACCGAGGCCGGCGCCGGGCCCCCGTTCCGACCGGACTTCGCACCATTCGCCCACTACCCTCGGTGCTATGACCGAGCACCAGCTTCCCCACGGCTTCGAGACCCTCGCCATCCACGCGGGTCAGGAAGCAGACCCCCAGACCGGGGCCGTCGTCACGCCGATCTACCAGGTGTCCACCTACAAGCAGGACGGGGTGGGCGGCCTCCGGGGCGGGTACGAGTACAGCCGATCCGCCAACCCGACCCGCACCGCGCTGGAGGAGTGCCTCGCCGCGCTGGAGGGGGGCAGCCGAGGGCTGGCCTTCGCCTCCGGCCTCGCCGCCGAGGACACCCTGCTGCGCACCGTCCTCAAGCCGGGCGACCACATCGTCATCCCGAACGACGCCTACGGCGGCACCTTCCGGCTGTTCGCCAAGGTGCTGACCCGCTGGGGCGTCGAGTTCTCGGTGGCCAACACCCAGGACCTGTCGACCGTCCGGGACGCGCTGCGCCCCAACACCCGCGCGGTCTGGGTGGAGACCCCGTCCAACCCGCTGCTGGGCATCACCGACCTCGCGGCGCTCGCCGAGATCGCGCACGCCGCGGGCGCGCTGCTGGTGGTGGACAACACCTTCGCCAGCCCGTACCTGCAGCAGCCGATCGCGCTCGGCGCGGACGTCGTCGTGCACTCCACCACCAAGTACATGGGCGGCCACTCGGACGTGGTCGGCGGCGCGCTGGTGGCGGCCGAGGCCGGGTTGGGCGAGGAGATCGCCTACCACCAGAACGCGATGGGCGCGGTGGCCGGCCCGTTCGACTCCTGGCTGGTGCTGCGGGGCATCAAGACCCTCGGGGTCCGGATGGACCGGCACAGCTCCAACGCCGAGAAGATCGCCGAGCTGCTGACCCGGCACCCGAAGGTCAGCCACGTGCTGTACCCGGGCCTGGCCGAGCACCCGGGCCACGACATCGCCGCCAAGCAGATGAAGGCCTTCGGCGGCATGGTGTCGTTCCGGCTCAAGGACGGCGAGCAGGCCGCCGTCGACGTCTGCAACCGCGCGCAGCTGTTCACCCTCGGCGAGTCGCTGGGCGGCGTCGAGTCGCTGATCGAGCACCCGGGCCGGATGACCCACGCCTCGGTGGCCGGTTCGGCCCTGGAGGTGCCCTCGGACCTGGTCCGGGTCTCGGTCGGCATCGAGTCGGTCGACGACCTGCTGGCCGACCTCCAGCAGGCGCTCGGCCAGTAGGGCACACGCCGGCGGACACCCGGCCGGCAGGCGCCCGGCCGCCGGGCCGCTCCCGGGCGGGGCCGGACACCGGCCCCCGTCACCGGGGCCGGACACGTCCCGGACGGCCCGTGAAGCCGCCCCCGCCCGCCCGGGCGGGGGCCTCTCACGGCCCGTCCGGGACGGTCTCCGCTCCGGCCGCGTACGACTCCAGGCTGCCGTTGAAGCGGGCCAGCAGGGCGCAGAACGCCCGCTGCTCCTCGGCCGGCCAGCCGTCCAGCAGACGGCGGATCAACTCCTCGCGTCCCGAGCGGACTTCGGCCAGCCGTTCGGCGCCGAGCGGCGTCAGGGCGAGCCGTACGGCCCGCCGGTCGGCCGGGTCCCGTACCCGGCCGACCAGGGCGGCCCCGACCAGCGGGGCGACCTGTCTGGTGACCGTCGACGAGTCGATGCCCAGGCAGTCGGCCAGGGTCTTGATGTTGGCCGGCCCGTGCCGCTCCAGGCGGTCGAGCAGCAGATAGGCGGCGCGGTCCAGCGCCCCGACCCCGTCGGAGGTCCGGACCTGTTCCAGTCGGCGGGCGAAGACCGCCACCTGGTACTGCAGTTGGGTGTGCACGGGGTCGGTACGGGTGGTGGCCCTGGGCGAGGTCGTCGTCATCGCGGCTCACGATCGGTGTGCGGTGAGGGAGGCCCGGGCCGGCCGGTGCGCGGTGGGCCGGCTGGGACGCGCTGCGGGTGCGGCGCGCACGCCGCTCCTCCGTCCGCCCACCAGGCGCCGGTCGGTCTCGGGACCAGCAGCGTACGCGGGCGGGCCCGTGCCGGGAACCGTGCGTGCGTCCCCGACGGCGGCCGCGCGCGGCCGTACGCTGGCGGCATGCAGAGCTGGCCGATCACCATCGACGATGTCCGCGGCGCCCAGAAGATGCTCGCCGGGGTCGCCCGGGTCACCACGATGGAGGGCAGCCGGTACCTCTCGGGGCTGGTCGGCGCCCCCGTCCGGCTGAAGTGCGAGAACCTGCAGCGCACCGGGTCGTTCAAGCTGCGCGGCGCGTACGTCCGGATCGCCGGGCTGTCGCCGGTGCAGCGCGCGGGCGGGGTGGTGGCGGCGAGTGCGGGCAACCACGCGCAGGGGGTGGCGCTGGCGGCCTCGCTGCTCGGGGTCCGCTCGACGGTGTTCATGCCGGTGGCGGCCCCGCTGCCGAAGGTCGCGGCGACCCGTGACTACGGCGCCGAGGTCCGCCTGCACGGCGCGAACGTGGACGAGGCGCTGCAGGCCGCGCAGCGGTACGCCGAGACCACCGGCGCCGTCTTCATCCACCCCTTCGACCACTGGGACGTCATCACCGGCCAGGCCACCGTGGGGCTGGAGATCCTGGAGCAGTGCCCCGAGGTGCGGACCATCCTGGTCGGGGTGGGCGGCGGCGGCCTGCTGGCCGGGATCGCGGCGGCGGTCAAGCCGCTGCGGCCGGACGTGAAGGTGATCGGCGTCCAGGCGGCGGGCGCGGCCGCCTACCCGCCCTCGCTGGCGGCGGGGCGCCCGATGTCGCTGGAGCACGTGGCCACGATGGCCGACGGGATCATGGTCGGCCGGCCGGGGGACATCCCCTTCGAGGTGATCAACACCCTGGCGGACGGCATCCGCACCGTCTCCGAGGACTCGCTCTCCCGGGCCCTGCTGCTGAGCCTGGAGCGGCTGAAGCTGGTGGTGGAACCGGCCGGGGCCAGCCCGGTCGCCGCGCTGCTGGAGCAGCCGGACTCCTTCGAGGGCCCGGTGGTGGCGGTGCTGTCCGGCGGGAACATCGACCCGCAGCTGATGCAGCGGGTGCTGCGGCACGGGCTGGCGGTGGCCGGCCGCTATCTGTCGCTGCGGGTGCGGCTGACCGACCGGCCCGGCTCGCTGGCGGACCTGCTCGGGGTGCTCACCCAGGTGGACGCCAACGTCCTGGACGTGGCGCACGTGCGGATCGACCCGCGCCTGGGGCTGACCGAGGTGGAGGTGGACCTGCACCTGGAGACCAAGGGGCCCGAGCACTGCGCCCTGGTGGTGAGCGAGCTGCGGGACGCGGGGTACGTGGTCTCGCACTGAGGCCGGCGGGCCGCGCCGCCCGGCCCGTCCGCGCGGCCGGGCCGGGCCCCGGCCGCCTTCCATGTGCCCGACACCCGGTTGTCAGTGGTGCCTGTCAGGATGGCGGGGCCCTGAACCTTGACGCGATATATCGCAAGCTGCCATTCTCGCGATGTATCGCGTTTATGCCCGATCGCATGTGCGAGCGCATGCATGAAGGCGGGGTGGCTCGGGTAGCCCTATGTGGGCACAAAATGGGGCAAAAGCCCCCAGTACGGCAAGTCCCGCGACCCCAGCGACCAGCACCGCCTGAACAGCACGCCTGAACAGCACCGCTCAGCGCATCCAGTCAGAGGAGATGAAGCAGGCCCATGGCGCCAGCCATCCAAGCCGAGAACCTGGTGAAGACCTTCGGTGACGTACGAGCCCTGGACGGCGTCAGCCTCGACGTCCCCGAGGGCACGGTGCTCGGACTGCTCGGTCCGAACGGCGCCGGCAAGACCACCACCGTCCGCGTCCTCACCACCCTGCTCCGCCCCGACTCCGGCAGTGCCGTGGTCGCCGGGGTCGACGTGCTCAAGCACCCCAACAAGGTCCGCAGCCTGATCGGGCTCTCCGGCCAGTACGCGGCCGTCGACGAGTACCTGACGGGCCGCGAGAACCTCCAGATGGTCGGCGAGCTCTACCAGATGAGCGTCCGGGACGCGAAGGCCCGCGCGCTGGAGCTGCTGGAGTGGTTCAACCTCACCGAGGCCGCCGACCGCACCGCCAAGACCTACTCCGGCGGCATGCGCCGCCGGCTCGACCTCGCGGCCGCGCTGGTCGTCCGCCCGCCGGTGATGTTCCTGGACGAGCCCACCACCGGGCTGGACCCGCGCAACCGCCTCGCCCTCTGGGAGGTCATCGAGACCCTGGTCGAGCAGGGCACCACGCTGCTGCTCACCACCCAGTACCTGGAGGAGGCCGACCGCCTCGCCCACGACATCGCGGTGGTCGACCACGGCAAGGTGATCGCCCGGGGCACCGCCGACCAGCTGAAGGCGCAGATCGGCGGCGAGCGGGTCGAGGTGGTCGTGCACCGGCGCGACCAGGTGAGCGAGGCCCTCGCGGCCCTCGCCCCGTACGCCAAGGGCGACCCGGCGGTCGAGAAGAACACCCGCAGGATCACCGTGCCGGTCAGCGGCGGCGCCAAGGTGCTGGCCGACGTGATCCGCGAGCTGGACACCCGCTCGATCGAGATCGACGACATCGGCCTGCGCAGACCGACCCTGGACGACGTCTTCCTCTCCCTCACCGGCCACGCCACCACGGCGGAGGACGCCGAGAACGGCGGCGGCGCGGGCGGCGGGACGGACGCCGGCCGGCCCGGCCGGGACAAGCAGGCCGTCGCGGCCGGGAAGGACGCCTGAGATGACGACGGTCACCGAACACGCCATCGGCGGCGCCGTTCCCAAGCAGCGGCACGGCGTGGCCGCCACCATGCACGACTCCTGGGTGGTCGCCAAGCGCAACCTGCGCCGGATGACCCGCATCCCGGAGATCGTGGTCTTCGGCCTGATGCAGCCGGTGATGTTCGTCCTGCTGTTCTCGTTCGTGATGGGCGGGGCGATCCAGATCCCCGGCGCCGAGGCCAGCTCGGACACGTACACCCAGTTCCTGATGGCCGGCATCTTCGCCCAGACCGTGACCTTCGCGGTGGCCGGCGCCTCGGCGGGCATCGCGGAGGACATGACCAAGGGCCTGGTGGACCGGTTCCGGTCGCTGCCGATGGCCCGCTCGGCGGTCCTGGTCGGCCGGACCCTCGCGGACCTCGTCCAGACGGCGTTCACGCTGCTGGTGCTGGCCCTGGTGGCGTTCGGGGTCGGCTGGCGGATCCACGAGGGCTTCCTGAAGGCGCTCGGCGCGTTCGGGCTGCTGCTCCTGCTCGGCTACGCCTTCTCCTGGATCGGCGCGCTGATCGGCCTCTCGGTGCGCAGCCCGGAGGCGGCCACCTCGGCCGGCCTGATCTGGCTGTTCCCGCTGACCTTCATCTCGAACGCGTTCGTGCCGATCAGCAGCATGCCGGGCTGGCTCCAGCCGATCGCCTACTGGAACCCGTTCAGCGCAACCGTGCAGGCCTGCCGCGACCTGTTCGGCAACCAGGTCGGGCCAGTGGACGACGTCTGGCCGATGCAGCACGCGACGCTGGTCTCGGTCGTCTGGTCGCTGATCATCATGGCCGTCTTCTCCTGGCTGTCCGTGCGGAAGTACCGCTCCGCGGTCGGCTGACCGCACCGCCGCCGACGCGCCGAGGGCGGCCGTGGAGTCTCCTCCACGGCCGCCCTCGTCAGGTACCGCGTGCGATCCGCTGCCGGCCGGGCGCCGCTCGTCCTGAGCCGCCGCCCGGCCGGGCCGGGGGTGTCAGCCGGTGTACGGCTTGACCTCCACGATCCGGACCGAGGCCTTCTTGCCGTTGGGCAGCTCGTAGGTGGCGTCGTCGCCGACCTTCCGGCCGTCGATGGCGCGGCCGAGCGGGGACTGCGGCGAGTAGATGTCCAGGTCGCCGGCGGCCTCGCGGGAGCCGAGCAGGAAGACCATGGTGTCGTCCGGGTCGCCGTCGAAGGCCACCGTGACGACCATGCCGGGGGCCACCACGCCGGTGTCGGTGGGGGCCTCGCCGACCTTGGCGCGCTCCAGGAGCTGGGTGAGCTGGCGCACGCGCAGTTCGCCCTTGCCCTGCTCCTCCTTGGCGGCGTGGTAGCCGGCGTTCTCCTTGAGGTCACCCTCTTCGCGCGCCGCCTCGATCTTCTGGGCGATCTCGACACGCCAGGGGCCGGTCAGGTGCTCCAGCTCGGCCTTGAGCTGGTCATAGCCGGACTGAGTGAGCCAGGTCACGTTTTCGCTGGTCTGGGTCACGGGTGCTCCTCGTAGGTACTGGGCGGTGCCGGGGTGCAGGGCCGTCGGCACGGGTGGTGGTGGTGATATCGGTCTTAACTACAAAGCAACGCCCACTCCCGTACCATCCGGCGCGGAAGGGGCGAAACCACGAGCCTAACAATTTCCGTCACTGGACGGGAGGGGCATTGACGCGCTGTTGACCACAAGGTTGCGCGAAGGTGACCGGGGCTGCTGGACGGATTCCCGTTCACCCGATCGAATATGCGCCCGATCGGGTGAGTTTCAAAGAAGTCCGGGCCACGGGGCCGGAAGAGCGGCCGACGAGCGCCGGCCGGTTCGCCGAAGGCCTTCCAGGCTGCGTGGCGGCCCCCGGGAGCCTACTTGGCCGGCGTACAGCCGAGCAGCTGGGCGGTGGTGCCCCGGGCGGTGGTCCGCAGGGTCAGGACGGCGTCGTAGTCGCTGCCGGCCGCCGGCACCGGGAAGTCGCTCTGGCCGACCACCGTGCCGTCCGCGCCCTGCGAGCGGACCGTGCACGCCCCGGCGGTGCCCTTGCTCTTGCTCACCTGCAGATGGATCTGCATCTCGGAGTCCGAGACGGCCTGGAAGGCCGGCACCAGGCCGTTCATCGCCGTCTCGCGCAGCAGGTACGAGGAGCCGAACCAGCCGACCAGCCCCAGCAGCACCACGCCGCAGACGGCGCCGACCGCCTTCAGCCTGCGGTCCGCCTCGCGGTCGCCGGTACGGCCGTAGCGGCCCGCGGGCGGCTGCCCGGTGGTGGTGCCGACGCTCATGCTGGCTCAGTCCTCTCGTCGGAGGAGCCCGCCGGGTGGTGCGGGAATGTAAGGCTCCTCCAGTCCGTCACTATAGGAGGGGCACGCCCGCGGCCGGTCCGGCGGGGGCGGGGGGCCCGTCGCGCCGGCACCTGTCGGCGGTGGGTCCCGCGACGGTGCGGCCCCGGAGACTGCGCGGCCCGGACGGTGGGCGGCCCAGATTATTGGTGGAAGGAAACCAGGCGTTGACTGAGCAGTTGCGACTGATGGCGGTGCACGCCCACCCGGACGACGAGTCCAGCAAGGGTGCCGCCTCCATGGCCATGTACGTCGAGCAAGGGGTCGACGTGCTCGTTGCCACCTGCACCGGCGGTGAGCGCGGGTCGGTCCTCAACCCCAAGCTCCAGGGGGACCCGTTCGTCGAGGAGAACATCCACGAGGTGCGCCGCAAGGAGATGGACGCGGCGCGCGAGATCCTCGGGGTCAAGCAGGCCTGGCTGGGCTTCGTCGACTCGGGCCTGCCCGAGGGCGACCCGCTGCCGCCGCTGCCCGAGGGCTGCTTCGCGTTGCAGGACGTGGCCGAGGCGGCCGAGCCGCTGGTGCGGCTGATCCGTGAGTTCAAGCCGCAGGTGATCACCACCTACGACGAGAACGGCGGCTACCCGCATCCCGACCACATCATGACCCACAAGATCACCATGCTCGCCTTCGACGCGGCCGGTGACCCGGACGCCTACCCGGAGTCCGGCGAGCCCTGGCAGCCGCTGAAGCTCTACTACAACCACGGCTTCCCGATGGGCCGGATCCGGGCGCTGCACGCGTACCTCACCGAGCACGGCCACGAGTCGCCGTACGGCGAGTGGATCGCGGGCTGGGAGAAGAGCGGCCGCAAGGAGCGCGAGATCACCACCCGGGTGGAGTGCGGGGACTGGTTCGAGACCCGGGACCGCGCGCTGATCGCCCACGCCACCCAGATCGACCCGGACGGGCCGTGGTTCCGCGTCCCGCTGGACGTCCAGCGCGAGGTCTGGTCGACCGAGGACTACGAGCTGTCCCGCTCCCTGATCGACACCGACCTGCCCGAGAACGACCTCTTCGCCGGTCTGCGCACCCCCAGCCTGGCCGCCGAGCCGGGCAACTGACCGGCCGGCTCCGACACGCACCACCCCGGTGACCCGGCCCCGAGCGGGCCGGGTCACCATGGAGAGATGAGCACCCCCGTGAACCTCACCGACCTGGCCACCGGGCTCGCCCTGGACGAGACCAAGGTGACCCCCGGCCTGCTGGGCTTCGTGGTCTTCGCCGCGCTCGCGGTCGCCACCTGGTTCCTGGTGAAGTCGATGAACCGCCAATTCAAGCGCGTGAACTTCGTCGAGGAGCCGGACACCACCGAGGAGTGAGCCGCGCGCCGGGCCCGCGCCCCGGGCCGCACCGGCCCCGGTCGCGGGTCTGCGTACGCCCGCGCGGGCCCGCCCGGCACGGGCGCACACGGGTGCGGGGCGGGACCAGGCCGGTCCCGCCCCGCACGTCCGTGACCGGCCGCCACGCCCCGGGGTGGGCGGGGCGGCGTGGTCAGGCTCAGTCGCAGTCGTCGTCGTACTGGTAGAACCGACGGTGGTCGGTCAGGTCACCCGGGGTCAGGGTGTTCCACGGCGGGAGCTTGGTGTGCACGTCCGGCACGTCCAGGGTGGGCTCCAGCGGCAGGTAGTGCGGGACGTCCGGGTGCTGCCGCTGCCAGACCGACCAGAGCTTGTCGATGAAGCAGTGGTGCAGGAAGAACACCGGGTCGTTGGGCGAGCCGATGTACATCATGTGGCCGCCGACCCAGACGTGACCGGCGCCGTGCAGCTTGCCGAAGGCCGGCTCCCAGGGGAACTTGGCGTACCCCTCCAGGTGGTTGCGGAAGCTGGCGAACGGCGTCTCGCGGCCCGAGGTGTGGTTCCACGGGAACGAGTCGTAGACCGGGAGGTCCAGGGTGTCCTGGAGCTCCTTGGGGGTCGGCAGGTTCGGGGTGAGCGTGCCGAAGTCCCGGACCAGGTAGTCGCGGTCGTCCGTGGTGTAGTGGCCGTTCACCGGCGCCGGCTCCGAACCGTCGGAGACCACGCTGATGTTGATCTTCCACCCGTTGTCACGGGCGAACGGGCCGGTCATCACCCGGTTGTCGCCGGGCCGGCCGTTGCCGCCCATGAACTCCTCGTCCCACAGCGGGGAGTCGGCGCCCTGGTCGGTGGTCCAGTCCCAGTACGGCAGGGTGACCCGGGGGTCGACCTTCTGCAGCTCCCGCTCGAAGTTCATCAGGTACTGGCGGTGCCAGGGGAACAGGCCCGGGTTCACGTGCCCGATCCGCTTGCCGCCCAGCTTCGCCAGGTAGTCGTCGGAGTTGATCTGGATGTGCAGCTGCACGAACTGGTCGAAGATGCCGCGGCGCTTGATCTCCAGCACCGCGTTGACGAACCGGCGCTTCTCGGCGCGGCTCATGTGAAGGTGGTTCTTGCGTACGCCCACGCGTCGCTTCTCCCGCTCGTCCCCGCTCATGCGGCGTGGTGGTGGTCGGTGGAACCGGAGTCCTTGGCGGCGAGCAGCTGCGCACCGCGCAGCTCGTCGACCGCGCGGCGGGCCGCGACCAGCGGCGAGGCCTCCAGGCCGTAGTGGCAGAGCGAGCTCATGTACGCGTTCTCGCCCAGCTTCATCACATGCAGCGGCCGGTCGTCGATGAACACCGGGGTGTGCTCGCCGCTCGTGGCGGCCACCCGTATCGTCCGGCCCTTGTACGTCTCGACATGGTCCGCCGGGCCGGCCGCGGCGACGGGGCCGGAGCCCTCGGCCGCGGCCCGCGCTCCGACGCCGGTGCCGTTGAACGCCACCACGCCGCTGGCCGCGGCCGCGGCCACGCCCACCGTGGCTTTCACCATGTCACGTCGATTCATCCCCACAACGCCTTCCTCGGTCCGTTGCTCGGTTGCCTGACGCCAGGAATCATGTCGACGCGAGGTGTCGCCCGGCTTTCGTATCGATATCGCCGCTCACGACGCCCTTCGGCTCCAGCAGGAACTGGGTGTAGTTGTCGTCGTGCGGGATGCCGGGCACGGCCGTCCAGGGCAGCACGGTCCCCCGGGTGACCTTGCGGACGGTCGGCTCCAGCAGCGCCCGCTCGGCGAGGTCCTCCCGCTCGGTCAGCAGGTTGAGCACCAGCGACTCGCGCAGCGGCGCCGTCCCGTCGGCCTCCGTCCAGGGCGCCACCACGATGAAGGGGAAGGGCAGTTCGGTGCCGACGGCCGGGTGGCCGGCCCGGTCGGCGGAGAGCACCAGCGGCCGGGGGAGCAGCGATCCGTCCTCCAGCCGGACGAACGGCTCGTGCGCGTCGTGGCGGGCCGAGTGGTCGGTCAGCTCGGTGCGCAGCTCGGCGGTCTGGCGGCGGATCTGCTCCGCGCGGTGGGCGTCCAGCACCAGCAGCGAGGCGTCCGGGTGGTCGGCCGGCAGGACCGGCAGGGTGCTCAGCCGGCGGGCCAGCCGGTCGGCGACCTCGGCCACCGGCCTGGTGGTGAGCACCGCGGAGAGGTTGGTGCAGCGGGTCCCGCCGTCGAAGGAGGCGGAGGTGACCAGGTGGTCCAGCAGCGTGTCGTCGAGGTCGGCGTCCAGGAAGGCCTTGGTGCTGCCGGGCCCGCGGACCGCGATGCTGTCGTCGCCCTGCCAGGTCTCGACGGCCTGCCGGCCGCCGTAGATGATGCCCCGGTCGGCCTTGCGCAGCAGGAACTCCCCGACCTCGCGGGAGCTGGGCAGGAACGCCAGGCGGTCGGCCGGCAGGCCGGCCCGCAGCAGCGCCGCGACCAGCCGGCGCGGGGTGAACGGGTCGCGGCTGCCGGGCCGGACCAGCACGCTGTAGCCGTGGTAGACCGCCTGCACCCAGGTGGCGTTGGGCACCGGGTGGTTGCTGGCCATCACGCCGGCGAAGACCCGGCCGCGGGGCACCCAGCGGGTGCGGAAGCCGGAGCCGAAGTCGGTCACCGGGAGCTCCGCCGCGGTGGTCTCGGGCAGCGCGACGATCTCCTTGACGAGGTCCTCGACCGCCAGCCGCACGGTGGCCGCGGTCAGCCCGGTGCTCAGCGTCACGCGGCCGACGTAGTCGTCGACGCTCTCGCCGTCGAGGTCGGCGCCCGCGAACAGCCGGGCCGCCTCGGCGATCAGTGCGGCGCCCGGCGGGACGCCGTCGGCGTTCCTGCGCAGCTCGTTCAGCGCGGCCTGGGCGAGCAGCCGGGGGGCCTGGCCGATGTCGGCGAGCGGCTCGCCGGTCACGCCCAGCAGCGTGGCGCGGTCGCTGCTCGGCACGGGCCGGCCGCCGGTCACCGGGTCGATGCGGACGACGCTCATCAGTACACCCCTTCGATGACGGCCACATCGTCGATGGTGGCGAAGGTCTGGACGTCGGCCAGGCCGTCCGGCCCGCCGGGGGTGGTGGGCGCGATCCGGACGGCGCTGTCCCGCTCCAGGATGTTCGGCAGGAACATCTCCTCGGCGACGAGGTGCAGCCGGACCCGGCCGCGCTCGCCGTAGCCGACCTGCTCGCCGCTCTCGTCGACCAGCTCCAGCAGGGTGGTCTCCGGGAACGCCTCGAAGACGCAGGGGTACTCGTCGCCGTCCAGCCGTTCGCGCTGCGGTGCCACGCCCATCAGGCTGTTGCCGTAGATGCCGGCCACGGCGGTGCCGGGGAAGAACACCTCCTCGACCAGCCGCAGGCTCTCGGCGCTGATCGAGGTGCCGGCCCAGATGATCGCCCGGACCTTGGCCAGCACCAGCTCGTACAGCTCCTCGCGGGCGCAGATCGCCTCCAGCAGCGGGGGCGTGGTGCTCAGGACGGCCACGTCCTGGCTGCGGAGAATCGTTTCGGCCTGGTCGAGCAGGTGCTGGACGTACTCCTCGGCCTGCTCCGGCCGGCCGCTGCCGATCAGCCGCTTGACCCACCGGGGGTCCAGGTCGACGGTGTAGAAGATGCCGTTCCCGAGGGCGGCGTAGCGCGACACGTCGAAGCCGATGACGTGCGGGCCGCTGGGCCCCAGGTGCAGCCAGTTGCCGGTGGCCGGCACGCCCCGGGCGACCAGCCGGCCGTGCGCCCACTCCAGCAGCCGCGACCGGTAGCCGCTGTCCACGATCCGCTTGGGAGCGCCGGTGGTGCCGCCCGAGTCGTACACCCGGAAGGGGCGGTCGGCCAGGCCCTGCGGGATCAGCTGCCCGGCCGGGACGCTGCGCAGTTCGGAGCTGATGTCGGGGAACCGCAGCAGATCGGCCGCGCCCTGCACGTCGCTGACCGGGTCGAAGCCGAGGGTGGCCCGTTTTCCGAGCCAGAACGGCGATCCGGTGGCATCGCCGAAGTGCCACGCCATCAGTTTCCGCAGGTGGCTGTCAAAGTCGTCTGAGCTCATCGGTGAACCACTCTCTCGACGCGCCGGACAGGTGTTCTCCCATGCTTTGTGCTCCGCCTATCGGGCGGTTATCACCTGGGTATCGGGAGCGCGCGGACCGGATACGGACATGCCGGTGCCGGAGACCGCACGGGCGGTCTCCGGCACCGGGGATCGGTATATGCCGGTTGTGGTTCGACTGCGAACGGGATGCCGCCCGGTCAGGCCTGCTTGGCCTGCGCGGCGCTGCCGTTGAGCGTCAGCGCGATCAGCGCGGCCACCAGCGGCAGTGCGGCGACCAGGCCCAGGGCGCTGGTCAGCGTCATCGACTTGGACAGCGCACCGGCCGCGGCCGACCCGACCGCGCCGCCGACGAAGAAGGTCAGGTTCAGCAGGCCCATCGCCCCGCCGCGCTGCGCGGGAGGAATCCGGGCCGACATCAGGCCCGTCGTGACCACCTGCGTCACGGCGAAGGCGGCGAAGCCCAGCGAGGCACCGGCCACCAGCAGGATCGCCCCGCCGCCGTAGACCCCGGCGGCGGCCAGCAGCACGGCCGAGGCCGCCGCGGCGCCGGCCAGCAGCCGGCTGCCGCCGTTGCCGGAGATCCGGCCGGCCGCCCGGGACAGCACCGCGCCGATCACCGCGCCGGGGAGCAGCGCGAAGCCGACGGTGAGCACGCTCCAGCCGTAGGACTTCACCAGCACCTGCGGCACGGCGTACATGGCGGCGAACAGGCCGCCGTACACGCCGACGCCGACGGCGGCGGAGAGCAGGAACAGCCGGTCGCCGGCCAGCGACTTCGGGACGAAGCCGGTCGGCAGGCGGCGCACCCGCACGGCTAGCGCGCCCGCGCCCAGGACCACCAGCAGGGCGGTGACCAGCACCACCGGGGTGGAGAGCGACAGGGCGGGCGACTGGATCAGCACCAGCAGCGCCGCCGAGGTGAGGGTGAGCAGCACCGCGCCGGTGATGTCGACCGGCTTGCGCGAGCCGGGCCGGGTGGCGAGGCGCAGGCAGAACGGGACGGCGAGCAGCGACAGCACCGGCAGCACGACGGTCAGCCGCCAGCTCAGCCACTGGGTGATGATGCCGCCCATCAGGGTCGCGCTGGCGGAGAAGGCGGCCATCGTGCCGCCGAAGCCGGCCAGCACCTTGGGCCGGCTCGCCGGGTCGCCGGAGGCGGCCAGGGTCAGCGCGCCGGAGGTCATCGCCCCGGAGCCGGCGGCCAGGACGAAGCGCCCGGCCACCAGGGTGCCGAGGTTGGTCGAGGAGACGCAGATCCCGGTGCCCAGCAGCAGGACGACGGAGCCGGCGAGCAGCGTGGTGCGGACCCCGAGGGCGTCGCCGAGGCGGCCGAACAGGGCGGTGCCGATGCCGAGGGCGAGGGCGTGGATGGTCAGGACCCAGGCGGTGGCGGCCGGGGTGGTGTGGAGTGCGGCGGTGACCTTGGGCAGGGCCACGCCGGCCGCGGTGACGCCGAAGACAGCGGGTCCGAACAGGGCGCCGAGGCGTAGTCCGGTGGAGCGGGCGCTGATGGCGGGGGCGGCGGGAGCGGGGAGCGGGATCGGAGTGGCAGCTTCGGACTGCTGCTGCACGGCTGGGTCAGTGGTCACTGGGAGAGCCCTTCGCTGGGCACGATGTTGTGGTTGAAGCGGAACAGGTTCTGCGGGTCGTACACGGCCTTGATGTCCGCCAGCCGGCGGTACGTCTCGGCGTCGTAGCAGGCACGGACCTGGTCGGGGCCGGTGGTGGCCGGGCCGCCCAGGAAGTTGAGGTAGCGGCGGCCGGTGCCCCACGGGGCCAGGCCCTCCAGCACCTCGCTGCCGGCGACCTCGGCGGCCGCCGGGTCCCCGGGTATGGCGGGGGTCAGGGTGGACAGGGTGAAGGCGCCGTCCCGGTTGCCGACCGCGTTGGGCACCGCCGGGGGGCGGCCGAGCGCGCCGCCGAGGTGGCGCAGTTCCACCATCAGCTCGCCGCAGCCGGAGCCCGGGCCGGCCAGGGCCAGCAGCCGGGTCACCGCCTGGTGGTCCAGCTCCCGCAGGACGATCGAGCGCTCGTGGTACGGCAGCGGGTGGGTCGGGTCCTGGTGGATCTCCTGGACGGCCGTGTAGGGCATGTCGCCGACGGTGTCGAGGACCGGCAGCGCGACCGTGCGCAGCGGCCGGATCAGCTGCTCGCCCTCGGCGGCGGAGCCCTGGAAGGCGATCCGGACGTGCACCACCAGCCGGCCCCGCAGCAGCGCCGGCACCACCGGCAGGTCCGGGAGCCGCAGCAGGGCCACCGAGGAGGTCATCGCCTCCGGCAGGTCCCTGGTCCAGGCCCGCCAGGTGTGCAGGACGTCGCTGGTGTCCTCGCCGTCGTAGAACAGGCCGCCGCCGTACAGCCGGGTGACCGGGACGAGTTCGAACTCCATCGCGGTGACGACCCCGAAGTTTCCCTTGCCGCCGCGCAACGCCCAGAACAGGGCGGCGTTCTGATCCTGCGTCACCATCCGCAGTTCGCCGTCGGCGCTGACGATCTCCAGCCGGGTCACGTGGTCCGCGGCGTAGCCGTACTTGCGGGCCAGCAGGCCGAGGCCGCCGCCGAGGGTGTAGCCGACCGCGCCGACCAGGTGCGAGGAACCGTTGAGCGGGGCCAGGCCGTGCGCGGCCGCGGAGCGGATGACCTTGTGCCACGGGGTCCCGGCCTCCACCCGGGCGAGCCGCGCGATCGGGTCCACCGCCACGCCGTTCATCCGCCGGACGGAGATCAGCAGGCCGCCGTCGGCCGGGGCGCTGATCCCGTGCCCGGTCGACTGGACGGTCACCGGCAGGCCGTGCAGGCCGGCGATGCGGACCGCCGCCTGCACGTCCGCCGCTCCCTCGGCGACGACGACCAGGGCCGGGCGGTGGGCGGCGACGAGGTTGAACCCCGCGCACTCGGTGGCGAAATCCTCGTCACCCGGCGACAGCACCGCGCCGCGTACGGCATGGGCCAGTTCCTGTGCCACTCCGGCCGGCGCGGAGCGGAATTCGACCTGGCCTTCCTGTGCAATCCCCACAGTTCTTCCCCTTCGAGCGATGTGCTGTACCTTCCACCTGGATTCTTCGCTCCGGGGGTGGCACAACCCATCCCTTGAATGGGGGGAGTCGGCGGGGGTCGGATCCCTCAACTGAGGGGGTCGGGCGGGCCGGTCCGTGGATTCGGAGGCGGACGCGGGCGGTGGGGGCCGGGCCGGCGCCCGGGGCCGCCGGCGTCCCGCCCGTGGCGGCCTGCGGCACGGCGGCGCCCGGGCCTGCGGCCGGCGCCGGGACGGGTCCGGGGGCCGGCCGGGGCCCGTGGCGGGTCAGGTGCGGGTCAGGCCTGGGTTTCCCAGAACTTCGCCCAGAGCGAGATCGCCCGTTTGAACACCGCGTGCTCGGCCCGGAGTTGCGCGTGCTCGCGCTCCAGGCGCTCCAGCCGGTCCTCGGTCCTGCGGTGCTCGGAAATGGACAGCGGATTGTGCACGGAGGAGGACGAGATCTTGTCCCGGGCCGGCGGCAGCCGCAGGTTGAGGAGTTGTGCGGGTTCCGGCCCGGCCGGTCCGGGGGTGTCGCTGTTCAGAATGGAGTACTGCAACTCCCGCAGGCTTTCGCCGGGTTCGATGCCCATCTCCTCGGAGAGCTTGCGCCGGGTGCTGCGGAACAGTTCGAGTGCCTCGACCTTCCGGCCGGAGCGGAACAGGGCCAGCATGAGCTGACCGCACATCTTCTCCCGGAAGGGATGCTCGGCGACGTGGCCGGAGAGCTCCCCGACGATCTGCCGGTGTCTGTTGAGCTTGAGCTCCAGGTCGTAGCAGTCCTCCAGCGCGGACAGCCGCTCCTCGTGGAACTTGGTCGCCAGTGACTCCACCAGCCGGCTGTCGAGCCCGGACCCGATCGGGCCGCGCCACAGGCCGATGGCCTTGCGCAGGAGTTCGACCGCCTCGGTGGTGTTCCCGGCGGCCCGTCCGCGGAAGGTGAGTTCGCCGAACTCGCCCAGGTCCAGGGCGCCGTTGGGGACCTTGATGATGTAGCCGGACGCCCTGGTCTCGATGACGGTGCCCGGGTGCCGGTCGGCGAAGAGCCGCCGCAGCCCCGAGACGCAGATCCGGACCTGGTTCTTGGCGGAGGCCGGCGGTGCGTCGTTCCAGATCGCGTCGACCAGCCGTTCGATCGGGACCACGTGGTTCGCCTCCAGCAGCAGGATGGTGAGCAGCGCCTGTTGCCGCGCGCCCCCCAGCCGGATCGGCTGCCCGGAGAACTCCACCGCGAGTGGTCCGAGTATTCGGAACCGGAAGCCGTCCGACATGCGCTCTCCCCCATCGATGCGATGCACAGTCATGATCGAAATGACGCCACCTGCTTGCCGCGCCTTGCCGTCAGCCACTCTCGGGAACCATGGTGCTTTTTCGGACGAGTTGCCGTTCCTGCCCCGTGTCGCCCCCCGCCGCGGCCGGTGCGGTCGCCGCGAGGCCCTTCGGCGGCGTGCCGCGCTGGTCCGCCGCGCTGATTGTTGATTGTTGTAGGTTTTGCCGGCCGGGGACCGGCGGAGTCACGGTGGGCGAACGGTGAGCACTTGTGCCGTCGTCCTTCACGAAATCTCTCGGTCACGCTCACAGTTTGCCATGACGTGTCCATGTCCAGGGATGGATGTCCGGGCATGCTGGAGCCGCCGTTCCCCCGGCGGCGGCCGTTACTCTCCCTAAGCCTTGAACAGACGGCCGAGGGAATCAATCCCGCATTTTGGGGGTTGGCCGAAAGGTGCCGCCGACGGGGCGCACGGCCGCACGTACGCCCACGACCCCTGCGCCGGACGGGCCGTGGACCCCCTCAGTTGGGGGATGGCGGACCCGCCCCCGACACAGGAGGATCGCAGCGTGAGCAAAGCAACCACCTCCCGGCTGATGGCCGGCCGTGACGAGCTGCTCGACAGCGCCTTACGGGCGCCCGACGCGCTCGCCATGTTCGGCGAGGCCTCGCGCCACCTGCGCAAGCTGGTGCCCTACGACGCCGCCGTGTGGCGGGCCACCGACCCGGTCACCGGGCTGATGACCGCGCCGATCCGCGCCGAGAACCTCGACGACGAGGGCTGCGCGGTCTACTGGGGCTGCGAGTTGTTCACCGAGAGCGTCAACCTCTTCAGGGACCTGGCCCGCGCCGAGGTGCCGGTCGCCGGCCTGCGCGAGAGCACCGGTGACCTGCCCGGCCGCAGCGTGCTCTACCACGACTTCATGCGCCCCCGCGGCCTCGACGACGAGCTGCGGGCGGTGCTGCGCATCGGCGGCCGGCCCCGCGGCCACATCAGCCTGTTCCGCTCCAAGGGCCGGGCGTCGTTCGGCCGGGCCGAGGCCCGGATCGTCGAGAGCCTGGTCAGCCCGCTGGCCCGGCGGCTGCGCTCCTACGACCAGCCGGTCGTGGAGGCCCTGCCGGAGCGCCTCCCGGGCGCCGAGCACGGCCCCGGCCTGCTGCTCTTCGACGCCCGTGGCACCTTGATCTCCATCAACGACGACGCCCGCCAGCACCTGGAGGACCTCCCGGCCGGGCCGTCCACGGACACCGGACTGGGCATCAAGGTCCCGGCCTGGATCAGCAGTACGGCCGCCCAGGCCCGCGCGATCGCGCAGGACCGCGGCCGGGGCACCGCCCGGGTCCGGGCCCGGACCCGGGCCGGGCGCTGGCTGGTCTGCCACGCCTCCTGCCTGCGGGAGGCGGGCGGGGTGCTCGGCGCCTCGGCGGTCGTCATCGAACCGGCCAAGGCCTCCGAGATCGTGCCGCTGATCGTGGACGCCTACGAACTCTCCGAGCGGGAGCTGGAGATCACCCAGTTCATAGCCCGCGGCCTGGCCACCGGGGAGATCGCCAAGCAGCTGTTCCTGTCCCCGCACACCGTGCGCGACCACGTGAAGGCGGTGTTCGAGAAGGTCGGCGTCTCCAGCCGGGGCGAACTCGTCGGCCGGCTCTTCACCGAGCACTACGCGCCGGTGGCGGAGCAGAAGATCGTCCGGGTCACCGACGCCTGACGCGTCGCCGCCCGGCGGCCGGCCCCGCCGCCGGGGCCAGGTCGGCCGGGACCCGCAGCACCGAGCCCCGCCGGAGGAACCCTCCGGCGGGGCTCGCTGCCGTCCCGGGCCGTGACCCGCCGGACTCCACCGGCAGCCCGCACCCGTTCCCGCACCCGCACCCGCACCCGTCTCCGTCCCCGGGGCCGGAAACGGCGCTGCCGTGCCGCCGGTGGGTCCGGCGGCACGGCAGCGGGTCGGTCCGGGGCCTACTTCTCCAGGCAGAACTCGTTGATCGGGTAGCCGACGTGACGGTCCTCGGTGGGCAGGTAGCCCAGCACGATGTCGCCCGGCTTCAGCTCGGTGCTGTTGAGGACGACACCGCCGGGGCCGAGCACCCGCACGTGCCAGTCGTCCTGCAGGATCAGGTTGACGGTCTGCCCGTTGGCCGCCACCGCGTCGATGGAGATCAGCGGACGGGACTCGATCTTGACCCGGCCCACGGTGATGATCCGGGTCTGGCCCTTCACGTCCACCGCGGTGATCTTGCTGCCGGTCCGGAGCTCGCTCAGGTAGTTGGTGCGCTCGCCCTTGGACAGGGTGTACGAGTGGATCGCGCCGGCGTTCACCCGGAACGGGCGGGTCGGCATGTACGGCAGCGGGTGGGTCTCGCTGACGCAGAGGATCATGCCCTTGGAGTGCGAGCCGACCAGGATGCCCTCGTCCTCGCGGAAGTGCGAGCAGGTGTCGACGCAGGCCCGCTCGCCCATGCCGATGTGGCTGGTCGCGGTGATCGTCAGCTCGGTCAGGTCCAGGTTGGGGGACTCGAACTCGGCCGAGTTCCGCAGTGCCGCCGCGTCGCCGACCTTGGCCGGGGCCATCATCACGCCGTCCGAGCCGAGCTCCAGGACACCGAAGATGATCTCGGCCTCCTCGACGTCCTGGGCGATGGTGATCAGGCTGCCGGTGGACTTGGCGGCGGCCGCGATCACGATCTCCAGCGGGATCTTGGTGGGGTCGCGGAAGAGGAGCAGGCTCCACTTCTCGGTGCGGGCCGACTGGCAGGCGTCCTCCAGGGTGTCGGCGTCGATGATCTCGACGAAGCGGCCGAACTCCACCTCGGGGTGACGCAGCGCCAGCTCGGCCGGCTCGCCGTGCAGGGCGGGGTCGACGATCACGATGTCGGCGCTGCCGAAGCTCTCGGGCAGCGGCTTGCCCTGCGGGAAGAGCACCTTCTGCACCGTCGGCGGCAGCTGCTCGAACTCGGCGGGGTCGTCGGCGACGATGCCGTCCAGCCGGTAGTGCAGCGCCTCCTGGAGGATCGCGGCCTTGGCTTCGTCGGTCTTGCGGATGTCGAGCCAGCTGAGCTTCACAGGATTCTCCTCATTGGGTGCTGAGCGACGTGGAACGGGAAGGTGGTCAGTTGCCGCCGGGCCGGGGGCCCGCGGTGGTGGGCGGGAAGTCGCCGTGGATCAGCTCGGCGAGCTTGTAGGCGACCGCGCCGGGGTCGGCGGCCTGGAAGACGTTGCGGCCCATCGCCACGCCGGCCGCGCCGCCGCGCAGCGCGTCCTCGACGTAGCCGAGGACCGCGCCCTCGTCGTCGTTGCGGGGGCCGCCGACGACGATCACCGGGACGGAGGCGGTGCCGGTGATCTCGGCCATCGCCTCGACCGAGCCGACGTAGGGGGCCTTCACCAGGTCGGCGCCGAGGTCGGCGGCGAGCGTCACGGCGTGGGCGACCAGCGCCGGGTCGGCCGGGTTGACGATCTTGGGGCCGCGCGGGTACATCATGGCCAGCAGCGGGACGTTCCAGCGGTCGCAGGCGTCCGCCACCTTGGCCATGTCCGAGACCTGCTGGCGCTCCTCGTGGGAGCCGAGGTTGACGTGCACGCTGACCGCGTCGGCGCCCAGGCGCAGGGCCTCCTCGACGCTCGCGACCAGGTACTTGTCGTTGGGGTCGGGGGCGTGCACGGTGCTCGCGCTGAGGTGGACGATCAGCGAGGTGCTGGTGAACCACTCGGCGTCGACGTGGCGCAGGCTGCCCTTGTGCAGGACCACCGCGTCCACGCCGTTGCGGGCGAGCCGGCCGACCAGCTGGTTGACCCGGTTGCCGCCGGTGACCGGCCCGTCGGTGACCGAATGGTCCAGCGGGACCACGAACAGCCGGTCCGGGTGGTGGCGGTGAAGGCGCTTCAACCGCACCTGGCGGGCGAACGACGTGTTGAGGGCCATCGGCACTCTCCTTGGTGAGGGGAAGGCGCGTCCCCCCGTTGTACGGGGGCGGGCGCGTCAGAACTGGTTGGCCGGTCGCAGGTCCCTGGCCTCCGCGTCGAGCCCGAACTCGCTGTGCAGCACCCCGACCCCGCGGACCACGTCGCCGTCCGGGACGGTGGCGGAGATCCGGAGCTGGGAGGTGACCACCGCGCTCGCGGGGATGTCGGCACTGGTCAGCGCGGACAGCATCCGGGCCGCGTACTGGGGGCGGCTGAGCAGCCCGGTGCCGACCACGGAGAGCATCCCGACCTCTTCGTTGACCTCGACCCAGCCGCCCCAGCGGGCCGCCATCTCGCGCAGTGACTTCCGCAGGTCCGGCACGTCGGAGCGGCGGACGGTCATCCCGACCGAGAACCCGCCCTCGTCGCCCTCGGAGAGTGCGGCCATGCCGACCGGAATGGACTTGTGCGCCAGGAATCGGAAAACCTCGGCGACGGAATGGGCGTCGATCCTTTCGACGCGCATCGCCACACGGGCAACATCCGTATCATGTACGACTGCCTGGACGGCAGTGCTCGTCTCCAGCATTTCTTCTCCAATTCCCCCGCGGATAACCGTTCCGGGTCCTTCCAGCGATGAGTGCATGACGTGGATGTCCACGCCGTACAGCGCGGCCAGTTCCACCGCGCGGGAGTGCATGACCTTGGCGCCGGCGAGTGACATCTCGGTCATCACGCCCATGTCGACGACCGGCATGATCCGCGCGGCGGCGGCGATCCGGGGGTCGGCGGTGTAGACGCCTTCGACGTCCGTGTAGATCTCGCAGCGGCCGGTGCCCAGCTCGGCGGCGATCGCGACGGCGGTGGTGTCGGAGCCGCCCCGGCCCAGCGTGACGATGTCGCCGTCGGCGTCGGCGCCCTGGAAACCGGCCACCACCACGACTTTCCCGGCGCGCAGGTGCCGCAGGGCCAGTTCGGTGTCGATGGCCACGATCACCCCGGCGCCGTGTTCGCCGCCGGCCAGGATCCCGCTCTGGGCGCCGGCCAGGGCGACCGCCGGCACGCCCTGCTGCTGGAGGGTCATGGCGAGGAGCGAGGCCGACGCGGCCTCGCCGGTGGCGAGCAGCAGGTCCAGCTCGCGCCAGGACGGGTCCGGGTTGAGCTCGTACGCCGCCCGCAGGAGCGCGTCGGTGGTCTTGCCCCGTGCGGAGGCGACCACCACCACCGCCCGTCCGGAGCGGTGCGCGGCCGCGACGCGGGTGGCGACCGCCCGCACCTGACCGTCCGTGGCCAGGGAACTGCCGCCGTATTTCTGTACCAGT
Organism: Kitasatospora indigofera; assembly: GCF_014655955.1. Classification (GTDB taxonomy): domain Bacteria; phylum Actinomycetota; class Actinomycetes; order Streptomycetales; family Streptomycetaceae; genus Kitasatospora; species Kitasatospora indigofera. The sequence goes on from NZ_BNBO01000008.1 coordinate 178,480, forward strand.
ACTCCGGTCGAAAAATCACTAATCGGCAGGTCCATTGCCACCCCTCCGAACGTCTCGGATCGTCGCACCGATCCCGGGCGGATCCATTAATTCGATGCTCGGGTGCCGGAGTATTGATTAGCTTTCGTAAAGATATCGGTCCGTTATGGAAAGGTCATCACGGCGAAACCGGATCATCCGCGTCCACCGCGTACGGACCGCCCGTCCCGCCGGAACGCCGCATTCCGTACACGGCCGAGGGGCCGGCGGCGGCCTTCCGTGCACGGTGCACGGGCGCGGCCGCCGGCCCGCCGTGCACGGCCCGGTGCCGCCGGTCCGGGCGACCCGCGCCGGCAGCCGGGTGCCCCGCGCCGCCGGGTCCGGCGGCCTCCGGGCGCCGGGATGCGCGAGGATGGAGCCATGCCGAACCGTCTCGCTGACGCGACCTCGCCGTACCTGCTCCAGCACGCCGACAACCCGGTGGACTGGTGGCCCTGGGGGCCGGAGGCCTTCGAGGAGGCGCGCCGGCGCGGGGTGCCGGTCCTGCTCAGCGTCGGCTACGCGGCCTGCCACTGGTGCCATGTGATGGCCCACGAGTCCTTCGAGGACGAGAAGACCGCCGAGTACGCCAACGAGCACTTCGTCGCGGTGAAGGTGGACCGCGAGGAGCGGCCGGACGTCGACGCCGTCTACATGGAGGCCGTCCAGGCGGCGACCGGCCAGGGCGGCTGGCCGATGACGGTCTTCCTGACGCCGGACAAGGACCCGTTCTACTTCGGCACGTACTTCCCGCCCGAGCCCCGGCACGGGATGCCCGGCTTCCGGCAGGTGCTGGAGGGCGTGGACGCCGCCTGGCGCGAACGCCGGGACGAGGTCGGCGAGGTGGCCGCCCGGATCAGGGCCGACCTGGCCGAGCGGGCCGCCGTGTACACCGTGGGCTCCGGCGTCCACCAGCCGCCCGGCGAGGCCGACCTGCACCAGGCGCTGGCGGGGCTCAGCCGCAGCTTCGACGCCGCGCGCGGCGGCTTCGGGGGCGCCCCCAAGTTCCCGCCGTCGATGGCCGTCGAGTTCCTGCTCCGCCACCACGCCCGCACCGGGTCGGAGGTGGCGCTGGAGATGGCCGCCCGCACCTGCGAGGCGATGGCCCGCGGCGGCATCCACGACCAGCTCGGCGGCGGCTTCGCCCGCTACTCGGTGGACGCCGGATGGGTGGTGCCGCACTTCGAGAAGATGCTCTACGACAACGCGCTGCTGCTGCGGACCTACCTGCACCTGTGGCGCTCCACCGGCGACGCCCTGGCCCGCCGGGTGGCGCTCGGCACCGCCGACTTCCTGCTGCGCGAACTGCGCACCCCCGAGGGCGGGTTCGCCTCCGCGCTGGACGCCGACAGCCTGGACCCGGCCACCGGGAAGTCGGTCGAGGGCGCCTACTACGCCTGGACGCCCGGGCAACTGGCCGAGGTGCTCGGCGCCGAGGACGGCGCCGCCGCCGCCGAGCTCTTCGCGGTCACCCCGGAGGGGACGTTCGAGCACGGCACCTCGGTCCTCCAGCTGCCCGCCGACCCGGCCGACCCGGCCGCGTACGAGCGGATCCGGGCCGGTCTGCTCGCCGCCCGGTCACGGCGGCCCGCCCCGGCCCGGGACGACAAGGTGGTGGCCGCCTGGAACGGCCTGGCGATCGCAGCCCTGGCCGAGGCCGGCGCCCTGCTGGAGCGCCCGGACCTGGTGACGGCCGCCGAGGCCGCCGCGGACCTGCTCATCGAGGTCCACCTGCTGCCCGACGGCCGGCTGCTGCGCACCTCCCGCGACGGCCGCGGCAACGGCCGGAACGCCGGCGTCCTGGAGGACTACGCGGACACCGCCGAGGGCTTCCTCGCCCTGTTCGCCGTCACCGGCGACAGTGCCTGGCTCGACCTGGCGGGCGTGCTGCTGGACACCGTGCTGAGGCACTTCGCCGACCCGGCCTCGGGCGCCCTGTACGACACGGCGGACGACGCGGAGGAGCTGATCCGCCGCCCGCAGGACCCGACCGACAACGCCACCCCGTCCGGCTGGACGGCCGCGGCCAACGCGCTGCTGACCTACGCCGCCTACACCGGCTCCGAGACCCACCGCACCGCCGCCGGGCGGGCGCTCGCCATCGTCGGCGCGCTCGCCTCGCGGGCCCCGCGCTTCATCGGCTGGGGCCTGGCCGCCTCCGAGGCCTGGACGGACGGGCCGCGCGAGGTCGCCGTCGTCGGCCCGGCGGGCGACCCGGCCACCGCGCTGCTGCACCGTACGGCGCTGCTGGCGACCGCCCCCGGCGCCGTGGTCGCCCTGGGCGCGCCCGGGCCGGCCGACGTGCCGCTGCTGGCCAACCGCCCGCTGGTCGGCGGCGCGCCCGCCGCGTACGTCTGCCGGCACTTCACCTGCGACGCGCCCACCACGGACGCGGCCGTGCTGGCCGAGCGGCTCGGGGTCAGGGCCGGGTGAGGTAGGGCCCGTGCCCGGCCGTGGCGGTGCGGGAGGATGGACCGTGGCCTGGACGCTGAGCACCTCCCTAAACGAATTCCGCACGCAGGCGGGCGGGTTCCTCGCCGCACACCCGGCGGAGAACACCGTGCTGCTGTCGGTCGCCGACCGGCTGGCCACCGACGGGCCGGCGGCCTACGGCGAGGAGCCGCCGCGCTTCGGCTGGTGGCGGCCCGGTGCGGACGGCCCGGTGGCGGGTGCGTACCTGCAGACGCCGCCGTACCACCCCCGGCTCGGCCTGATGCCCGCGGTGGCGGCGGCCGCACTGGCCGGGGCTTTCGTCGGGGCCGGTGATCTCGGGGCCGGGCCCGGCCGGGCACTCGACGGTGTCAGTGGCGGCAAGGACGCGGTACGGGAGTTCGCCGCCGCCTGGTGCGCGGCCACCGGCCGGAGGTCCGCCGTCCAGGTCGACGAGCGGCTGCACCGGCTGGCGGAGCTGGTGCCGCCCAGCCCCGCTCCACCGGGCTTGTCCCGCACAGCCCGGGTGGCCGAACGGGAGCTGCTGATCGGCTGGTTCGAGGACTTCGGCGCGGAGGTCGCGGTGGACTTCCACACCAGTCCGGACGCCGTCGACCGGCGGATCGCCGACGGCACCCTGCATGTCTGGGAGGACGGCGGCCGCCCGGTCGCCGTCGCCGGCCGCAGCCCGGTGGTCGCGGGCATGTCGCGGATCGGTCCGGTCTTCACCCCGCCGGGGCTGCGCGGCCGGGGCTACGCCGGGGCGGTCACCGCGGCCGCCTCCGCGTACGCGCTCGCCCAGGGGGCTGCCGAGGTGCTGCTCTACACGGACCTGGCCAACCCCACCAGCAACTCGATCTACCGCAGGCTCGGGTACCGGCCGGTCGAGGACTGCCTGGCCGTCACCTTCCACGGCTGAACCGGCCCACCGGGGAGCCGGGTTCGCCCTGCGGTCCGGTGCAGGACCGGCCGGCCACGGGCCCGCCGCGGGTCAGTCCCAGTCCCAGCGCACGCCCAGCAGGCAGGGGCGCAGGCCGGACGCGAACAGGTGCACGCAGCGATGCCCGTCGAGGGTCAACTCCTCCTCCTCGTAGGGCGGTTCGCCGGGGGAGTGGCAGGCGAAGCGATGGCTGCGGACGGGCAGGGCGGCCGGGTCGAAGCTGACCTGAAGGACGTACTGCCCCGTCCCGGAGTTGAAGCCCCGGACGTACTCCCGGCCGGGCTCCGCGGCCGGGGCGTCGTCGAAGCCGTAGCCGAGCAGGTGGGTGTCGCCCGCCCGTAGCCGGCGGTCCAGCAGCAGCTCCACCACCAGCAGGTTGGCCGCCTGGTCCCGCCGGATCCGGCCCGGCCGGCAGTTCTCCTCGGCGCGGACCCGCACCCGGGAGATGTCGCAGCCAGGGTCGCCCTGGTAAAGGGCGAGGTAGCGGTCGATGCCGTCCCGGTGCGCCCGGACGGCGTGCAGCGAGTCACGGCGCCGCAGTTGGCGGTCCGGGCCGAGCCGCACCCGCTCGATGTGGGTGATGGTGTGCAGGCCGCTGTCGGGCGGGCCGGGGAGGGCGGCGAGCAGGTCGTCGACCGCGGCGGCCGGGGAGATCAGGTCGCGGTACGGGAGCAGCGCGGGCGCCGCCGGGGAGTCGCCGGCCCCGGGCAGGGTGGCCCGGCGGGGGCCGAGCAGCCGGGTCAGCGAGTGCGCCGGGAGCTCCAGCAGCTCCTCCAACGCCCTTACCGCGCGCAGCGATTCGGGTCTCTCCGGGCGTCTTCTGCCCTGCTGCCAGTAGCTGAGGGTGGTCAGCCCGACCTGGATGCCGCGCTGGGCGAGGTGCTCGCGCACCCGGTGCAGGGCGAGGCCCCGGGCGGTGATGGCGGTGCGCAGGGCGAGGTGGAACGGCCCGGTGCGCAGCGCGGTGGCGAGATCGGGGGGTGTGCCGGTCCGCTGCATGTCCACTCCTGGGGGCGGCTGGTCTGCTGGTCGGCTCGCGGGGCGCGGGCAGCGGTGGTGTCCGGCCGGGCGTGAATATTCACACGTGGCGGCCCGGGTTGTCACCGGCCGGGGCCTGCCGGGCCGGGGAGGGCGCCGGGCCGTTCACACCCCGGCGGGCCCGTTCACACCCGGCCGGCGGGCCGCCCGGCGGCCGTTGACCGCCGGGCGGCGACGGGTCGATGCTTCCCGGCAAGCGTCCGGACGCGCCCCCACACCCTCTCCTCTGCGGATGCAAGGAGGCCTTCCCCCATGGCAGTTCAACGGATACGGCTACGCCGTACGGTCGCCGCGCTCGCGCTCGGCGTGCTGGCTCCGGCGCTCACGGCCGCCGCCACCACCCCGGCCCTGGCCGCGGCACCCGCCGCCGGCCAGGCCCTCACCCAGGTGCGGCCCGCCGCCGCGGCGGGTGCCACGGCCGATCTGGCCGGCACCTTCAAGAAGCTCAACATCACCATGCAGCAGCAGCAGAACACCAACTGGTGCTGGGCGGCGAGCGGCAACACCATCGCCACCTGGTTCGGCTACTCCTACAGCCAGAACCAGTTCTGCAACGCCGCCTTCGGCCGCTCGGTCAACTCCACCTGCCCCAACAGCCAGGCCACCCTGGGCGACGTGCAGAACGGCCTCAGCTGGATCGGCATCAACCCCGGCTCCTACGTGACCGGTTACCTGCGCTACACCACCGTGCAGACCGAGGTGAACGCCAACCGCCCGATCGAGACCCGCATCCAGTGGAGCTCCGGCGGCGGGCACATGCACGTGCTCTACGGCTTCGACACGGCGAGCAACTGGGTCTACTGGGGCGATCCGTGGCCGTCCAACAACCGCTACAACTGGGCGGACTACTCGTACTACGTGAGCAACGGCTCGTTCTCCTGGACCCACTCCCTGTACCGGATCGGCGCGTGAGGGGCGACATGACCGACATCAGCAAGGCCGCCGTCCGCACGATCGCCGCCAGGACCGCCTGGGTGACCGTCCTGCTCGCGCTCGGGACCGCCTTCGCGCCGGGCGCGCAGGCCGCCGGGGCGCCCGCGTCCGGGGCGGGTGCGCCCGCCCCGGTCGCCGCCGCCGAGCTGGCACAGGCCAGAGCGGCCGCGCAGAGCCCGGCCGTGCTCGACAAGCTCGGGCACTTCTTCGCCCGCAAGGGCGTGCCGCCCACCGGCGGGCTCACCCTGGGCGCCGCCGAGGAGGCGAGGGCGGCGGGCGCGGCCGCGCCGCGGCTGTCCGGCGAGACCGTCGCGGTCTACACCCTCGACCGGGACTTCGTGGCCGGAACCCCCGGGGCCCCGGTCGCGAAGGCCGAGTTCGCGGCCAGCAGGGCCGTCTCGGCGGACGGGCAGGTCGCCTCGGTCTGGACGGTCCGCGAGGCCGGCGGGTGGCGGGTGGTCAACGTTGCCTCCGGCGGCGACGAGAGCGACTACCCCGCGCTGGCCGCGAGCGGCGGTGGCGGGACGGCGTTCCGCGAGCCGCAGATCAACGCCTGGTACGTGCTGCGCGGGGGCCGGGTGCTGCCGCTGGACGACGAGGCCCGGCGCTCGGTCGGCGCCGGGGGGATCGACCTGGCGGCGTACCAGCGCCTGGTGCACCAGCGCTACGGCGACAAGCTGCCCGGCTCGGCGTACGACCGGGCGGGCGAGGGCGGCGGCTACCGGCCGGACGCCGCCGCCCCGGCGACGAGCGGCGGCGGCAGCACCCTGCCGGCCGCGGCGGCGGCCGCGGCCCTGGGCGTCACCGCGCTCACGGGCGGCGGCCTGGCACTGCGGCGCAGGATGCGCGGGTAGCGCCTGCGGTGCGGTGAGGGGCGGCGGATCCGGTGCGTCACGGGTCCGCCGCTCCGCCGTGCCCGGGCGGCGCCGGGGCCGTGCCGGAGCGGTGCCGGAGCGGTGCCGGCGCCGTGCGGGGAGCCGGGGCTGCGGCGCGGTCGCTGTGCGTGATCCGTCGCGGTCCGTGACCGGTATGCTAAATGACGCGCGAGCACAGGAAATTGACGCAGCGTTGACCCCCCGTTAGCCGTCCCGACCGGCCCTCGGATCACTGTCGGTAGATAGAATGTGGCAATCGGTCAATGGCGACCGGGAGCTACCGGGAGCGGAGAAGGGGTGGGGCGGCAGGAGCCGGCCACGAGCCCGCACGGGAAGGGAAGGCCGATGCCGAAGAAGGGTTCGACGGGGGCGCAGGTGTGGGGGGCGGTCGCCGTGGTGGCGGCCGCGCTGGCCGTCGTGGCGGCGTACCTGATCAACGGGGCGGCGCTGGTACTGGGCGTGGCCGGGGTCGAGGTGCTGCTGGTGATGGTGCACGTGGCGCGGCGCTTCCGGCTCGCGCACCTGCCGCGCGCCGCGGCCCGCCGGGCGGCGGCGCGCCCGCAGGCGGCGCACTGCGAGCGCTGCCGGCGGGCCCAGGAGGCGCTGGACGCCAGGGCGGCGCGCCGCGCCGGGTCAGCCGGCCACCGTGTAGGCCACCAGCGAGACGCCTACGTACTGGCAGATGAAGGCGCCGAGTGTGAAGGCGTGGAAGACCTCGTGGAACCCGAACCAACGCGGTGACGGGTTCGGCCGCTTCAGTCCGTAGACCACGCCGCCGAGGCTGTAGAGGACGCCTCCGACGATCATGAGGGTGATCACCGCGGCGCCGCCGGTGCGGATCATGTCCGGCAGGAAGAAGACCGCGGCCCAGCCCAGCGCCAGGTAGCAGGGCGTGTAGAGCCAGCGCGGGGCGCCGACCCAGAAGACCCGGAACGCTATTCCCGCGAGCGCTCCGCCCCAGACCACCCAGAGCAGCGTCTGCCGCCGGCCGCCGTCCAGCAGCAGGATGGTGAACGGGGTGTACGAGCCCGCGATGATCAGGAAGATGTTCGCGTGGTCGAGGCGGCGCAGCACGGCGTCGCCGCGCGGGCCCCAGGTGAAGCGGTGGTAGACCGCGCTGACGCCGAACAGCAGCCAGGCGCTCACCGAGTAGATCGCGCACGCGATCCTCGCCGAGGTCGATCCGGCCAGGCAGATCAGCACGATGCCGGCGGCCACCGACGCCGGGAACATCCCGGCGTGCAGCCAGCCGCGCCATTTGGGCTTGACCTCAGCGATGAATGCCCCGAGGGCGGTGCTCTGATCCGCAGTCATGCGCGCCATGCTACCTACGGGTCCGTAGGTTACTGAATCGTAGGTAGTGGCGACGGTCACTCTTGGACGTTTTGGAGTAATCGGGGATGGCACCCGAGGGTCCGGGGAGGGACGCGACTGCCGGATTACCAACCAGTAATCTGCCAGTTAGGAGTAAAAATCGCGTCAAACTCGCCGACGTGCCGTGTTCAGCCCCGAATGGCGGAGCTACGCTGCAATCACCCTCAAACCCCCCGCTACGCCGTCTCGGTGCCGAGACGGCGTGAAACGGAGCGATCGTGTCGTACGAGAACTCTGCTCTCAGCGCATCCGCGCCCACCCGCCACAAGCGTCTGCTGGCCTGGGTGAGCGAGATCGCGGAGCTCACCCAGCCCGACCGCATCGAGTGGTGCGACGGCTCGGAGGAGGAGTACCAGCGCCTCGCCGACCTGCTGGTCGCCCAGGGCACCTTCAAGAAGCTCAACCACGAGAAGCGGCCGAACTCCTACTACGCGGCCTCCGACCCCACGGACGTCGCCCGCGTCGAGGACCGCACCTACATCTGCTCCGAGCAGGAGAAGGACGCCGGCCCGACCAACAACTGGAAGGCGCCCGCCGAGATGCGGGAGCTGTTCCAGGGCACGAACGGCCTGTTCAAGGGCGCGATGAAGGGCCGCACCATGTACGTGGTGCCCTTCTCGATGGGCCCCGTCGGCTCCCCGCTGGCCGCGTACGGCGTCGAGATCACCGACTCCGCCTACGTCGCCGTGTCGATGCGCGTGATGACCCGCATGGGCCAGGCCGTGATCGACCAGCTCGGCGAGGACGGCGACTTCGTCAAGGCCGTGCACACCCTGGGCGCGCCGCTGGCCGAGGGCCAGGCGGACGTCCCGTGGCCGTGCAACACCACCAAGTACATCTCGCACTTCCCGGAGACCCGCGAGATCTGGTCCTTCGGCTCCGGCTACGGCGGCAACGCCCTGCTCGGCAAGAAGTGCTACGCCCTGCGCATCGCCTCCACCATGGCCCGCGACGAGGGCTGGCTGGCCGAGCACATGCTCGTCCTCAAGCTCACCCCGCCGGCCGGCCCCTCGGGCGAGGCGGAGCCCAAGTACGTCGCCGCGGCCTTCCCGTCCGCCTGCGGCAAGACCAACCTCGCGATGCTCCAGCCGACCGTCCCGGGCTGGAAGGTCGAGACGATCGGCGACGACATCGCCTGGATGCGCTTCGGCGCGGACGGCCGGCTCTACGCGATCAACCCCGAGGCCGGCTTCTTCGGCGTCGCGCCCGGCACCGGCGTCGACACCAACGCCAACGCCATCGAGACGCTCTGGGGCAACACCGTCTACACCAACGTCGCGCTCACCGACGACGGGGACGTGTGGTGGGAGGGCCTCACCGAGGAGCCCCCGGCGCACCTGACCGACTGGCGCGGCAACGACTGGACCCCGGAGTCCGGCACCCCGGCCGCCCACCCGAACGCCCGCTTCGCCGTCCCGGCCGCGCAGTGCCCGACGATCGCGCCCGAGTGGGAGGACCCGGCGGGCGTGCCGATCTCGGCCATCCTGTTCGGCGGCCGCCGCGCCACCGCCGTCCCGCTGGTCACCGAGTCCTTCGACTGGCAGCACGGCGTCTTCCTGGGCGCGAACATCGCCTCGGAGAAGACCGCCGCCGCCGAGGGCACCGTCGGCGAGCTGCGCCGCGACCCGTTCGCGATGCTGCCGTTCTGCGGCTACAACATGGGCGACTACTTCGGCCACTGGCTGAAGCTGGGCGCGCAGGCCGACGCCGCGAAGCTGCCGAAGATCTACTACGTCAACTGGTTCCGCAAGAACAGCGCGGGCAAGTTCGTGTGGCCGGGCTACGGCGAGAACAGCCGGGTCCTGAAGTGGATCGTCGAGCGGCTGGACGGCACCGGCGAGGGCGTCGAGACCCCGATCGGCGTGCTGCCGACCCAGGAGGCCTTCGACCTGTCCGGCCTGGACCTCTCGCCGGAGGACCGCGAGCTGCTCTTCACCGTGGACGCCGACATCTGGCGCCAGGAGGCCGCGCTCGTCCCGGCCCACCTGGAGCTGTTCGGCGAGCACACCCCCACCGAGCTGTGGGACGAGTACCGGGCCCTGGTCAAGCGCCTGGGCTGACCGCCCCCGGCCGGCCGGCGGAGCACGCCGGCCGGCCCCCACGGCCGGAGCCCCGGCCGGACGAACCCGCTCCTCGGTGAGCGGCGGGTTCGTCCGGATCGGGTCTCCGGCCGTAGGCATGTCCGGGGCCGGGGCCGGGGCCGGGGCCGGGGGCGATGCCGGAGTCCGGCCGGGGGCCGGGGGCCGTGCCGGGTCAGATCAACTTGATGTTGGTGATCCAGGCCTTGTTCCCGTCGACCACCCGGTTGCTCTCCCCGCGCCACTGGCGGGCGGGGGCGCCGTTGTCGGTGCGCCAGTCGGCGATCTCCAGCAGGGCGGCCGAGTTGAGGTTGGACAGGCCCAGCTCCTTGCGGGGGCCGATCGAGCCCGAGTAGAGCCAGCCCTGGTTCCAGCCCGCGTGGCAGTCCCACTGGCGGGCCGGCGCGCCGTCGTCCGTGCGCCAGTCGGCGATCTCCAGGCACTTGCCTGAGTTCCGGTTGACCAGCATGGTGACGCCGTTGGCCGACCGGAAGTCCCAGATCTGGTTCGCGCCGCCGGTGCAGTCCCACTGGCGGGCGGGGGCGCCGTTGTCGGTGCGCCAGTCGGCGATCTCCAGGCACTTGCCGCTGTTGGCGTTCACGACGGTGGTGGACTTGGGCGTCACGAACCCGCCGCCGAGCGCGGCGGCCGGGGTGGCCGGAAGCGCGGCGAGGACGGCGGCCGCGGTGCCGACGAGTGCCGCGGCGGCCCGGGGATGGTTGAGAGGTGTGCGGATGGCCATGACGTCCGTTCCCTTGCGCGAGTGCGGCAGGGGGACGGCACCCGGGTACGACGGATCGCCCGGCCCGTGCCGGTCCGGGCGCCGGCGCCTGCGCGCCCGGCCGCCCGCCCCCCGGCCCGGTCTCCTGCCGGGCCACCGGCATCCCGCATGATACGGGCCGCCCGGACACCGGTCAGGGCTGGGTGTACCCGCTCAGGAAGTCGCCGATCCGGGTCACCGCGTCGGTGATCTCCTCCGCGCGCGGCAGGGTGACCAGGCGGAAGTGGTCCGGCTCGGGCCAGTTGAAACCGGTGCCCTGGACCAGCAGGATCCGCTGCGAGCGCAGCAGGTCCAGCACCATCTGCGCGTCGTCCTTGATCTTGTACACGTTGGGGTCGAGCCGCGGGAACGCGTACAGCGCGCCCTTCGGTTTGACGCAGCTGACGCCCGGGATCTCGTTCAGCAGCTTGTACGCCGCGTCGCGCGACTCCAGCAGCCGGCCGCCCGGCAGGATCAGGTCCTTGATCGACTGTCGTCCGCCGAGCGCCGCGGCCACCGCGTGCTGGGCCGGCATGTTGGCGCAGAGCCGCATCGAGGCCAGCACGGTGAGGCCCTCGACGTAGCTCGCCGCCCGTTGCCGGTCGCCGGAGAGCACCATCCAGCCGGAGCGGAAGCCCGCCACCCGGTAGGCCTTGGAGAGGCCGTTGAAGGTGACGCAGAAGAGGTCCGGTGCCAGGGTGGCCAGCGGGATGTGCTCGGCGTCGTCGTAGAGGATCTTGTCGTAGATCTCGTCCGCGTAGACCACCAGCTGGTGGCGGCGGGCGATCTCGACGATGCCTTCGAGGATCTCGCGCGGGTAGACCGCACCGGTCGGGTTGTTCGGGTTGATCACCACGATCGCCCGGGTGCGGTCGGTGACCTTGGACTCGATGTCCACCAGGTCGGGGTACCACTCCGCCTGCTCGTCGCAGCGGTAGTGCACGGCGGTTCCGCCGGCCAGGCTGACCGAGGCCGTCCACAGCGGGTAGTCCGGAGCGGGGACGAGCACCTCGTCGCCGTCGTCCAGCAGGGCGGTCATCGCGAGCTGGATCAGCTCCGAGACGCCGTTGCCGAGGAAGACGTCCTCCACGGTCAGCCCGTGCAGGCCGCGCTCCTCGTAGTGCATGACCACGGCGCGGCGGGCGGAGAGCAGGCCCTTGGAGTCCCCGTAGCCGTGCGCGGTGGAGAGGTTGCGCAGGATGTCCTGGAGGATCTCCGGGGGCGCGTCGAAGCCGAACAGCGCGGGGTTGCCCGTGTTCAGCTTGAGGATGCGATGGCCCTGGTCCTCCAGTCGCATCGCCTCGTCGAGCACCGGGCCGCGGATGTCGTAACAGACATTGGCGAGCTTGCTGGACTGGATGACCTGCATGCCTGCTTACTTTACGGGTCCGGGGGCCGCGCACGGGCGTGTCGTCTGCCACGTGGACGCGCCGGCCCGCCGGCAGGCCTCCCGGCGGGGCCCCGGGGCTGCCCGCGGTCGGCGTCCCGGCCGGGGCGTCACCGCCCGCCGTGGCGGTGGGCGCCGCGCCGCCCGCCCCCGGGGCGACCGGGTCGTCGCTGTTCCCCGGGCCGCGGCCGGTCAGCGACAGGGCCGGCGCCGCGGCCGGGACGGCCGCGCGCAGGACGGTGTGCACGGCTGCACGTCATCCCCCGATGGTGGTGCGGCGGGCAAAGCACCAGACTCTGACGGAGCCGGCACGGCGCCCGGACGGACAGGTCCGGGCGGACCGGCCGTGGGGCCTGACGGTCCGCAGGGAGGAACGGGGGTGACCGTGATCGGTCTGACGCTGGGTGCGGTGGCCGGACTGGCGGCGGCGCCGCTGCTGCGCGGGGTGGTGGTGCGGTACGCCGTGCCCACGGCCGAGGAGCCGCTGCGGTCGGCCTGCCCGGCCTGCCGGCGACCGGTGGGGGCGCTGCCGCCGACCGGCCGGTGCCGCGGGTGCGGCGGGCGGCTCGGCCCGGGCGCGGGCCAGGTCGAGCTGGCCGCGGCGGGCGCGGCGGCCCTCGCGTTGTCGGCGGCCGCCCCGGCGGAGGGCCTGCTGCTGCTCTGGGCGGTGCTCTGCGGGGTGCCGCTGGGCTTCGTGGACGGCATGGTGCGGCGGTTGCCGGACCGGGTGACCGGGTGCCTCGGGGCGGGCGTCGCGCTGCTGCTGGTGCCGGCGGTGCTGGCGGCCGGGCACCCCGGGGTGCTGCTGCGCTGCCTGCTGGTGGCGCTGGCGGCCGGCGCGCTGTTCGAGCTGCCGGCCTGGTTCGGCCTGATCGGTCTCGGCGACGCCAAGCTGGCGCTCGGGCTGGGGGCGCTGCTCGGCCTCCACGGGTGGGGCTCGGCGTTCGTGGCGCTCTTCCTGGCCTCCGCGCTGGGCGCGCTCTGGGGCACCGGCCGGGCGGGGGTGGAGCTGGTCCGGCGCCGACCGGTGCGCGGGCTGGAGATCCCGTACGGCCCGTTCATGCTGCTGGGCACGCTCGGCGCCGTGCTGCTGGCCCGGCGCTGACCCCGGGCCGGTGCCGGTGCCGGGCCGCCGGCGTGGCCGCCGGGTGCGGCGGGCCCCGGACGCGGTCGGGGCCCGCCGCACCTGGTCGGTGCGACGGGCCCCGCCGTGGGCGCGCGGACTCCACCCTCAAGGAGCGGCGCGCCGGGGAGAGTTACGGCATGTTGTGGACGTAGCTGCCCACGTTGTTGGAGAAGTCGTTGTTGTTCGCCGCGTCCCAGTTGGTGGACCAGGTCATCACGCCGCGGATGGTCGGCCACTTGGCCGGCGGGACGAAGCTGCCGCAGTGGTTGCCGGTGGCCAGGCAGTCCAGCGCGTTGTTGACCACGGTGGAGGAGACGTAGCCGCTGCCCGCGCCCTTGGTGGAGGCCGGGACGCCGATGCCGACCTGGTCGGGCCGCAGGCCGCCCTGGATGTGGGTGCAGATCTGGGCGGTGATGAAGTCGATGCTGCCCTGGTTGTAGACCTTGCCGTCGCAGCCGTTCATGCCGCCCGAGTTGTAGAACTGGGTGTTGACGACGGTCAGGATGTCCTTGACGTTCAGCGCCAGCTGGAAGTAGTTGCCGGCGGTGCTGTACATCCCGATGGTCTCGGGGGCCATGGTCAGGATGAAGCCGGACCCGACCTTGCCCGCCAGGGTGTGCAGCGACTGCGCCATGTAGGTGGCGTCGACGCCGTTCTCCAGGTCGATGTCGACCCCGTCGAAGCCGTACTGCTGGATCAGCGCGTACGCGTTGTTGGCGAAGGTGGTCGCGGCGGCGGCGTTGGCGACGCTGATCGCGCCGTTCTGCCCGCCGACCGAGAGGACGACCTTCTTGCCGGCCGCGCGCTTGGCCGCGATGTCGGCCTTGAAGTCGGCGTCGGTGTAGCCGCCGAGCGCGGTGGAGAGCTTCGGGTCCAGGGTGAAGCTGATCCCGCCGGGCGTGGCGGTGGCGTCCGCGAAGGACACCGCGATGATGTCGTACGCGCTCTGGACGTCGCGCAGGCGCTGGACGGTGGCGCCGTTGTCGAAGTTCTGCCAGTAGCCGGTCACCGCGTGCTTGGGCAGCCCGGTGGCGGGCTGGGTGGGCGTGGCCGTCGCGGTGGGCGTGGCGGTCGCGGTCGGGGAGGCGGTGGCCGTGGGGGAGGCCGTGGCGGTCGGCGACTTGGTGGCCGTCGGGGAGCTGGTGGCCGTCGGCGAGCTGGTCGCGGTCGGCGAGGCGGTCGGGGTGACCGTCGGGCTCGGCGAGGCGGTGCCGGCCGGGCCGGTCAGGGTGATGTCGTCGGCGCCGTAGGCGGCCTGGCCGTACCAGCCGTGCACGTAGAGCGTGACGGTGTTGGTGCCGGCGCCGGTGGTGAAGGTGGTGCTGAGCTGGTTCCAGGTGCTCTGGTTCGACCAGGTGCTCGGGTCGGTGCCGCCGGTGCCGCTGGCACCGAGGTAGACGTACGGGCCCTGGACCCAACCGCTCAGGGTGTAGCTGGTGTTGGGGAGCACGGAGACGGTCTGGCGGCACTCGGCGGTGTCGCCGGCGCCCGGGGTCGCCTTGAGCGCGCCGGTGCCGGAGTGGACCGGGGTGCTGACCGCGCTCGTGGCGCCGACACAGCTCCAGCCGGTCAAGCCGCTCTCGAAGCCGCCGTTGGTCGCCACGTTGCCCACGGCGGCGCTGGCGCCGCCCGCGAACAGGGCCAGACCGGTGCCGGCCAGCGCGAGGGCCGTGGTGCCGGCCGCGAGGGCGGGCAGGGTGCTTCGCCGGCGCTTGTGCGCGGGCTGGTTCAGCGTACGGGCCATGCTGTCGACGCTCCTGGGGGAGGAGGGAGCGGCCGCCGCGGTGGGGGGCGCGGCGGCCGCGTTGTGGGGGAGGGAAGGTCCGCAGGAAAGCTGTGGGGGTGGGGCGGCGTGGGGAGTGCGCTCGCCCTTGGACACACAAGCTGGACTAGACCAATGGGGGCCGTCAAGCATCCGGAACCGACTTACGGGTCCCTTAAGGAAGCGGAGACCATTCCGTATCCGACCGGGTTCACCGGCCGGGCCGCCGCCGTGCACCTGGCGCTACCGGACCGTAACCGGACCGGGACCTGCGGCTTTACCGAGTGGCACCGCGCGGGAGTAGGCTGCGCGCGGGGGTTGTACGCACCCCAAGGGAATGAGTACGGAGGGGCCGGAAGCCATGGGTCTGCGCGATGTCGTCGAACGCACGCCGGGTCTGCGCACCCTGCTGGACGGTATGTACGGCCTGTACGGCCGCCGGGTCGAGGTCCACCTCGCCCGCACGCCCCACCACA
The DNA here is from genome assembly GCF_014655955.1 of Kitasatospora indigofera. Taxonomy (GTDB): domain Bacteria; phylum Actinomycetota; class Actinomycetes; order Streptomycetales; family Streptomycetaceae; genus Kitasatospora; species Kitasatospora indigofera. Next base: position 193,677 of record NZ_BNBO01000008.1, read on the forward strand.
TCGGCGTGATCCTCGACGGGAACCGGCGCTGGGCCAAGGCCACCGGCGGCACCACCGCGTACGGCCACCAGCGCGGCGCCGACAAGATCAGCGAGTTCCTGGGCTGGTGCGACGAGACCCACGTCAAGGTCGTCACCCTGTGGATGCTCTCCACCGACAACCTCTCCCGGCCGGCCGAGGAGCTCGTCCCGCTGCTCGGGATCATCGAGGACGCCGTCACCGGCCTCGCCGACGCCCGACGCTGGAAGGTCAACCCGGTTGGCGCCCTCGACCTGCTGCCCCAGCACACCGCCGACGTGCTGAAGCGCGCCGCCCAGGACACCGCCCACATCGACGGGATCACCGTGAACGTGGCGGTCGGCTACGGCGGCCGGCACGAGATCGCCGACGCCGTCCGCTCGCTGCTCCAGGAGCACGCCGGCCGCGGCACCTCGATCGAGGAGCTGGCCGAGATCCTGGACGTCGAGCACATCGCCGAGCACCTCTACACCAAGGGCCAGCCCGACCCCGACCTGGTGATCCGCACCTCCGGCGAGCAGCGCCTGTCCGGCTTCCTGCTCTGGCAGAGCGCCCACAGCGAGTTCTACTTCTGCGAGGCGTACTGGCCGGCCTTCCGCAAGGTCGACTTCCTGCGGGCCCTGCGCGACTTCCAGCAGCGCAACCGGCGCCTCGGGCTCTGACCGCCCGGCCGCCCGCGGCCCGTCCCGCCTCCGCCCGGGCCGTCCCGGCCGCCCGCCACCCGGCTCCCTCCCGGCACCCGCGCTCCCGGCTCCCCGGGAGCTGACGGCCGGTGGGGCTTCCGAAGGGCTGACGTACCCGCCGGGGGTGTGGGCAAACGTTCACCAGGAATGATCCGTCAGTTCTTCCCGGCGCGAATGCACACCCCCTCGCCTGGGAATACTCGGATCAGACCGGTACCTGGGCCACCGGGGCCACGGGGGCCGGTATGCCGCGGGTGACGCAGGGTCATCCGCCCTGGAGGCCTAGTGGTCAGTTCCAAGAGCCGCCGGACACCAGACCGGCGCACGTACGTTCTCGACACCAGCGTGCTCCTGGCAGACCCTCTCGCCATGACGCGCTT
>NZ_BNBO01000009.1 GCF_014655955.1 Kitasatospora indigofera
TGCCCCACCTGCCACCGCGACATACCCACACCGATACGGACCTGACCAAGCCCTACTAGCCTTGGGCTCGGAAATTCCGTGTCCGCAGCGCCGACGACGAGTCCCCGGGGAGGACGGATCGCCTCAGTCCGGACGGCAGGTCCACGGGGGGTCGCACCGCGCCGGCGGCCGCCGGCGCCCGGGGCGGGACAGCGGATCCGGGTCCCCTTCGCTCAACGGAGAGGCTTCACCATGAGTCCAACAGCCATGCGTCCAAGAGTGCTCGTCGTCGGGGCGGGCCTGGCCGGCACCGCCACCGCGATCCGGTTGCTCCGCTTCGCCCGCGCCCCGCTGGAGGTGGTGCTGCTGGAGCAGCGCTCCGACTACCGGTCGGCCGGCGTCGCCTACCACCGGGACGGCAATCCCTGGGACCACGTGTTCAACATCCAGGCGGGCCGGATGTCGGCCTTCCGCGAGGACGTGCACGACTTCGTCCGCTGGGCCAACCGTGAGGCGGACCGCCAGGACTGGCCGGCGCCGTGGGACCGGTTCGAGTTCGTCGAGCAGGGCCCGGCGCCCCGCCGGCTCTTCCAGGACTACCTGACCGACCGGCTGGCCGAGGCCCGGCGGGAGGCCTGTCCGGGGGTCGTCCTGGTCGAGGCGGACGGAGAGGCGGTCGACCTGGAAGTACGCGCCGACGGTGTGGATGTGACGGTGCATCAGTTATCGGGGGAAGCCCCGGCCCCGGTGGCGGACGTGCTCTTCGCCGATCACGTGGTGCTCGCGACCGGTCTGGAGCTGCGCGATCCGCCCTTCGCCGCCGAAGTGGCCGGGCACGCGTCCTTCGTGCGGAACCCGTACTCCGCGGCCGGTGTCCGCAAGCTGGCGGGCCTCCCGCCGGAGGCGAGCGTCGCGATCGTCGGGTCCGTGCTGAGCGCGTACGACTCGGCGGGCCTGCTGCTGCGCCAGGGGCACACCGGGCGGATCAGCCTGATCTCCAGGACCGGGACGATCTTCCGGACCTATCCCGGCGGTCACGAGCACGGGGTGGTGCGGCTGCCCTGCCCGGTGTCGCTGCTGGAGCCCTACCGCGGCCGTGAGGAGTTCCTGGCCCGGGTCCGCGGGGAGTGGGAGGCCGCCTGTGCGGCGGTCGTCCGGGATCACCCGGGAATCGATCCGGGGGTGGTCCCCGAGCGGGTGGCCAAGGCCTGGGAGCCGCATCTCCCCAAGGCGCTCGAGCAGATCCCCTCCCCGGACCTGCGGCGCCTGCTGGACGAGTTCGGCACCGCGATCGCCGCGATACGGGTCGGCGCGGTGGAGTACACGATGGCGGTCATCGAGCGCGCGCTGCACTCGGCGGACGGGTCGGTGGAGGTGGTCGTCGGCAACGTGGAGCGGATCACGCCGGCGGAGTCCGGACGGCTGGTCGTCCAGGTCGCGGCCCCGGACGAGAAGCACACCGTGGAGGTGGACCTGGTGGTGTCCAACTTCGGCCGGGAGTCGGACTACAGCCGGGTCGGCGGGCGGCTCTGGCGGAACCTCCTCGGGCGGGGGATCGCGGTGCCCCACGCGCGGACCGGGCGCGGGCTGGAGGTCGACGAGCGGGGCGTCCTGCTGGGCCGTGACGGGGGCCCGGCCGGCCCGATCTCGGCGCTCGGCGTGCTGCGCGAGGGCGACGAGATCGTGCGGAACGGCCGGACCGGCGCATTCACCTTCAATCTCGCCGCCATCAAGAACCAGTCGATCGCCGTCGCGGCGAGTGCGATCGAGCAACTGGAACTGCGGGAAGGCGGTTCAAACCATCGCCTGGCCCAATTCCGTGGTCATGTCAGCAATATGGAGGAAGCGGCCCGCGGTGGATTCGAGGAGGCTGTAGGCCTGGAGGTGAGAAGGTTGGCCACACGTACTCGAAGTGAACGGGAAGTGCTCGATTCCCGATTGGACGAGCGCATCAGGTTCGTTGGCGAACTTTCCTCATCGTCAATGGATGCTTCCCTGCGTGACCGCTTGACGAGGGTGCTTGTCAACCGGGCCGCCGTCGAACGGCTCACCGACGTCTCCGTGACCCCACGGCAGTTGCGTCGGCAGTTGGGGATAGCGAACGCCGAGGATCTGGAGGATTAGTTGAACGGGCGACGAGTTCAGGGATTCCTGCTGACTGGTGGTACGGAGAGTGTCTTGCGAGGCACTTGTAACCGCACGAGAAGTCCACTTGAGGGGTCCATCCTCGTCGCCCCCTCGCTGGAGGCGGGTTTGTACGAAGCGATCGTGGCGGCGCGGGCCGTGGTCTGCGGTGCGGGCGGGCTGACCGGCCACATGCAGTCCATCTGCCGGGGCCGGGGCATACCCGTGCTCCGCGTCGACCAGGCCGATCTCGACGACCTGGTCGGCGAGGTGACCCTGTACCTGGAGAGCCAGTCGATCGTGATCGGCTCCGAAAGCGGTGCCGGGGCGCCCGACCCCGGCACCGGCGGCCAGCTGCTGGACAGGCTCGGCGCGGCCTGCGCCGTCATCGCGGACCTCCAGGACATCGAGACGATCAACGCCTGCGGGCCCGACGCGCAGCGGGTCGACACCTTCTTCATCCGGGAGGAGTTCCTCTGCCTGGCCGCGGGCCTGCGCCCGCTCGACGCGCTGGACGGCGGCCACGCCGCCATCGAGCTCTACGGCCGGGCCGTCGCCGGCCGGCTCTGCACCTTCGTGGAAGCACTGCTGCCCGGCCAGCGGCTGGTCCTGAGGCTGCTCGACCTCCGCTCGGACCATGCCGCCGGAGTGACCGAACTGGCCCCCGTCGCGGTCGAACCCAACCCCGAACTGGGCCTGCACGGCGCACGCTGGCTGCTCGGGTCGGCCGCCTACCGGGAGGCCCTGCACGCCGTGCTGCGGTCGCTGCGGGAGCGGCTCGGCGAGGAGGCCGGCCGGGTGCACCTCTCCGTCCCGTTCGTCAACGACGCGGAGGAGTTCGCCCAGCTCCGGGAGCACCTGCGGCTGCCGGCCGACGTGCCGCTGTCCGCCTTCGTCGAGACGCCCGCGGCGGTGCACGCCACCGCGGCGATCTGCGCCGCCGGGGCCAGCGAGCTGTTCGTCGGCACCAAGGACCTGGTGCAGTTCTACCTGGCCGCCGACCGGAGCAACCACCTGGTGGCCGAGTCCTACCAGACCCGGCACCCGGCCGTGATGGACGGGCTGCGCAGGGTGGTGGAGTCCGCGCGCGGGGCGGGCACCCCGGTGCGGGTGTTCTCGCTGGGGTCGGACCTCGACCACTACCTGGAGCGGCTGCCGACCCCGAACGGCTACATGATGTGCACCGCCGAACTCCAGCAGGTGCTGCTCCAGGCGTAGTTCCGACCCGGGCCGGCCGGCGCGGGACCGCCGGGCGGGCCGCGCCGGCCGATGGCGCGGCCCGCCCGGTCAGCGGACGGTGTCGCCGAGCCGCCGGTGGCGCAGCCGGCGCCCGGCCGCCCGGTCCGCCGCGGGGACGCCGGCCAGCTCGGCCAGCGCGGCCCCGACCGCCAGGCCGACCCGGGCGCAGAACGCCTCCGGTTCGGCCGCCGCGTCCGGGAGTTCGGGAATCACCTGGTCGACAAGGCCGACCGCCGCCAGGTCGTACGCGCCGATGCCCTGGGCGCGGGCCAGCTCGGCGGCGTGCTCGCCGTCCCGGTGCACGATCGCCGAGGCGCCCTCCGGCGGGAGCGGGGCCAGCCAGGCGTGCCGGGCCGCGATCACCCGGTCGGCGGGCAGCAGGGCCAGCGCCCCGCCGCCCGACCCCTGGCCGAGCAGCACCGCGAGCACCGGGGTGCGCAGGGCGAGCAGGGTGGTCAGGCAGTGCGCGATCTCCACCGCCACACCGTCGAGTTCGGCCTGCGCGGAGAGCTCCGCCCCGGCCGTGTCCACCACCGTCACCAGCGGCAGGCCGAGTTGCTCCGCCTGCTGGGCCGTCCGTCGTACGGCCCGCAGGTCGGCCGCGGTGAAGGGCACCTCCTGCGGGCCGGTCCGGCGCTGCTGTCCGACCACCATGGCCGGCCGTCCGCCGAACTCGGCCAGGGCCCGGACCAGCGCGCGCTCCGGGCCGTGCGGCCCGGCCGGCGACTCCAGCAGCACCGGCCGCCCGGCCGCGAACCGCAGCACCTCGCGGGCGCCCGGCCGGAGCGGGTCCCGGCTGCGCCGCACGGCGTCCCAGGCGTCGGGCGCGGGGGCGTCATGTGCGGGGGCGTCGGCTGCCGGCGCGTCCGGCGAGGTGCCGTTGGGTGCGGTGCCGTCGGGTGCGGGCGTGTCCGGTGCGGGCGTTCCCGGTACGGAGCCCGGGCGGACCCGGGCGGCCCGAGGGCCCTGCGCGGGCGGGCCGGCGGGCCGGTCGCAGAGCAGGGACAGCAGCCGGCGCAGCACGTCCCGCAGCTCGCTCGGCGCGACCACGGCGTCCACCAGTCCGCGGCCGGCCAGGGTCTCCGCGGACTGCACGCCGTCCGGCAGCGGGACGCCGCGCAGTTCCTCGTACACGCGCGGGCCGAGGAACCCCAGCCGGGCGCCCGGCTCGGCCAGCACCAGGTGGCCCAGGGTGCCCCAGGAGGCGAAGACGCCGCCCATCGTGGGGTTCCGCAGGTAGGTGAGGTACGGGAGGCCGGCGGCCTGGTGGGCCTGGACGGCGGCGGTGACCCGGAGCATGCAGAGGAACGCCGCCGAGCCCTCCTGCATCCGGGTGCCGCCCGACACCGGCAGCGCGATCAGGGGCAGGCCCTCGGCGGTGGCCCGCTCCACGGCCCGGGTGATCCGTTCGGCCGTGGTCACCCCGATCGAGCCGCCCAGGAAGCCGAACTCGGAGGCCACCAGCGCCACCGGCCGCCCGGCCAGCAGGACCCGGCCGGTGGTCACGGCCTCGTCCAGGCCGGTCCGCTCCCGCGCCCGGGCCAGCGACTCCCGGTAGGCCGGGTCGGCCGCCGGGTGGGCGACCGGCTCGTCCCAGCCGTCGAAGCTGCCCGGATCGGCCAGCAGGCCGACGAACTGACGTGCCGTCAGGCCGGATCGGCCGGTCATCGGCGCGCTCCCCGGAGGGCTGCGGCGACGGCGTCGCGGACGGCACCCCGCAGGGGACCGCGAGCGGTCCCGCGGCCGGCGGCGACGCCACCGCGTACGGCCGCCGGGGCGGCAGGTGCCCGCTGTGCCGTAGGGGCCGCCGGGGGGCGTCCGGTGAGGGGTCGGGTCGGTCGGTCCAGCTCCCAGGAATCCACCCGATCACCCTACGCACCGGCCCGTGGACGGAGGGGAGTGTCGGGCGGACTGTGAGCAGTCCCACCGCCGGGGCCCGCCGGGTCCGTCCGGCCTGCCCGGCGCCCGCCGGGTCCGTCCGGCGCCTTGTCCCGTTCTGCCCGGCGCCCGTCCCGTTCTGCCGGGCGCCCGGCCGGGGCGAGCGGCGTCGGCACCCGGCCCCGCCGGCACCCTACGGTCTGTCGCGCGGGCGGCCCCGGAGCTGGCAGCCTGACGGTTGCCCGGGCGTAGGGTCGTGATTAGCGTGCCTGGCATGTCCGGCGTCCCCCCGCCGGCCCGTCCGGAAAGCAGGCTCCCGTGGGCACCTCCGCCACACCCGCCACCGCCGCCGAGTCCGCCCCCGCGAACGGGTCGGTCTCCTTCTGGTACGCCGAGACCGGACTCCCCGAACCGCGGCCACGGCTGGACGGCCCGGCCGAGGCGGACGTCTGCGTCGTCGGCGGCGGCTTCACCGGCCTCTGGACCGCCTACTACCTGAAGAAGGCCGACCCGTCCCTGCGGGTCACCGTGCTGGAGCGCCGGTTCTGCGGCTACGGCGCCTCCGGGCGCAACGGCGGCTGGCTCTACAGCGGGTTCGCCGGCCGCGGGGTCTTCGCCCGCCGGTACGGCCGGGAGGCGGCGACCGGCATGCAGCGGGCGATGAACGAGGCGGTCGACGAGGTGATCCGGGTCGCCGCCGCCGAGGGCATCGAGGCCGACATCGTCAAGGGCGGCGTCCTGGAGGTGGCCCGCAACCCCGCCCAGCTGGCGCGGCTGAAGGCCTTCGTCGCGGAGGAGCACGCCTACGGCCAGCAGGAGCAGGTGCTGCTGGGGGCGGCGGAGTCGGCGGCCAGGATCGGTGTGGCGGGCACCCTGGGCGGCAGCTGGGGGCCGCACGGCGCGCGGATCCAGCCGGTGAAGCTGCTGCGCGGACTGGCCAGGGTCTGCGAGGAGCTGGGCGTGACCGTCCACGAGGCCACGCCGGTCACCGAGATCCGGCCCGGCGGCGGCAGCGCCCCGGCGCGCGCGCTCACCCCGTACGGCACCGTCTCGGCCCGGTTCGTGCTGCGGGCCACCGAGGGCTTCACGGCCGGGCTCCGCGGGGAGCGGCGGACCTGGCTGCCGATGAACTCCTCGATGATCGTCACCGACCCGCTGCCGTCCGAGTTCTGGGCCTGCGCGGGCTGGGAGGGCCGCGAGACCCTCGGCGACATGGCGCACGCGTACATGTACGCGCAGCGCACCGCCGACGACCGGATCGCGCTCGGCGGCCGCGGGGTGCCCTACCGCTTCGGCTCACGGGTCGACCACGACGGCGCCACCCAGCGGCGGACCGTCGAGCAGCTGCGGGACATCCTGCTGCGCTTCTTCCCCTCGGCCGGCGCGTACGTCGGCCCGCACACCGGCGTGGCGCACGCCTGGTCCGGCGTGCTCGGCGTGCCGCGCGACTGGTGCTCCACCGTGGAGCTGGACCCCGCCTCCGGCCTCGGCTGGGCCGGCGGGTACGTCGGCAGCGGCGTCACCACCACCAACCTGGCCGCCCGTACCCTGCGCGACCTGGTGCTGCGCGAGTACGCGGGCCCCGGCGCCGCGGCGGACACCGCCCTCACCGCGCTGCCCTGGGTCGGGCACGCGGTGCGCCGCTGGGAGCCCGAGCCGCTTCGCTGGCTCGGGGTGCACGGCATGTACGCCGCCTACCACGCCGCCGACCGGCAGGAGAGCGGCGGCCGGGCCGGCACCTCACCGATCGCCCGGATCGCGGACGTGGTCTCCGGGCGCCACTGACCGCCCGGGTCTCCCGGCCGCCAAGGGCCGGTGCGCCGGGCGGCCCGGGAGCCCGGCCGACCGGGCCGTCGGGGTCGGGTGCCCCGATCGTCGGGCCCGACCGGGCCCGGCGAGCGAGAATCGGAGCGACACCGAGTCCCCCGCGCGGTGGTGGCTCCCGGACGCTTCCGGGCGGCCCCCGCCCGCCCGGAAGCGAAGGACCAGACATGGCAGAGGCACTCGCCGGCAAGGTCGCCCTGGTGGCGGGCGCGACCCGGGGCGCCGGGCGGGCGATCGCCGTCCAGCTCGGCGCCGCCGGCGCGACCGTCTACGTCACCGGCCGCAGCACCGCGGGCCGGCCCTCGGAGTACCACCGGCCGGAGACCGTGGAGGAGACCGCCGCCCTGGTCACGGCCGCGGGCGGGCAGGGCGTCGCGGTGGTCACCGACCACCTGGTGCCGGCCCAGGTCGAGGCCCTGGTCCGGCGGATCGAGGCGGAGCAGGGCCGGCTGGACGTCCTGGTGAACGACATCTGGGGCGGCGAACTGCTCTTCGAGTGGGACAGCACGGTCTGGGAGCACGACCTCGACAACGGACTGCGGCTGCTGCGGCTCGCCGTCGAGACGCACGCCATCACCAGCCACTACGCACTGCCGCTGCTGCTGCGCAACCCCGGCGGACTGGTGGTCGAGATGACCGACGGCACCGCCGAGTACAACCGGACCAGGTACCGGGTGTCCTTCTTCTACGACATCGCCAAGTCCGCCGTGCTGCGGATGGCGTTCGCGCTCGGCCATGAACTCGGCCCGCGCGGCGCGACCGCCGTCGCGCTCACGCCCGGCTGGCTGCGCTCGGAGATGATGCTCGACCACTTCGGCGTCACCGAGGACAACTGGCGCGACGCACTGGAGAAGGTCCCGCACTTCTGCATCTCCGAGACCCCCTCGTACGTCGGCCGTGCGGTGGTCGCGCTGGCCGCCGATCCGCAGCGGGCCCGCTGGAACGGCGGGTCGCTCTCCAGCGGGCAGCTCGCCCGCGAGTACGGCTTCACCGATCTGGACGGCAGCCGCCCGGACGCCTGGCGCTACATGGTCGAGGTCCAGGACCCGGACCGGCCGGCCGACGCCACCGGCTACCGATGACCGGCTCCGCCGGTCGGTCCGGCGGCGCGGACGGAGGTCATGGTCCGCGCCGCCCGGGTGCCCGCTGCCCGTCGGCGGGCGGCGGCGAAGGTCCGGGTCCGTGCTGTTTCGCGGGAGTGCGTCCGCTCCGCGCCCGAGGTGTGGTTTCGTGGGCCCATGAGGGATGGGACGACGGTTCCGGCCGTCGGGGACAGGTTCCGGATGGAACGCCCGCTGGGAGCCGGCGGGCAGGGGGTGGCGTGGCTGGCCTACGACGAACGCCTCCAGCGCCGTGTGGTGGTGAAGCGGATCGGCGTTGCTGAGGCGTCGTCGGCCGGTGCCGGCGATGTCCGGGTGGCGCGGGCGGAGCGGGAGGCCCGGGCGGCCGCGGCGCTCCGGCATCCGGGGATCGTCACCGTGTTCGACCAGTTCCCCGGCGACGACGGCCTGCCCTGGACCGTGATGGAGTACGTGGAGGGGCCCTCCCTCCTTGAGGCGCTCGAATCGGGGCCGCTCCCGGTGGAGCAGGTGGCGCGGATCGGTGCGCAGATCGCGTCGGCCCTGGTCGCCGCGCACGCGGCGGAGGTGATCCACCGGGACATCAAGCCGGCGAACATCCTGCTGGCGGGAGAGCGGACGGTCGTCGTGGACTTCGGGATCGCCTCGATGCCCGGCGAGGTCACGCTCACGGCGACGGGCGCACCGATCGGCACGCCGCAGTTCATGGCCCCGGAGCGGCTCGACGCCGGGCAGGCCTCCACGGCCTCGGACATGTGGTCGCTCGGCGCGACCCTGTACCGCGCGGTGGAGGGGCGTTCCCCGTTCCCCGGCAGCACCCTCCAGGAGGTGTACCTGGCCGTCGCCCGCGGGATCCCGGAGCCGATGCGCACGGCCGGCGTCCTGCAGCCGGTGATCGGCCAGTTGATGCGGCTGCTGCCGGAGGAACGCCCCTCGGCGGCGGTGACGGCCGCCTCGCTGCGGGAGATCGTGGAGGGCCTGGAGGTCAAGGAGCAGGGGGCGGCCGCGATCGACCGGTTGCTCGGCCAGGCGACGGAGGAGCGCGAGAACGGCGCGTTGGACCGGGCCGAGGACACCTACTGGACCGCCCTCGACCTGGCGATCCAGCGCAACGCCCCACGGCAGCAGGGGTGGGCCTGGGACGGTCTCGGGTCGTGCCGCTGGCGGGCCGGCGACCCGGAGACGGCCATGCGGTTCTTCACCCGGGCCGCCCGGACGGCCGAGCTGACGGACGACGCGCTCATGGGGGCCTGGAGCCTGCACAACTTCGGCACCTACTGGCGCGGACGCGGTGAACCTGCCAGGGCCACGGACTTCTTCCGGCAGGCCCTGACCCTGGCGAACGCTCATCAGTGCGCCGCGGCGGCGGGCTGGACCCACCACCAGCTGGCCGAACTCGCGGCCGAGGACGGGGACACCCGCCAGGAGAGGAATAACTACGCGGCTGCCGCGCGGATCGGGTCGGACGCGGGCGACGACGTCCTGGCGGGCTGGAGCCTGTTCAACACGGCCCGGTGCGAGGAGCGCACCAAGGATCTTCAGCAGGCCCGCGAGCACTACGCGCAGGCCAGGGAGATCGGCCTGCGGATCTCCAACCGTTGGATGGCGGAGCAGTCCGAGGAGCGGCTCCAGCGGCTCGCGCCTCCCGGCTGAGACGCCGGCGGTGGCCGCCGGCGTACCGGCCACAAGCCCTGCTCCGCCGGGCCCCGGTCGTCGGCACGGTGCCACTCCCCGGACACCGGTGCCCGCGAGCCGCCGAAATCGGATGGCCGGCAGGGCCCGGCCCCGGTCATCCTGGCCCGATGGGAGACAGAGCCAACGTCGTCGTGGTCCGCGGGAACGGCACGCACGAGCTGTACCGGACCGGCTGGGCGGTCGGGATCGACCTCGACCTGGTGGACGGGCCGGCCGCGCTGCTCGCCATGCTCCCGGAACTCCGCCAGGACGGCTGGTGGCTGGACGACAGGACGGCCCAGGGCGGGTTGCTGCTGGACCTCGGCCGGAAGGTGCTGCTGTTCTTCGCCTGGGAGGGGCCGAGCGCCGAACTCCGCCACCGGGCCGCCATGTTCGAGCTGATCCGGGCGGCCTGGCCGGGCTGGGAGACGCGCTGGCTGTACGACGGCGCGGCCGAACTGCGCGCGTACGTCGGACTGGACCCGGCGGACGCCCGCTGCCCGGACTCGGACCTCTACCCGGCCCCCTTCCTCGCCCCGGGCGAGGAGGAGCTGGCCGGGCCCGACCCGGGCGGTGTGGTGGTCACGGTCGGCACCGACCGCTGCCATGTCGCCTCCGACGCCTTCGACCACCCCGTCCGCGAGGGCCTCCCCCTGCTCGGCCGCCTGGCCGGCGCCCCCGGGCACGGCGTCTGCCGCCTGCATGCCGGCTCCGGCATCCACCTCGACCCGGAGCACCGCCGCCTGGGCTGGTGGTCGCTCTCCTCCGTCCCGCAGGCCCACCAGGTGGCGGAGTCGTGGCCGGGCTGGACGGTGGAGTTCTGGCAGGACGACTGGGAACGGCACACCCGGGCCTGCTCCCGCTTCGCGCCGGAGCCGTTCGACGCCGGGACGGAGGCCAGGGCCGCGGTGCTCGCCGAGGCCGCGGAGCGCCGGGCCGCGCGGGCCGCCCACCGCGCCCTGGTCGCCCGCCTCAAGGACGCACCGGCTCGCCCCCGCGCGGGCCGGCCGGCAACGGGCTGACGGCCGACGCCGCGCCCGCCGGGCCGGCAGCACGGTCGGACCGAGGGGCGTCGGTGTGTCGGTGGGGGCTGGGAGACTGCGGTCCGTGCTGATCAAGGGATATGACCTGGGACCGCTGGTCGCGGGGGAGTGGCTGCTTGAGCGCGCCGGGTTCTGGGCCGGCCACCTTCTGGCCGTGTGCCGGTTCACCCCGGGGGAGGCCCGGCCGGTGCCCGAGTGGTTCGGTGACGACGGCGCCGACACCGACGCCCTGTCCGAAGTCCGGCTGGACGACCAGGCCTGGCCGGCGATTCGCCTTCCCTGCGAGGGCGGTCACAGCGCCGTCGTCGTCCACCGGAACCTGATCGGTGACCACGGGATCGACTACCTGCTGACCCGGCCGGACCGGTCCCGGCCGCAGGACCTGTCCAGCTTCGACGGCGACTGGTCCGGTCCGGGCCTGTCCTGGCGCGACCTCGTGCACATCGCCGGGACGCCCGACCCCAGCGCCCCTGGTGTGCACGACGTCGCGGCCCGGCTGCTGCTCCTGCTGCCCGTGCTCGCCGACGACGCGCTGCCGCCGGAGGCGCCGGCACGGGTGCACGCCGCACTCACGGCCGTCGGAGCGCCCGGCGAGTCCGCTCGGCAGACGGCTGACCATCTCCTCCGGAACAGGCGGCCGGCCGGCGGCGGCCACGGTTGCGCGGACTCCCCGCTGAGCGGCGGCCTGTGCCGGCACACCGAGGCGGACCCGGACGAACCGCCGCTGTCGTCGGTGCTCACCCTCACCCGGGTCCGGAGCGACGAGCCCGCCGCTGCCCTGGGAGGCGGGCCTTCGCCGGGGGTGTGAGACCCGGCCGCACCGCACGCCGGCTGCCTGTCACCGGGTGACGCACCTTCAGGATCGGCGGTCCGGTCCGCACCCGGTCCTGCGGCCTTTCGGTTGGCCGAATCGTAATCTGACGATACTTCCGAAATATTCATTTCTGTGGTATTATGTCGAAAATGAGCGAGTAGTGTCTCGCGCCATGGTGAACAACGAACAGCCGAGCCGGACGGCTCTCATGTCGGCCGCCGCGCGCGCGGCCCATCTCCTCGTCGACGCCGCCCCTCCGATCTTCGCCGACACGCTGGCGCGGCGCTTGCTGGGCGAGCAGGCCGATGAACTCCTCGGCTACCACCAGGCCTACGGTGACCACCCCGTCCTGAGCGGTGCGCGGACGGCGGCCGTCACCCGCAGTCGCTACACCGAGGACCGGCTGGCCGAGCTGGCCGGGCAGGGCGTCGACCAGTACGTGATCCTCGGCGCGGGGCTGGACTCCTTCGCCTTCCGGTCCGAACCGACCGGGAGCGTCCGGGTGTTCGAGGTCGACCGGCCGGCGACGCAGCACTGGAAGCAGGCCGTGCTGGCCCGGGCCGGGGTGGCGGTGCCGCCGTCCGTGGGCTTCGTCGCGGTGGACTTCGAGCAGTTGTCCGCCCGGACCTTGGCGGACGGGCTCGCGCGGGCGGGGTTCGAGCCGGGCCGGCCCGCGCTGGTCAGCTGGCTGGGGGTCACCATGTACCTGAGCCGGGAGGCGATCGGGCGGACCCTGGCCGCCGTCGGCGGCCTCGCGCCCGGCACCGAACTCGTCGTGGAGCACCTCCTCCCGGCCGGGCAGCGGGACGAGGCGGGCCAGGCGTACGCGGACGTGGTGATGGCGGCGGCGGCCGAGCAGGGCGAGCCCTGGCGGACCTTCCTCACCGCCGAGGAGATGGCCGGCCTGCTGCGCGAGTCCGGGCTCCGGCCGGCCGGGAGCGTCGGGCAGCGGGAGGCCCTCCCGGCCGCGGAATGGGAGCGGGCGGACTCGCTCCGGCCGTTCGAGCTGTCCGTGCTGACCCGGGCGAGCGTCCCCGCGCGCTGATCGTCGCGCGCTGACCAACCGCGCGCGCTGATCGTCCTGCGGGCGCTGCAGGCTGCCCGGCGGCGGTCGCCGGCACCCCTCCGTGTCGGCACCCCGCTCCGGCACCGGGGGTGCCGGCGCCGGGGGTGTGCGGTTCGGGCACCCGTGCTGACCTGGTACTGTTCTTCCTGTCGAGAGAGTGATCTTTCGTCAGGCGTCGGTGGTGCTGGTGGAGCACGTCCTACTTTCAGTAGGAAGAGTCCGTTCGAATCGGGCCCGGCGCTCCATTCTTTTCCGGCGGCCTTCTGCCGGTCCCTTCCCGGCCTACGGCCCGGCCTGCGGACCGCGGCCTCCCCGTCGCCGTTGCGGCGGCGTCCTGTGAGTCGTCCGTCCCGTGGTCCGGTCCGGCGGGCATCCCGTCCGGCGCGCCGGCGGCAGGGACGGACCTCGCCGTCGACCTGACCCGCGGGTCTCCCCGTGGGACTGTCCGGCAGCACCTCGGCCGGGTGGCCCGCCTCGTGCGCCTCGACGCCGCGGAGCAGCGCGTCGTGGGTGGCGTCGTCCAAGGCGTACGCCCCGCCCGCGCGGTGGGCCGCCCTGGCGGCCGCGGCCGTCCGCACGGCGCGGGTGCAGGCCGCGGAGCCGGCGAGCACGGCGATGGGCGCGGTGGAGGTCTTGCCTCTCGGCATGACGGTGACCTCTGACAACGCCGCCCGGCCAGCCCGTCGGCCCAGCGTGCCCGTCGGCCCGTCCGGCCCGGCCGTCCGGCGCGTCCGGCCCGGCCGGGTGGCCGGTGACGTCGTGGCGCGGTGTCCGGTCGGTGGACAGGGCGGCGGGCGAGCTGGGCGGGCTTCGGGCGGTTTGCTCCCCTTTGCGACGGTCGGAGGGCCGTGGGACTGTGCTGATCGTGTGGGTTCGGACGCGTAGTTGACCCAACATCGGCATAATCGCGGCCATGACGATCGCGCGTGCGAACATGAGCACGATTGCTGAAGACCTGTACGTATGGCTTCCGCCGAAGCGGGGCTGGGGCCTGGCCAACTGCGGCCTGCTGACCTCGTCGCGCACCGCGGCCTGGATCGACACCCCCTACGACCCCACCCTGGCGGGGGAGTTCCTGGCCGAGAGCCGCAAGCGGCTGGCCGCCGGGGTGTCGGTGGACCGCGTGATCGTCACCCACGCGAACGGGGACCACCTCTGGGGCGCGGGCGTGCTGCCGGACGCCGAGGTGATCGCCACCAAGGAAGCCCTGGAACACATCCACTACGAGCCCACCCCGCAGCAGCAGCACGCGCTGGTCAAGGGCGCCGACCCGGCCTCGCCGCTGGGCTGGTACCTGGGCGAGCACTTCGGGCAGTTCGACTGGTCGAGCACCGAGCCGGTGCACCCGACCCTGATGTTCCAGGGCGAACTCGAACTGCGCGTCGGTGACCACCCCGTGCACGTGATCGGGCTGCCGCCGGCGCACACCGACGGTGACCTGATCGTGCACCTGCCCCGGCAGCGGGCGGTCTTCTCCGGCGACATCATCTTCGCCTCGACCGAGGAGTTCCCCGGCGACCACCCGGTGCACTGGGCCGGGCCGCTGCAGAACGTGATCGACGCCTGCGGGCGGGTGCTGGACACCGGGGCCGAGATCGTCATACCCGGCCACGGCCCGGTGCTCGACCGGGCCGGCGTCCGGCGGCACATCGCCCACCTGGAGTACGTCCAGGAGCGTGCGCACGCCCTGCACGCGGCCGGCATCCCGGCGCTGGACGCCGCCCGGCGGGTGATCGCCGAGGGGCGTCACCCCGAACTCGGCCTGCCCGAACGCCTGGTGGTCACCATCGGCTCCGAGTACCGGCACCTGGACGGCTCCGAGCAGCCGGCCATCCTGGACGTGATGAGCCAGGTCGCCACCGTGGCCCGGGAGCTGGAGCCGGCCAGGATCCCCGGCCGGCGGTCCGCCGACGGCCGCCCGGTGCTGCCCGCCTGATCCCGGCCGCGGGCCGCCACCCAGGCCCGGACCGCAAGCCCCGGCCCCGGACGGACGAGCCCGGCCCGGACCCCACCCCGGACGGTGCGGCCCGCTGCCGGCACCGCCGACAGCACCTGCCGTACCGGCCCGCCCGTCCCGCCGCCCGCGTCCCCACCCGTGGTGGACCGGCCGGATCCCGCCGGATCCCCCCATTCGACCGAGGACTTCGATGACGCAGATCGCGCTGCTCGCCCTGGCGGCCCTCAGTACCGCCGCCCTGGTGGCAACCGGCGTGCTGGCCCGCGCCCGCAGGCGCGTCACGGCCCGGGCCCGGGCCGCCGAGGGACAGCTGTCCCGTACCGAGGACCGTGCCCGGGAGGCCGAGGCCAGGCTCGCCCGCAGCGAGGAGCAGGCCCGTACCGCCGAGGCCAGGCTGGCCCAGAGCGAGCAGCGCGGCCGGACCGCCGAGGACCGGCTGGCGAGGAGCGAGGAGCGGCTGCGGGCCGCCGAGGACGGCACCCGCGCCCTGCTCGCCGAGATCGTCCACCTGGCCGAGGAACGGCTGCCGGCCACCGCGCTCGCCCTGGCCCACCCCATCGCGCCCGTCCCCGGCCCGAAGGCCCCCGGGGTCTCCGGCGAGCAGGCCGAGCGCGCCCTGCAGGCCGTCCTGGACGCCTGCGCCGCCGCCGTCACCGGCGAGCGCGACCGGGTCGACGGCGCGGCCCGGGCCACCATGCGCGGAGCCACCTCCAAGATCCAGACCCTGCTGTACCAGATCCAGAGCCTGGTCCAGCAGTTGCAGCACGACAACGACGACCCCCGCCTGCTCGAAGTGGACTTCCGCAACGAGGTCGCGCTGCGCCGGATCCAGACCGTGGCCGTCCTCTGCGAGGCCTGGCCCGGGCTGGCCCGGACCGACTCCCCGCTGGCCGAGGTGGTGCTGGGCGCGCTGTCCCGGGTGCCCGGCTACGCCCGGATCAAGGTCGCCAACCACCTGCGGGAGGAGCGGCTGGCCGTGGTCGCCCGCGCCGCCGAACCGCTCGCCGTCGCGATCGCCGAGCTGCTCGCCAACGCCACCGCCTACTCGCACCCGGAGACCGAGGTCCCGGTGACGGTCCAGCAGGGCGGGCGCGGGGCGCTGGTGGTCATCGACGACAGCGGGATCGGCATGGAGGACGACCAGCTGGGACGCGCCAAGCGGCTGCTCACCGGCCCGTCCGAGGTGCTGCTCACCGAGCTGGGCAACCCGCCGAAGGCCGGCTTCGCGGTCGTCGGCAAGCTGGCCCGCCAGTACGGCTTCAGCTGCCACATCGAGCCGTCGCCCTACGGCGGGATGCGGACCATCGTGCGGATCCCCGGCGCGCTGCTGACCGTCGTCGACGCCGGGCAGCCGCTCTCCGTGCTGACGCCGCTGCCGGTGGCCGCACCGCTGCCGTCCGTGAGCCGGCCGGCGCCCGCCGGGCCGGCGCCCGCCGGGCCGGCGCCCACCCCGGCGGCGCCGGCCGTCGAGCCCGGGCCCGCCGGCACGTCCGACCTCGAAACGGCACCCGCCGCACCCGCCGCACCCGCCCTGCCCGCCGCCCTGCCCCCACTCCCGGCCGGCGACGGCAGCGAGCTGCCCAGCCGTCGCCGGCGGGCACCGCTGCCGCAAGCCACCGCCGCGGACCGGGCCACCCCCGAACGGGCCCCCGAACCAGCCCCCGAACGCACCCCCGAGCAGGCCGCCGCCCGCTGGCAGGCCTTGCAGGACGGCACCGGCTCCGGGCGGGCCGCCGTCGCCTCGTCCGAACCCAGCCCCACGTCCGAGACCCCCCAAGGAGCCGACCAGTGAGCACGTCCCGACCTCCCGTCACCGACGAGATCTCCTGGGTACTGACCCCGCTGCTGGAGCTGCCCGGGGTGCTGCACGCCGTCATCGCCACCGGTGACGGACTCGTGGAGGGCGCCTCGAAGGACCTCAGCCGGGCCTCCGCCGAGCGGGTCGCCGCCATGACGGCCACCGTGCACGCCGCCGCCCGCGCGTTCACCACCGCGTTCACCGACGTGGAGCAGCCGAAGCTGGCCCAGACCGTGGTGGAGTCCGACCTCGGGTTCGCCGTGGTCGTCCCGGCCGGGGAGAACACCTCGCTGGCGGTCTTCGCCGCGCCGGACGCCCAGCTCGGCAACGTCGCCTACCAGATGCAGGTCCAGGTCGCGGCCCTCTCCCGGGCGATGGCCAGCCCGGCCCGGCAACAGGATGCCGTCGCGCGAACATGACCGCCGTCCCCCCGCGCCGCCGCATGGTGCCCGCCTACCTGGCCACCGGCGGCCGCAGCCGGCCCAGCCGGACCGCCTTCGACCGGCTGACCCTCCTGCACTCCGCCAGTCCGGACCCGCCGCAGGGCCTGGAGGCCGAACACCGGCGCCTGTGGGAGTTGTTGCGCCCCGGCGCGCTGACCCTGGTGGAGGCGGCGGCGCACCTGCGCCTGCCGGTCAGCGCCACCAACTTCCTCGCGGCCGATCTGGTCGACGCGGGTGGCCTGCAGGCCCGCAGCCCGATCCCGCGCGCCCAGCAGATCGACCGCACCCTCGTCGAGAGGCTCCTCGATGGACTCCGCAGTCTCAGGTAGCCGGATCGGCTACCTGCCCGACCGGGACCAGGTCCTGATGAAGATGCTGGTCGCCGGCCCGTTCGGGGTCGGCAAGACCACCCTCATCCGGACCTTGTCCGAGATCCCCACCCTGCACACCGAGGAGGTGATGACCGAGACCGGCGCCCCGGTGGACGACGTGGCCGGCCTGCCCGACAAGACCACCACCACCGTCGCGGTCGACTTCGGGCGCCTCACCCTGCCCGGCGAAGTGGTGCTGTACCTCTTCGGCACCCCCGGCCAGCGCCGGTTCTTCCCGCTCTGGCAGGACATCGCCCGCGGTGCCCTCGGCGCGCTCGTGCTGGCCGACACCCGCCGGCTGGCCGAGTCCTTCGAGATCATGGACATGGTCGAGGAGCAGGGCCTGCCCTACGCGGTCGCCGTCAACTGCTTCCCCGACGCCCCCGCGCACTCCGCCGAGGTGCTGCGCGGGCACCTCGACCTGCATCCCGACACCCCGTTGGTGCTCTGCGACGCCCGCGACCGCGCCACCAGCGTCGAGGCGCTGATCGCCTTGGCCGAACACGTCCTGCACAGCCTGCCCAGCCTGCCCCAGGAGCAGCGGTGACCCAGCCCGGCCCCCGACCCACCGCCCTCTACGGCCCGGCCTTCGCCGCGGACCCGCACGGCCACTACGACCGGCTGCGCGCCCACGGCGCCACCGCGCCGGTCGAGATCGCGCCCGGCGTGGAGGCGCTGCTGGTCACCGACTACCAGGCCGCGCTCGACGTGCTGCGCGACACCGACACCTTCTCCAAGGACCCGCGCGCCTGGCAGCGCGAGCAGCCGCCGCAGTCGCCGGTCCTGCCGGTGCTCGGCTGGCGGCCCACCGCGCTGTTCAGCGACGGGGAGGTGCACGCGCGCTACCGCCAGGTGATCACCGACGGCCTGGCGCTGATCGAACCGCACGTGCTGCAGGCCCGGGTGGCCCAGGTCGCCCACGAGCTCGTCCGGCGCTTCGACGGCTCCGGCACCGCCGACCTGATCGCCCAGTACGCCCGGCAGCTCCCGCTGTTCGTCTTCAACACCTGGTTCGGTGTGCCCGAGGAGCACAGCAACCGGCTGGTGGCCGGCATGTCCGGCATGATGGAGTCCACCGAGAAGGCGGCCGCGGCCTACGCCGACTTCGTCGAGGTGGTCGCCGGGATGGTCGCGGACCGGCGGGTCCGCGGCCGGCAGGACCTGACCTCCTGGTTCCTCAACCACCCGGCGGGGCTGGAGAACGACGAGGTGGTCCGGCAGATCACCCTGACCATGAGCGCCGGGCACGAGCCCACCACCAACCTGATCGGCAACGCCCTGCTGCGGATCCTCACCGACGACCGCTACGCGGGCTCGCTGTTCGGCGGTGCGATGACCGCCCACCAGGCGATCGACGAAGTGCTCTGGCACGAGCCGCCGTTGGCCAACCTCTCGGCGCACTACCCGCGCTACGACCTGACCTTCCACGGCCGCCGGATCACCGCCGGCCAACTGTTGCTGGTCTCCTACGCGGCGGCCAACTCGCAGGCGGCGCCCACCCCGGAGAGCCTGCACGTGCGCAGCGGCGAGAGCGCGCACCTGGCCTGGGCGGCCGGCCCGCACTCCTGCCCGGCCCGCGAGCCGGCGCTGCTGATCGCGATCACCGCGATCGAGCAGCTCACCAGCCGGCTGGGGGACTTGGAACTGTCCGTCCCGCAGTCCGAACTCCTCTGGCGCCCGGGCCCGTTCCACCGCGCGCTGGTCCACCTGCCGGTCCGCTTCACGCCGGTGGCGGGCGAGCCGGACCGGTCCGCGCGGCAGGTGGCGGCGCACTACTGACCGACGTGCTCGCAGGCGGCCCCGGCACCCCCGGCCGGCGTCCGGTAGGTGCCGCGGTAGTGCCCGGCCCGTAGGACGGCGTCGATCCGGGCGTTGGCCGAGGCCGCGCACCGCCCGGCCGCCAGCAGGTCGCGCAGGGCGTTCAGCAGGCCGGCGCTGTCGTGCGCGTCAAGGGCCTGCGCGCAGCCCCGGCTGCCCCGGTCCGCCCGGACGATCATGGCGTGCCAGTCGGCCTGGACGATCTGGTCGGGCACCCGGAACCAGGCCAGTTCGAAGGTGCCGGCGTCCCGCCAGCGGGTGCAGGCCGCCCGGAACCGTCCGTCCAGCGCGTCCCAGGACTCGGGGCCGGACGAGCCCTTCCCGGCGGCGGTCAGCCCGTCGGAGTACGAGGCGGCCAGCTCGATGAACCGGTACCCGCCCAGGTGGTACCAGGCGTGCACCTGGTTCTGCCGGGTCGGCTCGGACACCGGTGCGTAGGGCAGGCCGAACCGCTGGACGTAGTCGCGCTGGTTGGCGGTCACGTCGGTCACGAGGCCGGCCTGGTACATCTGGTGGCCGGCGGTGGCCGACGCCCCGCCGACGGCCACCACGCAGAGCAGGGCGACGGCGAGGCGCCCGCGGCGGCCGGTCCGGCCGTCGTCGCTGTCGCTGTCGCTGCTGGTGCCGGTGCCGGTGCCGGTGCCGGTGTCGGTGCCGGACCCGCCCGCGGGCCGGCGCCGCACCCGGCGCGTTGCCCGGACGGCCCGTGCGGCGGCGGCGGTGCTCACGGCCAGGGCGGCCAGGACGGCGGCCGCCGCGGCCAGTGTCAGCGTGTTGTTCAGCACGAACAGGTACGGGAACAGCGGCCGCCGCCAGACCGGACGCCAGGCGCAGTCGTCCGACAGGACGTTCAGCGGGGCCACGCAACCGTCCGCCGAGACCAGCACGGCCGCCGCGACCAGCCCCAGCAGGGCCGCCACCTGTGCCGCGACCAGGCTGCCCAGCAGCCGCAGCCGCCCGGCGCGGGCACCCGCCGCGGCGCCGGCCAGCGCCGCGGGCACGACCACCACGGCCGGCAGCAGGAGCGCGTACCGCAGGGCGTACAGGCCCCCGCGGGCGTCCGGCCCCGGCTGCCCGGTGTGGAGGCAGGCCTGGAGGCCGGCGACCGCGAGGCAGGCCAGCACCCCGCCGAGCAGTCCCGGCAGCAGCACGGCCCGCAACGGCGCCACCCGTGGCGGCGGCGGTCCGCCGGGTCCGCCGCTTTCCTCCGCCGGGGCCGGGAACGCGGCCGAGAACCAGCGCGGGGCGCCCCCGGCCGGGCCGGCCGCCCAGCCGAGCAGTGGGACCACCCACAGCGCGGTGACCGTCAGGGCGATCAGCGGCGTGCCGGTCACGGTCTCCAGCAGCGGCAGCACGGTCGTCAGGCCCGGCAGCCGGCCCAGGTCCCCGCTCGGCGCCGCCGAGGGGAACCACCGCTGCACGGTGCGGACCATCGCGTCGGCCCGCACCGTGAACCCGCCGGCGTAGGCCACCCCCATCAGCAGCCACCAGGTCAGCCAGGACACCATGGCCAGGCAGCCGGCGGACAGCGAGACCAGCAGTGCGGGGCGCAGCGTCCTGCCCCGCCAGGTGCCCGCCCACAGCAGGGCGCACTGCGTGATCCACCATCCGAAGGCGGCCCCCGCCAGTACCGGTACGAGCAGCACGGCCGGCCGCTGCGGCAGCCAGGCCCAGCCCACGCCGTCACCGTTCAGGATGCTGCCCGCGGCCATGCCGGCGCCCAGCCACGCTCCGGCCCACCAGCCCGAGGGCACCCGGCCGCCGGTCAGCACGGCGTACGCCACCGCCCGCCACAGCGCGACCCCGGCGACGCCGGTCACCAGGACGGCGGGCACCAGCACGATGGCCACCAGGACGTTGGTGCTGGAGTCGACGCGGTACGGCGCAAGCTGCCGGAGCAGGTGGGTGGGCGTCACGACGGGGACGGTTCCGAGGAGCAGGAGCGGCAGGACCGAGACCCGGAACAGCGGGGCGGGATCGGTCAGCGCCCCCTGGCGCAGGCCCGAGCGGGGGTGGGTGCGCCACAGTTCCAGGAAGGGCCCGAGCGCCCGGCGGAGCGGCCCGCCGGGCGGCGCCGCAGGAGCGGCCCAGCCGCGCGGGTCGGCGCCCCAGCGCAGCGCCGTCACGTCGGCCCAGACCTCGCGGCTGCGCAGGGTGTCCGCCCTGGCCAGGTGCACCAGGAGGACCAGGACGGCGGCGAGCAGCATAGCCCGGTCCGGCCGGGGTACGGCGCCGTCCGCCAGTACGCCCTGCACCACGTGGCCCTCCCAGAGCAGGTAGGGCAGCAGGATCAGGACGAGGAACACCCGCCACAGGGCGACGGTGAGGTAGGTCAGGGTGACGTCGCGGTTGGCGATGTGGGCGAACTCGTGCAGCAGTACCGCCCGGAAGCGCTCGGGGTCGGTGCGCCGGGTGGCCAGCAGGCCGCCGTCCAGGCAGACCACCGGGCGACCGGTGCGGCCGAACACCACGGCGTTCACGGAGGCGGTGGCGGGGTCGACGACGATCCGCGGCATCGGTGCGAGGCCGGTCACGGCGGCCAACTCGTCGATCAGGGAGCGAAGTTCGCCCTCCGGGTCGGCCGACTCCAGCGGGACGACCCGGCCGCGCCGGGCCTTCCGGAGCGGCAGCAGCAGGAAGAGCAGGGCCGCCGCGACGGTCAGCAGGACGGGCCAGCCGACCACCTGCCACCAGGGCGGGGCGGGTGCCCAGATGGAGGTGCAGAGGCGGTAGGCGAAGGTCTGGCCGCTGACGGCGACGATCGGCGCCCAGTAGCCGCCGTCGTCCGGGTCCACTCCCGCGGCGAGGTTGCAGCCCTCCTGGTCGCCGTGGGCGAGGCCGCGGAGCACGGTCAGCATCATCGACCCGCAGGCCGTCAGCAGCAGGAACAGCAGGGTGACGAACCGGACGCTCGTCCCCGCGCCCAGCACCCGCTCGTCGATCCGCCGCGGCGGACCTGGCGGAGGCACCGGCACCCGCCTGGGCCCTGCCTGACTAGTTCGCACCACTGTTCGGGCCCGGGGCGTCGGGGCCGGGCGGGTCGGCCGGTGCGGGCGCGGCCTGGGGATCGGCGGGAGAGCCGGGGCCGACGGGGCCCGCCGGGTCGGCAGGGGCGGACGGGCCGGGCGCGCCCCGCGGCGCCGACGGGTCCGGGGCGGGGGACAGCGCCAGCCGGCCCACCACGGCGTCCGCGATCTCCGCGGCCCGCTCCGGCGGGAAGTCGCGCTGCCCGGCCGCGGCGAGGACGAGCGCCCGTACCTCGGCCAGCTGCTCACGCGTCAGCGGCGGGACCTGCGCCGCGGGGGCCGGGCGCCGGAGGAGCCGCCGCAGCGCGCCCGCCGCCCCCTGGGCGGCTCGGTCCACCGTCGCGCTCACCATCCGCTGGGCCACGCCGTCGAGCACCAGCCACACCACCGGCGTGACCAGGGCCGCCACCTCGCCGATCCCGAACCCCAGCGGCTCGCGGCGCCGGCTCCGGCCGTTCAGGCGCCGGACGACGGTCGCGTCGTCGAAGCGCCGCAGCCCGTCCACCAGCGGCAGTTCCTCCGGCGCCAGCGCGGCGATCACGGACCGCACCACGTCCCGTACCGGTTCGCCCGCCCGTGCCTCCTCGGGCAGGACAGTCCCAGAAGCCATGCGTCCCCCTAACGCCGTAGCCGCTCCCGCGTCGAGCGGCTCGGCGCGGGAATCTCCACTCTGGCACGGAAGCTGACGGTCCGGCAGGGGAACCCCGCGGTTGCCGGAGGCCGGCCCCGGGGGCCATGGAGGGGTGGCCGGGAGGGGCGGCCGGGCCGGGCGGGCCGGGCGAGCAGGGACGGGCCGGAGGGGCGGGACAGCATGGACGGGACGGCACGGACGGGCGAGCGGTGGCGGACGGTGCGCCCGCCCGCACCCGTTCACGCCTTGGGCGGGCGCCCGGTGCTCTCGGCGGGCTGGCGGTCCGAGCCGAGTTCGCGGGAGATCCGCAGCCCGACCTGGGCGACCACCGGGCCGAGGTTGCGCACCCGGGCGGCGGTCATCCGGGAGATCAGGCCGGAGACCGACAGGGCCGCCGTGACCTCGCCGGTGTGGTCGAAGATGGGCGCCGCCACGCAGCGGACCTCCGGCTCGTTCTCCCGGTCGTCTATCGAGTAGCCGCGGGCGCGGATCCGGCCGAGGTCGGCGCGCAGCCGCTCGGCGTCGGAGATGGTCCACGCGGTGACCGGCCGCAGCCCGGCGTCGACCACCGCCTCGACCTCGGTGTCGGGCAGCCAGGCCAGGATCGCCTTGCCGGTCGCCGTGCAGTAGGCGGGGGCCCGGCTGCCGACCCGGGAGGCCATCCGGACGTTGGTCTCGTCCTCGACCTTGTCGACGTACACGATGCCGGGGCTCTCCCAGACCGTCAGGTGGACGGTCTCGCCGGCCTCGCGCTGCAGCCGGCGCAGGTGTTCGGCGGCGACGCTGCGCAGGTCGAGGGTGGAGAGGTAGGCCTGGCCGAGCCGCAGGGCGCCGTGGCCGAGCCGGAACCAGCCGGTCTCCCGGTCGCGGTCGAGCAGGTGCTCGTCGAGCAGCGGGCCGGTGAGCCGCAGCACCGTGCTCTTGTTGAGGCCGAGTTCCTCCGCGAGCTGGCCGAGCGGTACGCCGCGCCCGCCGTTGGCGTGGTCCCGGACGTGGCCGAGGACGGCGAGCGCGCGGCGCAGCGAGGAGGACTGGTTCCGGTCGCCCGGCACCGCCGGCGCGGCCTTGCGCCCGGCCGGTGCCGCCGGGGCCGGCCCGTCGTCGGTGGCTTTCTCCGTCATCGCTGCGTTCCTCTCTGGTGCGCGCGCCACGGGCGCGGGCCGCGTCGGCCGCCGGCGGGCGGGCCGTCCGCCGGGTGGTGCCTGTCCTGCGGCGCGCGGGCGGGACGCCCGTGCTGTCGCGCGCGGGCCGGTGGCGGGGGAGCCGGGTGCTGACCTGCGCCGAGTCGTCCGGGCGTGCCGGGGACGCGCCCCGCGTCCGGTTCAGACGGTACCGTCCCGGGCCGCGGTTGCCGATTCTTCGGCATGGTGTTGTGCAATGCAAAACTTCGGCAAGGGTCTCTTGTTGGCCGCGCGAGCCCCCGCTTAACGTCACGGCATCGAGCGGAACCCCGGCACGGTATGCCGGGCGGCTCCGCCCCTACCCCCGCTTCTCTTCACCATTGGCCCCGGTCAGGGCCTGCTCCGGCGTGTCCGCCCCCCACGGAACCGCGCCGCCGCAGCCGCTGTCGGGCGGGAGGTCTCCACCCATGCGACTCATCAGATGGACCGCCACGGCCGCCGCGCTGACGGTGGGCTGCATCGCACTGTCGGCCTGTTCGCCCGGCACCGCCCTGCCCGCCGGCGACAAGGCCGCGGACGACCGGACCGGCACCCTCCAGGTCTGGCTGTACAACGAGGCCGGCAACGCGCCCAAGGAGGCGGTGGTCGCCAAGGCGGTCACCGAGTTCCAGGCGTCCCACCAGGGCGTCACCGTCAACGTGAGTTACATCGACACCGACGCGGCGGCCCGCGCGGCCAAGATGAAGGGCGCCTTCAACGACCCGTCCAGCGCCCCCGACCTGGTCGAGTTCGGCAACACCGACCTCCCGGGCTACGTGGCGGCCGGCGGCCTGGCCGAGATCGGCGCGGAGCTGGACGGCTGGTCCTCGAAGGGCGACCTCGACCCGGCCATCGCCAAGACCGCCGTGCTGGACGGCAAGACCTACGGCCTGCCCTGGTGGGTCGGCGTCCGGGCGCTGTACTACCGCACCGACCTGTTCACCGAGGCCGGGCTGGCCGCCCCCGCCTCGTACGACGAGCTGGTCGCCGCGACCAAGGCCGTGCACGCCCAGCACCCCGACACCTTCGGCATCGCGGTCGGCGGCAAGTACACCTTCGGCGCCCTGCCCTTCGTCTGGGACGCGGGCGGCGACATCGCCACCAAGTCGGGCGACAAGTACACCGCGGCCATCGCCTCGGCCGAGTCGCAGGCCGGCGTGAAGCGCTACACCGACCTGTTCGGCGCCGACGGCTGCCCGGCCCAGCAGTGCGCCGACCTCACCGGCGGCAAGACCGTCGACCTGTTCGCGGCCGGCAAGGCCGCGATGGCGATCCTGCCCAACTCCAGCCGCAGCAAGGTCGACGCGGGCCCGGCCAAGGGCAAGTACGCGGTCGTCCCGCTGCCCGGCAGCAAGGCCGGCTCGATCGCCCCCGCCTTCGCCGGCGGCAACAACCTCGGCGTGATGAAGGCGGCCAAGCACCGCACCCTGGCCGTCGAGTTCGCCGAGCTGCTCGCCGGCCCCGCGAACCAGCAGGCCATGTACGACGCGATGGGCAACCTGCCGACCCTGAAGTCGGTCAACACCGCGGTCGCCGCCAAGGACGCGTTCCTCAAGCCCTTCACCGACACCATCGCGGCCGGCACCCGGTTCGTCCCGATGGACCAGGGCTGGGCGCAGATCGACGCGCAGGCGGTCGTCCCGACCCTGCTCCAGCAGGTCGTCACCGGCAAGGCCGACGTGGCCAAGGCGTCCGGCGACGCGGCGCAGCAGATCAACACCGCCTTCGCGGCGCACTGAGAGCAGGTCCCGCCCGTGTCCGCACCCACCACGACCGCCCCGGCGGCGTCCGCTCCCCCCGCGGGGCGCCGCCGGGGCGCCGGCCCGGCCGCGCCCCCGCGCGGCCGGCGCCGCACCCCGCTGCTGCTGCTCCTGCCGGCCGCCGTCGTCCTGATCCCGCTGGTCGCGTACCCGATCTACCAGCTCGGCCTGCTCTCGGTGCTCGACTTCGGCCAGGCCCAGGCGTCCGGCGGCGTGCCCACCCGCTTCGTCGGCTTCGACAACTACCGCGGCATCCTGACGGACCAGCAGTTCTGGACGGTGCTGGCCCAGACCGTCGGCTTCGCGGCGTTCTGCGTGGTCGCGACGCTGGTGGTGGGCGCGGCCCTGGCCGTCCTGCTGACCAGGATCGGCCGGACCGCCCGGCTGGTGCTGACCACCGCCTCGATGGCGGCCTGGGCGGCGCCGGCGATGACCGGCTCCACGGTGTGGAGCTTCCTGTTCGACACCAACCTGGGCCTGGTCAACGACGTCCTGGTGAAGCTGGGCCTGTCGGGCTTCCACGAGTACAACTGGTTCTACGACAAGTGGACGGCGTTCCTGATCGTCGGCGCGGTGGTGGTCTGGCACTCCTACCCGTTCGTGATGGTCACGCTGTACGCGGGCATCAACGCGATCCCGGCCGAGATCCTGGAGGCCGCGTCGCTGGACGGCGCCAACACCTGGACGACGTTCCGCCGGGTCACCGCCCCGATGCTGCGCCCGATCCTGACCATCGTGGTGATCCAGTCGGTGATCTGGGACTTCAAGGTCTTCACCCAGATCTACGTGATGACCACCGGCGGCGGCATCGCCGGGCAGAACCTGGTGCTGAACGTGTACGCGTACCAGAAGGCCTTCGCCTCCTCGCAGTACGGGCTCGGCGCCGCCATCGGCGTGATCATGCTGCTGATCCTGGTCATCCCGACGGCCCTCTACATCCGCACCCTGCGACGTACGGGGAACGAACTGTGAACACCCGCAGCCGTCGGCGCCTGGCCGCCGACACCACCGCCTACCTGGTGGCCGTGGTCGCCGCCTTCCCGATCTTCTGGATGGTGCTGTCCGCGTTCAAGCCCAAGGGCGAGGTGCAGTCGCTGCACCCGAAGCCCTGGACGACGCACCCCACCCTGGAGAGCTTCCGGCAGGTCCTCAGCGTGGACGGCTTCGGCCGGTACTTCCTCAACAGCGTGGTGATCGCGCTGGCGGTGGTGGTGCTGTCCGGGGTGGTGGTCTTCCTGGCGGCGGTGGCGGTGACCCGGTTCAGGTTCCGGTTCCGGACCACCGTGATGGTGATGTTCCTGATCGCCCAGATGATCCCGGTCGAGGCGCTGACCATCCCGCTGTTCTTCATGTTCCGTGACGCCGGCCGGTTCGCCCCCGGCATCGGGCTGAACACGCTGGCCTCGCTGATCCTGGTGCAGCTGGCCTTCTCGCTGCCGTTCGGGATCTGGATGATGCGGGGCTTCGTCGCGGCCGTGCCGGTCTCCATCGAGGAGGCCGCCCAGATCGACGGCGCGAGCCGCACCCGCATCCTGTGGCGGATCCTGCTGCCGCTGGTGGCGCCGGGCCTCGCCGCGACCAGCGTGTTCTCCTTCATCGCGGCCTGGAACGACTTCGTGTTCGCCAAGACCTTCATCATCAGCGCCACCCAGAACCAGACCCTCCCGTCCGCCCTGCTGGTCTTCTTCAAGCCGGACGAGAACGACTGGGGCGGGATCATGGCCGCGTCGACCCTGATGACCCTGCCGGTGCTGGTCTTCTTCGTGGCCGTCCAGCGCAAGCTGGTCTCCGGGCTGGCGGGCGCGGTCAAGGACTGACCGCCCGGGAGCTGACCGCCGACGAGGGCGCGCGGTCGAGGACCGACCGGTGTGGGCCGGTCGGGAGAACGACGGCGGGTGGCCGGGACGCTGTGGGGCGGCCGGGCCACCCGCCGTCGGCGTGCCGGGACGGCGCGGCCCCGGCGAAGGGCGGGGACCGGTGCCCGCGGCGTGGGGCGCGGCGCCGGTGGTGGCCGGCCGCCGCTCCCCACGTTCCGGCTGCGGACGGTCAGTGGCCGAAGGCGAACCAGTTGAGGTTGACGAAGTCGGCCGGCTGACCGCTGGTGAACGTCAGGTAGACGTCGTGGGTGCCGGTGACGGCGGCGATGTTGGCGGGCACGGACCGCCAGCTCTGCGAGCCGCCGGTGTTGGCGACGGCGAACGAGCCGACCGGTGCGTTGGTCCGGCTGTCGAGACGGACCTCGACCAAGCCGCTGACTCCGCCGGCGGCGCCGCTCGCCACCCGGGCGTTGAACTGGCGAGCCGTACCGGTACCGAAGTTGACGCCCTTGTAGAGCGCCCAGTCACCGTTGGCGAGCGTGCCCAGGTCCTGGCCGCCCTCGCTGCAGGCCTCCAGGACGGTGCCGGCCTGTCCGTCGTAGGACTCGGCCTCGATCGTGGTGTAGGCGTCCCGGTTGCCGGGCACCGGCGTGCCGGTGGGCGTGGCGGTCGGGGTTCCCGTCGGGGTGGCCGTGGGCGTGCCGGTGGGCGTGGCGGTCGGGGTGGGTGTCGCGGTGGGTGTCGGGGTCCCGCCGCCGGGGCCCGCCTGCCAGACGCCGACGTAGTCGACGGTCAGCGGCACCCCCGAGGCGGTGCCCGCGTCGGGGCCGCCGCCGAAGGCGGCCGGGAACTCGCCGCCCATGGCCACGTTGAGGATCAGGAAGTAGCCGTGGTTGGTCGCGGCCGCCCAGGTCCCGGCGTCCATCTGGTTGGCGCTCACCGAGTGGAACTGCACTCCGTCGAGGTAGAACCGCACCTGCTCGGGGCTGGTGCTGCGGTCCCACTCCATGCCGTAGGTGTGGAAGCCGCTCTGGCAGGTGCCGGGGCTGCACACCTTCTGGCCGCCGATGCCGCTCTTCTCGTTGCAGGGGCCGCCGGGGCTGGTGCCGCAGTGCATCGTGGCCCACTCGTTGTTGATGCCCTGGACGTTCTCCATGATGTCGATCTCGCCGACGCCCGGCCAGTTCCACCAGTTGCCCCGGTAGGGCGTGCCGAGCATCCAGAACGCGGGCCAGTAGCCCTTGGCCGCCGCGCCGGTGATGTTCGGGAGCTGCATCCGGG
Source organism: Kitasatospora indigofera (assembly GCF_014655955.1). Lineage (GTDB taxonomy): Bacteria > Actinomycetota > Actinomycetes > Streptomycetales > Streptomycetaceae > Kitasatospora > Kitasatospora indigofera. The sequence continues at coordinate 28,783 of NZ_BNBO01000009.1, forward strand.
CCTCGACCCGGAGCTTGCCGCCGACCGGTGGCTGGAAGTCCTCGCGGTTGGTCTCGATCCGTCCGGAGGTCCAGTTGCCGGCACCGTCGCGGACCGGGGTGATCCGCAGGTTCCCGGCGCCGTCGAGGGACACGTTGCCGGTGCTGGAGGTCATCGTCTCGACCTCGCCGGTGCCGAAGCCGCCGGGGCCGCCGGGGTAGCCGGTGCCGGTGGTGTAGCGCCAGTTGGTGGTGTTGACGCCGGTGCCGGCCGGTCCGGTGAAGTCGTCGGAGAAGATCTGCGTCCATCCGGCCGGCGCCGGGACGACCGCGTTGGCGTCGTTCATCGCGCCGGCCAGTCCGACGGCCAGCAGGGCGGCCGCGGAGAAGGTGGCGAGCAGGGCTCTGACGCGGCGCGGCCGGAGCCGTGCGCCCGTTGGTGCGGTCATGACTGCCTCTCGGGTGGGGGACTGTCGATGAGAGCGCTCTCGGGGTTGTTGGTACCGAGCGGGCGACGGAGTGTCAATGCATCGAGCGAAAGAGGCGCGCCTTTCCTTGAAGAATTGAAGACCAATGAGCGATTTGCCCTGCTTCGCGGCTGAGCTTCCGTCAGAACTCTTGACAGTCAACGGGCTCCTCGCCACTCTCCTGCTGAGAGCGCTCTCAGATGGCGGGGTTCCGAGACGGGCGTTCCCCGTTCCCCCGTTCCCCCGCCGCCCTGCTCGCCGGGCTCCGGACCCCTGGCACGAGCCCCATGTCCCCGAGCCCCATGTCCCGAGCCCCACGTCCCCGTAGTCCCCACCCCACGAGGGAAGCCATGACCCCGTCCCTTCGTTCCACCCCGGGCCTGCTCCTGGCCGCGTTGCTGCTGCTCTGCGCGGCCTTCGCGGGAGCCACGCCCGCCGGCGCCGCCGTCGACTACACCCAGGGCGTCACCGCGGCCGGCACCGGCCAGGCCCAGTTCTGGTTCAAACCCACCACCCCCGCCGCCCTGGTCGACGTCCACTACCTGGTCAACGGATCGGGCCAGCAGAACTTCCGGATGGACAACGCCGCCGGCACCTGGACCAGGACGGTCACGGGCCTGCCGTCCGGCGCCGCCGTCGACTACTGGTTCACCTACGAGAAGGGCGGGCCGCTCTTCGACACCCCGCACTTCGCCTGGACGGCCGGCACCGGCGGCAGCACCCCGCCGCCCGGTGGCGGCACGCCCCCGCCCGGCGGCACCGGCACCTTCCCCGTGGTGTTCCAGAACAACACCCGCGGCACCTGGCCGGACAGTCAGGTCTACGTGCTCGTCCTCGGCATGGCCACCCCGGGCCAGTGGTCCTACCTGCGGCCGAACGGCACCCTGGCGCACATCGACCACCTGGAGGAGAACGCCCCGGGCCACCTCACCAAGAACGGCCGCAACTACGCCGCGATGTCCTTCTCCCTCGCCCAGGCCGCCACCGTCACCATGCCCAGCGGGCTGGAGGGTGCCCGGATGTACCTCTCGGTCGGCTCGCCGATGTACATCCCGATCTCGCCGGACGACGCCGGCTGGGGCGGCCCCGACCTGCTGAACCCCGCCGACCCCAACGCCGACGTGTACTTCGACTGGTACGAGTTCACCTACCGGTACGGTGTGATCCCGTTCGGCGGCAACACCACCCAGGTCGACATGTTCGGGTTCCCGGTCACCGCCCGGCTGGAGCAGGCCGCCACCGGCTACGACCAGACCGTCGGCATCACGCTCACCCGGGACCAGGTCCGGGCGCAGTACACCGCCGCGGTCGGCCCGGCCTTCCGGCCGCTCGCCTCGCCCTACCGGATCACCGCGCCGCGCAGCGCCGCGTCCTTCCGTCCCGGCGGCGCCCAGGCCGGCTACCTGCAGCCGGTGATCGACCAGGCCTGGTCGTACTACACCGCGAACCAGTTCACCCTGACCCGGCTCAACCAGACCTTCACCGGCCGGGTGGTCAACGGGCGCCTGCAGTTCACCAAGGACGGCGCCGGGCCGTACTTCCTGGGCAAGCCGACCACCGCCGACGTGACGGCCTGCGCCGGAGCGCTCGCCTCGGCCGGGATGAACACCACCGAACTGGAGCTCGGCGCCGAGTTCTGCGCCGCCTTCAACCGGGGCGTCGCGCTCGACACCACCAAGTGGTACGTCCCGGGCGCCTACTACCCGGCCGCCACCGCCAAGAACGACTACGCCGGGTTCTTCCACTCCGTCGGCCTCGGCCACCGGGCCTACGGGTTCGCCTACGACGACATCAACGACCAGAGCTCGGTGCGGATCCTGCCGGACGCCGACCCGCCGAGCCGGCTCACCATCGGGATCGGCTGGTGACCGGGCCCGCCGGGGGCGGTACGTGGTGCTGCGCCCGGCGGGCCGTCCGGGATCAGCCGCGGGCGGCCGAGGCGACCCGGAACCCGATGTTCCCGATGGAGCTGTCGGGGGTGTTGGAGCTGCGGGCGGCCACCCGGTAGCGGTTGCAGTAGGAGTCGTGGCACATGTGCGAGCCGCCGCGCATCACCCGCGCGGTGCCGGTCGGCGGCCCGGCCGGGTCGGTCCGCGGCCCGGTGCGGTGGAAGTCGGGGCTGAACAGGTCGGCGCACCACTCCCAGACGTTGCCGACCGTGTTGTAGAGGCCGAAGGCGTTCGGGCGGTAGGAGCGGACGGGGGCGGTGCCGCGGTGCCTTCCGGTGTTCGAGGTCGGGAAGACGCCCTGCCAGATGTTCAGCATCTCCCGCCCGCCCGGGGCCAGTTCGTCACCCCACGGGTAGCGGCGCTGGGCCAGGCCGCCGCGCGCGGCGTACTCCCACTCGGCCTCGGTGGGCAGCCGGGTGCCGGACCACGCGCAGTAGGCCTGGGCGTCGTTCCAGGAGACGTGCACCACCGGGTGGTTCTGCCGGGCGGCGAAGCCGGACCCGGGCCCCTCGGGGTGCCGCCAGTCCGCGCCCTCCACCGCGTGCCACCAGGGGGTGCCGGCCACCGTGCTGGAGGCGGACCGCAGTTGCTCGGACAGGAAGCCGCCGAAGACGAAGGAGAAGCCGAAGCGTTCGGCGTCGGTGGTGTGGCCGGTCTCCTTGACGAAGGACGCGAACTCGGCGTTGGTGACCGTGGCCGGGGCGATCCGGAACGCGCCGACCTCGACCTCGCGGACCGGCCCCTCGCCGTCGGCGGGGAAGCCGGCCGGGTCGTCCGTGCCCATCAGGAAGTGCCCGCCGGGCAGGTCGAGCAGGCCCCGGGCGGCCCGCAGCGCGGCGGGGGACGGCGGCGCGGCGGGGGCCGGTGGGCCGGCCGGCGGCCGGGCGGCCGGGAGCGCGAGGGTGAGCAGCGCCGGGCCGGCGGATTCCTCGCCGGGGGAGGGGTTCTGGCCGGAGGAGGGGTTCTGCGGGGCGCAGCAGGCGGGCATCGGTACGTCCAGGGGTGGTCGGGGTGGCGGGGACGGCCGTCGGGCGGGCCGGAGCGCGCTGCTCCGGCCCGCCCGGCCGGGGTCCGGTGGGGGACGGACCCGGCGGCACGGATCCGGCGGGTCAGGCCGAGCGGTCGGCGGCCAGGGCGGCGGCCAGTGCCGGGATCCCGAGCTGCTGCTCGTCCTGCGGTGTGGCCTGGTAGAGCTTGTTGGTCAGCTGGTGCGGGTCGTTGACGAGATCGTAGTACTCGCGGAACAGCACCGATCCGGTGCCGGCGGGCTTGCCGGCCGCGTCGGTGTGGATCTGGTAGTACTCCGTGTACTGCTCGGTGCCGCTCACGTAGGAGGACCAGGTGTGCGGGCCGCCCGCCGCCGTGCCGTGCTTCCACCACTCGACGAGCAGGTGGTCACGGCTGTAGCCGGTCAGCAGGGAGTGGCCGTCCTGCGGGGTGTCGGGCGTGATGCCGGCCGCGTCCAGGATGGTCGGGGCGATGTCGATGTTGGCCACGATCCGGTTGTCGACGGTGCCGGAGCCGAGTCCGCCGGCCGGCCAGGAGACGTAGAACGGCACCTCGATGGAGGGCCGGTAGGGCACCGACTTCTTCAGCCAGCCGTGGTCGGCCCAGGTGTAGCCGTTGTCGCCGAGGTAGAAGACCAGGGTGTTCTCCAGCTGGCCGAGCGCGGCGAGCTTGTCGTGGAAGGCCTGCACGGCGTCGTCGACCGAGAGCAAGGTGCGGAGCTGGCGCCGGCGCAGTGCCTGCGCGTCCGCCAGTGTGCCGGTGGCGTTCTGGATGAAGTCCGGCTTGTCGCTGCGGTCCGGCTCGGTGACGCCGGGCCGGCCGTTCCAGGCCGGGACGGGCGTGTCGGCGTACTTCGCCTCGGGGGTGTTGGGCTCGTGCGAGGCCTTGGGCGCGACGAACGCGAACCACGGCCGCGGGTCGGTGGCGGCCTTGTCGAGGAAGGCGAGCGTACGGTTCTTGATCACCGTGGTGCTGTAGCCGGGGATGGCGTGCACGGTGCCGTTGTCGTTCCACGTCCCGTCGTTGTAGACGACCGGGCTCTCCAGCAGCCACTCCTCGAAGTGCGGCGGGTTGTCGGCGGCGTGCCACGCGTTCAGGTACTTGCCGAACAGCCCGGTGCGGTAGCCGGCCTGCTTCAGGTAGCGCTGCACGGTGGTGTGCTGGTCGAGGTTGTACGGCGAGGAGTTGTCGAGGACGCCGTGGTTGTGGGCCTGGCGGCCGGAGAAGATCGACGAGCGGGACGGCGCGCAGAGCGGGGTGGCGACGTGGCCGGCGGTGAAGCGGACGCCCTGGTCGGCGAGCCAGGCGACGGTCTTGGGGGTGGCCCATTCGGTCTGCTTGGGCTGGTCGTCGGTGAGGATGACCAGGATGTTGGGGCGCGCGGCGGAAGCGGCGGGGGTGGCCGCCGCCGGGGCGGCGGCGGCCAGGGCGCCCAGGGAGGGTGCGGCGGCGACGGCGGCTGCTCCGGCGAGGAATCCCCGCCGTCCGACGAGGTTCCGGTCGTTCCGGCTCATCAGGCTGTCCCTTTCGTGGACGGGTGGGCGGCCGTCCGCTCCCGCCGGGCACGGCCGGGCCCGCCCGGTGGCGTGCTGCCCCGGGCCGGTCGGTCGTGCCGGTGCGTGACGGTGCGGCCGCCGGTGGGCGGGTGGGACGGTGGGCGAGGGGACGGTGACCGGGTACGGCCCGGCCCACGCCGGGCCGGGGAGCGGTCTCCGGTGACCCCGGGAGCGACCGTAGGGTCCGCCGGAAGCCGCCCGCAATGCGGTCCGGACGTTCAACATGTGCATTTCACATCGCTGTTGCAGGGCGTCATGCCGCGTCCGCCGACGTACCGTCAGCGGACGCGGAACTCCGCCCGCCGGTGCCCCCGGTGCCGGCCGGGCAGGCCGGACCGGGCGTCCGGGCCGGTGCCGACCTGCCCCCGCCGCCGCCGGCGGGGGCAGGTCCGGACGCGGGCCGGCCCGGCGGAAGCGGAACCGGCCCCGTGCACGCGGAACCGGTCCGGTCACGACCGGCGCCGGGCCGCCACCGCTCGGCTAGGGTCGGTGGGTCCGGCGTCCGCCGGCGGGTGCGGCGCGGACACACACCTGGACGGAGCCATGCCATGCCCCTGCCCGTCGCGGCGCTCTCCTTCGACGGGGACGACACCCTCTGGGACTTCGGATCCGGCTTCGCGCCGGCGATCGAGCACGCCGCCCGGCTGCTGTCCGAGGCCTGCGGCGGCCGCGCCGTCACCGTCGGTCAGCTGCACGAGGTCCGCGAGGAGGTCGCGCGGCGGATGCCCGGGGCCGGTTTCGGCGCGATCCGCCGGGCCGCCCTCGCGGAGTCCGCCCGGCGGCTCGGCTGCGAGCGCCCCGGTCTCGCCGAGGAGGTGTACCGGTCCTTCGTCGCCGTGCGGGCCGAGCGCACCCTGCTCCACCCGGAGGCCGGGGAGGTGCTGCGCCGGCTGGCCGCCGTGCTGCCGCTCGCGCTCACCACCAACGGCACCACCGACCTCGGCCCGCTGGGCCTGGACGGCGTCTTCACCGTGGTCGTCAGGGCGGCCGAGTGCGGCGTCCACAAGCCGGACCCCGGCATCTACCGGGTGACCGCCGAGCGGCTGGGCGTCCCGCCCGGGCAGGTCCTGCACGTCGGCGACCATCCGGTGGAGGACGTGGCGGCCGCCCGGGCGGCCGGCATGGCGGCCGTCCTGCTGGACCGGAGCGGCCGCACCCCCGGCGCGCTCCGCTCGCTGGACGGGCTGCCGGCCCTGCTCACCGGTCCCGGCCCCGGCTCGGAGCTTAGGGCGGGTCAGGCGGGTCAGGCGGGTCCGGCCGGACCGACGGCCAGGTAACCCAGGGGCCGGAGGCGAGGCCCGGGGGTGGTGGCGCGCCCCGGCGCGCGCGTGCGCTGCCGCTCCTGGCCGGGGCCCGCCCGGGGCCCGGCCCCGGGCTCCGGTCCGCCGGCGCCCGACCGGCAGAATGAGCCGATGGACGGCGAACCCCTGCAGATTCCGCTCGGTCAGCTTCGGCACGCCTTCGAGCTGGCGCTGCGACACGTCGAAGCGTCAGCCGGCGGCGCGGTGGCGCTCGAACACGACTACTTCTGGTCCGTTCCCGCGGACGCGCTCCACGACGTCACCACCGAACCCGGAACGCTGACGATCGGGCAGCTCTCCGAGTCCTGGCAGCACCTTCAGGACCTCACCGCCGACCCGGACCGGGCCGTGGCCCACCAACTCGTCTGGCTCGCCGACATCCTCCGGGCGATCGGGCGGCAGACCGCTTGCTGAGCGCCCCGCGCGGGGCCTGACGTGGAACGACGAAGGCGCACCGGAGGACTAGGAACGGTTCGCGTGGCGCAGCAGTGCCTCGACGGTCTCCGGCCAGTCGATCCGCAGGTGCTCCTCGCCGGCCGGCAGCGACTCCTCGGCCTCGGCCAGGAAGGCGGCCAGTCCGGCGGTGTCGGTGTGCACGAGGGCGACGCCGCCGTCCCCGTAGAACTCCAGCCGGGTCAGGCCCGCGCCGGCCGGGCGCAGCCGCAGGTCGCCCAGGCCGGCGGGCTCGTGCACGCCCTCGGCGAGCAGTTCCCGGGCGACGGTCCAGACGATGCCGTCCTCGGCCCGGCCGCCGTCCTCGACCTCCAGGCCGTCCGCCAGCACGGCGGGCGCCGGAAAGCTCAGCGAGACCTCGTAGGGCGCCCCGGGGTCGTACCGGAGCACCATCCGCAGGGTCCGGGGGACGGGGCCGGCCAGGTGCGCCGGGAGCGACCGCTCGACCGGGGCACCCCGCCGGGGGTGGCCGGCGGCGGGTCCGGTGCCGGGGCCGGCGGCCGCGGGGGTGGCCGGGCCCGGTACCGGTGTCGCGCCCGGCCCGGTGGAACGGCCGGTGAACGCGGTGCCGGCCGGGTCGGCGGGCGGTTCGGCGGGCGGGTTCGTGTGGGGGTTCATATGCGCGGCAGCCTCCGGCGGAGTCGTCAGGTGTCCATCGCCTGCCCCTCTTCGCGCCCAGCACTCCTTCGCCGACGGAGAAACTGCCGGCGGGTCAGGAATTGCCGCCGGGACGGCCGCCGGCCCCGCGGCCCGGGCGGGGCGGCGGGGCCGGGCGGCAGGGGTCCGGTCAGCTTCGGCGACGGCCCCAGGCCGGGCTGATGACGGTGATCAGCGCGGCGGCCACGCCGATCTGGAGCAGATGCCGGATCCAGTCGATCCCGCCGGTGTCGCGCACCCCCAGGCCACTGGCGAGGGCGTTCCCGGCCACGGCGCCGATCACGCCGAGCAGGATGGTCAGCCAGATCGGAATCGGTTGCCGGCCCGGCAGCAGCAGCCTCGCGAGCAGGCCGATGATCAGACCGGCGATGATCGCCCACAGAAACGACATGAGGTCTCCCTCGTCTCGGAGCTCCCCGGAGCGTCCAGGGCCACGGCACCCGTCTGCCCCGGCCGGGCCGCCTCATGTCATCGATCTGCCGCCCGGTGCGGCCCGGCCCCGGAGGCCCCCGGGGGGAGGCGCGCCGGCCGGCCGCGCACCCGGCCGGCCGGCGGTCCCCGCGGCCGGTCCACCCGGCTGGACGAGCCGGGTTCGGCCGTTCGGCCGACACTGGACGGGCGGCGCACGCGCGTTCGGGCTGCGCCGCCTCCTGCGCCGGACGGAGGAACCATGGCCAACCGGGATCGCCGAGCGCCGGGACCTGCCCACCGCGAGCCGCGGGCGGCAGCGGGCCGGCCGGCATGAGCGCCGGGCTCCACGGCGGGGCCGGTCAGGCCGGCCGGGCCGGGGGACGGGACCACCGCTGGCAGGCTCTGGCGGTCTGCCTGGTCGCGGGGTTCATGACGCTGCTCGACGTCAGCATCGTCAACGTCGCGCTGCCCTCGGTCCGGGCCGGGCTCGGCCTGTCGGAGAGCGGCCTGCAATGGGTGCTCTCGGGGTACGCGCTGACCTTCGGCCTCGCCCTCGTCCCGGCGGGCCGGCTCGGCGACGCGCGCAGCCGGCGGGCCGTCTTCATCAGCGGCCTGGCACTCTTCACCCTCACCAGCGCGCTGGCCGGCGCCGCCCAGAACGAGGGCTGGCTGATCGCGGCCCGGCTCGTCCAGGGCGTCGCCGGCGGCATCCTCGTCCCCCAGGTCTCCGGATTCATCCAGGAGCTGTTCCAGGGCGCCGAGCGGGGCCGGGCCTTCGGTCTGCTGGGTGCCACCATCGGCGTCTCCACCGCCGTCGGCCCGCTGCTCGGCGGGCTGCTGATCCAGGTCTTCGGCACGGCGGACGGCTGGCGCTGGGTGTTCTACGTCAACCTGCCGATCGGGCTGGTGGCGCTGCCGCTGGCCTACCGGCTGCTCCCGCCGCCGTCGGCCCGCCCGGCCCGGGCCGGCAGGGCCACGGGCCGCGACTTCGACCCGGTGGGCGTCCTGCTGCTGGGCGCGGGGACGGTCCTGCTCCTGCTGCCCCTGGTCGAGCAGCAGCAGTGGCCGGGCCCGGCCAAGTGGCTGCTGCTGCCGGTGGCCCTCCTGCTGCTGGCCGGCTTCGCCGGCTGGGAGCGCCGGTACGGGCGCCGGCACGAGCCGCTGGTCAGCATGAACCTCTTCCGGGCGCGGTCGTACGCCCTGGGCACGGTGCTGTCGCTGGCGTACTTCGCCGGGTTCACGGCGATCTTCTTCATCTTCACGCTGTACCTGCAGAACGGGCTGGGCTACAGCGCGCTGGCGGCGGGGCTGTCGATCACGCCGTTCGCCCTCGGCTCCGGTGCCGGGGCCGCCGTCGGGGGCCGGGTGGTGCACCGCTTCGGCCGGCCGCTGGTGACGGCCGGCCTGCTCCTGGTGGCGGTCGGGCTGGCGGTGTCCGGCGGGGTGGTGCACCTGTGGTCGGGCCCGCAGGTCGGCTGGCTGACCGCGCCGCCGCTGCTGCTGGCCGGGATCGGCAGCGGGCTGGTGATCTCGCCCAACCAGGTGCTCACCCTGGCCGAGGTGCCGGTGGCCCGGGCCGGCAGCGCGGGCGGCGTGCTGCAGACCGCCCAGCGGATCGGGTCCGCCGCCGGCATCGCCGCCGTCGGCGCGGTCTTCTTCACCCGGCTCGACGGCCACCCGCAGGACTGGGCCGGCGCCTTCCAGCTGGGGCTGGTCGTCGCGATCGGCTTCGTTCTGCTGGCCCTGGCCACCGCGCTCGCGGACGTGCTGGCGGGCGGCACGGGCCGGCCCGCCCCGGCCCGCCCGCCGGGGCCGGGCCCGCGGCTGCCCGGACCGCAGGCGCCCCAGCACGGGCCGCCGGGACCGCAGGCACCCGCCCCGAAACCGTGAACGGGTCGCCGCGGAAGCGGGCCGCGCGGGGCGGCCATGCCCCGGCCGAATCCGGGTAGGCGCGCCCTCGGCGGGCGGCCGGCCGGGCGGCCGGCCCGGCCGGACGCCCGCTGCCACCGGCACCCCGGCCGGGCCGCCCGCGTGCCGTCCCCGGACCCCAGCCACCGCGCACGATCACCGGAACCGACCTGACTGCGGAGGAGCCGCCGATGACCCGCCCGCCCGACCCCGTGCCCCCCAACCCCACGCCCGCCCCCGGCCCCGGCGGGCCCGGGCCCGGGCCGCTCCCCGGCCCGCTGCCGGTGCCCGGCGGTCCCGATCCGGTGCCCCCCGCACCGCCCGCGCCGGGCCCGGGGCCGTGGCCGGACGGGCCTGGTCCCGCCCCGGAGCCCGCCCCCGGTCCCTTCCCGGTGCCCGGGCCGGGCCCCGCCCCGGAGCCGGTGACGTGAACCGGTGACGTCAACCGCTGACATGGGCCGGTGACGAAAACCCGTGACATGAGGGCGGGCGGGCCGGATTGACCGGGGCCCGGCGGGGTAGCCGGGCGCCATGCTGACCTTCGGAATCGAGGAAGAGTACCTGCTCATCGACGAGGTGAGCGGTGTACCGGTGCCCCGGGCGGCCGAGGTCCTGGCCGCCGCGGACCTGCTGCCGGCCCTCGGGCCGGAGGAGGCCCAGCACGAGCTGCTGCAGGTGCAGGTCGAGGTGGCGACGCCCGTCTGCGAGGACCTCGCGGAGGCCGCGGAGCACCTGGTGCGCCTGCGCGAGGCGGTCGGCACCGCGGCGCAGAAGGCGGGCTGCCGGATCGGCCCGGTCGGCGCGGCGCCGTTCCAGGGGCTCACCCCCGTCCCGGTCACCGACCGCGCCCGGTACCTGTCCGCGCGGGCCGACGCCCCGCAGCTGGTGGACGACCTCATGCTCAACGGCATGCACGTGCACGTCGGCGTCCCCGGCCGGGAGAGCGGGGTCGCCGTCCTCAACCGGATCCGGCCCTGGCTCCCGGTCCTGGTCGCGATGGCGGCGAACTCCCCCTTCTGGCAGGGGAAGGAGACCGGCTTCGCGAGTTGGCGGACGATCCACTTCGACCGCTGGCCGGCCAGCGGCCAGCCCCCGGCGTTCCGCGACGCGGCCGACTACGAACGGCGGGTGCAGGCCTTGCAGGACACCGGACTGATCCGGGACCGCGGCGCCCTGTACTGGCACGCGCGGCTGTCCGAGCGGTTCCCCACCATCGAGGTCCGCGCCGCCGACGTCCAGCTGCTGCCGCAGGACGCCGAACTGTTCGCCGCCCTGGTCCGGGCCCTGGTGGCGGCGGCCCTGGCGGAGGAGCGCGCCGGTGTGCCGCCGCTGCGGCCTGAGGAGGAGATGCTGCGGGCCGCCACCTGGCAGGCCGCCCACAACGGGCTCGACAGCCGGCTGGCCTCGCCCGGTCTCCCGTTCGCCCGCCCGGCGGCCGCCGTCGTCGAGGAGCTGATGGCGTACGCGGCGCCCGGGCTCGCCGAGACGGGGGACACCGGACGGGCCGAGGCCCTGCTGGGCGACTTCCTGGCGGCCGGGACGGGCGCGCAGCGCCAGCGCCGGGCCTGGCGCGAGGGCGGCCGCGCCGGGCTGCTGGACCTCATCGTCCGGTAGCCCGGCGCTCCGCCGTCCGCCGGCCGCCGTCCGCCGTCCGCCGGCCGCCGTCCGCCGTCCGCCGTCCGCCGTCCGCCGTCCGCCGGCCCGGCGGTCCGTCCGGCCCGGTGCCTGCCCGCCCCGCTGCTCGTCCGGTGCCTGCTCGTCCGGTGCCGGCCCGCCGGGGGCCGCCCGGCCGCGGCCGGGTCAGCGCAGGTCGAAGACCAGGCGGGCGGTCACCCGGCCGGAGAGGATGTCGGCGAAGGAGCTGTTGACCTCGTCCAGGCGGCGCGACTCGCGGATCACCCTGGTCCGGCCCAGCGCGTGCAGCCGGAACACCTCCGCCAGGTCCTCGCGGGTGCCGACGATGGAGCCGATCACGCTGGTGCCGTTCAGCACCGTGTCGAAGACGGGCAGCTCAAGCCGGCCCTCCGCGGGCAGCGCGACCAGCACCAGGGTGCCGCTCCGCCGGAGCGCGCCGTAGGCGGCCTGGAAGGAGGCGTTGTTGACCGCCAGGGCGATCGCCGCGTGCGCGCCGCCGAGCTTCTGGACCTCGGCGGCGACGTCCGCCGTCCGGGCGTCGATCACGTGGTCGGCGCCCAGGTCACGGGCCAGCCGCAGCTTGTCGTCGGTGATGTCCACCGCGATGGTCTCGGCGCCGCTGATCCGGGCGTACTGCAGCGCCAGGTGGCCGAGCCCGCCGATGCCCGAGACCAGCACCCGGGTGCCCGGCCGGGCCCCCGAGTCCTTGACCGCCTTGTACGTGGTGACGCCGGCGCAGGACAGCGGCGCCGCGTCCAGCGGGTCCAGCCCCTCGGGCACCGGCACGACGTAGTCGCCGTGCGCCACCGCGTACTCGGCGTAGGCGCCGTCCACCGAGTAGCCGCTGTTGTGCTGCTGGAGGCAGAGCGTCTCCCAGCCGGAGACGCACTGGTCGCAGCGGCCGCAGGCGTCCGCGAGCCAGGCGATGGCGACCCGTTCGCCGACCGCCACGTGCCGGACCAGCTCCCCGGCGGCCTCGACGATGCCGACCCCCTCGTGGCCCGGGACGAAGGGCGGTGACGGCTTCACCGGCCAGTCGCCGTGCGCGGCGTGGATGTCGGTGTGGCACAGCCCGGAGGCCTCGATCCGGACCAGGACCTGGTGCGGGGCCGGCTCCGGCACCGGACGGTCCTCGATCTCCAGCGGGGCGGTGAAGTCGTTGACGACGGCGGCCTTCATGAATGCGACTCCGTTCGGCAGGGGTGTCCGGGCCGGCGGGTCCGTCCGGGCCGGGTCCTCGCGCCCGGCGGCCGGGCGCCGTCCGGGCGCGGCGGCGGGCGTGGCTCCCCTGCAGCCTCACCCGTGCGGCGTAGCGGCGCAGGGCGGGCGGGCCGAACGGGTGAGCGCGCGTGGCGGGCGGCGGGCCGGGGCCCGCGCCCGGCCCGCCGCCCGCCCGGGGTTCCCCGGCCGGCCCGGCGGCCTCAGGCCGGCCGGTCGGCGGCGTCGGCCCCGGTGGTCCCCAGCCGGGCGTACACCTCCGGGCGGCGCGCCCGCAGCCGCAGGGCGAGGAACACCCCGGTCAGGAAGACCACCGGGACGATCGCGATCAGCGGCCGGTTGACCTCGGGCCCGGCGCCGGTGAACAGGTCGAGCTTCCAGCAGACCAGCACCGTCGCGCCGCACAGCAGCACGGTCGAGGCCAGCGGGGCCACCACCGTCCGCAGCCGGCCGGCCGAGGCCGGCCCGGGGTTCTTGCGGAAGAACGCGAACACCGCGAGCCCGGCGACCGCCTGGAGCAGGAGTATGCCGACCACGCCGGGCGAGTTCACCCGGAGGAAGAACTGGTTGTAGGGGTCGGCGCCGACCGCCCGGGCCACCAGGACGGCGGCGGCCGCCAGGACGGACTGCGCGATGCCGCCGATCCACGGCGAGCCGTGCCGGGGGTGCACCCGCCCGAGCGCGGCCGGGGCGGCGCCCTCGGAGGCGAGCGCGTAGCCGTAGCGGGTGATGGTGTTGTGGAAGGCCAGCAGCGCCGCCAGCAGGCTGGTGACGATCAGCACCCGCTGGAGGTCGGTGGCCCAGCCGCCCACGTAGTGGGTCATCGCGGTGAAGAACATCCCCGAGGGGTCCGCGGTGGCGGCCTGCACGGCCTCGCCGTCGCCGAAGGCCTGGATGATCATCCAGGTGATGAAGGTGTAGAAGAGGCCCAGGAAGGCGATCGCCAGGTACGTCGCCCTGGGCACCGTGCGCTGCGGGTCACGGGCCTCCTCGCGGTAGATCGCGGTGGCCTCGAAGCCGACGAAGGCGGCGAAGGACAGGCCGAGCACACCGCCCATCCCGCCCTGGAGGACGTTGCCCGGCGCCAGCCCGGCCAGGCTCAGCCCGTGCGCCCCGCCCCGGGCCAGCACCGCGCAGGCCAGCACCAGCAGGATCCCGGTCTCCGCGATCAGCAGCGCGCCGAGCACCTTGGCGCCCAGGTTGATGCTGCGGTAGCCGAGCAGCCAGACCACCGCGACGCCCACCAGTGCCCAGACCGGCCAGGGCAGGTCCACCCCGAGCAGGTCGTTCGCGGTGGTCCGGGCGAAGTACCCGAAGGCGCCGAACATGCCGATCTGGATGGCGTTGTAGGAGAAGACCGCGAGCAGGGCCGCACCGAGGCCGGCCGGGCGGCCGAGGCCGAGGGTGACGTAGGCGTAGAAGGCGCCGGCGTTCTTGACGTGCGCGGTCATCGCGGTGAAGCCGACCGCGAAGAGCGCCAGCACCAGGCCGGTGGCCAGGTAGGCGACCGGGGCGCCGATGCCGCCGAAGGCGATGGCGAACGGGGCCACGCCGGCCATCACGGTCAGCGGGGCGGCGGCGGCCACGACGAAGAAGACGATGTCGCCCACGCCGAGGATGCCGCCGTCCAGCTTCCGGCCGCCGGTGGCACCGGAGCCGTGCGGGCGGTCAGAGCCGTGCGGGTGGGCGGAGCCCTGCGGGCGGTCAGAGCTGTGCGGGCCGTCGGGGCGTCCGGTCGGTGCGGCGGGGGCCGCTGCGTCGGAGGGCAGATGCATGGGGGAGCTCTCCTTGTCGTACGAACGAAGGGTGGGCGAGCCGCCGGCCGGACGCGGGGAGGTCGGGCCGGGGGCGGGTGCCGGGTGGTGCCGGGTGGTGCCGGGTGGTGGGGGTGGTGCGGGGTGCCGGGGGAGGGGGAACGCCGGAGCGGCGGGGGAGGCCCGGGCGGGCCGGCCGTCAACCGACGGCCGTCAACCGCCGGCCGGCGCGAGCGCCGTCCGGTGGGTGGGGCGCCCGCCGAGCCAGGTGCCGAGCACGGGTACGCCGGGCAGCTCGCCGGGCGGGACGGTGTGGGGGTCGGCGGCCAGCTGCACCAGGTCGGCCCGCAGGCCCGGGCGCAGGACGCCCCAGAGCTCGTCCTCGAAGGCCTGGTGGGCGACGCCGGCCGAGTAGGCGGTCAGCGCCTGCGTCAGGGAGATCCGCTCCTCGGGCAGCCAGCCGCCGGCGGGCACGCCCTGCGGGGTCTGCCGGGTGACGGCGGTGGCGATGCCGGCCAGCGGCTCGTACCGGGTGACCGGCCAGTCGCTGCCGAAGGAGACCCGGGCGCCGCTGGCGAGCAGCGCGGCGATCCGGTACTGCCGGGCGCCGCGCGCGGGGCCGAGCCGGGGGAGGGTCAGCTCGGTCATCAGCGGGTCGGTCTGGGCCCAGAGCGGCTCGAAGTTGGCGATCACCCCGAGTTCGGCGAAGCGCGGCAGGTCGGCCGGGTCGACCAGCTGGACGTGCGCGATCACCGGGCGGCGGTCGCGCGGGCCGTTGCGGCGGGCGGCGGCCTCGATCGCGTCCAGCGCGAGCTTGACGCCGCGGTCGCCGATGGCGTGGATGTGCGGCTGGAAGCCGAGCGCGTCGACGGCGGTGACCGCGTCGGCCAGGTCGGCGGGCCGCCAGTTGGCGCTGCCGTGCGAGTGCGGGCAGTCGGCGTAGGGCTCCAGCAGGGCGGCCGTACCGGACTCGACGACGCCGTCGGCGAAGAACTTCACGCTGTGCGCGGTCAGCTGCCCGGCCCCTTCGGCCGCCACCCGGGCCCGGTCGGCGGCCAGCCCGGGCAGCCGCTCGCGCCAGCCGTCCGGCTGCAGCAGCAGGCCGAGGCCGGCCCGGACGGAGAGGGCGCCGGCCCGGGCGGCGGCGATCCAGACGCCGACCTGGGCCGGCTCGACCCAGGCGTCCTGCACCCAGGTGATCCCGGCGGCGGCCAGCGCGGCGGTGGTGTCCCGCAGGGCGGCGAGCTGCTCCTCGGGGCCCGGTTCGGGGACGAGCCGCAGCAGCGGGTCGAGGGCGCCGAACTCGCGCAGGGTGCCGAGCGGCTCGCCGTCCGGGCGGCGGACCACCTCGCCGTTCTCCGGCTGCGGGGAGCCGGCGGTGAAGCCGCCCCGGCGCAGCGCCTCGGTGTTGGCCCAGCCGGTGTGGTGGTCCATGGTGCGCAGCAGGACGGGCCGGTCGGGGACGACGGCGTCGAGCAGGCGGGCGTCGAAGAGGCCGCCCTCGGCGAGCCACGGGTCGAAGGCGTCGCCGCGGATCCATTCGGCGTCGGGGTTCTCCCCGGCCCAGCGGCGGACGGCCTCGACCACCTCGTCCAGGCTGGTGCAGTCGCGGACGGGGACGCCGCGCAGGCCGATGCCGCCGAGCAGCGGGTGCACGTGCCCGTCGCCCCAGGAGGGCAGCAGCGACCCGCCGGCCAGGTCGACGACCTCGGTGCCGGGCCCGCGCAGGGCGAGGGCCGCGTCGCCCAGGGCACTGACCCGGCCGGAGCTGACGGCCAGGGCGTGGGTGACGGGGTCGCCGGGGTCGCCGGTGTGGATCCGGCCGCCGGTGAAGAGCGTGTCTGCACGCATGGGCGCTGCGTCCTCCCTGTGGAACTGAATGAGGTTCGGTTAACGTAGGCGGAGCATCCGAGGGTGCGGAAGAGTTTTATTGAAAGTCATTCAGTAACATTTGGGTGACGGAGATCGTCGGCCACGGTCGACCGGACGAAGGGAAACCGGCATGGGCAGGCCGCGCACACCACTGCTGGACCGCGCCCGGATCGTGGACGCCGCGTTCCGGCTGGTGGACCGGTCCGGCGACCTCACCATCCCGGCGCTCGCCAAGGAACTGCAGGTCAGCCCCTCGGCGCTGTACCACCACGTCGCCGGCCGGGCCGAGATCGTGGCGATGATGCGCGCCGAACTGGTCCGCACCATCGGCGGCCGCACGGTCTGGGACCTGCCCTGGGACGAGGCGCTCGCCGTCTGGGCCCGCTCCTACCGGGACGCCTTCGCCGAGCACCCCGGCATCGTCCGGGTGCTGGCCACCGCCCCGCTCTCCGAGCCCTTCATGCACGCCATGTACGAACTCGCCGTGGTCGCCCTGGAGGACGCCGGCTTCGCCGCCGCCGACGTGATGGGCGTGATCACCGCCCTGGAGAGCTTCGTCCTCGGCTCGGCCCTCGACCTGGTCGCCCCGCCGGTGATGGTCGACGCGGTGGCCCGCGACGCGGCCCCCCGGCTGGCCGCCGCCCTGGACGCCGTCCCGGCCGGCCGCGAGCGCGCGGACCAGGCCTTCGAGACCGGCCTGCGCGCCATCCTGGCCGGCTACCGGGCGATGCGCACCGCGCCGGCGTCGGCCGGCGGCGCCTGAGCCGGCCGGCTTCCCGGCCGACGGGCCGTCAGCAGGCCTCCGCCGCACCGCCCCCGCACCGCCCCCGCACCGCCCCCGCACCGCCCCCGCACCGCCCCCGTGGCGGCCGGGGGGCGCGTCGCGGCGGACGGGCCGCGCGCTCCGGCGATCGGCTGACCTCGCGCTCCCGTCGGCCTGTCGCACCCGGCAGCCGGACGGCCCGGGGCCAGGATGCGGCCATGATCCGCACACGCCGAGCCGCCGCCGCGGCCCTCGCGACCGGCACCGCCCTGCTCCTCTCCCTGGTCCCCGCCTCCGCCTCCGCCGACGCCCGGCCGGGCGGGGCCCCGGAGGACCGCGTCACCCGGTACCTGCACAGCATCCGGGACCGGCCCGCCGAGCTCCGCGCCTTCTTCGAAGCCCTGCCCAAGGGCGGCGACCTGCACAACCACCTGGCCGGCGCCGCCTCCACCGAACTGCTGCTGCAGATCGCCGTCGACGAGGGCCTGTGCATCGACCGGGCCACCTCCACGGCCGCCTTCGCGCCCTGCGCCGAGGGCAGCCGGCCGGCCGCCGACACCCTGACCGACGAGGACTTCCGGCTGCAGGTGATCAGGGCCTGGTCGATGCAGGACTTCGTCCCCGGCGCCGAGTCCGGCCACGACCACTTCTTCGCCACCTTCGGCAAGTTCGGGCCGGCCTCCTGGACCCACCCGGGCCGGCTGCTGGCCGAGGTCGCCGACTCGGCCGCCGGCCAGCACCAGTCCTACCTGGAGACCATGCTCACCCCGGCCTCGGACGCGGCCGCCGCGCTCGCCGCCAAGGTCGGCTTCGACAGCGACTTCGAGGCCCTGCGGCAGAAGCTGCTCGCCGACGACGGGCTCGGCCAGGTGGTCAGGACGGCGATCGCCGAGGCGGACGCCACCGAGGCGGAGTACCGGGCGACCTCGCACTGCGACGGGCCGGGCGCCGCGCCGGGCTGCGCGCTGACCGTCCGGTTCATCTCCCAGGCCTCCCGGGCCTCCACCCCGGCACGGGTGTTCACCCAGCTGCTGGTCGGCATGGAACTGGCCCGGCAGGACCCGCGGTTCGTGGCGGTCAACCTGGTCCAGCCCGAGGACGCGCCCGCCGCGCTGGAGAACTACCGGCTCCAGATGCAGATGCTGGACTACCTGCACGGCGTCTACCCCGAGGCGCACATCACCCTGCACGCGGGGGAGCTGGTGCCCGGCCTGGTCAAGCCCGAGGACCTGCGCTTCCACATCCGGGAGGCGGTCGTCACCGGCCACGCGGAGCGGATCGGCCACGGCGTCGACCTGGCGTACGAGGACGACCCGCAGGAGCTGCTGCGGCTGCTGGCCGACCGTCACGTGGCCATCGAGGTCCCGCTCACCAGCAACGCGCAGATCCTCGGCGTCAGCGGGCCCGAGCACCCCTTCCCCCGCTACCGGGCGGCGCACGTCCCGGTGGCCCTGGCCACCGACGACCCCGGGGTCTCCCGCGGCGACATCACCATGGAGTACCAGCGGGCCGCGCTGACGTACGACCTCGACTACCCGGCGCTGCGCGACCTGGCCAGGGCGTCCCTGGAGTACGCCTTCCTGCCCGGGCGCAGCCTGTGGGCCGACCGGGACGGCTACCGCCCGGCCGCCGAGTGCGCGGGCGACGAGCCGGGCACCGACCACCCGGGCGCCGCCTGCGCGGCGCTGCTGGCCGGCAGCCCGAAGGCCGAGCTGGAGTGGCAGCAGGAGTGCGGCTTCCGCACCTTCGAGGCCGGGATCCCGCGCCGCCGGCCGTGACCGGGCGCCGGAGCCCCGGGCGGCTGCGAAGGCCCGCCCGGGGCTCCGGCCTGCCGGGGGTGCCGGGCCCGTTCCGGGGGCCGGCCTTGACGGCTCGCCCCCCGGGCGCCCGGCGGGAATTGTCAGACACGACCTAGAGCGGCGTGGCGGCCTTGAGCACCAGCAGCAGGGCCACCGCCGCGTTCACCGCGGACAGCGCCGAGGCCGCCGTGCCCGCCGCCGCGACCATCGCCGCCAGACCGGCCGGACTGTGCGCGGGCGGCCAGCCGCCGGCCGCCGGGACGGGCCCCAGCAGGGCGGCGACCCGGCGCGGCACGGGGCCGGGCGCGGCAAAGGCGGCCAGGCCGGGCGGGGTGTGCGGGCCGCCGGCCCGGTGCGTCAGCAGGGCGGCGTTGGCCACCGCGCGCGCGGTCAGCCGCCGGTCGCCGACCGCCTCGGCGGCCTCCTCGTCGGCCCAGCGCTCGGCGCCGAAGGCGACGGCGGCCTGCAGCGGGCGCAGGAACGGGTTGACCCGGCTCGCCAGCCGGGTGGCCAGCAGGATCCGGTGGTGGCGGTGGGTCAGGTGGGCCCGCTCGTGCGCGAGCAGGGCCCGGTACTCGTCCGGCGCCAGGCCGGCGGCCATCGCGGTGGAGGCCACCACCCGCCCGGGCCGGCCGGGCAGCGCGTAGGCGTACGGCGTGCGGTCCGGCAGGACGGCGACGTCCCGCTCGTGCGGGACGGCGGCCAGCGCGTGCCGCAGCCGGCGCCGGACCCGCAGGTGGCGTACCAGGGTGGCGCCGCAGGCCACCGCGACGGCGCAGAGCAGCGCGATGCTGCCGAACCCGACCGCCTCGTGGAACGGCACCACGTCCCGGACCTCCGGGGCCGACCAGCTGTCCGGCAGCGGGTTGCCCGGGATCTGGGCGGTGCCGATCACGCCGAGCAGGCCCAGGCAGAGCGTGCTGCAGACGCCCATCACCACGCTGAGCGCGGTCAGCAGCCGGGCGGCCGTCCGGGGGTGCAGGTGCAGTCCGGCCAGCCTGGCGATCGGCAGCGCGGTCAGCGGCAGCACGAGCGGGAGGAAGACGAAGACGCCCACGGGGGTCAGCTTCCGTCGTCGACGGCACTGTCCAGCAGGGCCCGCAGCAGGTTCTCGTCGTCGGGGAGCAGGGTGCTCACGAAGCTGGCCAGCACGGCGTCCCGGTCGGCCTCGTTGTCCAGCACCCGGCGCATCCGCAGGGCGGCCAGCCCGGCGGTGTCGGAGGCGGCCCGCCAGACGTACGAGCGGCCCGAACGGCTGCGGGAGACGGCCTTCTTGGCGTGCAGCCGGGACAGGATGGTCATCACCGTGGTGTAGGCCAGCCCGTCGCCGAGGTGCTGCTGCACCCAGACCGCGGTGGCCGGGCCGGGCGCCGCCTGGAGGGCCGCCAGGACCTGCGCCTCCAGTTCACCCTGCCCGCGCCTGCGCACCCGCGGGTGCTCGGCGGGCGCTTGCTGTTCGGTGCCCATGCCGGGCTCTCCCTCCGGTCTCGCCGCCCGGTCCTGCTCGGGCGCGCTGTCCATCCTACTGACCGGTCCGGCCTGGATCTTTGCCGGGCCTTTGCCCGGCTTTTGCCGGTGTCGCGCCGGGCGCCGCCATCGCCGGTACCGGTCGGGCCCGATGACGGCCGGACAGATTCTCCTGTTCTCTACAGTGTTGTAGATTTATGATCCCCGAACCACAGAGAGCCGGGCGTTCCGGGCCCGGCACGGGGAATCCCCAGGAGGGCAACATGGGAGTCTCGCTGGCCAAGGGCGGCAACGTCTCGCTGACCAAGGAGGCCCCGGGGCTGACCGCGGTCATCGTGGGCCTCGGCTGGGACGTCCGCTCCACCACCGGGGCCGACTTCGACCTCGACGCCAGCGCCCTGCTGTGCAACGACGCCGGACGGGTCGTCTCCGACCAGCACTTCGTCTTCTTCAACAACCTGCGCAGCCCGGAGGGTTCGGTCGAGCACAGCGGCGACAACCTCACCGGCGGCGGGGACGGCGACGACGAGCAGATCAAGGTCGACCTGGCGAGCGTCCCGGCCAACGTCACCAAGGTGGTCTTCCCGGTGTCGATCTACGACGCCGACGCCCGGCTGCAGAACTTCGGCCAGGTCCGCAACGCCTTCATCCGGATCGTCAACCAGGCCAACGGCAGCGAGGTGGCCCGCTACGACCTCAGCGAGGACGCCTCCTCCGAGACCGCGATGGTCTTCGGCGAGCTCTACCGCTACGGCGCCGAGTGGAAGTTCCGGGCGATCGGCCAGGGTTACGCCTCCGGTCTGCGGGGCATCGCCTCCGACTACGGGGTCAACGTCTGACCGGTACCGCGGGCCCCGGCCAGGGCCCGCCGCCGGCCGCCCGGCGCACCGGTGGCCCGAGCCGGTGCACAAGCGCATCGTCCGACCGTCGGCCGACAAAAGGAGAGCAGGACTCATGACCGTCAACCTCGGCAAGGGACAGCGGATCAGCCTGGAGAAGGCCGGCGGAGGGGCGCTCAGCGTGGTGCGGATGGGCCTCGGCTGGAAGGCCTCGCCGCGCAAGGGGTTCCTGGCCAAGCTGCTCCCGAGGGAGATCGACCTGGACGCCTCGGCCGTGCTGTTCGCGGGCAGCAAGCCGGTCGAGGTGGTCTACTTCCAGAAGCTGACCAGCTCGGACGGCTCGGTGCGGCACAGCGGCGACAACCTGACCGGCGGGGCCGGCCAGGGCGCCGACGACGAGTCCATCGTGGTGGACCTGCAGAAGGTGCCCGCGCAGGTCGAGCAGATCGTCTTCACCGTCAACTCGTTCACCGGGCAGACCTTCCAGGAGGTGCAGAACGCCTTCTGCCGTCTGGTGGACGAGAGCAACGGCACGGAGCTGGCCCGCTACACCCTCACCGGCGGCGGCCCGTACACCGCCCAGATCATGGCCAAGGTCCACCGGGCGGGCACCGGCTGGCAGCTGACCGCGATCGGGGAACCGGCCGCCGGCCGCACCTTCAAGGAGCTGCTGCCCGAGATCGCCAAGCACCTGTGACGGCGGGCGGCGGGCCCGCCCGGTGAAGGGCGGCTGAACTCCGTCCGGCCGCCGGGCCGCTGACGCCCGGCCGGCCGGGGCCGGGCCGCCGCCCCGCCGGTACGGGAGGACCGCCACGACCTGGTAATGTTCTCGGTGTCGGAAGAGAGATCTTCCTGGCAGGCGTCGGAGGTGCTGGTGGAGCACGCCCTACTTTCAGTAGGGAGAGTCCGTTCAAATCGGGCCCGGCGCTCCAGTTCTTCCGGGCCCGGCCCGGACCACCGCAGGGTGGTCCGGGCCGGGCCCTTCTCATGTCCCCCCGCGGCCCGGCCGTCGCCCGGACCCTCCCCGCCCCCGGACCCGCCCCTCCCGGCCGCCCGCGTACGGGCCCCGGCGTCCCGGCACCGCACGCGGCCGGGCCCCGGCCGGGAGGATCCGGCCGGGGCCCGTACGTCCGGGAGGCCCGGTCAGTCCAGGTAGTCGCGCAGCACCTGGGAGCGCGACGGGTGGCGCAGCTTCGACATGGTCTTGGACTCGATCTGGCGGATCCGCTCACGGGTGACCCCGTAGACCTTGCCGATCTCGTCCAGCGTCTTCGGCTGGCCGTCGGTGAGGCCGAAGCGCATCGAGACCACGCCGGCCTCGCGCTCGGCCAGCGTCTCCAGCACCGCCCGGAGCTGCTCCTGGAGCAGGGTGAAGCTGACCGCGTCGGCGGGCTTGACGGCCTCGGTGTCCTCGATCAGGTCACCGAACTCGCTGTCGCCCTCGTCGCCGAGCGGGGTGTGCAGGGAGATCGGCTCACGCCCGTACCGCTGCACCTCGATCACCCGCTCCGGGGTGAGGTCGAGCTCCTTGCCCAGCTCCTCCGGGGTGGGTTCGCGGCCGAGCGACTGGAGCATCTGGCGCTGCAGGCGGGCCAGCTTGTTGATGACCTCGACCATGTGCACCGGGATGCGGATGGTGCGGGACTGGTCGGCCATCGCGCGGGTGATCGCCTGGCGGATCCACCACGTGGCGTAGGTGGAGAACTTGAAACCCTTGGTGTAGTCGAACTTCTCGACCGCGCGGACCAGGCCGAGGTTGCCCTCCTGGATCAGGTCCAGGAAGAGCATGCCGCGCCCGGTGTAGCGCTTGGCCACCGAGACCACCAGGCGGAGGTTGGCCTCCAGCAGGTGGTCCTTGGCGCGCCGGCCGTCCTCGGCGATCAGCTCCAGCTCGCGCCGGAACACCGGGGTGAGCTCCTCGCCGGAGGCGAGCTTCTCCATCGCGAACAGGCCGGCCTCGATGCGCTTGGCCAGCGACACCTCCTGCTCGGCGTTGAGCAGCGAGACCTTGCCGATCTGCTTCAGGTAGTCCTTCACCGCGTCGGCGCTGGCGCCGGGCGTGGTGACCTGCACCTTGGGGGCGTCGTCCTCGTCGTCGTCCGACAGGACGAAGCTGCCGATGCCGGGGGTCTCCGGCTCCTGGCCGGCTTCGCCGGCCGTGGCCTCGTCGAAGAGGTCGTCCTCGGCGGCGGGCTCGGCCGCGGAGGTGTCCTCCGGGCCGGCCTTCGCCGCGGTCTTCTTGGCGGCGGCCGGGGTGGTCTTCTTCGCGGCCGTCTTCTTCACCGCGGCGGCCTTCTTCGCGGGGGCCGCCTTCTTGGCCGCGGCCGCCTTTTTCACCGGCGAGGCGGCCTCGGCGGGCGCCCCGGAGGCCTCGTCGGAGGCCTCCACGGGGGCCGCTGTGATCTTCTTGACAGGGGTAGCGCGCGTGGCTACGGTTTTCTTGACAGAGCGCCGGTTCGGGTCTCCAGCAGCTGGTTTGGGCTCCTGTGCAGGTCGGACCGCCAGGACTACCCCGTCCTCGTCGAGCACCTGGTTCAGGCTCCGGAGGACGACCTTCCACTGCGTGGTCGGAATGTTGTCGGCCTCGAAAGCCTGGCGCACCTCATCGCCGGTGATGTGTCCTGTGGTCCTGCCGCGCTCGATGAGTGCCATCAAGGACGCGGATTCAGCGATCCGATGCGGAAGCGTGCGGGACGGGCTGGGCGACACGAGTGGCCTCTCGGTGCAGTGGGCATGAAACGGCTCCGCCGCGCACGGAGTGTGTGACGGATCAGGGATCCTCCACGCGGCAAGCACCGTTCGACTAATCGTTCCCGGAGTCCGAGGCGTTACGCATCGATGGAGTGACCCGGGTCACTCCGCTGCCGTAGTGGCCCCGGCGGCCCGCCGGGCGCCGCCCCGCCGGGCCCGGATCCCGGTCCACCCGGTCAGCCCAGGAACCCGCGCAGCAGGGCCGCGGTGGCCTCCAGGTGCTCCTCGGTGCAGCGCCTGGCGCCCTCGGCGTCGCCGGCCAGGATGGTGTCCACCATCGTGCGGTGCTGCTCCGAGGCGTGGTCGATGTTGCGCTCCAGCATCGGTATCGCGTTGAGCAGGTCGTTCAGCCGCATCCGGCTCTCGGCGATGCCGGCCGCCAGCGAGTGCGAGCCGGTGAGCTCGGCGATCGCGAGGTGGAAGCGGGAGTCCAGCTGGCGGTACTCCTCGGGGGCGGCGTTCTCCAGGTCGGCGAGACGTTCCCGCAGGTAGGCGCGCTGCTCCTCGGTGAGCGGGCGTCTCGCGGCCTGCTCGGCGGCGCCGGTCTCCAGCACCATCCGGTAGGTGAGCGCGTCCTCCAGCCCGGCGCCCATGTCCTGCACGGCCCGGCGCAGGTCGCCGGGGTCGGGCGGCGGCAGCCGGTAGGTGACGAAGGTGCCGCCGTAGCGGCCGCGCCGGGACTCGACGCAGCCGGCGAGCTGCAGCGAGCGGATCGCCTCGCGCAGGGTCTCCCGGCTCACGTTCAGCCGGCCGGCCAGCTCACGCTCCGGCGGCAGCCGGTCACCGTACGCGAGGACGCCCAGCTTGATCGCCTCCAGGAGCCGCTCGACCGTCTCCTCGAAGGTGTTGCCGGTCCGGACGGGGCGGAAGATCGCGCCGCCCCGCCAGTCCATCCGCGCGTCGCGCGCGCCCGCCAGGTCCACTCCGGAATCCTACCGAGGGAGGGCCGGCGAGCCAGGTCGGCAGGTCCCCTTGACGGGGTGGAGCCGCAGGGTGAAGCATGCGCATACGTCAATGGTCCGGTTTCAGTCCATTGACCACCACAGTGCTGTGGCGCACGTTTCGGATCCCCCACCGAACCCCCAAGAAGGGGTGCGCATGTCTCCCGAACCCTCCCCCGCCGACCACCCTGGCATGCCGGTGTTTCCGGCCGACGCCGCCGGGATCACCACCGGCACCGCACCCGCCCTCTCCCCGGACGAGCAACGGCTGCGCGAACTCGGCTACACCCAGGAGCTGGCCCGCTCGATGTCGGGCTTCTCCAACTTCGCCGTCTCCTTCTCGATCGTCTCGATCCTCTCCGGCTGCCTCACCCTCTACGGCTTCGGCCTGAACACCGGCGGCCCGGCGATGATCACCTGGGGCTGGCCGGTGGTCGGCCTGATGACCCTCTGCGTCGCCCTCGCCATGGCCGAGATCTGCTCCTCGTACCCCACCGCCGGCGGCCTCTACTACTGGGCGGCCAAACTCGCCCCCTCCCGCGGCCCCGCCTGGGCCTGGTTCACCGGCTGGTTCAACTTCCTCGGCCAGGTCGCGGTCACCGCCGGCGTCGACTACGGCGCGGCCACCTTCGCCAACGCCCTGCTGGAGATGCAGTTCGGCTTCGCGGCCACCCCGGGGCACACCGTCACGGTCTTCGCGGTGATCCTGCTCGTCCACGGCCTGCTCAACACCCGCGGCGTCCGGCTGGTCGCCCTGTTCAACAACGTCAGCGTCTGGTGGCACCTGGCCGGTGTCACGGTCATCGTCGGCGCCCTCGTCCTGGTGCCCTCCCACCACGCCTCCGCGTCCTTCGCCCTCACGAAGTTCGTCAACAACACCGGCTTCCACAGCTCCTTCTACGTCGCCATGCTCGGCCTGCTGCTCGCGCAGTACACCCTCACCGGCTACGACGCCTCCGCCCACATGACCGAGGAGACCCAGGACGCCGCCCGCTCCGGCCCGCGCGGCATCGTGAACTCCGTCCTCGTCTCGCTGGTCGCCGGCTGGATCCTGCTGCTCGGCCTCACCTTCGCCATCCAGGACTACGACGGCGCGCTCACCAGCTCCACCGGCGTACCGCCCGCCCAGATCTTCATCGACGCCATCGGGGACACCGGCGCCAAGCTCCTGCTGCTGATCGTCATCGGCGCCCAGTTCTTCTGCGGCATGGCCTCGGTCACCGCCAACTCCCGGATGATCTACGCCTTCTCGCGGGACGGCGCACTGCCCGGCTCCCGGCTATGGCACCGGATCAACCCCCGCACCCAGACCCCCACCAGCGCGGTCTGGCTCGCCGCCGGCGGCGCCTTCCTGCTCGGCCTGCCGGCCCTGTGGAACAGCACCGCCTACGCCGCCGTCACCTCCGTCTCGGTGATCGGCCTCTACATCGCCTACGTCATCCCGGTGTTCCTGCGGCTGCGGCAGGGCGACGCCTTCGCCCGCGGCCCCTGGCACCTCGGCCGGTGGAGCCGGCCGGTCGGCCTGGTGGCCGTCGGCTGGACGGCGCTGATCGCGGTGCTCTTCATGCTCCCCACCGTCAGCCCGGTCACCGCCGTCAGCTTCAACTACACGCCCGTCGCGGTGGCGGTCGTCCTCGGCTTCGCCGGCGTCTGGTGGCTGGTCTCGGCCAGGCACTGGTTCACCGGCCCCAAGGTGCACGGCACACCCGAGGAACTCGCCGCCGCCGAAGCCGAACTGGAGATCCGATGAGTCCCCGCCTGACCCTGGAGCACCTGCGCGCCGGCGTCGCCCGGGGGGCGATCGACACCGTCGTCCTCGCCATGACCGACATGCAGGGCCGGCTGCAGGGAAAACGGATCGCGGCCGAGTACTTCCTCTCCGACGTCGTCCCCAACTCCGCCGAGGGCTGCGGCTACCTGCTCGCCGTCGACATCGACATGAACACCGTGGACGGCTACGAGATCTCCTCCTGGGAGAGCGGCTACGGCGACCTCGTCCTCACCCCCGACCTCGACACCCTGCGCGCGGTGCCCTGGCACCCCGCCACCGCCATGGTCCAGTGCGACGTCGCCCACCACGACGGGCGGCCGGTCACCGTGTCGCCCCGGCAGATCCTGCGCCGGCAGCTGGAGCGCCTCGCCGGCCACGGCTGGCACGCCTACGCCGGCACCGAGCTGGAGTTCATCGTCTTCAAGGACACCTACGAACAGGCCTGGGAGAAGGACTACCACCGGCTCACCCCGGTCAACCAGTACAACGTCGACTACTCCATCCTCGGCACCTCCCGGGTGGAGCCGCTGCTGCGCCGGCTGCGCAACGAGATGGCCGGCGCCGGGCTCACCGTCGAGTCGGCCAAGGGCGAGTGCAACCTCGGCCAGCACGAGATCGCCTTCAAGTACGGCGAGGCGCTGCGGACCTGCGACGACCACGCGGTCTACAAGACCGGCGCCAAGGAGATCGCCGCCCAGGAAGGCGTCAGCCTCACCTTCATGGCCAAGTACGACCAGCGCGAGGGCAATTCCTGTCACATCCACCTCAGCCTGCGCGACGAGCAGGGCCGGCCCGTGATGGCGGGGGACGGCCCGCACGGCTTCTCCCCGGTGATGGAGCACTTCCTGGCCGGGCAGCTCGCCTGCCTGGCGGACTTCGCGCTGCTGCTCGCCCCCACCGTCAACTCCTACAAGCGGTACGTGCCGGGCAGCTTCGCGCCGACCGCGATCGCCTGGGGCCGGGACAACCGCACCTGCGCGCTGCGGGTGGTCGGCCACGGCGCCTCGCTGCGCTTCGAGAACCGGGTGCCCGGCGGGGACGTCAACCCGTACCTCGCGGTGGCCGCCCTGATCGCCGCCGGACTGCACGGCATCGAGCAGCAGCTGCCGCTGGAGCCCGAGTTCAGCGGCAACGCCTACGGCTCCGACGCCCCCAGGGTGCCCGCCACCCTGCGCGACGCCGTCGACGCCTTCGAGCACAGCGAAGCGGCCGCGCTGGCCTTCGGGAAGGACGTGGTACGGCACTACAGCCATGCCGGCCGGGTCGAACTCGCCGCCTACGACGCGGCGGTGACCGACTGGGAGCGCCGGCGCGGATTCGAGCGGCTGTGACGGGCGGACCGCTGGTGGGGATCACCAGCTATCTCGACCGGGCGGCCTGGGGCGTCTGGGAGCAGAGCGCGGCCCTGCTGCCGCAGAGCTACGTCGAGGCCCTCGCCCGGGCCGGCGCCACACCCGTCCTGCTGCCCCCGCAGGCCGGCGCCACCGGCCGGCTGCTGGACCGGCTGGACGGCCTGCTGCTCTCCGGAGGGCCCGACATCGACCCCGCCAGGTACGGCGAGGCGCCGCACCCGCGCACGGGAGAGCCCCACCCGCTGCGCGACAGCTGGGAGTTCGGGCTGCTGGACGCCGCCCTGGAGCGGGACCTCCCGGTGCTCGGCATCTGCCGGGGCATGCAACTGATGAACGTCGCCTTCGGCGGCAGCCTGGTGCAGCACCTGCCCGACCGGGTCGGCGACCAGGTCCACCAGCCCGCCCCCGCCACCTTCGGCACCCAGGCCGTGATGGTCCGCCCCGCCACCCGGCTCGCCGGGATTCTCGGCCGCACCGCCAAGGTGGCCTGCTACCACCACCAGGCGGTCGACCGCCTCGGCGACGGGCTGCTGCCCTCGGCCTGGAGCGCCGACGAGACCGTCGAGGCCGTCGAACTGCCCGGCCACCGCTTCGCCCTCGGCGTCCAGTGGCACCCCGAGACCGACCCCTCCGACCCCCGCCTCTTCGAGGCGTTCGTCACCGCTGCCACGGCCACCACCCCCTAGGAGACAGCACCGTGAGTTCGGACCAGGACCTCTTCGAGGTGGTCAACCCCGCCACCGAGGAGGTGATCCAGACGGTGGCCATGGCGGGCCTCGCCGAGACCGACGCCGCCGTCGCCCGGGCCAAGGCCGCCTTCGCGAGCTGGCGCAAGGTCGCGCCGGCCGACCGCGCCCGGCTGCTGCGGGCCTTCGCCGCCGCGGTCGACGCGGACCGCGAGCACCTCGCCGCACTGGAAGTCGCGGGCGCCGGCCACACGGTGGGCAACGCCCGCTGGGAGGCCGGCAACGCCCGCGACGTGATCGAGTACTACGCCGCCGCGCCGGAACGCCTGTTCGGGCGGCAGATCCCGGTGGCCGGCGGCCTGGACGTGACCTTCCAGGAACCGCTCGGCGTGGTCGGCGTCATCGTGCCCTGGAACTTCCCGATGCCGATCGCCGCCTGGGGCCTGGCGCCGGCCCTCGCGGCCGGCAACACGGTGGTGCTCAAGCCCGCCGAACTCACCCCGCTGACCGCCCTGCGGCTGGCCGAACTCGCCCTGCGGGCCGGGATTCCCGAGGGGGTCCTCCAGGTGCTGCCGGGCCGCGGCCCGGTCGTCGGCCACCGCTTCGTCACCCACCCGGACGTGGCCAAGGTCGTCTTCACCGGCTCCACCGCCGTCGGCCGGGCGATCGCCGCCGGCTGCGCGGAGCAGGTCAAGCCGGTCACCCTCGAACTCGGCGGCAAGAGCGCCAACATCGTCTTCGCCGACGCCGACCTCGCCAAGGCCGCCGCCACCGCGCCGTACGCCGTCTTCGACAACGCCGGCCAGGACTGCTGCGCGCGCTCCCGGATCCTCGTCGAGGCGGGCGTGTTCGAGGAGTTCATGGCCCTGCTGGAGCCGGCCGTCCGAGGGGTGCGGGTGGGTGACCCCAACGACGAGAAGACCGAGATGGGGCCGTTGATCTCGGCCGCCCACCGGGCCCGGGTCGCCTCGTACGTCACCGCGGACACCCCGGTCGCCTTCACCGGCACCGCCCCGGACGGGCCCGGCTTCTGGTACCCGCCGACCGTGCTCTCGCCGCTCCGGCAGGACTCCCCGGCCTTCACCGAGGAGATCTTCGGCCCGGTGGTCGCCGTCGTCCCGTTCCGCGACGAGGCGGACGCGGTGCGGATCGCCAACAGCACCGACTACGGCCTGTCCGGCTCGATCTGGACCCGCGACGTGGGCCGGGCGCTGCGGGTGGCCCGCGGGGTGGAGGCGGGCAACCTGTCGGTCAACTCGCACTCCTCGGTGCGGTACTCGACCCCCTTCGGCGGGTTCAAGCAGTCCGGCCTCGGCCGGGAACTGGGCCCCGACGCCCTCCACGCCTTCACCGAAACCAAGAACGTCTTCATCTCCACGGAGGAATAACGCCATGACCGAGCGACTCGACGGCCGGGTGGCCGTCATCACCGGCGCGGGCAGCGGGATCGGCCTCGCGACCGCCCGGCGGTTCGCCGCCGAAGGGGCCAGGGTGGTCTGCGTGGACATCGACGCGGCGGCCGGCAAGGCCGCCGCGGAGGAGGTCGGCGGCCTGTTCGTGCAGGCCGACGTGACCGACGAGGACGCCGTGCGCGAGATGTACGAGCGGGCCGTCGCCGAGTACGGCCGCCTCGACATCGCCTTCAACAACGCCGGCATCTCGCCGCCCGACGACGACTCCATCCTCACCACCGGCCTGGAGGCCTGGAAGCGGGTCCAGGACGTCAACCTGACCAGCGTCTACCTCTGCTGCAAGTACGCGATCCCGCACATGCAGCGGCAGGGCAAGGGCTCGATCATCAACACCGCCTCCTTCGTCGCGGTGATGGGCGCGGCCACCTCGCAGATCTCCTACAGCGCCTCCAAGGGCGGGGTGCTGGCGATGTCCCGCGAGCTGGGCGTGCAGTTCGCCCGGGAGGGGATCCGGGTCAACGCGCTCTGCCCCGGCCCGGTCAACACCCCGCTGCTGCAGGAGCTGTTCGCCAAGGACCCGGAGCGGGCCGCCCGCCGGCTGGTGCACATCCCGCTCGGCCGGTTCGCCGAGCCGGACGAGATCGCCGCCGCCGTCGCCTTCCTGGCCAGCGACGACTCCTCCTTCATGACCGCCAACACCTTCCTGGTGGACGGCGGCATCTCCGGGGCGTACGTGACGCCGCAGTAGCCCCGGCCGCCCGGCGCCCGGACCCGACGGACGGGTCCGGGCGCCGTGCTGTCCCGGGCGCGTCCGTGCTCATCCGGCGGTGCTGCCGCCGTCCCGTGCCCGTCCGCGCTCACCCGGCGGTGCCCCGGGGCCGCTCCAGGCGTGCCGCGGCCGCCTCCAGCAGCAGCTCCAGCGCCGCCGGGTACCCGGAGACGCGCATCTCGGCCACCAGCAGCGGCGCGGTGGCGGCGATGTGCGGGTGGCTCTCCGCGGGCAGCCGGGCGTACGTCCGGTGCCACACGTCCTCGTCGGCCTGCCGGGCCGCGGACGGGAGGGCGCTCGCCGCCGCGTCGAGGGCCGCGAAGGCCAGCGCCTGGTCGACGAAGGCGTGGTAGATCCGCACCGCCTCGGCGTCGGGGAAGCCGCCGCGTCGCAGCACGCCGAGGATCACCTCGACGGCCCGGATCTCGTGCGCCCGCCCGGTGGTGCGGTAGGCGGCGAGTATGGCCGTCCGGGGATGCCGCTGGTAGGCGTGGTGGATCCGCCGTCCGATCTCCCGCAGGTCGGCCTGCCAGTCCCCGGTCGCCCGCCAGCCCTGCTGGGCACGGGAGATCAGCTCGTCGGCGATGGCGAGCAGCAGGTCGTCGGTGTTGCGGAAGTAGCGGTAGATCGAGCTCGGGTCGGACCCGAGGGCGGCGCCCAGCCGGCGGACGGTCAGGGCCTCGGAGCCGTGCTGCCCGATCAGCCGCAGCGCCGTCGCGACGATCGCCTCGGCGGAGAGCACGGTGCCCTGTTTGGTGGGGCGCCTGCGCCGGCGGTCCGGCTCCGGGACCACGCGTTCACCCATCGGCTCTCCTTCCAACGCCTCGGCCCGGCCGACCGGCCCGCGGGCCGTCGCCCGTTCCGCCCCGCTCATGGTGCCGACACCTTATGACAACGCCATTGACGTGTGAAGTGCGCAGGACGTTTCATTCCTGTCCACGGAGCCGACGGCGGCTTCGGCCGATCAAGGTGGTGGTCCGTTGGCATCCATGGCGAACGACGGGGCGAGAGCCCCGCAGGACGACGGAAGGTCCGCGCAGCCGGGTCTGCGCAAGTCGCTCGGGGTCGTGGACGGCGTGGTGATCGCCGCCTCCAGCATCGCGGCCACCTCCAGCGTCGGGATCGGCCTCGGGCTGACCGCCGGCGTCGTCGGCCTGCACCTGCCGGCCGTCGCCCTGCTGGCCTTCCTGCCGGTGCTCGGCATCGCGAGCGGCTACGCCCGGCTGAACCGGGTGGAGCCCAACGCCGGCAACGCCTACACCTGGGTCGGCGGCATCCTGAACCCCTGGCTCGGGTTCCTCACCGGCTGGGTGAACCTGGTCGGCGGCATCGTCTTCATGGCCTACACCACCACGGTCACCGGCTCGGCGCTGCTCCAACTCCTCGGCGAGGCGGGCCTGCACGGCCTGGCAGGCCTCACCCTGGACCCCGACTCCACCGCGCAGACCACCCTGGTCGGCCTGCTGGTCCTGCTGGCCGCCACCCTGGTCGCCGTCCGGGGCGTGGGCCTGGCCGCCCGGCTGCAGAAGTACCTGCTCGTCTTCGAGTACCTGGTGCTGCTCGGCTTCTGCGGGTACGGGCTGTTCGCCGGCGACCAGCCGTTCTCGCTGTCCTGGTACGACCCGTTCGCCATCCCCTCGCTCTCCGCGCTCGCCCAGGGCATGGTGCTGATGGTGTTCTGCTACTGGGGGTTCGAGACGGTCTTCAGCGTGGGGGAGGAGGTCCGCCACCCGCGGGACGCGTCCCGGGCCGGCACCCTCGCGCTGGTCAGCGTGCTGGCGGTGTTCCTGCTGGCCGGTACCGCGTTCCAACGCGTGCTGCCGATGGACGAGTTGGTGGACAACGGGGCCCAGGGGCTGACCTGGTTCGGCCACCGGCTGGCCCAGCAGCCGCTGGCCGCACTGCCGTTGATCGCGCTGACCTTCTCGGCCGTGGCCTCGCTGCAGGCCGCCGTCATCCCCGCCGCGCGCGGCAACTTCGCGATGGGCCGCGACCGCACGCTCGGCCCGGTCTGGACCAGACTGCACCCCCGGTACGGGACGCCGGCGGCCGGGACCGTGCTGGTCGCCGGCATCGCCGCCGCGGTGGCCCTGCTGTGCCTGGCCATCCCCACCGTGACGGACCTGATCGGCGCCGCGGTCAACTCGATCGGCATCGTCGTCGCCCTCTACTACGCCCTCACCGGCGTCGCGGCGGCCGTGCGCTTCCGCCACCTGCTGCGCGAGGCCCCGGCGCAGGCCCTACGGGCGGTGGTGGCGCCCCTGGCCGGCGCGGTCGTCCTGCTCACGCTCGGCGGCTACCTCGCCTGGACCTTCTGGTCCTCGGCCGACCACTTCGAACTCAGCGCCGACAACGGCTGGTTCCAGCTGCTCGGGCCGGTGCTGATGATCGGCACCGGGCTCCTCGCGGCCGGCTGGGCGCGCTGGGTCCGCAAGTCCCCCTACTTCACCACCGGCCGCGGCACGGACGCCGACGCCGCCGACCTGACCCCCGCCCCCGCGGCGTGACCCCGCGGTACGGGCCGGCCGAACGCCGGCCCGTACCTCCGCACCGAGAGACGGACCGACACCCATGAGCACTGCCGACCACGCCGACCTGGTCCTCACCGGCGGCCCCGTCCACACCGGCGACCCGGCCCGCACCCGGGCGACCGGCCTGGCCGTCACCGGCGAGCGGATCACCGCCGTCGGGCACGACGAGGTGAAGGAGCTGATCGGCCCCAGGACCGAGGTCGTCGACCTGCGGGGGAGGATGCTGATCCCGGGATTCCAGGACGCGCATGTCCACGCCGTCTACGGCGGGGTGGAGTTGGGGCAGTGCGACCTCACCGGCACCACCGGCCCGGAGGAGTACCGGAGCCGGATCGCCGAGTACGCCCGCACCCACCCGGGAGCGGCCTGGATCACCGGCGGCGGCTGGTCCCTGGAGAGCTTCGCGGGCGGCCTGCCCACCCGTCAGCAACTGGACGAGGTGGTCGCCGACCGGCCCGTCTACCTGCTCAACCGGGACCACCACGGGGCCTGGGCCAACACCCGCGCCCTGGAACTGGCCGGGGTCACCCGCGACACCCCCGACCCCGCCGACGGCCGGATCGAGCGCGAACCGGACGGCACCCCCAGCGGCGTGCTCCAGGAGGGCGCCACCGCCCTGGTCGCCCGGATCGTCCCGCCGACCGGGGCCGCCGAGCGGCTGGCCGGCCTGCTGCGGGCCCAGCGCCTGCTGCACTCGCTGGGTGTCACCGGGTGGCAGGACGCCCTGCTCGGCGTGTTCAACGGCCAGCCGGACCCGTCGGACGCCTACCTGGCGGCCGCCCGTGACGGCAGCCTGACCGCCCGGGTGACCGGCGCGCTCTGGTGGGACCGCGGCCGCGGCGCCGAGCAGATCCCCGAACTGGTCCAGCGACGGGCGGAGTTGGAGCAGGGGCGGTTCCGGGCCCGGTCGGTGAAGATCATGCAGGACGGGATCGCCGAGAACTTCACCGCCGCGATGACCAGCCCCTACCTGGACGGCTGCGGCTGCGCGACCGCCAACAGCGGCCTGAGCTTCGTCGACCCGGCCGCCCTGTGCGAGCACGTGGTCGCACTGGACGCGCTCGGCTTCCAGGTGCACTTCCACGCGCTGGGCGACCGCGCCGTCCGCGAGGCCCTCGACGCCGTCGAGGCCGCCCGCCGGGCCAACGGCCACCGCGGCACCCGCCACCACCTGGCCCACCTCCAGGTCGTCCACCCGGCCGACGTCCCGCGCTTCGCCCGGCTCGGCGCCATCGCCAACATCCAGCCGCTCTGGGCGGCCCACGAACCGCAGATGGACGAGCTGACCATTCCCTTCCTGGGCCCGGAGCGCGCCGCCCGGCAGTACCCGTTCGGGGACCTGCTGCGCTCGGGCGCGACCCTGGCGGCCGGCAGCGACTGGCCGGTCAGCAGCCCCGACCCGCTCGCCGGGATCCACGTGGCCGTCAACCGCACCCTGCCGGGCGGCGACGACGATCGGGTGTTCCTGCCCGAACAGCGGCTCGACCTCGCGACCGCCCTCGCCGCCTACACCGCCGGGTCCGCCCATGTGAACGGCCTGGACGACGCCGGCAGCCTGCGGCCGGGCAACCTCGCCGACCTGGTGGTGCTGGACCGGGACGTCTTCCTGGCCCCGCAGGCCGTCGCCGAGGCGCGGGTCGAACGCACATATGTCGGCGGCCGGTTGGTGCACGAGGCCTCCTGACACCCGCGCCGGCCGGCCCGGTGGGCCGGGCGACGGTTCCCCGTCGCCCGGCCCCGCCCGGCCCCGACCGGATCAGGCCGAGGCGCCGCCGTCGATCACCAGGTCGGCGCCGACCACGGAGCCGGCGTCCGCCGAGGCCAGGTACAGCACGGCTGCGGCGACCTCGCCGGTGGCGGCGACCCGGCCGAGCGGCGACTCGCCGCGCATCCGGACGGCCCGCCGGTCCGGCGTCTCGCCGGGCAGCAGCGACATCGTGGTGTCCGAGGCGCCGGGGCTGACCGCGTTGATCCGGATGCCGTCCCGGACGTGGTCCAGGGCCGCGCCACGGGTGAGCGCGCTGACGGCCGCCTTGGAGGCGAGGTATCCGCCCAGGCCCGGACGCCGCTGGTGGGCACCGAGGTTGGACGAGATGTTGACGATCGTCCCGCCGCCGTTGGCCCGCATGTGGGCGATCTCGGCCTGCATCGACAGCAGCACGCCCGTCACGTTCACGTCGAGCAGCGTCTGCCAGTCCGCCTCGGGCAGGTCGGCGATCGGCTGCCCGCCACGGAAGACGCCGGCGTTGTTGACGGCCACCTCCAGGCCGCCGAACAGTTCCACGGTCCGCCGGACCAGCGCGCGCACCTCGGCCGAGCGGCTGACGTCGGCGGTGAAGGCCGCGGCCGTGCCGCCCTCCTTCTCGATCAGGGCGACGGTCTCGGCCAGCGGGGCGGCGCCCCGGCCGGCGACGGCCACCCGGGCGCCCTCGGCCGCGAAGGCGAGGGCGATGGCGCGGCCGAGCCCGGAACCGGCCCCGGTGACCAGGACGGTGCGGTCTTCGAATCGAGCGGTCATGGCAGGAACTCCCTTTGCTTGGTGGGTCATCGCTGAGTCATGGCTGAGGCATGGGCGGGTCGTCGGTGCGTCTTCGGCGCGTTGTCGGTGAGTGGTCGGGGAGCGGTCGGGGACTGTCCGGGACCGCCGGGTGGTCAGGGCCCGGCGTGGTGGCGGAGGCCGGTGCGGGCGGGGGGCTCGGTGCCCGGCCGGCGCCCCGGGCGGGTCGTCGCGGCGGCCGCCGTCGCGGTGGCGGCGAGCGCCGCCGCGGCCAGGGCCAGCGAGCCGCTGTCGCTGCCGATGGTGAGCAGGACGGCCAGGACGATGGTCGGCCCCAGCTCCATGGCGGTGTTCAGCACACCGCCGGCCAGCCCGGCCAGGTGCCGGGGGACGTCCTCCACGGCGAGGACCACGGCCCCGGCGAACGAGGCCGCGGCCCCGGCGGGCAGGACGACCAGCCCGGGCAGCAGGGCCACGGGGTAGGGGAGCCGGGGGTCGAAGCCGGTGGCGGCGAGCAGCAGCAGCCCGGCGGCGGCCGCGGCGAGCCCGGCCGCGGTGACCCGCCGGGGCCCGAACCGCCCGATCAGCGGCCCGGTCGCCCGGCTCGATCCGAGCAGGGCGGCGGCGAAGGGCAGGAAGGCACCGGAGGTCGCGGGCGGTGACCACCCGCGCTGCTGCTGCAGGTGGAGCGAGAGGAGCACGAAGGTCGTCGAGGTGGCGGCCGCGGTGAGCCCGACCGCGGTGAGTGCCAGGGCCCGTCGCCGGTGGAGCAGGAAGCCGGGCGGGAGCAGAGGGTCCCGGACGCGGCGTTCCACCAGCAGCAGCGCACCGAGCAGGGCGGCGGCGCCGACCAGGGCGCCGAGCACGGCGGGGGAGGACCAGGGCCGTGCCTCGCCGAGGACGAGGCCGCAGCCGGCGAGGGTGATCCCGGTGGTGGCGAGGACGGCTCCGGGAAGGTCGAGCGCGGGGCGGCCGGCCGGGGGAGGTCGGTGCCGGCCGCCGTCCCGGGCGGGGCCGGCCGGCCGCAGCAGCCGGGGCGCGAGGGCGAGGGCGGCGGCGGTGACCGCGAGCGGCACGGCGAAGGTCCAGCGCCAGGAGGCCGCCGCCGCGATCACGCCGGACAGCAGGTTGCCGGCCGTCGCCCCCAGCACGGACAGGCCTCCCCAGCCGGCCAGGGCCCGGGCGTGGGCGGCGGGGTCGGTGTGGAGCGTCCGCAGCACGGCCATCGCGGCGGGGGCGACCAGGGCCGCGCCGGCGCCCTGCGCGAAGCGGGCGGCGAGCAGCGCCGGGTAGCCGGGGGCGAGTGCGGAGGCCAGCGAGGCGGCGCCGAACAGCAGCAGGCCGGTGGTGAACGTGCGCCGGCCGCCCGAGCGGTCCGCCAGCCGGCCGCCGAGCAGCAGCAGCCCGGCGAAGGAGAGCCCGTACGCGGCGTTGAGCAGGACGAGGCCGGACCGCCCGAGCCCGAACTCGCGGCCGATCTGCGGCAGCGGGACGGCGATGGCCGTGAGGGTGAAGATCAGGGCGGCCTGGACGGTGCCGAGCAGGGCGAAGCCTTGGGCTCCGCGGCGCGCGGTGGGATTCATGGGTCCTCAATAATGGATCGGACGTTCCAGTATGTGGCCGTGCGAGGGCGCGGCTCCGCGCGCCGGGCCGCCGGGGTGCGGCGGGCGGTCCGTGCGGGGAGCCGGGGGCGGGTGTGCGGAGCGGTGGGCGGAGCAGGGTCGGGCCCACGTGCGGAGGGGCGCGGGCCAGGGGGAGGGGTGCGGGACGGGTGCGGGGGAGCGGCGGGCGGCGCTCAGTCGAGCAGGGTCAGCGCCTGCTCGGCCGCGTCGTGCACCCGGAGCGGGTCCGAGGCGGCCTTGCCGACCACCCGGACCCCTTGCAGCAGGACGACCAGCATCCGGGCCAGCGCCCGGGGGTCGCGCCCGGGCGACAGCTCCCCCCGGGCTGCCGCCCGGACCAGCGCCGAGTGCAGCAGGGTCTCGAGGTGGTCCCAGCTGGCCTCGACCCGGCGGGCCGCGTCCCGGTCGTGGGGGGCCAGTTCGGCCGCCGTGTTGGTGACGAAGCAGCCGGCGGCCCGCTGTTCCGAGGCGGCCTCGGCGGCGAACCGGCGGACCAGTGCCCGGACGGCCGGCAGGACCGGGCCGGGCTGGGACAGCTCGTCGAGCAGCCGGGGGTCGGTCAGCTCGGCGTACCGGTCGAGGGCTTTCAGGTACAGCTCGTGCTTGCTGCCGAAGGTGGCGTAGAGGCTGGCGCGGCCGATCCCGAGGTGCTCCACCAGGTCGTTCATCGAGGTCGCCTCGTAGCCGCGCCGCCAGAACAGCTCCAGGGCTGCCTGCAGTGCTGCGTCCGGGTCGAATTCCTTGGTTCTGGCCACGAGAAGGACCCTAGCCCTATCTGGAACGTATGGTCAAGAAAGATCTGAGAGGGAGTGAGTCGGGGCTCGGTACGATCGCCCTGTTCCCGCGCGACCGGGCGGGGCGGGTCAGGGGAGTGCCGATGAAGCTGGACGCGTTCGACGCCGCGCTGGTCCGTGAACTGCAGCAGGACGGCCGGGTCAGCTACCAGCGGCTGGCCGAGTCGTTGGGCGTCTCCCGGGAGGCGGCCCGGGCCCGGGTGCACCGGCTGCTGGAGTCCGGCACCGTGCGGGTGGTCGGGATCGTCCGGCCCTGGGTGGTCGGCATCGGCGCCGTGGCCCACGTCTCGCTGGACGTCGAGGGGCCGGGCCGCCCGGCCGCCGAGGTGGCCGCGGCCAGGCCGGCCAGCAGCTTCGTCTCCTGCACCGCGGGCGCCCGGGCCGTGGTGGCCGAGCTGCGGGTGGCGGACGAGGCCGCCCTGGAGCGCGAGTTCGCCGTGCTGCGGTCGGCGCCCGGGGTGCGGGGGATCGAGGTCTTCCGCTGCACCCGGCTGGTCCGCGACGCCTACTCGCCCGCCACCGATCCGGCCGGCGCCCGGGAGGCCGGCGCCGAGGCCGCCCCCGCCGCCCCCGATGCCGCTGCCGTCCCCGCTGTCACCGGCGTCACCGGCGTCCCCGCCGCCGCGCCGCCCGTCGAGCGGCCGCCGGCCGTGGACGAGGTGGACCGTACGCTGCTGGGCCTGCTCCAGGCCGACGGCCGGGCCTCCTTCGCGGCGCTCGCGGAGCGGGTCGGGCTCTCCCAGCCCGCCACCCGGGCGAGGGTGCTGCGGCTGCTGCAGTCCGGTGCCGTCCATGTGACCGGGCTGGTCGACTCCCGGGCCGTCGGCGTCCGCGAGGCGGTCGGGGTGGGCCTGACCGTGCGGGGCGGCGCCTCGGCGGCCGCCGCCGCGGCCGCCCGGCTGCCCGGGATCAACTACGTGGCGGCGGGCTACGGCCGGTTCGACGTGGTGTGCGGGGTGGACGCGAGCGACCGGCCGACGCTGCTCGCCACCCTGGACGCGCTGCGCGCCTCGGCGGGCGTGGTCCGGCTGGAGTCCTGGTACCACCTGGAGATCGTCAAGGAGTCCTACACCTACGATCTGCCGCTGTGATCGGCAATTCATTCGCATGACGGGGCTTCGGCCTATGAAAGAGAGAAATAGGCCCCCTCTGAGGGTGAAACGTTAACCAGGAAGCCTTGACGCGATCTTTTTGCCACGCGTTGAATGACGGGCACCCCCACCGTCTTCTACCGAGTCCGGGTGCCTGATGAACGAATCCCCCAAGCCGGATCTCACCGCGCTGCCGCGCTCCCTGGGCGTCTTCGGCGGCGTGCTGCTCACCCTCTCCTGCGTGACACCCGCCTCCTCGCTGTTCATCGTCGTGCCGCCACTGCTGCAGAGCCAGGGCAGCGGCGCCGTGCTCACCCTGCTGATCGCCGCGGCGCTCTCGCTCGGCGTCGGCTTCTGCTACGCCGAACTCGGCACGCTCGTCCCCAGCGCCGGCGGCGAGTACTCGATCGTCGGGCAGTTGCTCGGACGGCTCGCGGGCTGGCTGGTCTTCGTGATCTCGGTGGTGTCGCTGCTGGTGATCCCGCCGATCATCGCCCTCGGCGCGGCCGGCTACCTCTCCTCCGTCGTCTCGCTGGACCCGGCCGTGGCCGGCGCGCTGGTGATGGCCCTCGCCGTCGCCGTCGGCGTGCTCGACATCAAGTCCAACGCCCTGATCACCGGCATCTTCCTCGGCATCGAGGTGCTCGCCGCGGCCCTGGTCAGCGTGCTCGGCTTCCTGCACGTCCGCCAGCCGGTCTCCACCCTGCTGCACGCCGTGGTGCCCGACGGCCAGGGCGGCACCAGCCCGTTCACCACCGGTCTGCTGATCTCCGGCCTCGCCGTCGCGCTGTTCACCTACAACGGGTTCGGCACCGCCGTGTACCTCTCCGAGGACCTACGCGACCCGCGCCGCACCGTCGCCCGCACCGTGCTCTGGTCGCTGCTGGCCGGCGTGGTGCTGATCACCGTCCCGGTGGCGGCGATCTGCCTGGGCGTCGACTCGGCCGACCAGCTGGCCGCCGGCGACCTGGTCGCGGTGGTGGACTCCTGGGCCGGCAGCACCGTCGGCACCTTCGTCTCCCTCTGCATCGCCGCGGCCATCCTCAACGCCGTCATCGTGATGGTGCTGCAGAACGGCCGGGTGCTCTACGCCTCCGCCCGCGACCGGACCTGGCCCGACCCGGTCAACCGGGTGCTCGGCAGCCTGCACCCGCGCTGGGGCTCGCCCTGGGCCGCCACCCTGGCCATCGGGGTGCCCGGCGTGGTGCTCGCGCTCGCCGTCCCGATCGACGCCCTGCTCGGCTTCACGGGTGTCGTGGTCGCGGTGATCTACCTGCTGCTCGGCTGCGCCGCGCTCACCGCCCGGCGGGCCCGTCACCGCGCCACCCCGGCCTGGCGGATGCCGCTCTGGCCGGTCGTCCCGCTGGTCACCATCGGCGTCCTGGCGTACTCGCTCACCCGGCAGAGCCCCCGTGACCTGCTGATCACCGGCGCGGTGCTGCTGGTCGGCATCGCCTACTGGTTCGGCTACCTGCGTCCGCGCAGCGCCACCCACTGGGTCCTGACCCTGCCCGCCGACCTGGCCGCCGCCCCCGCCGCCCCTGGTACCGCCCCCGCAACGCTCCCGGAGAACGTGTGAACCGCCCCGCCGACCTCGTCCTGCACAACGCCCACGTCCACACGGTTGACGACGCCCGGCCGCGCGCCGAGGCGATCGCCGTCCGGGACGGCCGGATCGCCTGGGTGGGCGACGGGGACGGCTGGCGCGTGCTGGCCGGCCCCGGCACCGAGGTGGTGGACGCCCGCGGCCGGCTGGTGCTGCCCGGCTTCGTGGACAGCCACAACCACGTCCGGCTCGGCTCCGACGCCGACTGCGTCCAGCTCGCCGGCGCCGCGAGCCTGGCCGAGATCGGCGCCCGGATCGCCGAGCGGCTGCGCAGCCACCCCGACGCCGAGTGGATCGAGGGCGAGGCCTTCGACTACTCCGCGATCCCCGGCGGCCGGATGCCCACCGCCGCCGACCTGGACCCGTACACCGTCGGCCGGCCCGCCTTCGTGCTCAGCTACGACGTGCACACCGCCTGGCTGAACACCGCCGCCCTGCGGCGCCTCGGCATCACCCGGGACACCACCGAACTGCCCTACGGCACCGTCCGCAAGGACCCGGCCACCGGCGAGCCCACCGGCTTCCTCACCGACTTCGCGGTCAAGGGCCTTTCCCGGGCGGGCCACCGGGCGCTGCGCGCCGCGGGCGTGCCGTGGGCGGCCCCGGACCGCCAGTACGGGCGACTGCTCAGCAGCCTGGACATGGCCGCCCGGTACGGCATCACCACCGTGGTCGAGCCGCAGAACTCGCTGGACGACCTGGCCCTGTTCGAACGCGCCATGGCCGAGGGCAGGCTCCGCTCGCGCCTGGTCGCGGCCCTCTTCCACCCGCGCGGCACCACCGCGGCCGAACTCGCCGAGTTCGCCGAGGTGAGCCGCCGGTACACCTCCGACCGGCTGCGGGTCGGCCCGCTGAAGCTCTACATCGACGACGTGGTGGAGCCGCACACCGCCGCCCTGCTGGAGCCCTACGCCGGGCACCACAGCCACCGCGGCGAGACCTTCTACCCGCCGGAGGAGTTCGCCGAGGTGCTGGCCGGCCTGGACGCGGCCGGCTTCCAGGCCTTCGTGCACGCCACCGGGGACCGCGGCATCCGCACCGTCCTGGACGCCGTGGAGCACGCCCGCCGGGTGAACGGCCCGCGCGACGCCCGGCACCAGGTGGTGCACGTGGAGTGCCTGGACCCGGCGGACGTCCCGCGGTTCGCCGAACTCGGCGTGGTGGCCTGCATGCAGCCCCGGCACTGCTCGCCCGACATCGCCGGCCCCGGCCGGGACTGGGCGGAGGCCGTCGGCGAGCAGCGCTGGACCAAGGCCTGGCCGATGCGCAGCCTCCAGCGGGCGGGTGCCACCCTGGCCCTCTCCAGCGACTGGAACGTGGCCGAGATGGACCCGCTGATCGGCCTGTACACCGCCGTCACCCGGCGCGGCCTGGCCGGCGGTGACGCCTGGATGCCGCAGGAGACGCTGGACCTCGCCACCGCCGTCCGCGGCTACACGCTGGGCAGTGCGTACGCAAACTTCCTGGACGCCGAACTCGGTTCGCTCGCCCCCGGGAAGCTGGCCGACCTGGTGCTGCTCTCGGACGACCTGTTCGCGCTGGAGCCGAAGGCCATCCTGGACGCCCGGGTGGAGCTGTCCGTGGTGGGCGGCGAGGTCGTCCACCGGGCGGGCTGAAGCCCGGCGGGCCGGCCGGGCCCGGTCTCCCCGCCACTTCCCGGGCGGGGGCCGGGCCCGGCGCTCCGGACCGTCAGCCGGCCGGCCCGGCACGATGATCGGAAGACCTCGATGAGCTGCTAGTATTCATGTCGCCGAGGGATTGATCTTCGGCCATGCGTCGGTGGTGCTGGTGGAGCACGTCCTACTTTCAGTAGGAAGAGTCCGTTCGAATCGGGCCCGGCGCTCCAATCTTTTCCGGGCCCGGGCCCGGCCCGAGGGTGCTTCAGTTCACCCCGCTCGGGCGGAACTGGATGCTGATCCGCGGCCCGACCGGCCGGACCGTCTTCGGGACGGCGTGCTCCCAGGTCCGCTGGCAGGATCCGCCCATGACCAGCAGGTCCCCGTGGCCCAGCAGGTGCCGGACGCTCGCGCCCCCGCCGAACCGCGGCCGCAGCAGCAGTGCGCGCGGCTCGCCGACCGACATGATCGCGACCATGGTGTCCTCCCGGTCGCCGCGTCCGATCCGGTCCCCGTGCCAGGCGACACTGTCCCGGCCGTCCCGGTAGTAGCAGAGCCCGGCGCTGACGAACGGCTCCCCGAGCTCGCCGGCGTAGTGCGCGCTCAGCGCCGACCGGGCCTGCGCCAGCACCGGGTGCGGCAGCTCGCGCCCCTCCCGGTAGTAGGCCAGCAGGCGCGGGACCGAGACCACCCGCTCGTACATCTGCCGCTGCTCGGCCTGCCAGGGCACCTCCGCGACCAGCCGTTCGAACAGCTCGTCGGCGCCGGTCAGCCAGCCCGGCAGCACGTCGACCCAGGCCCCGGCGCCGAGCACGGTGCGGCGGACGGCCGTCAGCGGGCGGAGCCCGATCTCGTCCGTCCCGTCCAGGAGGCTGCCCTGCAGCTGGATGGTCATGGCTCCACCCTACGCCCGTAATCGAACATATGCACGAAAGAGAGGGCGTGCCGCCCGCGATGTCCGACCGGGGGAGTAGCTTCCCGTACCGACCGCCCCTCGGGCGGCAGCGACGGACGGAGGTACGGCGATGGCCCGGCGGGACTTGGTCACCGGCGCCACCACCGAGGTGACGGTGACGGTGGACCTGCCGCCGGAGCGGGTCTGGGACCTCGCCGTCGACGTCACCCGGATCGGCGAGTGGAGCCCGGAGTGCGTCCGCGCCGGATGGACCTCGCGGGCGGGCGCGGTGCCCCGCGCGGGTGATCGGTTCCGGGCCCGCAACCGGTACCCGGACGGGTTCGTCGCGACGGTCGAGTGCGTGGTGACCGAAGCGGTCCGCCCGGCCGTGTTCGCCTGGGTGGTGCTCGACGACGCGAGGGACGCGGCCCGGCCCGGTTCGCTGTGGCGCTACGACCTGCGGGCGGCGGGCAAGGGCACCGTGGTCACGCAGACCTTCACCCACGGGCCGGGGCTGACCGGACTGCGGGAGGGCGCGGAGAGCGGCCTCGGCCCGGAGGTGGTCGCGGGGCGGCTCGCCCAGCTGCGCCGGAACATGACGGTCACCCTGCGCGCGATGGCCGGGGCCGCCGGGCGCTGACGCCTGCCCGCGCCGCCCGGGTCACCCGGGTGCCGGGGGCGGCGGACACCCGCCCCCGGCCGGGGCGGGGTGGGTGCAGCACAATGGCGTCCCATGAACGAGACCGATCCGCCGGCCGCCGGCGCGGCCCTGGTCGGCCGGGCCGGCGCGGTACGCCGCGCCACCGCCGCCGACGCACCCGCGCTGGTCCGCCTGCGCGGGCTGATGCTGGAGGCGATGGACGTCCCGACCGGCCCGGAGCAGGCGCCGTGGCGGGCGGACGCCCTCGCCTGGTTCACCGAACGCCTCGGCCGGCCCGAGGAGTTCGCGGCCTTCCTGGTGGAGGACCGCGAACTCGGCGTGGTCAGCTGCGCGGTGGGCAGCTGCGAGCGGCACGCCCCCGGGCCGGCCAACCGCAGCGGCCTGCAGGGGCACGTCTTCAACGTCAGCACCGACCCGCGCCGGCAGGGCCGCGGCCACGCCCGCGCCTGCCTGGACGCCCTGCTGGCCTGGTTCGCCGCGGACACCGGGGCCAGGGTGGTCAATCTCAACGCCACCGCGGACGGCGCGGGGCTGTACCGCTCGCTCGGCTTCGCGGCCCCGCGCTTCCCCGCCCTCCAGCTGAGGATCGGCACCGGGGCCTGAGCGGTACCTCGGCCCGGCCCCGGGCCGACCGCAACCACGGACGGCAGCGCCGCGGTGGGACAGCCGTGCCCCACCCGCGCGCCCTCCGCGCGG
Source organism: Kitasatospora indigofera (assembly GCF_014655955.1). Taxonomy (GTDB): domain Bacteria; phylum Actinomycetota; class Actinomycetes; order Streptomycetales; family Streptomycetaceae; genus Kitasatospora; species Kitasatospora indigofera. Next base: position 73,509 of record NZ_BNBO01000009.1, read on the forward strand.
GCCCCGGCAACCCGGGCGGGCGGCTGCCGTTCCCCGCAGGGGCCTCAGGCGGGCATCATGCCCATCTGGCGCATCATCGCCACGGCGTCCCAGCTCCACCAGCCTTCCTTCACCTTGCCGTCCTCGAACCGGAAGATCGTCATTCCGGCGCACTCGATGGTCTTGTTGGTGGGAGCCATGCCCATGTACTCGCCGATGTGCGTGCCGCGCCACATCCAACGGGTGGCCACCTGGTCGCGGTCGGCGATCTGGCTCTGGATGTCGAAGGTGAAGTCGAAGGCCGTGCGGTAGCCCTCGATCATCCGCTTGACGGCGGCCGGGCCGACCGTGTCGCCGTCCATCGTCGGGTCGTGGTCGCAGTAGTCCTGCGCGAGGAGTTCGTCCAGGACGGACATGTCACCCGTCGACGGGTCCATCAGGAGGCGGCGGGCCGCTTCCTTGTGGAACTGGTCGTCCCGGACCAGGTCGAGGTTGGTGAAGGTGGGCGGCTCCTGGCAGAGCGCCACCATCTCGCGGAAGATCCGGTCCGTCTCCGGCAGACCGGAGTTGCGCATCGCCGCCTCGTACGAGGGGAATTCGATGATCTCCACGACGTGCTGGGCGTCGTCCCGGTCCTTACCCACCATGCTGTGGGTGGCGGTGCGCCTGCCCTGGGTCTGCTCGATCCAGGTGTCCATCAGCCGGTTCAGTTCATCCGGCTGCTCCGTACGACACTCGACGATCTGTACAAAGGTCATCGCGGGCCTCCCGATCCGACCCCCCGGCTGCCTCCGTCCGCCGACCGCGCTCCTTCCACTCTCCTCCTCCCGCCCGCCGGGCACCACACGGCACCCGCTCCCGGGGACGGGAGCCCCCGGCGGGGGAGCGGGCGCCGTTCCGCCGTCAGGCCGGGTGGCCGCCGGCGGGCCTGGGCGGCCACCCGCCGGGGCCCCGGTTCGCCGTGCCGATCCAGCGGGTCAGGGCGTCGAGCACGGGCTGCTCCAGTTTGGCCAGGTGGCGCAGCGCGTCGACGTCGCCGACGGCGAGCGGGACCAGCGCCTCGTCCAGGGCGTTGGTGAGCTGCGCCCAACGGTCGGCGTTGGCGATCACCTGGAGGGTGTCCTGGGCGCTGCTGAGACGGACGGTGTCGTCGGCCCCCACGAGCGGGTGCCGGCCCGGCGCGGGGCCGGCAGTCGTCCGTCCGGGGCCGAAGCGGTCAGCGGGGTGGCCGACGGGGTGGCCGACGGGGTGGCCGGCGGGCGGGCCGTCCGGCGGACGGGCGCCGAGGGGGAGCATGGGCGACCAGGCCTGGCGTCGTCCGGGCTGGACCTGGTGCTCTCCGGGGCTGCTGCTCACGCCCGCCTCAACGCGGAACCCCGGGCCGGGGCTACGCCCCTGGCGTGAGGTTCACCCGCTTGCGCCGTCCGCCGCCGGTCCGCCGTCCGTCCGTCCGCCGTCCGTCCGTCAGCCGTCCGGGGCCTGCGGGCCGGGCCGCCCGGTCAGTGCGGGGTGGTGCAGGTGGTCGACTGCAACGCCGGTCGCAGGGCCGGGCCGCCGGTCGCGCAGACGACGACCGGGCCGAGGGCGTCGATCTGCGGGGTGCTGACCCGGACGGTTCCGTACTGCAGCCGGGTCGAGGAGGCGACGGTCTCCCACGGACTGCCCCAGGCCCGCTGGACCTTGACGTCGACGCGGACCAGCGTCAGCTGCCCGGGGTGCTCGGCGGTGACCAGGGCGCTGCCGAGGACGCCCGACCCGTTCCGCTCCTGCCAGGCGCAGGGCCGGTTCACCAGGGCCGGACAGCCGGCGCCGGGTGCCGCCGCGGCCGTGGCCGAGGTCGAGGGGCCCGCCGCCGAGACGGCCGACGGGGTCGGGGCGGCCCAGGAGGGGCCGGCCATGGCCAGGGTCAGTCCTGCCGAAACGACCGTCAGAGCTGCGATCCGAGCGCGCATTTCATCAACTCCCTTGTAAATGAAGGCACTGGATGTGCTTCGGCGAGTATTGCACACCGTGTACATGTCATAACTGTGTGCTGCGTCACACGTGAAGTGATGAACCGACTACCGTGCGTGCCCACTGGTGCCGACCGCGACGGGAGGGGGCTCCGGGTGCATCGGGGCCGGATGACGCCAAAGGGTTCCAGGTTCGGATAAACCGGGCATATCGGGCGTACGGTGGCGATGTCCGGCGAGACCCCTGCGAGGAGGTCTGCGATGCCCGACCCGAAGGGCTTTCTCACCACCGGGCGCCAGACCCGCAGACGACGCCCGGTCTCCGAGCGGGCCCAGGACTGGGGAGAGGTCTACGAGGGGCACCCGCTGCTGCCCGTCGTCTCCCTGCAGGCCGGACGCTGCATGGACTGCGGGCTCCCGTTCTGCCACAACGCCTGCCCGCTCGGGAACCTCATACCCGAATGGAACGACCTGGTCTTCCACCAGGACTGGGAGGCGGCCGCCGAACGGCTGCACGCCACCAACAACTTCCCCGAGTTCACCGGACGGCTCTGCCCCGCGCCCTGCGAGAGCTCCTGCGTCCTGGCCATCAACGCGGACCCGGTCACCATCAAGGAGGTGGAGGTCGCGATCGCCGACCGGGCGTGGTCCCGGGGGGAGGTCCGCCCGGAGCCGGCGCCGAGGGCGACCGGGCGTTCCGTCGCGGTGGTCGGCTCGGGCCCGGCCGGCCTGGCCGGTGCCCAGCAGCTCACCCGGGCCGGGCATACGGTGACCGTCTACGAGCGGGCCGACCGGGTCGGCGGCCTGCTCCGCTACGGGATCCCCGACTTCCGGATGGCCAAGCGGTATCTCGACCGCCGGATCGCCCAGATGCGGGCCGAGGGCACCCGGTTCGTCACCGGCACGGCCGTGGGCACCGCCGTCGACGCCGCCGATCTGCGGGCCCGGCACGACGCCCTGCTGCTCGCCGTCGGCGCCACCGCCTGGCGCGAACTGGCCCTGCCGGGACGTGAGCTGGCGGGGATCCACCAGGCCATGGAGTACCTGCCGATCGCCAACCGGGTCTGCGCGGGCGACCTCGACGCCCCGACCATCAGCGCCGAGGGCAAGGACGTGGTCATCGTCGGCGGCGGCGACACGGCGGCCGACTGCCTGGGTACGGCCCTGCGCCAGCACGCCCGGAGGGTCACCCAGTTGGACATCCACCCGCAGCCGCCGGACACCCGCTCGCCGGACCAGCCCTGGCCGATCCATCCGAAGGTCCACCGGCTGACCGCTTCGCACGAGGAGGCCGGCCACCTCTACCGGGAGCAGTACGGCTACCCGGCAGGGAGGCCGGGCGTGGGCCCGGGCGGGGACGAGGCCGGGGACGGGACCGGGGGTGCGGACCGGGGCGGAGTCCCGGGCGGGGGCGGGAGCGCGGGTCGCGACCTCCGCGTGGCCGCGGGCGGCTGCTCCCAGGGCCCGGACGGCCCGGACATCCGGACCTACGCGGCCCGGACGGTTCGTTTCGACGGTACGGACGGCCGGGTCAGCGGGGTCACCTTCGTGGCCTCGGCCGGGCCCGCCGCCGGCCCGCCGGCAGCGGCGGCCGAACAGGCCGTCCCGGCCCAACTGGTGCTGCTCGCCCTGGGGTTCGCCGGCCCCGAGCGGGACAGTCCGCTGGCCGGCCAGCTCGGGCTGGAGCTCGCCCCGCAGGGCACCTTCGCGCGCGACGCGGACTTCGCCACCGGCCGTGACGGCGTTTTCGTCGCCGGTGACGCGGGACGTGGCCAGTCGCTGATCGTCTGGGCGATCGCCGAGGGCCGCTCGGCCGCGGCGGCCGTCGACCGCTACCTCGCCGGGTCGACCGCACTGCCCGCCCCGATCCGGGCCACCCACCGGCCGCTCGTCCTCTGACCGCTCGTCCGCCGGTCCGCTCGTCCGTCGGCCGGCCGTCCTCCGGCCGCGCCGGGCGCACCGCGCCGGGCGGGCTATCCGGCCTGGGCGGCCAGGGCGCCGCGGTACCAGGCGAGGGTGGCGTCGAGCGCCTCCGTGAGCGGGGTGGGCCGGAGGCCGAACTCGCGCTCGAAGGCGGAGGAGTCGAGGATCTGCGGCTCGGTGTGCTGGTAGAACATCTCGGCGTACTCGGCCATGAAGGTCTCGTCGAAGGGGCCGACGGGCCGGGGCTCGTCCAGGACGAGGGTCCGCAGCGGCCGGCCGACTCGCTCCGCGATCATCCGGTGGATCTGCCGGGTGGTGACGGCCGGCGCGGTCGGCAGGTGCCAGATCCGGCCGTCGGCCTCGGGGTGGGCGGCCAGCGTGGCCAGGCCGGCGGCGACGTCGCCGATGTAGGTGTAGCTGTGCGGCAGGTCGATGTCGCCCAGGCCGAGCACCTCCCCGCCGGTCAGCGCGGCGGGGAAGACCGCGCCGCCCAGGCTGGAGTTGATCACCGCGGGGCCGAGGAAGTCGGCCGACCGGCCGAGCGTCACCCGGGCCCGGCCCGAGCGGTGGGCGTCGAGGTAGACCTCGTCGAGCCGGGCCCGCATCCGGCCCTTGCGGCTGGTCGCGCGCCAGGGGGTGGACTCGGTCATGACCTCGCCGCCGGTCTCGCCGTAGGGGTACAGCGTGTCCAGGACGACCAGTCGCGCGCCGGTGGCCCCGACCGCGCCGAGCAACGCCTGCTGGACCCGCGGCAGCACCTCGGTCTGCAGGTGGTAGGCGACATTGACGCAGTGGTGGACGACCGCGGCGCCCTCGACGGCGCGCCGGACGTCCTCGGGCCTGGTCACGTCGGCCGCGTACCGCTCGACCGGGGCGGCGACGGCTCCGGCCGGGCCGGCCGGGGTGGAGGCGGCGACGGCGGGGCCGGCGCCCGAGCGGTTGACCAGCCGGACGCGGTGGCCCCGGCCGGCCAGTTCGGCGGCGAGGGTGCTGCCGGCCGGGCCGGAACCGAGGACGACGTGCAGCTGGGGCTGGGTGGAGGTCATGACATTTCCCGTTCTGTTGGCGGTGCTTGCAACAGTTAGAGACTATAACGCTTGCTAGAGGTGCACGCAACGCCCGGCCGCGGAGCTGCCCCGGCGCGCGGCGGTCGGGCGTCGCTGCCGGGCGTCGCGGTCGGATGTCGCGGCCGGGTGGCCGGTGTCGTTGTCGCCGTCAGGGCCGCCGCCCATGAAGCAGCCGGGCGTGCCGGCCGGGGCCCCGGCGGCGGCCGCGCGCGTCCTCGCCGGCGCCTTCGGCCTGCTCCGCGCGGTGCCCGGGTGTCCCGGGGCGCGGCCGGCGTGGCGCGGGCCCGGGGCGCCCGGCGGGCGGCGGTGAAACAGGATGGACCGGAATGCGGACGTCTGCGATGCTGCGGCGGTGGACCGCCCGGCCGGCAGGGTGGCGGACGCGGCGGTGCGGGCGTGGCGGACGGCGGGTGCGCGCCGCCGGGCGCCGGGCGCCCGGTGCCCGGCCGGCTCCCCGACCGTCTGAGGACCCATGCCCTCCCTGTATCCGCTGCTCTCCGCCTTCGTCCCGATCTGGGTGCTCACCGCCGTCGGCTACCTGCTCGCCCGGACGGGGCTGCTGGGGGAGCACGCCGAGGACGTCCTCGGCCGGTTCGTCTTCCACGTGGCCATGCCCGCGGCCCTGTTCGGCATGCTGGCGCGGACGCCGCTCGGCTCCTTCGTCAACGCCTCGATGCTGGCCTTCGCGGCCGGCACGGTGCTGGCCTCGCTGCTGGGTGTCGCGGTCAGCCGCTGGGTCTTCGGCCGCCGGCCGGCCGACCAGGCGATCAGCGCGATGGCCGCCGGATACGTGAACTCCGCCAACCTGGGCATCCCGGTGGCGGTCCAGGTGCTGGGCGACGCCACCTTCATCGCCCCGGTGCTGCTCTTCCAGGTCCTGCTGGTCACGCCGGTCGTCCTGGCCACCCTGGAGGCGGGCGGCGCCGGACCGGAGCGTCCCGGCGGGCCGGGCGCGGAGGCCGCCTCCGGCGGGCACGGACCGGCGTCCCGCCCCGCGGCGGACCGGCTCCGCCGGGTGCTGCTGCTCCCGTTGCGCAATCCGGTGATCCTGGCCTCGGGGCTCGGCTGCGCCGTCTCGGCGTCCGGCCGGCACCTGCCGCAGGCCCTGGCGCACTCCTGCGAGCTGCTCGGCGGCGCGGGCGTGCCGACCGCCCTGGTCGTCCTCGGCATGTCGCTGCACGGCCGCCCGGCCGTGTCCGGGGCCGGCCTGCCGGCCGAGGTCGGCGCGTCCGTGCTGATCAAGACGCTGGTGCAGCCGCTGGTGGCCTTCGCGGTGGGCAGTCTCGTCCTGCGGCTGCCCCCGCACCAGCTGCTCGCCGTGGTGGTCTGCTCCGCGCTGCCGACCGCGCAGAACGTGTTCGTCTACGCCCGCCAGTACGAGTTGAGCACCGTGCTGGCCCGCGACTCCGTGCTGTACTCCACCCTGCTCTCGATGGTCACCCTGTCGGGCGCCGCCTGGGTCCTGGGCTCGGCCCCGCACTGACGCGGGCCGGCGAAGGCCGGACGGTGACCCCGGGCAGGTCGCCGCGCCGGCGTCCGGTCCCGTGCGGGAGCCCGTGCTGGAGCCCGCGGCGCAGTCCGCGCCCCTGCCTGCGCCTGCGCCCACGCCCGTGCCGAGCGCCGGCCGGGTGCCGCGCCGGTGGTCGAACCCACGTCCGGGAGAAGGTCTTTCCTACCCCATCCGACCGATGGGGACTCGCCAAAACCTCGACGCGGGTGGCGGAATCGGCCAAGGTCCCCACCTGGGACGGAAGGTGACGGTACGTCTACCGAGGGTAGGCCTACCTGCCGGTTCCGGATCCTGGTGGGGCGGACGGCTCGCGCCAAGGTGGCCGAAAAGATTCGTCCCACAATCGAATATGCCAATGGAATGTTCGTCATACGGAAACCCTGAGTAGCCTTCCGTGTCGGAACAGCGACTCGACATGGCCGTCCAGGTTGCGCCTGCTCAGCGGCGACCTGCTGCCGAAAAACCCTCAGAAGGAGCCCGTGTGCCGGGTATCGACGAATGCCTGTCCCAGGCGATGGAGATAGCGGGAGCGCGCGGCGCGAGCCTGATCGACTGGAGCAGCGGGCTTGCCCTCGGCGCCGCGGGGGACAGTCCCAACGGGGACCACGAGGCGGTGGCGGCGGAGGCAACTGACCTGCTGCGCGCGGCTGCTGACAGTCCGACATTCGCCGACGAGAACGACGTCAGGATCCCCCTTCAGGACATCATCGTCACGGGTGGCCGAAGCTATCACCTGTTCTGCTTCGTGAGCACCGTGTTCGACAGCAGGCTCGCCCTGCACCTCTGGCTGGACCGCGCCGACGGCAACCTGGCCGGCGCGCGCTACCGCCTGCAGGCGCTCGCCGAGGAGCTGGTGCTGGCATGACTCCCGCCGAAGAACCGGCCGGACGCGAGGCCGCCGGCCCGTCCCGTACCGCTCCGGGCGCAGCCCGCCCGGCCGAATCCGACACCTTTCGGCCACCGCCCCCGGCCCGGGCCGCCCACCCCATGACGGCCCGGCCGGTCGCCGCCCGGCGCGGTTCCGTCCGTCGTACCGCCCTCCGTCACCCCCTCGCCCGCCGGCGGCCGGCATGAGCAGGCCACCGGTGCGCTACTGGCAGCCGCCCGGTGAGACGGTCGAGCGGCTGGCCGAGAGCCGGGCGACCGGTGCGCTGCACGGGGAGGCCGGCACCGTCCACCTGGCCGACGGCTGGGTGGTGCACGTCGAGAGTGACAAGGCCCTCGGGCTGGCCGGTCTGCTGACGGCCAGCGGGAGGGTCCCGGCCGAGGTCTGGCAGGAGACGGTCCGCACCTCGGGCCCGGACTGCCGGGTCGGCCGGGCACTGCTCGAACAGGGCCGGCTGACCCGCGGCGAGCTGGAGATCTGCCACCTGGGCGCGCTGTACGACGCCGCGTTCTTCGTCCTCTGCGCGCGCTCCACGATGACCTGGTTCGAGCCCGGGGCGCGGCACTGGCTCGGGCCGGTGCGCCGGGTGAGCGCCCGTACCCTGCGCCGGGAGAGCGTGCGGCGGCGGGATGTGCTGGAGCGGATCTGGCCCTGGCCGCAGCTCGACAGCTCGCCGGTGGTGCCGGTGCCGGCCGGACATCGCCTCAGCGGTCCGCGCACCCGGGTTCCGGCCCCGAACCGGCGCCAGCGCGAGCTGCTGGCGCACGCCGACGGCCGGCGCACCCCGGGGGACCTCGCCCGGCTGCTGGGCCGCTCGGCCTTCAGTACCACCGTCGACGTCCGGCGGCTCGCCGCGGCCGGCCTGGTGGCGACCCCGTTCGGGACGGCCCCGGCGCCCGGCCTGGCCGCCGCGCCCCACGGGCCCGGGCCGGGGCCGGGGCCGGATGGCGCGGCCGAACCGGCCGGTCCGCCGCCGGCGTCCCCGCTGGACGCCGACACGGTGGAGATCACCCTGGCCGGCCTGGAGCGCCGGGTCCCGGGGGCGGCCCTGGCGGCCGTCCCCGGCGGACTGGCCGCCGCCCGCCGCCGGGCCGAGCCCCGGCCGTCCCGCCGCCCCACGCACGCAGCGGCCCAGCCGCTGTCCGTCAACGACCCGGACATCGCCCTGCTGCACCGGGTCCGAACCGCCCTGGAGGCCCGACTGTGACCCCCGCTCAGCCCGTCACCCGCCACCCGTGTCCATGAGGCGAGCGCTCAAGCAGCGCGCCGGAAGGAGACAACTGATCGCCTTGGAGACGGACCTGTTGGCCGAGCTCCGTGCCCTGAGACACCGGGTGCCGCACCTGGCGGGCGGCCTGGTGGCCAGCGTGGACGGTCTGCTGATCGCCCACGACACGCACGGGACCGAGCCGACCGGCCTGGCCGCCCTCACCGCGGCCGCGCTCGGCCTGGCCCAGCGCCTGGCCGACAACACCGGGCAGGGCGACTTCCGGGAGTCGCTGGTCCGCGGCGAGCACGGCTACGTGGCGACGTACGCGGCGGGTTCCGCCTGCGTGCTCACCGTGCTGGCCCACCCGGACGTCAACGTGGGGCGCCTGCACCTGGAGGCACGGCGCTCCGCGGAACGCATCGGCGTCCTCCTGGAGGACTCCCTCGGCCCGAAAGAGGTGGGGTGACGACGACCGGCCCGACCCTCCCGACCGCGAACTTCCCCTGTACCGCAAGACGCACGAGCACTGACATCACGAATCGGAGTACGACATGACTGACGTAGACGGCACCCTCAAGGCGGCCATGACCACGATCGAAGGGGCCATCGGGGCCGCACTGGTCGACTACAACAGCGGTATGGCCCTCGGCATCCTGGACGGCGCCGGCGGGCTCGACCTGAACGTGGCCGCGGCCGGCAACACCGACGTGGTGCGGGCCAAGATGCGCACGATGGACATGCTGGGCCTCAAGGACGGCATCGAGGACATCCTCATCACGCTGTCCACCCAGTACCACATGATCCGGCCGCTGGGCGGGCGGACCGGCAAGGGCCTCTTCCTCTACCTGGCGCTGGACCGCGGCCGTGCCAACCTGGCGATGGCCCGCCACCAGCTCACCAAGATCGAGGCCGATCTGGAGATCTGACCCAGGCGGTGCCAGCGGCCGCACCGCCCCCCCCCGGGGGCGGGCGGCGGCACGGCGGGGAGTGGTCCTGGCGCGCGGCCGGAGCCACCGTACGGGCTTCCGCCCGCCCGCCGGCCTGCCCGACCGCGACTCCCAGGACGTGTGCGACGAGCCGTCCGGGAGGGGCGGTCCCGCACGCACCGGCCTCGACCGCACCCGGGAAGGGGCGGTGGAGCAGCCACCGGGGGCGGGCCTTCGCGGCCCGCCCCCGGGCGTTCCAGCCGTCGGCCGGGCGTTCCAGTCGGCGTTGCACCGATCCGGCACTGCTCCCTTCCGGCACTGCTCCCGCCCCGCACGGCTCCCGTCCGGCACCGCACCCGACGCGGGTCCGCCCGTCGGCCGGCCCGCCCGAAGGCCGCTCTGCGGCCCGCCTCGCGGACCGGGGCAGGCGCGGACGTTGTGCCCGGCCGCCCCCCGCTACGCTTCGGCGCCCCCGCCCGGTGAGACCGGCGCCAGGTCCCTCCCGTCCGCTGTACGCCCGCTGTACGTCCGCTCCACACCCGCGGCGCGTCCCGGCGTCCCGGCCCGGCGGGGCCAAACCGGCCTGCGGGCGGGTTCGCTCGTTCGTGTGGAGCACGTGGTGGTGCCGCCCGGATCCGGGGATCGGTCGGGCACGATGTGTCGCGTCCGCCCGATCCGGCTCACCCCTCACGGGAGGGTCCCGACATGCCCGTCACCAGCGCACCCGCCGCGACCGTCGGTACCGGCACCGGCACCGACGCGGCCCGGCCCGCCCGCCCCCGGTACGGGGAGCCGAGGAGCGGCCGCCCGCCGAGGCCGGCCGGCGGGGCCGCCCCATGCAGCTGACGATCGGTCGCGACGACCCCGACCTCGGCCGGGTGGAGGAGGAGATCGGCGCCCTGCTGGCCACCCTGCCGCTCGCCGCCGACGCCCACCACCAGGTCATCACGGCCGTCCTGGAGGCGGTGTCCAACGCCGTCCGGCACGGCCGGCGGTCCGGCGGGCTCGGATCGGTGCTGCTGGAGGCCGGGGTGGCGGACGGCCACGTGGTGGTGACGGTGACCGACGACGGCCCCGGCTTCGACCCCGCCGCCTGCCCGGACCCGCGCACCCCCGAGCGCCTCCTGCTGCCCGGCGGCCGGGGCGTGTTCCTGATGCACCACCTCATGGACGGCGTCGACTTCGCCTTCCCGCCCGGCGGCGGGACCCGGGTCACGCTGCGCAAGTCCATCATCGCCACCCCCGGCAGCGATGGCGGGCCCCCGGAAGGAGAACCACGGATGAACGTCTCGACCCGGACGTCCGGTGACGTCACCGTTCTCGGCTTCAAGGGCAGGATCACCATCGGGGTCGGTGACGTGGCGCTGCGCAGGGCCGTCCACGAGGCCCTCGACAGCGGCGCCACCAAGATCCTGTTCAACCTCGCCGACGTGACCGCGATCGACTCCTCGGGGGTCGGCGAGCTGGTCGGCAGCTACACCACCGCGAGCGACCGGGGCGCGAAGCTCGCGCTGTCCGACCTTCCCCCCAAGGTCCAGGACATCCTGCAGATCACCCAGCTCGTCTCGGTCTTCAACGTCTACGACACCGAGGCGGAGGCGCTGGCGGGCCTCTGAGCCGCTCCGGCGGGCCGTCAGGTCAGCAGGCGCAGCCGTTCGGCCGCGACGCCCACCCGGACGGTCTGGCCCCAGCTCAGCTGGAGCGCGTCCGACTCCACACCGTCGCCGAAGGCGACCAGCCGGTCGGACTCGACCGTCAGGGCGAGGTGCTGGCCGCCGGTCAGCAGCCCCTGCCCGAGCCGGGTGCCGGTGGTGGGCGAAGGCCAGGCCTCCCGGACGAACCAGGCGAGGGCCGGCGCGGTCGGGCCGGGCAGCGGGAGGCTGCTCCGCCGCTCCAGCCAGGCGGACCGGCACCAGCCGGTGGCACCGGTGCCGGTGCCGATCAGCACCCCCGAGGACGCCTGTGTCTCGGCCTCCGGCGCTCCCGGGCCCCGGCCGGCACCGGCGCCTGTGCCCGCCACGGCACCGGCGCCTGTGCCCGCCCCGGCACCCCCGCCTGCCCCTGCACCCGCGTCGGCCTCGTAGCCCGCCCCGGCCGCGGAGCCCGCGCCGAGGGCCGGTCCGGGCTCGCTGCCGGGCGGTGCCGAGATCCGGTAGCGGGCCGTCTGGTGGGTGCTCCGGCCGAGGTAGATCTCGTTCAGGGCGAGCAGCCGCTGGGTGTCGTCGGCGACCGCCTCGACCATGGTGCGTCCCTCCAGCCGGGCGTCCGCCCCCGGTCCGACGGCGGCCCGCAGCAGCCGGGCGGCGTCCGCGGCCTGATGGCGCACCAGCACACCGGGGTTGCGCCCGGGGTCGGTGTCGATGCCGATGACGGGCTGGCCGCCGAGGTACTTCGCGGCGTTGGCCACCAGGCCGTCCTGCCCGACCACCACCACGACGTCGTCCGGTGCGAACAGGAAGCGGTCCAGATCCGCCCGCTCGACCCGGGTGCGCCGCCAGTCCAGCGGGACGGCGGCGGCGACCTCGGCCAGCGCGGCGAGCGTGCGCCGGTGCGGCCGCTCGGTGTCGTCGAGCGAGCGGCCGCGGGTGGAGAGGAAGAACGCGGCCTGCCCGGCCGATCCGTGCCGGGCGAGCAGCTCCTCGTACTCGGAGCGGCGGTGCACGATCACCACCCGCGGGGCGAGCGTCACCGGGCACCGCCCGCGCCATCGGTGCCGGCCGTGCCCCCGGCGCCCCCGGTGCCGCCGTCCGCCCCGCCGCCGGCCGGCGACAGGCCGAGCCGGGCCAGCAGGCCGGTGAGGACGTCGGGCGTCAGGGTGAGGCTGCCGATGCTGGGCAGGTGCTCGGCGAGCCGCATCAGCGCCAGGGCGTGCAGGACGTCCGGGCCGGCCTGCTGGTGGGCCGCCAGCCAGGCCTGTTCGGCGGCGGCCTTCGCCTCGCCGAGCGCCCGCTGGGCATCCGCCTGGGCCCCGGCGAGGACCCTGGCGGCCCCGGCCTCCGCCTCGGCGAGCCTGGTCCGGCGGGCGGCCTCCGCCTCGGCCCGGACGCCGTCGGCCGCGGCGGCCTGCTCGGCCTCGCGGTGCGCGTTGGCGCCCTGCTGCTCGACCAGTTCCTTCTCCCGGCGGGCGAGTTCGATCCGGCTGGCGAGTTCGTTCTCGGAGATGGCCCGCTCCCGCTCGACCGCCACCGCGCGCCGCTCGTAGGTGGCCCGGTCGGCCTCCTGCTGGACCAGTTCGCGGGCGGGCGTGCGCAGGGCCCGCTCCAGCTCGGCCTCGGGCCGCAGCGCGATGACCCGTACCGCGATCACGGCGAGTCCGGTCTCGGTCAGCCGGCTCTCGTCGGCGAGGCCCTCGGTGACGCGCCGGCGGACGGCGCCGACGCCGTCCGCCAGCGCCTCGGCCAGCGGGGTGCGGGCGATCAGGTCGAGCGCGTGCTGCTGGGCGGTCTCGGTGAGCAGGGCGCCGAGCTGGTCCAGCGGCGCGCTGCGCCAGGTGCCGGTGCCGGCGTCGATGCCGAAGTCGATCCGGGTCGCGGCCAGCGCCGGGTCGGTGATCCGGTAGGTGACCGTGGCCTGCACGGTGAGGTCCTGGTAGTCGGCGGTGCGGGCGTGGAAGAGCATGCCCAGTTCGCGGTCGTCGACCGGCACTTCGGAGAGGGCCGCGGTGAGCGGCCGGAACCAGAAGGCGAGGCCGGTGCCGTCGTGGGCGAGGGTGCCGCTGCGCAGGTGGCGGATGTGCGAGGTCGGTGCCGCGCGGAGGTGGCGCAGCCCGAACCGCCTGGTGATGTCGGCCATCGGAGGCCCCCCTTTCTCGTCTCTCTGACGATAACGGGCGGCGCCTCTTATCGTCAAGGCGACGAAAAAGAGGGGGTCGGCTGTTACAGATCCGCCCGGAGGCTGTTACACATCCGGCGGAGGTCCGTGCGGAGCGCTTCCTAGCGTGAGCGGTGTCAGCCCCCGGCCAATAGGGCCGGGGGCGGCCGAACCTGGAGGTATTCCCATGTCAGGACGCCTGACCGGCCGCGCCCTCGGCCGTCCCGCCGGTCTGTCCCGCCGCGCGGTCCGGCTTGCCCTGGTCACCGCCGGAGCAGCCGTCGCCCTGGCCGGCCCCGCCACCGCGGCGTTCGCCGACGGCACCCCGACCCCCTCGGTGTCCGTCCCCGCGAGCCCCTCCGCCGGTGCCGGATCGGGCGCGGCCCCGGCGCCCGCCGCCCCGGCGTCGCCGCGGGTGGCCGGCGGCACGGGCGCCACCGCGTCCCCCGCCCCCGTTCCCGCCCCGGCCACCGGGGACCGCGGCGCCGGTGCGCCGCAGGTCACCACCGTCCCCAAGGGCGGTGCCCAGACCGGTGAGGCCGAGACCGGCCGCTCGACCGTCACCGTGCTGGCCGGCTCCGGCCTGGCCGTCGCGGGTGTGGCGGGGATCGGCTTCGCCGTCGCCCGCCGCCGTGCCGGCGCACAGGGCTGACCGCAGCCGTCGTGGCCGGCGCCCCTCGTGGGCGCCGGCCGCGGCGGGCGGCAGCCTCTCCCTGGTGCTCGCCGCGCTGGTGCTCGTCCCGGCGCCGCGGCACGACCCGGTGCGGATCGAGTTCGCCGGCGGCGCCCCGGGGGCGTCCGCGACCGCCGGTCCGGCGCCCGGCACCGCCCCGCCGCCGGGCGCGCCCGTCCCGTCCGGCACCCCGGGGGCGGACCTCGCGCCCGCCGCCCCGGCCGGCGGGGCGGTGTCCCCGCCCGCCCGCCTGCTGATTCCCCGGATCGGCGTGGACGCCCCGGTCGAGAGCGGCGGCCTCAACCCGGACGGCACCGTGGAGGTGCCGCCGGCCGACCGGCCGGGGCAGGTCGACTGGTACCGCGAGGGGCCCGTCCCCGGCCGGCCCGGGCCGGCCGTCATCCTCGGCCACTACGACACCCGCAAGGGGCCGGCGGTCTTCCACCGCCTCCCGCAGCTGCGGCCGGGCGACCGGATCGACGTCCGCGGCCGGAACGGCGGCACCGTCAACTTCAAGGTCCGGGAACTGCAGCAGTTCCCCAAGAGCGGGTTCCCGACCGCGACGGTCTACGGCGACACCGCCGGCCCCGAGCTGCGCTTGATCACCTGCGGCGGCCGGGTCGGGGCCGACGGCCACTACTCCGACAACATCATCGTGCTGGCGGACTACGTCGGCACGACCCCGCCGACCGGCTGACCGGCCCGGCCGGCCCGTACCTCCCACGGGCCGGCGCCGCCCCGACCCGGCCTTCCCCCCAGGGCTCGCCCTCCGCCCGCCCTCCGCCCTCCGCCTGTCCACCGTCCGCCGGCGAAAGGCGCTGCTCAGGACGGCTGCCGGAGCCGGGCCGCCGGGCCCCCGCGCCCGCCCCGGTGCAACCGGCGCACGCCGTCGCGCGTAATGCAGGGTGGACGATCCGACCGGCGCTCCACCCGCCGGCCCCGACCCGAAAGGCACCCCCACGTGAGGACTGTGCGGACATGGCTCGGCCGCCTGGCACCCGGGGCGGGCGTGCTCCTCGCGGCCCTCGCCGTCGCGGCCTCGGCCGGCTGCAGCTCGGCGGGGCAGCTCCACGACGCGGGAAGGACCCGCCCGGTCACCGTCCGGCCGAGCCCCCAGCAGCTCTGGCCCGCCGCGGACGTCTCGCCGCTGCCCTCCGCGTCGCCCACCGGCCAGCCGTCGCCCGTGCCGGTGCCGGGAGTCGTCGCGGACGGGGAGGACATCCGGACCGTGGACGTCCGGGTGCTGCTGGACAAGGACCCGGGCGTCCTGGCCGAGGAGCGGACCGCGGCGGCCGGCTGCCCGGGCTGCGCCGTCCGGCCGGCCCAGTACCGGGACCTCACCGGCGACGGCCGCGAGGAGCTCCTCACCGCCGTGGTCACCGGCGCGCAGCGGGCCTACCTGCACGTCTACGCCCTGCACGAGCGGCAGGTGCTGCCGGTGCTCGCCCTCCAGGTGCTGACCGGCTTCAGCGCGGACACCGTGGGCCCGGACCTCCTGGTGCACGAGCCGACCAGCGAGGTCACCGAGACCAACAGCACGTACCGCTGGAACGGCGTCCGGCTGGCCTTCGACAACCGGCAGATCCGGGCGACCGGGCCGGCCGCCGACGTCCCGGGCTGCCTGCCCACCGGCCTGTCCGCCGACCCCAGGGACCCGGGGCGCAGCGCGCAGCCCGCCGTCCCGCCCAGTGGCGGCAGCGGGTCCGGCGCCGGTGACTCCGGCCCGGCCGCCTCCCGGCCGTCGGTCGCTCCCGGCGCCCGGCCCGCCGCCTCGCCCAGCCCCGTGCCGCAGGCCCCGACGCCCGCCCCGACGAGGCGCTCATGACCGGCCTGCTGCCGACGACCGCCCCCGGCGCGCCCGCCGCGCCGCGGATCCTGCTGGTCGAGGACGACGAGGTGATCCGCGAGGCGACCCGGATGGCGCTGGAGCGCTACGGGTTCCCCGTCGACACGGCCGGCGACGGCCTGGAGGGCCTGGAACGCTTCCGCGCCCAGCCGCCGGACCTGCTGCTGCTCGACGTCATGCTGCCGCTGCTCGACGGCGTGGGCCTGTGCCGGCGGATCCGCGAGGAGAGCCTGCTGCCGATCCTGATGATGTCGGCCCGCACCGAGCCGATCGACGTCATCTCCGGCCTGGAGGCGGGCGCCGACGACTACATCGTGAAGCCCTTCGAGACGGCCGTCCTGGTCGCCCGGATCCGCACCGTGCTGCGCCGCACCGGCCTGGGCACCCGGCCGCTGGCGCCGCCCGGCCCGGCCCAGGCGTTCCACCCGGCCCAGGCGTTCCACCCCGCCGCCGGGCCGCACCCCGGCCCGCCGGCGTCCGGGCCGGCCGGCTCCCTGCGGGAGATCGACGGCCTGGAGGTCGACACCGGCGCGATGGAGGTACGGGTGGGCGGACGCCCGGTGCCGCTCACCCCGACCGAACTGCGGCTGCTGCTGGAGTTCACCGCCGCCCCCGGCGTGGTGCTGGAGCGCCAGACCCTGCTCGAACGCGTCTGGGACTACTCCTGGGGCGCCGACACCCGCGTGGTGGACGTCCACGTCCAGCGCCTGCGGGCGAAGATCGGCGCCGAGCGGATCGAGACCATCCGCGGCTTCGGCTACAAGCTGCGGCGCCTGCGGTGAACCTCCGCCGGCAGATCGCCGTCACCGTCGCCGTGGTGTCCTTCCTGGTCGCGCTCACCCTCGGGCTGCTGGTCCATCAGGCCTCCGTGCGCCAGCACACCGAGCAGGCCCGCAGGTCCGCCGAGGCGGCCCTGGAGTCGCTGCTCGCCGCCTACTCCGGCACGGGGATGGTGGTGGGGCAGACCGCCGCCGTCGAGGAGGCCGCGGCCGGGGCCCCGGCCGCGGCTGGCCTGCCCGAGGAGCTGCGCCGGCTGGCCGTGCAGGGCCACGAGGGTTCGATGTTCGGTCCCGGGCCGCACGGCACCGCGATGTGGGCGGCCGCCGGCAGCGGCGGCAAGGTGTTCTCCGTCCGCGTGGACTACCGGGAGGACGAACGGGCCGTCGCCGAACTGGACCGGACGATCCTGCTCTCCGCCACTCTGGCGGTCGCCGTCACGGTGCTCGCCGGCGTGTTCGCCGCGGACCGGATCAGCAGCCGGCTGCGTACGGCGGCCCGGACCGCCAGGACGATCGCCCGGGGCGACCTGGCGGCCCGGATCGGCCCGCTCGGCGGCCCCCGCGACGAGGTCGCCGACCTGGCGGCCGCCGTCGACTCGATGTCGGCGGTGCTCCGCAGCCGGCTGGCCGGCGAGCAGCGCTTCACCGCCGACGTGGCGCACGAGCTGCGCACCCCGCTGACCGGACTGCTGACCGCCGCCGAACTGCTGCCCCCGGGCCGTCCCACCGAACTGGTCCGGGACCGGGTCCGCTTCCTGTGCGGGCTCACCGAGGACCTGCTGGAGGTCTCCCGGCTGGACGCCAGGGCCGAACCGGCCGACCTGTCCGTCCTGCCGCTCGGGCCGCTGCTCACCGGGATCACCTCGGCCGGCCCCCCGGTGCGGCTGCGGATCGACGCCGACGGCCTGGTCACCACCGACCCCCGGCGGCTCGACCGGATCGTCTCCAACCTGCTGGCCAACGCGCACCGGCACGGCCTCCCGCCGGTCGACGTCCGGGTGGAGGGCACGACCGTCAGCATCCGCGACCACGGCCCCGGCTACCCCGACGACGTCCTGCGGGACGGCCCGCAGCGCTTCCGTACGGGCGCGAGGGAGCGCGGCAACGGCCACGGCCTGGGCCTCACCATCGCGCAGGGCCACGCCGAGGCGATCGGCGTGGAGCTGCTGCTGGACAACCACCCGGACGGCGGGGCGGTGGCCGAACTGCGGCTGCCGGCCGGGGTGCGCCCGGGCGTCGAGCCCCCGGCGGGGCAGCGGGTGACGGGGGAGCAGCCGACGCGGGTGCCGCCGGCGGCGCACCGCTGAGGGCCCGCCCCCGCGCATCCGGGGGCATCCGGCGGCCGGCCCGCGCCCCGGCGGTGCGCCCCGGCGGTGCGCGGTCCGCGGTCTGCTATCTCTGGTGGACCCGGCACGCACCGAGAGGACCCAGATGAGCGTCACGGGCCCGGCCGGTCCCGCCCTCCTCGGGCGCTCCCGGCCCGTCCCGGCCGTGCCGGCGTGGCGCCACCCGGTGACCGCCGCCACCGCACTCGCCCTCGTGCTGCACGCGGTCTGGGCGCTCTTCCTGGCGAACGACGCCGGTGACCTGGCGGCCCAGTACGCCTGGACGGACTTCGCCCGGCAGCATCCCGCCGCGGCGTACAACCTCTCCTGGTACGGCGGGATGCACACCGCCTCGTACAGCATGCTCTCGCCGTACCTGATGGGCTGGCTGGGCGTCCGCACGGCGGGCGTGCTCGCCGGCACGGCGTCGGCGGCGATCACCGCCCGGCTGCTGATCCGTCCGCAGGTGGCCAGGCCGCTGCTCCCGGCGCTCTGGGCGGCGGTGGCGCTCTGGTGCAACATCGCGTCCGGCCGGGTCACCTTCGCGATCGGGCTGGCCTTCGCGCTGGCGGCCCTGGCGCTGCTCTTCCCCGTCCAGGACCGTGCGGCTCCGCCGGCGGCGCGCTCCGGGCCGGTCGCCGGGCCGGTCACCGGCCGTCCGGCGCTCCGGGCCGGGGCCGTCCTCACGCTCGCGACGGCCGCCACCGCAGGGAGCCCGCTGGCCGGCCTGTTCCTCGGAGTGGTCGCCGCCGCGCTGCTGCTCACCGGCCGCCGCGGGGACGCCTGCCTGCTCGCCGTCGGCCCGGCCGCGGTGCTCGCGGCGAGCGCCCTGCTCTTCCCCTTCGAGGGTGAGCAGCCCTTCGACTGGTACGTCGCGGTGGTGCTGGTCGCCTCGGCGGCGGCGGTGCGGCTGTGCGCGCCGCCGCAGTGGCGGACCGTCCGTGCGGGCGCGCTGGTCTACGCGGCGGGGGTGGTGCTCACCTGGGTGGTGCCCTCGCCGGTCGGCAGCAACGTGGAGCGGCTGACACTGCTCTTCGCCGGGACCTTGCTGCTGGCCGCCGCGCTGGGGAGCCCGCCGGTGCGCGGCGCCGGGCCGGTCCCGGCCGGTGCCGCCCGCCGGTCCCTCGCCGCGGGGGCCGCCTTCCTCGCGGTGGCGGCCTGGCAGCTGGCCAAGCCGGCCGGTGACCTCGTGACCTCGGTGCCGGTGTCGGCGACGGCCCAGGACACCGCGCCGCTGATCGCCGAACTGCGGCGAATCGGGGCCGACCGCGGCAGGGTGGAGGTGGTCCCGCTCCGCACCCACCTGGAGGCCTCGGGCTTCGCGCCGTACGTCAACCTCGCCCGGGGCTGGAACCGGCAGGCGGACGTCGCCCGCAACCCGCTCTTCTACACCGGCACGCTGACCGCGGACGCCTATCGCGACTGGCTCCGGCACTGGGGCGTCGGCTACGTGGTGCTGCCGGTCGACCCGCCGGACGACGCGGCGGTGGACGAGGCCCGGATCGTGGCGGCCGGGCACCCGTGGCTCAGCCCGGTCTGGCAGGACGACCGGTGGCGGCTGTTCCGGGTGGCGGGCAGCCTGCCGCTGGCCGATCCGCCGGGGACGGTCCGGGAGGCCGGGCCCGCCGCCCTCACGGTGGACGTCGCCGTCGCCGGCCCGGTGCTGCTGCGCGTCCCCTGGTCGCCCTGGCTGGGCGTGGTGGGCCCGGACGGCGCCGGCCGCGGCTGCCTGGCCCAGGCCGGCGAGTGGACGGTGCTGCACGCGCCGGGCCCGGGCACCTACCGGGTGGCCGGCCGGTACGGGCTGCCGCGCGGCAACCGTTGCCCGGCCGTCTGAGCGCCCGCCTGCCCCGCCCCCTCCTGCCCCGCCCGCCCGAGGCCCGCCCGCCCGAGGCCCTCCCGGCGTGCCCTAGAGGTAGTCCTCCAGCCGGCCCAGCGCGTAGCCCTGGGCGGTCACCGTGTTGAGCACCTGGCGGAGCATGTCGGGCATGGTGCCCTTCCAGAGGGTGGGGCCGCGGAAGTGGGTCAGGATGATGTCGCCCGGGTGCAGCCGCTGGTCGGCGTAGCGCCACTCCATGTGGTCGGCGAACGCCTCCTCGTTCCACAGCGCGGCGGCCTCGATGCCGCAGGAGGCGGCGGCCTTGAGGGTGTCCTCGTTGTACTCGCCGTACGGCGGCCGGAAGAGCCTGGGGCGGGCGCCGATCTCGCGCTCGATCTCGTCCTGCTGCCCGCAGATCTCCTGGCGCTGCTGGTCGTACGTCAGTTTCCGCAGGTCACGGTGGTTGTTCGTGTGGTTCTGGATGGTGTCGCCCTGCTCCGCCAGGCCGCGGAAGTAGCCGTAGTCCGGCCTGGCCAGGTACCCGCTGACGAAGGCGGTGAAGGGGATGCCGAGCTCGCGCGTCATCCGGGCGAACTCCGGGTCCTTCTCGGCGCCGTCGTCCACCGTCAGGAAGACGACCTTCTCGTCGGTCGGGACGCGGGCCACCACCGGGGGCAGTCCGGGGCGGAGGGTCACGCCCTGGACGGCCCGCAGTTCGGGGGCGTGCGCGGGTGGTTCCGGGGCGGGGATCGGTAGGGCGTCGAGCCCCCAGGCGCGGACGGTCGCCAGGGCCTGCCGGGCGGTGGCCTCGCGCAGGGCCGCCGCGTCGGCGCTGTTGCGCTCCTGGTCGCGGGCGGAACCGGGGATCGCGGCCGGTGCGGCGGGCGGCAGGGCGACCCGGTCGGCGGTGCCGGGCGAGTGCGGCCCGGCGGGGGAGCGCGGGGCGGCCGCCCGCGGGGGAGTGAGCTGGCCCGTGCACCCCGCTATGACGGTCGAGAGGCAGAGCAGCACGGCCGTGCGGGACGAGGATCTGACGCTCTGACGGGACCGATAATATGAAGAATGCCGCATGGGTCCACTGATCCCCCACGCAGCGGTACGGCGAATCCGGCCGTCACCCGGCCGGCCGTCGGCCGAACAGGGCACCCCGTTCCGAACAGGGCACCCCGTTCGGGCGCCCCGGCCCCGGCCCCGCCGTCAGGCCGTCGGACCGGCCGCCGCCCAGACCACCTCGCCGCCCTCCAGCGCGGTGCACACCGCACCGTGCGGCGTGAACACGCTCCAGGGCGCCCGCCGGGCGTCCGGCGGGACGGACAGCGTGTGCCCCGAGTCGAAGGCCAGCTCCAGGCCCCCCGCCATGGTCACCCGCGCCGCTCCGACGCTGCGCCCGACCAGCTCCAGCAGGGCCTCGGAGGGCTCGAAGGTCAGGTCCGGGTAGAAGTGCTCCACCTCGGAGGGCCCGGCGAGGCGGAATTCGTTCTCCACCCGTACGGTCACCGGCCCGTCGAGCGTGATGTCCAGTTGGAACCCGCCCTTGACCGATTCCACCCGGTGGCCGGCCAGGACGTCCGTGATCAAGTTCTGCATGACCCCAGTGTGGACCAGCCGCGCCCCCGCGCCCCGCCCGGCGGGCGCAGACCGGCCAACCCCGAACCCCGCGCCCGGCGGCCCGGGCCGGCACCGCCGGCCGCGGCCCGCCGGCCGCCCCGCGCCGGAGCTCCGCGACCGGCCCACCCGCCCGTCCGTCACGGCAGCCCCGCCAGGGCCGCCGAGGCCGCCCCGGCCATCTGTTCGTCCAGCCGCGTCGTCGCGCCGCGCAGCCGCCCCCGGGCCTCGGCCACGGCCAGCGCGACCAGTCCGGGGAGCAGGTCGGTGCTGCGCTCGGCGACCCAGCTGGTGCCCCGGGTGGCCATCCACCAGAGGTCCGCCGCCCGGCCCGGCCCCGCCCCGGCGGGCGCGGCGGCCGGTGCCGGGCCCAGCCGGTGGCCCGCCTCGGCGAGCCGGGCGTGGAAACCGACGGCGATCAGGTGGTGGCCGGTCGCGCTCGGATGCAGGCGGTCCACGCTCAGCAGGCCGCGTTCGGCCGTCCAGGGCAGTTCGGCGAGGTGCAGGTGGACGGTCCGGTGGCGGGCCGACAGCGCGTGCACCACGGTGTTCACCGCCCGCATCCGCCGGGCCAGCGGGCGGGCCAGCGGGCCCGGCAGCCGCAGCAGCGACCCCGGATCGGGCAGGCAGGCGGTCAGCAGCAGGGTGCCCTCCGCGGCCAGCGCGCTCAGCGCGGTGTCCAGCTCCCGGGCGGTGCGCCGGATGTCGAAGCCCGTCCGCAGGGTGTCGTTCCCGCCGACCACGACGGCGGCCAGCTGCGGGCGCAGCGCCAGCGCGGCCGGCAGCTGCGCCCCCGTCAGGTCGTGGCTCAGCGCGCCGCTGCGGGCCAGGTTGTGGAACTCGACCCCGGCCGGGTGCTCGGCGAGCCCGCCCGCCAGCAGCGCGGCCCAGCCCCGCCAGCCGCCCGGGGCCGGGTCCCCCACGCCCTCGGTGAGCGAGTCCCCGAGGGCCGCGAACCGCAGCGGCGCCGACCCGGGCGCCGCGGCCGGACCCGTGCCGCGCGGCACCGCCACCGGGCCCGGACGGTGCGGTGCCGGCTCCCGGACGGCGGCCCTCCGGCCGGGGTTCATCGCGGCCCCCCGGCCGCCCCGAGCGCGGTCCCGGCCGCCGTCCCGGTGCCGGGACGCCCGGTCCCGCCGCCGTCGCCGGCCGCCGTCCCGGCCGCTTCCCCGACCGCGCCGGTCCCGTGCGCCGCGAGGAACCCGGCGACGGCGGCCGGCCAGCCGTACTCCTCGGCCCGGGCCCGGGCGACGGCCCGCCGCTCGTGCACCGGCCGGTCGAGCAACTCCCGGACGGCCTCCGCGAAGGCCGCGCCGGTGTCGTCGGCGACGGCGCCCGCCGGGCCGACGATCGAGGGCAGCGCCGAGTGCCGGCTCACCGCGACCGGCGTCCCGCAGGCCAGCGCCTCCAGCGCGGCCAGCCCGAAGGTCTCCACCGGGCCCGGGGCGAGCACCACGTCGGCGCAGGCCAGCAGCTCCGCGACGGCCTCCCGCCCGCTCAGGTGCCCGAGGAAGCGGACCGGCAGCCGCTGCCTGCGGGCCCGCGCGGCCAGCCGCGGCAGCAGCGGCCCGGTGCCGGCCACCGTCAGCACGGCGGGCGTGCCGCGCCGCCGCAGCTCCGCGAGCGCGTCCAGCGCGCGCTCCGGCCGCTTCTCCGCCGACAGCCGGGAGCAGAGCACCAGCAGCACCTGCCCACGACCGGCGTACCGGGCCCTGGTCTGCTCCCGGGAGTGGGCGAAGCGGTCCGGGTCGAGCCGGGCCAGGTCCACCCCGAGCGGGGCCCGCACCACCCGGGCGGCGCCGATCCGGCGGAACTCGCCGGCCGCCCAGTCGGTGGTGCAGATCACCGTGTCGTAGGCCTGCGCCGTACGGGAGTTGAGCCGGTCGGCGAGAGTCCGCGCGACCGGCGCCGGGAGGCCCCAGGCCCCCAGCAGGCCGGTCGCGCTCTCGTGCGAGACCATCGCCGCCCGGACTCCGGTGCGCCGGGCCCAGGCGCCGGTCCAGCGCAGCGTGGTGCGGTCCGACACCTCCAGCCGGTCCGGTGCCAGCGAGGCCAGGGCCCGGGTGACGGCCCGCCGGTCGGTCAGCACCCGGTACCCGCCGCTGCCCGGGACCACCGGGCCCGGCAGGGTGATCACCAGGCCCTGCTCCGTGTGCTCCTCCCGCCGCCGCGGGCCGGGAACGATCAGCACCGGCTCGTGGCCCGCGGCCAGGTAGCCGGCGCCGAGGTGGCGCAGCGCGGTGCGCAGGCCGCCGGAGACCGGCGTGACGAAGTTGGCCAGCCGGACGATCCGCAGAGGGGTGTTCATGCCGGCTGCCCCTCGACGATCACGGGCGCCGGTGCGGCCGTGCCCCCGCCCACCGTCGCGGCGGGCAGGCCGGCGGGTCCGGCCGGGTCCGGCGACCCGGTGGGCGGGGCCGGCACGTCCTCGACGCCGGCCGGGCCCGGGCCCGTACCGGGGCCGTCGCACGGGCCCGCCAGGCCGACGGCCGGGCCCGTGCCCGCCCGGCTGCCCACGCCCACGCCCAGGCCCCCGTCCACGCCCTCGCCGCGGTGCTCGGCGAGCACCTCCGCGTAGTGCTGGAGCAGCAGGTCCCCGACCGACTCCCAGCTGCGCGCCGTCACGTCGGCCCGCCCGGCCCGCCCGTACGCGGCCCGCAGTTCCGGGTCGGCGGCCAGCGCGGCGACCGCCGCCGTCACCGCCCGGCCGTCCCGCGGCGGGACGAGCAGCCCGGTGCGGTGGTGTCCGACCAGGTCCAGCGGGCCGCCGGCCGCCGGGCCGACCACCGGGAGGCCGCTGGCCATCGCCTCCTGGATGGTCTGGCAGAAGGTCTCCAGCGGCCCGGTGTGCACGAACAGGTCCAGGCTGGCGAAGCAACGGGCCAGCTCGGCCCCGGTCTTGCGGCCCAGGAACACCGCGCCGGGCATGGCGGCGCGCAGCGCCGGGCCGGACGGGCCGTCGCCGATGACGACCACCCGGACGCCGGGCAGCGCGGACGCCCCGGCGAGCAGGTCCACCCGCTTCTCGGGCGCGAGCCGCCCGACGTACCCGACCAGCACCTCCCCGCCGGGGGCCAGCGCCCGGTGCAGGGCCTCGTCCCGGTGCCCGGGGTGGAAGCGCGCCGAGTCGACGCCGCGCGGCCAGAGCCGCACCCGGGGCACGCCGTGCGCGGTGAGGTCCTGGGCGGCGGGGGTGGACGGCGCCAGGGTGCGGGCGGCGGCGCGGTGCACCGTCCTGATCCGGTGCCAGGCGGCCGCCTCGCCGAGCCCCCGGCCGGCCCGGTAGGCGTGCGCGTACCCGGCGAGGTCGGTCTGGTAGACGGCGACGGCCGGCACGCCGAGCGAGCGGGCCACCTCCATGCCGCGCGCCCCGAGGACGAAGGGGCCGGCCAGGTGGACGAGGTCGGGCCGATGCCCGGAGATCGCGGCGGCGAGCTGCCGGCTGGGCAGCGCGATCCGCACCTGCGGGTATCCGGGCAGCGGGAGGGAGGGGATCCGGACGACGGGCACGGTGCCGGCGTCCGGGCCGAAGGAGTGCGGCGGGCAGTGCGCGCCGCGGGCCGGGGCGGGAGTGACGACCAGGGGTTGGTGGCCGCGCCGGACGAGGTGTTCGGCCGTCCGCAGCACGCTGTGGGCAACGCCGTTGACCTCGGGCGGGAAGGATTCGGTGACGATGGCGACACGCATGCCATCGTTCTCTCCGCGCCCGGCGTGCGGGCGGCCAAAGGGATATGTCGAACAGACGAACGCATGTCGGCGAACGTGAAACACCCGGGCCGGCCACCGCGTGCGGTGGCCGGCCCGGGTGCGCGCGGGGTCAGGCCGGGGTGGCGGCGCCTTCCTTGAGCTCCGCGTACGGCGCGAGCTTCCGGATCGACTCGATGCTCTTGATGCAGTCGTCCCGCGTCTCGTACGCCTCACCCGTCACGACGACCGATCCGTTGCTCGCCTTGAGCCGGAACCGGTGCATGCCGCTCTCGTCGGTGTAGACCTCGAACTTTCCTGCCATGGGAGTGCTCACCTCTCGTCGTTGGCCCCCCAGCGCAACCTAGGCCGGGCACCGGCGCGCCGCATCCCGGGTTCGGTCGGACGGGTGCCCGGGCGCGGGCGCCGCCGGCGAGGGTGCCCCGCCGCTCAGCCGGCGCTGAGCGGGTAGTGGTCGGAGAGGTCGGTGTAGGTGTAGCTGGTGCCCCAGCTGCTGACCGTCCAGGGCGAGCTGTGGGTGTGCAGGACTTCGTTGTGCCAGACGGTGGGCCGGGCGTGGTCGGCGCGGTAGAGGACGTAGTCCAGGTCCTCCTTCGGCTCGCCGGGGTAGCGGTAGGCGGCGATCGAGTTGTCGACGGTGTCGAAGGAGTTGGCCCAGCCGGTCCGGCTGTCGGCGGGCGCCACACCGGCGTTGCCGAGCAGCGAGGGGTACTCGCTGCCGTGGGAGTCGATGTTGAGGTCGCCGGCGATCAGCACCGGCTCGGCCGCCGGGATGTTCTTCCCGTCGACGAAGGAGCGCATCGCGCGCAGCTGGGCGGCCCGGACGGCGGCCGGCTGGCCGTTGGAGCAGCCGGTGTCGGTGGACTGCAGGTGGGTGCCGATCACGTGGGTGCGCAGGCCGTTGACGTCGAGCACGGCGTAGACGAAGCCCTTGTTCGACCACCAGTCCGCCCCGCAGGCGTCCTTGAACACGTACTGCTCCTTGTGCAGGATCGGCCACTTGCTGAGCAGGGTGACCCCGCCGTCCTCGGGGGTGGTGGAGCTGTAGCTGCCGCCGGTGGCGTCCCAGCCGGAGGTCGAACGGCCGACCACGGGCGTGTGGTACGGGTAGGCGGCCGAGGCCTGGGCGGTCAGCGCGTCGGAGGCGGCGTTGTCGAAGGCCTCCTGCAGCACCACCACGTCGTGGCCCTGGAAGAAGTCGGCCGAGGCGATGGCCTTGGCCCGGTGGTCCTGGCCCCAGTTCGGGTAGAGGCTCTTGCTCATCAGGAAGACGTTGTACGTCAGCACCTTGAGCGCCGGCACCGGCGCGGGCGCCGCGGCCTGCGCCGGGGCGGCGGTCAGCGGGGCGATCAGGGCGGCGGCCACCGCACAGGCGGCGGCGAGGCGCGGGGTACGACGGAGGGTGGGGAACGGCATCAGTGCTCCGCGAAGAAGTGTCCTGAACCCGTCAATCGGCGGGCTGTCGGGCAGTCTTCGCCCCGAGGGTCACGCGCGGCAAGACATCGGACGATCACTGCGTGAACTCGTCCGAAACTTGTCTGGCCAACCTGCCGGCGGTAGGCGGCCGGCGGTCACCCTCAGACCACCTTCGACCGCTGATGGTCCGTCAGTTCCCGGCGCGGCCGGGCGAGCAGGCTGGGCCACCACATGTGCCGGTCGATGTCCATGGTGAGCGCCGTGACCAGCACCGACCGGACCACCAGGGTGTCCAGCAGCACGCCGAGCGCCACCGCGAAGCCGATCTCGGCGAACCCCACCACCGGCAGGGTGCCCAGCACGGCGAAGGTGCTGGCCAGGATCAGGCCGGCCGAGGTGATCACGCCACCGGTCGCGGCCAGCCCGGCGACCGCCCCCGCCCGGGTGCCGCGATGGACGGCCTCCTCCCGGACCCGGGTCATCAGGAAGATGTTGTAGTCGATGCCGAGCGCCACCAGGAAGACGAACACGAACAGCGGGAAGGCGTTGTCCTGGCCCTCGAAGTGGAAGACGTGCGTGAAGAAGAACGCACTGATCCCCATCGCCGCCGCGTAGCTCAGCACCACCGTGGCGATCAGCACCAGCGGCGCCGTCACCGCCCGGAGCAGCAGGGCGAGGATCACCAGCACCACGCCGAGCACCAGCGGGATGATCGTCCGGTTGTCGGCGGTGGCGGCCCGCCCGGCGTCCAGGATCACGGCGGTGCTGCCGCCCACCTTGGCGTCGGCGCCCGGCACCGCGTGGACGGAGTCCCGGACCCGGTCCACGGTGTCCTTGGCGGCCTGGCTGTCCGGCGGGTCGGTCAGGGTGGCCTGGAACACCGCCACGTCCCCGTGCGTCACCGGCGGCGTGGTCGAGGCGACGCCGGGGGTGGCCGCGGCCGCCGCCTGGACGGTGCCGGCCTCCCCGGCCGAGCTGATCACGGTGAGCGGCGCGCCGGTGCCGCCGGGGAAGTGCTCCACCAGCACCTGCTGGCCCACCACCGAGTCGGGTGTGCCGGTGAACGTCCCGGCGGTGCTCAGGCCGTTGGCGTTCAGCGACACCAGGCCCACGCAGCAGGCCGCCAGCGCCAGCGCGGTGCCCACCCAGACCTTCCGCGGCCGCTGCCCGATCCAGCCGCCGACGTGCGCCCAGTTGCCGGTCCTCGTCGGCTCCGCCGTCCCGTAGGCCGGGCGCACCGGCCAGAACACCCAGCGGCCGCAGATCACCAGCAGCGCCGGCAGCAGCGTCAGCATCGCCAGCAGCGCGACCGCCACGCCGATCGCGCAGACCGGGCCGAGTCCCCGGGTGGAGTTCATCTCGGCGACCAGCAGGCACAGCATCGAGGCGATCACGGTGGCCGAGCTGGCCAGGATCGCCGGCCCGGCCCGGTGCAGGGCGAACGCCATCGCCTCGTGCCGGTCCTCGTGACGCCGCAGCTCCTCCCGGTAACGGGCGGTGATCAGCAGGGCGTAGTCCGTTCCCGCGCCCAGGACCAGGACGATCAGGATGCCCGCGCTCTGCGCGTTGACGGTCAGCCCGGCGTGCTCGGCGAGCAGGTAGATCAGGGCCTGCGAGGCGATCAGCGACACGCCCGCCGAGAGCAGCGGCAGCAGCCACAGCACCGGACTGCGGTAGGTCAGCAGCAGCAGGATGATCACCACGGACACGGTGGCGTACAGCAGGGTGCCGTCGATCCCGGCGAAGGCCTCCGCCTGGTCGGCCCCGATCCCGGCCGGGCCGGTGACGTGGGTGGCCATCCCGTCGGCGCCGGCGGCCGCGGTGGCCCGCATGCTGTCGACGGCCGGTTTGAGGTCGTTCCAGCCGTTGGTGCCGATGTCGACCGGCACCACGGTCTGCATCGCCTGCCCGTCCTTGGACAGCTGCGGCCCGGTCACTGGGCCGAGCACGTGCGGCGCGGTGGCGAAGGCCTGGGCGTCCTGGGCGGCCTTGGCCCGGTCGGCCTCGGTGATGCCGCTCGGCCGCTCGTAGACCACCACGGCCTGGGCGGTGTCCACCGGCTGGAAGGCCCGCTGCTCCACCAGGACCTGGGTCGACTCGGCGTTGCCCGGCAGCCAGCTGGACGCCTCGTTGTCCTCGGCGCCCATCAGCTTCCCGGCGAGCGGCCCCGCGGCCGCGACCAGGACGATCCAGAGCACCAGGACGACCCATTTGCTGCGTCGTCCACAGGGCAGCGCGGCCAGTCTGCGGGTCGGACTCATCGGTGCCCCCTCGCGGGTGCGGCAGTCGCGGGCAGAAAATCCCCCGTACCACCCTGCCACCGCACGTCGGGGGCGGCAGCTCGGGCCGCGGGGGAGGGGCCGCGGGCCGGACGCCCCCGAGTCAGCCGGCGGCCGCCGCCGTCCGCAGCTCCTTCAGCCGGGCGATGTCCGCCGCGTGCCCGGTGCCGTCGCCGCCGTGCTTGCGGTCCGGCGTCTCGATCACCAGCGGCACGCCCAGCGTCGCGGGGTGCTCGAACAACGCCCGGAACGGCGCCGCGCCGATCCGGCCGGCCCCGATGTTGGCGTGCCGGTCCTTGCGGGCGCCGACCTCGTCCTCGGAGTCGTTGGCGTGGATCAGCCGCAGCCGGCCGGGCCCGGCCGCGGCGACCAGCGCGTCCAGCGTCGCGCCGACCCCGCCCTCGGCGGCCAGGTCGTGCCCGGCGGCGAAGGCGTGGCAGGTGTCCAGGCAGACGCCGACCCGCGGGTGCCCGTCCAGCGCGTCCAGGTACTCCGCGAGGTCCTCCATCCGGGAGCAGAGCGAGCGGCCCTGGCCGGCGGTCGGCTCCAGCAGCAGCCAGGGGGCGTCCTCGCCGAGCCCGTCCAGCTCGTCGAGCAGCGGCCGCAGGTCCGCGCGGACCTGGGCCATCGCCTCGGCCCGCCGCGAGCCGCCGTCCGGCGCGGTGCCGACCGCCGAACCGGTGTGCAGGACGACGCCGAGCGCCCCGATCGCGTGCCCGCGCAGCAGCGAGTGCCGCAGCGACTCGGCCGAGTGCTCCCGGGTCGCCGCGGTGTCCGAGCCGAAGTTGATCAGGTAGGGCGCGTGCACGTAGGCGGCGATGCCCTCCTCCGCGCAGGCCGTCCGGAAGGCCTCGTCCTGCGCCGGGTTGCCCGGGGGAGTGGCCCACCCGCGCGGGTTGGCCACGAACACCTGGACGGCCTCGGCGCCCACCCGCCGGGCGAACGCCAGTCCCGTCCCGGCCAGGCCCTTCGCGGCGACCGGTACGTGGGCCCCGATCGGGTTGCGGGCGGCGGGCGGCAGTGGTGCGGCGTTCATGCCGAGAGCCTGTCACGCGGCCCGTCGCCGCCGGTCACCGGCCCCGGAACGGACCTCGGCCCCGGCCCCGGAACGGACCCCGGCCGCCCGGCGCCCGGGGCAGGCCGTCCGGCACCCGCCCGGGCCGTCCGGCACCCGGCCCCGGAGCGAGGGCCCCTTCCCGGCGGGCCCGCCCCCGGCGCGTCGGCCGGGCGCGTCCGCCGGGCACCGCGGACCGGCCCGGGCCCGTCGCCGCCCGGCCGCGTCCCGCTCGTCTGACGCCCCGTTACGACAACCGGCCGACGCCCCGTCAGCCCGGCGGACGCACCCGGTGGCGGGCCCGCCGCATCGCCCATAGCGTCGAACCGGCGGACACGCATGCCGCCCGCGCGCCCCGGCGGAGCAGCGCCCGCGGACGTCGGTCCGACCGGCTGTCACCACCGCACCGCGCCTCAGAGACCGTGCAAGGAAAGCAGGTTCCGAATCATGCCCACGCGACGGGTCCCCCAGCTCGCGGCGGCCACCGCCACCGCCTCGGCCCTGATCACCCTGGGCGCCGCACCCCCGGCGCACGCCTCCGCCCTCCACCTCGTCCAGCCCGGCGAGTCGATCCAGCAGGCGGTGGACGCGGCCGCCCCCGGCGACACCGTCCAGCTGCTGCCCGGCACCTACCGGGGGAGCGTGCGGATCACCAGCTCCGGCCTCACCCTGCGCGGGGCGGGCCCGAACACCGTGATCACGCAGGACCCGGCCGACACCGGCGCCTGCGCCACCGCCGGCCACGGCATCTGCGTCGCCGGGGCCGAGGGCGCCCGGCTGACCGGCGTGCGGGTCGAGCTGCTCACCGTCTCCGGCTTCCGCAAGAACGGCCTCAACGCCAGCGAGACCGACGGGATGACCGTCCGGGGCGTCCGCGCGCTGGGCAACGGCCAGCAGGGCATCAGCCAGGAGAAGTCCGTCCGGGGCAGCTTCACCGGCAATGAGGCGGCCGACAACGGCCAGTCCGGCATCTTCCTCGCCAACACCGTGGACAACGAGGGCGGCGCCATCGACACCGAGGGCGCGGTGATCAGCCGGAACATGCTGAGCGGCAACCGGATCGGCGTGACCATCCGGCGCGCCCGCAACCTCAGCATCGACCGCAACATCGTGCACGGGAACTGCGGCGGGGTGTTCGTGGTCGGCGACGAGGGCGTGCCGCGGGCCGGCGCGCTGACCGTCAGCCGCAACACCGTCACCGAGAACAACAAGTACTGCCCGCCGAACCCCCGGCTGGACGCGATCCAGGGCACCGGCATCCTCCTCACCGGCGCCGAGGACACCCTGGTGACCGGCAACACCGTCCGGGACAACGTCGGCGCCTCGTCGATGTCCGGCGGCATCGTGCTGTTCCGCAGCGTCGTCGGCGTCCCCAACACGCGGATCACCGTCAGCGACAACCACGTGGACGGCAACAGCCCCGCCGACCTCGCCGACCGCGACACCGGCACGGCCAACGTCTTCTCCCGCAACCACTGCGCGGTCTCCGAACCGGCCGGCCACTGCTGATCCGCCCCCCGGCCCCCCGCCCGACGCCGTTGCTCCCCTCCGACCATCAGAAGGACGGCCCCATGACCACCGCACCGACCACCGACCCGCAGGCCGCCATGCGCCTGCGCGAACTCGTCTTCGGCGCCGCCTGCGCCGCCGCCGTCCGGGCGGCCGCCCGGCTGGGCGTCGCCGACGCGCTGGGCGAGCAGCCGACCACCGTGGACGACCTCGCGTCGGCCCTGGACACCGAGCCCAAGCCGCTGCGCCGGCTGCTCCGCGCGCTCTCCTGCTACGGCATCTTCGCCGAGACGGACGGGGACCGCTTCGTCCACACCGAGATGTCCCGCCTGCTGCGCGAGGACGCCCCGAACAGCCTGCGCTACATCTCGCTGTGGTGCACCGAGCCGTGGACCTGGGAGGCCTGGCCGCGGCTGGACGAGGCCGTCCGCTCCGGCAAGAACGTCTTCCCCGAGGTGTTCGGCAAGGAGTTCTTCGACTACCTGCACAGCGACGGGCGCGAGTCGGCCAAGGTCTTCGACAAGGCCATGACGACCTCCAGCCGCCAGTCCGCCGCGGACTTCGCCGAGTACCTGGACCTCACCGGCGTCAACTCGGTCGTCGACATCGGCGGCGGGCAGGGCCACGTGCTGGCCAGCCTGCTGGAGAAGCACCCGGGCCTGCACGGCACCCTGCTGGACCTCCCCAAGGTGGTCGCCAACGCCGACCCCCGGCTGCGCGACGGCGGCGCGCTGGCCTCCCGGGCCCGGCTGGTGCCCGGGGACTGCCGGGAGGACATCCCGGTCAAGGCCGACCTCTACATCATCAAGAACATCCTGGAGTGGGACGACGAGAGCACCCGCCGCACGCTGGCGAACGTGGTCGCGGCGGCCGCCCCCGGCGCCCGGGTCGTGGTGGTGGAGAACCTGGTCGACGACAGCCCCTCGATGCGGTTCACCACGGCGATGGACCTGCTGCTGCTGCTCAACGTCGGCGGCGCCAAGCACTCCAAGCAGAGCATGGTCACCCTGATGTCCGCGGCCGGCCTGGCGGTGGGCGAGGTCCACCCGGTCAACCCGTACCTGCACGCCTTCGAGAGCACCGTCCCGGCCTGACCCCCAGGACGTACGGGAGAGCCGGCACCCGGTGGGTGCCGGCTCTCCCGTACGTCCTGCCCCGGTGTGCGGGCGGGCCCGCCCCGGTGCCGCCGCGGGCCCGGTCAGGCCTTGTGCCAGGACTCCAGGTGCGCGAAGACCACCACGTTGTCCAGGTAGTCCTTGCGCTTCTTGTCGTAGGTGCCGCCGCAGGTGATCAGGCGGAGCTCGGCGTTGCCGGTGCTGCCGTACACCTTGGCGTCGGGGAAGGAGTCCTTGGGGAAGGTCTGGACGGAGTCGACCGAGAAGACCGCCACCTGGCCGTCCGCGCGGGTCACCTCGACCTTGTTGCCGGGCAGCAGCATCCGCAGCAGCAGGAAGACCGCCGGGCCGGTCCTGGTGTCCACGTGGCCCGCCACGACCGCGCTGCCGCGCTCGCCGGGGGAGGGGCCGCCGTTGTACCAGCCGGCCAGGTTCTTGTTGTCCGGGGCCGGCGCGTTGAGCATGCCGGAGGCGTCCAGGGTCAGCTCGGTGAACGGCGCGTTCACGGCGATCTGAGGGATCTTCAGCCTGGTGGGCGCCGAGCGTGCCATCGCGGGGGAGGGCTTGGCCTCCTCCTCGGGGGCGGCGGGCTGCGCCGGTGCCGGCGCCGCGGCCGCGGCGGTGACCACCGGGGGTGCGGGCGGCGCCGGGGCCTGGACGGGCGACGCGTCCACCGAGTTGTAGATGAGCAGCGCGCCGATGGCGGCGGCCGCCATGCCCACGCGCAGCAGGGTGGGGACGCCGCTCTTTCCCGCGGCCTGATCACTCATCGGAGGGACCTCGCATTCCGAGCCGGTCGTGCAGTCGGTGCCATGGGAGCGTCCGGGGCCTGCCGAGCCCTCAGGAGCCGTAGCCGTAGCGGTGGCTTCGGCCGGACGGTCCCGGGTGGGGCGGGCGCTCCTGGCGCCCGCGCCCGCGGGCGGTGCCGCCCCGGCCGTCCGCCGGCGGGCGGGGGCGGTGCGGCCGCTCCCCGTGCCCGTTCCGGCCGGGCCGGGGGCCCTCGTACGCCCTGCCGTGGCCGACGCTGGGCGCGGCCACGGCAGGGAGACGTACGGGTCGGTGCTACGGGTCAGATCGCCGCACCGGAGGGCTTGCGGCGGCGCAGCGCGTACGCGCCGATGCCGAGCCCGCCGAGCAGCAGGGCCGCGCCCGAGGCCACGCCGTTGCCGGAGACGGCCATGCCGCCACCGCCGGTGTGCACGCCGCCGTGCGGGGCCTTCTCCTCGGAGGAGGCCTCGGGCTTGCCCGTGGCCTGCTTCTCCTCCCAGGTCTTCTGGCCCTCCGGGCTCGCTGCCTTGGCCTGCTTCTCCTCCCAGGTCAGCGTCGTGCCCGCGTCGGGAGAGTCGGCGGCGAAGGCGGCAGCGACGGGGCCGCCGAGGGTGAGGGTGGCGGCGATGGCCGCTCCGGTCAGCAGGGTGCGTGCAGAACGCATGGGGGTGGTCCTTCCGGCGCGAGGTGCGACCGCCGACGGGTCGTCGGGCGAGGGAATCGCACGGGGCGTCGTTTTCACGGTCAGTCAGATCCGGGCCGGCTGCCAGCGCTGAATGTCACGACACGGTTACGGCCTGGGCCCTTCGGGTGGAGTATCGCGATTCTTCACCCGCCTGCCACGCCGTACGGTCTGAATAAGCGTCAGCTCTTCGGCCTAACGCCGGGGCCCGCCCGGTGGACGGCCGCCGGCGGCCCTCGGACCGCCCCGGCCGGCCGTCCCGAACCGTGCTGCCCGTCCGAGCCGCGCTGCCCGCCCGCGCCGGCCGCCCGGGCCCGTGACGGCCGGCCCGGGAGCGGACATGCCGAGGGCGCCGGCCGGGTCTCGGGTGAGACCGGACGGCGCCCTCGGCGGTTCGGACGGGTGGTTCGGACGGGCGGTTCGGACGGGTGGGGCTGGCCGGACGGCAGGGCGGTCCGGGCGGCGCGGCAGGGGCCCGCGGGCTCAGTTCGCCGAGCCGCGCTCCCAGCGGTAGAACTCCCGCGCCATGGCGTCCTGGGGCCCGCGCCAGGTCTGCGGGTCGTACGCCTGGACGTACGGCAGCAGCTTCTCGCTGACGTCCCGGAAGGCCGGGTGCTTGGTGTACTGGGCGACCGCCGGGCCGGGCGGCCGGTCCGCCTCCACCAGGTGGATGTAGACGTCGCCGAACTGGAACAGGCTGCGGCCGGTCACCCCGATCAGGTCGGGCAGCTCACCGGCGTCGGACCGGGCGAAGACGTCGGCGATGCCGTCGGCGCCGTCGGGCTTCATCCGGGCCACGATCAGGGTGCGGTAGGTCTGGTTCACAGGTCGGCCGCCTGCTTCTCGACCTTCTCGCGGATCAGCTGCATCTGGACGCGCGAGTTGCGGTTGATGTGGTTGGTCATCCCGTTGTCGTCGACCGGCGCGGTCGGCTTCATCGCGAAGTCCTGGATCCAGCGCATCCGGGTGCCGCCCGGTGCCTCGGCGTACTCCCAGCGGATGTCCATGAACTCGAACGGCCCGGGCTCGACCCGGCGGGCCTTCACCGCGAGCGAGGGCCGGTCGGTGGTGCGCTCGGAGACCCAGCTCCAGATCTGGCCGTTCTCGTCGGGGTGCATGGTGAGGCGGAAGGTCGTGCTGTCGCCCTCGCGGTTCAGCACCTCGACCGAGGCGTACTCGCTGAACAGCTGCGGCCAGTTCTCCAGGTCGTTGGTGATCTCCCAGACCAGGTCGACGGGGGCGGCGATGACGATCTCGTTGTCCGTGTGTCCGGGCATCTCAGGCACCAGCCTTCGCGGCGAGGGAGGAGTTGACGACGTCGATGAACTCGGCGGGTGTGCGGGACATCTCGGCCCCCGCGGTGATCCGGGTGGCGTGGCGGTTCTCCAGCTCACCGACGATGCCGAGCAGGCCGAGGGAGTCGATGCCGAACTCCTCGAAAGTCGCTTCGGGGCGGCTCTCCATCTCCTGCGGGTCGACGGTGATGCCGGCCCGGTTCTTGATCAGTGAGGCGAGTTCGGTGTGGGTGAGGGCATTGCTCATGAGTCGGTTCTCCTGCTCACAATCGGTGTAGGGCAGTTGGTGCCGGGCCGGCGCCGCCGGGCTGCGGGCGGGGCCGGCCGGTCGGGCGGCCGGGTCAGCGCAGCTCGCCGCTGCCGCGGCGCAGCACCAGGGCGGCGTTGGAGCCCATCAGCCCGCGGCTCAGCACGAGCGCGGTGCGCAACTCGGCCGGGCGGGCGTGGCCGGTCACCAGGGCGAGGTCGTGGCAGACGTCGGTGACGTTGGGCGTGGGCGGCAGGATGCCGTCCTCCATGGCGAGCACGGCGGCCGCCACGTCCAGCGGCGGCGCGCCGCAGTAGGCGCGGCCGATGCCGGCCTTGGGGGCCGTCACGGGGACCCGTTCGGCGTAGGTGCCGAGGGCGTCGGCCAGGGCGAGGGCCTCGGCGCGGTCGGCCGCCGGGACGCCCAGGGCGTCGGCGAAGACCACGTCGATCTCCTCGGGCGAGCAGCGCGCCTCGTCGAGGGCGGTGCGGATCGCCCGCACCAGCCCCTCGCGGGACTCCTCCCAGCGGGAGGCGCCGGTGAAGGTGGCGCCGTGGCCGGCCAGCACGGCCCGGACCTTGGCCCCGCGGCGCAGGGCCGCGGACTCGTCCTCCACCATCAGCATCGCCCCGCCCTCGGCGGGGACGAAGCCGCCGGCCCGGGCCGAGAACGGCAGATAGGCCCGCTCCGGGTCCTCGCCGAGGCTCAGCTCGGGGTAGCCGAGCTGGCAGACCATCGAGTAGGGGGCGAGCGGTGCCTCGGCGGCGCCGACCACCACCGCCTCCGTGCCCCGCCGTACGGCGCGGGCCGCGTGGGCGAGCGCGTCGAGCCCGCCGGCCTCGTCGCTGGCGACGACGCCGCAGGGCCCGCGGAACCCGCCGCGGATCGAGATCTGGCCGGTGCTGGCGGCGTAGAACCAGGCGATCGACTGGTAGGGGCCGACGAACCTCGGCCCCTCGCCCCAGAGTTGCTGCAGTTCGCGCTGGCCGAACTCGCCGCCGCCGGAGCCGGCCGCGGTGACCACGCCCACGCCGAACGGCGCGTTCTCGTCGGGGACGAACCCGGCGTCGGCCACCGCGAGGTCGGCCGCGGCCATCGCGTAGTGGGTGAAGCGGTCGGTCTGGACGAGGAAGCGGCCGTCGATCGCGATGTTCGCGTCGAAGTCGCGGACCTCGCCGGCGACCCGGAGCGGAAGGTGCCCGCAGCCCTCGCGGGAGATCCGGTCCAGGACGCTGACGCCCTGCCGGGTGGCCTTCCAGAAGGCGTCCGCGCCGACGCCGTTGGGGGCCACCACGCCGAGGCCGGTGACCACGGCCCGGCGCTCCTGCTGACGTGTCGTCATGTTCTCACCCCGTTCTGCTGAGCACTACGGCGGACTGGAAGCCGCCGAACCCGCTGCCGACCGACAGGATGTTGCGCAGCGGCAGCTCCCGCGCGGTGCGCGGGACGTAGTCGAGGTCGCACTCCGGGTCCGGCGTCTCGTAGTTGGCGGTCGGCGGCACCACGCCGTGGGCCAGCGCGAGGGTGCAGGCGACGACCTCGATCGCCCCGATCGCGCCGAGCGAGTGCCCGACCATCGACTTGATCGAACTCATCGGCGTGCGGTAGGCGTGGTCGCCGAGCGAGCGCTTCACCGCCGCCGTCTCGTGCCGGTCGTTCTGCTTGGTGCCCGAGCCGTGCGCGTTGACGTAGTCGACGTCGGTGCGCTCGACCCTCGCGTGGGCCAGTGCCTCGTCGATCGCGTGCGACATCTCCAGGCCCTCCTGGGTGAGCCCGGTCATGTGGTACGCGTTGCCGAAGGTCGCGAAGCCGCCAAGCTCGCCGTAGATGCGGGCGCCGCGCCGGCGGGCGTGCTCCAGCTCCTCCAGCACCAGGACGGCGCCGCCCTCGCCGAGCACGAAGCCGTCCCGGTGCGCGTCGAACGGACGGGAGGCGTGCGCCGGGTCGTCGTTGCGCTCCGAGGTGGCCTTGATGGCGTCGAAGCAGGCGACGGTGATCGGTGAGATGGGCGAGTCGGAGGCGCCGGCGATGCAGATGTCGGCGCGGCCGTCCTCGACCGCGTGGAAGGCGTAGCCGATCGCGTCCAGGCCGGAGGTGCACCCGGTGGAGACCGTCTGCACGGGCCCCATGGCGCCGGTCTGCTCGGCCACCGCGGAGGCCAGGGTGCTCGGCGCGAAGGCCCGGTGGAGGTGCCGCTCGGCCTTGCGGTGGTCCACGTCCCAGCGGGCGCCGGAGGCGCTCACCAGGGCGTAGTCGTGCTCCAGCCGGGTGGTGCCGCCGACCGCGGTGCCGAGCGAGACGCCGACCCGCCACGGGTCCTCGGCCTGGAGGTCGAGGCCCGAGTCGCGGACCGCCTCGGCGGTCGCGACCAGCGCGAACTGCACGTACCGGTCGGCCCGTTCGACCTGCTCCGGCTCCAGGCCGTGCTCGGCGGGGTCGAAGTCGCACTCGGCGGCGATCCGGGAGCGGAAGCCCTCCGGGTTGAAGAGGGTGATGCCCCTGGTGGCCGTGCGCCCGGAGGTCAGGAGGTCCCAGAAGGCCGGTACGCCGACGCCGCCGGGGGCGACCACACCGATACCGGTGATCGCCACCCGCCGGGTCATGAGGCCACCTTGGCGTGTTCCGGCGGGCCGGCCTCCAGGGTTTCCTCGGTGTCGACGTGGCCGAGCTCCGGGCGCGGGGCCAGCGGGCCGCAGTGGAAGACCATCCGGGCCTCGGTGTCGCCGACGTTGCGGAACCGGTGGCGCATGTTGACCGGGATCATCAGCCCCTGGTCGGGCTTCAGCGGGTGCGTCACGCCGTCCAGGTCGACCTCCAGGTCACCCGAAACAACGTATACGAACTCCTCCGAGTACGGGTGGTAGTGCTCGCTGATCCGGTCCCCCGGCTGGATGATCGCCAGGCCCATGAACCCGCTGGTGGCACCCGAGACGGTCGGGGTGAGCATGGCGCGGATGTCCCCGCCCCGCCGGCGGTTGGGCGCGGCATCGTCGACGTGCACGATACGTGGGTAATGCGTGGTCATGGCTGTTCCTCCAAGTGGGTTCTACGGTGGGGCCCCGGAAAGGGGGGTCAGACGTCCTGCGAGCGGCGGTCGGTCACCAGGCCCATGTCGCAGGCGGCGAGGAAGCGGGCCACGCCCGCGGCGCTCCGCAGGTCGCCCTCCGCGCCGAGGTCGAGCAGGCTGCCGAGCACGGTCGCCTCGCGCTCGCCGCCGACCCCGAGCGCCGCGGCCGGCTGCGCCCCGGCGTCGGCCCGCAGGTCCACCACGCGGACGACGATGTCCTCGCGCTGGAACACCGTGCTGCCGATCACCGGGTTGCCCGGGTCGACCGCCGCCAGGCCGTCCTGCTCCGCCAGCAGCTTGGCGACCGCCGGGCCGTTGCCCTTCTTGACCGGGTAGACGACCGCCTGGCGCTCCACCTCGCCGCGGACCGGCGCGGCCGGCGCGGTGTGATGCACGGCCGGCAGCGCGGCGCGGGCGAAGAAGGCGCGGGCGGCCTCCGGGTTGCCCAGCTCGCGGTCCTCCTCCAGGTAGGGGTTGATGGCCTCCTCGACGGCGCGGATCTCCGGCTGCATCGCCACGTGGCGCAGCGCCGCACCGAGGTCGCCGACCACCTCGACGGCCCGCACCACCCGGTTGCCGTGCATGAAGAGCGAGGTGCGGCGGAGCCGGGTGGTGTCGTCCACGACGGCCTGCGGGGAGGTGTAGCCGGAGAGGATCTGCGCCACCTTCTGCTCGCTGCCCGGCTTGACCGTGAAGGTCAGCGCGTGCCGGGTCACCCCGTCCGGTCCGGGGGTGACCTGCGGCATGCCGGGGGCGCCGGCCGCGCGCGGGGAGCCCTCCCGCACCTCCTGCGGCTTGCGGGTGCCGGTGGCCCCCTTCGCCGAGGTCTCGCGCAGGATGTTGTAGCGCAGCGAGCGGAACCGGTCGCTGACGCAGCCGTGCATCGGCTTGACCATCTCGCGGTGCGCCGGGCTGTCCACCCAGGCCAGGAACGAGTCGGGGTCGTTCCACTCGCTGGTGATCAGCCACTGGCGCGGGTCGTCGATCGACTGGCAGAGCTGGTCGCTGACGTGCCCGGGCACCGAGGCGACCTTGTGGCGGAGCTTCTCGTACACGTCCAGGAAGCGCTGCTGGGCGCCGTCCTGGATCTCCAGCATCAGCACCACCCGGAGGCGGGATTCGTCGAGCTCGGCGTGCTGCTGCACCTGCGGTTCGGACAGAGTCGTCATGATCCACTTTCTGCGTCGGGCCGCGGCTGCGGCGGGCGGCCGAGCGGCTCGGCCGAGGGAGGGGGAGGAGCGAACGGCCGGGAGGTCCGGGCGGCGGGGGCGGCCCGGTCCGGCGGGAGGGACGGTCTCCCCCTCGGCGGTCCCCTCCGGCGGGGGCTTCCGACGGGGGCAGGGGTCCAGGCCTGATCTCGATCGTGGGGCGCGGCAACGGGCGGCGCGAGATATGCGGTCCATCCGAGCGACGAGCGCGGACATCCCGTCGTCGAGGGGGGACGGTAGAGCGGGGCGCCCGCGTCCGGGGCCCTGCCGACGGCCGTCGGCGATCTCTCGCCGGCCGCTGAACTCCCGTACAGGCTGGAGCAATTGATGAATCCAAAGGTGGACGACCGGGTGCCGGTCCTGATCGTGGGCGGGTCACTGGTGGGGCTGTCGGCCTCGCTCTTCCTGGGCCGACTGGGTGTCAGACACCTCCTGGTCGAGAAGCACTCGGGCACCTCGCATCACCCGCGTGGACGCGGCAACAACGTCCGGACGATGGAACTGCTGCGGGTCGCCGGCGCCGAGGCGGGCATCCGCGAGGCGGCCTCCGTGCTGGCCGAGAACCACGGCATCCTGCAGGCCGACACCCTCACCGGCACCGAGCAGGAGTGGCTCTTCCGGGAGATCGACCCGGGTGGCGCGCTCGCCCGGTTCAGCCCGTCCTCCTGGTGCCTGTGCAGCCAGAACGACCTGGAACCCGTCCTGCTGCGGCAGGCCCGCGAGCTCGGCGGCGACCTGCGGTTCAGCACCGAACTGGTCTCCTTCGAGCAGGACGCCGACGGGGTCAGCGCGCTGCTGCGCAGCCGGGAGACCGGCGAGGAGCGCACCGTCCGGGCCGAGTACCTGATCGCCGCCGACGGGCCGCGCAGCCCGGTCCGGGAGCGGCTGGGGATCGGCCAGTCCGGCAAGGGCGAGCTGTTCCACAACGTCAGCATCACCTTCCGGGCGAAGCGGCTCGCCGAGGCGGTGGGCGACCGGCACTTCATCGCCTGCTACCTGACCAACCCTCAGGGGCCCGGCGCGCTGCTGCCGGTGGACAACCAGGAGCAGTGGGTCTTCCACGCGCCCTGGCACCCCGAGCACGGCGAGCCGCTGGAGGCGTTCACCGACGAGCGCTGCGTGGCGCACATCCGGACCGCGACCGGCGTTCCCGGCCTGGAGGTCGAGATCACCGGGAAGGCCCCCTGGCACGCGGCCGAACGGGTCGCCGACCAGTACTCCGCCGGACGGGTGTTCCTCGCCGGGGACTCGGCCCACGAGATGTCCCCGACCGGTGCCTTCGGCTCCAACACCGGCATCCAGGACGCGCACAACCTGGCCTGGAAGCTCGCCGCCGTGCTCGGCGGCTGGGCCGGGCCCGGCCTGCTGGACACCTACACCACCGAGCGCCGCCCGGTCGCCCGGGTCACCGCCGAACGGGCCTCCGCCCGCTCGGCCGAGCACAGCCACCCCGGGTACGACGCGGTGCCCGGCACCGGGCGGCAGGCCGGCGTGCTGGCGGTGGCGCTCGGTTACCGCTACCCCGAGGGCGCGGTGGCCGGCGGCGACCCGGACCAGCCGGTGGTGCCGGAGAGCTTCCGGCCGACCGGCGAGCCGGGCAGCCGGGCGCCGCACCTGTGGCTGCTGCGGGCCGGCGTCCGGCTCTCCTCGCTGGACCTCTACGAGCAGGCGCTGGTGCTGCTCACCGGCTCGCGGGGCGCCTCCTGGCAGGCCGCCGCGCAGCGGGCCGCCGACCGGCTGGCGGTACCGCTGGACACCTACCGGATCGGCACCGGCGCCGAGGACGACCTGGCCCCCGAGCCCGGCACCGACTGGGCCGAGCTGCACGGGGTCGGCCCGGAGGGCGCCGTGCTGGTCCGCCCCGACGGGTTCGTGGCCTGGCGCTCGGCCTCGGCCCCGGCCGACCAGGAGGCCGCCGTCGGCGAGGCCCTGCGGACGGTGCTCGGACTGGGCTGACCGGCCCCGGGCCCGGCGGATGCCGAAGCGCACCCGCCGGGCCCCGGCCCGCCGCCCGGCGTCCGCCCTCCGCGCGTCTCTCCGTCCGGCGTCCGCCCTCCGCGCGTCCGTCCGCCATCTGCGCGCCCGTCCGGCCGCCGTCCGGACGTCCGGGTGCGCGGCGGCGGCTTCCCGGGCAGAGTCGGACCAGCTAGGCCGTTCCCGTACGTCCTGTCCCGGCCGGCCGATCTCCCGCCCCTTCCAGGACCGCTTGGAGTACCCGTCATGGCAGTGCAGTCCCAGGCTCAGGTCGGCGTCACCGGACTGGCCGTCATGGGCCGCAACCTGGCCCGGAACTTTGCCCGGCAC
The DNA here is from genome assembly GCF_014655955.1 of Kitasatospora indigofera. Lineage (GTDB taxonomy): Bacteria > Actinomycetota > Actinomycetes > Streptomycetales > Streptomycetaceae > Kitasatospora > Kitasatospora indigofera. The sequence goes on from NZ_BNBO01000009.1 coordinate 115,468, forward strand.
GGCTACCGCGTCGCCGTGCACAACCGCACCGCGGCCCGCACCACCGCGCTGGTCGAGGAGTTCGGCCACGAGGGTGAATTCCGCCCGGCCCGGACGCCGGAGGAGTTCGTCACCTCGCTGGAGCGCCCGCGCCGGATCGTGATCATGGTCAAGGCGGGCGGCCCGACCGACGCCGTCATCGACGAACTGGTGCCACTGCTGGACGCCGGCGACGTGGTGGTGGACGGCGGCAACGCGCACTTCCTGGACACCCGCCGGCGCGAGCAGGCCCTGCGCGCCCACGGGCTGCACTTCGTCGGCAGCGGCATCTCCGGCGGGGAGCAGGGCGCCCTCGAAGGCCCCAGCATCATGCCGGGCGGCACCGCGGAGTCCTACCGGGTGCTCGGACCGCTGCTGGAGGACATCGCCGCCAAGGTGGACGGCGCGCCCTGCTGCACCCACATCGGCCCCGACGGGGCCGGCCACTTCGTCAAGATGGTGCACAACGGCATCGAGTACGCCGACATGCAGCTGATCGCCGAAGCCTACGACCTGCTGCGGCACGGCGCCGGGCGCCAGCCCGGCGAGATCGCCGAGATCTTCCGCGGCTGGAACGACGGCCGGCTGGAGTCCTACCTGATCGGCATCACCGCCGAGGTCCTCGCGCACACCGACGCGGCGACCGGCAAGCCCTTCGTCGACGTCGTCCTCGACCAGGCCGAGCAGAAGGGCACCGGCCGCTGGACGGTGCAGACCGCCCTCGAACTCGGCATCCCGGTGAGCGGCATCGCCGAGGCCGTCTTCGCCCGCTCGCTGTCCGGCAGCGCCGAACTGCGCGCCGCGGCCCACGGACTGCCCGGACCGACCGAGACCTGGCTCGACAGCGCGGCCTCCGACCGCTTCGCCGAGGACGTCGAACAGGCCCTGTACGCCTCGAAGATGGTCGCCTACGCGCAGGGCTTCAACCAGATCCAGGCCGGCAGCGCCGAGTACGCCTGGGACATCGACCTCGGCGCGACCGCCGCCATCTGGCGCGGCGGCTGCATCATCCGGGCCCGCTTCCTGGACCGGATCACCGCCGCCTACCGCGCCGACGGCCGGCTGCCCACCCTGCTCACCGACGAGCACTTCCGCGAGGCGCTGGCCGGTGCCCAGTCCAGCTGGCGCCGGGTCGTCACCACCGCGGCCCAACTGGGCGTACCCGCGCCCGGCTTCGCCACCGCGCTGGCCTACTACGACAGCCTGCGCGCCGAGCGGCTGCCGGCCTCCCTGGTGCAGGGGCAGCGTGACTACTTCGGCGCGCACACCTACCGGCGGACCGACCGGGTCGGGACCTTCCACACCCTCTGGGGCGGGGACCGCAGCGAGGAGGAGCGCTGAGCCGGACCTGTCCGGCCGCTGCCACCCGCGCGGGTTTGCCTTCGCGCCGAGCGGCAAGGCGACAGGTACCGACAGCTCCCGAACACCCGGAAGGCTGGAGACCATGAACGCCAGAGAAGGCCGCAAGCACAGCACCCGGTCCCTCGCTGAACCCCCGCACGACACGGACGCGCACCTCACCCTCGGCACGCCCGTGCCGGACGACCCGGAACTGCTCCTCGGCGACGTCGAGGCCGCCCGGAGCGCGCTGGGCCTGCCCGACGGGCCGGAGGAGCCGGACGGGGCGGACGGGGCGCACGCGCGGGCGAGCCGCTGGGGCCGGGCCACCCGCGCCGCGGGCCGGGTCCGGACCGCCGGCCTGGCGAAGCTCGGCCGGGCCGCGGGACGGCCCGGCGGCATCCGCCCGTACCACCCGGAGACGGCCGCGGAGCCCTTCCCGGAGGACGACGGGGCCTGGGCACCGGCCCGGGTGCCCTACCTGCTGGTGGCCGGCCTCGCCGCGGGCGGCCTGGTCGCGGTGGTGGTGCTGCGCCGCCGGCGCGGCTGACCGTACGTCCGCCGCCCCCCGCCGCCCGCCCCCGCGGGCCGGTACCGCCCGACGCGACCTCAGTGAGGAGCCCGGCATGACGACCGAACCGGCGGACCCGGAGCAGGTCAGCGAGTACGACCTGCTCCGCGAGATCGACCCCGAGGTGCCCACGGCCGACGCGGCCGAGCAGGCGCGCGAGCTCCTGCCGCACGGCGACGACGACCCGGCCCGCGCGCCCGGCCCGGACGTTCCCGAGGCCGACGCGGCCGAACAGGCGCGGCTGGTGGAGACCCCGGAGGAGGACGACCCCCGCTAGGTTCTGTCCGGCGGATCGTGTGACCGTCGGACGGTCGGGATCGTTGTGCTGCTCACGGGGCGGGGAGAGCTGTCGAACGACGAGTGGGGGCGGCTGGAGCCGCACCTGCCGAAGTACGTCGCTCGGGGTGGCCGTCGGTGCGACCACCGCCAGGTGGTCAACGGGGTCCTGTTCCGGGTCCGCCCCGGCGTGCCCCGGCGGGACCTCCCGGAGGGCGCCACGGCAGTTGGAAGACCGTCCACGAGCGGCACCGGCGGTGGTGAGCCGACGGCACCTGGGACGGATCCTCCAGGCGGCCCAAACGGACGCCGACGCCCAGGGCCGGTGGACCGGAGCCCGGTGGGCGTGGACTCGACCTCGTGCCGTGCCCACCAGCACGCCGCCGGGGCGCCCCGGCGGAAGCCGTGGATTTCGACACGGACACCTACCGGCGCGGCAACGAAGTCGAGCGCACCACCAACCGCCTCAGGACCTTCCGCGCCGTCTCCACCCGCTACGACAAACGGGCCTACGTCTTGCACGGCACCGTCACCCTCGCCTCGATCCGCCTATGGATCAGACCCGATCCGCCGGACAGAACCTATCCGTCGGCGCGGAGTACCGGGTACAGACACCGGACGGTGCCGGGCGGGATCCCCGTCGACGGACCGTCACATCGGGAACGCCGTTGAGGAGAACCACAGTGCCGCACATCAGTATCGGCAACGACCTCCCGGGCATCAGCGGTCTGCTGGCCGACCGCCCGACAGCGCCGCGCCGCTGAACCAGCTCGTCAACGTCCTGCTGCGCGGCCCCTCCCCGCTGCCCCGGGGAGAGCGCGAGCTGACCGCCGCCTACGTCTCCGAACTCAACCGGACCCGGTTCTGCTCCGACGCGCACGGTGCGTTCGCCGCCGCGCAGCTCGACGGCGGCGAGGAGTTGGTGACGGCCGTCCTGAACGACCTGGAGACCGCGCCGGTCTCCGAGCAGCTGCGGGCCCTGCTGCGGGTTGCCGCCGAGGTCCAGGCGTTCGCCCGCCCGGTCGCGGAGAAGGCCGTGGCCGCCGCCAGGGCGGAGGGTGCGGGGACGACGAGATCCACGACACGGTGCTGATCGCCGCCGCGTTCTGCATGGACAACCGCTACGTCAGCTGCCTCGACACCGGGCTGCCGGCCGACCGGGGCTACTGCACCGAGGGCGCCCGGCGGATCGTGGCGCACGGGTACGGCAGCCCGCGCTGACGACGCCCCCGGGCCCCGGTCGGTGGACCGGGGCCCGGGGTGCGCGGCGACGGGGAAAGAGGGCAATCGAGAAGTAGGCAGCGGACGCGAGGCCCGGAACCATGAGCCCTCACATCGTCCGCGTCGGGAGTAGCCCACCCATGCCGCACACCGAGACCAGCCCGCTCCACCCGCTGCCCGCCCCGTCGCCCGAGGCCGTGCGGTTACGTCGCCGCGCCGTCACCGCGACCGTGGTCGGGAACTTCGTGGAATCCTTCGACTGGCTGGCGTACGGTCTGTTCGCCCCGCTCTTCGCGGAGCGGTTCTTCCCCTCCGCCGATCCGACCACCTCGCTGCTGGGTGCCTTCGCGGTGCTCGGGGTGGGCGTGCTGGCCAGGCCGCTCGGCGGCGTGCTGCTGGGCCGGCTGGCGGACCGCCGGGGCCGCAAGCCGGCGCTGCTGCTGGCGATCCTCCTGATGACGGCCGGTTCGGTCCTGATCGGGAGCGCCCCGACGTACCAGCAGGCCGGGATCCTCGCCCCGGTGCTGCTGCTCTGCGCCCGGCTCGCCCAGGGCATCTCCTCCGGCGGTGAGTGGCCCGCCGCGGCGGCGTACCTGATGGAACTGGCCCCGCCTCGCCGCAGAGGCCTCTACGGCAGCCTGTTCTCGCTCACCACCGCCGCGGGCGCTTTCACCGCCGCGATGCTCGGCGGCATGCTGACCGGCCTGGTGGGTCCCGGGGCGATGGAGACCTGGGGCTGGCGGGTGCCGTTCCTGATCGGCGGCGTGCTCGGGCTGGTCCTGCTGGCGCTGCGGAGCCGGATCACCGAGAGCGAGGTCTTCCGGCGCGAGGTGAGCTCCCGTCAGGACCGCAGCCCGCTGCGCGAGGTCCTGCGCACCCACCGGCGGCAGGTCCTGCGCTCCGTCCTCCTGGTGGCCGGGATGGCGACCGTCGGCAGCACCTGGACCTCGGTCATACCGGCGATGGGGCAGCGGCTGGCTCCGGACGGGACGATGTTCTGGGTCGTGGTCTGTGCCACCGCCGTGATGATCCTGCTCCAGGTGCCGATCGGCCTGCTCGCCGACCAGGTCGGGCCACGGCGGCTGCTGGTCGTGGCGAGCCTGCTCTTCGCCACCGGGGGCTCCTGGGCCTACCTCGCCATGACCGGCCGGTTCACCAGTCTGCTACTCGCCTACGGCAGCGGCGTGGTCTACCTGGTCTGCGTCACCACGGTCCTGCCCGCCCTGCTCGCCGAGATCTTCCCGCCCCGCGTACGCGCCCTGGGCATCGGCCTCCCCTACGCACTGACCAGCGCCGTCCTGGGCGGCACCACCCCACTCCTGGCCACCCACCTCGGCAAGAACGGCCCGTCCGGCTGGTTCATCGCCGGCGTGGTGGTCGCCGTCCTCCTCGGCCTCGCAGCCACGGCGACCTCCGGCGCTTCCGACACCGGACGATCCCGACCGGCACGCCCGGAGCCGGTGCCGATGGGTTAGGGCCTGTCCGGCAAGATCCGCCGGACCGGGCTCCCGGCTCCAGGCCTCCGCGGACCTGTCCCGGCGAACGCCCGTCCCGGCGAACGCCCGTCCCCACGAACCCCGGTGGCCCGCACACCCCAGGTGTGCGGGCCACCCGCGGGTGCGGCCGGCGTCCGGCGTCCGGCTCAGGCGGGGTCGGGCCGGGGCGTGTCCGGGGCGCTGCCGGGCCGGCCGGCGTCCGGCCCGGCCGGCCGCGCCCCGACGCGCTCGAAGTCCTGGAGGGTCGCCGGACGTCCCTCCTGGAACCCCGTCCGGACGAAGTCGTCCCCGGTGGTGGCGTTCAGCGCCCAGTTGGTCAGCACCCGGGCCCGGGCGGTGAGGGTGGGCAGCGCCATCACGTGGTACCCGCGGGCCACCAGCTGGGCGGGCACGCCGGAGAGTTCCACGCCGAGCGGCTTGGAGACGGCGTCGGTGCCGCCGAGATCCACCACCAGCCCGAGATCGCGGTGGTGGTAGGGCCGCAGCGGGGCGCCGCGCAGGCGAGCGACCAGGTTGCGGGCCACCGCCTTGCCCTGGCGCTGCGCATGCTGGGCGGTCGGCGGGGTGATCGCGTCGCCGCCGACCGCGAGGTCCGGCACCGCGGCCGCGTCGCCGACCGCGAAGACGCCGGGCGAGCCGGGCACGGTCAGCTCGGCCGTGGTCCGCAGCCGCCCCCGCACGGTCGGGCCGTCCAGGGTGCCCACCAGCGGACCGGCCGCCACCCCGGCCGTCCAGACCAGGGTCCGGGTCGGCAGCACCCGGCCGTCCGTCAGCGTCACCGACTCCGGGGTCACCGCCCGGACCGAGGTGTTGAGGGAGAACCGGACACCGCGCCGGCGCAGGGTCTCCATCGCCTTGGCGCCGAGCCGGTCGCCGAGCTCCGGCAGCAGCTTCGGGGCCAGGTCGACCAGGTGCCACTCCAGCAGCCCGGGATCGAGCCGGGGGAACCGGGCGGTGGCCGCCGCCGTGAGCCGTTGCAGGCAGGCGGCGGTCTCCACGCCCGCGTAGCCGCCGCCGACCACCACGAAGCGCATCCGGGCCGCGCGCTCGGCCTCGTCGGTGGCGACGGCCGCCAGGTCCAGCTGGGAGATCACGTGGTCACGCAGGTAGGCGGCCTGGGCCAGGGTCTTCATGCCGAGCGCGTGCTCGGCCAGGCCCGGGATGTCGAACGTCCGGGTGGTGCTGCCGGCGGCGAGCACCAGGTGGTCGTACGGGAGATGGACGGTGGTGCCCGCCGTGGTGTGCACTTCGACGCTGCGGGCCGCCGTGTCGACGCCGTTCGCCCCGCCCGGGACGATCCTGGTGCGGCGCAGCCGGCGACGCAGCGAGACCGCCACCGACTGGGGGGTGAGCACCCCGGCCGCCACGTGCGGCAGCAGGGGCAGGTAGAGCTGGTAGTCCGTCGGGGTGACGAGGGTCAGCTCGGCCTCGGCGGGCCGCAGGGCCCGTTCGAGCCGGTGCAGGCACTCCACTCCGGCGAATCCGCCACCGACGACGAGGATCTTGGGACGGGTCACGGGCATCCTTTCGGTGCGTCGGGCCCGCCGCCCGGGCGGGCTCCGTGCGGTTGTGCGACTGCGGTGACGCACCCCCCGGGGCCGGCCGGGGGCCTGTCCGGCCCGTCCGGCCCTGTCTGGCCCGTCCGGCCCTGTCCGGCCTGTCGCACGGGCGGTCGCCTGCCCGCGCCGCCGGTGCCGAAACCGCGCCGGGCGCCCGGCCGCCGGACGTTCCCGTCGCCGCCGCTGCCCCTGCCCCGGGGGCGGCCGCGCCCGTGAGGGCCGTCCGTGATCGGCCGTCCGGCCCAGGCGTTCACTGCATCGGGTGAACCGGGCCCCCTCGGAGCAGTCCAGGGCCTCCGGGTGGCCGAAGAACTGGTGTCGGCGGGCCGCGGCGTCGCGGCCCGGGACGCTTCGATCCGTATCACCCAGCATCAGCATCACTATCAGGAGAAGCTCATGACCGCTCTTCGTAGGACTCTCGCCCTGACCGCCGCCGCCGGCGCCCTCGTGCTCGCCGGAGCCGGCGTGGCCGGTGCCAGCGCCGGTGCGCAGGGTGTCGCCGCCGGCTCGCCCGGCGTGCTGTCCGGGAACCTCATCCAGGTGCCGGTGCACGTGCCGGTCAACCTGTGCGGCAACAGCATCGGCGTCGTCAGCATCCTGAACCCGGCCTTCGGCAACGGCTGCGTCAACGCCGGCTGACCTGCCCCCGGCAGTACCCGGCCGGCCCCGCTGTCCCGAGCGGGGCCGGCCCCTGCGGACCCTCCGGTCCGGCCCGCCCGGCGCGCCCCGCGCGGCCGGTCCGGCCCCGCCGGCCCGCAAACTCCGGGCCCGATCAGGCATGGTCCGGCCGGGGGCGGCAAGGCGGGAGGGGAGGGCCGGGTACCCGGCGCCCCGCGGGCAGGCCCCGCGAGGCCCGCCGGCCCGAAGGAATCCACCTCCGGAAGGGAGCGTTTCGATGGACTGGCGAGACCGTGCGCGGTGCCGTGACCTGGACCCCGAGCTGTTCTTCCCGCTGGGCAACACCGGCCCGGCGCTGCGTCAGGCCGAGGAGGCCAAGGCGGTCTGCCACCGGTGCCCGGTCCGGGAGCGCTGTCTGGCCTGGGCCGTGGAGACCGGCCAGGAGGCCGGTGTCTGGGGCGGCACCAGCGAGGACGAACGGCGCGCCCTGAAGCGGCGCGCGGCCCGGCGCCGCTTGGCCGCCGGCTGAACCCGCCCGACCCGGGCAGCGTCCTGAACCTGCCCGCGCCGGGCCGCGACCTGCGCGTGCCCGGGCTGGGCCGCGACCTGCGCGCGCCTGCGCCCGGTAGCGACCTGAACCCGCCGGTGCCGGGCCGCCACGGCCCGGGAACGGCGCGGGCCCACCGGAGTGATCCGGCAGGCCCGGCCGTCGGCGTGACCGGGCGTCAGTGCCCGCCCGCGTCCACCACCTCGATGTCCTCGACGTTCCGCTCGATCTCCTCGGCCGGCAGCGCGACGCGGATCGCCCAGAAGTAGACCGCGAGGGCGAAGGCGCTGACCACGGCCATGTCCCACCACATCGGCAGGTTGCCCCGGCCGTCGCCGAAGCCGCCCTGCCAGGAGATCACGCCCAGGCCGACCAGGTAGACCGGCAGCCACTGCGCGGCCCGCCAGTCCAGCCGCGGGGCGTTCGGCAGGCCCTTGCGGATCGCGTACGCGGCGTAGCTGCCGAGCAGTGCGTAGCCGAGCACGATCGCGATGCCGAGCCGCGACAGGGTGTGCCAGCCGGCCCAGTAGATGATCAGGCTGGCCACCACGAAGGCGAGCGGGGAGACCACCCCGCCGGCGGGCAGCCGGTAGGAGCGCTCACGGGCGGGCAGCCGGCGGCGCAGGGCGCCGAAGGCCAGCGGGGCACCGGCGTACATCAGCACGCTGGCGGAGGTGATGAAGCCGACCAGCTCCTGCCAGCTGGGGAAGGGCAGGAAGCAGACCACGCCGGTGACGAACGACAGGATCAGCCCGAACCACGGCACGCCGCGCCGGTCGAGGCGCTCGAAGGCCTGCGGCGCGTAGCCGTTCTTGCTCAGGCCGTAGGAGATCCGCGAGGTGGAGGTGGTGTAGATCAGGCCGGTGCCGCCGGGGGAGACGATGGCGTCGAAGTAGAGCACCCAGGCGAGCCAGCCGAGGCCGACCAGGGTGGCGAGTCCGGCGAACGGCCCCTCGATGCCGGGGAAGTCCAGCTTGTCCCAGCCGGCGGCGAAGGAGCTGACCGGCAGCGACCCGATGAAGACGACCTGCAGCAGGACGTAGATCAGGGTGCCGATGGCGACCGAGCCGAGCACGGCCCGCGGGATGTCGCGCTTGGGGTTGCGGCTCTCGCCGGAGATCTGGATGGCCTGCTCGAACCCGAGCAGCGCGAAGATGATGCCGCTGGAGCTGATCGCGCCGAGCACGCCCTTCATGCCGAACGGGGCGAAGCCGTGCGAGGTGAAGTTGCTGCCGTGGAAGTTGGTGACGGCGAGCACGAAGATCGTCAGCAGCGGTACGAAGATCTTCAGCCAGGTGGCGACGCTGTTGGTGTGGGCCAGCACCCGCACACCGAGGAAGTTGACCGCGACGAAGACGCCCATCAGCAGCACCGCGACGACGAAACCGCTGGTGGTGAGGGTGCCGTTGTCGTTCAGGAAGCTCTTGGCGAATTCCCAGTGGCCGGCGTAGCCGATCATGGCCTCGACCTCGATCGGCGCCACGGTGGCCGCCTGCAGCCAGGAGAACCAGCCGAAGGACATGCCCGCCAGGCCGCCGAAGGCGTAGTGCGGGTAGCGCGCGGTGCCGCCGGCCACCGGGAAGAGCCCGCCGAGCTCGGCGTGCACCAGGGCGAGGAGCACGATCGCGACCGCCCCGATGCCCCAGGAGATGAGCGCCGCCGGGCCGGCGACCACCACCGCGTTCTTGGCGCCGAACAACCAGCCGGAGCCGATGATCGAGCCGACCGAGGCCCACAGGAGGCCGATCAGGCCCACCTCGCGGCGGAGGGAGGACCCGGTGGGGGTGGGCGTGCCGGTACTCGGCGGGGAGAGCTGATCGAGGGATGCCATGCGTCGTCTCTCTGTTGGGTGGGAAGTCGGAGAGTGGCCACACCCTAGGTGTATTCATAGGACTATGCACAGATTCCATTACTGAATATTTACCTTTCACGAGGCACATTTCCGCAGGTAGGTGGCTGTGGCCGAGAGGGCTCATTACGTGACTCGTGAGTAGTTCCACGATTTGAGCGGGAATTGAGCTTTCATTTGGAGCCGTGGCATTGTGGATGTCCGGACGAGTTATAGAAATTGCGCCGCGCGCATACCGATGCCAGACGTGTACGGCCAGCCCCCTGACCCGGGGGCCGTTCGTCCGCTACGGTGTCCGACACAGATCAACCTCCCGCGTGCGGGCCGGAGGGCGGTCGCGCCGGGCACCGCTGCCCGCGCATCCCCACCCACCCTCCGCATCCCGCCCGCGCGCCCGAGGCCGCCGCGGCACAGCGCTGTGTCCGCGCCCTCTGAACTCCCCCCGAGGTGCGCGCAGATGAGACTCACCCCGCACGAGCAGGAGCGCCTGCTCATCCACGTCGCTGCCGATGTGGCCCGCTCCCGGCGCGCCCGCGGCCTGCGGCTCAACCACCCCGAGGCGGTCGCGCTGATCACCTCGCACGTGCTGGAGGGCGCCCGGGACGGCCGGACCGTCGCCGAGCTGATGGAGTCCGGCCGGCAGGTGCTGGCCCGCGCCGACGTGATGGACGGCATCCCCGAGATGATCCCGGACGTCCAGGTCGAGGCGACCTTCCCCGACGGCACCAAGCTGGTCACCGTCCACGGGCCGATCCGGTGACGGCCGGCTCAGGTCCCGTCCCCGGCTCAGGTCCGGTGCCCGGTGAAGTGCTGTACGGCGAGGGCGAGATCGGCCTCAACGCCGGCCTGCCCGTCACCCGGCTGGTCGCCGTGAACACCGCCGACCGGCCGGTCCAGGTCGGCTCGCACTACCACTTCGCCGAGGCCAACCCCGGGCTGGAGTTCGACCGGCCGGCCGCGCACGGCCGGCGGCTGAACATCCCGGCCGGCACCGCCGTCCGCTTCGAGCCGGGCATCCCGGTCGAGATCGAACTCGTCCCGATCGGCGGCCGGCGCGAGGTCGCCGGGCTGCGCGGCGAGACCGGAGGGCCGCTCGATGCCTGAACCGTACGCGCTGCACGTCGGCCGGGCCCGCTACGCCGACCTCTACGGGCCGACCGCCGGGGACCGGATCCGGCTCGGCGACACCAACCTGCTGATCGAGGTCGAGGAGGACCGCGCCGGCGGCGGCGACGAGGCGGTCTTCGGCGGCGGCAAGGTGATCCGCGAGTCGATGGGCCAGGCCCGCACCAGCCGGGCCGAGGGCGCCCCCGACACCGTGATCACCGGCGCCGTGGTGCTCGACCACTGGGGCGTCGTCAAGGCCGACATCGGCATCCGGGACGGCCGGATCACCGCCCTCGGCAAGGCCGGCAACCCGGAGACCATGGACGGTGTCCATCCGGACCTGGTGATCGGCCCGGAGACCGAGGTGATCTCCGGCAACGGCCGGATCCTGACGGCCGGTGCCATCGACGCCCACGTCCACTTCATCTGCCCCCAACTCGCCGACGAGGCGCTCTCCTCGGGCATCACCACGCTGATCGGCGGCGGCACCGGCCCGGCCGAGGGCACCAAGGCGACCACCATCACCCCCGGCGGCTGGCACCTGGCCCGGATGTTCGCCTCGATGGACGACCTGCCGCTCAACATCGGGCTGCTCGGCAAGGGCAACACCGTCAACACCGTCTCGATGCACGACCAACTGCGGGCCGGCGCCCTCGGGTTCAAGATCCACGAGGACTGGGGCGCCACCCCCGCCGCGATCGACGCCTGCCTGCGGGTCTGCGAGCAGAGCGGTGCCCAACTCGCGATCCACACCGACACCTTGAACGAGGCCGGGTTCGTCGCCGACACCCTCGCCGCGATCGCCGGCCGGGGCATCCACGCGTACCACACCGAAGGTGCCGGCGGCGGCCACGCACCCGACATCATCACCGTGGTCTCCGAGCTCAACGTCCTGCCGAGCTCCACCAACCCGACCCGGCCGCACACCGTCAACACCGTCGACGAGCACCTCGACATGCTGATGGTCTGCCACCACCTCAACCCGCACGTCCCCGAGGACCTCGCCTTCGCCGAGTCCCGGATCCGCCCCTCCACCATCGCCGCCGAGGACGTGCTGCACGACCTCGGCGCGATCTCCATCATCAGCTCCGACTCGCAGGCGATGGGCCGGATCGGCGAGGTGGTGATGCGCACCTGGCAGACCGCGCACGTGATGAAGGCCCGACGCGGCGCCCTGCCCGGCGACGGGCGGGCCGACAACCTGCGGGCCCGGCGCTACGTCGCCAAGTACACCATCAACCCGGCGGTGGCCCAGGGGCTGGACCACCTGATCGGCTCGGTGGAGCCCGGCAAGCTCGCCGACCTGGTGCTCTGGACGCCGGCCTTCTTCGGGGTCAAGCCCGACCTGGTGGTGAAGGGCGGACAGATCGCCTGGGCCCAGATGGGGGACGCCAACGCCTCCATCCCCACCCCCCAACCGGTGCTGCCCCGGCCGATGTTCGGCGCCAAGGGGCGGGCGCCCGCGCTCAACTCCGTCAACTTCACCGCCCAGGCCGCCCTCGACGACGGCCTCCCCGAACGCCTCGGCCTCGGCAAGGAGTTCACCGCGATCCGGAACACCCGAGGGGTCACCAAGGACCACATGGTCAACAACACAACCCGCCCGGAGGTCAGAGTCGACCCCGACACCTTCACGGTCACCGTGGACGGCGAGGTCATCACCCCCGCACCCGCCACCGAACTACCGCTCGCCCAGCGGTACTTCCTGTTCTGAAGGGCCCCCTCCGATGAGCCTCGCAGCACTGCTGCTGCTGTCGGACGGCCGCTTCCCGGCCGGCGGCCACGCGCACTCCGGCGGAGCCGAGGCGGCCGTCAAGGCCGGCCGGGTCCACGACAGCGCCAGCATGGCGGCCTTCCTCACCGGCCGCCTGCACACCAGCGGCCTCACCGCGGCCGGCCTGGCCGCGGCGGCCGCCGCCGGGCAGGGCCACGCCGAACTCGACGAGGCCGCCGACGCCCGCACCCCGGCACCCGCCCTGCGGGCCACCAGCCGTCGCCTGGGCCGCCAGCTCCTGCGGGCCGCCCGGGCGGCCTGGCCGCACCCCGACCTCGACCGGCTGGCCGCCGGGCACCCGCGCGGCGCCCACCAGCCGGTCGTCCTCGGCGTCGCCGCCCGTGCCGCGGGCCTCACCCCCGGCGGCGCGGCGGCCGTCGCCGCCTACGAGAGCGTCAACGGCCCCGCCACCGCCTGCGTCCGGCTGCTCGGTCTCGACCCGTACGAGGTCGCCGCCGCCCTCGCCCGGCTCGGCCCGCAGCTCGACGCCGTCGCGGCGGCGGCCGTCGAGGCCGCGAGCCATCACGACGTCGACCGGCTGCCCGCCGCCTCCGCCCCCCTGCTCGACCTGTACGCCGAGCAGCACCACTCCTGGAAGGTCCGGCTCTTTGCATCGTGACCACGTCGACCACGTCGACGCCCCCACCCGGCACACCTTCACCGAACCCGGCGGCGGCAGCGTCGTGCACGCGCCCCGCGGCCCGGCCGCCCCGCGCCCGGGCGCCCGGCGCGCGCTGCGGATCGGCCTCGGCGGCCCGGTCGGCTCCGGCAAGACCGCCACCGTCGCCGCGCTCTGCCGGGCCCTGCGCGAGGAGTTCTCGCTGGCGGTCGTCACCAACGACATCTACACCACCGAGGACGCCGAGTTCCTGCTCCGGAACGCCGTCCTGCCGCCCGAGCGGATCACCGCGGTCGAGACCGGCTGCTGCCCGCACACCGCCATCCGGGACGACATCTCCGCCAACCTGGAGGCCGTCGAGGAGCTGGAGGACGCCCTCGGCCCGCTCGACCTGGTGCTGGTCGAATCCGGCGGCGACAACCTCACCGCCACCTTCAGCCGGGGCCTGGTCGACCACCAGATCTTCGTCATCGACGTCTCCGGCGGCGACAAGATCCCGCGCAAGGGCGGGCCGGGCGTCATCAGCTCGGACCTGCTCGTGATCAACAAGACCGACCTCGCACCGCTGGTCGGCGCCGACCTCGGGGTGATGGCCCGGGACGCCAAGGCCCAGCGCGGCGAACTGCCCACCGTGTTCTGCGCGCTCACCGCGCCCGACGGGGTCGCCCCCGTTGCCGGGTGGGTCCGGGCCCGGCTGGCCGAGTGGGCCGCCTCCAGGTGACCGCCACCGCCGCACCTGCACCGGCCGCCGCCACCCCTGCACCGGCTGTCAGTCCTGCACCGGCCACGGCCGGACCCGCCGCCGCCACCCCTGCACCGGCCACGGCCGCGCCCGCCGCCGTCACCGCGCGGGCCCGGATCACCGCCGGACCGGACGGCCGGGGCGGCACCGACCTGCCCGTGCTGGCCGGGGCCGGGCCCCTCGCCCCGCGCCGCAGCCGGGACACCGGCCCGGCCGCGCACGTGGTGCTGGTCGGCTCGATGGCAGCCCCGCTCGGCGGCGACCGGCTCGCGGTGACGGTCGACGTGCAGGCCGGCGCCGCCCTGCTGGTCACCAGCGCGGCGGCCACCATCAGCCTGCCGGGGCCAGGACCCGCCCACTACGAGGTCGACCTGACGGTGGGGGAGGGGGCCCGGTTGGACTGGCTGCCCGAACAGGTCGTGGCCGCCACCGGGAGCCACCTCGTCCTGCACACCCGGATCACCCTGGCGCCGGGCGCCCGGCTGCGCTACCGCGAGGAGCAGGTCCTCGGCCGGCACCACGACTGGGCCCGCGGCCGGCCGCCCGGACGCCTCACCTCCCGCCTGACCGTCCGCCGGGGCGGCCGGCTGCTGCTCGACCAGCAGACCGACCTGGGCCCCGGCGCCCCCGGGTGGGACGGCCCCGCCGTCCTCGCCGGGCACCGGACGGCCGGGCAACTGCTGCTGGTCGGGCCCGGGAGCGCGTCGGGCCCGGCCCCCGCCCCGACGGACGGCGCCGCCCTGCTCGCCCTCCCGGGGGCGGACGCGACGCTGCTCACCGCCGTGGCCCCGGACGCGCTGGCGCTGCGCCGGGCGCTGGGCGGGTAGCCCGGTAGCCCGGTAGCGGGGTAGTCGGGCAGTCGGGTGGGTGGCCGGCCGATCGGGCGGGCGGAGCGGTTCAGGTCCGCCCGATGTGGGCGATGGCCGGGGGACTATCCCGCGTACAGGCCGTCCAGCCAGGACTGCCAGGCCTGCCCGGCCTTCGCCCGGTCGGCGCCCTCGCCGAACAGGTGCAGGGCGACGCCGACCGGGGCGCCGAAGGCGTTCCGGCCGAAGAAGCGGTAGAGCCCGTCGTGCGAGCGCAGCCCCAGGAACTGCGGGGTGCGGTAGTCCACCTCGGCGTCCAGCACGCCGATCTCCGGCAGGTCCACACTCAGCCGGTCGCCCACCCGGACCTCCTGGTCGAGGTGCAGCTCGTCCAGCAGCAGCGCGAACCCGTCGGCGCCGGCCGAGGCCGGCGGCCCCTGGACGTCGGCGAACACCGCCGGGCGTCCGGCGAAGTGACGCAGGTACTGCCCCAGGGTGTGCAGGTAGAAGTCGGTGTGCTGGGCGCAGCTGTCGTACTCGGTGTCGTAGTCCTCGGCGAAGACACCGCCGTGGGTGTACCGCAGCCGGGCGCTGCCCTCGCCGCGCGGCTCGATCCGGTACTCCAGGGCGTTGAACCAGCCGCCCTCGCCCTCGGTGCGGACCGCGAAGCGGCCCGGCGGCTCCCAGGCCGTCACCCCGGGGGCCTGCGGCCCGGGGAGTGCGCCCGCCTCGTCCGCCACGGGGAAGAGCCAGCCGTCGGTGCCGGTCGTGACCGCTTCGAAGACCTGCTCCGGCGTCGCCGGCAGCACGACCTCGCGCCGGATCTCGAATTCCCTGGCCATGCCCACTCCTCGCTCCCCGCGGGGCCCGTGCGGCCCGGCGGGTGGTGACCGGCGGCTGCCTGCCGCCGGTCTCCATTCTCCCGGGAGCGGGGGCGGCCGCCGCCCGGCGGCGTCCGGCGACGCCCTCGGCCGCGGTGCCGGTGCCGGTGCCGGTGCCGGCAGCCGGGACCCGCCCTCCCGCGTCGTCCTGCGCCCGCCCGCGTCGTCCTCCCGCCACCTCCCGAGCCGTCCCGCATCGTCCCGAGCCGTCCCGAGCCGTCCCCTGCCGTCCCCTGCCGTCCGCGTGCCGTCCGCGTGCCGTGCCGGGCGAACGTCGTCCGGGCTCCTAACCTGGGCCGATGAGCGACCGCAGGCCCAGCGACCGTGATCCGAGCCCAGGCGCCCCGGGCGGGCACCGGCCCGGCCGGCTCAGGCTGCGCCGGGGCGGGCCGCGCTACCGGCCGCTGTCACCGCTGCGCGACCACCTGCGCGAGTCCTTCTGGTTCGCCCCGCTGCTCACCTGTGCCGGCGCCGTCCTGCTGGCCGGGCTGACCGCCTGGGCGGACGAGGCCGTCGTCGCCGCCACGATCGCCGAGAGCGGCTCGGCGAGCGAGCTGATGCGTTTCGACACCGCCGCCAAGAGCGTGGTGTCCAGCGTCAGTTCGGCCATGCTCACGTTCATCGGCGTGGTCTTCTCGATCTCGCTGGTCGCGCTCCAGATGGCCGCCAGCCAGTTCAGCCCGCGGGTGCTGCGGCTCTACGTCCGCAGCCGGCTGACCAAGGCGACCTTCTCGGTCTGCCTGGCCACCTTCCTGTACGCGCTGCTGGTGCAGCTGAGCTACGACGACGAGACCGATCCGCTCCAGGTCACCTCGGTGCCGGTGTTCTCCGGGCTGATGGCGACGCTGCTGGTCGTCCTCAGCCTGGCACTGTTCGTGCTCTACGTGCAGTCGATGATGCGGCTGCTGAGGGTGCCGCACGTGATCGACCGGGTGGCGACGGAGTCGGTGGCCGTCATCGGGCACTACCGGCTGGTGCCGCCGGACGGCGAGCCGCCGGCCGAGGCGGCGGACGCGCTGACGCTGCTCCACGACGGCCGTTCGGGTGCGCTGCGCGACATCAACATCCGCCGGCTGGTCCGCCTCGCGCGCAGGCACGACCTGGTGTTCCACATGGTGCCGAGGATCGGGGACTTCATCACCCCGGGCACCCCGATCGTCCGGGTCTCCGGCGGCTCCCCGCCCCGCCCGTGGCGGATCGCCTCGGCGCTGAACGTCGGCGTCGAGCGGACGATGCACCAGGACCTCGCCTTCGGGTTCCGGCAGCTGGTGGACATCGCGATCCGGGCGCTGTCGCCGGCCGTCAACGACCCGACCACCGCCGTGCAGGCCGTCGACCGGATCCACCAGCTGCTCGGCATGCTCGTCCGGGAGAGCTTCGGTGACCTCCAGTTCCGCGACCGGCACGGGGTGGTGCGGCTGGTCCTGCCGGTGCCCGACTGGGAGTGCGTGGTGGACCTCGCGTTCACCGAGATCCGGATCTGCGGGGCCGGTCAGCCCCAGGTGACGCGCCGGCTGACGGCCGCGCTGGACGATCTGCTGCGGATCACCCCGGTCGGCCGCCGAGCGCAACTGCAGTCCCAGCGAAGCCTGTTGGAGCGGGCGGTGGAGGAACACGTGGTCGATCCGGCGAACCGGGCCTTCGCCCTCGCCCCGGACCGGCAGGGCATCGGCTGACCGCGCCGACGCCCTGCCCGCGCCGATGCGCTGACCGCGTAGAGGTCCTGCCCGTGCCGATGCCCTGCCGGTCCGGGCTGGTCGGTCCTGGCCCACCGGCCGGCCCGGTGCCGGGCAATGGTGCGTTGCACCGGTGCCCGGCCCCGGGCCCGGGCGGGTCAGCCCCGGGCGCCGGCCGGGGTCCTGTCCGCCCCGACGACCGCGGGCTGACCCAGGTCCGGCCGGTCGTCCGCCGACGGGGCGGCCGGGGCCGTCCGGGCGAAGCCGAGCAGGGCGGTGACGGCCCCGGCCAGCGTGATCGCCGCGCAGATCCAGGTACCGCTGTGCATCGCGGTGGTGAACGCCTGGTCGGCGGCGGAGAGCAGTCGCCCGGCCGCCTCGGCGGGCAGGTGGGCGGCGACGAGGTGCGCGGAGGTCAGGTCGTCCGTGGCCGGCGCCGGCGCGCCCGGCAGGGCTGCCTCCAGGTGGTCCCGGTAGGAGGCCGAGACGACCGTGCCGACGACCGCGATGCCCAGCACGCCGCCGAGTTCGCGCACCACGCTGTTGATCGAGCCGGCCGTCGGCGCCTTCTCCCGGGGCAGCGAGCTGACCGTCGCGGCGCTGGCCGGTGCCATGATCAGGCCCATCCCGGCGCCCACCACGGCCATCGCGGCGGCGATCACGAGGTACGGCGTGCCGGTGCTCACCAGGGACACCCCGGCCAGGCCGAGCGACATCAGGGCGAGACCGCCGGCGATGGTGTGGCGGGTGCCCAGCCGGGCGGCCGTCCGGGCGCTGGTCGCCGCGGTGGCCGCCATCGCCAGGGCGAACGGCACCGCGCCGAGACCCGCCTTCAACGGGCTGTAACCGTGGACCAGTTGCAGGTACTGGGTGAAGACGAAGAGCAGTCCGAACAGGGCGAAGAAGGTGACCGCGAGCAGGACCCCGGCCAGGCTGAAGGTCCGGATCGCGAAGACCCTGATGTCGACCATCGGCTCGGCGGTCCGCAGCTCCCAGCCGGCGAAGGCGGCCAGCAGGACGACGGCGGCCCCGGCCTCGGCCAGCGACCAGGTGGAGAGCCAGCCGCGTTCGGGCCCCTGGACGATCACGTCGACCAGTGCGGCCAGCCCGCTCGCCGAGAGCAGCAGGCCGGGGAGGTCCAGCCGGCCCCCCGGCCGGCCGGGCATCGGGGGGAGCAGGACCAGGACGGCGCCCAGGGCGACCGCGACCAGGGGGACGTTGATCCAGAAGACGCTGCTCCAGGAGAAGTGCTCCAGCAGCAGGCCGCCCGCGATCGGGCCGATCACGATGCCCAGCCCCGCGGTGGCGGACCAGAGGGCGATCGCCTTGGGGCGCTCCCGGGGGCCGAACAGCGTCACGATGGTGGACAGGGTGGCCGGCATGACGAAGGCCGCCCCCAGGCCCATCACCGCGCGCAGGCCGATGAGCTGGCCCGGCGAGCCGGCCGTCGCGGCGACCGCGGATCCGACCGCGAAGACGGTCAGTCCGCCCGCCAGGGCGAGGCGTTGGCCCATCCGCGCGCCGAGGCTGCCGGCGGTGATCAGCATCGCGGCGAACACCAGGGTGTAGGCGTTGTTGATCCACTGCAGGTCGGCGGTGGAGGCCGGGAGCGCGGTGGCGAGCGCGGGCAGTGCGGTGTTGAGCACCGTGTTGTCGATGGTGACCACCACGAGCGAGGTGCAGAGGGCCGCCAGGGCGGCCCAGCGTCGTGGATGGCCCTGGTCCGGGTCGGTGGTGCCGGCAGAACCCATGCTTTCCTCACCCCTGTAACCTTACGTGCGTAAGCTTGCGGAGGGAAAGCTACTCCATTCGGCTAACAGGTGTAAAGTTGCCGCCATGCCCAAGCAGCCCGCGGTTCCCGCACCCGCCCCCGGCCTGGGCGAACAGGCGCCGACGCGGCACCGCAACCGGCGCGGCGAAGGGCCCCGGCTCCGCGAGGAGATCGTCCGGGCGGCGACCGCGATCATCGTCCGCAGTGGCTCCGACCAGGCCGTCACCCTGCGCTCGGTGGCCCGCGAGGTCGGCATCGCGGCCCCCTCGATCTACGCCCACTTCGCCGACCGGGACGCCATCGTCGACGCCGTCGTCGTCGAGTCGCTCACCCAGCTGCGCGAGAGCGTCCTCAGCGCCTCCGACGGCTACCAGGACCCGGTCGAGGCCCTGCTCGCCGGCTGCGCCGCCTACGTCGAGTTCGGCACCCGCGAACCCGCCCGCTACCGCCTGCTGTTCGGCTCCCCGCGGCCCAAGCAGGAGGAGACCCCCTGCGACCCGGAGGGCTTCGCCGGCATCGGCGGCCCCGAGGCGGACGGCGCGGACGGGGCGAGCCCGGGGGCCTCGCACGGACTGCTCGCGTTCCAGACCCTGGTCGACAGCCTGGAGGCCTGCGCCCGCGCGGGGCGGTCGGCCGGCGACGACCCCTTCGGTGACGCCGTCGCGCTCTGGACGGCCCTGCACGGCCAGGTCACCCTGCGGGCCGGCCTGCCGAACTTCCCCTGGCCGCCCACCGACACCGTGGAGCAACTGGTGCTCCGCCTCGGGCGGATCACGCCGGAGCCCTGATCCGGCCGACGGGACGGACACCGGGACGGATGCCGGGTCGGGAGCCGCGCCCGGAGGCCCGGCCGACCGCCGGCGCCGCCGGACGGGCGGTCAGCCGGCCTGCGCGGCACCCCCGGCCGGGGCCGGCGGGCAGAGGGACTTCACCAGCAGGCCGAGCACCGCGCGCTGCTGCTCGGCGCCCTTGGCACGGTCGAACGGGTTGTAGGACAGGGCGATCTGCCGTCCGCCGTCCTGGCTGCCGACCAGCGCCGCCTGGAACCCCTCGACGCTGCCGGTGTGGCCGAACAGGGGCCCGCAGGGGGAGTCCATCCGCTGCAGGCCCAAGCCGTAGCCGACGCCCGGGCGGACCTCCACCGTCCGCTGCATCTCCGCGAGTTCGGCCGGGCGGAGCAGCCGGCCGCCGAGCAGCGCGGCGAGGAAGCGGTCCAGGTCGGCGGTGGTGGAGATGCCCGAGCCGGCGGCCGAGCCGCCCGACGCGTTCTGCAGGGTGACGTCCACCGGGCCGGTGGACAGGCTGAAGTAGCCGTGCGCGTGCGGCTCGGGGACGAAGGGCGAGCTGCGCGGGAACGAGGTGCGGGTGAGGCCCAGCGGGAGCAGGATCCGCCGCCGCACCTCCTCCTCCCAGCTGCGGCCGGTCAGCCGCTCGACGACCATCCCGGCCAGCACGTAGTTGGTGTTGGAGTAGCTCCAGCCCGAGCCCGGCGGGAACAGCACCGGGTGCGCCGTCGCGATGTCGACCAGCTGCCGGGGCCGGTACGTCGCCCAGCGGCCGGTGCCGACCCAGCGCAGGATGTCCGCCTCGTCCTCCAGCTCGAACTGCGGGTCGTCGGTGTAGTCCGGTATCCCGCTGGTGTGGTTGAGGAGTTGGCGGAGCGTGATGCCGGACCCGCCGGGGACGGTGCCCGGCAGCAGGTGCTCCACGGTGTCGTCCAGCCGTAGGCGGCCCTCGCCGGCCAGTTGCAGGACGACGGTCGCGACGAAGGTCTTGGTGATGCTGCCGATCCGGAAGTAGCCGTCCGCGCGCACCGGGGCGCGGGTGGCCAGGTCCGCGGTGCCGGCCGTGCCGCGCCAGGTCGTCCGGGCCCCTTCGCGGACCTCGGCCAGGGCCGCGGTGGAGCCGCCGGCCGCCACGACGTCCGCCAGCGCCTGCTGCAGGGCCGCCCCGTCGGCGCGCGCCGCCGTCGGCCCGGGGGCCGTACCGGGCGCCGTCGCCGCGCCGGCCGTCGGTGCGGTGGCGGCCAGCAGGGCCCCCGCCAGCACGCCGGTGGCCAGCCGGAGCCCGGTCCGGCCCGTGGGCGACAGGAACTGATGAACCGTCATGACACAACCTCCCGCTGGTCCCGGGCGCCCTGCCCGGCAGAGGAGACTCTTCCAGCCGGCCCGGCCGGGCACCTCCCGCCCGCGATGGGTCCCCGCTCCCTCCCGGGAGGGAACGCGAGCGCCCCGGAGCGTGCGGCGCCGAAGCGTGGGCGGGTGCCGGAGCGCGGCCCGGGCCGCACCCTCGGGCCGGGCCGCGCTCCGGGCCGGGCCGCCACCCCGGCGGGGGCGGCGCCCCGGCCCGGGCGCCCGGGAGGATGCCGCGGGTCAGCGCGGGTGGACCTCCAGGAAGGTGCGGACGGCGGACTCCAGCGCCCCCTCGATCCAGGCCGGCTTCAGGCTGGTGTGCTCACCCGCGAAGTGCACCCGGCCCTCCACCGTCCGGCTGGCGGGGTGCAGTTCGTGCAGCTGGCCGGGCGTGAAGATGACCGCCTCGCCGAGCGCGTAACGGGCCCGCGCCCAGGACTGGGTGGCGCCGACCCCGGTGAACTCGCTCCGGACGACCGGGCCGAACATCCGCTCCATGTCGTCGAGCGCGAAGGCGTACCGCTCGCCGGGGGTGAGCGAGTCCCAGCGCATCGCGTCGTCCGACCAGCTGTAGGAGGCCAGCACCACGCCGCCCGCCGACCCCTCGGGGGAGTGCGAGGGGAAGTAGGTGAACCGGCTCGCGCTGTCCGAGACGCAGCCGCCGCCGGTGAAGCCGTTCGGCCCCTGCTCCCAGAACCGGGTCTTGAACTCCAGCAGCACCTTCGTCGCCGAGTCGTAGTGCAACTCGTTGACGGCCCGGCGCTTCGGGTACGACATCAGCGGCTCGACCGAGCAGAAGCGCAGCGCGCTGAACGGGATGGTGACGATCGCGTAGTCGCCCTCGAAGGACTCGGTGGGGGCGACCGGCGCGCCGTCGAAGGACTCCTCGGCGCCGCTCTCCGCGGTGGTGTCGATCCGCACGCCGGTGTCGGTCTGGACGAGCCGGGTCATCCGGCGGCCCATCCGGATGTCGTTGCGCAGCGGCGCGGCCATCGCCTCGGTCAGCTGGTCGGTGCCGCCCTCCAGCTCCCAGTAGCGGTTGGTGGGCTTGATCGCCGCGTGGTCGATGAGGGTCGGGATGAGCGAGTAGTGCAGCCGGGAGGTGAGGTTCTCCAGGGTGCCGGCCGCCTGGATCTGCGCCAGGTCCCAGCCCGCCTCCTCCACCAGGTAGCGGTGGGTGGAGTGGTCGTCGTACTTCTGGAAGATCGTGGCCCAGGCGTCGATCTGCTCGTTGA
This sequence comes from Kitasatospora indigofera, assembly GCF_014655955.1. Classification (GTDB taxonomy): domain Bacteria; phylum Actinomycetota; class Actinomycetes; order Streptomycetales; family Streptomycetaceae; genus Kitasatospora; species Kitasatospora indigofera. Next base: position 137,704 of record NZ_BNBO01000009.1, read on the forward strand.
TGTCGGCCTCGGGGGACACCGTGACGGGCTTCAGCGCCTCGGTGACGGCGTCCGACATCGTCCGGCCGCCCGAGTTCACGCCGAAGGTCTTGTGCAGCTTGTCCGGCGCGTCGGCGTAGGCGTTCCGGCTGGTGGTCATCCCGTTCACCCGGATCAGCCGCTTGCCGTCCAGCTTCGGCGCCTTGAAGGTGAAGTCGTCCGGGCGGTTCGACCAGGTCTCCCCGGTGAAGGAGCGGTACACCACCGGTGGCACCGTGCCGGTGGGCTCGGCGCCGGGCGCGACGTCGGCGTTGTAGAACAGCCGGCGCTTGAGCCCGAGCTTGTCGGCCAGCGCGCGGACCAGCGGGTGGAAGTCGGGCAGCCGCATCGCGCCGGCCTCCGCGTACAGCGCCTTGTCCTGGAAGGTGCGGAAGGTCTTCACCCGGCCGCCGACCCGGCTGGCGTTGGCCTCGATGATCACCACCTCGTGCCCGGCCTGCTTGAGCAGGCTCGCGGCGGCCAGCCCGGCCACGCCGGCCCCGACGATCAGGACCTTCTTCTGCCGGGCGCGCGCCGGGAGCCGGCCGTCGATCAGGATCCGCAGGTACTGCAGCGTGAGGTCCTCGCCGTTCTCCCCGACCAGCAGCATCTTGCGGGCGAGGTCGCGGCTCAGGTCCGGGTCGATGCCGCGGCCCTTGGGCGCCGTGCGGGGCGCTCCCACGGCCGGGCCGCCGGTCAGGGCGACGCCGCCGGCGACGGCGGCCGCCGCCGCGGCGGACCCGAGGAAGGTACGACGGAAGAGTCCTGGGGACCCGGTCCGTGCGGAAGCGGTCGAATTGGCACGCGGGTTGGGCATCGATGCTCCTGAAACAGAATTCGCATACGTCGGACCCAACGCCAACTGGAGCGAGTTGATCAGGGGCACGCGCCGACCTGCGGGTTCACCCGGCCGAGTGAGCGCCGGGGTCACCGTGGACGGACAGGTGAACGGTCAGGACCGCAGGGGGGACGAGCCGGACGAGAACCCGCCGGACGAACCCGCCGGGCAGTTCGCCGGCCGGGTGTCCCACCGTCCGGGGGCCCTGTCCGTCCGGACGGCTCAGCCGAGTGCGGGCAGGGCGATCCAGTCCGCCCAGGAGATGTCCCGGCCGATGTACCGCGGGCTCTTCAGCGGCCAGCGGGCGGCGATCCAGGCCGGGACGAACGCGTCCAGGGCCGCCTCCACCTCACCGCCGGCCAGCTCGTCCACCACCCACCAGCAGATCTCGCCGTCGGCGCCGGGCTTCTCCGGCGGGTCGATGTACACGCAGCCCAGCAGCGCGGACTCGGCGGTGTCGAACAGCGCGTAGTTGAAGGACTGGTGGGCCGCGATCTCGACCGCGTGCCGGGCGAGGTCCGCGCGGTCGGCCTCGAAGCTCATGGTGGCCGCCGGCCACCCCCAGGCCTCGCCGTACAGCGCCCACAGCCGCTCGCGCGAGCCCATGACGGCGGGGTAGTCGAGGTCGACGTCCGACTCCCTGATCGGACGCAGGTGGTGTCCGGGGAGGACCTCGGCGTGGACGGGATGGACGAAATCTTCAGGCAGCCAGCTCATCCCCCGGACGCTACACACCCGCGGCGGCGGTACCCAGCGAATATTCGGGCGGCCCCGGACGCGCGAGAGCCCCCGCCGCGGGGGCGGGGGCTCTCGGCCGGTCCGGTGCTCCGGTTCGCTCCGGCTACTCGGCCGTTCCGTCCCCGGTCATTCGGTGACCGGTGCCGGGGTGACCGGCCCGGCCGGGGAGGCCGCCTGGGCACCGGCGGCCTCGGGCCGGCGGCCGCGCCGGTCCAGCGAGGCGAGGTAGTCGTTGTAGGCGTTCAGCTCGGCGTCGCCGTTGCGCTCCTCGGCCCGGTCGCGCCGGCGGGCCTGGCGCTCCTCGGACTTCATCCACTGGAAGACCAGCGCGATCAGCACGATCGCGGTCGGGATCTCACCGAACGCCCAGGTGATCCCGCCGGCGAGCTTCTGGTCCTCCAGCAGGTCGGTGCCGGGCGGGGCACCGGCCGCGGTGAAGGTGGTCACCAGCGGGTGGCTCGCCATCATCACCGCCACGCCGAAGAAGGCGTGGAACGGCATGCCCATGAACAGCTCGATGATCCGCAGCACGTGGCCCGGCCGGTGCGGCCCCGGGTCCGCGCCCATGATCGGCCAGAAGAAGAGCAGCCCGGCCGCCAGGAAGTGCGCCATCATCGCGATGTGCCCGAGGCGGTACTGCATCAGGAAGTCGAACAGCGGGGTGAAGTAGAGGCCGTAGAGGCTGGCGATGAACAGCGGGATGGTGAAGGCGGGGTGCGAGACCACCTTGACGTACCGGCTGTGCAGCAGTGCGACCAGCAGCTCGCGCGGCCCGCGCGGGCGGCCCTTCCCGGCCGGGCGCAGGGCGCGCAGGGCGAGCGTGATCGGGGCGCCGAGCAGCAGCAGGATCGGGACCAGCATGGAGAGCACCATGTGCTGGATCATGTGCGCGCTGAACAGCACCATGCCGTAGTCGTTCAGGCCGGTGCAGGTCACCAGGACGACCCCGCCGACCCCGGCCAGCCAGCCGACGCTGCGGCCGACCGGCCAGCGGTCCCCGCGCCGGAGCAGCCGGACCACGCCCGCGGCGTACAGGGCGACGCCGGTCAGCGCGGCGATCAGGAACACCCGGTCGGGGGACCAGGTGAGCGCCGAGGAGAGCGAGAAGGGATCCAGCACCCCCATGCCCCCGTGGTGCATCCCTGCCATTCCGTCGTCGCCCATCGGCGGGTCCTGCTTTCCTTCGACGCGGCCCGCACGGGTCCGGTTCGTCCGTTTTGCTTCGGCATACAGCCTAGGCGTGGCTTACACCCGGCCCGCACCCGCCCCCGGTACGGCGTGCCGGGTGGCGCACGGAGCGGCGGACGGACCGGGCGGGCGGCCGGTGGAGCGCGGGCCGTCCCGCCCCGCGGACCGCGCGCCGCCGGCTCAGCCGATCTCGTAGTCGAACCAGATCCGGTGGGTGCCGTCGGCGTCGACCGTCAGCCCGCCGCCGCCGGTGATCCCGGCCAGCTCGCCGGTGCCGCTGGAGGGCACGAGGACGAAGAACTCGTTGCTGCGGTCGGTGCCGCCGGTGGTGGCCGAATGGGCGAAGTTGAAGGCGCCGTGCCGGCCGTTCAGCGAGCCCTCGAAGGACTCCATGGCCAGGTAGGTGCCCACTCCGGTCGCCTGGTCGAAGGCGGCGGTGAACAGCGTCGCCGACCGGCCGTCGACCTCGCCCTCGAACTGCTTCTCCATCGTCGCCACCCCCACCGGCACACCGGTGGGCAGGGCGGGGGAGGGCACCAGCTCGGTCGGGACGAAGCTCTTCACGCTGAACGTTCCTGAGGCTCTCATGGCGCCGATCGTACGGTCGGGGTCCGACAGCCGGGGCGGTCGCCGGACGCCGGGCGTGCCGCTGCACCGGTGCCGCTCCACCGGTGCGTTCGATCCGGGCCGCTCGGCAGGAGACGGCGCTGCCGGGCCGGCGCGTCCGGCCCCGGGCCCGGCCGTCCGGATGCGGGCACCGGCGGTGGGGTGCGAGGCTCGGTCGGGGCGGCCGGTGCCGGCCGGGGCCGACGGCTCCCATCCACGCCGGGGAGCCGCTCCGAACAGACGGTGGCCGGTCCGCGGCCGACCAGCCGGAGCCCGGGAGGCCCCATGAACCGTTCGCTGCTGCGACTCACCGGCGCCGCCACCGCCGTCTACGGCCTCGCCGTGACGCGCCGGCCCGCTCTGCTGGCGAGGCCGTCCGGACTGACCGGCCCGGACGGCGAGGTGCCTGCGGCGGTGGCCGCCTGCGTCCGGCCGCTGGCGTTCCGGGACGCGGCCTGCGGCCTCGCGATGCTGCTGGCCCCCGACGACCGCAGCCTGCGCACCGCGACCCTGATCCGGATCGCCTCCGACTTCGGCGACGCGGCCCTGCTCGCCACCGCCCTGCCCCGCCGCCGGCACCGGGCGATGGCCGTCGTGGTGTCGGTCGGCTGGGGCGCACTGTCCGTCGCCGGCCTGCTGCGGCCGGACGACCCCGCCGACCCGTCGTAGCGGCCCGGGCCCACGGCGCCGGGCCGGGACGACGCCCGGGCCGGGCCTCCGGCCCGACCGGGTGCGGCCCCGGCGGGCCTCTCCGGCCGGCTCTTCGGTCCCCGTCGGGCTCAGGCCGCCCCGGGCGCCGGTACGAGGACGTTGTCGCCGGCGCCGGCCTCCCCGGGGCCTGCCGAGGGTGCGGTCAGCGGTGGCCCAGTACGTTGATCACCAGCCCGTTGGGGTCCCGGACGAAGAAGCGGCGCACTCCCCATTCCTCGTCCTGCAAGGGGTGGACGATCTCCGCGCCGCTCTCCCGGACGGCCGCGTAGGCCGCGTCCACGTCGTCCACCTCGACGCTCATGTCGGGCGTGACCGGTGCGGTCCGGTCGCCGGCCATGAAGCTGATCTGCGCCGTCGGACTGGACGGGGAGGCCAGCGTCATGATCCAGCCGTGATTCATGACCTCCTCGAATCCGAGCAGGCCGTAGAACTCCCGGCTCTCCTGCACAGCCTCCGACTGGACATTGGGTACCACGCGACGAACGGTCATCGATCAATTCGACCACCGTTCCCGGCCGGGTGTACAGGTCTGCATGTCCCGTCCGGGGGTCGAGTCGCCCGGCCAACCGGCCACCCGGCCACCCGGCCTCTTCGGTCGGCACCTCGACCGCGATGTCCTGGACCTCCCCGCCCCGGGTGAGGCGCTGCGCGGGCTGTCCGGCCGGGGTGGGACCTCGTGGCAGGCCGCCCTGCCAGGCTCTTCGGTCAGGTGTCCGTCCTGGGGACGAGGGTGTTCTCGTTGGTGCGGCCGGCTTCGAAGTCGTGGATGTTGCGGGCGGTGGCGTCGATGATCTGGCCGACGGCGGTGCGGGTGAAGTACGCCTGGTGGGAGGTGACCAGGACCTGGGGGAAGGTCATCAGCCGGGCCAGGACGTCGTCGTCGATGCCCTCCACCGAGCGGTCGAAGAAGAAGACGCCGGTCTCCTCCTCGTAGACGTCCAGGCCGACCCCGGACAGGCGCCCGGAGCGCAGGGTCTCGACCAGGGCGGCGGTGTCGACGAGGCCGCCGCGGCTGGAGTTGACCAGGATGGCGTCGTCCTTCATGACGGCGAGGGCGTCGGCGTCGATCAGGTGGTGGGTGGCGGGGAGCAGCGGTACGTGCAGGCTGATCAGGTCGCTGCGGGAGAGCAGTTCCTCGCGCTCGACGTACTGCATGCCGAGTTCCAGGCAGTGCGGATTGGGGGCGATGTCCCAGCCGAGCAGGGTGGTGCCGAAGCCGTGGGCGATCCGGGCGAAGCATTCGCCGATCTTGCCGGTGCCGACCACACCGACGGTCATGCCGTGGATGTCACGGCCCATCAGCCCGTCGAGGCGGAAGTCGAACTCGCGGGAGCGGTTGGCGGCGCGGGTGAGGCGGCGGTTCACGGCCAGCGCGAGGGCCCACGCGTGTTCGGCGACGGCGATCGGTGCGGTGTTGACGTTGGCGGCCAGGACCTGGACCTGGAGCGCCAGATCGTCGAGCACCACGAACCAATCGATCGAGTCCTTCGTGTTCTGTCCGTCCTTGCACTCGAACTCTGGGTGGACGGTCGTTCCCTCGATGTTCACTGCCGGCCTCCGACCAGACAGGCCTGCGGTGCCGGTCACACTCAGAGATCGCTTGGAGGATAGGGTTGCGGCGAGCCTGCCCACAAGCGTCCTCTGCGCCTTCTTCTCCTGGCTCAGCAAGCATGACGGATCCGCCGGTGAGACCGGGGGGAACCTGTGGCTGTTCCTTTCAATTGCGGACCGTTGTGCCCTAGTGAGACAGCGGTTCCTGCGGAGGCCTGGGATTGGGCGTGGTGGCCCAGGGGCGGGCTTTAACGGCAGGGGGGCGGCGACGATGTCGCCGGCCCCCCTGGGTCAGGTGTCAGTGGGTGTTTCGGTGGGGGTCAGTTGCCTGCCATGACGGATGCCACTTGCTGGCTGGTGAGGGTGTAGGGGTAGAGGCGTACGTCGCTGATGGACCCGTTGGTCTGGTTGCTGAGGGGGTAGCCGGTGGCGGCCGAGGCTCCGATGATGACGGGCCCGGTGGTCTTCCATGGGCTCTGGTTGGTGGTGGTGCCCACTGCTGTGCCGTTGACGTAGAGCGTCATGGCTTTGGTGTCGGCGTTGTAGGTGCCCACCAGGTGGGCCCAGGTGCCGGTTGCGGCCGGTGTGGGGGCGTAGGCGGCGTAGTAGGTGCCGGTGTTGGCGTCGTCGCTGCCGGCGGCGAGGAAGGCCCAGGTGCCGTAGGACATGGAGTACTGCAGGTAGAACGGACTGCGCTGGTTGCCCGCGAGGCAGACGGCCGTCTGCCAGTCGGTGGTCTTGTTGACCTTCATCCAGGCAGCGACCGAGTAGCTCTTGGTGGTGTCCAGACCCGGGTTCACACCCTGGAGGTAGTTGGTGGCGTTGAAGACGGCTGCGCCGTTGGCGGTGCCGTTGTGGTCGGTGCCCCAGCTGTAGGCGTTGTAGTTGGTGAGGTTGTTGGTGTTGGTTGTGTCGTTGACGGTGCCCTTGAGCTTCCAGCGCAGCGGGTTGATCGCTGTGCTGCTGATGGAGTCGGGGCCGGTGGCCCAGGTGTAGCCAGGGTCGGTACTGGTGCCGGTGGGCTGACCGGTCCAGATCTGCACATCGCCGGCGAGAGTGACGCCCCACAAGGTCGCGTGGCCGCTGCCGGTAAGGTCACCGTCGGAGCCCACGTAGCGCCAGCGTGCGTAGGTGACCCCGAATTCGACGATCACGGTGTTGGTGGCAATGCCAGTGATGTTGGTGGTGGTACCGACGACGTGTCCGAAACTGTCAGTGACCTCTGTCGTCCCGAGGTTGAAGGTGTAGCCGCGCACCTCGCCGCTGCCGCGGCTGCGAGCCCAGAGGCCGGGGTGGCCCTGCCCCGCCCAGTCGCCCGGGGAGAGGAGGTCACGATCCTTCCAGCCTGTGGCTTCCAGCTTGATGGGAGTTCCGAAGGTGGAGTTGCTGATAGTCGGGTAGTACCACAGCGCGGCGTCACTGCCGGAGGCGGTGGTTTCGATGGTGAACAGGCCGGTGCGGTTCTGGAACTGCTTCGCAGTGTTGAGGTTGCTCGTGACGGGGTCGCCCACGGCGGCGATCTGCGTAGTGGTTGACCAGTCGGAAGCGTAGCCAGCGCAGTTGGGGGTACCGGTATCGCATTGCGGCCGGTCAAGCTCGACGGCTGCGTCGAAGGCGCCGGGGATGCCGGTGTTACCGGGGTTTTGGTAGAGATACAGGTACAGGTCACCGTCCTTGTGCGCGATCAGGTCGTCGACGTTCATGCCGCCGCGCAGGCTGCCACGGTGGGTGGTCTTGACATCGACCCACGACGCGCCGTCTGGGGCGTTGGCATTCGGGGCGGCCAGGAGGGTTGCGGGGGCCAGGGCAAGGGGGTTTCCGGGGACGGTGTAGGCGCGCAGGTTGCCGCTCGCGTCTGGGGTGACGATGTCGGGTGCGCTGTCACCGGTCACGTCGCCGAAGACCGGCGCCGGGCCGTCGGGGTTCCACGGCGCGTAGAACGCGTACGGGGCGATGGGCGAGACGTTGCTGGCATTGTCCGCGGCCTGGACGTAGAGGATGTTGGTGCCCCAGTGACTGGCGATGATGTTGGGGATCTGCCCGCTGGGCATCGCTGCGCCGCACTGCCATTGCGCGCCCGCGAGTTGCGGGTCCCATCCCCAGCGCAGGCAGGCCAGGCCGGAGGTGGCGAGGCCGCTGGGGTTCGGGTCGGTCGTGATGATGGGGACGGCACCGCTGTGGCCGGCGTAGATCTTGGGGATCTGTCCGTTGCCGGAAGGCGGGAACTGCGTGTTCGTGTCGCTGACGGTGGCGGGGAAGGCCACGGTGGGCGGGGTCAGGTCGACGGCGAAGTGGCAGGTCGGCGTGGCAGCCGACCAGGGGGCGAGCTGGTCGGTGGCCATGATGCCGTAGCCGTAGCCGTGCCCGTCCTTGATCACGCCTGGGGGCAGGGTGTAAGAGGCAGTGCTCCCGCTGGCAACGAGGGCCGAAAAGTCGGAAGCCACGTCGGGGGCGCCGGGAAGGTTGTAGTCCCAGATGTGGGACCACGACCAGAGCTGGGCCTGGGAAGGGCTCGACACGGTGGCGTTCAGGCTCACGGCGCCGGCCTGCTGGGTACCCGCACCCAGCCAGGACCAGGGACTCGAGTCGTTGCAGGCCTGGTTGACCTGCCAGGGGCTCAGCGTGGTCGGCGCCGGGGAGGTCCCGGGGTTGGCCGGTACGTTGGGCGTACGGTCGTACTCGACGTAGAGCGAAGGCTGGTAGGTGAAACGCTTGAAGGCGTTCGCATTGCTCTCGTCACCCTCCAGGCTGAAGGTGAGGGTGTCGTGATCACCACCGTACTGCTGGAGGGTACTCGTCACCGTGTAGCTGAAGGGGACGTTGTTGTAGCAACCGTTGCGCCCTGAGCCGCCCACCGTCTGGCGCCCGAGGGAGCCGCCGACGTGCCCCGGCTGGTTGCTCCAGGTCGTGGCGTTGCTGATGGCCCCGGAGAGGTAGAGGTCGAGGGGGTAGGGAGTGGAGCAGTTCCAGTCCGCCGAGAGGTACTCCTCCATGTTGATCGTGGCGTAGCTGAAGACCGCCCCGTGCAGCGGGCTCGTGTCGAACTGGTAGTAGGTGCGCTGTTTGTCGGCCGGTGAGCAGCTGCCGCCGTTGGCGTAGTAGCCGCAGACGCCGACGCCGGGGTGGGCGGTGTCGCCGCCGGTGCGTCCCCAGTTGGAGGTACCCGGGTAGGCGGACTGGACCCAGGTCCAGGCGTTGGCGGAGGTGCTCCAGGGAATCCAGGCTGGGTCGATGAAGTACGGGGCTGTGCCGTGGGCCAGGAGGTCCTGGTCGGGGGTGAGGCTGATGCCGTGGGCGTCCGTTGCGACGGGCATGGTCGCGGTCTTGGAGGCAGCACCGGGACCGTTGGTGGTCCCGGCCGTCGGTGCCTTGTCGGTGGCCGGATCGGCCGGGGTGCCGGATGCGGCGGCCGCGGCCGCCGCCGTGCCCTTGGCCTGGGCGGGGGCGGCGGGGGTCGTGCTGTCCCACATCCGGGGGGTGGGGGCGATCCAGCGGGGCTTGCCGTCGGATGCGGTGGCAGTGATGTTGCCCGAGCTGTCGCTGGTGACCTGGACACCGTCGGTCGTGGTGTCGAAGTGCAGGTTCTTCAGCAGGGGGTTCGCGGCTGCCGCTTGGGTGTTGACGACCAGCACGGTGGTCAGGCCGCCGAGCTTGGTGGAGGTGACCTTCAGGTCGATGTCGGGTGCGACGGACGGGTAGAGGAGGCTGTCGCCGCTCGCTGTGGGGGTGGGCAGCTTGAAGGGTGCCTTGAGGGCGAGCTTCTTGCCGTCCGAGCTGGTCATCGTCGCCAGCGGACCGTCGCCCCCGGTGGAGAGCACGAGGTTGGTGGCCGAGGACTTGGGCGAGAAGGTCCCGTCGGGATTGGCGACGAGGGTGGCGTCCAGTGGCGACCAGGATCCGGCGCGCTTGACGCGTTGCTGGTCGGGGTGGCCGGTCAGGCCGAGGTGGCCCGCGGGGGTGGCTACCGTCTCGCTGAACTCCGTGGTCAGGGAGTTGATCGTGACCGGCTTGCCGCTGGCTTTCGCCTGCGCGATGGCCTGGCCCACCTCGTCGGTCGGTGGCCGTTCCTGCTGGCGTTGGGCGTCGGCGGCGGCGACGGTGCTCGGTGACAAGCCGCTGGGCTGGGTGTCGGCAGCGGCTGCCGGGCCGGCGAGCGACACGGTGGCCGCAAGGGCCGTGGCTGCTGTGAGTGTGCGGTAGCGCGCACCGGGATGGCGACGGCTTCTGGTCAAGTGGATTTCCCTAAGAGACGTGGAGATTCCTCCGTGCACTGGTCACAGAGGTCGGCAACACGCTCTCGGACTCATTCGTCGATTTGCAAATGTTTATCCCCGGAAAAGTCCGAATTGGAATGCGCCACCCCAAATGCACGGACTGTGACGTGCATCACGACCAGCAGTTGGTACTGGCTGTTGACCTGCAACAATGTGGGAGGACTAGGCTCTGACCCGTTTGTTTGCGGATCTTTGGGCTGGGCCTATGCCCGCCCATGAGGGGGTTGTTAAGTGCTATTGCTGAGAAATGCCGGTTCTGTCCGAGGGGCTCTCGGGCATCTAAAGGGACGATTGGCAGTCGTTATCGCCGCCGCCGTGATCGGGTCTTTGCTGGCACCGGTGTCCGTCGCCGTCGCCGCCGGCCCGGACTACTCGCGCAAGTGGGCACCGCCGAATACCGCGCTACCGCGCACCCCGTCAGTGAAGGGCTCCAACACCGCAGGCGTTCCGGCTGTGAAGCCGACCTACCCGGTGCCGCCGACCTGGCAGCCGCCGAAAGACATCAAGCCCACTGCCACCCCCACCGGCCACGCCTCCGTGAAGCTCGGCTCCGCCCCGGCAGCCGCGGCCAAGGCACCGGTCGCGGGGGAAGCCACCGAGGCAGGATCCGAGGTGGGCGCCGCAGGACTGCCCGTCTCCCTCGCCCCACTCGCCGGATCCTCGGCCGCCGGCCAGAGCGTCCAGGTCGACATGGCCGACGCCAAAGCGGCGGGCGCCGCGGGTCTTCCCGGTCCGGTAGTGCTGCTGTCCCGTGACGGGACGGCAGACACCGCGAGCGTCCGGGTCAGCATCGACACCGCCAAACTCGGCACCGGCTACGGCGCCGACTGGGCCGCCCGTGCGCGGCTCGTCACCCTGCCGGCCTGCTCCCTGACGACGCCCCAGGTGCCGGGCTGCCTGGAGCAGACCCCCGTCGCCTCGCACTTCGACGTGGCGTCGAAGAAGCTGGTCGCGGACGTGGCGCTGCCCGCGAGCGGTAGACCGGCGAAGACGCAGATCCAGTCGCTGTCGGCTGCCGGCGCGACATCCTCCGCGACGGTCCTCGCCGCGGTGTCGGGTTCCTCCAGCGGTGGGGGCACCTACGCGGCGACGTCGCTGAATCCGTCCCAGGCGTGGACCGCCGGTAGCTCCTCCGGCGCCTTTTCCTACTCCTACCCCATCCAGGCTCCGCCGGCCCTGGCAGGCTCCGCACCGCAGGTGAGCTTGTCCTATGACTCGGCGTCGGTGGACGGCAAGACGTCGTCCACCAATTCCCAGGCGTCGTGGATCGGAGACGGCTGGGACTACTCGACGGGCTTCATCGAGCGCTCCTACCAGCCATGCTCCAGGGATGGTATTGCCAACTCCGGCGACCAGTGCTGGGCGGGCGCGAACCTGAGCCTGTCGCTGGCCGGGCACTCCGGCGAACTGGTGCAGGACGACTCCTCCTGCCAGGCAAGTCCCCCGGGTGCCACCGAGCAGTCCAACTGCACCTGGCGCCTGAAGGACGACGACGCGACCAAGGTGCAGTTCCTGACCGGCGCCACCAACGGCACCTGGAACGGCTCGTACATCAAGGTCACCGACACCGGCGGCACGGTCTTCTACTTCGGCCTCAACCACCTGCCCGACGCCTCCGGCAACCCCACCACCAAGGGCCCCGACAGCGGCTCCGCCTTGACTGTCCCCGTCTACTCGCCCAATGCCGGAGACCCGTGCTACGACGGGGCCAAGGGGAAGGCTTCCTGGTGCCAGACGGCGTGGCGCTGGAACCTCGACTACGTCGTCGACCCGCACGGCAATCTCACCACCTACGCCTACACCCCCGAGGCGAACTTCTACTCCCGTGGCGGTGGCCAGAACAACGGCACCGGCAGCTCCTCCTCCTACACCCGCGCCAGCGTCCTGCAGTCCATCGGCTACGGCCAGCTGCTCTCCGACCAGCTGAACGCCAACGGCGCCTACAACCCCGCCGCGAAGATCGACTTCGCCGTCTCCGAGCGCTGCGTCACCTCCCCCGCCGCCTGCGACCCCGCACAGCGCACCAGCGCCAACGCGGGCAACTGGCCCGACGTCCCACTCGACCAGCAGTGCAACGCCGGCGCCGCGTGCACCAACTACGGGCCTTCCTTCTGGACCACCAAGTGGCTGACGTCCGTGACCACCAAGGTTCGGGTCAACGGCGCCTACCAGAACGTCGACTCCTATGCCCTGAACCACACCTTCATCAACGTCCAGAACTCCAGTGAGAACACTCAGGTCCCCTGGCTCTCCTCTGTCCAGCGCACGGGCAGCGACACGCAGGCATCCCCCAACGCGGTCCCGCTCCCGGCGGTGTCCTTCACCGCGATGCTGCTGCGCAACCGGGTCGACGGCACCAATCTGGTGCCCTCACGTCCCGAGTACAACCGCCCCCGCATCCAGCTGATCACCACGGAGACGGGCGGCACCATCGGGGTCGACTACAAGCCGGCCGACTGCTCCCGCGTCAACGGCGTCATGCCAGCCTCCGCCGACACCGACACCCGCTCCTGCTTCAACGTCAAATGGCACCAGCCCAACGAGCAGGCGGGCGCCCAGCCGGTCGACGACTGGTTCCTGCGCTACCCGGTCAGCACCGTCACCAGCAACCCGAACACCCCGGGCGCGGTACCGATGACAACCGCCTACAGCTACGGAAGCGCCGCCTGGCACCGCGACGACTCCTCGCTCACCCAGGACATGGACCGCACCTGGGCCCAATTCCGCGGCTACGCCAGCGTCACCAGCGTCGTCGGCAGCGGCCAGGATGGCAGCCCCAAGTCGCAGAAGAGCACCACGTTCCACCAAGGCATGAACGGCGACATCACCTCGACCGGCACCCGCAACGCCACCGTCGCAGGCCCCATGAGCGGGGCGGTCACCGACTCCGACTGGCTCGCCGGACAAACCCTGGAGAGCGACACCTACACCCAGGCCGGCGGCACCATCACGGCCTACGTCGTCAACACTTCCAGCACGCCGGTCACCACCGCCACCCACAACCGGGGTACCTACCCCGCCCTCATCGCCCGCTACGCGGCCACCAGCTCGACGGCCACATCAAAGTCGTTGAAGACCGACGGCACCTGGCGTGCTGCCAGCAAGACCACAACCACCGACCCGGCCCACGGAAATCGCGTCAGCACCTCACTGGACAGGGCCGACGGCCTGCCCGACCTCTGCACCCGGACCGGCTACGCGGCCGGCTCGGACCCCCAGGTCCTCGGGATCGCCTCCGAGCAGGTCGTCGTCAACGGCGCGAACGCGTGCACGGCCACGCCTACCGCCACCAACACCAGCGCCTGGTCCCGCACGTACTTCGACGGTCAGGTCTTCGGCCAGCTCGGTACGGCGCACAACCCCACCTCCGTGCTGGTGCTCGACCGCTTTGACACAGGCGGCACACCGCAGTTCTCCACCATGACCGCAGGCTTCGACACCTACGGTCGGCCCACCAGCGCCACCGACCCGACCACTACCGACAGCGCCCACCCGAGCGGCGCCACCATCACCACCAGCTACACGGCGGTACAGGCGGGTGAACTGCCGAGCAGCACCACCGTCACCACCCCGGCCCCGGCTGGAGCCGCCGACGTCCTGACCGGGCGCACCACGGTCACGACCTTCGACACCGCGCGTTCGCTGCCCATTTCGGTGACCGACGCCAACAACCGGGTGACCACCACGGCCTACGACGCCGCAGGCCGACTCACCGGCGTCTGGCTTCCTGGCCGCGCCAAGCCGCAGAGCGCGAACCAGACGTTCGCCTACGCCCTCCCCGGCACGGTCAACGGCACTGTCGTACCGCCGAGTGTCACCTCCTCCTCACTGCGGGCCAACGGCTCGTACGCGGTCAGCATCCAGATCATGGACGGTACGGGGCGGGCGATCCAGACGCAGGCGAGCCCGGCGCTCTCTGCCTACACCGGCCGCATGATCTCCGACGTCGGGTACGACTCGCACGGGCGCGCGATGCGCTCCAACGCCAGCTGGTACAACAACGACGCGCCGCCCAGCAGCACGCTCTACCAGACCACCACACAGCAGGTCCCGGCCCAGTCACACACCGTCTACGACGGCCTCGGACGCACAACAACCACTGAGTTCCTCGCCTACGGCGTCGTGCAGAGCAGCAGCACCGTCGCCTACCCCGGCGCGGACCGCACCGACTCCAACCCGCCGGCCGGCAGCACCGCGTCCTCGACCGTCGTCGACGCGCGCGGCCGCACCACCCAGCTGTGGCAGTACAAGACACCCACCGCCACCGGCAACCCGGCCGACGCGGACGTGACCACCTACACCTACACCGCGGACGGCCAGGTCGCCACGCAGAAGGACGCGGCCGGCAACACCTGGACCCACGGCTACGACCTGCGCGGACGCGAGATCACCTCAACCGACCCCGACACCGGAACCAGTATCCGGACGTACGACACGGCAGGGCGCCTGACCTCCAGCACCGACGCCCGCAACCAGAGCATCGCCTTCACCTACGACCTGCTCGGCCGGCCCACCGGCACCTACACCGGCTCCGTTGCCGCCGCCAACCAGCTGACCGGCTTCACCTACGACACGGTTCTCAAGGGTCAGCCTGCCACCACCACCCGCTACGTCGGGGGCATGGGCGGATCCGCCTACACCAGCGCGGTCCTCACCTACGACACTGCCTATCGGCCCACCACGAGCACCGTCACGATCCCGGGCTCCGAGATCGGCTCCAGCACACCCTTCACCTACACCTATCAGGCCACCTACAACGCCATCACCGGCGCTCTCACCTCCGACTACCGCTCAGCGGTCGGTGACATCGCCGCCGAGAGCATCGACTACAAGTACGACAAGTACGGTCCGCTGAGCTCGTTCGGCACCGCCGCGACGACCTACGACACCTCCTCCAACTGGGACGCCTACGGCCGCAACATCCGCTCCACGATGAACCCGTGGGGCACCCAGATCGTCGTCACCAACACCTACGACGAGTCCACCGGCCGCCCCTTGTCGCAGTACGTCGACAAGCAGACCGCCGCCACGGGAGCGGTCCAGCAGAACACCTACGCCTACAACGCCTCCGGGCAGATCACCGCGATCCGAAGCATCCCGGACAACACGCCCGGTGTCACCGACCTGCAGTGCTTCGGCTACGACTACCTCGGACGCCTCACCACCGCCTGGTCCGACACCGGCACCCTCACCCTGGCCCCGCAGCCGACCGTCGGCAACCAGGGCTCCTGCACCAACACCACCCCCACCAGCGGCGCCCAGATCCCGGCGCGGACCACCGTCGGCGGCCCGGCCCCCTACTGGCAGAGCTACACCTACGATCTGACCGGCAACCGCAAGCAGCTCGTCGAGCACGACCCCTCCGGTGACCCCACCAAGGACACCACCGTCAACCAGACGTTCCCGCCCGCCGGCACCGTCAACACCGCACTGCCCAACCCGCAGACCGGCGGCACCGGCGGCCCGCACGCCCTGACCGCCTCTACCACCACCACCCCCACCGCCACGCTCGGCTCCACCTCCCAGTACGACACCGCGGGCAACACCACCGCCGTCACCGACACCTCCGGCACCGCAACCCTCACCTGGAACCCCGAAGGCAAACTCGCCACCTACACCAAGACCGGCAGCGCCGGACCCACCACCTACCTCTACGACGCCACCGGCAACCAACTCATCCGCCGCGACCCCGGCAAAACCACCATCACCCTCGGCGGCGACGAACTCGTCTACGACACGGCGGCACAGACGGTCACCGGCACCCGCTACTACCAGATCCCCGGCGGCATCACCCTCGTCCGCCAAGGCGGCAAAGCCACCTACCAGATCAACGACCACCACGGCACCGGCACCCTCGCCCTGGACGCCACCACCCTCACCGAAAGCCGCCGCACCAACGACCCCTTCGGCAACCCCCGCGGCACCCAGCCCACCACCTGGGCCGGCGACCACGGCTACGTCGGCGGCACCAAGGACGACGCCACCGGCCTCACCAACCTCGGCGCCCGTGAATACCAACCCACCACCGGACGCTTCCTCAACCCCGACCCACTACTCGACCCGGCCAGCCCCCAGCAGTGGAACGGCTACGCCTACAGCAACAACAACCCCGTCAACCTCAGCGACCCCAGCGGCCTCATAGCCTACGACCCGGAAACGGGCGTCACCGCAGGAAACACTCAGCAACTCCAGCAAACCGTGAACAAGGTCCGCTCGAATCCCGAATACGAGGACCCGCTCGAGGCTGACAGCAGCATCGAAACGCGCACCATGATCTCCTTTCTGGCGACCGCAGAAAAGGCCCAGCATCAAGACGTAGACCGTGTCGCCTCTGATAAAGAATTCACTCGTGTGATCCGGAAGTACAACTTGGGGTCAAGTACCATCGACTGGGCCGCCCTGCAGATGTGGGAATTCGGCGCTACTGAGGAGGAAGCCGACTTCTTCCGCGCCAACTACTGCCTCTTCATCGACTGCGGCCTCATAGGCCAGATGCTCGGGACCAATGCCGTTGGTGACCCCCTCAGCACGCCCTTCGGAAACTCCCCGATGGAGAAGACCGCCAATTCAGTCGCCGGCTCAATGGCCGGTGTGGCAGCCCGGGGAGGCCGCCCCGGAGAGCTCATGGGCCTCTCTGAAGGGGCTCTCTCACGCTTGTGCGACAGCTTCGTCGCCAACACTCCCGTAGTGATGACAAACGGTGACTCGAAGCCGATTGATCAAGTCCAGGTAGGCGACAACGTCCTAGCTACTGACCCCCAGACAGGCGTCTCGGCTGCGAAGACCGTGACAGCCGTCATTACAACACCTGATGACGAAGACTTCACCGACCTGTCCTTCGGTGACAGTCAAGACCCCACGGCCACAGGGCCGGCTCCAGGGGCGACTCTCACGACCACCTGGCACCACCCCTTCTGGAGCCTCACTGCTGAGCGATGGACAGAGGCCAGCTCACTCCAGATTGGTGAAGAGCTGCGACAGCCTGACGGAGGGGCAGTCGCCATCAGGGGAGTTCACAATTACCATCGACAGGTCCTTACCTACAACCTCACGGTCACCGACTTCCACGCGTACTATGTGTTGGCAGGCGAGACTCCGGTTCTCGTTCACAACAGCAGCAACTGCGGTATGCGAACGCATGATAAGGCCCGGGGTGCTGCCGGTGTCGATGAAATGACGGAGACGTTTGAGAAGTTCTACAACAAGTCTGATATCTATAGTGAAAGCTACGGGAACGGACTCGAATTCTGGACCCCCTACGGCGTGCGTCAAGTGGATATCGCGGTCAGGAATCCAGACGGCAACCTTCACCTTTATGAGGTGAAGGTGAATAAATCGAACTACACGAAGGGTCAGCGGAGGAAGGATGAGTGGCTAGCGAAGACGTACGGATTTGAAACCTCAGTCGTCCGTCGCGGTACAGAGTGTCCAATCTGCAACCCTTAACCTGAGAGGATGGCCAGTGAGTAGCGACTTTGGATTCTGGAAGCGCTGTATCGGGGACCCGGAGGAAGTTTTCGACAACCTTGCCGACGGTGACACCAGCGACCTCGTCGTGAGCCCTGACGTATTGCGCTTCAGGGAGGAATTGCTGACTAGATGGCCTGATGTGGACGGCGTTATGGAGCCGTCCCAGTTCGACCTGGAAGAGGAGCCGGATGATGCAGCCAAGTACGTCCTTCTGACCCTTTCGGTTCGCCAATTGGACTATCTCCCGGATATTCTTGATATGGCGAAGAAGAATGGCCTCGTTGGATTTAGCGGAGTAGCAGGCGAGCCGATTTAGGTTTCCAGCCTGCCACGCATCCGAAGATTTGCGGTCCTGTAGGTGTCACCTACAGGGGCCCGTTTCGGCTTAACGGCAGTCGCTGACGGCAACGTCGGCGGACACCAGGTGGTGTCCGCCGACGCTGGCGCGTGTGTCAGGGGCGATCGAGGGCGATGCCGAGTGTGGTCATAGCTTCGCATTGGAGGCGGAGTCGGACGTGTAATGGTGAAGTCGGGTATGGAGGACCATCCCCGCGGGCGCGGGGAGCAGTCGACGCTGCTTCCCAGATCCTCTTCCCCAGGGACCCGACCCGGCGGGCGCAGGGAGTAGCAGACGATCGAGAAGTCCTTGTCGCCTGTTTCGGGAACATCCGACGAGGTGCGCCAGGGTGCGACCGTCCAGCTGCGATTCCGTAGTGCTGGTCGGGGGAGGCGGAGCGCCCAGGCGCGGGCCAGACCGCCGCCCTGATCCCGACGGCCGTACCGTTCACCGGGTGAGCGGGGCAGGTTACCCCGCGACCTTGTCCGGGCGGGACTTGCCGTAGCGCTCCCATGCGGCCTGCTACCGTCACCATCCTGCTCGCCATCCTCACCACTGCCGGATGCGGGTCCGCCAGCGGCGGGTCCACCGCGAACCCCGCGAGCAGCGGCAGCGTGTCCCTGACCTACCTGCAGAAGGCCGGTACGGAGTGCACTAGCGGCGACTACACCGCGATGTCCGCAGATCTGAAGATCGGCATCCACCATGTCGCGGGGGTCACCGACCAGGTCACCGGCTGACCCTGTCCAGCCGGTGGCAGGGCTCTGTGCGCGGTGAAGGTGTCCTCCACTGCGAGCCGGTGTGGCGCGGCCCAGGATCCCAGCAACAGTGACGAGTCGGTGGGCGAGTTGCGGACCTGTGGTCCCAGGCGAGAACCGAGCAGCGTACGGGAAATGCGTCTGAAGTCGCCATTCTTTGTCCTCGCGGGCTCTGGTGACACCCCTGATCTGCGAGTCCATCAGCTGCTGATCAGCTGGTGGGAGCGCTGCCTTCCGGGGCTTGGGTCGGGCCGGGGTGCATGCCGGCTTTGAGCTCGCTCATGGCCGCCCGGGCGACCTGGTCGACGGGGTCCTTCTCGCCGTACCCGTAGTCGATGGCGCTCTCCCGGTGGCCGGCTGCGGCGAACAGCCATCGCAGCCCGTACTTCGTCGCCCCCAGCCACACTTCGAACTGTTGGCCGGCGTAGGTGAAGCGGACCGATTCGGCACCGTCCACCGTGACGATCTGTCCGTCCAGCCGGTAGGCGAGCTCTTGCAGCGGCGTCCGCTCCTGGTCCATCCCGGCCTCGCATCGTACGGCGAGGACCGAAGACAGCGGCCCCATGATGACCGAGCCCTCCTGAGTGGTGAGCCGGAAGCCCGGCTGTCCCGCGATGTCGGCCGAACTGCCGTCCGTCGCGCCGGCGAAGGCGAACGCGCCCACCGTGAAGGTGCCCGCCTTGGCTTCGTACCAGCCGTCGGCCAGCAGTACCGCCACGACCTCGTTGGCGTTGACGTGCAGGCTCATGACTGCTTCCCCTTCTCGGTGGCGCGAGCCGCCGAGGCGGCCCGCGCCTTCTGCTCCGCCAGGCGCTGCACCTCGCGGTCATGCTCAAAGCGCCGTGCCCACTCGATCAGCTCCGCGGGCGAATAGTCCGGTTCGGTTTCCCGCATCACCGGCGGGGCCGGCTCGTAGGGGCGCCGACCCCTGGCGAGAGGGATGCTGCGGGCGCTGCGCGGCATCCCATGGGTCCGTCGGCGCTGTGCCTGCATGGCCGCCACCACGTCCGTGACGTATCCGGGCGAGGACCGCGGTCCAGCGGACGGCTCGACCAGTGTGGTGTCGACGACGGTCCGTCGGGTCCGGCACCGATGGCAGCCACCGGAGTCGTCCAGGAGCCAGCCGTCCTCGCACTGGGCCATCTCGCACCCGGAAGGGGCGAGCAGGTCGTAGGCGAGGTGGTCGGCCCGTTGCGCGATCTCGGGGCCCGTCGGGTGCGAGTACCGCTGGAACCAGCGACGCTCCACCCGCAACCGCAGATCCTCCGGTCCCCGGTGGGCGAACTGGTCGATCACCAGGACGCGGACAGTCTGCGGGATACCCCCGTGACGGACCAGAGCGGCCAGCGCCAGGAGCGGGTCCAGCATGACCGGCGTCGATCCAGCGGGGTCGGACTCGATCGCCGTGGACGGCAAGGCCGCCCGCGGCTCCCGGCACGGCACCTCGCCCGCCGCCCACCTGCTGTCCGTGATGACCAGCGACGGCCGGACCATCACCCAACTGCGGGTGCCCGACAAGACCAACGAGATCATCTGCTTCACCGCTCTGCTGGCGTCTTACGACCTGACGGAGTCACGGTCACGGCCGATGCCCTGCATACCCAGCATGGCCAGGTGCGCTTCCTGGTCGAGGAGAAGGAGGCCCGCTACCTGTTGGTGGTCAAGGCTAACCAGCCCGAACTGCATCGCCGGCTGCGGTCGCTGCCCCGGAAGGACGTCACCGCACGCCGCTACGACCGCGAGGCTGGCCACGGCCGTCGGGAGACCCGCGTGACCAGAGCCCTCACCGTCACCGACCTTGGGCTCGACTTCCCCCACGCCGTCCAGGCCGCACGGATCCCTGCGCTCCCACACCGACCTCCAGACCGGCACCGTCAGCCGCCAGACCGTCTACGCGATCACTGACCTGACCTCGCAACAGGCCTCACCGCAACGGCTCGGCCAGGTCGCCAGATCGCAGTGGACTATTGAGAACCGGTTCCACTTCGTCCGTGGCACCACCTTCGCTGAAGACGCCCCGAAGATCCACACCGGCCACGGCCCCGAGAACATGGCGACCCTGCGCAACCTGGCGGTCAGCACGCTGCGGCAGCACGGGGACCGCAACATCGCCGCCGACCTCCGGCACACCTCGCCTGACCAGCACACTCACAAGATCACGGGAATTTGCGACGACCCTGGTTCGTGCAGGCCCGGTCCGGGTGGTCGGCGGCTGGTCAGGTGTCCGTGTTTTTGGGGACGAGGGTGTTCTCGTTGGTGTGGCCGGCTTCGAAGTCGTGGATGTTGCGGACGGTGGCGTCGATGATCTGGCCGACGGCGGTGCGGGTGAAGTACGCCTGGTGGGAGGTGACCAGTACCTGCGGGAAGGTCATCAGCCGGGCGAGGACGTCGTCGTCGATGCCCTCCACGGAGCGGTCGAAGAAGAAGAGGCCGGTCTCCTCCTCGTAGACGTCCAGGCCGACTCCGGAGAGCCGGCCGGAGCGTAGGGTCTCGACCAGGGCGGCGGTGTCGATGAGGCCGCCGCGGCTGGAGTTCACCAGGATGGCGTCGTTCTTCATGGTGGCGAGGGCTTCGGCGTCGATCAGGTGGTGGGTGGCGGGCAGCAGGGGCACGTGGAGGCTGATGAGGTCGCTGCGGGCGAGCAGGTCCTCGCGTTCGACGTAGGTCATGCCGAGTTCCAGGCAGTTGGGGTTGGGGGCGATGTCCCAGCCGAGCAGGGTGGTGCCGAAGCCGTGGGCGATCCGGGCGAAGCACTCGCCGATCTTGCCGGTGCCGACCACACCGACGGTCATGCCGTGGATGTCGCGCCCCATCAGCCCGTCGAGGCGGAAGTCGAACTCGCGCGAGCGGTTGGCGGCGCGGGTGAGCCGCCGGTTCACGGCCAGCGCCAGGGCCCACGCGTGTTCAGCAACCGCGTAAGGGCTGTAATAGGAGACCCGAGCCACCGTGAGACCGAGCTCGGCAGCGGCGTCCAGGTCGATGTTGTTGAAGCCGGTGGAGCGCTGGGCGATCAGCTTGGTGCCGCCCGCGGCGAGGACAGCCAGCGTCTCGGCATCCAGGACGTCGTTGACGCTACTGCTGACCACCGGATGACCGGCGGCGAGCGGCGCGGTGTCACGGTTGAGGAAGACCGCCAGGCTGCGCAGTGCGTGCCGTTGGGCGAAGGCCTGCTCCAGTAGGGGCCGCTCGTCTTGTTGGACGCCGTACGCGAGGATCTCCATCCCCTCACGCTACCGAGATGCCCACGGATGATGGGGTGTGGCTTGCCGGGCGAGTCGTACTTACACTACGTATTGACGATCTACGCGACTGCGTAGGGGCTGTAGTAGGAGACCCGGGCCACCGTGAGGCCGAGTTCGGCGGCGGCGTCCAGGTCGATGTTGTTGAAGCCGGTGGAGCGCTGGGCGATCAGCTTGGTGCCGCCCGTGGCGAGGACGCCGAGGGTCTCGGCGTCCAGGACGTCGTTGACGCTGCTGCTGACCACCGGGTGGCCGACGGCGAGCGGGGCGGTGTCGTGGTTGAGGAACACGTCGAGGGCGCGCAGGGCGTGGCGGCCCTCGAAGGCGGCGGCCAGCAGCGGCCGCTCGTCGGCCTGTACGCCGTAGGCGAGGATCTCCATGGGGTCGCTACCTTCCGGTCGTGGTCTGGTGCCACCGGTCACGCTAACGGCCCGCGGTGGCGGGGCGGCCGTGCGGCGCGCGGGCCCGGGACGCGGCATCGCGCCATCCGTGGCGGGTGAGGGCCGTCACTGCTTCGCGCCCCCGCCGGAAGATCTTCACGGGATGATCCTTTCAGCGCAAGATCATCACATTCTCCGGCCGATGTCCGGGAAAATCCGAAGAATTTCCCTGGATCGGCATTCGGCCCTTCGGTGCCGATTGTCCGGAAACCAGGGCAACCCCCGGTACCCCGCCGATCGGCCGTTCCCCGGCCGCCGGACGGCCTGTGAGGATGTGGACAGGCGGAGCGATCATGAACTCCGCCGGGCGCGGCCCGTCAACCGGGCCGCCGTCGACGGGACCTGACGTTCCGTCGGCCTGTGATCAAGCACGTTCATCGCGCGTGTCCCGCCATCCCTGGGAGCGCGCAAGAGGGGGTCCATCCATGTCCCAGGTCACCCATGCCTCGGAACTGACGCGACGACGCATGCTGCAGGGCGCGGCCGTCGCCCTGACGGCGGCGGCCGGCACGGTCGTGCTCGGCGTCACCGGGCCTGCCGGGGGGCAGGCCACCGCGGCCGGCCCGGAGGCGTCCGACGAGTTCGACGAGGTCTTCAAGGGGCGGCGGATCCAGGGCCGGCCGGTGCAGGGCGGCGGTCACCACCACACCGCCGGCTACACCGTGCTGGTCGACGGCGAGGAGCTGCACATGATGCGCAACGCCGACGGCACCTGGATCAGCGTCGTCAACCACTACCAGACGTTTCCCACGCCGCGTGCGCTCGCCCGCGCCGCCGTGCAGGAGCTCCAGGGCGCCACGCTCGTCCCGCTCGCCTGACGTCCGCCGCTCCGCATGTCAACGCATCGATTCGTACCGAGGGGGACTCATGGCATTCCGTAAGAACCAGGCGAGCCTGACGGCCAAGGAGAAGCGGGACTTCGTCAACGCCGTGCTCGCGCTCAAGCGGGCCGGGCGCTACGACGCCTTCGTCAGCACGCACAACTCGTTCATCATCAGCGACACCGACAACGGCGAGCGGGTCGGCCACCGGTCGCCGTCCTTCCTGCCCTGGCACCGCAGGTTCCTGCTGCAGTTCGAGCAGGCCCTGCAGAGCGTGGACCCGAACGTCACCCTGCCGTACTGGGACTGGACGGCCGACCGGACGGCCTCCGCCTCGCTCTGGGACGCCGGGTTCCTGGGCGGCAACGGCCGCAGCAGCGACGGCCAGGTGACCACCGGCCCGTTCGCCTTCGCGGCCGGCGGGTGGACCCTGAACGTGCGCCCGGACAGCCGCAGCTACCTGCGCCGTTCGCTCGGCAGCGCGGTCGCCGCGCTGCCGACCCGGGCCGAGACCGAGTCCGTGCTGGCGATCCAGGCCTACGACGCCGCGCCCTGGAACAGCTCCTCGGAGGGCTTCCGCAACAACCTGGAGGGGTGGCGCGGGGTCAACCTGCACAACCGGGTGCACGTGTGGGTGGGCGGTCACATGACCACCGGGATGTCGCCCAACGACCCGGTGTTCTGGCTGCACCACTGCTTCATCGACAAGCTGTGGGCCGAGTGGCAGCGCCGCCACCCCGGGCAGGGCTACCTGCCGGCGGCGGGCACCGCGAACGTGGTGGACCTCGGCGAGACCATGAAGCCGTGGAACGACACCACCCCGGCGGACATGCTCGACCACACCCGCCACTACACCTACGACACCGGCTTCTGACCGGCCCGCCGGGGCTCCGTGCCCCGGCACGGCCGCGGGCCCCCGGGGGTCACCCGGGGGCCGCGGCGGCAGGGCGGCGGGGGCTTCCGTCAGATGACGGTCTCGGCCTCCAGGTAGCGCTCCGCCGGCACGGTCTTCAGCTCGGCGACCGCCTCGGCCAGCGGCACCAGGTTGATGTCGGTGCCCTGGAGGGCGGTGATGTGGCCGAAGGCGCCCTTGTGGACGGCCTCGACGGCGTGCCAGCCGAAGCGGGTGGCGAGCACCCGGTCGTAGGCGGTGGGAGTGCCACCGCGCTGGGTGTGGCCGAGGATGACCGGCTTGGCCTCCTTGCCCAGGCGGTGCTCCAACTCGCGGGAGAGCTGGTTGGCGACACCGGTGAAGCGCTCGTGGCCGTAGATGTCCTTGACGCCCTCCTCCCAGTGCATGGTGCCGGGCTCGGGCTTGGCGCCCTCGGCGCAGACCACGATCGCGAACTTCTTGTTGCGGTCGAAGCGCTCGCGGACGACCTCGGTCAGCCGGTCGATGTGGAAGGGGCGCTCGGGAACCACGATGGCGTGGGCGCCGGCGGCCATGCCCGCGTGCAGGGCGATCCAGCCGGTGTGCCGGCCCATGAGCTCGACCACCATGACGCGCTGGTGCGACTCGGCGGTGGTCTTCAGCCGGTCGAGGGCGTCGGTGGCCACCGAGACGGCCGTGTCGAAGCCGAAGGTGACGTCGGTGCAGGCGATGTCGTTGTCGATGGTCTTCGGCACGCCGACCACCGGGAGCCCGCCGTCGCTCATCAGCTTGGCGGCCTTGAGGGTGCCCTCGCCGCCGATCGGGATGACCGCGTCGATCCCGAGGTCCTCGCAGTACTTCTTGGCGCGCTCGACGCCGTCGCGCAGGTGGCTGGGCTGGACCCGCGAAGAACCGAGGATCGTCCCGCCCTGGGCGAGGATTCCGCTCACCGAGTCGAGCGTCAGGGGGCGGTGGACACCCTCCAGAAGGCCGCGCCAGCCGTCCTGGAAACCGATGATCTCGTCGCCGTGGTCGACCACCCCCCGGTGGACCACTGAGCGGATCACAGCGTTCAGGCCGGGGCAGTCACCGCCGCTGGTCAGCACACCAATACGCATTGCTTTGCAACTCCCGAGCAGAACCGAGGAACGGCCGGACTACCAGGCTGGGACCACGCCGACACCGTAGCGGTCCGATCCCGCGCCGGGGTGGCGCGGAGGTAGCCGTCGGGTGAAGCGCTGATCGGGTCGAACATTTCTGCTCGGATCCGACCATGAGGTCGAGCATATAGCGGGCCCCTGTGTCCGGCCGGACAGGAACCGACACGGCAGCGGCGCCGTCGGCGCTGCCGTGGAATGCAGCCGGCTGCCGAGGAGGGTGTGCGGCCAGCGTTCCTATTGTCGTACGTATTCGATTATCTGTGGACCGGGTGCCCGCGATGCGGGCACCCGGTGCGTGACGGCGGTCTCAGGCCGGCTGGCGGGAGGCCGCGATCCGCTCGGCGCGCAGTGCGTCGTACCAGGTGGTGTCGGCCGGCGGCAGGGCGTTCACGTCCAGCGCCAGCTTGATCAGCATGTCCGCGACGGCGGGGTTGCGGGCCATCACCGGGCCGTGCAGGTAGGTGCCGAAGACGGTGTCCCGCCAGGCGCCCTCGGTGCCGTCGCCGGTCCCGTTGCCGCCGCCGACGGTCACCGTCGCCAGCGGCGAGACGCCCTGGCCGAGGTGGGTGATGCCCTGGTGGTTCTCGAAGCCGGTCAGCTGGGGCAGGCCGAGGCGCGGGTCCACGTCGGCGAGCACGTCGCCGACGTTGCGGGCGCCCTCGCCGCGGGTGCTCCAGACGTCGAGCAGGCCGAGGCCCGGCTCGCGCTCGCCGAGGTCGTTGATGAACTCGTGGCCGAGGATCTGGTACCCGGCGCAGACCGAGAAGATGATCGCACCGTTCTCGGAGGCCCGGACCAGCCCGGTGTCCTGGCGCAGCCGCTCGGCGGCCAGCCGCTGCGGGCGGTCCTCACCGCCGCCGATGAGATAGATGTCACCACTGGTGGGCACCGACTGGTCGGACCGGACGTCGATCCGGGTCACGTTGAGGCCGCGCTGGCGGGCCCGGCGCTCCACGACCAGGGCGTTGCCCCGGTCGCCGTAGGTGCTGAGGAGGTCCGGGTAGACCCAGACCAGCCGCAGGCTGCTCTCACTCATCCTCGAAGACCTTCCGTTGGGCGTTCCTGGAGTCGTCATCAGCCCGCCACGACCTTCCTGAGCTGCTGGAAAGCGGTGTAGTTGGCGATCGCCTCGATCCGCCCGGGGGGTGCCATCCGGACGGCCTGCTCCAGCGAGTCCACCACGTGGAACTGCAGCCCGGCCACCTCCAGGCGCACCGCGAGGTCCAGCTTGCGCTGGCCCATCACGAACACCGGGTGCCCGGAGAGCCGCTCGTAGTCGACGTCCCAGAGCCACGAGGTGTCGGTGCCGTCGGCGTCCATCGCGTTGACCGAGAGGATCACCGGCGTGGGCGGCCCGTCGATCAGCGAGAAGGTCTCCAGCCAGCCGGCCGGGTTCTTCGCCAGCAGCAGCCGGATGTCCCGGCCCTGGTACTGGACCACGTCGTAGCGGCCGGCCACGGCCGTCACCGCCTGCATCCGCTCCAGGGCGACCTGCGGGGCCACCCCGAAGACGGCCGCCACCGCGGCCGAGCTGGTGGCGTTGGCGAGGTTGGCCCGGCCGGGCAGCTGCAGCTGGATCGGCCAGGCGCCGCGCTGCGGGTCCACCACGTGGGTGCCCTGCAGCGCCCAGTGCGGGTTGGGCCGGCGGAAGCCGCAGTCCTGGCAGAACCAGTCGTCCCCGGGGCGCTGCATCACGCCGCCGCAGGCGGGGCAGGACCAGGCGTCCTCCTTCCAGGCCTGTCCGGCGGCCACCCAGACCACCTTCTTGCAGGAGGACGCGGCCCAGGTCACCAGCGGGTCGTCCGCGTTGGCGATGATCACGGCCTCGGAGTCCTTGAGGCCCTCGCGCCACTTCTCGGCCATCATCCGGGTCTCGGCCGCGCGGTCCAGCTGGTCGCGGGAGAGGTTGAGCAGTGCGATCGCCTTCGGGCGGGTGTCGCGGGCGACGCCGGCCAGGTACTTCTCGTCGACCTCGATCACGCCGAACCTGGCGTCCGAGCCGCCCGCCAGCGCGGAGGTGATGCCGGCGGGCATGTTGGCGCCGAGGGCGTTGGACACCACCGGGCCGGCGGCGCGCAGCGCCTCGGCGATCAGGCGGGTGGTGGTGGTCTTGCCGTTGGTCGCGCTGACCAGGATGACGTCGAGGTGGTCGGCGAGAGTGGCGAGCAGATCGGGGTCGAGCCTGAGGGCGATCTTGCCGCCGATCACCGAACCGCTGCCGCGGCCGGCCTTGCGCGAGACGGCGGCGGCCACTCGGCCGGCGGTGACGGCGATCTTGGCGCGGGCGGGCAGCGAGCCGTCGCGCGCGCCTGTGGCCTCCGTTTCGGTGCCTGCCATGCTCAGTGGTTCCTCCTTGCTGCGGCACCACCCGGGGGCCGGTTAACGGTCCGTCGGGCGGCGGGGACGGGGCCAGCCTACCGACTCCGCGCCCCGGCACCGAGTCCCGCACCCCGCGCTGCCTGCCGGGATTGCCGGGACGGAGCTCTGACGGGCCCTCGGCGGGCCCCGTGGAGCGGCCTTCCGGACGGGCCGTGCACGGACGGCACGCGGAGTTCTTGTCGTACCGCAGGACGGCCGGGGCCGGGCGGCCGGTTCCCCGGCGGGCCTCGCGGGCGTCGGGCGGCCGGTCGCCCCGGGCGGTGATCTGCGTCACCGGTCGGCGGCCGCCGGCGGGGCCGGACGCGGCACCGCCGCCCCGCTCCCCCGGCGGGGGCGGGGCGGCGGAGGGGCCGTCCGGGTACGGAGCGGTGCTGCGGGGTCGGGACGGGACCGGGTGGGACCGGATCGGGCCTGACGGGACGGGCTCGGCGCGGGGCGTGCCCGGTGTCAGCGGCCGGGGCGGCCGGGCCAGGGGACGGGCAGCTCGGCGGTGGCCTCGGCCAGGTGGGCGGTGATCACCAGGGTGCCCTCCTCGACCTGGTAGTCGAGCGGCGCCGCCAGCTTGCGCATGGTGGCGACCAGCCCGGTGTTGGAGGCCTGGGTGATCGCGTAGACGGTGTCGACGCCGGCCTCCAGGGCCAGTGCGGACATCCGCCGCAGCAGGTCGAGCCCGAGCCCGCGGCGCTGCCAGCCGTCCTCGACCAGGACGGCGACCTCGGCGCTGTCGTCGTCCCACATCAGGTGGCCGAGGGCGACGATCCGGCCGTCGGCGGCCTCCACCGCGAGGGTCTGGCCGTGCCGGGCGTCCAGCAGGTGGTCCAGGTAGCGCTCGGCGTCCCGCACCGGGCCGTGGTAGCGCTTGCGCAGGGTGTCCGTGGAGCAGCGCCCGTGCATGGCCAGCGCGGCCTCCTTGTCGCCGGCGTCGGCCCGGCGCACGGTCAGGTCGGCCCCGGCGGGCAGGGTGAGGTGGGCCTTGACCCGCGGCACCCGCGGCCCGAGCAGGGTGTCCAGCTTCACCAGGGCCTGGGCCCGGGCGAACTCGGTCGGGGTGAACGGCAGGTGCGGGCGGGTCAGCTCGATCAGGTCCCCCGAGGGCGCGGGCAGGCGCATCACGTGCCCCTCCACCCCGGCGGTGGCGCGCTTGCCGGCGCCGGGGAACTGCCGGATCGTGCACTGGCCGAACAGCTGCCGCAGGGCGACCGGCAGCTCGGCGGCGTCCAGCGCGGTGCGGGTCGCCAGGGCCAGCACGTGGGTGGGGACGTCGACCAGGTCGTGCGCGTCGGCCGGGTCGGTCCAGATGTCGTGGCCGCCGGCCGAGGCGACCGTCCGGGTCAGTTCGGCGCGGGTGAGCGAGAGCGGGGCGCGGACGAAGAACTCGTCGACCGTCCCGGCGGGCAGCGGGTGGGACTGCATGGAGATGATGTTGATCCGCTGCCCGGCGAAGGCCGTGCACACCCGGGCCAGGCTGCCGGGGGAGTCCTCGACCGTGGTGCGCACCCGCCAGAGCGTGGTCGGCTCGAACTCGTCCATCGGGCCGGTCGCGCCGTCCGCCTCGGCGCCGGGCGGCGCGGGGGTGTCCGGCGACGGAGGTCCGTGCAGGTGGCGGTGGGCCCACCAGGTGTGGAACAGCGCCGTGGCGAGCAGGGCGCTCGCCGAGGCGGCGAGCACCAGCGGGCCGTCCGGGCCGTGCACGACGATCTTGGCCACCAGGTCGGCGGCGGTGACCGAGAGGAAGATCGCCGCCAGCTCGACGGTGTCGCGGCGCCAGCGATGGATTCTGGCGCCGCGACGCTGCGCGCGGGAGGTCGTCGGGGTGAGGGAGCGGCCGTTCGTCAGGTTGTCCATGCCATGATGCTGCCGCGCCGGTGTTTCACGATCACGAATCCCCCGTGACCTGTGGGTTAATGTCTCGTCGAACCATTCGTACGGGCTTTCCCCCGCCGCCGGCCGGATTCAGGCCCCGGCCGGACGCTCCGTCAGCCCGGCCGCGGCGGCGCGGACTTCGGCCAGCAGCAGTTCGAGGTCGTCCTCGGTGGTGGCCGCGTTCAGCAGGCAGGCCCGCAGCATCTCGCGGCCGCCGAGCAGCGCTCCGGTGACGAAGACCCGCCCGCGCAGCTGCACCGCCACCGGCAGCTCCCGGTTGACGGCGTTCACCGCGGCCTCGTCCAGGCCCGCCGCGCGGTGCCGGAAGGCCACGATCGAGGTCTGCACCGGCGCGAGCAGCTCCAGCTCGGGGTCGGCCTCGACCAGCTCGCCGAGTCGGCGGGCCAGCGCGGTGCAGCGGGCGATGTCGTCCGAGATGCCCTGCCGGCCGCGGTGCGCGATGGTCGCCCAGACCTTGAGCGAGCGGAACGGCCGGGTCTGCTCCATGCCGTACTCGGAGAACCAGCCCAGCGAGCCCGCGGCCTCGTCCCGCAGGTAGGAGGGGACCAGGCTGAAGGTGCCGCGCAGCTCGTCGGTGTCGCGGACCAGGGCGCAGCCGCAGTCCACCGGGACGCCCAGCCACTTGTGCGGGTCCAGCGCCAGCGAGTCCGCGCGCTCCAGGCCGGCGTAGCGGTGGGCGATCGCGGGGTCGAGCACGCCGAAGGCGCCGTAGGCGCCGTCCACGTGCAGCCAGAGCTCCTGCTCGGCGCAGAGGTCGGCGATCGGGTCGAAGGCGTCCACCGCGCCGGTGCCGACGGTGCCGGCGGAGGCGACCACCAGGAAGGGCAGCAGGCCGTCGGCGCGGTCGCGGGCCACCGCGGCGCGCAGCGCGTCGGTGTCGAGCTGCCCCTCGGGGCCGCTGGGGACGGTCCGCAGGTGCTTGCTGCCCAGGCCCAGCAGCTCGGCGGCCTTGCGGACGCAGGAGTGGGTCTCCCCGGTGGCGTACGCGACCAGCGGGGGCATGCCCGCCAGGCCGTCCTCGCGGACGTCCCAGCCGGCCCGGCGGGCGGCGCGGTTCCGGGCGGCGGCCAGGCAGACGATGGTCGCCATCGAGGTGCCGGAGGTCAGCAGGCCGCCGCCGGCCGGGTGCGGGAACCCGACCAGTTCGGCGATCCAGCGCACCACGGCCCGCTCCAGGTGGACGTCGGCGTGGTCGC
Source organism: Kitasatospora indigofera (assembly GCF_014655955.1). GTDB lineage: Bacteria > Actinomycetota > Actinomycetes > Streptomycetales > Streptomycetaceae > Kitasatospora > Kitasatospora indigofera. The sequence continues at coordinate 168,183 of NZ_BNBO01000009.1, forward strand.
CGCCGGCCGAGCTGGGGTTCATCGCGGAGGCGGCCAGGGTGGCGAGCACCCCGGCGGGGGCCGGGGCGGAGTTCACCCAGCCGAAGAAGCGCGGGTTGCCGTTGCCCATCGGCGCGGGCATCACCCGGGTGCCGACGAAGTCGAGCAGCCCGGCGAGGGGGACGCCGTCCTCCGGCAGCGGGGCCTCCAGCAGCGAGGTCCGGTCGGCGGGGCCCATCGGCTGCCAGACCGGGCGGCCGGGCAGCCCGGCGAGGTAGTCGGCGACCAGGTCGGCGGCGGCGTGGGCGGCGGTGCGGAAGTCGTCCGGAGGGGTGGGGGACGAGTCCGGCACGGCGGGGGAGGCGGGGCTCATGGTGCGGCTCCAGCAGGTGGGGGGCCTGACGGCGCGGCGTCCTCGGCGCACCTGGATGACCAGATCCTACGGTGCGTGTGCCGAGGGACCCGCGTCGCCCGGGTGCGGACGGCGCGGGCCCCTCGGCGGACGGGCGGGGCCGTCAGTCCAGCGTGCTGGAGAGCCCGGCGGCGGAGCGGCAGTAGCCCTGGATCTCCTTGTTGGTGATCTTGGCGCAGAGCCGGCCGGCGGCCCCGCCGTCGGTGTAGTTCACCGTGTAGTAGCTGACCAGGCCCTCCGCGCAGGCCTTGCGCTGGGAGGCGTCGGCGGCCGTCGCGCACTGCTGGGCGGCCCAGTCCTCGCGGTCCAGGTTGTACTTCATGGTGCGCGAGCCGACCCCGCGGCTGCAGTCCGTCACCCCGCCGCCGGCCTTGCCGTTGAGGCACCACTTGAGGGCGTCGGCGAAGGCCTCGGGGTGGTTGGCGTAGTCGTGCGAGGAGAGGTAGAAGGTGGGCGCGTAGAAGAAGCACGCGGACTGGAAGAGCGCCGGCTGCTCGGGGCAGGGGTAGAGCGGATCGGCGGCGATCTTGTCGGCGGGCAGGTTCGCCTTGGCCTTCTCGTCCTCCTCGTCCGGGCCGAAGAGCTGCATGAAGAGGCCCTCGGAGCAGCGGATCTTGTTGGTGTCGCCGGGGAACTTGTTGCACAGCGCGCGGGCCGCCGCGACGTCCTGCTTGGCGACGAACATGGTGCCGTGGCCGACGCCGTGGATGCAGGCGCCCTTGTTGGCCGGCGCGCACAGCTTGAGCAGGTCCACCTCGGGCTGCTTGGAGGCGTTCAGCATCTCCTCGACCGCGCCGTGCAGGTAGCCGGCCGCGCAGGTCTCGTGCGGGAAGGAGATGACCTTCTGGAAGTCCTCGTTGTAGCGCTTGACCGCCGCGTGGCCCAGCTCGTGCGCGATCGGGTGGCAGAACCGCACGGTGTACGGCTTCTCCTTGGTGATCTTGTCGAGGTCCGCCAGGGCGACGCCGGGGTCGCTCTGCTCCATCTCCGCCATCACCTTGTTCCGCAGCGTGCTGCGGGTCCACACCGCCGGGTCGCCGGTCGGCGTCGCCGCGGCCGGGGTGCCGGCGGGCGGCGCCGCGCTGCCGGGCGCGGGCGCCCCGGGTGCGCCGGTCGCGGCGGTGGCCGGGGCGGGCGTCCAGTCGGTGACGGCCACCGACCCCAGGCCCAGCACCCCCAGCAGGAAGGCGGTGAGAATCGCGAAGACCCGCGGTTGCATGACGAAGATCCCCCGGTGGATCGAGACGGACGGTTTTCGCTCTCCATCCTGAGGGCACCAGGCCGCTGATCGTGGTTTCTGACCATCATTCGGGAGATGTCGGCGACGCTACCGCACATCGCACCGGGTCAACGACGCGGCCGGGGCCCGGTCACCGCACGGCTTGCGGCCCCGTGCGGGGCCCGGGCCGGACGGGTGGCGGGCACTGCTCCGAACGGCCGCATCCCGGCGTTGCGCGGGGACCGCATCCCGGCGTTGCGCGGGGACCGCATCCCGGCGTTGCGCAGGGACCGCGGCCCGGTGGTCCGCGGGCCGGACGGGTGGCCCGGGCGGCCCGTGGGGCCCCCGGACCGGCTCTCTGGGCTGAATGTCTGAAGATCTGCCCGAATTCGGGCAGGATCTTTGGTTCCGGCGCAGAGGCCGCCTAGGCTCCTCACTCGTGCCCAGCTCGCCACACCCTCACGAGGACCTGCTCGCCCACCTCACCCGCACCAGCCCCCTGGGGCCGCGGGAGGCCGCGCGGGTCGTCGCGGAAGTGCTGGCGTACTTCTCGGAGAGCACCGAGGAGTACGTCCGCCGCCGCCACGGCGAACTGCAGGCACGCGGACTCACCAACGAGAAGATCTTCGCCCGGCTGGCCGACGAACTGCCCGCGCGCCGGGTCGCAGCCCCGCAGCTGTCGGCCCGCCAGCTGCGCCGGATCGTCTACGGCTGAACCGGGCCGCCCGACCCCGTCTGCCCTCGCGCAGACCTCCCGCCACGCAATCACACTGAAGGAGCCGGCGACCCATGTGCGGAATCGTTGCCTACATCGGACCCAAGGACGCGACCCCCTTCCTGCTGGAGGGCCTGCAGCGGTTGGAGTACCGCGGGTACGACTCGGCCGGCGTCGCCGTCAGCGGCCGCACCGGCGGCCTGAAGACCCGCAAGGTCAAGGGCCGGGTCGCCGACCTCGCGGCCGCCGTGCCGGCCCGCTTCAAGGGCACCACCGGCATCGGCCACACCCGCTGGGCCACCCACGGCGTCCCCAGCGACGCCAACGCGCACCCCCACCTGGACAACGCCGAGCGGATCGCCGTCGTCCACAACGGGATCATCGAGAACGCCGACGAGCTGCGCGCCAAGCTGGCCGCCGACGGCGCCGTCTTCCTCTCCGAGACCGACACCGAGGTGCTCGCGCACCTGATCGCCGCGCACGCCACCGAGGGCACCGACCTGGAGGACGCCGTCCGCGCCGCCCTCGGCAAGGTCGTCGGCACCTACGGCATCGCCGTCCTGGACGCCGAGCAGCCCGACCGGATCGTGGTCGCCCGCAACGGCAGCCCGATCGTGCTGGGCATCGGCGAGAAGGAGATGTTCGTCGCCTCGGACGTCTCCGCGCTGGTCCGCTACACCCGCCAGGTGGTCCACCTGGAGGACGGCGAGCTCGCCACCGTCCGCGCCGACGGGTTCCGCACCTTCACCGAGGACGCCCGCACCACGCACCGCCAGCCGTCCACCGTCGACTGGGAGATCGACTCCTACGACACGGCCGGCTACGAGCACTTCCTGCTCAAGGAGATCCACGAGCAGCCCGGCTCGGTCGAGCGCACCCTCAGCGGCCGGCTCGACGAGCGCTTCGCCACCGCGCACCTGGGCGGGCTCAACCTGGACGCCCGCGAGCTGCGGGAGATCCGCCGGGTGAAGATCCTCGGCTGCGGCTCCGCCTACTACGCCGGCGAGATGGGGGCCCAGCTGATCGAGGAGCTGTCCCGGATCCCCGCGCACAGCGAGCCGGCCTCCGAGTTCCGCTACCGCAACCCGGTGATCGAGGCCGACACCCTGTACGTCGCGGTCAGCCAGTCCGGCGAGACCTACGACACGCTGGCCGCCGTCCAGGAGATCAAGCGCAAGGGCGGCCGGGTGCTCGGCGTCGTCAACACCGTCGGCAGCGCGATCGCGCGGGAGTGCGACGGCGGCATCTACCTGCACGCCGGGCCGGAGATCTCGGTCGCCTCCACCAAGGCCTTCACCTCCACCGTGGTCGCCTTCGCCCTGCTCGCCCTGCACTTCGGGCGGATCCACGACCTCTCGCCCGCCGACGGCCGCCGGATCGTGGCCGGCCTCAAGGCGCTGCCCGGCCAGATCCGGGAGATCCTGGAGAACGACCAGCAGATCGCCGAGCTGGCCGCCGAGTACGCCCGGTGCGAGGGGATGATGTTCATCGGCCGGGTCCGCGGCTTCCCGGTGGCCCGGGAGGGCGCCCAGAAGCTCAAGGAGATCAGCTACGTCCACGCCGAGGCGTACCCCGCCAGCGAGCTCAAGCACGGCCCGCTCGCGCTGATCAACCCGGAGCTGCCGACCGTCGCCCTCGTGCCCGACGACGAGCTGCTGGACAAGAACCTCACCACCCTCGGCGAGATCAAGGCCCGCTCCGGCCGGGTCCTCGCGATCGCCCACCGCACGCCCGAGACCAAGCTGGCCGACCACTGCGTGCTCGTCCCCAAGAGCGAGCCGGAGCTGGACCCGCTGCTCCTGAACATCCCGCTGCAGCTGTTCGCCTACCACGCGGCGGTCGCCCTCGGACGGGACGTGGACAAGCCGCGCAACCTGGCCAAGAGCGTCACGGTGGAGTAGCCGGCGGACCGGTCGCCGAGCGGGCCGCGGTCCCCGGAGTTGTCCGGGGGCCGCGGCCGGCCGCCGTCCTGCCACCTGTCGTCCCGCCGCGTGCCGTCCCGCCGGGACTCGCGGCCGCCCCGCCGGTTCTGACGGCCCGGCGGCCGTCCCTGACGTATCGTCAGCCACGCGGTGGGGGCGCTCTACGAACAGGAGAAGCACGGTGAGGATCGGGATCATCGGTACGGGCACGGTCGGGCGCACCCTGGCGGGCAAGCTGGTCTCGCTCGGCCACGAGGTGACCATCGGCTCGCGGACCAAGGACAACACGGCCGCCACCACCTGGGCCGAGCAGGCCGGGCCGCGCGGCCACGGCGGCACCTTCGCCGACGCCGCCGCCTTCGGCGAGCTGATCGTCAACGCCACCGCCGGCACGGTCTCCCTCAAGGCGTTGCAGGCGGCCGGCGCCGGCGCGCTGGCCGGCAAGATCCTGATCGACGTCTCCAACCCGCTGGTCTTCTCGCCCGAGGGCGAGGTCGGGCTGGACCCGGTGGGCACGGACAGTGTCGGCGAGCGGATCCAGCGCGAGTTCCCGCAGGCCAGGGTGGTCAAGGCGCTGAACACGATGAGCGCCCCGGTGATGGTCGAGCCGGGACGCGTCCCCGGCGAGCACAACGCCTTCGTCGCGGGCGACGACCCGGACGCCAAGGCCGAGGTCGTCGCCCTGCTGGAGCAGTTCGGCTGGCCGGCCGGCTCGGTGCTGGACCTCGGCGACATCAAGGGCGCCCGGGGCATGGAGATGCTGATGCCGTTCTGGCTCCGCCTGATGGGCCACTTCGGCAGTACCGACTTCAACTACTCCCTCCGGTCGGCCGGCTGAACCCGGCGTAGCCTGGCCGGGAGGGCCGGCGCCCCCGGGCGCGGGCGGCCGGGACGGCGAACCGGCCCCGCCTTGGCCCCGGCCCGGCCCCCGGGAGGCCCGCAGCCCGTAGCCCCGAGACCCGCAGCCTGAAGACCCGGAGCCTCCGAGACCCGGAGCCCCTCGTTCCGGGTGACCGGGACGGACCTCCGGGAGAAGATCGGACCGAGCCGCCCCGCAGGGGACCCGACAGAGGAGCCGTGCCGATGAACGACCAGCAGCCCGAACCCTTCGAACCGCTCCGCGAGGACTGGCAGACCGCCCTCGCGGTCGTCGCGCACCCCGACGACATGGAGTACGGCGCGGCCTCCGCCGTCGCCCGCTGGACCGGCCAGGGCAAGCGCGTCGTCTACGTGATGGTCACCAGCGGCGAGGCCGGCATCGACTCCATGAGCCCCGAGGAGTGCCGCCCCGTGCGGGAGGCCGAACAGGTGGCCTCGGCCGCGCTGGTCGGCGTCGACGTGGTCGAGTTCCTCGGGCACGCCGACGGCGTCCTGGAGTACGGCCTGACGCTGCGCCGCGACATCGCCCGGACGATCCGGCGGCACCGCCCCGACATCGTCATCACCACCAACTTCCGGGAGACCTACGGCGGCGTCATGCCCAACCAGGCCGACCACATCGCGACCGGACGCTCCGTCCTGGACGCGGTGCGCGACGCCGCCAACCGCTGGGTGTTCCCCGACCTGCTGGACGAGGGCCACCAGCCGTGGGGCGGCGTCAAGGAGCTCTGGGCGGCCGGCTCGCCCGACGCGCGGCACGCCGTGGACACCACCGACTCCTTCGAGGCGGGCGTCGCCTCGCTGAAGGCCCACCGGGCGTACCTGGCCGGGCTCGGCGGCGACATGGCCAACGCCGCCGACTTCCTGGAGGGCTTCGCCCGGTCCTCCGGCAGCCGGCTGGGCGTCCGGTACGCCTCCTCCTTCGAGGTGCTGCGGCTGTCCTTCGGCTGACCCCGTGGCGTGCCGGGGCGCGGCGGCCGCCGCTCAGCGCCGCGCCCGGCGGCGCAGCAGCTGGTGGACGAGGGCGGCGAGGAGCGCCGCGCCGAGGCCGATCAGCAGCCACAGCTGGTAGCGGACCACCTGCTCGTACACCGTGCCGATGTTGGCGCCGGCCAGGTAGCCGGCGACCGACCAGACGCCGACCCAGAGCACCGCGCCGAGGATGTTGAAGACGGTGAAGCGCCGCGCGTCCATCCCGGTGGTGCCCGCGATGATGCCGCTGGTCTGCCGCAGCCCGTCCACGAACCGGGCCACCGTCACGACCTTGCCGCCGTGCCGCTCGAAGAAGCCGTCCGCGCGTTCCATCCGGGCGGGGGTCAGCATGACGTAGCGGCCCCAGCGGTGCACGAAGGCGCGTCCGCCGGTCCGGCCGATCAGGTAGCCGAGGGTGTTGCCGAGGACGGCGGCGGCCGTCGCGACGGCGATCACGGCGGCGAGGCTGAGGTGTCCGGTGCCCGCGTACACGGCGGCCAGCACCAGGACGGTCTGGCCCGGCGCGGGGATGCCGCAGTTGTCGAGCAGCACCAGGACGGCCACCGCGAGGTAGCCGTAGTCGTCCAGCAGGGGGGCCAGCGCGGCCAGCGGACCGGGCAGGGGCGCGGCGGACACCTCAGAGGCCCGCCCCGCGCCGGGCGGGCACGGGACGGACGGTTCGCGTCAGCTGTTCTTCTTGCTGTGCTCGACGATGCTGTCCGGGCCGGGGTAGACCAGCCCTTCGTGGCCGTCCTCGAAGCGCACCAGGTACGGCGGCTCGCCGTTCGCGCCGTGTACCTCGGTGATCTCCCCCGTGCGGTCCGCCATCCCCACGGACCTGCTGTGGATGTGGAGCTGGTCACCTACCGCTGCATGCACGATCTGCTCCTTAGCTAGTGACGGCTGTCGTGGTGCCGACAGGCCGGCTGCCGTGCTCCGGGCAGCTGTCCTGTCTCCACTGTGCTGCCGTGCGGGTGGGGCCGCAACGCTTCAGCGGGGCGTGTCGGCGGCGGCCCGGGGCGGGGCGGGCGGGCCGCCGGCGAGATAGCTGCCGAGCAGGCGCTTGCACTCGGCGATCAGGACGGGGTCGCCGTCGGGGTCGGTGCGGAAGGCCAGCTTGAGGACGGCGTCGGCGGCCTCCAGGGCCACCCGCAGGGCCAGCGTGCTGCCGGGGCGGGCGGCGTCCGGCGGCCCGGCGGCGTCCGCGTCGGCGCCGAGGAGGGCGCCGCCTAGGGCCTGCAGGCGCAGGGCGACGGCGCTGTTGTTGTCCAGGGTGCGGTCCAGCAGGTGCTCGCCGTCCCGGACGCCGGGCGAGTTCCGGTCGACCAGGCCGAAGTCGACCTGCCCGAAGCCGGGGACCGTCCGCCGCATGGCGACGAACTCCTCCACCGCGAGGTCGACGAAGCCCGGCACGCCCGGGGGCGCCGCGTCCTCCAGCCGGCGGGCCAGGCGGTCGAGGTAGCGCTCCAGGTTCCGGGCCGCGAGGGCGCCCAGCAGGCTCTCCTTGCCGGCGAAGAACTGGTAGAGCGTGCCGATCGGCACCCCGGCGCGCCGGGCGACGGCCTTGGTGGTCAGGGCGCCGGCGCCGGCTTCGTCCAGCAGCGCCGCGCAGGCGTCCACCAGGCGTTCGTACCGCTCCTGGCTGCGCTGCTGGACCGGGCGTCGCCGGGCCCCGTCCGCCGGTCCGGCCTCGTTCCGCTGGTCAGCCTGCGCCTTCATGGGGCCCCACTGTGCCGCATCCGGTGGTGCTGGGCGAATCACCGACACGACGCCGTCCGGCGGACGCCCCGACGCCGCCCGGCTGCGGCCCGCCGGGTGCGGGCGGTCAGGATGCGCGGCGGTCGGGGCCCGGCACGGTCAGGACGCGGCCGGACGGGACGCCAGGTCGTGGCCGGTGGTGGCGCGGGCGTAGGCCTGGAGCGCGGTGATCACCTCGGTACGGCTGCGCCGGCCGGCCAGGACCTCCATCTGGTAGCCGTCCTCCATGGCGACGATGCTGGCGGCGAGCAGGCGCGGCGGGTCGGTCAGGGTGAAGCTGCCCTGGGCCTGGCCGAGGACCAGGATGCCCTGGTAGAGGGCAATCTGACGCTCGGTCAGCGCGCTGTCCAGGGCGGCCGCCCTCGGGTCGCGCAGGCAGCGCGGCCAGTACTCGAACAGCAGTCGGGTCAGGGCGTCGTCCGGTCCGTCGGCCACGCCCCGCTCGATGCAGGCGCGGAGCTTGCCGGGGGCGTCGGCGAAGGCCTCGGTGGCGGCCTCCCGCTGCGCGCTGTAGCGCTCGATGGCCGCCTGGTACGTCTCGTGGACCAGTGCGTCGAGGTCGCCGTAGTAGAGCACCGCGGCGGGGGTCACGCCGGCCTCGTCGGCGATGTCGCGAAGGCGCAGGCCTTCGAGTCCGCGGGTCATCAGTGCGCGCTGCACCGCGGCGCCGAGCTCGGCCCTGCGGGCCTGCTGGCCCTTCTTGGCTGCCATGTCGTCCTGTCGGTCCGTTCCTGTTTCTTCGTTTAACAGTATCAGCCCAGCTCTTGACTGCATCGTCGGGCTGAGTTTTAAATCTGCGTTTAACAAGCTGTGCTCGCCGAGCCGGCCCCTCCCTGTCCCTCACCAGGAGCACCCGTGATCACCGAACCACCCGACGCCGAGGCGAGAGCCGAGGCGGGACCGGACGCGCCGCCCACCTCCAAGGGGCTGCGCGGGGGATCCGTCGGACTGCTCGCCGCCGTCGCCCTCGGCCTGTCCTCCGTCGCCCCCGCCTACAGCATCGCCGTCACCCTCGGCTTCGTGACCCTGGTGGCCGGCCACCTGGCCCCCGCCGCGCTGCTGCTCGGCTTCGTGCCGATCCTGCTCACCGCCTTCGCCTTCCGCGAGCTCAACCGGGAGATGCCCGACTGCGGCACCACCTTCGTCTGGACCACCCGCGCCTTCGGCCCCCTCGCGGGCTGGCTCTCCGGCGGCTGGGTCGTCCAGATCGCCACCCTCCTCGCCATGACCGCCCTCGCCCGGGTCGGCGCGGGCTACCTGCTGGCCTTCGCCGGCCTGGAGACGCCGGCCGGCAACAGCGTGGCCGTGACCGGCACGGCCGTCCTGCTGCTCGCCGCCGTCACCGCCGTCGCCCGCCGCGGCCTCCAGCTGGCCGCCTCCGTCCAGTACGTCCTGCTGGGCCTGCAACTGCTCGCCCTGCTCGGCTTCGGCCTCGCCGCCTTCGCCCGTGAGGGCGCCGCCACCCCCTCCCTGGCCTGGCTCGACCCGCTGGGCTTCGACGGGTTCGGCCCGTTCTCGGAGGCGGTGCTGCTCTGCCTGTACATCTACTGGGGTTGGGACGCCCTGATCACGGTCAACGAGGAGACCCGCGACAGCGGGCGGATCCCCGGCCAGGCGGCCGTCATCTCGACCCTCGTCCTGCTCGCCACCTACCTCTTCACCGCCTTCGCCACGATCGGCTTCGCGGGCACCGGCGACAGCGGCCTCGGCCTCGGCAACCCCGCCAACGCCGCCGACGTGCTGGCCACCCTCGCGCCCTCGGTGCTGGGCACCGCCCTGGCCAAGGTCGTCCAGCTCGCCGTCTGCGTCTCGGCCGTCTCGGCACTGCTGACCTGCGTCGTCGGCAGCTCCCGGGCCACCCTGTCGATGGGCGCCCACGGCGCCCTGCCGGCCGCGTTCGCCCGCATCCACCCCCGGCACCGCACACCGTCCTTCGCCACGGTGTTCTTCGGCGCGGCCGCCGCCGTCCTGCTGGTGCTCCTGAGCCTGGTGTCCGGGGACTTCCTCGGCGACGCCATCCTCTCCGTCGGCCTGCTGATCGCCTGCTACTACGGGGTGACCGCGCTCGCCTGCGTCTGGTACTTCCGGCGCCGGCTGCTCGGCAGCCCGCGGGACCTGCTGCTGCGCGGCGTGCTGCCGCTGCTCGGCGGGCTGATGATGCTGGCCGCCTTCGGCCGCAGCGCCCACGACATGCTCAGCCCGGCCTACGGCAGCACGTCCTTCCACGGCGTCGGCGGGGTGTTCCTGCTCGGCGTCGGCTCGATCGCGGCCGGCGTGCCGGCCATGCTGATGGTCCGTGCCCGCTTCCGCCGCTTCTTCCGCGAGGGCCGCACGGCCGTCGTCCGGCTCACCGTCACCGAGGACTGATCGCCATGCGCACCCTCTCCGTCGCCGCCCTCCAGACCAAGCCGCTCGCCCACGACCTCGAAGGCAGCTGGCAGCTCTTCGCCGAGCAGGTCCGGGCCGCCGCCCAGCTGGTCCCGGGGCTCCAGCTCGTCGTCGTGCCGGAACTGCTGCTCGCCGCCGAGGCGCCGCTGCTCCGGGGCCGCCCCGGCTGGACGGCCGAGGCCGCCGTGCCGGTCCCCGGCCCGCTGACCGACCGGATCTGCGCCCTCGCCGTCGAGACCGGGCTCTGGCTGGTGCCCGGCAGCCTCTTCGAACGCACCGGGGACGGGACCGTCCACAACACCGCGATCGCGGTCTCGCCGGCGGGGGAGATCGTCGCCAGGTACCGCAAGATCTTCCCCTGGCAGCCGTACGAGGACACCGCCCCGGGCGACGAGTTCGTGGTCTTCGACATCCCCGGCGTCGCCCGCGTCGGGCTGGCGATCTGCTACGACGGATCCTTCCCCGAGACCGTGCGCCAGCTGGCCTGGCTGGGCGCCGAGGTGATCCTGCAGCCGACCCTGACCACCACCCGGGACCGGGAGATGGAACTCGTCTGCGCCCGCGCCAACGCCTGGACCAACCAGGTGTACGTCGTCAACGTGAACGCCGCCGACCCGGCCGGCGTCGGCGGCAGCGTGATCGTCGACCCGGAGGGCATCGTCCGCCAGCAGGCCGGGACGGGCGAGGAGATCCTGGTCGACGTGCTGGACCTGGACACCGTCGACCGGGTCCGCCGGTTCGGCAGCTCCGGCCTGAACCGCCCGTGGGCCCAGCTCGCGCGCTACGGGGAGCGGATCGAACTGCCCATGTACGGGGGCACGTTCCGCACCCCGGACTGGGTGACGAAGGAATGAGCGGCGCCCGGGTGCCCAGGTGCCGGCTGCCGGGCGCCGGGCACCCCGGCGCCGGCTGACCGGCGCGGCCGGCGCACCGCCGACACACCCGCTCGGCGGTAAGTCCCCGAGGTCGGCGGCGCCGGACCCTACTGTCGCGGTGACACCGTCGAGGAAGGGAACACCCTCATGAACCGCACCTCCAAGCTGCTGCTGGTCCTGGCCGCCGCGGCGGGCCTGGCAGGTCTGCCCGGCGTCGCCGTCGCCGACGTCAACTTCGATGCCTCGCCCGGCCCTTGGGCGATCGTCCTCGGCGACGGCAACCAGCTGGCCGGGGACGACATCTTCAACGTCGGCGGCGACAACACGGTCGGTTCGTTCAACGGCGAGGGCAGCGGAGTCCTGGCGGGCTGAGCCGGCCGCCGGGAGTGGGCCGTGCCGCCGGAACGCACTCGTTCCGGCGGCCCGGCCGGTTCCGCCACCGGCCGGACAGGCCCCGCGACGGCTCAGGATCAGGCCGGACCGGTCAGGATCGCCCGGATCCGTCCCGACAGGGCCCCGTCACGTCACGTCGTCACGGGTACGCGACCACGTTGACCGGGGTGGTGCCGGTGGGCGTCACCGCCCCCGTGTCGTTGATGACATGGGTGATGGTGCCCTGGTAGTTCAGCGAGACGGTCAGCAGCGAATGGAACTTGACGCCACTGGTGTCGGGCACCTCGAAGGCGTGGTAGTTGGCCACCGCGGGGTTCACGTTGAAGTAGCAGTAACTGCCCAGCCCCCAGGCCTCGTGGCTGGTGACGTTGGCACCGACCTTGTAGGCGGCGTAGCCGTTGACCGAGGCCGAACTCTTCCAGGCGGCCTGGTTCGGCACGTCGTACGGGTTCTCGTTCTGGAAGAAGATGGTGCGGCCGCCCTGGCCGTTCCAGATCACCTCGTACTTCTGGTAGTGCTCGACGAACAGGCCGGTGGCCAGCACGTTGTTGCCGTTGACGATCAGGCCCGTGTCGGCGGTGTTGGTGGTCCAGCCGATCGTCCCGGCGTTGCCGTGGTCGGCCCGCCAGGCCCAGATGTGGTCGATGACGGTGTTGCTGCTGTTGACGACCAGGCTGTTGGTGGCCTTGCCGGCGAGCTGGCCGCCGATCCGGAAGAACACGTCCTGGACGGTGGTCGGGTTGGCGGCGTGGCCCGCGGCGGAGCCCGTCGGCCCGACGGTCAGCAGTGCCTGCGAGTTGACGGTGCCGGCGTCGAAGAGCAGGCCCTTGATCCGGACCCCGTCCACGTCGGCGACCTGCATGGCGTTGACGCCGTTGTCCGGCACGAAGGTCGGGTACCCGATGCCGAGGACGACCGTGCCGGCGCGGCTGACGTTCAGCGTCTGGTTGAGGTGGTAGATGCCCGGGGTGACGAACAGGTTGCAGCCCTGGGCCAGGGCGTTGTTGATGGTGGCGGCGGTGTCGCCGGCCTTGACGACGTAGAACTGGCTCATCGGCAGGGAACTGCCGGGGGTGCTGCCGCTCGCCCAGCTCGGGCCCGAGGCGTTGGTGCGCAGGCTCGGCAGGAAGACCCGGTAGCGGTTGGAGCCGTCCACGTACAGGTACGGGACGTCGCGGGAGACCGGGGTGGTGGCGAGCACCGTCTCGGGCGGGGTGGGGAAGGTGTTGGCCGGGGCGCCCTGGACGCCGGAGAAGACCATGTTCCACACGCCGCCGTCCCAGCTGCCGAGGCCGCTGTCCCGGGTGTACCACTGCTGCTGGGAGATCGACGCCATCTGCCCGGTGACCCGGCTGTCGGCCACGTAGCCGCCGCTCGCCCAGCCGTAACTGGCCGGGTAGAGGGCCAGGTTGCCGTGCACGTCGATCCGCCGGAACGGCGCGGCCTGCGCCACCGCCCAGCGGTTGGTGCCGCCGCCGGGGTTGATGGTGAGGTTCTCGGCGCTGCGCCAGAAGTTCTGGGTGGCGTTGCCCGCGTCCGAGGCGTTGAAGGCGTCCACCGTGATGTTGCCGTTGATGGTCACCTGGCCGGGCTCCTGGCCCAGGCCCGCCACGGAGGTGTAGAAGCCCACGTTGTCATTGACGTTGTAGGTGCCCGGCTTGAACAGGTCGGCCACCCGGTTGGAGCTGAACTGCGCCGACAGGGTGTCCTTCATCTGCTCGAAGTGGGAGTCCAGCTGCGCCTGGATGGTGGCGGCGGACATGCTGGGGTCGTAGATGTGCACGTTGGGGCCGAAGTCGGGTGTCTCCGACTGCGCCGGGCAACTGGTCTGGGTACCGCCGATGGTGTAGGTCGCGGTGGCCACCGGGGAGTCGGTGAGGCCCGACGCCTGGGCGAAGGCCTTCACGGTGCCGCTCGCGGTGACGCTGATCGGCCCGCTGTACACCGGGGAGCTGCCGTTCGGCGTGGAGCCGTCGCGGGTGTAGCGGATGGTCGCCCCGGCGGTCGCGTCGGTGATCGTCACCGTCTGGGCCGTGGCGTACTGCCCGCCGGCCGGGCTGAAGGCCGGCTGCGCCACCTGGCCGCCGGTGCTGCCGCCCTGGGTGTAACTGAAGTGCGGGGTGTCGTACTGCGGGCCGCTCTTCTCGTAGGTGAACCAGTAGTCCAGGACGTTGCCGGTGGCGAGGCCGCCGACGGTGTGCGTCCAGGTGCCGGAGCCGTTGACCATCCGGACGTTCTGCTGGTTGGCGGCGTTGACCAGGTAGTGCACGTCGACGTAGAGCGCCGCGGTGGTCGGGGTGAAGGAGATCTTCGCCTGGGTCGCGCTGGTGGCGCTGACGCTCTGGGTGTAGTCGGGGGACGCGGCGACGGCCGTGCCCGCCGCCGGCGCCAGGCCGAGCAGCAGGGCCAGGACGGCGAGCAGCAGCGGCAGGCCGCGGGTGCCTTGCCGTGGCCGCGGAGCGCGCGGGGGAGTGCTGAGCGGTGTCATGCGGGGTGGTCCTTCCCTCTTCATCGCGGTGCGGTGGGTGCGACGGCACGGGACGGCGCCGGCCGGCCCCCGGCTGGGGTCGGCCGGCGTCCGGGACACACGGGCGAGCGCTGCTCCATGGGTGCGGTCGCGGGGCGGTGGCACGGGCGCGGAGGGAGGGTGCCTCCGCGGGTGCCGGATTCGGGGCGCGCCGGACCGGGCCCGGTCGAGGCCGGGCGGGCGCGGCGGCGGCCCCCGTCGGTGGGACGCCTGGGTCGTGACGGCCTCAGGGCCGGACACGGCCTAGGGCGTCGGCGGGCCTTCCGGCGGTCGCCGGTCGCGGCGGACGGGAGGTGGTCCGGTCCTGGCCGAGGTCGCGGTGAAAGAAGGCACGGCCTTCTCCTTACGGGCGGGCATCGCTGCTCCGGACCTGGCGGGGACCCGTGCGGACCGCTGGGGGTGGGAGCGGTCCGGCCGGGTGCGCCGCGGCGACTCCGCGGTCCGGGGCAACGATGGGTGGGGGAGTGGGGGGATCGCGCTCAGCGGTACGGGGTGGGGGTGCCGGTGTGCGCGGTACGGGACCGCGCAGTGCTGTGAGAGCGCTCTCAATTCCAGGAAGGTACCAGTCGACGCCGGGGCCGCCAAGGGGGAGCACCAGAATGGACTGGACCGGTGACGCGCTCAACTCACCCTTCTGTCACGGAGTCTGACGGCCGGGCCGGTGCGCCGGCGGCCCGGCCGCTGGGAGCCGTCCTGGTGACGGACGGTCGGTCAGGTCAGGTTGCCCGCCGGCCCGGCCGGCAGCCGGGCGGGGGTACGGAGGTAGGCGGCGGTGCCGGTGCGCCGGGCGGCGAGGGAGACGCGCAGGGTGTGCAGCCGGCCCGGGCCGACGATGCGGGACCACTCCTCGACGGTGCGTACGGCGTGCCCGCTGTGTTCGTCCGGGTCCAGGGTGATCCGCTCGATCTCCTGGTCGGTGAGCCGGCCGCCGTCGAAGGTCACGCCCATCGTCCACGGCCAGGGAGGCTCGGGCGGGGTGAAGGAGAGGAGCAGGAGGCGGGGTGCGTCGTCGAGCGAGGCCGGGACGAAGCCGATCTCCTCGGCGGTCTCCCGCAGCGCGCACATCCACGGGTCCTCACCGGCGTCGAGCAGACCCCCGGGGTACTGGTACTCGCCCGGGTGGTGGACGGAGGTGAGCAGCAGCGGCCGGTCGTGACGGTCGGTGCAGAAGACGCCGGCGTAGGAGACGCCGTGCGGCAGGGTCGGGACGAACAGGTCGGGCGGGACGAAGGCCACGGTCAGGCTCCTCGCTGGTCGGGGTGGTCGAGCCGGGCGCGGAGCGCGGCGGCGAGCTGGTCCGCCTGTTCCGGGTCCTCCGGCAGGACGCCGGCGCCTTCGGCCATCAGGGCGTGGAACTGCTGCTGTTCGTAGGGGACACCGGGCGGCAGGGCCGCGACGTGCCAGTGGACGTGGGCGTGGCCCTGCCGGCTGCCGAGGCTGAGGACGTAGAGGCGTTCGGTGGGGACGGTGGCGGCCAGCGCGCCGGCGACCCGGTGCACGACCCGGTGCAGGGCGAGGTACCGGGCCTCGGTCAGGCCGCCGATGGTGTCCTCGACGTGGGCCCGCGGGGCGACCAGCAGCTTGCCGGGCAGGGTGGGGTAGCGGTCGAGGAACGCGACGTGGGCTCCGTCGTCGTAGACGATCCGGTGCTCGAAGCCGGGGGTGCCGGCCAGCATCGCGCAGATGAAGCACGGGCCGTTCCGGGCCCGCTCGTTGTAGGCGTCGAGATCGAAGGAGGCGGTCATCGCACCCACCCGCCGGGCCCGGGCCGCGTCGCCGTGGAGCCGTCCGCCGGTTCGGTCGGCCCGGCGCCCTCCCGGGTGGTGGGCGGGGTCAGCGTCCTGAAGCCGATCACAGGCTGCTCCCGTTGCTCTCCGGGCTCTCCGGGCTCTCCTGGTTCCGCTGGTGCCCCTGGGTCCGCCGGCTCCCGTGGGCTCCGTCGGTTCCCCGGTGCTCCCGGCCCTTCGCGGCCGACGGGCTCCGCTGGGCGGGGACACCGGTGCGCTCGTTCTGCAGGTCCCACAGCTCCCTGAACCGGCCGCCCTCGTCGGCGACCAGCTCGGCGAACGTGCCCTCCTGGAGGACCTTGCCGTTTTCGAGGACGACGATGCGGTCGGCGACCGCCACGTTCGTCAGCCGGTGGGTGACCAGCACCACCGCCCGCTCCCGCGCGACGGTCCGCAGGTTCTGGAAGATCCGGTGCTCGGCCCGCGGATCGAGGGCCGCGGTCGGTTCGTCCAGGACGAGCAGTCCGGCCTCGCGGTGGAACGCCCGGGCGATGGCCAGGCGCTGCCACTGCCCGCCGGACAGTTCCTCGCCGCCCATCCACTCCACCGCCAGCAGGGTCGAGAGACCCCGGCGGAGTTTGGCGACGACCTCGCCAGCGCCGGAGGCGTCGGCGGCGCGCAGCACGGCGCTGTCGCCCTCGGCGGTCGGCTGGCCCAGCGTGATGTTCTCCCGGCAGGTCATCGGCCAGCGCGCGTAGTCCTGCGGCACGACGGCGACCTGACGCCACAGCGCCTGCGGGTCCAGGTCCCGGGTGTCGCGTCCGTCCCACCGCACCGAGCCGCCGTCCGGCAGGTAGAGCCCGGCGAGCAGCTTCGCGAGGGTGGTCTTGCCGGACCCGTTCTCGCCCACCAGGGCCAGGATCTCGCCCCGCCCGACGTGCAGGCTCACCCCGTCCAGCGCGGTGCGGTCGGAGGCGGGGTAGGCGTAGCTGAGGTTCTCCACCGCGATCCGGGACGGCGCCTGCGGCACCTCGGTGCCGCGCCGCGGCCGGTGGCCGCCGGCGGTGTCCAGGAAGCTCGACCAGTCGTCCAGGTACATCCCGGTGCGGAACAGGTCCGCGCCGTAGCCGACGATGCCGTGCAGGCTGGTGCCGACCGCGGCGAGCGCGAACACCGCGGCGCCGCCCCGCGGCAGGCTCATCCGGCCCGTGCTGACCAGCCACAGCATCGCCGCCCACACCAGGGCCGTGCCGAGGCCGGACGCGGCCGCGCCGACCACGGACACCCGGGCGCTCTGCATCGCCGCCCGCCGCGAGGAGGCGTCCAGCCGCCGGCCGACCTGCTCGTACTTGTCGAGCAGGAAGTCCCCCATGGTGTCGGAACGGACCTGGTCGGCGTTGCGCTTCAGGTGGATGTACCAGCGCAGGTTCGCCAGGATCCGGCGGTCGCCGATCGCGGCCCGGTTCGCCAGGAACTGCACCCGGGCGGCCCGCACCGACGCGACCCCCTGCGGCAACGCCGCCAGCACCAGCAGCGGCAGGAGGGCCGGGTGGAGCACGGTCAGCACGCCGGCCGCGCCGATCAGGGAGGCGAGCGAGGCGAGCAGGTTCTGCGCCTCCCCGACGATGTCCACGCACACTTCGGCGCCCCGGTCGGCGGCCTCCAGCTCGTCGTTGTAGCCGGCGTGGTCGTAGGCGGTCAGCTCGGCGGCCACGGTGGCGCGCAGCACCGCGGCCTCGGCCTCGCGGGAGATGCGCGGGGACAGGTGGATGGTGATGGTCCGGATCGTGATGCCGAGCAGGGAGCGGGCGCCGGCCGCCGCGGCGATCACGATGACCGACGGCGCGGCGTGGGCGAGCTTCTCGGCGACCTGGCCCGGGCCGAACAGGGCCGAGATCGTGCCGGTGGTGGCGAACAGGCCGGCCGCGCCGAGCACGGCGGACACGGCCTGGCAGGCCAGCAGCAGGGCGACGGAGGCGCGGTCGATGTGCCAGCCGAGGCGGAAGGCGCGGACGACGAGGGCGGGCAGGCGGCGGGCCATCGCGCTGACACTGATCGCCTCGATCGCCTCGATGCGGCGCCCGTCGGCGAGCCACCGGAGTTCCTCGTCGGTGGCCTCGGCCGGAGTGGTTGTCGTGGCGCTCAAGCCTTCGCCTCCTTGCGGACGACCTGGACCACGAGGCCCTCTTGGGCGGGCCGGACTCCGGCCGACGGGGTCGGGGGATTCACCACAGCTCCTCCAGACACAGACAGTGCGTGGGCACGGGGGCGCCGGTGAGGCCTATGGGCAGGCCCAAATAGGCTTTCAGGAAACCGAGTTGAGGTCGGTTCACCGGCGGGGAGGGTCTGATGATGGTGCTGTTCGAGCGCGCCGTTCAAGCGGATTACCCTCCGGGCGAGCCCGGGTCGAACAGGGACATTTCGATTTCCGCGCGGGTGCGGTCCAGGGCGCTCGGCGACGGGCCGGCGGCCGGTGGAGGAGGGTGGGCAGGGGGTCGGATCCCAGTGCGCAGGCGCCGAGAGCCCGTTCGAAGATCTCGGCGCGGTCAGGTCCGGCGGGCCCCGGGCGCCGCCGCGGCCGAGGAGGTCGCGCAGGGCGCGGCCGTCACCGAATTCACTCGTTCGACTGGTCGGCCCCGCGGCAGGTTTCGGGCGGCCGGTTGGTGCCGGCCGGGGTCGGGCGGCCCGCCGCCTACCCGGGTGACCCGGTGGTCCCGCCGTCGGTCAGTGCCACTGCCAGCACCGCGGCGGCGGCGGCGACCAGGGGTTCGTCCGCGGGCGCGGTGGAGCCGTCCTTGGTGGACAGGACGGCGATCACGACCGGCCCGCGGCCGGGCGGCCGGGCGATGCCCACGTCGTTGGTGGTGCCGTAGGCGCCGGTTCCGGTCTTGTCCGCGACCGTCCAGTCCTCGGGCAGCCCCGCCCGGAGGCGGCCGGCGCCGGTGGTGTTGCCCAGCAGCCAGCCGGTGAGCCGCTTCGCGTCCCGCGGCCGGAGGGCGCCCCCCAGGGTGAGGCGGGCGTACGTCCGGCCGAGTGCGCGGGGGCTCGACGTGTCGGTCACCCGCCCGGGCTCCGCCGAGTTCAGCTCGGGCTCCCACCGGTCCAGCCGGGTGACGTCGTCCCCGACGGAACGGCAGAAGCGGGTGACCGCAACGGGGCCGCCGAGCTCGCGCAGCAGGAGGTTGGCGGCGGCGTTGTCGCTGTGGTCGACGGCGGCCGCGCACAGGCCGGCGACGGTCATGCCGCCGGCCAGGTTCCCGGGCAGGCCGGTGACCGGCGCGTAGCCGGACGCCGCGACGTCCTGCTCGGTGTACCGGATGCGGTGGGCCAGGAACTCGCCGTCCCGGTCGAGGTCCCGCAGGACGGCGGCGACGGCGATCGTCTTGAAGGTCGAGCACACGGGGAACAGGTCGTCGGCGCGGTGGAGCACCGTCCGGCCGGTGACGGTGTCCAGGGCGAAGACCCCCAGCCGCGCGGAGTGCGCCTGCTCCAGGGCGCGCAGCCGGCCGGTGGTCCGCCCGTCGTCGGGGCTCTGTGCGAAGGCCGGGCCCGCGGTGGGGAGAGCGACGGTGAGGGCCGTCGCGGCGGCGCCGGTCACGACCCGGCGCCGACTCGGGCGCATGTCCATCTGCTGTCCTCCGCTCGTGCGGCCGGCGGTGGCCGGCCGGCCCCCTTGCGTCCCTTGTCAGGACGCGGCTGGGCACCCGCGCGTTCCCGGCGGCGGCCGCCGGTGGGCCGAACCGGTGACGGCGGGCCGCTGCGGCCGGTACCGGAACGACCCGCCGTCACCGGCCCGGGGTCAGGCGCGGCAGCGCAGCATCGTCAGCGGGGGGTTGGCGGCGTAGTCGTCCCAGAACTCCTTGCCGTGCTCGCGCACGCCGGCGTCGGAGATCTCCAGGGGCACCCAGGTGATCTCGCTGAACCCGGCGGCCCGCAGGCTCTGCTCCAGGACCTCGCGGCTCGGCGGGTTGGCGACGAACGAGATCGGCGGGTCGAGGAGCGCGGTGATCCGCACGCGCGGCCCGATCTCGGTCTCCTCGCCGAGCGATTCGCACAGGAAGCCGTACTTGGCCAGCGAGGGCCCGTCGAACCGGAGGTCCGGGTTCTGGGTGAAGACGAAGAACTCGGCCCCCTGCGCGACGCTGCGGTGGATGACGCGACACATCCGCTCGATGGTGGCGACGTCGTCGGCGTAGTTGAACAGCTGGACCGCGACCGCGATGTCGAAGGGCTGCTCGAAGGCACGCAGCCCGGCGACGTCGCCGACCTCGTAGTGCACGCCCAGCGGGTTGCTCTCCTCCAGGGCCACGGCCGCGTCCACCATCGCGGAGGAGATGTCGACGCCGAGGACGTGCGAAGCACCGCGGCGCTTGAACTCCCGGCTGTAGAAGCCGGTTCCGGAGGCCAGGTCGAGGACCGACCGGCCCTTCACGTCGCCGACGAGGGAGAGGAAGCCGGGCACCTCCCCGTAGCGTGCGAGCGGGAGGGTCTTGAAGCCCTCGAACGCCTCACCGATCTCGTCGTACAGCTGACCGCTCATCGTACGGTTCCCCCTCTGCCTCGGCTTCGGCCCTCGGATCGGGCCGCAGCTCCTGGCCGGAAGTCTCCCTCCCGCCGACGGGGGCGTCGTACTGGCGGATGCTCCAAATATGCCGTGCCGAAAGGGCGGTCCGGTCTTCGTGATCGCATCGGACGGCAGATGGGGGCGCCGGCCGGTGAACCGAGGAGCTGACCATTGGTCAAGATGACTCTGCGGAGCCGGTATCCCTCCTGGGGGGCCGCGTTCCGACGTCGACAGGCCGGCAAGTGCCGGTCGGTGAAGCAGACTTGGCGGTACGTGCAGCCGCCCGGCGGCTTGGGTGGTCCGGGCCCGGCGTCGCGGACGGTCAGCGCGGGCCGGGTCCGGCGGTCAGCCAGCTGCCGATCCCCGGCAGTGCCTCCGGGCCGCTGTCGTTCTCCACCGAGGCGACCAGGTCGGCGATGGTGATGCCGGCCAGCGCGGCCCGCCAGGCGGCGTCCGCGGTTCCCATCGCCCGGGCGACGGGGCACGGCTTGGTGCACTGCTCCGGCGGCGTGGCGAACGGGCCTCGCCGGCGTATCTCGGTGCACACGAACGCCGGGCTCGCCCCGTCGACGGCCTGCACCACGTCCAGGAGCGTGATCTCGCCGGCGTCCCGGGTGATCACGTAACCGCCGGTCTTGCCCTGGGTCGAGCGCACCAGCCCGGCCCGGGAGAGCGCCTGGAGCTGCTTGGCCATGTAGCTGGGCGAGACGTCGTGCAGTTCGGCCAGCCGGGCGGCCGGCACCGGCTCGCTGGCCGCGGTCAGCACCACGCAGCAGTGCAGGGCCCATTCGACGCCGCCGGACAGTTTCATGCCACCTCCCAAGTGACTCGGACATATACTATCCGAGTAGTATCCCGGACATTCGATGTCCGAGTTGGTGCCCGGGGGAACGCCCGGCTCACGAAGGAAGGCACACCATGAAGATCACCGTCATCGGCACCGGTCTGATCGGCTCCCGGCTCGCCGCCGTACTTGAGAAGCGGGGCCACGACGTGACCACGGCGTCCCTGTCGTCCGGAGTCGACCTGCTCACCGGCGCCGGCCTCGACGCGGCCCTGGCCGGTGCTCACACGGTCGTCAACGTGACCAACTCCCCGACCTTCGACGACCAGTCCCTCGCCTTCTTCCGCACCACCGTGGGCAACCTGCTCGCCGCGGGCGAGAAGGCCGGCGTGCGGCACCAGGTCGTCCTGTCGATCGTCGGGGTCGACCAGGTCCCGCAGCTGGACTACTACCGCGCCAAGCTGCTCCAGGAGGAGCTGCTGCGCGGCGGCCCGACCCCGTACTCGATCGTCCGGGCCACCCAGTTCTTCGAGTTCATGGAGCCCACCATGTCCTGGACCTCGGACGACAGCGCCGTCCGGCTGCCGGCCACTCCCGTCCAGCCCATCGCCGCCGACGACGTGGTCGACGCCCTCGCGGACGTGGCCACCGGCGCCCCGCTCGACGGCATCCTCGACGTCGCGGGCCCTGACAGGTTCACCCTGGACGAGGTCGGCCGCATCACCCTGGCCGCCCGGGAGGACGGGCGGCCGGTCGTCACCGACGACCGGGCCGGCCTGTTCGCGGCCGTCCGGGGCGACGTCCTCACCGCCGGCCCGGCCGCCCGGCTGGCCCCCACCCACTACCGGGACTGGCTGCGGAGCACCCGCAAGGGTTGACCGTCCCCGGCTGCTCCGCTCCCTCCCTCGTCCGGCCCCGCCCCTCGGACCGGCTCCGCCCCTCGGACCGGCTCCGCCTGCGCCGCGTCGCCCGTGCGGGTCGGTCGGTGTATTCGTCGCGCGGCCCGGCCGGCCCGGGGCGGCCGTGGATCACCGGGTCAGCCGTGGGCGAGTTCCAGGACGGCGATGCCGGTGAGCACGGTGACGCTGGCGGCCAGCCGGACATGACCGAGGCGTTCGCGCAGGAAGAGGACGCCGATGATCGCGGCGAGCACGATGCTGGTCTCGCGCAGGGCCGCGATGGTGGCCAGGTCGCCGGCGGTCTGTGCCCAGACGACCAGGCCGTACGCCGTCAGCGAGATGAGCCCGCCGGTCAGCCCGGTCCACCACCCCTGCCGGAGCCCGCCGGCCAGGGCGCGGCCGCGCAGCAGCGCGGCCACCGTGAGCATGGCGGCGCCCTGGGTGAGGAACATCCACGCGATGTAGCCGCCCGCGCCGCCGGCCCGGCGGACCCCGATGCCGTCCACCACGGTGTACGCCGCGATCAGCGCACCCGTGGTGAGCGCCGCGCCCAGCGCGGGCAGCTGCTCGCGGCCCGGCAGTCCGCCGGCGAACGCGAGGCCGGCCAGCCCGAGCGAGATCACGAGGATGCCGAGCAGCCGGGGGCCGTGCAGCGGGTCCCCCAGGACGGTCGCCGCGACCAGGGCCACGACCATCGGCGAGGTGCCCCGGGCGAGCGGGTACATCTGCCCGAAGTCGCCGAGCCGGTAGGCCCGCAGGAGCTGGGGCTGGTAGCAGACCTGGAGCCCTGCCGAGGCGGCGAGGCACGGCCAGGCCGAGCGGTCCGGCAGCGGCGCCGGCCAGGCCATCGCCGCGCCGACGGCGAGGAAGACCGTGTTCATCAGGGCGAACCCCGCCAGCTTGTCCGCCATTCCGTGGGCGAGTGCGTTCCACACGGCGTGCAGCAGGGCTGCGACCAGGACCACGAACGGTACGGCTTCCGGACTCACCGGCGTCCCCTCGAACGGAAAAGTTGTACATACAACATCTATCGTTCTGGGGCGGTGCCGTCAACCGGCGAGCCCTGCGCCCGGGCGAGCGGTGCGCCGGAGGTCCTGGCCGGCGCCGGCCAGGCGCGGGCTGACGGGTCGCGGACCGGGTGGGGGCGGACCGGGCGGGCGGGGCGGGCGCCGGTTGGTGGTGTGTTGGCGATCCGTTGGCACGGTGCGGCACCGTCACCGGAAGAACGGGTGATCCCCGGGCGGTACGGGCGGGCGCCGCGACAGGGTCGTCGACGTCCCGCGGACCGGGACGCGTACGGCACGGTTCGTGGTGCCCGGGTGTGAGGTGCTCCGGCGCCGTCCGCGGGTCACCGACGTACAGAAAGGATCTGAGCATGAGGCAGAAGGCGAAGTCCGCGCTGCGCGGTGCGACGGTGGCGTTCGGCGCGGCCCTGCTGGTCGCGGCGGGCACCGCATCGGCGAGCGCGAAGGTCGGCGCGCCGTACATCCGCTACGGGAACTCCGGCTTCAACGTCCAGTGCGTGCAGTACGCGCTGAACCACTGGAACTCGGTGCAGGGCGGCGGCAGCAGCCACCTCATCAGCGTGGACGGGCAGTTCGGCAACAACACGCTCACCGAGGTCAAGCGCTACCAGAGCGCCTTCGGCCTGGACCCGGACGGCGTGGTGGGCCCCGCGACCGGCGGGCGGATGTACTGGGCCTGGATCGCCGGGGACACCGACGGCCCGGCCTGCTACCAGGTCATGCCGACGCAGTCCTGACGGACGGCCACGGGTTCGCGCCGGCTCCGGCCGGGCCACTCCGGGCGGCCCGGCCCGGAGCC
>NZ_BNBO01000010.1 GCF_014655955.1 Kitasatospora indigofera
AAGGCCCGCACCCCCGGAGGAATCCCGGGGGTGCGGGCCTTCCGCGTTCCGGCGTGCGGCGTCCGGCCGGTGCGGGGCACCGGCCGGACGGGTGCTCAGTGGAAGAAGTGCCGGGTCCCGGTCAGGTACATCGTCACGCCGGCCTCGGTCGCGGCGGCCACGACCTCCTCGTCGCGGATCGAACCACCGGGCTGGACGACGGCCCTGATGCCGCCGCCGATCAGGATCTGCAGGCCGTCCGCGAACGGGAAGAACGCGTCCGAGGCGGCGTACGAGCCCTTGGCGCGCTCGCCGGCCCGCTCGACCGCGAGCTTGGCCGAGTCGACCCGGTTGACCTGGCCCATGCCGACGCCGACCGAGGCACCGTCCTTGGCCAGCAGGATCGCGTTGGACTTGACGGCCCGGCAGGCCCGCCAGGCGAACGCCAGCTCGGCCAGCTCCTCCGCCGACAGGGCGTCACCGGCGGCCAGCGTCCAGGTCGACGGGTCGTCGCCCTCGGCGTGGATGCGGTCGGTCTCCTGGAGCAGGACGCCGCCGGAGACCGGGCGGACCTCCTGGCGGCCGGCCGGCGCCTCGGGGGCGCGCAGCACCCGGATGTTCTTCTTGCGGGCCAGCACCTCGACGGCGCCGTCCTCGTACGCCGGGGCCACCACGACCTCGGTGAAGATCGGGGCGATCTGCTCGGCCAGCTCGACGGTGACCGGGCGGTTGACCGCGATCACGCCGCCGTACGCGGAGACCGGGTCGCACTCGTGCGCCTTGCGGTGCGCCTCGGCGACGTCCGCACCGGTCGCGATGCCGCACGGGTTGGCGTGCTTGATGATCGCGACGGCCGGCTCGGCGTGGTCGTAGGCGGCGCGGCGGGCGGCGTCGGTGTCGACGTAGTTGTTGTACGACATCTCCTTGCCGTGCAGCTGCTCGGCGCCGGCCAGGCCGCCGGTGCCGTCGCTGTACAGCGCGGCGCCCTGGTGCGGGTTCTCGCCGTACCGGAGCACGTTCTGCCGCTCCCAGGTGGCGCCCAGGAACTCGGGGAAGGCGGCGTCGCTCGGCGCGTAGCCGGCCTCGAACCAGGAGGCGACCGCGACGTCGTAGGCGGCGGTGTGCGCGAACGCGGCACCGGCCAGGCGCTTGCGGGTGGCCAGGTCGAACCCGCCGGAGGCCACGGCGGCCAGCACGTCGGTGTAGCGGGCCGGGTCGACCACGACGGCCACCGACGGGTGGTTCTTGGCGGCGGCGCGCACCATGCTCGGGCCGCCGATGTCGATCTGCTCGACGCACTCGTCGGGGGTGGCGCCCGAGGCGACGGTCGCCTTGAACGGGTAGAGGTTCACCACGACCAGGTCGAAGGGCTCGACGCCCAGCTCGGCCAGCTGCGCGCGGTGCGACTCCAGCCGCAGGTCGGCGAGGATGCCGGCGTGCACGCGGGGGTGCAGCGTCTTCACGCGCCCGTCGAGGCACTCGGGGAACCCGGTGAGTTCGGAGACCTCGGTCACCGGGACGCCCGCGGCGGCGATCCGGCCCGCGGTCGAGCCGGTCGAGACCAGCTCGACCCCGGCGGCGTGCAGGCCCTGGGCCAGCTCCTCCAGGCCGGTCTTGTCGTAGACGCTGACCAGGGCGCGGCGAATCGGGCGGACGTCTTCGGAGACAAGCGGCGTGGTGCTGGCGGCGGCGCTCATGCCGGGATCCATACCTTTCGGTCTTCAATACGGTGGCCTTCGCGGGCCAGCCGGCCCACGACCTCGACGAGCAACTGGCGCTCGACAGTCTTGATGCGCTCGTGCAGCGCGTCGCCGCCATCGGCATGGTCGGCGTCGGTGACCTCCACGACGCCCTGCGCGATGATCGGCCCGGTGTCCACGCCGGCGTCGACCAGGTGGACGGTGCAGCCGGTGACCTTCACGCCGTACGCGAGCGCGTCGGTGACGCCGTGGGCGCCGGGGAAGGCGGGCAGCAGGGCGGGGTGGGTGTTGACGATCCGGCCGGCGAAGGCGGCGATGAACTCCGGGCCGAGGATCTTCATGAAGCCTGCGGTGACCACCAGGTCGGGCCGGTGCTCCGCGACGGCCTCGGTGAGGGCGCGGTCCCAGTCCGCCCGGGCGGGGAAGTCCTTGACCCGGTGGACGAAAGCCGGCAGGCCGGCGCGCTCGGCGCGTTCCAGGCCCGCGATGCCGTCCCGGTCCGCACCGACGGCGATGATCTCCGCGCCGAAGGCGGAGTCGGCGGCCGCGTCGATCAGGGCCTGCAGGTTGGTGCCGGAACCGGAGACCAGGACCACCAGACGGGCGGGTCCGGGCGTACGGGGCGGGAACACTTTGGCGGAGGCCACTGCGCGATTCTCCGTAGGTTCGGTGCGCCGCCCGCTGGTACGTCCACCGGTGGTGGGGCCACTACGAACGGCAGGTCGAGCGGGTCGGAACGGCGGAATTCCCGCTGCGCTGCGGGCTCCGGGAACCGATGGGGATTGCTGACCGTCACCACGATAACGGCTGCTCCGGCGGGTCCTGAACCGGCCCGATACCGCTACGCGCGTAGCTGAGACCGGGATCTCGCCGCACCCGCGACGGCAGGCCGCCGCGGGCCTCCCGGACGCCTGCGGGATCATTGGAGGCGGGCAGGCAGGCCCCACCGACCGAGAAGGATTGGCTGACACCATGAGCAGCGGCGACAACACCGGCGAGCGCAACCCCTTCGCGCCGCCGCCGGCGGACGCTCCGGACCAGCCGTGGCAGCCGCGTACGCCGCCGCCCCCGGCCGGCGGGAAGCCCGACGCCCCCGAGACGCCCGAGGGCGAGGAGCAGCACCCCCAGGTGCCCCCGCCGCACCCGTGGAGCCCCGGCTACCAGGGCCCCTGGCACCCGCAGCCGGCGCCGCAGCAGCCGAAGCCCGACCCCAACGACCCGGCCCAGCGGCGCGCCCGCAACGCCCTGATGGCCGGCATGGCCGCCCTGGTCTGCGCCCTCGCCGGCATCCCCTACGTGGCACTGTTCCTCGGCGCGCTCGCGGTTTACTGGGCCGTCGGCGCCCTGCGCGGCACCCCCAAGCCGGCCGCCCAGGCCGATGCCGCCCGGACCACCGCTCCGGCCGGCCCCGCCGCCGCGACCCGGCCGGGCTTCGGCCCCACCCTCGGCCCGGCCGAAGGCGTCGGCAGCCCGCAGAGCCCGGCCGCCCTCGCCGGGCTGTTCACCGGCGCGGTCGCCGTGATGGTGACCCTCTGCTCGATCGGGCTGACCATGTACTACTCCGACTACCACACCTGCGTGAAGGACGCCCTCACCGCGACGGCCGAGCAGAACTGCAGCCAGCTCGCACCGAAGTGGTACGTCAACATGAACAACCCGAACAGGTAGGGCGCCCGGCCCGGCCGGGCCTGTGGGGCCGGGGCCGCTCCCGGGCTACGGCCGGGGGCGCGGTCCGCACCGGAGCACCAGTCCGTAGGCCGCCGCCCGGGCCCGGGCCACCCGCACGCCGAGCTCCCGGCCCAGTGCCCCCGCCGGCGCCGCCGCGCCCGCCGGCCGCCACCGCACGCCGTCGGGCCGGCCGGCCCGGACCGGGGCACCGGCGGGCCCGGCGGTGGTGACCCCGTCCTCGGCGGGGTGCGTCGAGGTGGCCCCGCCCCGCAGCAGCCAGGCACGGACCGCCAGGGCCCCGGGCACGCCCACCCCCGCGAACCAGCCGGCCGCCGCCGTCCCCACCTGCCAGGGGACGGGGCCCAGCTGCGCCATCCGCCCCGTCCCGAGCGCACCGCCCGCCATGCGGCCGCCCGCCGCGACCACCGCCGCCACCAGCAGGGCCACGGCCAGCGCCACGGCCGCCGTCGCCACCGGGTGCCAGACCCCGGCGGCGGCCGGCCCGGTCGCCAGGCCGCCGTCGTCCTTCTCCCCAGCGCCCTCGACGGCCTCGCCGGCCTCGCCGGCCTCAGCAGCCTCATCGGCCTCGTCCAGCCGGCCCCGGGACTCCTCCGCTCCCCAGGACGCGAGCCCCGCCGGCTCTCCCCGGCCCGCCGCCGCGCGGCCCAGCAGCACGGCCGGTGTCAGCCCGGCGAGCAGCGGCAGCAGACAGGCCAGCCAGCGCCAGCCCCCCTCCCCCGCGGCGGGCAGCAACTCGAACAGGGGAACGGCCGGCACCGGCCCGGACATCGCCACGGACGGGGCGACCACCGCCCCCGTGCCGACCACGAACCCCGGCCCCAGCGCGTAGGCCGCGCCCCACACCACCGCGTTCGGCAGCAGCACCGCGCAGAGCAGCGACAGTCCCAGCACACCGGCCACCCCGCCACCGGCCGGCGGCAACGGCCGGCCGCCCGCCAGGGCGTCCAGCACCGCCGAGGTGGCGACCAGCAGCGCCCCCGCCCCGACCAGGCCCAGCGCCCCGGCCAGGGCCGCCCGCCGGACGACCGCCGCCGTCTCCGCCCGCGCCGCCGGCCAGATCCAGGCCGGCAGCCGCCCCGGCGCCGGGACGAACCGTGCGGACCAGCCGTACCCCGGCGCGCCGGCGGGCCGCGCCGACCGGACGCCCGCACCGACCGCGACGACCACCAGCAGCGCCGCCGCGAGCACGTCCGGCAGCACCCGGGCCCGGAAGGCCGCCCCGGCGGGGCCGGGTGTCCCCCCGCCCGCACCCAGCAGCGCCACCCCCGCCACGACCATCAGGTATCCGGCGCCCACCGCCACCGCCCCGCCCCGGCCGCCCGCACGCGCCCCCGTACCCGCCGGCGGCGGGCCGCCGGCCGCCCGCCGGCCCGCGCGGTGCAGCTGCCAGGCGGTCAGCAGCGTGAGCAGCAGCGGCGTGACGGTCAGGGGTGCCCCCGAGCCGCCCCGGCCGAGCGGACCGCCGTGCCCGAGCAGCCAGACGGTGCCGGCCAGCCGGGCGGCTCCGCCCGCCGTGTCGTCCGCGTACGGGGTCACCACCCAGAGGCCGAGAATCGGTACCGCCACCGCCGCGAGCCCCAGGAGTGCCGTCCGCACCCCGGCGAGCAGGTCGGCCGGCACCGACCGGGAGCTCAGCTCGCCCGGCAGATCCAGGATCGGACGGCCCATCAGCTGCGTCATGCGCCTCATGGTGCCAAGGCGACTCGCCCTGCCCCGTGAAGAGGCAAACCGTCGCCGTGTCCCAGATTATTGGCTTATGCGCATTTTCAGACCCCGTCACCAAGCCGTCGTCGCCACCCCGGCCCGGAGGGTCTGATGACCACACCACCCACGGCCGAGCGCCCCGCCGAGCGCCCCGCCGAGAACGCCGTCGAGCAGCCGGCCCCGGCCAAGGGCCGCCGCGCCAGGCGTACCGGCGGCCGGACCCGCTCCCAGCCGGACCCGTCCCGGCTGCTCGGGCTGCTGACACCGCGTGAGGCCCAGGTCCTGGCCCGCCTCGCCGCGGGGGACGACGCCGCCCAGCTGGCGGCCGCCCTCGGCATCGCCCCCGCCACAGCCCGCACCCACCTGCACCGGACCATGCGCAAGATCGGCGCCCGCTCCCCCCAGGAGGCCGCCGCCACCGCGGCCGCCCTGCTCGGCGCGCCGGTCTCGGCCCCGAACCCGGCCCCGGCCCCCGCCCCCGACCCGGCCCGCGACCTGGCCCACGGCCCGGCCGGGGGCGGCGACGCCCCGTCCGCTCCCGCCGGGACCACCACAGGTGAGCCCGTGTCCGGTGACACCACGACGGCCCCGCGCCGGGCCGGCACCACGGCGGCCCGGCCCGGCACGGGGGCGCCGGAGGACGTCCCGGTGAAGGGCCGCCCGGCCGAGCGCGGGCCGAGGGGCAGGGGGCCGAAGGAGCAAGGGCCGAAGGAGCAGGGACCGGCGGCGGAGGGTCCGGGCCGGGAGGGTCCGGCGAAGGCGGGGGCGGAGCGGGACGGCGCGGCCGGGGGCGCCGGCGCGAAGGCGGAGGCGCCGGGCACCGGACGTCCGGCGGCCGGCGCCCCCGGCACCGTGGCCCCGAAGCCCGGCGGCTCGAAGCCGGCCGACCCGAAGCCCAGGGCCTCGAAAGCCGGGAGCCGGGAGACCGGTCCCCGCCCGGCCGACGCCCGCACGACCGGACGGCCTGCGGTGGGCAGGGCCGGCGCCCCGGCCGAGCCCGTTCGGCCGAATGCCGCCCGGCCCGAGCCCGCAGGGCTGAACTCCGCCGGTACCGCCGGCCCGGCCCGTGCGGCCGGTACGGCCGATGCCGGTGACGATGCCGGGCGGACCTCTGCCGCCCGGCCCGCCGTACGGCCTGCGGCGGCCGGGGCGGTCGCGGCGGCCACGGAGGCAGCGGAGGCCGGGGCGGTCGCGGAGCCCGCGGAGGCCACCGCCGTCGCGGTGGATCCGGACTTCGAGGAGCTGTACGAGTCCGCGTACGCCCGGCTGGTCCAACAGGTCTTCCTGCTCACCGGCGCCCGCCGCCACACCCTGCACTGCGTGCACCTGGCCTTCGGCGCCGCACTGCAGGACTGGCCCGAGGTGTCGCGGCTGCCCGCCCCGGAGGCCTGGGTGCGGGCGCGCGCCTGCGAGGCCGCGCTCTCCCCCTGGCGCCGGGCGGGCAGGCGCCGGGCCGCGGCCGGGCGGCTGCCGTGGCGCCGTCCGGCCGTCCGGCCGGCCGACGAGGGCCAGGCCGTCCTGCCGGACCACGACCGGCTGTCGGACCAGGACCGGGCCCTGCTCAAGGCGCTGCGGCGGCTCTCCCGGCCGCAGCGCCTGGCGCTGGTGCTGCACGACGGCATCGGGCTGCCGGCCGCGGCGGTGGCCGTGGAGATGGAGTCGAGCACGGCCGCCGCCGAGGGCCGGGTGCTGGCCGCGCGGGTGGCGCTCGCGGCCGCGCTGCCCGGGCTGGTCGGCGCGGACCCGGCCGAACCCGGCTTCGGCGACCGCCTCAGCGTCCTGCTCCACCGGGCGGGCGTCCGCGGCTGCCCGGAACCGCACCGGCCGCCGGTCCCCGCGCTGAGCGCCCGGCACCGGCTCCGGACCGCCGGGCGGACCGGCGGGGCGGCGCTGGTCACCGTGGTGATGGCGGCCGCCGTGGCGGCCACGCTGTTCGGCGCGGGGCCGGGTGAGCTGTTCAAGCCGTCCCCGCCGGTGCCGCACCCGGTCTGCACCAACGCGCAGAACGGCAGTGCCGGGCCCGCCGCGCCGGGCGGGGCGCCGCCGGGCCTGCGGACCGCCTGGTGCAGCTCCGCGCCGGGCCGGGCCGCCGTGCTGGGCCCGCCGCCGCTGCCGGCGCTCTCGCTCTGGGGGCCGGTGGGCCCGGGTGCCCGGGGTTCGACGGACGCGGCCGGTCCGCCGGGGCCCGGTGGGGCGGCGGCCGCCCGCTGCACGGTGCTGACCCCGCGTCCGTGCGCCGCCCGCCCGCAGTCGGTACCGCCGCTCGCGGCACCGCTCCGCGCGGCCGCGATGCGGTGACCCGGACGCCGGTGCTCCGGCCGCCGTGGCCCGGGCGCGGCAGCCGGGCACGGCAGGCCCGGGCGCCTGTGCCCCGGGACGACGCGAGGGCGCCCCTCGCCGGACCGTGTCCGGGGAGGGGCGCCCTCGCGAGCGGGGCGGCCGGGGCCGCCGCGCCCGATCAGCCTGTACTGCCGACCGGCTTCGGTCAGCCGATCAGCTCGCGGGCCAGGCGGGCGGTCTCGGACGGCGTCTTGCCGACCTTGACACCGGCGGCCTCAAGGGCCTCCTTCTTCGCCTGGGCGGTGCCCGAGGAGCCGGAGACGATGGCGCCGGCGTGGCCCATGGTCTTGCCCTCGGGGGCGGTGAAGCCCGCGACGTAGCCGACGACCGGCTTGGTGACGTGCTCGGCGATGTAGGCCGCCGCACGCTCCTCGGCGTCGCCGCCGATCTCACCGATCATCACGATGATCTCGGTCTGCGGGTCCTCCTGGAACGCCTTGAGGGCGTCGATGTGGGTGGTGCCGATGACGGGGTCGCCACCGATGCCCACGGCCGAGGAGAAGCCGATGTCGCGCAGCTCGTACATGAGCTGGTAGGTCAGGGTGCCGGACTTGGACACCAGGCCGATCTTGCCGGCCTTGGTGATGTCCGCCGGGATGATGCCGGCGTTGGACTGTCCGGGGCTGATCAGGCCCGGGCAGTTCGGGCCGATGATCCGGGTCTTGTTGCCCTTCGAGCCGGCGTACGCCCAGAAGGCGGCCGAGTCGTGGACCGGGACACCCTCGGTGATGACGACCGCGAGGCCGATCTCGGCGTCGATCGCCTCGACGACGGCGTCCTTGGTGAACTTCGGCGGCACGAAGATGACCGTGACGTCGGCGCCGGTCTTCTCGATGGCCTCGGCCACGGTGCCGAAGACGGGCACGTCGGTGCCGTCGACGTCAACGGTGGTGCCGGCCTTGCGCGGGTTCACACCGCCGACGATCTGGGTGCCGGAGGCGAGCATGCGGCGGGTGTGCTTCATGCCCTCGGAGCCGGTCATGCCCTGGACGATGACCTTGCTGTCCTTGGTAAGGAAGATAGCCATGATTCAGTCCTCTCCCTTACTTGTTGGCCAGCTCGGCGGCGCGGTCGGCCGCACCGTCCATGGTGTCCACCTGCTCGACGAGCGGGTGGTTGGCGTCGGTCAGGATCTGACGCCCCAGCTCGGCGTTGTTGCCGTCGAGGCGGACGACGAGGGGCTTGGTGACGGCCTCGCCCTTCTCCTCCAGCAGCGCGAGCGCCTGCACGATGCCGTTGGCGACCGCGTCGCACGCGGTGATGCCGCCGAAGACGTTGACGAAGACCGACTTGACGTCGGTGTCGCCCAGGATGATCTCCAGGCCGTTCGCCATCACCTCGGCGGAGGCGCCGCCACCGATGTCGAGGAAGTTGGCGGGCTTGACGCCACCGTGGTTCTCACCGGCGTAGGCGACGACGTCCAGGGTGCTCATGACGAGACCCGCGCCGTTGCCGATGATGCCGACCTCACCGTCGAGCTTGACGTAGTTCAGGCCCTTGGCCTTCGCCGCCGCCTCAAGGGGGTTGGCCGCGGCCTTGTCCTCGAGCTCCTCGTGGTGGGGCTGACGGAACTCGGCGTTCTCGTCCAGCGACACCTTGCCGTCGAGCGCGATGATCTTGCCCTCGCCGGACTTGATCAGCGGGTTGACCTCGACGAGGAGCGCGTCCTCGGCGATGAAGACCTTCCACAGCTTCTGCAGGACGTCGGCGACCTGGTCGGCGACCTCGGCCGGGAACTTCGCGGCCGCGACGATCTCGGCGGCCTTCTCCGGGGTGCAGCCCTCGTTGGCGTCGACCGGGATCTTGGCCAGTGCGTCCGGGTTCTCCTCGGCGACGACCTCGATCTCCACGCCGCCCTCGACGCTGGCCATGGCCAGGAAGGTGCGGTTGGTGCGGTCCAGCAGGAACGAGACGTAGTACTCGTCCTTGATGTCCGCGGTCTGGGCCAGCATCACCTTGTGAACGGTGTGGCCCTTGATGTCCATACCGAGGATCGCCTCGGCCTTGGCGACCGCGTCGGCCGGGTCGGCGGCCAGCTTGACGCCGCCGGCCTTGCCACGGCCACCGACCTTCACCTGAGCCTTGACGACGGCGCGTCCACCGAAGCGCTCGGCGATGGCACGAGCTGCTTCGGGGGTCTCGATGACGTCCCCGTCAAGCACGGGTACACCGTGCTTGGCGAAGAGGTCCCTCGCCTGGTACTCGAACAGGTCCACGTGTGTTCGTCCTTGTTCGTGGTCGCGGATTGTGTCTCTACGAGCGTGCCACGGCAGGATCTTCGCTGCGGGTCGTCGAGGCGGTGCAGGTACGCAGAGATACGGCCTTGCGGCCCACACAGCCACGGGCGCACACGTCAATCAACACGCGCGTCACGTCCGTCTGGCAGGTTATCCCCGTACGACGGGCGTGTTTCGCCCGGGACCGGCACGGGTTTGGTGAGAACCGTCACAACGGCCCCGCAACGGTGTGCCGGGCGTGCCGCTCACCGCGCCCGGCGGCCTCCGGTGAGGTCGGATCCGGTTCACCCTTCCGGGTGAATTTCCGATCCGGCCGCTCAGTTCTGCAGGTCGGGGACGGGCAGCGGCCGCTTCTCGATCGCGGCCGCCATGATCTCCGGGAAGGCGTCCGGCGTGCAGGCGAAGGCGGGCGCCCCCAGGGCGGCCAGCGCGGCCGCGTGCGCGTGGTCGTACGCCGGGGCCCCCTCGTCGGAGAGCGCCAGCAGGGCGATGAACTGGACCCCGGAGGCCTTCATCGCCGCGACCCGCTTGAGCATCTCGTTGCGGATGCCGCCCTCGTAGAGGTCGCTGATCAGCACCACGATCGTCTCCGACGGCCGGGTGATCCGCGACTGGCAGTACGCCAGCGCCCGGTTGATGTCGGTGCCGCCGCCGAGCTGAGTCGCGAACAGCACGTCCACCGGGTCGCTCAGTTGCTCGGTGAGGTCGACCACCGAGGTGTCGAAGACCACCAGCCGGGTGTCGAGCGTCTTCATCGAGGCCAGCACCGCGCCGAAAACCGCCGAGTGGACCACCGACGGCGCCATCGAACCGGACTGGTCGATGCAGAGGATCACGTCCTTCTTCACCGCCCGCTGCGCCCGGGCGTACCCGATCAGCCGCTCGGGGACGACCGTGCCGCGCCCGTCCGGGCCGGCCTCCGGCAGGTAGTTCTTGAGGTTGGCCCGGATCGTGCGGTCCCAGTCGATGTCCCGGTGGCGCGGGCGGTTGACCTTCGCGCTGCGGTCCAGCGCCCCGCCGAGGGTGGCCCTGGTCCGGTCGGCCAGCCGGCGCTCCAGGTCCGTGACCACCTTGCCGACCACGGCCCGGGCCGTCTCCCGGGTGGTCTCGGGCAGCGCGTGCTTCAGCGAGAGCAGCGTGCCGACCAGGTGGACGTCCGGCTCGACGGCCTCCAGCATCTCGGGCTCCAGCAGCAGGCGCACCAGCCCCAGCCGGGAGATCGCGTCCTGCTGCATCAGCTGGACGACCGAGCTGGGGAAGTACTCGCGGATGTCGCCCAGCCAGCGCGCCACCTGCGGCGCCGACCCGCCCAGCCCGGCGCTGCGCGCACCCGGCCTGGCGGCCTCGCCGGCCTCCCCCCGGTAGAGGGCGGCGAGGGCGCCGTCCATCGCGGCGTCCCGGCCGGAGAGGCGGCAGCCCGTCCCGTCGGCGTCGCCGCCGAGCACCAGCCGCCAGCGGCGCAGCCGCTCGGCGTCCGCGTCGGGACGGGTGCCGGGCGCGGTGCCGGCCGTCGTGCCGGCGGCGGTGCCGTCACCGGCACCGGTGAGCTGGGGTGTGACGGACATCGGGCACTCCTTCTGACGGGATCTCGTTCTGACGGGACCTCGGACGCAGGTCCTCATGACGTCGCGTCGCCGGGGCCTCGCGGCTTCGGGGCCTCGCGGCTTCGGGGCAGCGGGGCTTCGGGGCAGCGGAGGTTCTGGGCAGCGGGACGCCCGGCCGGCCCGGCCGCTCCGGGGGCCGGGCCCCGCCGGCTCAGGCGCTGCGGCGGTCGGCCTGCCGGGGGATCAGCCGCAGGCCGTCGCCGGGCCCGCCGGGGCCGGCCGGCGAGGGCCCGGCCAGGCCGAGCAGCAGGGCCACGGTGGGCAGTGCGGCGTCGGCGCGTTCCTCGTCGAGGTCCGCCGCCGGGCCGGCCGGCCGGGCCGACGGGGCGCCGAGCGGGCCGGCGGCCACCTGTGCGCCGACCGTGCGGCGCACGCCGGCCTCCAGGGCGGAGAAGGTGCGGCGCAGCAGCGGCAGCACATCGGTGAAGACCTCACCGGGCACGCCCGCCAGCCAGGCGTCCAGCAGGCCCAGCAGCCGGGCGTCGTGCAGCAGCAGGGCGCCGCCGCCCGACAGGAAGCCCTCCACCCAGCCCGCGGCGTCCGCCGGGGCGCTCGCCGTGGAGAGCACCAGGCCCATCCGGCGGCCCGCCTCCGCGGAGTCCAGGCGGCCGTCGTCCAGCAGCAGTCGCACGGCCCGGCCGCGGAGCAGCCCGGGGACGCCGGTCGCCGCGCCGCCGGCCGGCTCCCGGCGGGCCAGCGAGCCGAGGGTGGCGGCCCAGCGGTCGGCGAGCGCGTCGGCGGCGGGGCGGGCGGCGCCGTCGGGCCCGCCGGCCCGGCTGATCGCCGCGTCGTTGTCGGGAGCGGGGTCGGGAGCGGCGTCGGGGCCGGTGCCGGAGGTGTGGTCAGGAGCGGTGTCGGGGGTGCGGTCGGGGCCGGGGCCGGCGGCGTTCTCCAGCAGGGAGATCGCCGTGTGCACCTCGTCCACCGAGCGCCGCATCGCCGCCGCGCCCTCCGCGTCCAGGCCGGTGCAGGCGGGCGGCAGACCGACGCAGATCCGCTCGGCCAGCCCCCTGGCCACCGCGTCCAGTGCGCCGCTGTCCGTGCCCCGGACGTCCCCGTAGCGCAGGGCGCGGACCAACGCGGTGAGCGCACCGGCCAGTTGGGCGACGTCGGTGTCCAGGGCGGCCCGGTCGGCGAGCACCTGCATCACCGCGGGCAGCGCCCGCGACAGGCCCGCCAGCAGGCAGCGCTCCACCAGCCCGGTCAGCGCGCCGAGTTCGCCGGCCCGGGCGGCGGTCTCCACCGCCTTGCCGGTCGCCGCGTCCTCGACCGTGGTGCCCCACTGGGCGGCCTCCACGATCCGGACGGCGAACTCCGGCTCCCAGCGCAGCCGCCAGCTCTCCCGGAAGGTCCCGGTGGAGTTGACCGCGGACCGGCTCGGGGTGCCCCAGTCGACGCCGAGCAGCCGCAGGCGGTGCAGCAGCCGTGAGCGGGCGACGTCGTTCTCCTTGCGGAGGTCGAGGTCGAGCTCCCGGGCCTCGGGCTCCGGCTTGAGCCGCAAGGTCCGCTGGAGCCGGGTGAGGTCCCGCTGGAGCGGCACCGCCGGGGCCGCGTCGGGCACCTCGCCCAGCGCGTCCCCGATCACCAGCCGGTCGTGCACCAGGGCCAGGGCGACGTCCGAGCCGTCGCACATCACCGAGCGGACCGCGTCCAGCGTCTCGGTCAGCCCGGCCAGCGGGCGGCCGCGCATCACCGCGAGCGTGCCGGCCAGCCGAACGGCCTCGATCACGTGCGCGGACGAGACCGGGTGATCCTCCTGGCGGAGCAGGTCGGCGGCCATCGTCATCCACCGGGCGAGCGGGTCGCCGTCGGTGCTGAACAGGTGGTGGTACCAGCCGGGCGAGGCGATGCCCGCGCCGTAGCCGGTGTGCTGGGAGAGCCGGCGGTGGGTCCAGGGCACCCAGGTGATCTCGGTGCGGACCTTCTTCGGCAGGGTGGCCAGCAGGGCCCGGTCGTGCGCGACGGTCGGCATCGTCGCCAGCGCCGGGACGTGCCAGGCGCCGCAGACGACGGCGATCCGCCGGTGCCCGGCCCGCCGGGCGGCCCGGACCTGCTGGCGCATGTACGCCTCGCGCAGTTCGTCGCGCCGCCCGGCGCCACCGTCCTCGCGCAGCGCCGTCATGGCCTCGGCGACGGCGGTGAAGGGCGCGAGCGCGTCCGCGCCGGGGGCCCGGTGCTCGACCACGTCCTCCCACCAGCGCTCGGCGTCGTCGTGGCCGGCCGCCGCGGCCAGTGCGCCGATCGGGTCGCCGCCGGCCGGTCCGCCGGCCGGGAGCACGCCGTCGGGGGCGTCACCCGCCGGACGGTCACCGGCCGGCCCCTCGCCCGCCGGGAGGGCCGGGCCCGGGCGGCCGTCCGGAGAAGTGCCCCCCGGCACTCCCCCTGACGGCTCGGACGGGTCCTGGCCCCCCGCCGGTTCCGTGGCGAGGCCGTACGCCGCGGGCAGGTCGATGAACCGGACCGGGACCTCGGCTTCGAGGGCGTACCGGACCGCCACCCACTCCGGGGAGAAGACCGCGAAGGGCCAGAACGCCGCCCTGGCCGGGTCGTCCACCGCGTGGGCGAGCAGCGCGACCGGCGGGACCATCTCCTTGTCACCGGCCAGGCCGATGATCGGATCGGCCTCCGGCGGGCCCTCGACCAGCACCACGTCCGGCCGCAGCTGCTCCAGCGCGGCGGCCACCGCGCGCGCCGAGCCCGGGCCGTGGTGCCGGACGCCGAGCAGCGTCACCTCTGCGCTCATCGCGCCTCCTCTCCTCGAAGACCGTCGGTCGGGTTCAGCGGACGTTCTCGCGGGCGGCCCGGTAGAAGTCCTTCCAGCCCTCGCGCTCGCGGACCACGCCCTCCAGGTACTCGCGCCAGACCACCTGGTCGGCGACCGGGTCGCGCAGGACGGCGCCGAGGATGCCGGTCGTCACGTCGCCGGCCCGGAGCACGCCGTCGCCGAAGTGCGCGGCCAGCGCCAGACCGTTGGTGACCACCGAGATCGCCTCGGCCGTCGACAGGGTGCTGCTCGGCGTCTTCACCTTCGTCCGCCCGTCGGCGGTGACGCCGTCCCGCAGCTCGCGGAAGACGGTGACCACCCGGCGGATCTCCTCCGCCCCGCCCGGCAGCTCCGGCAGGTCCAGCGAGCGGCCCAGCTGGCCGACCCGGCGGGTGACGATGTCGACCTCCTCGTCCAGCGTCGCGGGCAGCGGCAGCACCACCGTGTTGAACCGGCGGCGCAGCGCGCTGGACAGCTCGTTGACGCCGCGGTCCCGGTCGTTGGCGGTGGCGATCAGGTTGAAGCCGCGGACCGCCTGGGTCTCACCGCCCAGCTCGGGCACCGGCAGGGTCTTCTCGGACAGGATGGTGATCAGGCTGTCCTGGACGTCGGCGGGGATCCGGGTCAGCTCCTCCACCCGGGCGATCTTGCCGTCGG
This sequence comes from Kitasatospora indigofera, assembly GCF_014655955.1. Taxonomy (GTDB): domain Bacteria; phylum Actinomycetota; class Actinomycetes; order Streptomycetales; family Streptomycetaceae; genus Kitasatospora; species Kitasatospora indigofera. The sequence continues at coordinate 14,675 of NZ_BNBO01000010.1, forward strand.
CCATCGCCCGCATCACCGGGGACGGCACCAGGGCGTCCCGGCTCGGGCCGTGGGCGAGCAGCTGGGCGTAGTTCCAGCCGTACCGGACGGCCTCCTCGGGCGTGCCGGCCGTGCCCTGGACGAGCAGTGTGGAGTCCCCGCTGATGGCGGCCGCCAGATGCTCCGACACCCAGGTCTTGGCCGTCCCCGGCACCCCGAGCAGCAGCAGCGCCCGGTCGGTGGCCAGGGTGGTGACGGCGACCTCGACGATCCGGCGCGGGCCGATGTACTTGGGGGTGATCACGGTGCCGTCGGGCAGGGCCCCGCCCAGCAGGTAGGTGGCGACGGCCCACGGCGAGAGCCGCCAGCGCTCCGGGCGCGGGCGGTCGTCCTGCGCAGCGAGCGCGGCCAGCTCGGCGGCGAACGCGTCCTCGGCGTGCTCCCGCAGCACCTCGGCGGTGGCCGTCCCGGCAGTCGTCGCAGTCGTCATGAGGGCTCCTTCTGGTCTGCCGCCGGACACACCCGTGGCAGGGGTCGCGGGCGGCGGGGTGATCGATGGGGAGCATCGGCGCAGATGTCGTCCGGCCGGCGGAATGGGCCCCGCCGGCCTGCTCGAACAACCATGCACCCCGCCACTGACAACCGGCGCCGGCGGCTGACCGGCGATCAGTTCGGCGGCCCGCGTTGTCAGTCCCTCCCCCTAGCGTCGTGGCCATGGAGGAACGCTGGAGCACCGAACACGTCCTGTCCCTGGCGCCTGACGCCCCCTCACGCAAGGCGGCGGGCAAGCTGTCCTCGCCCGCACCCTGGTCGGGTGCGGGCACCGACGGATCGGCCCTCTGGGGCGAGTGCAGGGGCAGCGGCAGCACGCCGTACCGGACGGTCGTGGAACTGACCACGCCCGCCTACCGGTGCAGCTGCCCGAGCCGGAAGTTCCCCTGCAAGCACGCCCTCGGGCTGCTCCTGCTGTGGAGCGGCAGCCCGGAGGCCGTCCCGGCCGGCGCCGAGCCCGCCGACTGGGCCGCCGACTGGCTGAAGGAGCGCCAGGAGCGCACCGAGCAGGCCGCCGAGCGGCGGACCGCCAAGGCGGAGGCGGCCGCCGCCGACCCGGCCGCCGCGCGGCGGCGGGCCGAGAAGCGCTCCGCCCGGGTCGCGGCCGGCGCCCAGGAGCTCCGGCTCCGGCTCGCCGACCGGGTCCGGCACGGCCTGGCCGACACCGGCGCCGGCCGGCCGGGCTGGGAGGAGGTCGCCGCCCGGATGGTCGACGCCCAGGCCCCCGGCCTGGCCACCAAGGTCCGGGAGCTGGACCACACCGCGCAGGGCGACCTGCTGGAGGAGTACGCGATGCTGCACCTGCTGGCCACCGCCTACGGCCGGGTCGACGAACTGCCCGAAGCGCTCGGCGCCACCGTCCGGGCCCGGGTCGGCTTCACCACCGAGACCGCCGAACTGCTCACCGGCCCCACCGTCCGGGACCGCTGGCAGGTCCTGGGGGTGCGCGACACCCCCGACGAGCGGCTGACCACCCGCCGGCTCTGGCTGCGCGGCGCCAAGACCGGCCGCCCGGCCCTGCTGCTCGCCTTCGGCCGCCCCGGCCAGGCCCCCGACCTGGCCCTGCCCACCGGCCAGGTGCTGGAGGCCGAACTGGCCTTCCACCCCGGCGCCCGCCCGCTGCGGGCCGTCCTCGGCACCCGCTACGGCGCGCCGCAGCCCTCGGGCGACGCCGTCCCGGCCGGGGTCTCCCCGGCCGAGGCGCTGGCCGGGTACGGCGCGGCCGTCGCCGAGGACCCGTGGACCGAGTCCTGGCCCACCGTGCTGACCGGGGTGATCCCGGTCCACGACATCGACGGCTGGCACCTCACCGACGGCCGGCACACCCTGCGGCTGCACCGGGCCGGCCTGCCCGAACCGGCCCTCTGGCGGCTCGCCGCCGTCTCCGGCGGCCGGCCCGTCACGCTGTTCGGCGAGTGCGGCCACCGCGGCTTCACCCCCGTCACCGTCTGGGACGAGCACGGCCGCCCGAGCGGCCTCACCCAGTAGGGCCGGGCGGCCGCCGGCCGCCCGCGCGACAGCCGGCGCCCGAACCGCGAGCCCGCGAGCCCCCTCGACAGACGCAGCCACCGCGACTGCCCCAGCCACAGCCGTGCCCGCAGCCGACCGGCCCCGGCCCGGCCACCACCCCTTCAGGAGCCCGCACGTGACGGCCACCCGAACCGAACCCGCCGCCCAGGCCGACGCCTGGGAGGAGCTCCGGACCACCGCCCTGCTGGGCACCGACCGCCGCCCGCTCCCCGCGCCCGCCGGATCACCGGCCCTGGTCGCCGCCGCGACCGCGGTCGACCGGACGGACCCGGCCACCGCCCTGCTGGAGCTGGCCGCCCTCACCGCCGTCCGCCGCCGGGCCGGTGCCAGGCCCGCCACCGGGCCGTCCGGCGGGGCCGCCGCCGCCCCCGCCGACCCGCGGCCCGAACTGCCGGTGGCCGCCGCCCGCCGGCTCACCGTCCTGCTGGAGGGCCGCTCCGGCAGCGCGGGCGGCACCCTGGCCAACCTCACCGAACTGCTCCCGCAGTGGCTGGCCACCGCCCGGGCCCGTGGCCTGCGCCCGCCCGCCGCGCTGGTGCCCGCCCTGCTGGACAGCGCTCGTGCCCGCAGCGAACTGCGCGGCGACGTGGTCGCCCTGGCCGGCCCGCTCGGGCGCTGGCTGGCGGAGCGGAACCCCGACTGGCGCTTCGTCCTGCGCACCGCCACGGACGCGCCCGGCACGGGCGGGGCAGGCGACACGGGCACCGCAGGCGACACGGGTTCCCCGGACACCGCGGGCGACCCCGCCGCCCCGGGCGACGAGCACCGGATCTGGCACGAGGGCCTGTTCGCCGAGCGCGTCACCCACCTGACCCGGCTGCGCCGCACCGACCCGGCCGCCGGGCTCGACCTGCTGCGCGGCACCTGGACGACCGAACGGGCCGAGGACCGCCTGCTCTTCCTGGACGCCCTCCAGGACGGCCTCTCCCCCGCCGACGAACCCTTCCTGGAGGCCGCCCTCGGCGACCGCAGCAAGAACGTCCGCGCGACGGCCGCCGAACTGCTCTCCACCCTCCCCGGCTCCGCCCTCGCCACCCGGATGGCCGAGCGCGCCCGGGCCGCCGTGCGGCTCGCCGGCACCGGCCGCGCGCTGCTGGTCACCCCGCCGGCCGAGTGCGACGCCGCGATGCAGCGCGACGGCGTGGCCCCCAAGTCTCCGACCGGGCGGGGCGAGCGCGCCTGGTGGTTCGGCGAGATCGTCGCGGCCACCCCGCTGCGCACCTGGACGGACGACACCGGCCTGACGCCCGCCCGGCTGCTCGGGCTGCCGGTCGGCGACGCCGGCCCGGACGGCAAGGGGGCCGGCCAGGCCGACGGCACCTGGACGGACGACCTGCGGGAGGGCTGGGCCAGGGCCGCCGTCCGCCAGCACGACGCCGACTGGGCCCGCGCGCTGCTCGGCCCCACCCCCAGGCCCGGGCGCGACGGCCGGACGGCCCGCACCGCCGGGGCGCCCGCCAAGCTGCTCGCCGTCCTGCCCGCGTCCGAGCGGGCGGCCTGGACGGCCGCGTTCATCCAGGCGCACGGGCTGGGCGAGGCCTTCCAGCTGCTGGGGGCGTGCGCCACCCCGTGGACGCCCCCGCTCTCCACCGCCGTGGTGGCGGCCCTGGAGCGGGCCGCCCGCTCGGGGACGTACCCCTGGAGCCACAGCGGGGTCCTCGGGATGACCGAGCGGGCGCTCGCCCCGGAGGCCGCCCCCGCCGTGGAGGCCCTGGCGTCCGACGCCGCGCCGGACACCGCCTGGGCGGAGACCTTCGCCCGGCTCGCCGGGACCTTGCGCTTCCGGGCCGCGATGCTGGCCGAGCTGGACGTCTGAGCCCCGGGGCCCGGCCGGGGACGGTTGCGAACACCCGGGGAAGGAGGCGGGCGCCGCCGGAGGCACTCCGCCGGCGACCCGCCGGCGGCTACCGAAGCCGGGCGGGTGCGGCCGTCAGCTCGCGGCCCGCAGGTTGGCCTCCACCCAGGCCACCACGTCCCGGGTCGGGGTGCCCGGGGTGAAGATGTCCGCGACCCCGAGCGCCTTGAGCTCGACGATGTCCTCCTCGGGGATGATCCCGCCGCAGAACACCTTGATGTCCGCCGCGTCCCGCTCCCTGAGCAGCTCCAGCACCCGCGCGCAGAGCGTCATGTGGGCGCCCGAGAGGATCGAGAGGCCGATGCCGTCCGCGTCCTCCTGGATCGCGGTGTCCACGACCTGCTCGGGCGTCTGGTGCAGGCCCGTGTAGATGACCTCCATGCCGGCGTCGCGCAGCGCGCGGGCGATCACCTTGGCACCACGGTCGTGACCGTCCAGCCCCGGCTTGGCCACCACTACGCGGATCGGCCCTGACACACCCATCACTGCCTCCTGGACGACGTTGTCCACCACCCCTCCGGATTGTGTCCGGTCCGGGTGTTGTTAACCATCGATAACTAAACCTGAGGGGAGGTTAGCGCCCAGGGGGCCGGTTGGTCGTTTCGCCCTTCCAAGGGAGGGGAAAATCACAGCACCGCGCGTTCGCCGCGGCCCCACCCTCCGCCCACCGGGCTCCCGCGTGCCCGCGCGGGCCCCGCCGTACCCACCACCCGCACCACCGGGACGCACGACCGGGGGCGCCGGGTACCCGCCACCGGCCCGGGCCCGCGGACGCCGCTCCCGGGCCGGCCGCCGGGGCCACCCGTCCCGCCATCCCGCTCCGCCCGACCGGGCGCCCCGCCCCCGCCGCCGACCCCGGGGAGCCGCCGCATGTCCGTTCCCTTCCAGCGAGCCGCCGACGCCGTCCGGGGCGCCGGGGCCGAGGCCGCCGCCATCGCCGGCCACCTGGTCCGCTACCCCACCGGCGTGGGCGACGAGCCCCGCCCGGCGGCCGGACGCCCCTGCCCGCCGCGGCACGACGGGCCGCCACCGGGGCCCGGGGACGCGCCCGGGGACGACGCCACGGCCGGCCGGCCGCACCCCGGGCCGGTGCTGTTCCTGCACGGCTTCGCCGACAACCGCGCGGTCTTCCACCCCCTGCTGCGGGCCCTGCGCCGGGACGGCTGGACGCATCTGCACGCCCTCAACCACTCCCCGCTCACCAGTGACGTGCGGACCGCCGCCGTGCTGCTCGGCCGGCACGTGGAGTGGGCCCGGCGGGCGCACCGGGGCGCGCCGGTCGCCCTGGTCGGGCACAGCCTGGGCGGTCTGATCGCCCGGTACTACGTCCAGCGCCTCGGCGGCGACGAGCACGTGCCGACCGTGATCACCCTGGCCGCCCCGCACGAGGGCACGCTCGCCGCCCACCTGCCCAACCCGTTCCCGATCACCCGGCAGATGCGGCCCGGCAGCGACCTGCTGGCCGAACTGCGGCGGCCGGCCGCGCACTGCCGCACCCGGTTCACGGCCTTCTGGGGCGAGCTGGACGAGGTCGTGCTGCCCGCCCGCAACGGCCGGCTGCTCCACCCCGACCTGGCGGCCGAGAACGTCATGGTCCCGGGGGCCGGCCACGTGGCGCTGCCGGTGGACCGCCGGGTGGTGGACGGGGTGCGCCGGGTGCTGTCCGCCGCGGAGGCCGGGCACCGGTCCGGACGGCCCGAACGGCAGCCGGACGGACCGGCGGAGCGGCCCCCGGCCGATCCGCCCGCCGACCGCCTGTCGGCCTGACCCCGGGGGCCCGCTCCCGGCCACCACGCCACGGCCCCCGAGCGCCGCAGGACACGCCCGCCGCACCGCACCGACACGCCATCGCCACAGCCGCGGGGCGATCCGGCTGCCTGAATGGCCGTCAGCCCCCTTGACATCCGGACTTTTGTCCGGACTCGGCCAGGGCGGCTACAGTCTCGCCTGTTTTCCCCCTCACCCGAGGATCACCAGGAGGCAGCGCCCGATGGCTGACGCAGTCCGCCCCACCCGCGCGGAACTGCGGGTGGCCGCCCGCGCACAGTCGCGCGCGGAGCGCCGCGGCGCCGCGAAGGCCGCCACCCGCACGGCCCTGCTGGGTGTCGCGCTGCCCTCGCTGGCCGCCCTCGGCGTGGCCGGTGCCGCCGCCGTCACGGTGCGGGGCGACGCCGACCGCTCGACGGTCGCCGGGCCCGCCACCGAGGCCGCCCCGGCCGCGGCCCCGGACGACGGCCGGTCGCCCGACGCGGCCGGCGGCACGGACGCCGAGCGCGCCGCCCGCGGCGAGGCGCGTCCCCCGCTGTCCGCCCAGGAGCCGGTGGCGGCGCCCACCGAGACCGCGCCGGCCCCCGCCCCCGTCCCGGAGCGCCCCAAGGTGTCGCTGCCGGTGGAGCTGCACGGCCTGAGCGCCACCTACGGCGAGGCCGGTACGCACTGGACCGCGCGGCACACCGGGATCGACTTCCCCGTCCAGGGCGGGACACCGGTGATGGCCGTCACCGACGGCACCGTCCGCACCCAGTGGAACTCGGCGTACGGCTACATGGCCATAGTGAAGGCCCCGGACGGCACCGAGACCTGGTACTGCCACCTGCGCACCTACAAGGTCCGCAAGGGCCAGGTGAAGGCGGGTGACGTGATCGCCTACTCGGGCAGCAGCGGCAACAGCACCGGCCCGCACCTGCACTTCGAGGTCCGCCCGGACGGCGGCGCCCCGATCGACCCGCTGCCCTGGCTGCTCGGCCAGGGGCTCGACCCGCGCTGAACCCGCTCGGCGCCCGCCCGCCGACCGCACGCCCGCACCGCCGCACGCCCGCCGACCGGCCGGTCCGGGGCCTCCGGACCGGACCGGACCGGACCCTAGAGCTTCTCCACCGGCGCGTAGCGCAGCAGCAGCTGCTTGCGGCCGGCCGTGCCGAAGTCCACGGTGGCCTGCGCCTTGTCGCCGACGCCGGCGGTCGCCACCACCGTGCCGAGGCCGAAGGTGTCGTGGGTGACGCGGTCGCCGACCGCCAGGCCCACCACCTCGCGCTCGGTGACCCGGCGGGCCGACTGGCCCCAGCCGGCCTTCGGCGAGGCGGTGTTCGCGGCGCCGCGCGAGCCGGCCCGCGAGCCGGAGCTGCCCGCGGTGAACCCGCCGGAGCCCGAGCCGCCGGAGTAGCCGCGCGACGGCGGCGCCGAGGCCGCGCCCATCCGCTTCCAGTCCACCAGCGGCTCCGGGATCTCCTCCAGGAACCGCGAGGCGGGGTTGTACGAGGGCTGGCCCCAGGCGCTGCGCAGCACCGACCTGGTCAGGTAGAGCCGCTGCCGGGCCCGGGTCAGGCCGACGTAGGCGAGCCGCCGCTCCTCCTCCAGCTCCTTCACCTGGTTGAGCGCCCGCATGTGCGGGAAGATGCCGTCCTCCATGCCGGTCAGGAAGACGACGGGGAACTCCAGGCCCTTGGCGGTGTGCAGGGTCATCATGGTGATCACGCCCGCACCGTCGTCGTCCTCGTCGGGGATCTGGTCGGAGTCGGCGACCAGCGCGACGCGCTCCAGGAAGTCGGCGAGCGAGCCGGGCGGCGGGGTGGCGTCGCCCTCCTCGGCCTCCGGGCGCTCGCCGGGGTCCTGCTCGTACTCCAGGGCGACGGAGGCGAGCTCCTGGAGGTTCTCCACCCGGGTCTCGTCCTGGGGGTCGGTGGAGGACTGCAGCTCGGCGAGGTAGCCGGTCTCCTCCAGCACCGCCTCCAGCACGGCGGCCGGGCCGGCGCCGGACTCGACGACCTGGCGCAGCCCGGCCATCAGGGTGTTGAACTTCTTCACCGCGTTGGCGGAGCGCGAGGCCATCCCGTACGCCTCGTCCACCCGGACGAGCGCCTGCGCGAAGCTGATCCGCTCGCGGGCGGCGAGGGCGTCGATCATCGCCTCGGCGCGGTCGCCGATGCCCCGCTTGGGGACGTTGAGGATCCGGCGCAGCGGCACGGTGTCCTCGGGGTTGGAGAGCACCCGCAGGTACGCGAGGACGTCCCGGACCTCCTTGCGCTCGTAGAAGCGGACGCCGCCGACCACCTTGTACGGCAGGCCGACCCGGATGAACACCTCCTCGAACACCCGGGACTGCGCGTTCGTCCGGTAGAAGATCGCCACGTCGCCGGGGCGGGCGTGGCCCGCGTCGGTGAGCCGGTCGATCTCGTCGGCGATGAACTGGGCCTCGCCGTGCTCGTCGTCCGCGACGTAGCCGACGACCTTCTCGCCGTCCTCGCCGGCCGTCCAGAGCTTCTTCTCGCGGCGGCTGGTGTTCCGCTCGATGACCGCGTTGGCGGCGCTCAGGATGGTCTGGGTGGAGCGGTAGTTCTGCTCCAGCAGGATGGTGGTGGCGTTCGGGTAGTCCTCCTCGAACTGGAGGATGTTGCGGATCGTCGCGCCGCGGAAGGCGTAGATCGACTGGTCCGCGTCACCGACGACGCACAGCTCGGCCGGCGGCACCTCGGCCGCCGCCGCGGCCGCCGGGTTCACCAGGTCGCCGTCCACGGTGCGCTTCGGCGCCGCGCCGGCGGTGCCGCCGCTGAGCTCGCGGACCAGCATGTACTGGGCGTGGTTGGTGTCCTGGTACTCGTCGACCAGGATGTGCCGGAACCGGCGGCGGTAGTACTCGGCGACGGCCGGGAACGCCTGCAGCAGGTTCACCGTGGTCATGATGATGTCGTCGAAGTCCAGCGCGTTGGCCTCGCGCAGGCGCCGCTGGTAGAGGAAGTACGCCTCGGCGAGCTTCTTCTCGGTCGGGTTGGCCGCCTGGGCGGAGTAGGTCTCCTCGTCGATCAGCTCGTTCTTGAGGTTGCTGATCTTCGAGGTGAAGGACTTCGGCGGGTACTGCTTCGGGTCGAGGTCCAGGTCCCGGCAGACCAGGCCCATCAGCCGCTGCGAGTCCGCCGAGTCGTAGATCGAGAAGCTCGACGTGAAGCCGAGCAGCTTGCTCTCCCGGCGCAGGATCCGCACGCAGGCACTGTGGAAGGTGGACACCCACATCGCCCGGGCCCGCGGGCCGACCAGCTGCTCGACGCGCTCGCGCATCTCGCCGGCGGCCTTGTTGGTGAAGGTGATCGCCAGGATCTCGCCGGGCTGCACGTGGCGGGCGCCGAGCAGGTAGGCGATGCGGTGGGTGAGCACCCGGGTCTTGCCGGAGCCGGCGCCGGCCACGATCAGCAGCGGCGCGCCCGCGTGCAGCACCGCCTCGCGCTGCGGGTCGTTCATGCCCTCCAGCAGCTGGGCCGGGTCGACCACGGTGCGGGCGTGGCCGTTGCGGTACCAGGCGTCGCGCTCGGTCTCGGCGGCGTGGTCCGTGCGGAAGAGGTCGGCCGGGATGGCCTCCTCGTACGCGGTGTACGGGACGTCCTCCTCGTACGGCGGCGGCTCCTCGTCGACGGGCGGGTCGAAGGGTTCGTCCAGGGGCGCGGCACCCGCGGCGGCGGGCCGCTTCGGGCCGGCGGGCTTCCGGGCGGCGGGCAGCTCGAAGCCGGGGAGCGGGAGGTCGTCAAAGAGGCTACTCATGGCACTCCGAGTCTATGACCCACGACTGACAACCCCGGCCGGATCACCGGGGCCGCCGGTTCGGTCGGGCTCCGACCGGGCCGGCGCCCCGATCCGCCTCCGTCCGGCACCGAAGCGGACAGTTCCGGACAGATCGGGTCAGGGCCGTGACGTGCGGCCCTCGCGGCCCGTCGTGGCGCTAGCGTGCCCGTCCTGAGCCGGCCGGTGCCGCCGGTACGGGCCGGCCCGAGCCGGACGGCCCCTCCGGCGCCAGGCCGGACGAAAGGAGGACGCCACCATGGCGTCGCACAGGAAACCCAGGTGCAGCACCCTCACCGGCCGGGCCCGCCGGACGGCCGCCGGCGTGGTGGGGGCGGCCGCCGCCTCCGTCACCGTCCTCGCCCCCGCCGGGCACGCCGAGCCGCGGCCGGCCCCCGAGCAGGTCCGGGCGCAGCTGGACGGGCTGTACCAGGAGGCCGAGCAGGCCACCCAGCGCTACGACGGGGCCAGGGAACAGGCCGAGGCCCTGCAGCGGCAGGTGACCGCGCTGCAGGACGACGTCGCCCGGCGGGCCGCCGCGATGGAGGCCACCCGCGAGCGGCTCGGCGAGCTGGCCGCCGAGCAGTACCGCGGCGGCGGCTTCCCGCCCGGGTTCCAGCTCGCCCTCTCGGACGACCCGCGGCAGTTCCTGCAGCGCGCCGGCATGCTCGACCAGGCCGGCGCCGTCGAACGCCAGGTGCTGGAGGAGTTCGGCCGGCAGCGGCTGGCGCTGGACACCAGGACGGCCGAGGCCCGGCTGCGGCTCGCCGACCTCGACGCCCGGCAACGCGAGCTGGCCGCCGAGAAGGCCACCGTCCAGGACCGGCTGAACCGGGCGCAGGCCCTGCTCGCCCGGCTCGCCGCCGAGGAGCGCGGCACCGCCGACCGGGCCTCCCGTGACAGCGCGCGGCCGGACCTCGGCCCGGACCCGGGCGCCGTCGCCGCCTCCGGCCGGGCCGCCGAGGCGATCGCCTTCGCCCGCGCCCAGCTCGGCAAGCCGTACGTCTGGGGCGCCACCGGCCCCGGCTCGTACGACTGCTCGGGCCTGGTCCAGGCCGCCTGGGCCGCCGCCGGGGTCAGCCTGCCGCGCACCACCTACGACCAGATCGACGCCGCCCGGCGCATCCCGCGGGACGCACTCCAGCCCGGTGACCTGGTGTTCTTCTACTCGGGCGTCACCCACGTCGGCCTGTACACCGGCGGCGGCCGGATGATCCACGCACCGCACCCCGGGGCTCCGGTGCGCTACGAGAGCATCGACGTGATGCCCTTCGCGGGCGCCGTCCGGCCGTCCTGACCACGCCGCCGGACAATCATCCGGAAAAACTTCGGCCCCGCCTGCAACCTCCGGGGCGGACGGACGTCTTCAGGGAGGAAGGGCACGGAGAGCGAGACCGGCGCAGCCGGGGGGCGCACTCCGCTCGTAACGAGCGGGGCCGGTCACCTTCACCCACCACGTCGTCAGCACCACGCCTCCGGGGAACACATCATGCGCGCGTCCGCCATCTCCACTTCCACGAAGAACGCCCCCTCGATCTCCCGCCGGTCCAAGATCGTCGGCCTGGCCGCCACCCTGCTCCTCGGCGGCGCCGTCCAGCTGCTCCCCGCGGACACCGCCTGGGCCTGCGCCGACGGCCGGCTGACCGGGGGCGCCGTCGTCCACGACGGCGTCCACCCGGTCGCGCCGGACGCCGCCTTCACGGCCGGGAGCGCCCGCTCCGTCGACGCCGGCGGCGCCTGGGCCTCGTTCGGCGTCAGCATCCACAACACCACCGGCGGGGTGCAGTCCGGGGTGCGCCCCAGCTTCGGGATCCACTCCCCCGGGCGGGCGAGGGCCCTGACGCCGCAGGACGTGCGGGTGGAGATGCTGGTGCCGGGCGGCGGCTGGGAGCGGCTGAAGCTCTCGGTCAACTGCACCGGGGTGGTCGAGGCCGAACCGGCCTACCGGCAGCGGCTGGACGACGGCGGCACCGCGGTGGTGCAGATCCGGCTGGCGCTCACCCCCGGTGCCCCGCAGGACCGGACCGAGCTGCAGGTGCTCACCGACAGCCACACCGCCGTCTCCGAGACCCCGGGGCTGACGGACCGCCGCACGGTGAGGATCAGCCGCCCGGCGGCCGGGCCCACCGCCAGGACCACCCCCGCCGGCAAAGCCACCCGCACCGCGAAGGCCCCGGCCCCGGTCGCGACGCCCGCCCCGGCCGTCGCCCCGGCCGCCGTCACCGCCCCGGCACCGGCCGGCAGCACGCCGGCCGCCGCTGCCGGGCCCGCCGCGTCGCCCGCCGTGCCCCCGGCCGCGCCCGCCCGGCTGGCGCAGACCGGCGGCAGCCGCAGCACCGGCCCGCTGATCGGGGCCGGCGGCGCCCTCGTCCTGCTCGGCGCCGGCGGCGTCCTGGTCGCCCGTCGCCGCGCCCGCGGCTGACCCCTCGGCCGCACGCGCGCCGGACATGCACCGGGCCCGGCGCTCCGTCACCGGAGCGGCGGGCCCGCGTCGTACGTGAACCCCCGTCAGACCAGCCGGCGCGCCGTCGCCCAGCGGGTCAGCTCGTGACGGTTGCTCAGCTGGAGCTTGCGCAGCACCGCCGAGACGTGGCTCTCCACCGTCTTCACCGAGATGAACAGCTGCTTGGCGATCTCCTTGTACGCGTAGCCGCGGGCGATCAGCCGCAGCACCTCGCGCTCGCGCTGGGTCAGCCGGTCGAGGTCCTCGTCGACCGGCGGGGTGTCGGTGGCGGCGAAGGCGTCCAGGACGAAGCCGGCCAGCCGCGGCGAGAAGACGGCGTCGCCGTCGGAGATCCGGAAGATCGCGTTCACCAGGTCGGTCCCGGTGATGGTCTTGGTGACGTAGCCGCGGGCGCCGCCGCGGATCACCCCGATCACGTCCTCGGCCGCGTCCGAGACGGACAGCGCGAGGAAGCGCACCCCCTGCGGGTCCGCCATCAGCGAGGCGGACCGCCGCAGCACCTCGGCCCCGCCGCCGCCGGGCAGGTGGACGTCGAGCAGCACCACGTCCGGCCTGGTCTCGGCGACCACCCGGACCGCCGACTCGACGTCGTCGGCCTCGCCGACCACGTCGATCCCGGTCACCTCGGTGCGTCCGATCTCGGCCCGCACCCCCGTGCGGAACATCCGGTGGTCGTCCACCAGGACCACCCGGGCCACCCTCCCCGCGCCTTCGGCCGGGGGTACCCCCATGGCCCCACCTGCAGGCTCAGTCATCAGCTCTCTCCATCTCCAGCTCGACCTCGGTCCCGCCGTCCGGCGCGGGCCGCACCCTCGCGGTGCCGCCGTTGCGCTTCATCCGGCCGATGATCGACTCGCGAACGCCCATCCGGTCCTCCGGCACCTCGTCCGGGTCGAAGCCGGGCCCGTGGTCGCGTACGAAGACCGACACCGTGCGCCCCTCCACCTCGGCGTAGACCTGGACCGGTCCCCCGCCACCGTACTTGGCCGCGTTGACCATCGCCTCCCTCGCGGCGCGCATCTGGGCCGAGATCCGCTCGTCCATCGGGCAGTCGCCGACGCAGACCAGCTCCACCGGCACCCCGTGCCGGTCCTCGACCTCCGCGACCACCTCGCGGATCCGCTCGGCCAGGGTGTCCGGCGCGGCCTCGGCGGCGGCCTCCGGGCGGTACAGCCACAGGCGCAGCTCGCGCTCCTGCGCGCGGGCCAGCCGGAGCACCTCCTTCGGGTCCTCCGCCCGGCGCTGGATCAGGGTGAGGGTGTGCAGCACCGAGTCGTGGACGTGCGCGGCGATCTCGGCCCGCTCCTGGGCCCGGATCCGGGCGGTGCGCTCGGCGCCGAGGTCCTGCCACATCCGCAGCGCGTACGGGCCGACCAGGACCAGCACGCCGGCGAGGACGGCGATCGAGGCCTCGATCACCGAACCGATGGTGGAACCGGTGCCCTGGAGGATCAGGAAGCCGATGATGCCCGCCACCACCAGCAGCACGCCGGCGCCGACCCTGGTGTAGGCGCCGCGCCGCCGCTCGCCCTCCTCCAGGCCGAACCAGCGCTGCCAGCGCGAGTCGTCGGCCTGGCGCCAGACCAGCGCGACGCCGACGCCGATCGCCAGCAGCGGCCAGGTGTACGGCTTGGCGGTCTGGATGTTCAGCGCGTTCAGCAGCGCCATGATGCCGATCACCAGCATCACCAGGGCGGCGAGCTGGCCCAGGCCCTGCTTCCCGGCGCCGTCGCGCTCCGCGGGCGCCGCGGCCCCCTCCTGGACCGGCGGGGCGGCCGCGGCGGGCAGCGCGGGCTCGCCCTGGAAGGTCCGCTGGAGCAGCTCCCGCAGCCGGGCCACCCGGCCCGGCCCGCCCTTGCGCAGCGCACTGCCGCTCTGGCCCGGCGCGGCCGGCACGAAGGCGCCGTTGACGTACGCCCAGTGCGCGGCGCTGCCGGGGGCCGGCTCGCCGATGCCGATCGGCACCACGAACCAGAACGCCGCGTACAGCAGGGCGCCGATCCCCTGCGCGAAGAAGAGCAGCACGAACGCGGCCCGCACCCAGGTGACCGGCAGCCCGAGGTGCACGGCGAGGCCGTGCGCGACGCCGCCGAGCATCCGCCCGTGCGGGCTGCGGTAGAGCCGGCGGTAGGGCGGGCGGCCCTCGGCCGGGAGGGCCGGGTCGCCACCCGCCGCCGACGGGGTGTCAGGGACGTGGGGTTTGGGATCGGTACCGGGTGCTGCCACGCCACCGATGGTCACACGGGCGCGGGCCCGGGCGCATCAGGGTGAGCCCCGAGGATCTCTCAGGGACAAGTCAGGGTCCGGACAGGGCCGGCAACGGTTGGGCAACCGCCCGCGGGCCACCAGGATGGAGGCATGACGGACGACCACCAGACGCCGGGGGCGGGGCCGCTCTCCCCGCCGGAGACCGAGCGCCCCCCGCTGACCCGCAGCGAGCACCACCGTGTGGTGGCCGGCGTGTGCGGCGGCCTGGGCCGGCACCTGGACATCGACCCGGTGGTGTTCCGGGTGGTGATCGCGGTGCTCTGCCTCTCCGGCGGGCTCGGCCTCTTCCTCTACGGACTGGCCTGGCTGGTGATGCCGGCCGAGCCCCGGGAGGGCCGCGAGGGGCGCACCGAGCTGCAGCGGGTGCTGACCGGCCGGGTGGACGGCCAGTCGATCGGCGCGGTGCTGCTGACCGTGATCGGCACCGGGGTCTTCTTCTCCTCGATGGGCGACGGCGACCAGCTCTTCCCGCTGCTGCTGCTCGGCGGCCTGGTCTTCCTCGCGGTGCGCCACGACCCCGAGCACCGGCGCGGCGGGCGGCCGCGCCGGCGCCGGCGCGGCCGGCGGCACGGCGGCCCGTACGACCGGCTGTACCCGCAGGCGCCCTTCCAGGACGGACCGGCGGTGGCGGGCGGGCCGGCCGGGGCCGAGGACCGGCAGGACGCCGAGGCCCGGGCCCGGCACGCCCGGGAGCGCGAGGCCGGCACCGTCCCCCTGGACACCCCGCACCCCGGCCCGACCGGCTACCTGTGGGACCCGCGCCACCCCGAGCGCAACCCGTACGCGGGCCCGTACCCCGGCCCCGCCGCGGCGCCCGGCGCCCCGGCCCGGCCCTGGTGGCAGCGGACCGACCTGCCGGAGGGCGACCCGCTGCGCAAGGGCCCGGCCCCGGCCCGCGCCGGGCGGCCGTCGCCGCCCGCGCGCTGCCGCGACCGCTCCTCGCTGGGCACGCTCGGCCTGCTGGTGACGCTGGGGGTCTGCGCGGCGGTCTGGGTCCGGCCCGGCGGCCTCGGCAAGGACGTGCTGCTCAGCACCGTGATGGCGGCGCTGCTGCTCGGCATCGGCCTGACCCTGCTGGTCGGCGCCAAGTTCGGCCGGGCCCGCGGGCTGGTGGTGCCGGCCCTGCTGCTGACCGTCGCGCTGGCCTCGACCGGCCATTCCCGGGCGACGGTCGGCGACGCCTTCGGCGACCGGGTCTGGGCGCCGGCGACCGCGGGCGAGCTGCACGGGGAGTACCGGCTGGGCGCCGGCAGCGCGACGCTCGACCTGCGCGGGCTGGACCCGGCCGGGGGCACCCTGAGCACCACCGCCCGGGTCGGCGCGGGCGACCTGACCGTCCTCGTACCCCCGGATGTCGTGGTCGAGGTGCGGGCGAGGCACATCCTCGGCAACGTACAGATCACCGGGATCGACGACACCGGCGACAGCAACGACCGCACGTACGAACTGCACCCGCTGAACGGGCAGGCACCGAAGGGGACGCTCGACCTCACGCTGACGGTCGGGCTCGGCGACATCAAGGTGGTCCAGGCATGAGGAAGCACCGGCTCGACCTGTTCTCGCTGATCGCGGGGGCCCTCTTCACCGTGGTGGCCACGCTCTACCTGGTGGCGTCGCTGAACGACTTCTCGGTGAACGGGCGGATAGTCATCCCGGTGACGTTCATCGTGCTCGGCGCGGCGGGCCTGGCCGGCGCGGTGCTGGCGATGGCCCGGCGCGGCCGCACCGAGGCGCCCGCGGCCCCGCGGACGGCGCCCGGCGCCCCCGGCACCCCCGAGGGCGACCTGGACGCCCACCTGCGCGAGCTGGGCCTGCTGGACGGCGAGCGCCCCGGGGCGGACGGCCGCTGAGCCGTCCCCGGCGGGGGACGGCTCAGCGGTCCGGCGGCCCGGAGGGCCACCGCGGGGGCGGCCGGTCAGGTCTGGAGCGGGCCCAGGTTGAGCTTGTCGCCCTCCTTGGTGACGGTGTACTTGGGCAGCGGCTTGGTCGCCGGGCCGTTGATCACCGCGCCGGTGGCGGCGTCGAACTTCGAGCCGTGGCAGGGGCAGTACATCTGGCCGTTCTTCGGGGCGTCGACCGCGCAGCCGGAGTGCGTGCAGACCGAGGAGAAGGCGCAGTACTGGCCGGCCGTCGGCTGGACCAGGTAGACGGCGTCGCCGGTGGCCGGGTCCTTGACCTGGGCCGAGCCGCCGACCGGGACGGCGGAGACCGCCACCGAGGCCACCGGGCCGGCCGGCACCGGGGTCGGCGCGGCCGTCTGCCGGGGCTTGACCGTCCTGTCCCGCCCGAAGGTCGCCGTCAGCGATCCGGCGAGGAGCCCGGCGCCGCCGATCGCCACCGCCGCGATCGAACCGTCCACCAGGGAGCGGCGCCGGATCTGCCGGCCGCCCAGGCCCCGGGCACGGTCCCGGCGGGCCCGCGCGACGAGGTAGCCGTCCACCGAGAGGTACGGGGTGCCGGCCAGCACCAGGGGGGTCCAGGCCATCAGGTAGGCCAGGTCGTTGCCCAGGTAGTACGGCGTGACGCCCCAGCTGACGGTGAACCAGAGGCCGGCGCTGATCAACGCGCCGCCGGTGGCCGCGATCCGGCCCCAGAGGCCGAACAGGGTGCCGAGCCCGACGGCCAGCTCGCCGAAGGCGATCAGCAGCGCGAAGAAGGTCGGCGCGTCCAGTGCGGGCCCGAGCAGGAAGGAGACCGGGCTGGCCGCCTTCACCGCCTGGGTCTGCGAGACGAAGGAGGCCGGGTCGCCCGCGCCGGCCAGGTAGTGCGCGTCCGACAGCTTGTCCAGCGCGGCGTACACGAAGGTCACCCCGAGGAACAGCCGCAGCGGCAGCAGCGCGTACTGCGAGGCGAGCCGCCTGAGCCGCTCCACCCGGTCGCCGCCACCGGGCTCCGTACCGCCCGGCCGGTCGTTGCTGGCCTGCGACATGCCTCCACCTTCCCTCTCGGCCCGTCAGCCCCCTGACAGATCCGGTCCGATTCTGCCCGTTGCCGAGCGTTTTCGGTGGGAGGGCCCACCCGACGGGCGGCCCCCGCACCGCGAACGGCCGCGCCGTCGCTCCCATGGGTACGGGTGCGACGGCGCGGCTGTTCAGTCCGGCGGGAGACTACTCCCACTCGATGGTGCCCGGCGGCTTGCTGGTGACGTCCAGCACCACGCGGTTCACCTCGTCGACCTCGTTGGTGATCCGGGTCGAGATCTTCGCCAGCACCTCGTAGGGCACCCGCGACCAGTCGGCCGTCATGGCGTCCTCGGAGGAGACCGGGCGCAGCACGATCGGGTGGCCGTAGGTGCGGCCGTCACCCTGCACGCCGACGCTGCGGACGTCGGCCAGCAGCACGACCGGGCACTGCCAGATCGAGCGGTCCAGGCCGGCCGCGGTGAGCTCCTCGCGGGCGATGGCGTCGGCCTCGCGGAGCAGGTCCAGACGCTCCTTGGTGACCTCGCCGACGATCCGGATGCCCAGGCCCGGGCCCGGGAACGGCTGGCGCTGGACGATCTCCTCCGGCAGGCCGAGCTCCTGGCCGACCATCCGGACCTCGTCCTTGAACAGCTTGCGCAGCGGCTCGATCAGCTCGAACTCGATGTCGTCGGGCAGGCCGCCGACGTTGTGGTGCGACTTGATGTTCGCGGTGCCGGTGCCGCCGCCGGACTCGACCACGTCCGGGTAGAGCGTGCCCTGCACCAGGAACGCGACGTCCTCGCCGGACGCGCCGGCCTCGGCCACGATCTCGGCCTGCGCCTGCTCGAAGACCCGGATGAACTCGCGGCCGATGATCTTCCGCTTGGTCTCGGGGTCGCTCACCCCGGCGAGGGCGGCGAGGAAGCGCTCCTCGGCGTCGACGACCTTCAGCTGGATGCCGGTGGCCGCGACGAAGTCCTTCTCGACCTGCTCGGTCTCGCCCTTGCGCATCAGGCCGTGGTCCACGTACACGCAGGTCAGCTGCGAGCCGATGGCCTTCTGCACCAGCGCGGCGGCGACCGCGGAGTCGACCCCGCCGGAGAGCCCGCAGATCGCGCGCTTGCTGCCGACCTGCTCGCGGATGAGCGCGACCTGCTCCTCGACCACGTTGGTGGTGGTCCAGTTCGGCTCGATGCCGGCGCCCCGGTAGAGGAAGTGCTCCAGCACCTGCTGGCCGTGCGTGGAGTGCATCACCTCGGGGTGGTACTGGACCCCGTACAGCTTCTTCTCGTCGTTCTCGAAGGCCGCGACCGGGACCACGTCGGTGGACGCGGTGACGGTGAAGCCCTCCGGCGCGGCCGAGCAGGCGTCGCCGTGCGACATCCACACCGACTGCTCGGCCGGGGTGCCCTCGAAGAGGGTCGAGCCGGTCTTGGAGACGGTCAGCGGGGTGCGGCCGTACTCCCGGGCGCCGTTGTCGTCGACGGTGCCGCCCAACGTGGTGGCCATCAGCTGGAAGCCGTAGCACATGCCGAAGACCGGGACCCCGGACTCGAACAGCGACCGGTCGACGGTCGGGGCGCCCTCGGCGTACACGGAGGACGGGCCGCCGGAGAGGATGATCGCCCGGGGGTTCTTGGCCAGCATCTCTTCCACGGGCATCGTGCTCGGCACGATCTCGCTGTAGACCCGGGCCTCACGGACGCGGCGGGCGATGAGCTGGGCGTACTGGGCGCCGAAGTCGACGACCAGGACGGTGTCGGCCGGCGGTACGGAGTGGTCGGGGGTAGCAGAGGACACGAACGGCCTTCCGGCAGCGGAACGGGAGGTGCCACACGCCACGGCGCCCGGCAGGGCGGCGGCGGGTGGTATGTGGGGGTGTCGGCCCCCAGTCTACCGGCCCGCCCGGGGCCCCCCGCTTCACCCGGTACGTCACCCTGTTGGCACCGTGACCGCCCGGGCCGCCGGCTCGTTTCTCCTCACGACCGTACGACCGCGACGCACCCGCCTGGTGCGCCGCCTCGGCCCCGCAGTCCGGGGGCGGCTCCGTACGGGCTTGCAGGACCACGCGTGGAGCTCATCGCCAGTCCACCGGCGCACGTGGCGCCGCCGCCGTCCCGGTCAGCCGGGGAGGCGGCCCGCCGTGGGACCGTGCGCGGGTGCCGCGACCGGACAGCAGGGGACAGCGACCCCGGCCGCGACTGGGTCCAAGGAGGTGGGGCGGCCCGCGCCCGGGGACGCCCGGGCGCGGGTCGCCGCACCCCCGTACCGTCCCGCCCCGGCGCGCCACCGTCCCGCGCGCGCCCCCGTCCCGCGCGCGCCCCCGTCACCCACCCCGCCCCGGCCCGCGGGCCGCTCCCGTCCCCCCTGTCCCGGGGCCGGCCGGAGCACCCGTCCGCGCCGACGGCGCGCGTCCCCCGGCGCCGCGCGCCGCTACGCGCGTCCCCGTGCGCTCCGGCCCGCGGCAACTACTCAACGTGATCATCACCCGCCGTGCCCGGCCCGGTCCCGGAACCCCGGCCCGCCGCCCCGGCCGGCCCCCGGCGGACCTCCCGACGGGCCTCCCGGCGGCCCTCCTCGCGGGCCCCGCCGCGAAATGGACTGTGCCGAACTGCGTCGAACCGGTTGCAGAGCAAGGGGCCCGTCCAGCACGATGCTGGTTGAGGGGGGTTCGCCCGGCGGCCGCGGTCAGGCCGGCGGCGGGTCCGTGCCGGTGCCGCCGCAACCCGTCGGCGACAACGGTTATCACCTCACGCTCCGTGAGCGTTGGCCCGTCCGGACAGGCACGGCGGGCCGCGCACGACCGCGCACACGCGCCGCACCCCGGCTCACCCACGCCGGCCGCGGGCGCGACATCCGAAGCCATCCGCCGCGACGGCGCTCTTCCCCCGGCGCCGTCACCCCAGCACCGGCGCAGCCCTGACGCCGAGTGCTGAGCGACAAAGGGCCCCGTTCCCCCGCGGGGCCCTTTGCCCTTTCCCGGCCCCGGCCGCTACGAGTCCGCCGGGTCCTGCTTGCGCCAGACCGAGGAGTCCTCGGCCGTGGCCCGGCCGCCGCCCGCCGGCCGCACGCCGTCGTGCGGGTCCTGCCCCCGCGCGCCCGCGCCGAGGGAGTCCGCGCCGTGCGAGTCCAGCAGGTCGCCCGGCGCGGGCACCACCGCGGCCGGGGCCCCGGCGTCCGGCCCGTCGTCGTCGTGGCCGCCCTGCGCGGGCACCACCGGCGCGGCCGACGCGGGCCCGCCCGGACCGGCCGCGGGCCGGCGCGCGCCCAGCGCGGCGAGCAGCGGCGGCAGCGCCAGCGCGCCGGCCGCCGCCCAGAGCAGGCTGGCCGCCAGCGCCGAGCCGAAGACCAGTCCCACCGAGGAGTGCTCCCCCCGGCCCAGCACGGTCGCCCGCCCCTCGTTCGTCCCCTCGACGCTCATCGAGGCCCCGGCGAGCAGGAACAGCAGGCTCAGCGCGGCACTGTGCACCACCGCCAGCCGGATCCGGTCCGCCACGTCCAGCCGGCGGCGGAACGCCGTCCAGCCGAGCAGGGCCGCCGTCGCCAGGGCCAGCAGAGCCGTCCAGCGCCAGTCGCCCGGCAGGTCCTTCAGGTCGAAGAAGGAGTACTGGAACCGGCCGGGCGTGTAGCCGTCACCCTCGCCCTGCTCCAGGTAGCCCTGCCGGCCCGCCTCGAAGGTCGCCCCCGAGCCGAAGCCGAGCAGCAGCAGGCCGAGGTTGGGCAGGAAGGCCAGCGAGGCGAGGGTCGCACCGCCCTCGCCCTGCACCGCGACGATCACGAAGGCCGTCACCGAGGCCAGGGCCACCGCCGAGGCGATCACCCGGCCCGCCGTCAGGCCGGCCACCGCCCAGCCGCGCACCCCGGCGTTGCGCCAGGCCGCCCAGCGCAGGGCGTCCGTCCCGTACACGGCCAGCGCGATCAGCCCGGCCAGCAGGAAGGTCCAGCCGAGGGCCTGCACCCAGCCGGCGTCCAGGTCGAAGGCGGGGCCGCCGAACAGCCCCTCGTACCGGTCCTCGTCGTAGCTCCCGCGGCCGCGCTCGGCCGGCTGCCAGCGGGTGCCGCAGAGCAGGCCCAGCACCAGCGTGACGGCGGCCGCGACCAGCCCCGTCCTGGCCGCCTCGCCGAAGGCGAACGCCCGGCCCGCCTGGCCGCCGGTCCGGGCCTGCCGGCGGCGCAGCCCGGAGCGCAGCCCGGCCCAGAGCGCCAGCGCCCACAGCAGGGTGACGGTCATCGGGAGGACCCGCAGGGTGTAGTCGAGCGACCACGACGACCGCCCGCTCCCCATCGCGAGCAGGCCCTCGAAGGGCGCGCCGAGCGCGGCCAGGGCGGCCGCCAGCGAGCCGCCGTAACGGGTGCCGAACGGCGCCGGGAACTCACCGCCGTAGCTGCCCGGGACGGCCGCCAGCAGGGCGGCGAGCAGCAGCACCACGGTCGGTGCGACCACCACCCGCAACGCCGGGCGCCAGTCCGAGCCGGTGAACCAGCGCAGCGCGGCGGGCTGCGCCCCGCCCGGGGCGAGCGCCGTGCCCGCACCCCAACTGCCCACCGCCGGGGCGCCGGAGGGCGGCGGCGGTGCGACGGGCGGCGCGGGCGGCGCGACCGGAGGCGCGACGGCCGGTGCAACCGGCGGCGCGGCCGGGGGGACGACGGGCGGTGCGGCCGGCGGCGGTGGTGGCGCGAGCGGCCGGTCGCAGGACGCGCAGCGCTGCGCCCCCTGCGCCGAAGCAGCCCCGCACGATGCACAGATGGCCATAGCCGCGTCCCCCGTCGTCGCAAGCCCTCGATGAGCCCCTGTTTATCCCATCGGCCGTCCGAGCCTGTCAACCACCGACGGTACGGGCCCGAACTCCCGCCCGGGAGCGGTCAGTCCGGCTCCGCCGGGGCCTGCCGGGCCGGCACCGCCGGCACCGCGAGCAGCGGCAGCCGCAGCTCCCCGAAGGCGCCCTTCGGCACCGCCGGCCGCACCGGAGCCACCGCCGCGACCCGGCGGTACTCCTCGCCCTGCGCCGGACGCCGGTCCGCCTCGCCCTTGTTGGGCCACATCGACATGGCCCGCTCGGCCTGCGCGGTGATCGTCAGCGAGGGGTTGACCCCGAGGTTCGCCGAGACCGCCGAACCGTCCACCACGCTGATCCCCGGGTACCCGTACAGCCGGTGGTACGGGTCCACCACACCGGTCTCCGGAGCGTCGCCGATCGGGCAGCCGCCGAGGAAGTGCGCGGTCATCGGGATGTCGAGGATCTCCCCGACGGTGCTGCCGGGGAACCCGTTGATCTCCGCCGCGAGCGCCTTGGCGCCCTCCTCGGCGGCCGGGATCCAGGTCGGGTTCGGCTCGCCGTGGCCCTGCCGGGAGGTCAGCTTGCCCTTGCCCAGGCCCTTGGTCTTCAGCGAGACGGTGATCGAGTTGTCCAGCGACTGCATCACCAGGCCGATGATGGTCTTCTCCGACCACCGGTGCAGGCTCATCGAGCGGACGAAGTTGACGGGATGGGTGGCCGCCGTGACCGCGTAGGTCAGCCATCGGGGCGCCCGGCCCCCGCCGGGGACCTGCTGCACCGAGAGCGCGCCCATCGCGTTGGAGCCCTTGCCGTAGCGCACCGGCTCGATGTGGGTGTTGGCGTTGGGGTGGATCGAGGAGGTGATCGCGACGCCCTTGGTGAAGTCCGCCTTCGAGCCGTAGCGCCGGTCGCTGGTCTGCGCCCCCACCAGGGCCTCGGAGTTGGTGCGGGTCAGCTCCCCGAGCCGGGCCGAGATGCCGGGCAGGTGACCGCCGTCGCGCATCCGGTGCAGCAGGGTCTGGGTGCCGTAGGTGCCCGCCGCGACCACCACCCGGGCCGCCGTGATGGTCCGGGCGCCGGCCTTGGCCCGGTCCCGGGAGCGCGAGTCGGTGCGCCGCACGTCGACCGCGAAGCCCTCCCCCTGCTCCCGGATCCGGGACACCGTGGTGAGCGGGTGGATCTCGGCGCCGCCGCGCTCGGCCAGGTAGAGGTAGTTCTCGGTGAGCATGTTCTTCGCGCCGTGCCGGCAGCCGGTCATGCACTCGCCGCACTCGATGCAGGCCCGCCGCCTGGGCCCGGCGCCGCCGAAGTACGGGTCCTCGCTCTCCGCGCCGGGCGCGGCCTTCGCCGTCCCTCCCGCGGACTCCGTCCGGGAGGCGTCCACGGCGTCCTTGCCGTCGCCGAAGAACACCCCGACCGGCGCCAGGTGGAAGGTGTCCCCGACGCCCATCTTCTCGGCCGCCGCCCTGAGGTGGACGTCGGCCGGGGTGACGGTCGGGTTCAGCCGGACGCCGAGCATCCGCTGCGCCTGGTCGTAGAACGGCGCCAGCTCCTCCTGCCAGTCGGTGATGTGGCTCCACTGGCGGTCCTCGAAGAACGGCTTCGGCGGTACGTACAGGGTGTTGGCGTAGTTGAGCGAGCCGCCGCCGACGCCCGCGCCGGCCAGGATCAGCACGTTCGCCAGCAGGTGGATCCGCTGGATGCCGTACAGGCCGAGGGCCGGCGCCCAGAGGTAGTTCCTGGTGTCCCAGGAGGTGGCCGGGAGTTCGTCCGCCCGGAACCGGCGGCCGGCCTCCAGGACGGCGACCCGGTACCCCTTCTCGGTGAGCCGCAGGGCGGTGACCGAGCCGCCGAAGCCGGAGCCGACCACCACCACGTCGTAGTCGAACTCGTCGGCCTCCGCGGGCCGCCGCCCCTCCGGGGTCGCTTCCGGTGACACTGCCATCGCCCGCTGCTCCTTCGCGTTGCCGGCCGGCGCACCACCGGCCTACCGATCGACTGCCGGACCCTGCCCCGGGGTCCGGGGGCCCGAGGGCCCCGGGGCCCTACTTGAGCCGGAAGGCCTTCATCGCCCGCAGCCCGGTGGTGAACAGGGCGGCGAACCTCTCGTCGTCCATGCCGAGCGACGGGCCGATCGGCAGCAGCCGTTGGCTGGCGATGGTCTGGGCCTCGGTGTAGCGCAGGATGCCCTCCGCGCCGTGCCGGCGGCCGAGCCCGGAGTCGCCCATCCCGCCCATCGGCGAGGCGACCGATCCGTAGGCCGCCGCGTACGCCTCGTTGACGTTGACGGTGCCCGTGCGCAGCCGGGCCGCGACCGCCCGCCCGCGCCGCGCGTCCTTCGTCCAGACGCTGGAGTTCAGCCCGTACGAGGTGGAGTTGGCCGCCGCGACGGCCTCGTCCTCGGTGTCGAAGCGGTAGACCGAGACGACCGGGCCGAAGGTCTCCTCGGCGCAGACCGCCATCCCCGGGGTGACCCCGTCCAGGATGGTCGGCTCGAAGAACAGCGGGCCGAGGTCGGGGCGGGCCCGGCCGCCGGCCAGCACGGTCGCGCCGGCCTTGACCGCCTCCTCGACGTGCTGGGTGACGACCTCCAGCTGGCGGTCGGAGACCAGCGAGCCCATGTCCGCGCCGTAGGCGAGGCCGCCGCCGAGCCGCAGCGCGCCGGTGCGGGCCGCGAAGCGGGCCAGGAACTCGTCCGCGACCGAGCGGTGCACGAAGAGCCGCTCGACCGAGATGCAGAGCTGACCCGCCGAGGAGAAGCAGGCCCGGACGGCGCCCTCGGCGGCCTTGTCGAGGTCCGCGTCGGCGAGCACCAGCAGGGCGTTCTTGCCGCCCAGCTCCAGCGAGGCGCCGACCAACCGGGCGGCGGCCCGCTGGGCCACCTCGCGGCCGGTCCGGGTGGAGCCGGTGAAGGAGACGTAGTCGGCGTGCTCGACCACGGCCGGGCCGATCACCGGGCCGTCGCCGATCACGATCTGCCAGAGGGCGGCCGGCAGCCCGGCCTCGACCAGCAGCTCGCGGGCCCACAGGGCGGTCAGCGCGGTCTGCGTGTCCGGCTTGTTGACCACCGCGTTGCCGGCCACGAAGGCGGGCAGCGCGTCGCCGACGGACAGCTCCAGCGGGTAGTTCCAGGGCGAGATCTGCCCGATCACGCCCTTCGGCCGACGGGCCTCGACGGTGTGGGTGAGCACCGGCACGGCGCCGCCCCGGCGGCGGTCCCGCAGGTACTTCCCCGCGGCCCGGCCGTAGTGCCGGGCGGCCAGCG
Organism: Kitasatospora indigofera; assembly: GCF_014655955.1. Classification (GTDB taxonomy): domain Bacteria; phylum Actinomycetota; class Actinomycetes; order Streptomycetales; family Streptomycetaceae; genus Kitasatospora; species Kitasatospora indigofera. Next base: position 39,816 of record NZ_BNBO01000010.1, read on the forward strand.
CGGCGCCCAGCACCTCCTCGAAGGCGTGCAGCCGGGCCTTGCCGGTCTCCGCCTGGATCAGGTCGAGCACCTCGTCCTGGCGCTGGAGCAGCAGGTCGTGGAAGCGCAGCAGGACGGCGGCCCGGCGGCGCAGCGGCAGCGCGGCCCAGCCCTGCTGGGCGCGGCGGGCCAGCTCGTAGGCCCGTTCCACGTCGGCCGGGGTGGACTGCGGCAGGGTGGCGAGCCGCTCGCCGGTGAGCGGGGCGACGGTGTGCACCGGCACGGGCTCGCCGGCCGCGGTCACGCCGGCCGCGAGCCGGGCGACCAGGGCGGGGGTGACCGCCGAGGCGACGGTGCGGGCGCCGCCGGGCGCCGCGGGGTTGCGTCCGGGCTGGGCGGGCGCCTGTGCATCTGCCGTGAGGTCCGTCATGCGGCGAAGCCTAAGCGCTCGGCGGCCGGTTCGGTACCCGCCAGTAACCAGAAAACTCCGGCAACTTCCCCGTGCCGCCGGCCGGCCCCGGGGCGGTGCCCGCCGTCAGCGGACGACGGGCTCGAAGCTGTTCAGCACCGTCGTGAAGCGGCGCTCGCCCTCGGTCCAGTCCTTGTCCGGGCAGGACAGGTAGACGGCGTACGCGGTGCCCTGGTCGTCGATGAACTCGGCCTCGATCGCGTGCCGCCGGCCGCCCTCCTTCGCCGCGTACGAGAACTCCCAGACGGCCGCGTCGTGGCCCTTGACCTTGGCGTCGGCCATCCTGGCCTGCTTGTAGCCGGTCAGGTTCTTGGAGACGCTGGCCTCCAGCTGCTGCAGGTGCTCCAGCGGGGAGGTCGACTGCCCGACCGTGACGGCGAACTGCAGGTAGTGCGCCTTGTTGTCGGGGCTGTAGTAGATCTGGTTGTCACCGGTCGTCCGCTCCCAGGCGGGGCCGACGGAGGGCAGCAGGAAGCGGAATCCGCCCGGGTCCTCCGTCCAGCGGTAGCCGGCCGCGGCCGGCGCGCCGGAGGTCGGGGACTGCTGGACGGTCGGGGTCGGCCCGGGGCCGGCCCCGCCGCCCGGGGCGTCCTTGGCCGTCACCATGTACGCGGCGCCGCCGGCCACCAGCGCGGTCGCCAGGCCGAGCGCCGCCACCTGGAGGACCAGCCGGGCCCTGGAGGCGCGGCGGGCCGGGCCGGCGGGGGCGGCCGGCGGCGCCGCGGCGGCGGGCGGCCCGGCGGCGTCCGGCAGGGACGCGCCGGCCGGCTGCGGCACGGTGGCCGGCTCCGGGGCCGTACCGGCGGGCGGCGTGGTGGTGCGGTCCACCACCGGCACCGACTGGGTCGGCACCTTCGGCGCGCTCTTCGGCTCGGGCTTCTTGAAACCCATGGTGTGCCCGGCGGTCACCTCGGCCAGCATCCGCAGCGCCTGGTCGGCGGTCGGCCGCTCGGCCGGGTCCTTGGCCATCAGCGCCGCCAGCACCGGTCCGAGCGCGCCGGCCCGGCGCGGCTCGGGCAGCGGGTCGCCGACCACCGCGGCCAGCGTGGTCAGCGGGGAGGTCCGCCGGAACGGGGACTCCCCCTCCACCGCCGCGTACAGCGTGGCGCCCAGGCCCCACAGGTCGGAGGCCGGCCCCGGCCGCTCGCCCTGGGCCCGCTCGGGCGCCAGGTAGTCCGGCGAGCCCACCAGGTCGCCGGGGCGGGTGAGTTCGGCCGATCCCTCGTAGGTCGCGATGCCGAAGTCCAGCAGCACCACCCGGCCGGTGCCGCGCTCCAGCAGGACGTTGCCGGGCTTGACGTCCCGGTGCAGCACGCCGAGTTGGTGGCCGCGGTGCAGCGCGGCCAGCACCTGGGCGCCGACCTCGGCCGCCTCCCGGGGCAGCAGGGTGCCGTCCTGGCTGATCACGTCGGCCAGCGAGCGGCCGTCCACCAGCTCCATCACGATCCACGGCCGGCCGTCCTGCTCCAGCACGTCGTGGACGGTGATCACGCCGGGGTGCTTGATCCGGGCGGCGGCGCTGGCCTCGCGCTTCATCCGGGCGTTGAGGATCTCCAGCTCCTCCTCGGGCAGGTGGCTGACGGTCAGTTCCTTGACCGCGACCTCACGGTCGAGCATCCTGTCCCGGGCCCGCCAGACGGTGCCCATGCCACCCCGGCCGAGGCGTTCCCCGAGTTCGTAGCGGTCCGCCAGCAGGCGCTGCTCCGCAGCCGTCTCCGGCCTGTCCTGAACACCCATGGCGACCGCTCCCCCTCATCCACCTGCCGTCACCCCGACGGAGGGTCCGGTGCACCGCTGACCACCGTTCGAACATCTCTCACGCACAGATTAGGCCGGACGTTCCACCAGGAGGATCCCGCCCCGGCCACGTGACCGCCCTGTGACCTGCGGCACGGCTCGTCAGCCTGCGAACAGCACCACGGCGCCGACCGCCAGCACCAGCGCGACCAGGACGGCGGCCAGCAGCAGCGGCCCCAGCAGCGCCGGCGGCACCCGGGGCGGGCGGGGCGGCGGGCCGCTCCCGCCGGTGTCGGCGGCCGGCCCGCTCCCGCGCCCGGCCCGGCGCCCGCGGGGCACCAGCGGCCCCTCCGGACGGCGCACCGGCAGCAGCACCGGCGGCACCGGGCCGAACGGCTCCGGGGCGGCCGCGAGCAGCCCGGTGAGCTCCCGCCAGGTCTGCACGGCCGTCGGCCGCAGCGCCGCGTCCGGCTGGAGCAGCCGCTCGACCAGCGGCCCGAGCGGGCCGCAGCCGTGGGTGGAGGCCCGCCGGTCGTCCCGGACGGCGCCGAGCAGCGTCGCCAGGTCGTCCTCGGGGTACGGCGCGGCGCCGGTGAGCAGCCGGAACAGCAGGACGCCCAGCGCCCAGCAGTCGCCGGCCGGGCCCCCGTCCATCGGCCAGCGCTCGGTCCGGGGGCCGAGCAGCCCGGCGCGCACCTCGTACCGGCGCCGGCCCGCCGGGCCGCCCAGCTCCTCGCAGAGCGCCTCCAGGGCGACGCCGGCGTCCAGGCCGCCGAGCAGGGCGGCGCCGTCCTCGCAGACCAGCACGGTGTCGGCCGAGAGGTTCCCGTGGGTCAGCCCGGCCTCGTGCAGGGCCCGGAGTGCTCCCGCGAGGTCGGACGCCAGCTCCGCGACCCGGTACGGCGGCACCGGCCCGTCCGCCAGGAGGGCGGCCAGCGGGACGCCGGCCGGGCACTCCTCCACCGTCCACAGCAGTTCGCCGTCCACGAAGGCCCCGGCGCCGCCGAGCAGCCGCGGGTGGGCGGGGACGCCGGCCGCCACCGCGGCCACCCGCCGGACCAGCCGCTCGCCCTGCGCGGGCACCGGGTCGCCGTAGACCGGCTCGCCGTGGCCCGGTTCGCCGTACGCCGGGTCCACGGCGGTCAGCAGTCCGGGCAGCTCCAGCCCCGTCAGTTGCACCGAGGTGCCGCTCTGTTCGTCCATCGCGAGTACCCGCAGGTACTCCGGACGGTCCGTCACCCGGTACCGCCCCGCCAACACCTGCCCAGGGCCCGCCAGCATGCTGATCCTCTCGTCACCGCCAGCGTACGTGCCCCACGCGGGTACGCTCGATCCGCGGACCGGACCGATCTCGTCGAGGTGGCCTTCGACGTGGCCGGCGACAGCGGCCACCACCGCCGGGCCGCGGCCGTGCGCACCGTCCAGGCCACCATCGCACCCGGCGAGCGGCCGGTCGCGGCAACCGCCGCCCGACACCCCGACCACTTCCGCCACGGCACCCTGGTGCTGACCACCCACCGGCTGCTCCTCCTCAAGGACGGCGAGCCCCCGCTGCCGGTTCCGCCGGCGGCGGTCACCGGGGCGCGGGTGGACCGGACGAGGCCCAACGGCGAGGTGCCGCAGGTGGTCGCGCTCACCGGCGGCCACCGCTTCGGGGACGTGGTCAAGGCCCAGCCGTTCGCCGAGCGGCTGCTGGACGGGTTGGAGCGGCCGGCGGCTCGGCCCTGGCCGGCCGGCCGGACGGTCCGGCCCGCCCGGCTACGGCGCGGGCTGGAAGCTGTCGAAGCCGGTCTGCCGGGCCTGGGCGTTCTCGGGCGCGGCCCAGGCGGCGTCCGTCGTCGTCCAGTAGAGGGCGTACCCGTACTTGCCGCCGCCGGTGACGAAGCCGCGGTTGAGCGAGTGCATCCGGGTGCCGCCGCTGCTGTTGAAGGTCCACTCCCAGTCGGCGGCGTTGGTCCACTGCCGGTAGGTGATGGCCTGCAGGGCGACGCGCTGGTAGCCGCCGCGCTGGCCGGACTCCGCGTTCTGCCAGTCCGCGAGGGCGCTGGCGCCGCCCGGCTGGGTCCAGTCCACGACCAGCTTCACGCCCTGGCCCTCGAACTTGCGGCTGGTGTGGTCGTAGTCCTCGCCCGCGGCGGCCAGCCAGTCCGGCAGCACGATGCTGAACCCGGCGGCGTCCTTGTGCTCGTGGTACCCGGCCGGGACGACGGGGCCGGCCGGCGCCGCGGGCGTGCTCGCGGCGGCCGGGCTCGCGGACCGCGGGGCCTGCGGCTCGCCGGCCGGGGTGGTCTGGGCCGGGCCGGGGCCGGCGTCCGGGGAGGAGGCGCCCGGGGCCGGGCTCTGCGCCGCCGGCTGGCCCGCCGTGGGCTCGCCCGAGGCGGTGTCGCCCGCCGGGGCGGGCGGGTTGGCGCCGGCCGCCGTGGTGGCGCCCGCGTTCTGCGCGCCGCCCTGGCCGGCGCCGTCGTGCTCGGAGCCGCCCAGTGCCTTCGCCAGCACCACGCCGGCGATCAGCACCAACGCGAGCACCACGGCCAGGACCACGGCCCGCCGGCGCCCGCCGACGGCCCGCACCAGCCGGGCGCCGGGCCGGGCGCTGACCGTCGCACCGGCGGACCACTGGCCGGTCACCGGCGCGGCCGCGGGGGCCTCGGCGGCGGTACCGGCAGCGCCGGCGGCGGGCGGCGTGACGGCGGGCCGCTCCGGCTCCGCCGGCGCGGGCGCGGGCGCGGGCGCCTTCGAGCGGCTCCCCACCCGGACGGTGCCCAGCAGCCCGCCCACCGGGCGCCTGGCGCCGCTCGCGGAGGTCTCCGGGGCGGCCGGGGTGCCCGGCTCCCCGGCCGGGGCGGCAACGGCAGCGGCGGCAGCGGCGGCGCCGGTCGTCCGGTCGGCGCCGGCCACCGGCACCGCCTGCTGGGTGGTCGCCTCGGACTTCACGGTGGCCTGCGCGACCACCCGCCGGAGCATCGCGCGGGTCTGCGAGGCGTCCAGGCGCCGGGCCGGGTCCTTCTCCAGCAGTCCTTCGATGACCGGCTTCAGCGGTCCGGCGTTGGCGGGCGCGGCCAGGTCCTCGGTCATCACGGCGGTCAGGGTGGCGAGCGCCGAGCCCCGGTCGTACGGCGGCCGGCCCTCCAGCATCGCGTACAGGGTGCCGCCCAGCGACCACAGGTCGGCCGGCGGCCCGGGCTTCTGGCCCCGGGCCCGCTCGGGCGATATGTAGGAGGGGGCGCCGACCAGCATGCCGGTGGAGGTCACCGAGGCGTCGCCCTCGACGCTGGCGATGCCGAAGTCGGTGAGCACCACCCGGCCGTCCTCGCCGATCAGCACGTTGGACGGCTTGACGTCACGGTGCAGGATGCCGTGGCTGTGGGCGGCGACCAGCACGCCCAGCACGTCGAGCGCGATCTCGGCGGCCCGGACCGGCGTGAGCGGCCCGTCCTCCTTGATCACCTCGGCCAGCGAGCGGGACTCCACCAGCTCCATCACGATCCAGGGCCGGTCGTCCTCCTCGACCACGTCGAAGACGGTGACCGCGGCGGTGTGCCGGATCCGCGCCGTCGCCTTGGCCTCGCGCAGGGTGCGGACGATCAGGCGGTGCTTCTCCTCCTCGTCCACACCGCCGTGCATCCGCAGTTCCTTGACCGCGACGACCCGGCCGAGCATCTCGTCCTCGGCCCGCCAGACGGTACCCATACCGCCACGTCCGAGCACCGCGTCCAGCCGGTAGCGTCCGGCCAGGAGACGGCCGGTGGAACCCTGCGCCTGGGTCATTTGGAGAGTTCCCCCATGTGGTGCTGGCGGTCGAAGTGACGGCGTATCGGCCCGGCGTAGGGCTCCGCATGCCAAGCCTCCATCATCCCCTGTCCGGGGGGTCCGCGACCACCCGGCCCCCCGGCCGGGCGGCCGGCCCGACGGGGCCCGCGCCGGCGTACGCCGTTGCACAACCGGCGCTCTGTGCCCGACCCGTAATCAAAAGCCGGTGTTCGAGCGCGTATCGGCGCTGCTATCTTCGACGCCGCCGCACCACACTTCCCCGGGGGGAACCCGCATGACCGCATCCGCGCCAGGCCCTGACGGCAAGGCAGCCCCGGCCGCCCAGCACTACGCCGCCCCGCTGTACGAGCCCGAGGCCCCGGCCGGCTACGTGGCGCCCGGCATGCCCGGCGCGCCCGCGCCGTACGCGTACGCCCCGCTGCCCGCCGCCGCGCCCCGCCGGCCGAACGCCGGCGCCGCGCTGGCGGCCGCGCTGGGCGCGGCGGTGGCCGGCGCGCTGGCCTACGGGTTCCTGATGAAGGCGCTGGACCGCGAGTTCGGCTGGCTGGTCATCGGCCTGGCGGCGGCGGTCGCCTGGCCGCTGGGCAAGCTGGGCGGCCGCAACCCGGTGCTCCCGGTGGCCGGCGCGCTGCTGGCGGCGCTGTCGCTGCTGCTCGGCCAGTTCTTCGGGGTCGGCCTGTACCTGCACCAGCTCACCGGCGCCTCGCTGGGCGAGCTGTACGGCCCGGAGTTCAGCGTCACCCTGGAAGGCTGGAAGGCCGTCCTGGAGCCGATGGACGCGCTGTTCTACGGGATCGCGCTCTTCGAGGGCTTCGTCTTCACCCGGCGGATCAGCGCCTGACCCCGGGCACGGGCAAGGCCGGGGCGCCGGCCGGGCCCCGGGTACGAGCGAGGCCCCGCCGGATCCGGCGGGGCCTCGCTGCTGTCGTCGTCAGCCGTGCTGCGGCGCCGAGTTGACCGTGACCTCGACCCGCTGGAACTCCTTGAGCTCCGAGTAGCCGGTGGTGGCCATCGCGCGGCGCAGGGCGCCGAAGAGGTTCATGGTGCCGTCGGGGGTGTGCGACGGGCCGGTGAGGATCTCCTCGGTGCTGCCGACCGTGCCGAGGTCCACCCGCTTGCCGCGCGGCAGCTCGTCGTGCACGGCCTCCATGCCCCAGTGGAAGCCCTTGCCCGGGGCGTCGGTGGCCCGCGCCAGCGCCGCGCCGATCATCACCGCGTCCGCACCGCAAGCCACGGCCTTGGCGAGGTCGCCGCTGTAGCCCACGCCGCCGTCGGCGATCACGTGCACGTACCGGCCGCCGGACTCGTCCATGTAGTCCCGGCGGGCGGCCGCGACGTCCGCCACCGCGGTCGCCATCGGCACCTGGATGCCGAGCACGTTGCGGGTGGTGTGCGCGGCGCCGCCGCCGAAGCCGACCAGCACGCCGGCCGCGCCGGTGCGCATCAGGTGCAGCGCGGCGGTGTACGTGGCGCAGCCGCCGACGATCACCGGCACGTCCAGCTCGTAGATGAACTGCTTGAGGTTCAGCGGCTCGGCCGCGCCGGAGACGTGCTCGGCGGAGACGGTGGTGCCGCGGATGACGAAGACGTCGACGCCAGCGTCCACCACGGCCTTGGAGAACTCCGCGGTGCGCTGCGGCGACAGCGCGGCGGCCGTCACGACGCCCGACTCGCGGACCTCCTTGATGCGCTGCCCGATCAGGTCGGCCTGGATCGGGGCGGCGTAGATCTCCTGCAGGCGGCGGGTCGCGGTGGCCTGGTCGGTGATCGCGGCGATCTCGTCGAGCAGCGGCTGCGGGTCCTCGTACCGGGTCCACAGGCCTTCGAGGTTCAGCACGCCGAGCCCGCCGAGCCGGCCGATGTTGATGGCCTGCTGCGGGGAGACCACGCTGTCCATCGGGGCGGCCAGGAACGGCAGCTCGAAGCGGTAGGCGTCGATCTGCCAGGCGATCGAGACCTCCTTCGGGTCCCGCGTACGGCGGCTGGGGACGACGGCGATGTCGTCGAAGGAGTACGCCCGGCGTCCGCGCTTGCCTCGCCCGATCTCGATCTCAGTCACTTCGAGCCCTTCCGGTTTTTTTGCTCATACCTGCCGGGTCACCCCGGCCGACCCCAGTATCCCGCACCGGCGGACCGCTACGGCGCAGCCGGTCAACGGGCGGACACGGGGCGAGGCCCGTCACCGGCCGGTGACGGGCCTCGCGGGGTCCGCGGAGCGGGGTGTGCTCAGCGGCTGGTGTAGTTCGGTGCCTCGACGGTCATCTGGATGTCGTGCGGGTGGCTCTCCTTGAGGCCCGCCGAGGTGATCCGGACGAACCGGCCCTTGCTCTCCATCTCGGCGACGGTGGCGGCGCCCACGTAGCCCATGGTCTGGCGCAGGCCGCCGACCAGCTGGTGCAGCACCGCGGACAGCGGGCCGCGGTAGGGCACCTGGCCCTCGATGCCCTCGGGGACGAGCTTGTCGTCCGAGGAGACCTCGGCCTGGAAGTAGCGGTCCTTGGAGTACGAGCGGCCCTGGCCGCGCGACTGCATGGCGCCCAGCGAGCCCATGCCGCGGTAGGACTTGAACTGCTTGCCGTTGATGAACATCAGCTCGCCGGGCGACTCCTCGCAGCCGGCCAGCAGGCTGCCGAGCATCACGGTGTCGGCGCCGGCGGCGAGCGCCTTGCCGATGTCGCCGGAGTACTGCAGGCCGCCGTCGCCGATCACCGGGACGCCGGCCGCCTGACACGCCACCGCGGCCTCGTAGATCGCGGTGACCTGCGGGACGCCGATGCCGGCGACCACCCGGGTGGTGCAGATCGAGCCGGGGCCGACGCCGACCTTGACGCCGTCCACGCCGGCGTCGATCAGCGCCTGGGCGCCGTCCCGGGTGGCGACGTTGCCGCCGACGACGTCCACGCCGACGGCGGCCTTGATCTTGGCGATCCAGGACAGCGCGTTGTGGCTGTGCCCGTGCGAGGTGTCGACCACCAGGAAGTCCACGCCGGCGCCGACCAGCGCCTGGGCGCGGTCGAAGGCCTCGGCGCTGGCGCCGACGGCGGCGCCGACCAGCAGGCGGCCCTCGGCGTCCTTGGCGGCGTTCGGGTACTTCTCGGCCTTGACGAAGTCCTTGACGGTGATCAGGCCCTTGATCCGGCCCTCGTCGTCGACCAGCGGCAGCTTCTCGATCTTGTGGCGGCGGAGCAGCCCGATCGCGTCCTCGCCGGAGATGCCGACCTTGCCGGTGATCAGCGGCATCGGCGTCATGATCTCGCGGACCTTGCGGCTGCGGTCCGACTCGAAGGCCATGTCGCGGTTGGTGACGATGCCCAGCAGCCGGCCCGACTCGTCGGCGATCGGCACGCCGCTGATCCGGAACTTGGCGCAGAGCGCGTCCGCCTCGCCGAGGGTGGTCTCCGGGCCGACCGTGATCGGGTCGGTCACCATGCCGGACTCGGAGCGCTTGACCAGGTCGACCTGGTTGACCTGGTCCTCGATCGAGAGGTTGCGGTGCAGGACGCCGACGCCGCCCTGGCGGGCCATCGCGATCGCCATCCGCGACTCGGTGACCTTGTCCATGGCGGCCGACAGCAGCGGGATGTTGACCCGCACGTTGCGGGAGACCCGCGAGGACGTGTCCACCTGGTTCGGCAGCACCTCGGAGGCCCCGGGCAGCAGCAGGACGTCGTCGTACGTCAGTCCGAGCATCGCGAACTTCTCGGGTACGCCTGCGGCGTTGACGCCGTCGTTGATGGGCATCTTGGGGGTTACCTTCCGTGGCCGGCCGAATTCAACTGCAATGCGCCCGGCTGAGGGTGGGGGCGCACTGATCCTTCGTCGGGCGGACGGACAACCGGGTACGGCGCCGTCCCACCCGCGCGCTCACCGGCACGGGCACAGGCCACCGCAACGCTCGATGCCTTGGAGGAACCTCCAGGAGAACCCCGTCCGCACCCACGAAACTTTGGCGACCAGCCCAGGCGCCGATACCCCATGGTACTGGCACCGGGAATGCCGACTCGCGCCCCCTTGACAACACCGGTCACACGTGAGTGATTCCACGGCCCGTACGTGCCGGTACGATCACGCCGCGTTCAACCGGCGGCCCGCACGCACGACCCGTGCGCGGCCCGCGGCGCGGCGTTCAGGAGGACTCCTCCGCCAGGGCCCGCAGTCTGCTCAGCGCCCGGTGCTGGGCGACCCGCACCGCACCCGGCGACATGCCGAGCACCTCACCGGTCTCCTCCGCCGACAGCCCGGCGGCAACCCTGAGCAGGACCAGCTCCCGCTGACGGGCCGGCAGGTTGGAGAGCAGTTCCTTGGCCCAGGCCGCGTCACTGCTGAGCAGCGCGCGCTCCTCCGGGCCGAGCGCGTCGTCCGGCAGCTCGGGCAGGTCGTCGGGCGGGATCACGGTCGATCCCGGCCCGCGCATCGCGGCCCGCTGCAGGTCGGCGATCTTGTGCGCGGCGATCCCGTAGACGAAGGCCTCGAAGGGCCGGCCCTGGTCCCGGTAGCGCGGCAGCGCGCAGAGCACCGCGACGCAGACCTCCTGGGCGATGTCGTCCACGTGGTGGCGGGCCCCGCCGGGCAGCCGCACCAGCCGGCCGCGGCAGTAGCGCAGCGCCAGCGGGTGGACGTAGGCCAGCAGGGTGTCGATGGCCGGGCCCTCGCCGCGCACGGCGGCGGCGACCAGGTCGGCCATCAGCGGAGATCCGGCGGTGCCCAGGACGGGCGGGCGCTCGGTGGCCCCGGGCCCCGCATCCGGCCCTGCGTCCGGCCCCGCGTCGGCGCCGGGATCCGGCGGGCCGTCGGCGTACGGCGACTCCTGACCCGGGCCGGTGAGCCCGGCCTCCTCTGGGTCCGCCCCGCCGGGAGCGGTGGAAACGTCGTCGCGCATCGGTCCATGGTGCCTGGTCGGGCCGGAAAACATGGCACCGCGTCCGGAGTTGTGCACCGGAACGTTATGCGTCCCCGCCGCCACAGCCGGTACCGGCCGGTCGCCCGTGGGCGTGGTGGGCACCGGCGGGCCGAGCCCCGGGCCGTCGTCCACCGTGCCGCCTCCCGCCCCGCCGCCGTCGGTTGTCCCGTCTGCCGCGCCGTCCGCCGAGTGTCCTGCGGCTGCGTCGTCCGCCGCAGTGCCTGTCCGCTGGTCCCCGAGGTGCTCCACTCCTCCATGGTGCAACCTCGGGACCGTAACGTCACACGTCTGCGCGAGGGGAATCGCGAGGAGGGTGCCGCGGGCGGCAGGCCGGGGCCGGTCAGCGGACCAGACCCCACCTGAATCCCAGGGCCACCGCGTGCGCGCGGTCCGAGGCGCCGAGCTTCTTGAACAGCCGCCGGGCGTGCGTCTTGACGGTGTCCTCGGAGAGGAAGAGCTCCCGGCCGATCTCCGCGTTGCTGCGGCCGTGGCTCATGCCCTCCAGCACCTGGATCTCACGCGCCGTCAGCGTCGGCGCCGCACCCATGTCGGGGCTGCGCAGCCGGCGCGGGGCGAGCCGCCAGGTCGGGTCGGCGAGGGCCTGGGTGACGGTGGCCCGCAGTTCGGCGCGCGAGGCGTCCTTGTGCAGGTACCCGCGCGCCCCGGCGGCCACCGCGAGGGCGACGCCGTCGAGGTCCTCGGCGACGGTGAGCATGATGATGCGGGCGCCCGGGTCGGCGGACAGCAGCCGCCGCACCGTCTCGACGCCGCCGAGTCCGGGCATCCGGACGTCCATCAGGACGAGGTCGGAGCGGTCGGCCACCCAGCGGCGGAGGACCTCCTCACCGTTCGTCGCGGTGGTGACCCGGTCGACACCGGGTACGGTCGCGACCGCGCGGCGAAGCGCCTCGCGGGCGAGCGGGGAATCGTCGCAAACGAGAACGGAAGTCATGACCGTCCTCCGCTGCTGATCCGCGTCACGTTGAGCCTCCTGGCTGGTACGAATCTCTCCGACACGGCCGATTGGCGACAGACCTCGTGCTGATCGCCGGTTCTCCCCGCGATCGTTCCCGACGTCCGGCGCCCGCTAACCGCCTCCGCACATCCAACGACCGTCACTCGAATGAGTTACGGCCTTCAGGGCCATCTCCACCACTGTACGTGGCCAACCCATTACGGATCAGCCGCATCGCGGGGCGCGCGCCGCACTTTTCTGCAGCTGGTGCGCGGTCGGCGCGCGACGCGCACGCCGGTACGGGCCCGCTCGCCCGGTCCGGCCACTCGATTGCCACGTCCCTGCCCGCCAAACCACATGCCCACTTTGCCCGTTTTTATAGCTTTTGTACGGTCATTGACTGTTGTGCCACTCTGTGGGTGACTTGTCCATGAGGTTGCCTTAAGTCATATTTCCAGGTGTCCACACCAGCGCACCGAAGCCCCGCCGAGCCGAGCCGAGCGATCCCCGGGCCGGCGCGGGGCCGACGAGCCCTTGAAGGGAATGAGCCATGGCAGATTTTTCCCGCCTCCCCGGCCCCAACGCGGACCTTTGGGACTGGCAGCTCTCCGCCGCCTGCCGAGGCGTGGACAGCTCGCTCTTCTTCCACCCGGAGGGCGAGCGCGGCGCCGCGCGCAGTTCGCGCGAGGCCAGTGCCAAGGAGGTCTGCATGCGCTGCCCGGTACGCACCGAGTGCGCGGCCCACGCCCTGGCGGTCCGTGAGCCGTACGGCGTCTGGGGCGGCCTCACCGAGGACGAACGCGAGGAGATGATGGGCCGTTCGCGCAACCGCCTGGTCGAGGTCCCGCTGACGATGCCCTCGGGAGTACGGCGCTAGAAGGACGACACACCGGCCGTGAAGAAACGTTTCTTCACGGTTTCCATGGCGCCCCGGACCGGCACCCACCGTGCCGTCGCCCGGCCGCCACGGCGCACCGGAGCACCCGGGCCGGCCACCACCGGACCCGGCCGCGCGACCGTGTCGCGCCACCCCGGCCGCACCGCACCGCGCACCGCCGCGGCGCTCCACGCCGGCCGGCCTGACGGACCGTCCCCGGCCGCACCGCCCGGCCCGGCGCCCGCGACGTCCCGACGGGCGCACCCGTCCGGCGTGACCCGCCCGCACCGCCCGAAGAACCTCGTCTCGGCCGGCACGCCCGGGCGTGTCCTCCGCCCCGCGCGTCCGCCCCGCCCCACGGTCGGCTCCGCCCCGCGCATCCGCTCGGCCGGCGCGTCCCGGTGGGCGCTCGCTTCAGCGGCCGGCCGCGGAGCCCGCCAGCCGGTCGAGCATCAGGGCCACGGCCGGCACCTCGGCGAGGTCGGGGAGGGTCAGCGCCACCACCTGGCGCATCGCCGGCTCCCCCGAGGCGGCCCGCAACTGGACGGCCGACACGCCGTCCTGGCGCACCGAGTCCAGCGCGAGCCCCGGCAGCACCGCCACCCCGAGCCCGGCCGCGACCAGGCCGACCACCGCCGGGTAGTCGTCGGTGGCGAAGTCGATCCTCGGCTCGAACCCCGAACCCGCGCAGAGTTCCACCAGATGGCCGCGGCACTGCGGGCAGCCGGCGATCCACTGCTCCTCGGCGAGTTCCGCCAGCTCCACCGGCGCGCCGCCGGTCCGGCCGGCCAGCGGGTGGCCGGCCGGCAGCAGGCCGACCAGCGGATCGTCCAGCAGCGGCCGGACCACCAGGTCGGACCAGTCGTTGGCGGCCGCCGCGGCCGCCGCCTCCAGGGTCGCCTCCGCGCGCGCCTCGCGCGGGGTGCTGTGCGGGGAGGGGACGGCCAGGCCGCCCTGCGAGTCGGGGTAGCGGAAGGCCAGCGCGACCTCGCACTCGCCGCCGCGCAGCATCGCCAGCGACTCGGTGGGCTCCGCCTCGACCAGCGACACCCGGACCCCGGGGTGGCTGGCGCGCAACCGGGCCACGGCGGGCGGCACCAGCGTGGAGCTGGCGGTGGGGAAGGACACCAGCCGCACCCGCCCGGCCCGCAGGCCGGCGATCGCGGCGACCTCCTCCTCGGCGGCCGACAGCCCGGCCAGAATGCCGTTGGCGTGCTTCAGCAGCACCCGGCCGGCCTCGCTGAGCTGCATGCCCCGGCCGGCCCGGACCACCAGCGGGGTGTCCACGGACTTCTCCAGGGCCTTCATCTGCTGGCTGATGGCGGGCTGGGTGCAGCCCAGCTCGCGGGCGGCGGCGGAGAAGGAGCCGGTGCGGGCGACGGCACGCAGGACGCGCAGGTGGCGGGCCTCGATCATGCCTCAGTTATAAGGCATTCTTTGCCGCCCGCAAAACTCCGCTGATATGTGGTTGAACGTTGGAACAGCACGCCGGAGGCCCGGCCGCACCCCGAGGGGGTGCGGCCGGGCCTCCGGTCACCGTGAGGTGTCAGTGCGAGTGGCCGTGGCCGCCGTGCGAGTGACCGGCGCCGGCCTCCTCCTCGGCCGGCTTCTCCACCACGAGGGTCTCGGTGGTGAGCAGCAGCGAGGCGATCGAGGCGGCGTTCTCCAGCGCGGAGCGGGTGACCTTGACCGGGTCGATGACGCCGGCCTTCAGCAGGTCGCCGTACTCGCCGGTGGCGGCGTTGTAGCCGAAGCCCGCCTCCAGCTCGGCGACCTTGTGGGTGATGACGTAGCCCTCGAGGCCGGCGTTCTGGGCGATCCAGCGCAGCGGCTCGGCGAGCGCCTTGCGGACGACGGCGACACCGGTCGCCTCGTCGCCGGACAGGCCCAGGCTGCCGTCGAGCACCTTCTGCGCGTGCACGAGGGAGGCGCCACCACCGGCGACGATGCCCTCCTCGACCGCGGCACGGGTCGCCGAGATGGCGTCCTCCAGGCGGTGCTTGCGCTCCTTGAGCTCCACCTCGGTGGCGGCGCCGACCTTGATCACGCAGACGCCGCCGGCCAGCTTGGCCAGGCGCTCCTGCAGCTTCTCGCGGTCCCAGTCCGAGTCGGTGTTGGCGATCTCGGCCTTGATCTGGGCGACGCGGCCGGCGACGGCCTCGGTGTCACCGGCACCGTCGACGACCGTGGTGTCGTCCTTGGTGATGGTGACGCGACGGGCGGTGCCCAGCACCTCCAGGCCGGCCTGGTCGAGCTTGAGGCCGACCTCCTCGGAGATGACGGTGGCACCGGTGAGGGTGGCCAGGTCGCCCAGGATGGCCTTGCGGCGGTCACCGAAGCCCGGGGCCTTGACGGCCACCGCGTTGAAGGTGCCACGGATCTTGTTCACCACGAGGGTGGACAGCGCCTCGCCGTCGACGTCCTCGGCGATGATCAGCAGCGGCTTGGAGGCACCGCCCTGAAGGATCTTCTCCAGCAGCGGGAGCAGCTCCTGGATGGAGGAGATCTTGCCCTGGTTGATCAGGATGTAGGGGTCCTCCAGGACCGCTTCCTGACGCTCCGCGTCGGTGACGAAGTACGGCGACAGGTAGCCCTTGTCGAACTGCATGCCCTCGGTGAAGTCGAGCTCCACGCCGAAGGTGTTCGACTCCTCGACGGTGATGACACCGTCCTTGCCGACCTTGTCGATCGCCTCGGCGATGAGCTCGCCGACCTGCGAGTCCTGCGCCGAGAGACCGGCGACGGCGGCGATGTCGTCCTTGCCGTCGACCTCGCGGGCGATCGAGAGGAGGTGCTCGGACACGGCCGCGACGGCCTTGTCGATGCCCTTCTTCAGGGCGGCCGGGCCGGCGCCCGCGGCGACGTTGCGCAGACCCTCGTTGACCAGGGCCTGGGCCAGCACGGTGGCGGTGGTGGTGCCGTCACCCGCGACGTCGTTGGTCTTGGTGGCGACCTCCTTGACGAGCTGGGCGCCAAGGTTCTCGTACGGGTCGTCGAGCTCGACCTCGCGGGCGATGGTGACACCGTCGTTGGTGATGGTCGGGGCGCCGAACTTCTTGTCGATGACGACGTTGCGGCCCTTGGGACCGATGGTCACCTTGACCGTGTCGGCCAGCTTGTTCACGCCGCGCTCCAGCGAGCGGCGGGCGTCCTCGTCGAACTGCAGAATCTTCGGCATGTTCCCGTTTCCCTCAGGGTTACTGAATGCGTGAGCCAACAGCCGCGCCCCGGGCCCCTGTCGGTGAAGACACGGATCCGGGGCGGGCGGATACGGGCCCGCGGGCCCGTGAGGTCTTACTTCTCGATGACCGCGAGGACGTCGCGGGCCGAGAGGACGAGGTACTCCTCGCCCTTGTACTTCACCTCGGTGCCGCCGTACTTCGAGTACAGGACGATGTCGCCCACGGCGAGGTCGAGCGGAAGACGCTGGCCGTCCTCGAAGCGACCCGGGCCGACGGCCAGGACGACGCCCTCCTGGGGCTTCTCCTTGGCGGTGTCCGGGATAACCAGGCCGGAGGCCGTGGTGGTCTCGGCGTCGAGCGGCTGGACCACGATGCGGTCCTCGAGCGGCTTGATGGCAACCTTGCTGCTGGTGGTCACGTCCGAGCTCCCCTTCGGAGATTACGGGGTTGTCTTACAGGTAGTTGTGGTGCCTGCGTGCCTGCCGTCGCGGGGGTCAGACACGCTTCACCGTGTTAGCACTCACCCGGTGGGGAGTGCCAGGACTGACCATAGGCCGCGGTTAGCACTCAGTCAACCAGAGTGCCAACGGCGCGGCCGGGGGATTCCCGGAGTCGCAAGCCCGTACGGATCGGCCGGGTGCGGACCGCCTGCGCGGCGAGGGTGCGGCGCGCCCCGGGTCGCCCCGCCCCGGCCGGCGCCGATCCGGCGGCCGCCGCCGTTCCCGCCGCCCGCCGCCCGATCGCCCTCCGGCCCCGCCCGAGCGGCGAGAATGGGCGGGTGGAGACCGAGAACCTGCAGGCCCTGCTGACCCCCGAGGGGCAGTCGCTGCTCGCCGAGCTGCGCTCGTACGATCCCGCCGGCGAGCTGGCGCTGGCCACCCGGCTGCGCCGCGACCACCCGGCGGACCTGGTCTCCGCCGCGCTGGGCCAGGCCCGGCTGCGGCAGCGGGCCCGGGCCAAGTTCGGCGACGACGCGGACCTGATGTACTTCACGCCGAACGGCGTCGAGCAGTCCACCCGGCGCAGCGTGGCCGAGTGGCGGGCCAAGCGGTTCGCCGGGCTGGGCGTCCGGCGGCTGGCCGACCTGTGCTGCGGGATCGGCGGGGACGCCGTGGCACTGGCCCGGCAGGGGATCTTCGTCCTCGCGGTCGACCGCGACCCGGCCGCCTGCGCGGCGGCCCGGGCGAACGCCGCGGCGCTGGGCCTGGCCGAGCTGATCGAGGTGCGCTGCGCGGACGTCGGCGAGGTGGACGTGACCGGCTACGACGCGGTGTTCACCGACCCCGCGCGGCGGACCACCAAGGGCAGGGTCTTCGACCCCGAGGCGTACTCCCCGCCGCTGTCCTGGGCGGTCGGGGCGGCCCGGCGGACGCCGTTCGGCGCGCTGAAGATCGCCCCGGGCATCCCGCACGAGCTGGTCCCCGAGGACGCCGAGGCCGAGTGGGTCTCCGACCACGGCGACGTCAAGGAGGCGGTGCTCTGGTTCGGCACCGGGGCCGGGGCGCCGCACCGGGCGACCCTGCTGCCGCACGACCGCACACTGGCCGGCGGCACCCTGCCGGACCCGCCGGCCGGGCCGGTCGGGCGCTACCTGTACGAGCCGGACGGCGCGGTGATCCGCGCCCACCTGGTCGCCGAGGTCGCCGCGCAGGTGGACGGCCGGCTGATCGACCCGATGATCGCCTACCTGACCTCGGACCGCCTGGTGGCCACCCCGTACGCGCACGCCTTCGAGCTCACCGACGTCCTGCCGTTCAACGTGAAGAAGCTCAAGGCGCTGCTGCGCGAGCGTGGCGTGGGCACCGTGGTGATCAAGAAGCGCGGCCTCTCCATGACCCCGGAGGAGCTGCGGCAGAAGCTGAAGCCCCAGGGGCCCGCCACCGCCACCGTGATCCTGTCCCGGGTCGGCGACGGGCACCTGATGATGATCGGCCGGCCCGTCGACGGGGCGGCCGGCGGGTGACCCGGGCCGCGCGGGCCCGGGAGGTCCCGGGCCGCGCCGGCTACGCCGGTGGCTTGATGTAGTCCTCCAGCCGGGCCACCGCGAAGCCCTGTTCCTGGATCCGGCTGAGCAGTTCGCCGAACATCTGGGTCATCGTCTCGCCCTTGAGGTCCTTGGGGCCCCGGAAGTGGGCGAGGATGATGTCGCCGGGCTTCAGCTTCTTGTCGGCCGCCTGGTACTGCATGTCGTGGATCTGCATCGACTCGCGCCAGAGCACGATCGCCCGAGGTCCGCACTGCTGCACCGCCGTGTTGAGCGCGGCGGTGTGGGCGCCGTCGCCGTACGGCGGGCGGAACAGCATCGGGGCGACGCCGTACTGCTGGGTGAGCGCGGACTGCGCGTCGCAGACCTCGGACTTCTGGACGTCGGCCGGCTTGGTGCTCATCGCCGGGTGGTCGGTGGTGTGGTTGTGGATGTGGTTGCCGAGGGCCTGCAACGGCTTGAAGTAGCCGTAGTCGTTCTTGACGATGTCGCGGGTCAGGAACATCGAGACCGGCACCTTGAGGTCGGTGAGCATCTCGACGAACCTCGGGTCCTTCTCGGCACCGTCGTCGAGGGTGACGAAGACGACCTTGTCGGTGGTCGGGACTTCGCTGAAGACCGGCACGGCGCCGCCGGCGGCGAGCTTCAGCGGCTTGTCCGCGGGCGGCGCCGGGGCGGGCGGCAGCGGCTTGAGGTTCCACTTCGTCCAGACCGCCACGGCCGCGTCGGCGGCCGGCGCGGCCGGGCCGGCACCGGGCGGCGCGGCCGGCCGCGACGCGGTCCCCGAGCCCGCGGCGGTGGCCGGCGGGCCGCTCGGCACCTCGGGGCCGGCGCCCCCGCAGCCGGCGGCCAGCGCGGCCAGTGCCAGCGCCCCCACCGCGTACGTCCTCGTCCTGCTCCACGCGTACCGCTCCACCGCGCCGTGCCCCCCAGATCGTTCAGCCGACTCCCAGGAAGCACGCTACCGGCCGGCGGCCGGTTCCCCCGGCAGGGCGCTACTCGACGTGTTGGCTGGTGAACTCCCAGCGGTGGACCGGCCGGGCGACCAGGTCGGCCGGCGGGTCGGCGACCGCCACCGGGGCGCCCTCCCACCAGGTGACCAGCAGCACCCGGCCGCCCGGCGCGCCGAGCACCTCGGTGCGCTCCAGGCCCGCGGCGCCGCGCAGCGCGGGCAGCGCGGTGGCGTGCACCCAGGCGGTCAGCTCGGCGGCGCGGCCGTCGGCCGCCCGGGCCTCCCACATCGCGGCGAGGGTCACCGTCCGCCGCCGAGCGCCCGGTAGGCCTGGCCGTGGACGTCGCCGTGCGCCCCGCCGTCCGCACCCGCACCACCGGCACCCGCGGCCGCGCCCGCGGCGGGCACGTGGACCTCGGTGACGGGCAGCGAGGAGTCCGCGGAGAGGTCGGCGGAGGACGGCGTGCGGCCCCGCCAGACCATCTCGGACCCGAGCGCGGCGACCATCGCGCCGTTGTCGGTGCACAGGCCCGGACGCGGCACCCGCAGCCGGATGCCGGCCTTGTCGCAGCGCTGCTGGGCCATCTCGCGCAGCCGCGAGTTGGCGGCCACCCCGCCGCCGATCATCAGGTGGTCCACGCCGCTGTCCTTGCAGGCCTTGACGGCCTTGCGGGTCAGCACGTCGGTGACCGCCTCCTGGAAGGACGCCGCCACGTCCGCCACCGGCACGTCCTCGCCGGCCCGGCGCTTCGCCTCCACCCAGCGGGCCACCGCGGTCTTCAGGCCGGAGAAGGAGAAGTCGTACGCCGGGTCCTTGGCGCCGCTCAGCCCGCGCGGGAAGGCGATCGACCGCGGGTCGCCCTCGCGGGCCATCCGGTCGACCACCGGGCCGCCGGGGAACCCCAGGCCGAGCACCCGGGCGACCTTGTCGAAGGCCTCGCCGGCCGCGTCGTCGATGGTCGCGCCGAGCGGGCGGACGTCACTGGTGATGTCCTCGCTGAGCAGCAACGAGGAGTGCCCGCCGGAGACCAGCAGGGCCATCGTGGGCGAGGGCAGCCGGCCGTGCTCCAGCTGGTCGACGCAGATGTGCGAGGCGAGGTGGTTCACCCCGTAGAGCGGCTTGTCCAGCGCCCAGGCGTAGGCCTTCGCGGCGCTGACCCCGACCAGCAGGGCGCCGGCCAGGCCGGGCCCGGCGGTGACGGCGATGCCGTCCAGGTCGGAGGCCTTGACGCCGGCCGTGTCCAGCGCGCGCTGGATGGTCGGGACCATCGCCTCCAGGTGCGCGCGGCTGGCGATCTCGGGCACCACGCCGCCGTAGCGGGCGTGGTCGTTGACGCTGGAGGCGACGGCGTCGGCGAGCAGGGTGGTGCCGCGGACGATGCCGACGCCGGTCTCGTCGCAGGAGGTCTCGATGCCGAGGACGAGCGGTTCGTCAGCCATGGCGGGGGTCCTTCATCACGTCGGTCTTCGGATCGGTGCTCGGGTGGTCCAGGCGCATCACCAGCGCGTCCACGTTGGCGGGCTGGTAGTAGCCGCGCCGGATGCCGACCGGCTCGAACCCGAAGCGCTCGTACAGGCGCTGGGCGCGCGGGTTGTCCACCCGCACCTCCAGCAGCAGTTCGGTGCAGCCGCGCCGGGCGGACTCCTGGACCAGGTCGGCGAGCAGCACGGCGCCGAGCCCGGCGCCCTGCAGTCGCTCGTCGACGGCGATGGTCTGCACATCGCCCTCGCCGGCCACCACCATGAGGCCCGCGTAGCCGGCCACGGCGCCGTCGGGGGTGGTGGCGACGGTGTAGTGGCGGGTGCCGCCGGGGTGGGTCTCGGCCAGCTCGGACCAGTACATGCCGGTGGACCAGGCGTCCTCCGGGAAGAGCCGCAGCTCCAACTCCATCACCGGGGCGATGTCCCACCAGCGCATGGGCCGCAGGGTGGCCCCGCCGGGGCCGGCGGCGCCGTTCGGGCCGCGTGTCACGCCGGGAGCACCGCCTTGTACCCGGCCGGGACCTGCGCGTCGGGGCGCCGCAGGTACAGCGGGACGCAGGGCAGCAGCTCGCGCCCGGCGGTCAGCTCGGCGGCGGCGAAGGCGGCCAGCGCGCCGGCCGAGACGTGCTCGGGGCCGGTCGCGTCCGGGAAGCTGCCGGGGTAGAGCAGCGCGCCGGCGCCGACCGAGCGCGGGCCGGGCGTCAGCTCGGCCGGGCGGTCCACCGCCGGGCCGGCCGTCCGGGCGCCGCCGGCGTCGTACGAGGCCCAGTAGACCTCCTTGCGGCGCGCGTCGGTGGCGACCGTGAACGGCCCGGTGAGGCCCTCGGCGCGGGCCTGGTGGGCGATCGCGTCGAGGGTGCAGACGCCGTGCACGGGGAGGCCGAGCGCGTGGCCGAGCGCGGCGGCGGTGACCAGGCCGACCCGCAGGCCGGTGTACGGGCCGGGCCCGACGCCCACCACGACGCCGGTCAGCCGGTGCTTGTCGACACCTGCCTCCCGCAGCACCTGGTCGACGGCGGGCAGCAGGAGCTCACCGTGGCGTCTGGCGTCGACCGTGAAGGTCTCGGCGAGGACGGCCGTGCCGTCGTGGACGGCCGCGGTGACGGCGGGGGTGGCGGTGTCGAACGCGAGCAGCAGCACGGGTCCAGGTTAGTTGGTCCCGCAGGCCGTCCTCGTCGCTCCCACCGGTCGGTCCCCGTCGGTCCCGCAGGCCGTCCTCGTCGCTCCCGCCGGCCGGATTTCCGTGCCAGGACGGAACACACGTCCGGACCGGTGCGGGCGCGCCCGGCGGACCTGGCACGATTGGGGCCGACAGTTCCGGACGGCGGTGGGAGCACACGTGGCGAAGATGGGTCCTGGAGTGGTGGTCACCGGGCTGACCGTGGGGGCCCTGGCCTTGGTGAGCCTGCTGGCTTTCCAGGCCAACGGCGCCGTGGACCGGGCCGGCGGACCGCCGAAGCCGGCCGCGAGCACCGCCGCCCCCGGCCCCTCCGCCTCCACCGCAGCGCCGACCGCCTCCGCCACGCCGACGATCCCCGCGGTGCCCGCCACCTCGGGCGCCGGCCTGCGGGTGGTGTACTCCCTGGGCACGCACACCGTCTGGCTGGTCGACCCGAAGAAGACGCCGCAGGTGGTGGCGGCCTTCACGGTGACACCGGGGTCGGTCGAGCCGACCGCGGGCAGCTACACGGTCTACAGCCGGCGGCCCACCACCACCGGCACCGACGGCAAGCAGATCGAGCACGTGGTGCTGTTCGCCCAGCAGAACGGCATCGTCTTCGGCTTCAGCGCCGCCCAGGACGGCGCCCTGCCGACGCCGGACCCGGCCGTGAAGACCGGCGGCATCCGGCAGAGCCGGCAGAACGGCCAGCTGCTCTGGGACTTCGCGCCGAACGGGACCAAGGTCGTGGTCGTCGCCTGACGCCCGGCCGGGCCCCCGGTCACGCCCCGGCCTGCTGACCCGGCGGCCCTGCCGCCGCCGCGCCGGGTGACCGGCCGGGGGCGGGGTCCAGGGCCGCCGGTCCAGGGCGCCGGTTCAGGGCCGCCGGTCCAGGGCCGCCGGTCCAGGGCGCCGGTCCAGGGCGCCGGTCCAGGGCCGCCGGTCCAGCCTCGCGGATCACGGCTGGGGAGGCGCCTCCTGCCAGCCGTCGTGCACGGCCGCCACCAGGCCGGGCGTCTCGGCGAGGGCGAGCAGTTGGTCGAGCGACACGGTGGGCAGGGTCCCGTCGGGACCGTCGACCTTGCGCAGGAACCACAGGGTGCAGGTCCTGCCGTCGGGGGTGAGGACGTTGAGGACGGCGGTCCTCCCCCGCAGCGTCCCGGGCGCGTGGGAGACCAGGACGACCGAGCCGTCCGGCAGGGTGCGGCTGGTGCAGTCCGTGCCGGTGGCCTCCTCCGTGCCGCCCGGGTGGATCCGGGGCAGGCAGGCGGCGTTCGGTGCGTCGCGGTCGATGGGCGTGGACAACGCGTCCCGGACGACGACGACCTGTCCGCCGTCGGTGCGGGTGAGGTCGTACTGGCCGGGGGGCATCTGCTCGGTGCCGTCGGTGACGCGGGTGAAGTCCGCGGGCAGGTGGGCCCGCAGGAAGGCCAGCAGGTCCTGGTTCGGCCGGGCGTTGAGCTCGCGGTAGTACCGGACGGTCGCCCCGCGGTAGGGCGCGTCGGCCGGTGCGCCGCCGGTCGCCGGGGCGGGGGTGCCCGGCGCGGTCGCGGCCGGGGAGCTCGGGCCGGCGGGTACGGCCGTGGTCGTGGCGGCGGGCCGGACGCCGACGGCCCAGCCGGCCCCCGCCAGCACGCCCACCGCCACCGCCGCGCCGATGCCCGCCAGCAGGCGACGGCGACGGCGCAGCCGCCCGCCGTCGCGGCGCACCCGCGCGAGCAGCGCTTCCGGTGCGGCCGGCTCGGGCCGGTCCAGCACGGTGCGGAACAGTGCGCCGATCTCCTCGGCGCCGAACGCCGGATCCTCCCGGTCCATGCCGGACGTCCTTCCGTCTTCGGTACTCGTCAGGTGGGAACCCGCCCGCGGGGCGGGGGCCGGCGGGGTCATCCGGCGGCGATCTCGTGCAGCGAGTCGCCCAGGATCGCGCGCAGCTGGACCAGGCCCCGGCTGGTGTTGGACTTCACCGTGCCGGTGCTCTGCCGCAGGATCGCCGCGGTCGCCTCGATGGTCTGGTCCTCCCAGAACCGCAGCACCAGCACGGCCCGGTAGGCCGGGGTCACCCGCGCGAGCGCGGCCAGCAGGGCCAGCCGCCGTTCGGGGTCCCCCGATCCGCCGGACGTCCCGGGCCCGGGCCCGTCGGGCAGCTCGGACGCCACCACCTCACTCGATCGCCGCAGCCGACGGGTGTCGACGAAGCTGCGCACCAGCGTGGTCCGGGCGTAGCCGCTCGCGCTCTGCGGATCGCGCAGCCGCGGCCACCGCGCGTACAGCTTCACCAGCGTCGTCTGCACCAGGTCCTCGGCCAGGTGCCAGTCGCCGCACAGCAGGAACCCCGTCCGGCGCAGGGCCGGGTACCGGCTCGCGACGAACTCGTCGAACGATCTCTCCAGGTCCGGTGACATTCCGCCCGGCCACTCCTCACACGAGGTCCCCGGCGCACCGCGTACGCCCACTTCCCTCTACACGGGGCGAGCGCCGCGAAGTGTTGCGTCCGGGCCCGCCCGCGCCGGCCGGGCCCGGATTCCGGGCGTGCCCGGGCATCCGGACGGGGGCGGGTCCGCGCGGCCCGGGACGTGCCGGGCGAAGCGACGGTGCGGCCGGCGGGCGCGCTCGAACAGCGGGCGCGGCCGGACAGGGCGTGCGGCCGGGCGGCAGGCGTGGTCAGGCGGCGGTGCGCCGCTCCCCCGGCCGGGCGGCCGGTCCGCGGCGCCCGGGCGGTGTGGAGACGGCCTCGGCGGCGGCGCAGGCGGCCAGCAGCGTACGCATCGCGGCCCCGGGCAGGGGCGCGGCGGCGGGGGCCTCGTCAGGGCGCGGGCCCTGGTCGGAGGCAGGACGGGCGGGCTCGCCGGCCCGGTCACGCGGGGCGCGCTCCGGGGCGGGGGTGGTGCTCGACATGGCGCCTCCCTAGTTAGGCAGACCTAACCGCAGCACCCATCCCACCACGCCCGGCACCCCGGCCGCAACATCTTCCCGACAGCCTGTCGGGATCCTGTCCCGCCGTCAGTCCTCGGCCAGCGCCGCCAGCTCCACGGTGTCCCAGCGCCGGCCGAGCCCGGTCAGCACCACCCGGCGCGGGTCCGAGTCGTCCCCGGCCTCGTCCTCGGCGGCCGGGCCGCCGTCCGTCGCCCCGGGCACCGCGCCGCCGAGGGTGCGCTCGATCCGCACCTCCAGCCGGTCCTCGGAGAGCTGTTCGACCTTGCCCTCGCCCCACTCGACCACCACCACCGACTCAGGCAGCGAGACGTCCAGGTCGAGGTCCTCCATCTCGTCCAGGCCGCCGCCCAGCCGGTACGCGTCCACGTGCACCAGCGCCGGTCCGCCCACCAGGGACGGGTGGACCCGGGCGATCACGAAGGTCGGTGAGGTGACGGCGCCCCGCACCCCGAGCCCCTCCCCCAGGCCGCGGGTCAGCGTGGTCTTGCCGGCGCCCAGTTCGCCGGAGAGCAGCACCAAGTCCCCCGGGCGCAGCAGCCCGGCCAGTTCGCGGCCGAGCCGGCCCATCCGCTCGGGGGTCGGAACGGTGAGAGTGGCGTGCGAGCCCATGCGCGTGTCATGCCCTTCGGATCCGTGCGGCGCCGCCGGTCGAGCGCCACCGCTACGGTGCCACATCCGCGGGCGGGCCCGCGTCGGGCCGGGCCGCCCGCGGGCTCACCCGGGCTGCCCCGCCTCCCGGACGGACGACGGCAGCGGCGCCGCGCCCGCGTACTCGACGGCCTGCTGGAGCAGCGCGGCCAGCCGGCGGTCGACCAGTTCGGGGCGCTCCAGCATCACCAGGTGCCCGGCGTTCTCGACCAGCAGCAGTTCGGCGTCCGGCAGCTCCCGGGCGATCGCCTCGCTGTGCGCCGGCGGGGTGAGCAGGTCCTTGGTGCCGGCCAGGACGAGGGCGGGGATGCCGCGCATGGCGGCCAGCGCGGCGTGCTTGTCGTGCCGGCCGAAGGCCGGGTAGAACTCGGCGACCACGTCGATCGGGGTGGCGTCCAGCAGTTGCTCGGCGAAGCGGGCCACGCCGGGGTCGACGTCCTGGGTGCCGAAGGAGAACCGGCGGTAGAAGACGGCCGCGAAGTCGGCGCCGAACCGCCGGGTGGCCTCGACCAGTTCGACCTGACGGCCGAGCAGCTTCATCATCCCGGGGGCGACCCGCCGGAAGACCTTCGCGCCGAGGGCCGGCAGACCGAGGGTGACGCTGTCCCAGTCGCTCGCCAGGGTGCCGACCAGGGCGATCCCGGCCACCCGTTCGCGGAACAGCTCGGGGTGGCGGTCGGCGAGCGCCATCACCGTCATCCCGCCCATCGAGTGCCCGACCAGGACCAGCGGCCCCTCGGGCGCGACGGCGTCGATGACGGCCTTGAGGTCACCGCCGAGCTGGTCGATGCTGGCCGGCTCGCCCGCCAGGAAGGAGCGGGAGCGCTCGGAGCGGCCGTGGCTGCGCTGGTCCCAGAAGACCAGCCGCATGCCCTCGCGCAGCGCGGCCCGCTGGAAGTGCCAGCTGTCCTGGCTGAGGCAGTAGCCGTGGCAGAAGACCACGGTCAGCGGGGCTCCGGCCGGTACGGCGGAGCCGCCGAACCCCCGTCTGCTGCTGGCCCGCACCAGTGCGCCGGAGCCGGCGAGCAGTCCAGGCAGGCCGCTGCGGTCGACCGGCCCCGGTTCGCCGCGCCGCCGGGCGAACCAGCCGCGTCTGGGGCCCTTCTGCTCCTCGGGGTGCACCTGGACCGGGCCGGGCCAGCCGCTGCCGTCGAGTTCGACGTACAGCTCGGTGCCGTCCGGGGCGGCGACGGTGCGCGGGCGGCCGCGCAGCGAGCCGTAGGAGGCGGTGGCGTCCAGCGCCTCCCGGGCCCGGCGCCGCATGGCCCGGCCGACCGTCAGCCGCTCGACCGCGACGCCCGCCGCGGCGCCGGCCGCGACCACGCCGACCGAGATGCCGATCAGCCCGGCCCGGCTGACGCCGGCCGAGGCGGTCTCGGCGGCCCGGGCCACGGCCACGATCGGGCTTCCCCCGCCCTCCTCGCTCATCTCTCCCCGTTCATCTCTCGACGGTCATCTCTCGACCGTCATCGCTCGACGGTCGGCGTCCGGCTTCCGGCTTCCGGCCCAGGGCGTCCGGCTGCCGGCGCCGGGCGTTCGTCCCCGGGGGTTCATCCCCGGAAGTCGGTCGCTGGAACTTCTTCCCGGACGTTCATCCCTGGGCGGTGCCGACGTAGCGGCGCGGCACCCGGGCGCCGATCCGGGTGACGATCTCGTACGAGATGGTGCCGCAGGCCCGGGCCCAGTCCTCGGCGGTCGGCTCGCCCCGCTCGCCGGAGCCGAAGAGCAGCACCTCGTCGCCGACGGCCGGGGCGTCGCCGCCGAGGTCGACCACGAACTGGTCCATCGCGACCCGGCCGGCCACCGTGCGCCACTTGCCGCCGATCTGCACCGGCCCGGTGTTGCTGGCGTGCCGCGGGATGCCGTCGGCGTAGCCGAGCGGGACGAGGCCGAGCGTGGTGCTGCCGGGGGTCGTGTAGTGGTGGCCGTAGCTGACGCCGTGCCCGCCCGGCACCTCCTTGACCAGGGCCAGCCGGGCGGTCAGCGACATCACCGGGCGCAGCCCGAAGTCGGCCGGCCCGCCGACCTCCGGGACGGGCGACAGCCCGTACATCGCGAGGCCGGGCCGGACCAGGTCGTAGTGCGACTGCGGGAGCAGCAGGGTGGCCGGCGAGTTCGCCAGGTGCCGGACCTCCGGGCGCAGCCCGGCGGCCTCGGCCTGGGCCAGCGCGGCCGCGAAGCCGTCCAGCTGGAGCTGGATGGACGGGTGGCCGGGCTCGTCCGCGGCCGCGAAGTGCGACCAGACGCCTGCCACCGTGAGCAGGCCCTCGGCCTCGGCGCGGCGGGCGGCGGCGACCAGCCCGGGCCAGTCGTGCGGCTGGCAGCCGCCCCGGCCGAGGCCGGTGTCGGCCTTCAGGTGCACCCGGGCGGGGACGCCGCTGGTGCGGACGGCGGCGAGCAGCTCGTCGAGGGCCCACCGGCCGCCGACCGAGATGTCGACGCCGGCGCGCAGCGCCTGCTCCCAGGGGCCGCCCGGGGTCCAGAGCCAGCACAGGATGCGGGCCCGGTCCGGGCCGATGCCCGCGGCCCGCAGGGCCAGCGCCTCCTCCGGCGTGGCCGTGCCGAGCCAGCTCGCGCCGGCTTCGAGTGCCGCCAGGGCGCACGGCAGCGCGCCGTGGCCGTAGGCGTCCGCCTTGACCACGGCCATCACGGCGGGGCCGCCGGTCCGCTCCCGCAGCGCGGCCAGGTTGGCGCGCAGGGCGGCCAGGTCGACGGTCGCCTCGGCCCGGTGGTGTCGACCGTCGGCGTCGGTGAAGGTGGCCGGCCCGGTCGTCTTCGCAGTTGTCATCGGGGTCAGTCTCCCAGACCGGGCCGGGTGCCCGCCGAACGCCCCGGCGGCGCGGCGCCCGCCGGGCGGGCCGTCCATCAGTGCCGCCCACCTGGACGGGCACCCGCGGCGGCCCGCCGGCCGTCCGGCCGCGCGTCGTCCGGCCGGGCTCCCCGCCCGGCCCCGCGGGCGGGCGCCGCGCCGCCGTGGACGTCCCGCCAGACGGCGGGCAGCTGCCGGGCCACGTCGGTCGCCGTCACCGGCGCGCCGCGGCCCGCCGCCCGGCGGCCGGCCAGGCCGTGCAGGTAGGCGGCGGCCGAGGCGGCGTCCAGCGGCGCCAGGCCGGCCGCCAGCAGCGAGCCGGCCAGCCCGGCCAGCACGTCGCCGCTGCCGGCCGTGGCCAGCCAGGAGGTGCCGGTCGGATTGCTGCGGGCCTCCCCGGTCGGCTCGGCGACCACCGTGGTCGAACCCTTGAGCAGGGCCGTCGCCCGGTACGCCGAGGCCAGCCGGTGCGCGGTGCGCAGCCGGGCGGCCGCCAGGCCGTCGGCCTGCGGCGGCGGGCCCTGGTCGGCGCCGGCCAGCAGCCGGGCGGCCTCGCCGGTGTGCGGGGTGAGCAGGGTCGGGGCGGTGCGCCCGGCGAGGGCGGCGGGCCCGAGCCGGGCGAGTTCGGTCAGGCCGTCGGCGTCGACCAGCACGGGCACGTCGCTCGCCAGGGCCTCGCGCAGGGCCCGCTCGGCCCCTTCGCCGCCGCCGGGGCCGACCACCCAGGCCTGGACCCGGCCGGCGCCCGCCGGGCCGCCCTCGGTGACCAGCACCTCGGGGAAGCGCCGGACCACCTCCTCGGCCGCCGTCCCCACGTACCGCACCGCACCGGCGCCGCCGCGCAGGGCGCCGGCCACCGCGAGCAGCGCCGCGCCCGGGTAGCGGGCCGAGCCGGCCGCCACGCCCACCACGCCCCGCCGGTACTTGTCGCTCTCGGTGTCCGGCCGGGGCAGCAGCGCGGCCACGTCCGGGTGCTGCAGGGCCGTCAGGGCGGCCGGCGGCAGGTCCAGCCCGATGCCGACCAGCTGCACCGCCCCGGCGTACGAGGCGCCCGGGTCGATCAGCAGGCCCGGCTTGAGGGTGCCGAAGGCGACGGTGACGTCGGCCCGCAGGGCCACGCCGGGCACCTCGCCGGTGTCGGGGTCCACCCCGCTCGGCACGTCCACCGCGACCACCGTGCCGGGCCGCGGCGCCGCGGCGTACGGCTGTGCGGGGGGCCGCAGGCCGCCCCGGCCGCCGATGCCGACGATCCCGTCCAGGGCGAGGTCCGCGCCGGTGAAGGCGGCGAGGCCGGCCTCCTGCTCCGTCAGCACCAGGCCCCGGGCGGCCCGCAGTGCGGCGAGGCCGCCGGGGTGGGCCCTGGCGGGGTCGAGCAGGACGGCCGTGACGGCGGCGCCGCGGCGGGCCAGCAGTGCTCCGGCGTACAGGGCGTCACCGCCGTTGTCGCCGCTGCCCGCCAGCACCACCACGCGGCTGCCGTAGACCCGGCCGCGGGCTCCGGCGAGCAGCCGGGCGCAGGTGGCGGCGAGGCCGGCGACGGCCCGCTGCATCAGGGTGCCGTCCGGCAGCCGGGCCATCAGCGCGGCCTCGGCCGCCCGGACCTGCTCGACGGTGTGTGCGTGGCGCATTCCTCGGCCTCCAGGGGCTCGGCGCCGCCGGCTCAGCCTTCGGCGATCACTACCGCCGACGCTACGCCCGCGTCGTGGCTGAGCGACACGTGCCACGACCCGACACCGAGTTCGGCGGCGCGGGCGGCGACCGTCCCGGTGACCCGCAGGACCGGCCGTCCGGAGGGCTCGGTGTGCACCTCGGCGTCGTGCCAGTGCAGTCCGCCGGGCGCGCCGAGGGCCTTGGCCAGCGCCTCCTTGGCGGCGAACCGGGCCGCCAGCGAGGCCGGGGAACGCCGGGCGCCGGAGGGCAGGGTCAGTTCGGCCGGGGTGAACAGCCGCTCCGCCATCCCGGGTGTGCGCTCCATCGCGGCACCGAACCGGTCGATGGCGGCCACGTCGATGCCGATCCCGATGATCACTCCGGTACTCCTCCGTGTCGTGCGCCGGTGCGTCCGCCCGTGTCGTCGGCGGTGACTGCGGCCCGCTGCCGCGGACCTTACGGCACACTTTCGGGTGAGAGCCGCTGCGAACCCCCGCCCTGGTCCGTACGCCTACCGTGTCGCGTGGCACGGACCAGCAGGAGGGAGAAAGGCCATGGTCGCCATGCCCGCCGTCGAGCACCCCCGGACCGAGGACGACGTCCTCCGGGCGTTTCTGGAGCTGGAGACACCGGCCGGTTTCAAGGCCGAGCTCATCGAAGGGGAGATCGTCGTGACCCCACCGCCGGACGGATCGCACGAGACCGCGTTCGCCCTGCTCAACCGCCAGTTCATGCGCAGGGCCGCCGTCGAACTGGACCTCGCGGGGACGAAGGGCCTCGTCACACCGAAGGGGAGGTTCATCCCCGACGGGACGGTCAGCCCGGTCGGCCACTTCGAGACGGCGGACTCCTGGGCCTCACCCGCGGGCGTCCTGCTGGTCGACCGCACCGACGGCAACGTCACGCTCTTCACCGACCCGGAGGACGGCGACTACACCGCCCACGTCCAGGTCCCGTTCGGCAAGCCGCTGGACCTGCCGGCGCCGTTCTCCTTCGCGCTCGACACGGCGCCCCTGCGGTAGGGCCCCTGGAGTACAGGGCACCGCCACCGCAGGGGCGCACGCGCCCGGACGGACTATTCGACCGTGACGGACTTCGCCAGGTTGCGCGGCTGGTCCACCTCGTGGCCCTTGGCGGTGGCCAGCTCGCAGGCGAAGACCTGCAGCGGCACCGTCGACACCAGCGGCTGCAGCAGCACCGGCGTGGCCGGGATACGGATCAGGTGGTCGGCGTACGGCACGACCGCCTCGTCGCCCTCCTCGGCGATCACGATGGTCCGCGCGCCACGGGCCCGGATCTCCTGGATGTTGGAGACGATCTTGTCGTGCAGGATCGACCGGCCGCGCGGCGAGGGAACGACCACCACGACCGGCAGCCCCTCCTCGATCAGCGCGATCGGGCCGTGCTTGAGCTCGCCCGCCGCGAAGCCCTCGGCGTGCATGTACGCCAGCTCCTTGAGCTTGAGCGCACCCTCCAGGGCGACCGGGAAGCCCACGTGCCGGCCGAGGAACAGCACCGACTTGGCGTCGGCCAGCGAGCGGGCCAGCTCGCGGACCGGCTCCATCGTCTCCAGCACCTGCTCGATCGCCTTCGGGGCGCCGCCGAGCTCCTTGATGACGGCGAAGATCTCGTCGCCCCACTTGGTGCCGCGGACCTGGCCGAGGTACAGCGCGACCAGGTAGCAGGCGACCAGCTGGGTCAGGAACGCCTTGGTGGAGGCGACCGCGACCTCGGGGCCGGCGTGGGTGTAGAGCACCGCGTCGGACTCGCGCGGGATGGTCGAGCCGTTGGTGTTGCAGATCGCCAGCACCTTGGCGCCCTGCTCACGGGCGTGCCGCAGCGCCATCAGGGTGTCCATGGTCTCGCCGGACTGCGAGATGGCGATGACCAGCGTCCGCTCGTCCAGGATCGGGTCCCGGTAGCGGAACTCGGAGGCGACCTCGACCTCGCAGGCGATCCGGGTCCAGTGCTCGATCGCGTACTTGGCGATCATGCCCGCGTGGAAGGCCGTGCCGCAGGCCACGATGACGACCTTGTCGACGGCGCGCAGGTCCGCGTCGGCGATCCGCAGCTCGTCGAGGGTGAGCCGGCCGTCGGTGCCGATCCGGCCGAGGAGGGTGTCGGCGACGGCCTTCGGCTGCTCGGCGATCTCCTTGAGCATGAAGTAGTCGTAGCCGCCCTTCTCGGCGGCGGAGGCGTCCCAGTCGACGTGGTACTCGCGCACCTCGGCGGGGGTCCCGTCGAAGTTGGTGACGGTCACCGCGTCGTGGCGCAGCTCGACGACCTGGTCCTGGCCCAGCTCCAGCGCCTCGCGGGTGTGCGCGATGAACGCCGACACGTCGGAGGCGAGGAAGTTCTCGCCCACGCCGCGCCCGACCACCAGCGGCGAGTTGCGGCGCGCGCCGACGACCACGTCCGGGGCGTCCGCGTGCACGGCGACGAGGGTGAAGGCACCGTCCAGCTGGCGGCAGACCACCCGCATGGCCTCAGCCAGGTCGCCCTGGTAGGCCTCGCCCAGCAGGTGCGCGACGACCTCGGTGTCGGTCTCCGAGCGCAGCGTGTGGCCCCGCTCGGCGAGCTCCGCCCGCAGCTGGGCGAAGTTCTCGATGATGCCGTTGTGGACGACCGCGACCTTGGCGGCGTCGTCCAGGTGAGGGTGGGCGTTGGCGTCCGTCGGGCCGCCGTGGGTGGCCCAGCGGGTGTGGCCGATGCCGGTGGTGCCGCCGGGAAGA
Organism: Kitasatospora indigofera; assembly: GCF_014655955.1. Classification (GTDB taxonomy): domain Bacteria; phylum Actinomycetota; class Actinomycetes; order Streptomycetales; family Streptomycetaceae; genus Kitasatospora; species Kitasatospora indigofera. Next base: position 72,036 of record NZ_BNBO01000010.1, read on the forward strand.
GGGGTCTCGGCGAGCGACTTCTCCAGGTTGGCGAGCTTGCCCGCCCGCTTGTCGGTGGCGAGGCTCCACTGCCCGTCGGAGCCAAGGGTCTGGACGGCCACACCGGCGGAGTCGTACCCCCGGTACTCCAGCCGTTGCAGGCCTGCGATTACTACGTCAAGAGCGGGCTGAGCGCCCACATATCCAACAATTCCGCACATGCGTGCCAGCATAAGGGCCGCCCAGGCGTGGCCTCATCCCCTACGCGGAACCCCGCGTGACAGACACCACAGCGTGCCGGGGAGCCCGCACGGCCCACAATGGAGCACGTGCTGACCGAACTCTGTACGCGGGGCGCCGCCACGCCCGGCCCCTCCCCGTCCCCGTACGTGGACCTGAGCCGGGCCGAGTGGAGCGCGCTGCGCGAGCGTACGCCGCTGCCGCTGACCGCCGAGGAGGTGGAACGGCTCCGCGGCCTGGGCACCGCCCTGGACCTCGACGAGGTCCGGGACGTCTACCTCCCGCTGTCCCGGCTGCTGAACCTCTACATCCACGCCACGCACGAGCTGCGCGGGGCCGTGGGCACCTTCCTGGACACCGGGGACACCGAGCGCACCCGCACGCCGTTCATCATCGGGGTGGCCGGGTCGGTGGCGGTCGGCAAGTCGACCACCGCGCGTCTGCTGAAGGCGCTGCTGGCCCGCTGGCCCGAGCACCCCCGGGTCGAGCTGGTGACCACCGACGGGTTCCTGCTGCCCAACGCCGAACTGCGCCGGCGCGGCCTGATGGCGCGCAAGGGGTTCCCGGAGTCGTACGACCGGCGGGCCCTGATGCGGTTCGTCGCGGACGTGAAGGCCGGCAAGGAGCGGGTCACCGCCCCGGTCTACTCGCACCTGGTCTACGACATCGTGCCGGACGAGCGCCTCACGGTGGAGCGTCCGGACATCCTGATCGTCGAGGGCCTGAACGTCCTGCAGCCGGCCCTGCCCGGCACCGACGGCCGCACCCGGCTCGCCGTCGCGGACTACTTCGACTTCTCGATCTACGTCGACGCCCGCACCGACGACATCGAGAACTGGTACCTGTCCCGGTTCAAGAAGCTGCGCGACACCGCCTTCCAGAACCCGAACTCCTACTTCCGCCGCTTCACCGAGGTGCCGGAGGAGGAGGCGATGGACTACGGCCGCCAGGTCTGGCGCACCATCAACAAGCCCAACCTGGTGGAGAACGTCCTGCCCACCCGGGGCCGGGCCACCCTGATCCTGCAGAAGGGCGCCGACCACAAGGTCCGCCGGGCGCTGCTGCGCAAGCTCTGACCCCGCGCCACCTCCCGCGCAACGGCCGGCGCCCCGCCGGAGTTTCTCCGGCGGGGCGCTGACCGCTGTTCAGGTGGCGGTGCCTCAGCCCAGGTGGGTGCGGACGACCTCGGCCAGCCGCTCGGCGACGGCCTTCGCCTGCACCTGGTCCGCGGCCTCGACCATCACCCGGACCAGCGGCTCGGTGCCCGACGGGCGCAGCAGCACCCGGCCGGTGCCGCCCAGCTCCGCCTCGGCCTCGGCGACGGCGGCGGTCAGCTCGGGGCAGCTGTCCACCCGGCTCTTGTCGACGCCCTTGACGTTGATCAGGAGCTGCGGCAGCCGGGTCATCACGGCCGCGAGGTCGGCCAGCGGCTGCTTGGTGGCGGCGAGCCGCGCGCCCAGCATCAGGCCGGTCAGGGTGCCGTCACCGGTGGTGGCGTGGTCCAGCAGGATGACGTGGCCGGACTGCTCGCCGCCGAGGGCGAAGCCGTGCTGCTTCATCTCCTCCAGCACGTAGCGGTCGCCGACCGCGGTCTGGACGAGGTCGATGCCCTCGCGCTCCATGGCCAGCTTGAAGCCCAGGTTGGACATCACGGTGGCGACGGCGGTGTTGCCGCGCAGCGTGCCGGCCTCGCGCATGGCCACCGCGAGGATGGCGATGATCTGGTCGCCGTCCACCTCGTTGCCGTCGGCGTCGGCGGCCAGGCAGCGGTCGGCGTCGCCGTCCAGGGCGATGCCGAGGTCGGCCCGGTGCTCGGTCATCGCGGCGCGCAGCTTGTCCAGGTGGGTGGAGCCGACGCCGTCGTTGATGTTGAGGCCGGTGGGGTCGGCGCCCAGGGTGTGGACGACCTCGGCGCCGGCCCGGGCGAAGGCCTCGGGGGCGACCCGGGCGGCCGCGCCGTGCGCGCCGTCGATGACGACCTTGACCCCGTCCAGGCGGTTCGGCAGCACGCCGATCAGGTGGGCGACGTACTTGTCGAAGCCCTCGGTGTACTCGCGCACCCGGCCGACGGCCGCGCCGGTGGGACGCTTCCACTCCTCGCCGGCGCCTTCGCGGTAGCGGTGGTAGTGCGCCTCGATGGCGTCCTCGATGCGGTCGTCCAGCTTGTGGCCGCCGCGGGCGAGGAACTTGATGCCGTTGTCGGGCATCGCGTTGTGGCTGGCGGAGAGCATCACGCCGAGGTCGGCGCCGAGCGCGCCGGTCAGGTACGCCACCGCGGGTGTGGGCAGCACGCCGACCCGCAGCACGTCGACGCCCGCGCTCGCCAGGCCGGCGATCACGGCGGCCTCCAGGAACTCGCCGGACGCCCGGGGATCGCGGCCGACCACGGCGACCGGACGGTGCCCGTCGAAAGCGCCCGCGTCACCGAGAACATGCGCGGCGGCCACCGAGAGGCCCAGGGCCAGTTCGGCCGTCAGGCCTTCGTTGGCCACACCACGTACGCCGTCCGTACCGAAGAGTCGTCCCACTGTCCTGTCCTCCATTGCCGCTGCTGGCAGTCATCCTGTTGAACCCCCGCCCGCCGCACAACGGCCGGGGAGCACGACGCCCCGGAGTACACGAGGTACTCCGGGGCGTATGAGCGCTTTCCAGGGGCGCGCACCACCAGGGCGGTACGCACCCCCGGGGGCGCGACTAGCGCTTGCTGTACTGCGGCGCCTTGCGGGCCTTCTTGAGACCGGCCTTCTTGCGCTCGACGGCACGCGCGTCACGCATCAGGAAACCGGCCTTCTTCAGGGCGGCGCGGTTGTTGTCCACGTCCGCCTCGTTCAGGGCACGGGCGACGCCGAGGCGCAGCGCGTAGGCCTGACCGGAGACGCCGCCACCCGAGATGCGGGCGACAACGTCGTAGCGGCCGTCGAGCTCAAGCAGCTTGAAGGGCTCGTTGACGGTCTGCTGGTGCACCTTGTTGGGGAAGTAGTTCTCCAGGGTGCGACCGTTGATCTTCCAGACGCCGGTGCCCGGGACGATGCGCACGCGGGCGATCGCCTCCTTGCGACGGCCGAGGCCGGCGCCCGGGGTGGCCTCGCCGAAGCGGCCGGCCAGCGACTCGGAGGTGTAGCTCTCCTCGGAGGTGTACTCGCCCTCGACGACGGTCTCGTCGAAGTCGACCTCAAGGGTTTCAGTGGTCTCGGCCACGGTGTTCCTCAGCTCCTGCTAATTGGGATGGGGTTTTGGTGGCCGGACTTACTGCTGCGCGACCTGGGTGATCTCGAACGGCACCGGCTGCTGGGCAGCGTGCGGGTGCTGGTCGCCCGAGTAGACCTTCAGCTTCGAGAGCATCTGGCGGCCCAGGGTGTTCTTCGGGATCATGCCCTTGATGGCCTTCTCGACGGCCTTCTCCGGGTTCTTGTCCAGGAGGTCGTCGTAGCGCACCGAGCGGAGACCGCCCGGGAAACCGCTGTGGCGGTAGGCCAGCTTCTGGGTCTTCTTGTTACCCGAGAGGTGCACCTTGTCCGCGTTGATGATGATGACGAAGTCACCAGTGTCAACGTGCGGCGCGTAGATCGCCTTGTGCTTGCCCCGGAGGAGGTTGGCGGCCTGGGAGGCCAGGCGGCCGAGCACGACGTCGGTCGCGTCGATGACGTGCCACTGACGCTGGACGTCGCCGGGCTTGGGGCTGTACGTACGCACGGTCGTAGCCTTCGCTTTTCAGTGAGTGAGTCCTGACAGGAGCACCTGAACGAGAAGAACAGCCTGGCTCGCCTTGGACGCAATTCAAGGGGAGCCGCTGATCGTCGGCCGGGTGTCTCCGGCGTACCGACCTCTCACGTGAGATGGAGCGAGCCAATACGCACAACAAGCGCCCAGCCTACCGGGCGCATCGGTGGGGGTCAAAAACGCCCGCCCGCGGCCGGCTGTGCGGCGGCGGGCGGGCGCTCCCGGCAGGCCCCGGAACCGGTGCAAACCGGGCTCGCCCGGGGGCGGGCCGGGGAGGCGGATCAGCGGTCGCGGACGACCCGGGTCTCGTCCCAGACCGGCTCCGGGGCCTCGTAGACCCGGCCGTCGGAGCCGAACACCAGGAACCGGTCGAAGCTCCGGGCGAACCAGCGGTCGTGGGTGACGCAGAGCACGGTGCCCTCGAAGGCCTCCAGGCCCTCCTGGAGCGCCTCGGCGCTCTCCAGGTCCAGGTTGTCCGTCGGCTCGTCCAGCAACAGTGCGGTGACGCCGGAGAGTTCCAGCTTGAGGATCATCAGCCGGGCCTGCTGGCCGCCGGACAGCGACTCGAACTTCTGCTCCTCCTGGCGGTCCAGCTCGTAGCGGCGCAGCGCGCCCATCGCGGCCCCGCGGCTGAGCGCGTGCTCCTGCTCGACGATGGACCGCACCGTCCGCCCGAACAGCTCCGGGTGGGCGTGGGTCTGCCGGAAGTGGCCGGGCACCACCCGGGCGCCGAGCTTCCAGCTGCCGGTGTGGTTCACCGACTCGTCGCCGGCCAGCATCCGCAGGAAGTGCGACTTGCCGGAGCCGTTGGAGCCGAGCACCGCGACCCGCTCCCCGTAGAAGACCTCCAGGTCGAAGGGCTTCATCAGGCCGGTCAGTTCCAGGTTCTCCAGGGTGAGCGAACGCACACCGGTGCGGCCGCCCTTGAGCCGCATGGAGATGCTCTGCTCGCGCGGCGGCTCCTCCGGCCGGCCGGCCTCCTCGAACTTCTTCAGCCGGGTCTGCGCGGCCGCGTAGCGGGTGGCGAGGGCGTGGCTGACCGAGGCCGCCTGGCGGAGGTTGACCACCAGCTTCTTCAGCTTGGCGTGCTCCTCGTCCCAGCGGCGGCCCAGCTCCTCGAAGCGGGCGAAGCGCTCCTTGCGGGCCTCGTGGAAGGAGTCGAAGCCACCGCCGTGCACCCAGACGCTGCTGCCGCCGCCCCCGAACCCGGACTCGACGGCGATGATCCTCTCCGCCGTCCGGGAGAGCAGCTCGCGGTCGTGCGAGATGTAGAGCACGGTCTTGGAGGTGGACTTGATGGCCTCCTCCAGCCAGCGCTTGCCGGGGACGTCCAGGTAGTTGTCCGGCTCGTCCAGCAGCAGGACCTCCTCCGGGCCGCGCAGCAGCGCCTCCAGCACGAGCCGCTTCTGCTCACCGCCGGAGAGGGTGTTCAGCCCGCGGAACTGCGCCCGGTCGAAGGGCATGCCGAGGGCCGCCATGGTGCAGACGTCCCAGTCGGTCTCGTAGTCGTAGCCGTCGGCGTCGGCCCAGTCGGAGAGCGCCTGGGCGTACGCCATCTGGGTCTTCTCGTCGTCCTGGGCCATCATCGCCAGCTCGGCCGCGTCCACCGCCTTGGCGGCCTTGGCGATCCTGGGCGGCGCGACGGAGACCAGCAGGTCCCGTACCGAGGCGTCCGGGGGCAGCGCGCCCGGCGTCTCGCGCTGGTCCTCCCGGCCGGTGGTGCCGACGAACTGGCGCATCACGCCGAGCCCGCCGCTGATCGTGACGCTGCCGCCGTGGGACTGGATGTCCCCGGCGATCATGCGCAGCAGTGTGGTCTTGCCGGCCCCGTTGGCGCCCACCAGGGCGACCGCGGAGCCCTCCCCCACCCGGAAGGACGCGTCGTCGAACAACACCCGCCCGTCCGGCAGGTAGTACTCCAGGTGCGAAATCTCGACGTGTCCCATATGGCGGATTTTGCCAAGAGAACGGCCCGTGGCCCAAACGGATTAGGTCGCCGCGCTCCCCGGGGCCCCGCCGCGGCCGGCCTCAGCCTTCGGCCGGCCGGGGCTGCCCCGGCAGGGTGCGCATCCGGCGGGCGGCCCGGTTGCGCTCCGCCAGCTGGTCGTCGGCCGGGTAGCCGACCTCCTCCAGCGTCAGGCCGTACGGCCGGATCACGTTGACGGCGGAGTTGCGCACCCCGCCGGCCAGCACCTCGCCGGGGAACTCCACCGGCCGGTGGCCGTCGCCGACCAGCAGCATGGCTCCGACCAGGGCGCGCACCATGTTGTGGCAGAAGGCGTCCGCCCGGACGGTGGCGACCGCCAGCGGGCCCGCCACGCCCGCGGTGTGGCTGTCGGCCGGCACCCGCTCCCAGTACAGGTCGAGCAGGGTGCGGATGGTGGTGGCGCCCTCGCGCTTCTTGCAGTACGCGGCGAAGTCGTGCTCGCCGAGCAGCAGCCCGGCGGCCTCGTTCATCCGGTCGATGTCGAGCGGGCGGTCGTGCCAGAGCACGTGCCCGCGCAGCAGCGGGTCCACCCCGCCCGGGTGGTCGGCGACCCGGTAGGCGTACCGGCGCCAGATCGCCGCGAAGCGGGCGTCGAAGCCCGCCGGGGCCTCGCCCAGCCGGTAGATCCGGACGTCCCCCGGGAGCCGGCCGGCGAGCCGGCGCAGCAGCTTGTCACCGTGCGCGGCCCAGAGGTCCGCCGGCAGGTCCACGTGGGCGACCTGGCCGCGGGCGTGCACGCCCGCGTCGGTGCGCCCGGCCACCGTGAGGTCGAAGGTCTCCTCGCTGCGGGTGACGACCTTCAGGGCGCTCTCGATCTCGCCCTGGACGGTGCGCCGCCCGGGCTGGCGGGCCCAGCCGGAGAACTCGGCCCCGTGGTAGGCGAGATCGAGCCGGATCCGGACCGTCCCCTCGGCGGGGCCGTCCGGGCGGGGGCCTGCGGTCTCGGCACATTCCTTGAGCACTGCTGCTACTCCAGTCGGGCTGCTGCTCGGGGCGGGACGAAGGATCGGGGCGGGACGAAAGAAACGGGCCCGTTCCCCCAGCAGAACTGGGGGAACGGGCCCGTCCGACACCTCAGGGTGTTCAGGCGGTCTCGACCTCGGGGGTCTCGTCAGCCTTGGTCTCGGCGGCCTGGTCGGCCTCCTTGACGGCGCGCTTGGTGGCACCCTCGGCCTCGCCGACGGCGGTCTGCGCGACGGTCAGGGCCTCGACCAGCTCGATCACGGCCATCGGGGCGTTGTCGCCACGACGGGGACCGATCTTGGTGATGCGGGTGTAGCCACCGGGGCGGTTCTCGTAGCGCGGCGCGATCTCGGTGAAGAGGGTGTGCAGCACGGAGACGTCGGTGATCGTCTTGCGGACGATGCGACGGTTGTGGATGTCGCCGACCTTCGCCTTGGTGATCAGCTTCTCCGCCAGCGGGCGCATCCGACGGGCCTTGGCCTCGGTCGTGGTGATGCGGCCGTACTGGAAGAGCTCCCGGCAGAGGCCGGCGAGCAGCAGCGGCTCGTGGTGCGGGCCGCCGCCGAGGCGGGCACCCTTCGCGGGACGGGGCATGGTAGCTCCTTAAATCTCCGAATCCGGCCGTGTCAGGTACCGGAACGGGCGGCCGGGCACGGTTGCCCGGACGGCTTAGCGTGGGCCCGAGGGCCCGGTGTGCATCGAACAGGGGCGGCCCGGTGGGCCGCCCCCGCCCAAGATCAGTACTGCTCGGTCTCCGCGTAACCCGCGTCGTCCAGGTCGTCGGCGCCGAAGGCGTCGGCGGCGGCGGTCGGGTCGAATCCGGGCGGGCTGTCCTTGAGGGCCAGGCCCATGCCGGCCAGCTTCGCCTTGACCTCGTCGATCGACTTCGCACCGAAGTTGCGGATGTCGAGCAGGTCGGCCTCGGAGCGGGCGACGAGCTCACCCACGGTGTGGATGCCCTCGCGCTTGAGGCAGTTGTACGACCGAACGGTGAGCTCCAGCTCCTCGATCGGCAGCGCCAGGTCGGCGGCCAGGGCGGCGTCCGTGGGGGACGGGCCCATGTCGATGCCCTCGGCGTCGATGTTCAGCTCGCGGGCGAGGCCGAACAGCTCCACCAGGGTCTTGCCGGCCGAGGCCATGGCGTCACGCGGGCGCATGGCGGGCTTGGTCTCGACGTCGACGATGAGCTTGTCGAAGTCGGTCCGCTGCTCGACACGGGTGGCCTCGACCTTGTAGGTGACCTTCAGCACGGGGCTGTAGATCGAGTCGACCGGGATCCGGCCGATCTCCTGGCCGGAGGCCTTGTTCTGGACGGCGGAGACGTAGCCGCGACCGCGCTCGACGGTCAGCTCCATCTCCAGCTTGCCCTTGCCGTTGAGCGTGGCGAGGACCAGCTCGGGGTTGTGCACCTCGACACCGGCCGGGGGCGCGATGTCGGCGGCGGTGACCACACCCGGGCCCTGCTTGCGCAGGTACATCACGACCGGCTCGTCGTGCTCCGAGGAGACGACCAGCTGCTTGATGTTGAGGATGAGGTCGGTGACGTCCTCCTTGACGCCCGGCACGGTGGTGAACTCGTGCAGGACACCGTCGACGCGGATGCTGGTGACAGCGGCGCCGGGGATCGAGGAGAGGAGCGTGCGGCGGAGCGAGTTGCCGAGGGTGTAGCCGAAGCCCGGCTCCAGCGGCTCGATCACGAACCGCGAGCGGAATTCGTCGACGACCTCTTCGGTCAGCGAGGGACGCTGAGCGATCAGCATGTTTTCAGATCCTCCAGTTGTCTTCGGCACCCACTATTTGATGCCGAACAGAACCAGCGTACGGGGTCCTGTCGGAAACAGGACCCCGTACGCGGTGTCGTGCTGTGGCGCGGGGCGGGCCCCGCAACACCCTGCCCGAAGGCGCTGCGTCAGACGCGGCGGCGCTTCGGCGGACGGCAGCCGTTGTGCGGGGTGGGGGTGACGTCCTGGATCGAGCCGACCTCCAGGCCGGTGGCCTGGAGCGAACGGATCGCGGTCTCGCGGCCGGAGCCCGGACCCTTCACGAAGACGTCGACCTTGCGCATGCCGTGCTCCTGCGCGCGACGGGCAGCGGCCTCGGCGGCCATCTGCGCGGCGAACGGGGTGGACTTGCGCGAGCCCTTGAAGCCGACGTGGCCGGCGGAGGCCCAGGAGATCACGTTGCCCGAGGGGTCCGTGATCGAGACGATCGTGTTGTTGAACGTGCTCTTGATGTGGGCGTGCCCGTGAGCGACGTTCTTCTTCTCCTTGCGGCGCACCTTCTTGGCGCCGGCAGCCTGACGACCCTTGGGGGGCATAAGTCTGTTTCTCCTACTGAGGTGGTCGGTCCGCTAACCCGCGGGCCGGAGGGATGTCCGGTTACGGGACGGACTACTTCTTGCCGGGCTTCTTCTTGCCGGCAATCGCGCGACGCGGGCCCTTGCGGGTACGCGCGTTGGTGTGGGTGCGCTGACCGCGGACCGGGAGGCCACGGCGGTGACGCAGACCCTCGTAGCAGCCGATCTCGACCTTGCGGCGGATGTCGGCGGCCACCGAGCGGCGGAGGTCACCCTCGACCGTGTAGTTGGCGTCGATCCACTGCGCGAGCTTCACGAGGTCTTCCTCGGAAATGTCGCGGACCCGGATGTCGGGGTTCACGCCCGTCTCGGCCAGCGACTGCTGGGCGCGGGTACGGCCGATGCCGTAGACGTACGTGAGGGCGATCTCGATCCGCTTTTCGCGGGGGAGATCAACGCCGGCGAGGCGTGCCATTCATGGCTCCTGTGGTTCTTCAGAGGTCTGACGGGCGGCCTACTCCGAAACCTCTCGGCTTGGGAGCCCCGGCCTCTGACCGGGGGTGGCAGTCCGTCCTTCCGGACGGATCGGGCAGCCCGCGTATGACGTTTTTCGCGTCGCGCGAAGTACTACGAGAAATGCGGAGCTGGATCAGCCCTGGCGCTGCTTGTGGCGCAGGTTGTCGCAGATCACCATGACCCGGCCGTGGCGGCGGATCACCTTGCACTTGTCGCAGATCTTCTTGACGCTCGGCTTGACCTTCATGGTTCAGGTTCTCCGGGTCTAGATCTGACGTTTAACCCTCGCGGAGCGAGGCTGCTACTTGTAGCGGTAGACGATCCGGCCGCGCGTCAGGTCGTAGGGGCTGAGCTCCACCACGACCCGGTCGTCCGGGAGGATGCGGATGTAGTGCATCCGCATCTTTCCGCTGATGTGCGCGAGGACCTTGTGACCGTTCTGCAGCTCAACCTTGAACATGGCGTTCGGGAGAGACTCGATCACGGTGCCCTCGATCTCAATGGCGCCTTGCTTCTTTGCCATGAACTGCGAGATCCACCTTCCGGGACCGGCTACCGTATGCGGCACGCTCGTGCGAACCTGGGTTCACCCCGACCCCCGCGAGAGGGAAGAGGGCGTGCTGAAGCACGCTACGAGTGAGCCGACGGTCCATCCTACGCCAGTCGCGCGGGTACGGCCAAAACCGACGTCACCGCTGCGTGTAGATGACGGCCGGCTCGACCGGCTCGACCTCTGCGGTGCAGGCGGCGCACCGGCGGGCGGCCTCCGGAATCTCGGTCAGGCACTCCGGGCACGGACGCTTCGGGGCCTTGGGCTTCTTCGGCAGGTAGCGCGCCGTGGCCTTGGTCACGGGCAGCACCACGAAGAAGTAGAGCACCGCGGCGGTCAGCACGAAGGCGATCAGCACGTTGAGGAACTGCCCGTACGGGAAGGTCACCCCGCCGACGCTGAACGCGTAGTTCTTGAAGTCGCCGGCCGCACCGACCGCGACGCCCACCAGCGGCGTGAGGAAGGCCGACACGAAACCGGTCACCACCCCGGTGAAGGCGGCACCGATGACGACACCGACCGCCATGTCGATGACGTTGCCGCGCATCATGAAGTCCCGGAAGCCCTTGAGCACCGCTGTCCCCTTTTTTCATCTCATCTGGTAAGCCAGGCAGCTTAGCGAAAGTTCACCGGGCAGCAAAAAGGACAAAAGCCCGGAAGCAGGGCTTCCGGGCTTTGAGTCCGCGTCAGGCGGGGACCGCCTCCCGCCGGGGGCCGAACCGCGCAGGTCAGCCCAGCGGGTCCGGCGCGGCGGTGATCCCGAGCTTCGCCAGCTCGGCCCTGCCGCCGTCGAAGGCGGTCAGCACCAGCGGGCCCTGCTCGGTCACGGCCACCGAGTGCTCCCAGTGCGAGGCCCAGGTGCCGTCGTTGGTCACGACCGTCCAGTCGTCCTCCAGCACGGAGGTGTGCGGGGTGCCCAGCGACACCATCGGCTCGATCGCCAGCACGGTGCCCGGGACGAGCTTGGGGCCCTTGCCGCGGCCGCGCTCGACGTAGTTCAGCACGTGCGGCTCCATGTGCATCGCGGTGCCGATGCCGTGGCCGCCGTAGCCCTCGGTGATGCCCCACTTGCCCTTGGGGGGCAGCGGCTGGCGCCGGACGTAGCCCTCGATCGCCTTGGAGACGTCGACCAGCCGGTTGTTCTTCTTCATCTGGGCGATGCCGGCCCACATCGAGCCCTCGGTGACCCGGCTCAGCATCTCGACCTCGGGCCGGACCTCGCCCACCGCGACGGTGATGGCCGCGTCGCCGTGCCAGCCGTCGACGATGGCGCCGCAGTCGATCGAGATGAGGTCGCCCTCCTCCAGCACCCGCTCCCCCGGGATGCCGTGCACGACCTCGTTGTTGACCGAGGCGCAGATCACCCCGGGGAACCACAGGCCGCCGTGGTGGGCCCGGAAGTTGGAGGTGGCGCCGTGGTCGGCGATCACCTTGGCCGCGACGTCGTTCAGCTCCTGGGTGGTCACACCCGGCGCCACCGCCGCCCGGGCGGCCTTGAGCGCCTCGGCCACGACCAGCCCGGCCACCCGCATCTTCGCGATCTGCTCGGGGGTCTTGATCTCCACCATCTGGCCACGCCTTCCCATTGGTCGCCGCCCGGTCCTTGCCGGGCGGCCGTGCACTCGTACCACCGTACGACGCCGTACGGCCGCGCTGCCCCGTCCGGGGGCACCGCGGCCGTACCTGCGTCGGTCGGGCCCGGCTCGCACCGGGACCCGCTCGCTACTTCTTCAGCGCCTCGATCGCGCGCTGCGTGACCTCGTCGACCTTGCCCAGCGCGGGGATGGTCGCGACCAGGCCCTGCTGCGCGTAGTAGTCGATGATCGGCTCGGTCTCGGTGTGGTAGACCTCCAGCCGGGTCCGCACCTTGTCCTCGGTGTCGTCGGAGCGCTGGTACAGCTCCCCGCCGCACTCGTCGCAGACGCCCTCGGTCGCGGGCGGGTTGTAGTCCACGTGGAACACGTGGCCGCCGTCGTTGCGGCACAGCCGGCGACCGGCGATGCGCTTGACGACCTCGTCCTCGGGGACCTCCAGGTCGAGCACGCCGTCGAGGGCGATGCCCCACTCGACGAGGATCTCGTCGAGCGCCTTGGCCTGGGCAAGGTTGCGCGGGAAGCCGTCGAGCAGGAAGCCGTTTGCGGCGTCCGGCTGGGCCATCCGGTCCTTGGCCATGCCGATGGTGACCTCATCCGGCACCAGGCGGCCCGCGTCCATGTAGCTCTTGGCCTCGAGCCCCAACTGGGTGCGCTGGCCGATGTTGGCGCGGAACAGGTCGCCGGTGGAGATGTGGGGGATGGACAGGGTCTTGGCGAGCAGGTGCGCCTGAGTACCCTTCCCGGCCCCGGGAGGTCCGACGAGGACGATACGCATCAGCGGAGGAACCCTTCGTAATTGCGCTGCTGGAGCTGGCTCTCGATCTGCTTAACAGTTTCGAGTCCGACGCCGACGACGATGAGCACGCTGGTGCCGCCGAACGGGAAGTTGGTCTGCTGTCCGAAGGCGACCAGGGCGATCATCGGGATCAACGCGATCAGGCCCAGGTAGAGCGAACCCGGCCACGTGATGCGGGTAAGCACGTAGTTCAGGTACTCGGCCGTCGGTCGGCCGGCCCGGATCCCCGGGATGAAGCCACCATACTTCTTCATATTGTCCGCAACTTCTTCGGGGTTGAAGGAGATCGCGACGTAGAAGAAGGCGAAGAAGACGATCAGGAGGAAGTAGGTCGCCATGTAGATCGGGTGGTCGCCCTTGACGAAGTTCGTCCTGATCCAGGTGGCCCAGCCGGCCTGGCTGCTGGTCAGCTGCACCAGCAGGGCCGGGATGTACAGCAGCGACGAGGCGAAGATGACCGGGATGACACCGGCCTGGTTCACCTTGAGCGGGATGTAGGTCGAGGTGCCGCCGAAGGCGCGGCGCCCGATCATCCGCTTCGCGTACTGGACCGGGATCCGGCGCTGCGCCTGCTCCACGAAGATGACCAGCATCACAACGATCACGCCGACCGCGATGACGGAGAAGAACTCCACCCAGCCGCCACCGATGGTGCCCGACTTCTTGATCGCCCACATCGAGCCGGGGAAGCCGGCCGCGATGGAGGTGAAGATCAGGATGGACATGCCGTTGCCGATGCCGCGGTCGGTGATGAGCTCACCGAGCCACATGATCACCGAGGTGCCGGCGGTCATCGTGATGACCATGACCGCGATCCGGAACACCGAGGTGTCCGGGACGATCTCGTTGGCGAAGGTGCAACCCGAGAACAGCGCGCCGCTGGAGGCCGTCGCGACGATGCCGGTGCCCTGGAGCACGGCGAGCGCGATGGTCAGGTAGCGGGTGTACTGGGTGATCTTCGCGGTGCCGGCCTGGCCCTCCTTCTTCAGCGCCTCGAGCCGCGGGATCACGACGGTGAGGAGCTGGAGGATGATGCTGGCCGTGATGTACGGCATGATGCCGAGGGCGAAGATCGTCAGCTGCAGCAGCGCGTTGCCGCTGAACAGGTTGACGAGGCCGAACAGGCCGCTGGTCTTGGTCTGGTCCAAACAGGCATTGACTGCTGTGAAACTGACCCCGGGGACGGGGATGTGCGCACCCAGCCGGAACAGCACCATGATGCCCAGCGTGAACAGCAGCTTCTTGCGCAGGTCGGGCGTCTGGAACGCCCGCGCGAACGCACTGAGCACGGTGCCTCCTGCGCCTCCCGCGCGTCGTCGGCGGGAGGGTCGGTCCTGATGGGGGGAGTTTGGCTTCTCGCTCCCCGGCGGACGGGCGCGGACAGAGCTGCGCGAGCCTACAAGGGAACTCCACGGACTCTAACAGTGCACGGCCACTCGACAGAAGCGCGTGCCGCCCCTCCCCCACGCATGGGGTACGGGATGACCGGTTTTGCCATACAAAAGACTTGCCGGTTCTGGATGAGAAATCCGTGTCCGGAGCACCGGAGGGTCCACCGGGAAATGCGACAGGCCCCGCACCTCCCTCGCGGGAAGTACGGGGCCCAGGTGTCAGCGGGCTCAGATGAGCTCGGTGACGGTGCCGCCGGCGGCGGTGATCTTCTCGGCGGCGGAGCCGGAGACGGCGTCAACCGAAACCTGCAGCGCGACCGAGATGTCGCCGGTGCCGAGCACCTTGACGAGCGAGTTCTTGCGAACCGCGCCCTTGGCGACCAGGTCCTCGACGGTGACCTCTCCACCCTGCAGGTAGAGCTCGGCCAGCTTGTCGAGGTTGACCACCTGGAAGGTGATCTTGAAGGGGTTCTTGAAGCCCTTCAGCTTCGGCAGGCGCATGTGGAGGGGCATCTGGCCACCCTCGAAGCGCTGCGGAACCTGGTAGCGGGCCTTGGTGCCCTTGGTACCACGACCGGCGGTCTTACCCTTGGACGCCTCGCCACGACCCACGCGGGTCTTGGCGGTCTTGGCACCCGGGGCAGGACGCAGGTTGTGGACCTTCAGCGGAGAGTCCGCCATGTCAGTCAACCTCCTCGACCGTGACGAGGTGGCGGACGGTCTGGGCCATCCCGCGGATCTCGGGACGGTCCTCCTTCACGACCACGTCGTTCATCCGCTTGAGACCAAGCGAACGAAGGGTGTCACGGTGGTTCTGCTTGCTACCGATGTAGGACTTGGTCTGCGTGATCTTGAGGCGAGCCATCAGGCGCTCACCCCTGCAGCACGCGCCCGCAGCAGAGCGGCGGGGGCCACGTCCTCCAGCGGCAGGCCACGACGGGCGGCGATCTCCTCGGGGCGCACGAGGCCCTTCAGAGCGGCCACCGTGGCGTGCACGATGTTGATCGCGTTGTCCGAGCCGAGCGACTTCGACAGGATGTCGTGGATGCCGGCGCACTCCAGGACGGCACGCACCGGGCCACCGGCGATAACACCGGTACCGGGGGCGGCCGGCTTCAGGAGCACGACGCCGGCAGCCTTCTCGCCCTGGATCGGGTGAGGGATGGTGCCCTGGATACGGGGGACCTTGAAGAAGTTCTTCTTGGCCTCCTCAACACCCTTGGCGATGGCGGCCGGAACCTCCTTCGCCTTCCCGTAGCCGACACCTACGGTGCCGTCACCGTCGCCCACCACGACCAGCGCGGTGAAGCTGAAACGACGACCACCCTTGACAACCTTGGCGACACGGTTGATCGCGACGACACGCTCGACGTAAGCGCTCTTCTCGACGACGGGGGCGCCGCCGTCACGCTTGCGGTCACGCCGCTCGCCACCGCCGGTGCCGCCGCCGGCGCCGCTACCGCGGCGCTGGGGTCCAGCCATTGGAATTACCTCTCTCGTTTACGTCCGTCGACAGAGCCGACGAGCGGCTTAGAAGTCGAGCCCGGCCTCACGGGCGGCATCGGCCAGAGCGGCGATGCGGCCTGCGTAGCGGTTACCCGCGCGGTCGAAGACGACCGACTCGATGCCGGCGGCCTTGGCGCGCTCGGCGACCAGGCTTCCGACCTTCTTGGCCAGCTCGGTCTTGTCGCCCTCGACGCCCTTGATGGACACGTCGAGAGTGGACGCCGACGCGAGGGTGTGACCCTTGGCGTCGTCGATGACCTGGGCGACCATGTGACGGTTCGAGCGGGTCACGACGAGGCGAGGACGAACCTCGGTGCCGGTGACGCGCTTGCGAACGCGGATGGCGCGGCGCTTGCGGGCAGCGTTCTTGTAGCCGTTGCCCTTGCCGATCTTGACAGAAAGACTCATGGCTTACTTACCGCTCTTTCCGACCTTGCGGCGGATGACCTCGCCCGCGTACTTAACGCCCTTGGCCTTGTACGGGTCGGGCTTACGAAGCTTGCGGATCTTGGCGGAAACCTCGCCGACCAGCTGCTTGTCGATCCCGTCCACGTGGAACTTGGTGGGCGACTCGACCACGAAGGTGATGCCCTCCGGGGCCTCGATCAGGATCGGGTGGCTGTAGCCGAGCTGGAACTCCATGTTGGAGCCCTTCGCTGCGACTCGGTAACCAACACCGCTGATCTCCAGCGACTTGCGGTAGCCCGCGGTCACGCCGGTGATCATGTTCGCCACCAGCGTGCGGGAAAGGCCGTGAAGGGCCTTCGACAGACGCTCGTCGTTCGGGCGGGTGACGAGCAGAGTGCCGTCCTCGCCCTTGCCGATCTCGATCGGCGCGGCGACAACGTGGGTGAGGGAGCCCTTGGGGCCCTTCACCGAGACCGCCTGGCCATCGATGGTGACGTCCACGCCGGCGGGAACCGGGATGGGCAGCCGTCCAATGCGCGACATTGCTGTACCTCCGTTTCCCGAATTACCAGACGTAGGCGAGAACTTCTCCGCCTACGCCCTTCTTGGCGGCCTGCTTGTCAGTGAGGAGACCCGAGGACGTGGAGATGATCGCCACGCCCAGGCCGCCGAGCACCTTCGGCAGATTGGTGGACTTTGCGTAGACCCGCAGGCCCGGCTTGCTGATCCGCTTGATGCCAGCGATCGAGCGCTCACGGTTGGGGCCGAACTTGAGCTCGATGGTCAGCTTCTTGCCGACCTCGTTCTCCTGCGGCTCCTCAACCTTCCAGGAGGAGATGTAGCCCTCCTGCTGCAGGATCTCGGCGACGTGCGCCTTGATCTTGCTGGCCGGCATCGCCACGGTGTCGTGGTACGCCGAGTTCGCGTTACGCAGACGCGTGAGCATGTCTGCGATGGGGTCGGTCATGGTCATGATGGGCCTCAGGCCTCTCTCGCCGTGGTTTCTCCGCGCCAGGTCCCCCCGCCGCACTCCGAGGAGTGCGACAGGGGCACAGACGCAGGGGACCTGCGGCGTTAGTAAGACTGGGTGCGAGCCCTCCGAAGAGGGTCGACAGCAGCTACGGAGCTGCCGCGACAGGGGGCCCGACCCCACTACCTTACGGGATTCCGTACGCAGCCCCAAAAAAGGGCCGTGTGGGATCGGGCACCACTGCTTCGCTTATGGCGTTACCAGCGGGTCCTGGACTACCAGGAGCTCTTGGTCACGCCCGGCAGCTCGCCGCGGTGGGCCATCTCACGGAGGCACACACGGCAGAGGCCGAACTTGCGGTACACCGAGTGCGGACGACCGCAGCGCTGGCACCGGGTGTAGGCCCGCACGCCGAACTTCGGCTTGCGCTCGGCCTTCGCGATGAGGGACTTCTTCGCCATGTGCGGCTCACGCCTCCTTGAACGGGAAGCCCAGAGCGCGCAGGAGCGCCCGGCCCTCGTCGTCGGTCTGAGCGGTGGTCACGACGGTGATGTCCATACCGCGCTGACGGTCGACCTTGTCCTGGTCGATCTCGTGGAACATAACCTGCTCGGTCAGACCGAAGGTGTAGTTGCCACGGCCGTCGAACTGCTTGGGGGAGAGACCGCGGAAGTCACGGATACGCGGCAGGGCCAGCGACACCAGACGGTCCAGGAACTCCCACATGCGGTCACCACGGAGGGTGACGTGGGTGCCGATCGGCTGGCCCTCACGCAGCTTGAACTGCGCGATGGACTTGCGAGCCTTCGTCACCGCCGGCTTCTGGCCGGTGATGGCGGTGAGGTCGCGGATCGCGCCCTCGATCAGCTTGGAGTCGCGGGCGGCCTCGCCCACACCCATGTTGACCACGACCTTGACCAGGCCGGGGATCAGCATGACGTTCTCGTAGGAGAACTCCTCCTTGAGCTGGCCCTTGATCTCGGAGTTGTAACGCTCCTTGAGGCGGGGGGCCACCTTCTCAACGTTCTCGATGGTCGTCTCAGACATCAGATGTCCTCACCGGTTCGCTTGGCAACGCGGATCTTGTTGCCCTCGTCATCGAAGCGGTAACCAACGCGAGTGACGACCTTCTTGCCGTCCTTCTCGACGACCAGCTGCACGTTGGAAACGTGCACCGGGGCCTCGACGGTGACAATGCCACCCTGAGTGCCCTGGCCGGGCTTGGTGTGCTTCTTGACCCGGTTCACACCCTCGACGAGGACCTTGTTCTCGGCGGGCATGGCCTGGATGACCTTGCCCTGCTTGCCGCGGTCCTTGCCGGTGATGACCTGAACCAGGTCACCCTTCTTGATCTTCATGCTGTTCGCCATGGGTTAGAGCACCTCCGGCGCAAGCGAGATGATCTTCATGAACTTCTTGTCACGCAGCTCGCGGCCCACCGGGCCGAAGATGCGGGTGCCACGGGGGTCACCGTCGGTGTTCTTCAGAACGACCGCGGCGTTCTCGTCGAACCGGATGTACGAACCGTCGGGACGACGGCGCGACTTCACGGTGCGGACGATGACGCACTTGACGACGTCACCCTTCTTCACCGAGCCACCGGGGATCGCGTCCTTGACGGTCGCGACAATGACGTCCCCGATACCGGCGTAGCGGCGACCGGAACCACCGAGAACGCGGATGCAAAGGATTTCCTTCGCGCCCGTGTTGTCGGCGACACGCAGTCGCGACTCCTGCTGGATCACAGCTTTCTCCTGATCGTCAACGAGAGCTGACGGGCCGGCCGCTGCTCACACCGGCGCCCGCGAGGGGCCCGCTGCACATACGGCCGTACCGCATCAACTTCGTTACTTGGCCTTCTCGAGGATCTCGACGACGCGCCAGCGCTTCGTCGCGGACAGCGGGCGGGTCTCCGCGAGGAGGACCCGGTCGCCGATGCCGCAGGCGTTTGCCTCGTCGTGCGCCTTCAGCTTGTTCGTACGGCGGATGACCTTGCCGTACAGAGCGTGCTTGACGCGGTCCTCGACGGCGACGACGACGGTCTTGTCCATCTTGTCGCTGACGACGAGACCCTCACGGGTCTTGCGGAAACCGCGCGTCTCTTCGTTGGTGGTGTTCTCAGTCATCAGGCGTTCTCCACCGTCTCGATGCCCAGCTCGCGCTCGCGCATCAGGGTGTAGATCCGCGCGATGTCCTTACGGACGAGCTTGAGCCGTCCGTGGTTGTCGAGCTGCCCGGTCGCCGCCTGGAAGCGGAGGTTGAACAGCTCCTCCTTGGCCTCACGGAGCTTGGCAACGAGACCCTCGTTGTCCAGCTCGCGAAGCTCAGCAGCCTTGGTGCCGGCCGACATCAGCTCTCACCTGCCTCGCGCCGGATGATCCGGCACTTCATCGGGAGCTTGTGAGCTGCGCGGGTCAGCGCCTCACGAGCCACCTTCTCGTTGGGGTACGACAGCTCGAACATGACCCGACCCGGGTGCACGTTCGCGATCCACCACTCGGGCGAACCCTTACCGGAACCCATGCGGGTCTCGGCCGGCTTCTTGGTGAGCGGACGGTCCGGGTAGATGTTGATCCAGACCTTGCCGCCACGCTTGATGTGACGGGTGACGGCGATACGAGCGGACTCGATCTGCCGGTTCGTCACGTAGGCCGGGGTGACGGCCTGGATGCCGTACTCGCCGAAGGCGAGCTCGGTGCCACCCTTGGCAGCGCCGCGGCGCTTCGGGTGGTGCTGCTTGCGGTGCTTGACCCGACGGGGGATCAGCATGTCGGTCAGGCCTCCGTTCCGGTGCTCTCGGCAGCCGGCGTCTCCGTCACAGCCGCGGCCGGAGCCTCGGTGTTCTGGGGACGACGGGCGCCACCACGTGCGCCACCGCGCTCGCCGCCACGGCCACCGCGCTCGCCGCCACGCGCGGGGCGGGCGTCGTTGCGGGCCGGACGGTTGCCCGAGCGGGCAGCAGCGTTCTCAGCGCGGACCTCGGCGATGTTCTTGACGTCGCCCTTGTAGATCCAGACCTTCACGCCGATGCGGCCGAAGGTCGTCTTGGCCTCGAAGAAGCCGTAGTCGACGTTCGCACGAAGGGTGTGCAGCGGCACACGGCCCTCGCGGTAGAACTCCGAACGGCTCATCTCGGCGCCGCCGAGACGACCGGAGCACTGGACCTTGATGCCCTTGGCGCCGGACTTCATGGTGCCCTGCATGCTCTTGCGCATGGCACGACGGAAGGAGACGCGCGAGGACAGCTGCTCCGCGACGCCCTGAGCCACGAGCTGGGCGTCCAGCTCGGGGTTCTTGACCTCAAGGATGTTCAGCTGGACCTGCTTGCCGGTCAGCTTCTCGAGGTCGCCGCGGATGCGGTCGGCCTCGGTGCCACGGCGACCGATGACGATGCCGGGACGAGCGGTGTGGATGTCGACCCGGACGCGGTCGCGGGTGCGCTCGATCTCAACCTTCGAGATGCCGGCGCGCTCCATGCCCTTCGTCATCATGCGACGAATGGCAACGTCTTCCTTGACGTAGTCCGAGTACAGCTTGTCGGCGTACCAGCGGGACTTGAAGTCCGTGCTGATGCCGAGGCGGAACCCGTGCGGGTTAACCTTCTGGCCCATTACCGGGTCCCTTCCTTGCTGCTGACGACCACGGTGATGTGGCTGGTCCGCTTGCGGATCCGGTAGGCACGGCCCTGGGCGCGCGGACGGAACCGCTTCAGGGTCGGGCCCTCGTCAACGTACGCCTCGCTGATCACGAGGTCGTCCACGTTGTTGTGGTTGTAGTTGTGCACGGCGTTGGCAATGGCGCTGTCGAGCACCTTGCCGACCGGCACGGTAGCGGCCTGCGGAGCGAAACGCAGGACCGCCTGGGCCTCCGTGGCGTTCAGGCCACGGATGAGGTCCACCACGCGGCGGGCCTTCATGGGCGTGACGCGGATGTACCGCGCCTGGGCCCTGGCTTCCATGGTTGTCCCCTTGCTGGTGTAAGTCATTGAGTCGGTAATCTCGCTGGCGACTAGCGACGCTTCGACTTGCGGTCGTCCTTGACGTGACCGCGGAAGGTACGCGTCGGCGCGAACTCGCCGAGCTTGTGGCCGACCATCGACTCGGTGACGAACACCGGGACGTGCTTACGGCCATCGTGGACCGCGATCGTGTGGCCGAGCATGGCCGGGAAGATCACGGAGCGACGGGACCAGGTCTTGATGACGTTCTGGGTACCCGCCTCGTTCTGCGCGTCCACCTTCTTGAGAAGGTGGCCGTCGATGAAGGGGCCCTTCTTGAGACTGCGCGGCATCTGACCTGCTCCTAGCGCTTCTTGTTGGTCTTGCGGCGGCGCACGATGAGGGCGTTCGAAGCCTTCTTCGGGCTACGAGTGCGACCCTCCTTCTGGCCCCACGGCGAGACCGGGTGGCGACCACCGGAGGTCTTGCCCTCACCACCACCGTGCGGGTGGTCGATCGGGTTCATGGCCACACCACGCACGGTCGGGCGAACGCCCTTCCAGCGCATACGGCCGGCCTTGCCCCAGTTGATGTTCGACTGCTCGGCGTTGCCGACCTCGCCGACGGTCGCGCGGCAGCGCGCGTCCACCAGGCGGATCTCGCCGGAGGGCATGCGCAGGTGCGCCATCTTGCCCTCACGCGCGAGCAGCTGGATGCCGGCACCGGCGGAGCGGGCCATCTTGGCACCGCCGCCCGGGCGCAGCTCCACCGCGTGGATGGTGGTACCGACCGGGATGTTGCGCAGCGGCAGGTTGTTGCCGGGCTTGATGTCGGCCGCGGGGCCGTTCTCAATCCGGTCGCCCTGGCCGACACCGCGCGGGGCGATGATGTAGCGCTTCTCGCCGTCCGCGTAGTGCAGGAGCGCGATGCGCGCAGTGCGGTTGGGGTCGTACTCGATGTGCGCGACCTTGGCCGGCACGCCGTCCTTGTCGTGACGACGGAAGTCGATCACGCGGTAGGCGCGCTTGTGTCCGCCACCCTGGTGGCGAGCGGTGATACGACCGGCGTTGTTACGGCCGCCCTTGCTGTGCAGGGGGCGAACCAGCGACTTCTCCGGCGTGGACCGCGTGATCTCTACGAAGTCGGCCACGCTGGAGCCACGACGGCCCGGCGTAGTCGGCTTGTACTTGCGGATGCCCATTTGGCTCTCTCGTCCTCGTCCTTATCGACGATCCGAGTCTCCGTTAGGAGACCGGACCCCCGAAGATGTCGATGCGGTTGCCCTCGGCCAGCGTCACGATGGCGCGCTTGGTGTCCTTGCGCTTGCCAAAGCCCGTCTTGGAGCGCTTGCGCTTGCCCTGACGGTTGAGCGTGTTGACCGACTCGACCTTGACCGAGAAGACCGCCTCGACGGCCTGCTTGATCTGGGTCTTGTTGGCGCCCGGCGACACGACGAACGTGTACTTGTTCTCGTCGAGGAGCGCGTAGCTCTTCTCGGAGATGACCGGCTTCACCAGAACGTCACGGGGGTCCGTGAACGTCTTGCTCGTGATCTCTGCAGCCATCAGGCGGCGCTCCCTTCGAGCTCGCCCTCAGCAGCCACAGCCTTGGCGGACGCGGCGGGACCCGCCACGAAGCGCTCGAAAGCAGCCTGGGTGAAGACCACATCGTCGGAGACGAGCACGTCGTAGGTGTTCAGCTGACCGGCGTCCAGGATGTGGACGTTCGGCAGGTTGCGGGCGCTCTTGAGACCCAGCTCGTCGGCACGCTCGACGACGAGGAGGATGTTCTTGCGCTCGGTGATCTTGCCGAACAGACCCTTGGCGGCCTTGGTCGACGGCGCCTCGGCCGCGATCACGTCGGTGACGACGTGGATGCGGTTGTGGCGGGCCCGGTCGGTGAGCGCGCCACGCAGAGCGGCGGCGATCATCTTCTTCGGGGTCCGCTGCGAGTAGTCACGCGGAACGGGACCGTGGACAACGCCACCGCCGACGAACTGCGGAGCGCGGGTCGAGCCCTGACGGGCGCGGCCGGTGCCCTTCTGGCGGTACGGCTTGCGACCGCCACCGCGGACCTCGCCACGAGACTTGACCTTGTGGGTGCCCTGACGGGCCGCAGCGAGCTGCGCCACGACGACCTGGTGCATCAGCGGAACGCTGACCTTGGCGTCGAAGATCTCGGCCGGCAGCTCAAGGCTTCCGGTCTTGTCGCCCGAGGGCGACAGGATGTCAATGGTGCTCATATCCTCACAGCCCCTTCGCCGCGGTGCGGACGAGGACGAGGCCGCCGTTCGGACCCGGGATTGCGCCCTTGATGAGGAGCAGCCCCTTCTCCGCGTCAACGGCGTGGACGGTCAGGTTCTGGGTGGTCACGCGCTCGTGGCCCATCCGGCCGGCCATCTTCATGCCCTTGAACACGCGACCCGGGGTGGCGCAGCCACCGATCGAGCCGGGCGAACGGTGCTTGCGCTGCACGCCGTGACCGGCGCCGAGGCCCTTGAAGTTGTGACGCTTCATGACACCGGCGAAGCCCTTGCCCTTGGAGGTGCCGGTCACGTCGACCTTGACACCCGCCTCGAACAGCTCGGCGGTGATCTCCTGGCCGAGGGTGTACTCGGACGCGTCCGAGGTACGCAGCTCGACCAGGTGGCGGCGCGGGGTGACACCGGCCTTGGCGAAGTGACCCGCGAGGGGCTTGTTCACCTTGCGGGGGTCGATCTCGCCGAAGCCGATCTGCACGGCGTCGTAGCCGGCAGTGCTGTCGGCGGTGTGGACCTGGGTCACGACATTGGGCCCGGCCTTGACGACGGTCACCGGAACGATCCGGTTGTTCTCGTCCCAGACCTGGGTCATGCCGAGCTTCTCGCCCAGGATGCCCTTAATCTGCTTTGCCATCTTCGTCGCGCCTCTCAGAGCTTGATCTCGATGTCGACGCCGGCCGGAAGGTCGAGGCGCATCAGCGAGTCAACGGTCTTCGGGGTCGGGTCGAGGATGTCGATCAGACGCTTGTGGGTGCGCATCTCGAAGTGCTCGCGCGAGTCCTTGTACTTGTGCGGCGAGCGGATGACGCAGTAGACGTTCTTCTCAGTGGGCAGCGGCACCGGGCCCGCGACCTGCGCACCAGTGCGAATGACGGTCTCGACGATCTTCTTCGCCGAGGAGTCAATCACCTCGTGGTCGTAGGCCTTGAGCCGGATGCGGATCTTCTGTCCCGCCATGGCTACTCAGTAGTCCTTTGTGTCGTCTGATGCTTCTGCGGCCGGAGTCATCCGGGTGGATTGGTCCGGTGGTACCCCTGGGTGGTTACCTCCGACCCACGCGGTCGGGCGTGTCGCCCTCGCGCTTGCAAAAAATCCACCAGAGATCACTCTCTGCGGATTCCTGCGGGGTCGGTGGAGGTCTTGCACCCACCAGATACCGGGTCGAGGCCCTGCTCACGCTTCCCGGAAGATTCCCGTACGTCCGCCCCGCAGCTGCCGCGGTGTCGCTTACACACCACTGCGGTCCACACCTTCACCACGGGGGTGCAGGCGGACCACATGAACGGCCATCACGGGAACGACGAGTACGTGGGACTCGCTTCCGGTCCTCCCGGCGGGAGGCGCGCAGCATCGGCAACTCAACCGAGCAACTTGGACATACTGCCACAGCTCGCACCCGATAAGCCAATCGGGGCCGGTGAGGCGTTCCTCACCGGCCCCGGTCGGGGTGTCCGCCGCCGGCCCCCGGCCGGCCGGGCGTCAGGGCTTGCGGCCGCAGACCGCCTGGAACTCGCCGTCCGCGTTGGCGCACCAGAGCTTGCTGTCCGGCTCGAAGTAGTACGTCTTGAGCTCCATGTTCACCGGGCTGCAGTCCTTGACCGGCGAGTACTTCGGGCAGACGCCCTTCTCGGTCTGCAGGGTGTGCGCCCGGTAGGCGTCCAGGCCCATGTCCTCGACCTTGGACGGGTTGGCCGAGGGCATGTACCGGTTGGCCGACCAGGAGGCGCCCATGGTGCCGAACAGCGCGACGGCGCAGATCAGGCCCGCCGCCAGCTGGGCCATCGCCCGCGGCGAGATCCGGGCGGCCGCCGGGGCCCCCGCGGAGTCCAGCGCGGTACGGATCCAGCCGACGCCGCGCTCGTGGACGAGCTTCGCGCCGAGCACCGCGAGGATCATCAGGCAGTACATGATGATCCAGGTCGTTCTGGGGTAGAGCTGCACGGCCTGGTCGTGCGCCATGTGCGAGGCGAACCAGAAGCGCAGCAGCCAGGCGCCGGCCAGCACGAAGCCGGCCGTGCGGACCACCACGTTGCGCAGGCCCAGGCCCACGCCGATGCCGACACCGAGCAGCAGCAGGACGGCGAAGCCGGACTGGCCGGCCAGCTCACCGGACTGCGGCCAGTTGTGGTAGCTCAGCCCGCCGGTGCGGTCGGAGGCCCAGCCCAGGACGTACGCCGGGTCGATGTACGTGTTGATGTACGCGTAGCGGTCGACGGTCTCCGAGCCCAGCCGGGCGAGCTGGTACAGCAGCGGCAGGCCCACCACGGCGGCGACGGCGACGATCGACCCGAGGAAGAGCAGCGCGTGCTTGACCGCGTGGCGGCCGCGCCGCCACGGGAACAGCAGCGCGGCGAGCAGGAAGGCGCCCGGCGCCGACCAGAGGTACCAGCCGGAGTACCAGAGGAACATCAGGCCGAAGACGAGGCCGAAGCCGGCTCCGCGCAGGACGGTGGAGCGCACGGTGAGCTCCGGGGAGCGTCGCAGCTCCCGGAAGCAGGCCGCGAGCACCGGCAGCAGCATCAGCATCACGACGTGGCTGTACGGCCGGATCGGGTCGAGGAAGAGCACCGAGGAGGAGACCGCGATGACCAGGGCCCAGAACGGGCGCAGCACGAGCCGCCAGGCCAGGTAGGCCATCGGCCCGACCAGCGCGCTCAGCAGCAGCTGGAGGTCCTTCAGGGCGTACCCCACGCCGGCGATGCCACCGTGGAAGTACTTGGCCCACAGGGCCAGCAGCGCGGGGAACCCGGGCGGGTAGACCCCGGGCAGGCCCTTGCCGCGCAGCATGTCGTTGGCCATGCCCATCAGGTTGCCGGGGTCGCCCTCCTGGCCGCCGAGGCCCCAGGGGGTGCCGTTGAGGGCGACGGCGATGCCGCCGGCCACCACGCCGGTCGCGAGGCCGGCGAGCGCGCCGCAGGCGATCCGCTGGACCAGCTGGTACCGGCGCAGGGTGCCCCGGTACGCGGTCCAGAGCAGGACCGCGAGGATGGGCAGCCCGACCAGGGCCACGTACTGCTGCACCTTGGCGAGGCCGCTGACCTGGCCGATCCGGGAGAGCGGGTTGGCGCTGATGTGCAGGCTGAGCAGCAGGAAGCCGAGACCGGCGGCCAGGCTGACCACGGCCTCGGCGAGTCTGAGCACCCAGCGCCGGGAGGTCAGGCGCTCGAACCGGGAGTCGCTGCGGGTGGAGCTCTTCAGATCTGCCTGCGTGGCCTCACCCGGACTTCTCTCGGTGGGCGGGCCGCTGACCAGGTCCGTCATCTCAGGTCACTTCCGTGAAGCGGCGTGCTGCCGCGGTTGGGGCAGTCCCTCCGGATCAGCTCCGGCGGGACCGCCCTGGGAGGACCGCGCCTGCGTAACGGGCTGCGGCCGGGTTCAGCGGCCGACGAGCTGACGGCCGTCGGAGCGCTCGGGGGCGGTGGAGGCGATCGCCTTGAGGTGCGGCGGCATCCGGCGGATCATCGCGAGCAGCAGCACCAGCCCGGCGCGCGACAGGTAGACCATGGCCTTCACCGGCGAGGCGCTGGGCGTGCCGGTGGTGCGCTCGCGCATCGCGACGGGGACCTGGCGGACCACGAAGCCGCAGCGGGCGGCGCCCACCATGCTCTCCACGGTGTCCCCGAGGTACTCGACCGGGTACCACTTGGCGAAGAACTCGATCAGCGGCTTGTTGCACGCGCGGAAGCCCGACGTGGTGTCGGTCAGCCGGGTGCGGGTGATGCGGGAGAGCACCACCGAGAGCAGGCCCATCGCCCACTTGCGGGGACCGCGGACCTTGTAGTTGCCCTCGCCGTCGAAGCGGGCGCCGATCACCAGGTCGGCTTCCTTGAGCTTCTCCAGCAGGACGGGGACGTAGGACGGGTCGTGCTGGCCGTCCGAGTCGATCTGGATCGCCACGTCGTAGCCGTGCAGGTGGGCGTAGCGGTAGCCGAGCCGCATGGCACCGCCGACGCCCAGGTTGTAGGGCAGCTGGGCGACCGGCGAGCCGTTCGCGGTCGCGACGGCCGCGGTGCGGTCGGTCGAGCCGTCGTCGACGACCAGGGTGTCCGCGCCCGGCAGGTGGGTCTGGATCTCCTTCAGGATGCTGGGGAGACCCTCCGCCTCGTTCCAGGCCGGGAGGATGATGAGGACCCGTCGTCCGTCGATCATGAGAACACCTTGGGGTCAGTGCTGTCCTGGGCGAATTCCTGGTGCTTGCTCACGGGGTAGCCGTGGTGCTCCACGAGGTGCGACCTCATCAGGGCCACCTCCTCGGAGAGCGTGCGGGTCTCGGCCTCCAGCCGGCTCGCCTCCCAGCTGAGGTGGAGACTGACCATCAGCACGAGGACGAAGCCGGCGAAGAGGACGAGGCTGACCCCGGAGGCGATCCCGAGCCTGCGGGCGGTTGAGTCCAGGATCCCCGGGAAGAAGCCCAGCGGGGCCACGACAACGCCGATGGCAAGCCAGATGGCGGCGTACTTCTCCCGGAGCTGCTGGCGGCGCAGCAGTTCGAGGATGTACACCAGCACCAGGACTCCGGTGACCGAGGTGATGACGGTGAGTTGCACGACGGGAGGCGCCTTTCAGCGGCAGTGGCGTGGCAATGGTAGGCAGATCATATAAGCGCGGCGCACTCAGGTTCTTCACAGCCCGGCTACGGACCGCACCCTCAGGAACTCCGCAGTGCCCCGGCCGGACGCTGCCCGGCGACGGCCGGACGCTCCTCCCCGGACACGCCCGGCTGTTCGGGCAGTGAACGGAACAGCGACCACAGCATCGCAGCCGCGCTGACGGCGGCACCAGCCAGGTAGCCCACCTCGACCCTGGTGGCGATGTCACCCGGCATCAGGGTCACCGCGACCATCACGACGGTGCCGGCCAACCAGGAGAACAGCTGGCGGTGGTGACGGCCCAGCGCCATCAGCGCCTGGCCGAACACGGTCGCCAGCATGTAGCAGAGGGTGCCGAGCACCAGCCACAGGAAGTCCACCGGTCCGAGGACCGGCTGGGCCTTGAAGAGCACCTGGATCAACCACGGGCCGAGGACGATCGTCGGCAGGCCGGCCGCCGCGCACATCAGCACCACGATGGCCGACGTCCGGGTGAGCACCTTGCGGAACTCCCGGTGGTCGCCCGCCGCGGTCGCGCCGGAGAGCGCCGAGACCAGCGAGGCCTGGATGGCGGCGTAGGCGAACAGCGGCACCCGGGCCAGCACCACCGCGTTGAGCAGTGCCGCGACCAGCGCCGTGGACGAGGGCGAGAGCAGCCGCACGTTGACCACGGCTGCGTTGACCATCAGTTGGGCCAGCAGCGTCGAGCCGGTCAGCAGGCCCAGCCCGCGGGTGACCTCGCGCCAGGACGGGACGGCCCCGCCGCGCCGGTCCCCGAGGACGGAGCGCAGTCCGATCACCGAGGCGGCCAGCGGGGCGATCACCAGGATCAGGCTGAACGCCAGCGCCGAGTGCAGTCCGAGGACGGGCACCAGGGCGCCGAGCGCGATCCGCAGCCCGCCGTCGACCGCCAGCTGGCTGCCGTAGGCCTTGAAGTTGCCGAGGCCGGCCAGCGCGCCGCGGACGACCGAGCTGAGCGCCAGGCCGACGAGCGCGCCGCCGAGCCCGTACACCAGCCCGATGTCCCCGCCGAACAGCCGGTCCGCGATCGGCCGGGCCGCGAGCCCGATCACCAGCAGCACGGCCGCCAGCACACCGAGGGTCAGCACCAGCACCCGGCGGACCGCGGGCAGCGGGCCGTGCCCGACCACGTCGCGGGCGGCCACCAGCCGGGTCAGCTCCAGCTCGACGGGCGAGAAGAGGCCGTAGCCGACGGACATCACCACCGTCCACAGCACCGAGACGCCGGCGACCTGCGCGGTGTCCAGGCTGTGGCCGGCGAGGGCCAGGAAGATGTACGAGGAGGCGCCGAGCACGACGGTGCCCCCCACCACCAGCCGGACGCCCGGCGGCAGTGCGCCGAGCAGCTTGGCGAGCGGTCCCTGAGCCGGTGACTTGGTCATCGGCAGGTCACGGGGTTCATCCGGCGAGCTCGGCCTTCGTCTTGAGCGACTCCCACCAGGCGCGGTTGTCGCGGTACCAGGCGATGGTGGCGGCGAGGCCGTCCTCGAAGCGGACCTGCGGGGCGTAGCCCAGCTCCTCGCTGATCTTGGTGATGTCGAGGGAGTACCGCAGGTCGTGGCCCTTGCGGTCGGCGACCGGCTCGACCATGTCCCAACCGGCGCCGGCGGCCTCCAGCAGCAGGCCGGTCAGCTCCTTGTTGGTGATCTCGGTGCCGCCGCCGATGTTGTACACGTGGCCGGCCCGGCCCTTGCGCATCGCCAGCTCGATGCCGCGGCAGTGGTCCGAGACGTGCAGCCAGTCACGGATGTTGCCACCGGTGCCGTACAGCGGCACCTTCTTGCCGTCGAGCAGGTTGGTGGTGAAGAGCGGGATGACCTTCTCGGGGAACTGGTAGTGCCCGTAGTTGTTGGAGCAACGGGTCACCACGATGTCCATGCCGTGGGTGCGGTGGTACGCCAGCGCCAGCAGGTCCGACCCGGCCTTCGAGGCCGAGTACGGCGAGTTGGGGGCCAGCGGCCACTCCTCGGTCCAGGAGCCCTCGGAGATCGAGCCGTAGACCTCGTCGGTCGAGACGTGGACGAAGCGGCCGACGCCGTGCTTGCGGGCCGCGTCGAGCAGGACCTGGGTACCGACCACGTTCGTCAGCACGAACGGGCCCGCGCCCTCGATCGACCGGTCGACGTGCGACTCGGCCGCGAAGTGCACCACCACGTCGTGGCCGGGCATCACCTGGTCGACGGCCTCCGCGTCGCAGATGTCGGCCCGGACGAAGGAGTACCCGGGGTGGTGGGCCACGGGTGCGAGATTGGCCTCGACGCCCGAGTAGGTCAGCTTGTCGAGGACGGTGATCTGGGCCGAGGAGTCAGCGCCGAGCAACTGGCGGACGAACTCTGAACCGATGAAGCCGGCGCCGCCGGTCACAAGGATGCGCATAGTGCGAGCAGTCTACCCGCGCCCTGTCAGGCACCCACCCCGGCCCAGCGCCCGGACACTCAGCTCACATAAGCTGCCGACATGCGTGGAATTCTCCTGGCGGGAGGCACCGGCTCACGACTGTGGCCGCTGACCCGAGCCGTTTCGAAGCAGCTCCTTCCGGTCTTCGACAAGCCGATGATCTACTACCCGCTCTCCACCCTGGTGATGGCGGGCATCAGCGAGATCCTGATCATCACGACCCCCCAGGACCAGGACCAGTTCCAGCGTCTGCTGGGCGACGGCTCCCAGTTCGGCCTGCGTCTCGAGTACGCGGTCCAGGAGCGGCCCGAGGGCATCGCGCAGGCCTTCGTCCTCGGGGCCGACTTCATCGGCGACCAGCCGGTCGCACTGATCCTCGGCGACAACATCTTCCACGGCAGCGGCCTCGGCACCCGTCTGGCCCAGCACACCGAGCCGGTCGGCGGCCGGGTCTTCGCGTACCCGGTGGCGGACCCGTCCGCCTACGGCGTGGTGGAGTTCGACGAGCAGGGGCAGGTGCTCTCCCTGGAGGAGAAGCCGGTCCAGCCCCGCTCTCGCTACGCCGTCCCCGGCCTGTACTTCTACGACAACCAGGTCGTCGACATCGCCCGGAAGCTGGAGCCCAGCGCCCGCGGCGAGCTGGAGATCACCGCCGTCAACGAGGCCTACCTGCGGGCCGGCGAGCTGCACGTGACCATCCTCGACCGCGGCACGGCCTGGCTGGACACCGGCACCTTCGTCTCGATGGTGCAGGCCTCCGAGTTCGTGCGGGTGATCGAGGAGCGCCAGGGCTTCAAGATCGGCTGCATCGAGGAGGCCGCCTGGCGGGCCGACCTGATCACCTCCGCCGAGCTGCGCGAGCTCGCCGAGCCGCTGCGCAAGAGCGGCTACGGCGACTACCTGATCGCCCTGCTCGACGAGGAGAGCGCCCGATGAAGTTCCGCGAGCTGTCCATCAGCGGTGCCTTCGAGGTCACCCCCCAGCAGCACGGCGACCCGCGCGGCCTGTTCATGGAGTGGTACCGCTTCGACCGCCTCGCCGAGGTCGTCGGCCACCCGCTGCGGCTGGCCCAGGGCAACCTGTCGGTCTCCGCCCGCGACGTGGTGCGCGGCGTCCACTTCGCCGACGTCCCGCCCGGCCAGGCCAAGTACGTCAGCTGCGTGCGCGGCGCCGTCCTGGACGTCATCGTCGACCTGCGCGTCGGCTCCCCCACCTTCGGGCAGTGGGAGGGCGTGCAGCTGGACGAGACCGACCGCCGGTCGGTCTACATCGCCGAGGGCCTGGGCCACGGCTTCTGCGCGCTCAGCGACGACGCGACGCTCTCCTACGTCTGCTCGGAGACGTACAACCCCACCGGCGAGCACTCCGTGCACCCGCTCGACCCGGACCTGGGCATCAAGTGGCCCGCCGACAGCCCGCAGCTGTCCGCCCGCGACGCCGCCGCCCCCTCGCTCGCCGAGGCGATCGCCTCCGGGCTGCTGCCGGACTACGCGGCCTGCCAGGCCTTCACCGAGAGCCTGCGCACCGCCTGACCGGCGGTGCCCGCGCGCACACCCGGTGCCCGTCCGGGCGCCGGGTGTGCGCGTTCCCCGGGCCCCTCCCCGCTGCGGGTGGGCGGCCGGGGGCCGCTCAGTATGATTGGCCAGCCGCAGGTAACCCCTGCGCGGCGGCCGGGCCGGCAAGGATGCCCCCGCCACGACCTCGACCAGCGGATGTGCCCCCACCATGACCACTCTGGATGTGCTCCTCCCGTACTACGGGGACGTCGCGCTGATGCAGGCCGCCGTTCGCAGCGTGCTCGCGCAGACCGACCCGGACTGGCGGCTGACCGTCGTGGACGACGGCAAGGAGCCCGGCGTCCCCGAGTGGTTCGCGGAGCTCGGCGACCCCCGGGTGAGCTACCGCCGCAACGAGCAGAACCTCGGGGTGACCGGCAACTACCGCAAGTGCCTCGGCCTCGCCGAGCACGAGTACCTGGTCTTCATGGGCACCGACGACATCATGCTGCCCAACTACGTGGCGACCGTCCGCGCGGCCCTCGCCGAGTACCCCGGTGCCGCGATGATCCAGCCCGGCGTCGAGGTCATCGACAGCGTCGGCAACCCCAGCAACACGCTGGCGGACCAGGCCAAGCGCCGCCTGTACGCCCCCAAGGAGCAGGGCCGCAGGCTGATGGGCGGCGAGGACCTCGCCGTCAGCCTGCTGCGCGGCAACTGGCTGTACTTCCCCTCCATCTGCTGGCGCACCGACGCCGTCCGCGGCACCGGCTTCCGGGACGACCTGGAGATCATCCAGGACCTGGCACTGGTCATCGACCTGCTGCAGGCCGGCGAGCAGATGATCGTCGACGACACCCGCTGCTTCCAGTACCGCCGCCACAACGTCAGCATCTCGGCGAAGTCGGCCTACAGCGGCACCCGGTTCACCGAGGCCCGCCGGTACTTCCTGGACTCCGCCGACCGCCTCGACGCGCACGGGTGGCCCCGCGCCGCCAAGGCCTCCCGCCTGCACCTGTCCGCCCGGATCCACGCCCTCACCCTGGTGCCGGGGGCGATGCGCGCCGGGCAGTGGGACGGTGCGAAGACGCTGCTGCGCAACGCCACCTCGACGGCCGCCCAGCCCCGCTGACCCCTTCCCTAGGAGCACCTCCGCAATGTCCGCACCGCATGCGACTCCGGTCCGCGTCGCCGTCCTCGGCGGCTCCGGCTTCATCGGCCGGGTCCTGGGCAGCCGCCTCACCGAACTCGGCCACGACGTCCTGTCCGTCGCCCGCAAGGAGCCGGCCGAGCCCGCTCCCGGCCGCTTCGTCGCCTTCGACCTCAGCTCCGCCGCCCCGGCCGAGCTCACCGAGCTGCTCACCCGTGAGCAGGTCGGGCTGGTGGTCAACGCGGCCGGCGGCATGTGGGGGCTGACGGACGAGCAGATGCACGTCGCCAACGTCGTCCTGGTCGACCGGCTGGTCGAGGCGATCGCCGGGATGGCCCGCCCCGCCCGGCTCGTCCACCTCGGCACCGTGCACGAGTACGGCATGGCGCCGGTCGGGACCAGCCAGTCCGAGGACGGCCCCGCGGCCCCCGTGATGGAGTACGGCAAGCTCAAGCTCGCCGCCACCGAGGCCGTGACCCGGGCCGTGCTGGAGCACGGACTGGACGCCGTCACGCTGCGGCTGGGCAACGTGGTCGGCGCCGGACAGCCCGGGCACAGCCTGCTCGGCGTGATGGCCGCGAAGCTGGACGAGGCCCGGCTGGCCGGGCGGACCGCCGAGCTGTCGCTGGCCCCGCTGACCGCGCAGCGCGACTTCGTCGACCTCACCGACACCGTCGACGCCGTGCTCGCCGCCGCCACCGCGACCGGGCTGCCGCCGGTGCTCAACATCGGCACCGGCTCCGCCACCTCGGCCCGCGAGCTGGTCGAGCTGCTGATCGAGGTCAGCGAGGTGCCCACCGCGATCACCGAGGTGCCCGGGCCCGACGGCGCCGGCCCGGAGACCGAGTGGCAGCAGCTGGACATCGGCGCGGCCCGGGAGCGGCTCGGCTGGGCCCCCCGCCGTAGCATGCGGGACGCCGTCGAATCGCTCTGGCAGGCGCAGATCAGCCCGGCCGCCCGCTAGGACCGCCTCCGGGCCCCGGCCGCATCCCCCGGCCCCGGCCACCGGGCCCCCGCCCCGGCAAGCACCGCTCCGACCCCCGAACTAGAGGATTCCATGAGACCGAGCAGTCTGCTCCGCTCCCGGGGCACGCTGGCAGAGCTGTTCTCCAGCCGTGCCAACAGCTTCGGGCTGCTGCGCCTCCTGATGGCCAGCGCCGTCGTCGTCTCGCACGTCTACCCGCTGGCGCTGGGACACCTCGACCCGCTGTGGAAGCGCAGCGGCATGCAGACCGACCTCGGCAAGATGGCCGTCATCGGGTTCTTCGTCACCTCCGGCTTCATGATCACCGGAAGCGGCCGGCGCACCACGATCGGCCGCTACAGCTGGCACCGGGCCCTGCGCATCCTGCCGGGCCTGTGGGGATCGCTGGTCATCTCCACCCTGGTCATCATGCCGCTGCTGTACCACTGGCAGCACGGCTCGCTGACCGGCTTCTGGAACCACCCGGCCGGGCCGTTCTTCTACCTGAAGGGCACCTGGGACACCTCGCTGAGCGGTGGCTGGGACGTCTCCGGGGTCATCAAGGAGGGCGTCCGCCGGGGCACCAACTTCGACCAGAGCGTCAACGGCGCCCTGTGGTCGCTGAAGTACGAGATCCTCTGCTACATCGTGGTCGGCCTGCTGGCCGCCGGCGGCGTGCTGCGCCACGCCCGCCGGTTCATCCCGCTCGCGGCCCTCGGCCTGTGGATCCTGATCCTCAACGACTGGCTCGACGCGACCGGCTGGCGCGGCATCCCGGGCGACCAGAACACCTACGTGAACCTGCCGTTCCTCGGCGGGCTCTCGACGCACTTCATCATCCACCTCGGGTTCGCGTTCCTGCTCGGGGCGACCGTCCAGCTGTACAAGGAGCGGGTCCCCGTCCACGACGGGCTCGCGCTGCTGTCGCTGCTGGCCTTCGCGGCCACCCTGCGCTGGGGCGGGCTGTTCGTGATCGGCTACCCGGCCTTCACCTACCTGGTGTTCTGGCTGGCGGTCCGGCTCCCCCGGCCGTTCCAGCGGGTCGGCCGCAAGCGCGACTTCTCGTACGGCATCTACATCTACGGCTTCACCGTGGAGCAGTCGCTGGCCATGCTCGGCTTCATCAAGTACGGCAAGCTCGGCTTCCTCGGCTGCGCCCTCGGCGCCACCGTGGTGCTGGCGGCGTTCTCCTGGTACGTCGTCGAGTCCCCCGCGATGCGGCTCAAGGACTGGACGCCGTGGCCGGTCCGGCGGCTGAAGGCCCGTCGGGGCGCCGCCCAGGACACCCCCTCGCCGGTCTCGGCGGCCACGGGCGCCACGGCGGCCTCGGTGCAGGCGGGCCCGGCGGCCGCCCCCGCACCGGAGGGCACCGAACAGTCCGCGGCGCAGGGCAAGGACACGCAGCAGAGCAGGACGGCCCCGCACGTACGGGCCTGAGCCGGACGACCACGAGCCCTGACCGGGCGGCCCACGGGCCGCCCGGTCAGGGCTTTTCCGGGCCCGGAACCGGCCGGCCCCGGGGGTCCGGTCCTGCCCTCTGCCGTCTGCCGGTGGACGGCGGACGGACACACCGCACCGCGACGGCGAAGGCCACCGCACCGCGGGGCCGGCGAGCGCCGGGGGAAGGGCCGGGGGAAGGCGAGCGCCGGGGAGCGGCGAGGACGGGCCCGGGCAGGACACCGGGCACGGGAGCGGGAACGGAAACGGGCCGTGGCCCGGGGCGTCACCCCGGGCCACGGCCCGTCAGCTGTTCTCGTCCGGCCGGCCCGACGGCCGCGTCCGGATCAGCCCGGGAAGGGCGCGTCCAGCACGGTCACCTTCTTGTTGGTGACCGACGCCAGGTCGTGCCGCAGCCGCTGGGCGGTCGGCAGGTCGGCGACCAGGAGGACGACCTCCTTGTCCGGCACCCGCTCGACCACGCCCTTCAGCGCGGCGAAGGAGTTGTCCCACTGCTGCTTCTCCACAGGGGCCGCCCCGATGTCCACCTTGAGCAGGTCGTCGTAGAAGGCGGACACGCCGCTCTTGTTGGTGAGCGTCACCGCGAAGAAGCTGACCCGCCAGTTCATGTAGCCGCTGTTGGAGTACAGGGCGATGACCGGGGTCGGGGCCTGCACCCGCTTCATGTCGCGGTTGATCAGCGTCTTGGCGACCGGACCGAGGTCCCCGCCCTTGCCGCGGCTCCAGGCCACCAGCTCGCTGCTCTGGAAGGCGGTCGGGCCGGCCGCGACGGACGGCACGCCCCACTGGACGCCGCCGAAGAGGCTGAGTCCGGCGGCCAGGGCGGCCACCGAGGCCACCGCCTCGGTCCACCAGCCCCGGCGGAAGGGCTTGGCCGCGGGCCCGAAGCGCCGCAGCAGCGTCCCCGCCGCGCCGATCCCCAGGATGGAGATCACCAGGCCGCCGACGGCGAGCTTCTCGAAGTAGTACGAGAGGTTGCCGATGGTGTGCATCTGCCAGGCGCCGAAGACGCCGAGGATCAGCGCCCCGCCGGCCACGGTCAGCAGCAGCGCCTGGGAGGTGCCGGTGCGCCGGTTGCCCGGCATCAGGACCACGACCACCACCAGGGCCGCCAGGCCGACCAGCATCGACCGGTCGAACGGGAGGTACATGCCGCGGGCCTGGGCCTGCGA
Organism: Kitasatospora indigofera; assembly: GCF_014655955.1. Taxonomy (GTDB): domain Bacteria; phylum Actinomycetota; class Actinomycetes; order Streptomycetales; family Streptomycetaceae; genus Kitasatospora; species Kitasatospora indigofera. The sequence continues at coordinate 108,397 of NZ_BNBO01000010.1, forward strand.
CTCGACGTCGAAGTCGGCCAGCACAGACATCAGGCTCGGGATCACCGCGACGGCGCCGCCCAGCACCTGAACGGCGTAGATCCACCAGCGGCGCCTGCTCTGGCGCTTGCGGTACACCAGCGCCCCGACCACCAGCGCCATGCCGATGAAGGCGGCCAGGATGTTGTAGGTGTAGGCCACCGTGACCAGGGCCGCCGCCGAGACCGTGGCGTACGCGCCCCAGCCCATCGCGGGCCGGACGATCAACGGGATCGCCGCGGTCAGGAAGATCAGGCCGCCGATCTGCGAGTCGAAGCCGACCCGGATCATGCCGGCCAGCGGGCTGGCCACCGTGATGCCGGCGACGGCGGTGCAGACCACCGCGGTGCGCCAGCCGGTGAGCCGGGGCCCGCCGATCCAGCGGGCGCCCCAGACGATCAGGCCGCAGAGAATGGAAAAGGACGCGAGCACGTACAGGTAGTAACGGTTGTACGCGGCGACGCTGTCACCGAGGTCGGTGGCCGAACGGACGAAGATGTCGAACCAGGCGAGCAGGAAATGCGAACCCTGCGGATATACCGCCTCGGTCGGGGTCTTCAGCAGCAGTTTTCCGGCGGGCTGGTCCATGAAGGGGTAGCCGCCGAGCTGGTGCACCGCGTCGAAGATGGAGAAATGGATGAACCTGTCCTCCACCGAGAGGACGAAAGGCAGCCGGTCCTGCAGCGAACGCCCGACGAGCGGGTGGTGGATGTAGTGCCACACCACCGCGACGGTGCCGACGATCATCAGGTCCGAGGTGCGGAACCGCAGCGGCAGCCGCGGGCGGCGGCGGCCGACCCAGGCGACCAGCGACACCGTCGAGAGGATCACGCCCGACGTCGGGACGGGCGCCAGGCCCCAGGGCCAGAGCGACATCACGAGGCCGAGGGCGAGCACGCCGCCGCAGAGCACCAGGGTGGCGATGACGAGCCGGTCGAGCAGGCCGCCGCCGGTCCGCATGACGGAGCCGATGGCCAGCACGAATACCGGAACGAGAACAATGTCCAGATTCAGCGCGTCAAAGGCGAACGGGACGAGCCAGGAGGCCAGGAGTGCTCCGGCCAGGAATTCCCATCGGCGTCCGCCCGGTGATTCCTGACCGGGTGGCCGATTCGACGCGGGGACGCCGGAACGCGTCCGCGGCTCCGAAAGTTGGGTTTCCATATACCCGCCGTCTCCTCAGGTTCCATTACTCGAAGTTCATCTCAGCCGTATGACGATCAGGCAGATTCTGCACAACGGGCCCCACCCCAGCCGGAAGAGCACGACGTCAATACCACAGCAGCGTCCGCCATGTTACTGCAATCCCTCACCGCCATTCCGGCGGCCGTCGCCTTCGCCCGGCCCGGCCGGCGGGCCCGCGGCGCCGCCGCGGCGCACCGAGTCCGGGCCTGCGACCAGCGGCAGTTGACGGCGGGTCGGCCGGGCGGGCCGGAGTGCGGGACCGGGCCGGCGGCGCGCGGGAGTGCGGGACCGGGCCGGCCACGGCGGGCCCCGGACGGCCGGGCCCCGTCCGCCCAACGCCGAGGGCCCCGCGCCCGTCCTCTCGGACGGGCGCGGGGCCCTCGGTTTGCCTGTGGTGCAGGCAGGTCTAGATCGTCAAATTACTTGAGGATCTTGGTGACCTGGCCGGCGCCGACGGTACGACCACCCTCACGGATGGCGAACTTGAGGCCCTCCTCCATGGCGATCGGCTGGATCAGCACGACCGTCATGGCGGTGTTGTCGCCCGGCATGACCATCTCGGTGCCCTCGGGGAGGGTCACGACGCCGGTCACGTCCGTGGTACGGAAGTAGAACTGCGGGCGGTAGTTGTTGAAGAAGGGGGTGTGACGGCCACCCTCGTCCTTCGACAGGATGTAGGACTGGGCCTCGAACTCGGTGTGCGGGGTGACCGAACCGGGCTTGATGATGACCTGGCCGCGCTCGACGTCCTCGCGCTTGATGCCACGGAGGAGCAGACCGACGTTCTCACCGGCCTGGCCCTCGTCGAGCAGCTTGCGGAACATCTCGATGCCGGTGACCGTGGTGGTGGTCTTGGTCTCCTTGATGCCGATGATGTCGACAGTCTCGTTGACCTTGAGGATGCCACGCTCGATACGACCGGTGACGACGGTGCCACGACCGGTGATCGTGAAGACGTCCTCGATCGGCATCAGGAACGGGAGCTCGGTGGCGCGGGCCGGGGTCGGGATGGCCTCGTCGACAGCGTGCATGAGGCCGAGAAGCTTCTCGCCCCACTCCTTGTCGCCCTCAAGCGCCTTGAGCGCCGAGACGCGCACGACCGGCAGGTCGTCGCCCGGGAACTCGTACTCGGAGAGCAGCTCGCGGACCTCGAGCTCGACGAGCTCCAGGATCTCCTCGTCGTCCACCATGTCGGCCTTGTTCAGGGCGACGACGATGTAGGGGACGCCGACCTGGCGGGCCAGGAGCACGTGCTCCTTGGTCTGCGGCATCGGGCCGTCGGTGGCGGCGACGACGAGGATCGCACCGTCCATCTGGGCCGCACCGGTGATCATGTTCTTGATGTAGTCCGCGTGACCCGGGCAGTCGACGTGGGCGTAGTGACGCGCCTCGGTCTGGTACTCGACGTGCGCGATCGAGATGGTGATACCGCGCTGCCGCTCCTCCGGCGCCTTGTCGATCTGGTCGAACGGCGTGAAGGGGTTGATGTCGGGGTACGCGTCGTGCAGCACCTTGGTGATCGCCGCGGTAAGGGTCGTCTTACCGTGGTCGATGTGACCGATGGTGCCGATGTTGACGTGGGGCTTCGTCCGCTCGAACTTCGCCTTCGCCACTGCAGTCCTCCTGAGGACAGTTCTGTACGCCGTACGACGTCAGTTGGTCTTTGATCGGGTTTTGGTACGGAGCGCTGGTTTGCGCTCCATGCCGTCCCGCGGGTGGGGGCGGAGACGCCGGCGGGATCTGTGCGATCCCGCCGGGTATGTCTCCTAACAGCCTAAGGGGTCGTGAACGTCCCGAATGTTCGGGATGTCCGCCGCCCTCGGTAGGGACGCGGCCGGAGCCGGTCCTTACTCGCCCTTGGCCTTGGCGATGATGTCGTCCGCCACGTTCCGCGGAACCTCGGCGTACGAGTCGAACTGCATCGAGTAGCTTGCGCGACCAGAGGTCTTGCTGCGCAGGTCACCGACGTAGCCGAACATCTCGGAGAGCGGCACCAGCGCCGAAACGACGCGGGCACCGTGACGCTCGTCCATGGACCGGATCTGGCCACGGCGAGAGTTGATGTCGCCGATCACATCGCCCATGTAGTCCTCGGGCGTGGTGACCTCGACGGCCATCATCGGCTCCAGGAGGGCCGGACCGGCCTTCTTGGCGCCTTCCTTGAAGGCCATCGAACCGGCGATCTTGAACGCCAGCTCGGAGGAGTCGACGTCGTGCGAGGCACCGTCGAGCAGCGTCACGCGGACACCCTGGAGCGGGTAGCCGGCGAGGACACCGAACTCCATGGCCTCCTGGCAACCGGCGTCGACCGAGGGGATGTACTCCTTCGGAACGCGGCCACCGGTGACCTTGTTCACGAACTCGTAGCCCTCGCCGGACTCGATCGGCTCGATCGCGATCTGGATCTTCGCGAACTGGCCGGAGCCACCGGTCTGCTTCTTGTGCGTGTAGTCGATGCGCTCGACGGCCTTGCGGATCGTCTCGCGGTAGGCGACCTGCGGCTTGCCGACGTTGGCCTCGACCTTGAACTCACGCTTCATACGGTCGACCAGCACCTCAAGGTGCAGCTCGCCCATACCCGCGATGATGGTCTGGCCGGTCTCCTCGTCGGTGTTGACCTGGAAGGACGGGTCCTCCTCGGCCAGCCGCTGGATCGCGGTGCCCAGACGCTCCTGGTCACCCTTCGACTTCGGCTCGATCGCGACGCGGATGACCGGGGCCGGGAAGTCCATGGACTCCAGGATGACCGGGTTCTTCTCGTCGGACAGGGTCTCGCCGGTGGTGGTCTGCTTGAGACCCATGACGGCGACGATGTCGCCGGCGCCCACCGAGTCGATCTCCTCACGCTTGTTCGCGTGCATGCGGTAGATCTTGCCGATGCGCTCCTTGCGGCCCTTCACCGCGTTGAGGACGGCGGTGCCGGCCTCAAGGCGCCCGGAGTAGATCCGGACGAAGGTGAGCTTGCCCAGGTGCGGGTCGGACATGATCTTGAACGCGAGCGCGGCGAGCGGCTCGTCGTCCGAAGCCTTGCGGGAGATCTTGACCGTGTCGTCGCCGGGCTTGGTGCCCTCGATGGACTCGATGTCCAGCGGCGACGGCAGGTACTTGACGACCGCGTCGAGCAGGGGCTGAACGCCCTTGTTCTTGAAGGCGGTACCGCAGAAGATCGGCGTGAAGTCCGAGTTCAGGGTGCCCTTGCGGATCGCGGCGACCAGCAGCTCCTCGGGGACGTCCTCGCCCTCCATGGCGAGTTCCATCACCTCGTCGCTGACGTTCGACACGGTGTCCAGCAGCGCCTCGCGGTACTCGGCGGCCTGCTCCTGGAGGTCGGCCGGGATGTCGACGATGTCGTACATCTCGCCCTTGGCGGCCTCGGCGGACCAGACCAGCGCCTTCATGCGGACCAGGTCCACAACGCCGGCGAAGTCGCCCTCGGCACCGATCGGGAGCTGCATCACCAGCGGGGTGGCGCCGAGGCGGTCCACGATGGTGTCGACGCAGAAGAAGAAGTTCGCGCCCGTGCGGTCCAGCTTGTTGATGAAGCAGATGCGCGGGACGCCGTAGCGGTCAGCCTGCCGCCACACGGTCTCGGACTGGGGCTCGACACCGGCGACACCGTCGAACACCGTGACGGCACCGTCGAGGACGCGGAGCGAACGCTCCACCTCGACGGTGAAGTCGACGTGACCCGGGGTGTCGATGATGTTGATCGTGTTGTCAACATCGTCGACCGTCCAGTGACAGGTCGTCGCGGCCGACGTGATCGTGATGCCGCGCTCCTGCTCCTGCTCCATCCAGTCCATGGTGGCAGCGCCATCGTGGACCTCACCGATCTTGTACGAGACACCGGTGTAGAACAGGATCCGCTCGGTGGTGGTGGTCTTGCCCGCGTCGATGTGCGCCATGATCCCGATGTTGCGGACCCTGGCAAGGTCAAGGGAGGTTGCAGCCATGGTGGCTCGTTCTCTCTCTGTCTAGTGACGGGGTTAGGACTACCAGCGGTAGTGCGCGAAGGCCTTGTTGGACTCGGCCATCTTGTGGGTGTCCTCGCGACGCTTCACGGAAGCGCCCAGGCCGTTGCTGGCGTCGAGGATCTCGTTCATGAGGCGCTCGGTCATGGTCTTCTCGCGACGGGCGCGGGAGTAGCCGACCATCCAGCGCAGCGCCAGGGTGGCGGCGCGGCCCGGACGGACCTCGACCGGAACCTGGTACGTCGCGCCACCGACACGGCGGGACTTGACCTCAAGGGCGGGCTTGACGTTCTCAAGCGCGCGCTTCAGGGTGACGACGGGGTCGGCACCGGTCTTCTCACGAACGCCCTCAAGGGCGCCGTAGACGATCCGCTCGGCGGTGGAGCGCTTGCCGTGCAGCAGGATCTTGTTGACCAGCGACGTCACCACAGGGGAGCCGTAAACCGGGTCGATGATGACCGGGCGCTTCGGGGCGGGGCCCTTACGAGGCATTCTTACTTCTCCTTCTTGGCGCCGTAGCGGCTGCGGGCCTGCTTGCGGTTCTTGACACCCTGGGTGTCAAGGGAGCCGCGGATGATCTTGTAACGCACACCCGGCAGGTCCTTCACACGACCGCCACGCACGAGCACGATGGAGTGCTCCTGCAGGTTGTGGCCCTCGCCCGGAATGTAAGCGGTGACCTCGATCCCGCTGGTGAGGCGCACACGGGCGACCTTACGGAGAGCCGAGTTCGGCTTCTTCGGGGTGGTCGTGTACACACGCGTGCAAACCCCACGACGCTGGGGCGAGCCCTTGAGCGCGGGAGTCTTGTTCTTCTCGACCTTGTCCTGCCGGCCCTTTCGGACCAGCTGCTGGATCGTAGGCACCGTTTCTCCGTTTTCTGTGTGCCATCGCTTGGTAGATCTAACCTGCGGTGTTCCCAACGCACACGGCCCCGTGGTCGACCCACGCGGTCGGGTGTGTTGGGCTTCTTCCAGTCCTCCGCACCAACTTCGCAGCCGACGCGGACGGTGGAGGAATCGCGGAATCCCATGAGCTGATGTGCAGCGACGGCGCTCACGCGCGCGAGGCGCTGGAGAGCGCATCGCCGTGGCGCGGCGGCCGGTGTGCTTGCACGCACAAGGACCCGGGGACACCCCAGGCACAAGGTCAGAGCGTACCTAGCGCATCGGGCGCGGTCAAAACAAATGCGACGGCCCAGGTCATGGCGTCCGTCACGGCCGCGGTCCGTCTCTCCAGCGCTATCACACCCGCTGCCGGTCCGCATCCCGGGCGGGTGGGTGTCAAGCCGGCCGTGTCAAGCCGGCGGCGCGACGCGGCGCGAGTTCCGGCCGCCGTCCGGCCGCCCCGGGCGGGCCCGGAGGCGCGGCGCGAGGGCCCGGCCCCGGGCGCCACCGGGGACGGTCAGCCGCCGCCGACCGAGGCGAGCACGCCGAGCAGCATCAGCAGCACCCAGCCCGCCAGGGACAGGTAGCCGATCACCAGACCGGCGGTGGCCATCCCGTCGCCCTCCTCGTGGCGCGCCCGGATCTGCGTCTTGGCGATGTGCCCGCAGATCACGGCCGGCAGCGCGAGCGTGCCGACGGTGGGGACGCAGAGCAGGCCGAGCACCATCGAGGCGACCGCGACACCGTTGGTCGGCCGCTGCATCGGGATCACCGGCGGCGGCAGGAAGGTGGGCGGGACGACCGGCACCGCGCCGCCCATCGGCAGCACCATCGGGCCGGACGGCAGGTCGGCCACGATCTGCGAGAGCTGACCGTAGGTCTGCGCGCGGTTGGCCGCGTCGAAGCGCTGCGAGTACTCCTCGGCGGAGAGGCGCCCCTCGGCGTACGCGGCCTTGAGGACGTCCACCGTCCGGTCGCGGTCGGTGTGGGCGGCGCGCATGGCGGCCTGCGGGGTCGCGGCGGGCTGCCAGGGCTGGGCGTACGGCTGGGGCTGATGGTGCGTCGGGGGCTGGGCGTACGGATTGGGCTGCCCGTACCCGGAGCCCTGCTGACCCCACGGCTGTACGGCCATCCGGCCACCTCCCCGACACCCGGCGCGCCGCGCGCGCTCGCTGCTCTCATAGTGCAGGACGAAGGAGCGCCCTGAGTAGTTGCCGATTTCGACAGGGAGCGCATTCGGATCCGCCCGCGCTCGCCCGTTTGGCCCAGACACGCCGTATCCAGGGCGTCGGCGGCGGGCCCGTGGCGCGGTGGCAGGCTGGGCCGCAGCCCGTCCGCCCGCCTCCCCCCACCCTGGAGAACCCCCATGCAGGCGTCCGCCCCGCCGCCCTCCCCCGGAGCCGCCGTCAGTATCCACAACCTGTGGAAGCGCTTCGGACGGCAGGCCGCCGTCGCCGGGCTGAACCTCGAACTGCCGGCCGGCGCCTTCATCGGACTGGTCGGCCCGAACGGCGCGGGCAAGACCACCACCCTCTCGATGACCACCGGCCTGCTGCGGCCGGACGAGGGAACCGTCCTGATCCACGGCGCCGACGTCTGGGCGGACCCGGTCGCCGTCAAGGCCAGGATCGGCATCCTGCCCGAGGGCCTGCGGATGTTCGAGCGGCTCAGCGGGCGCGAACTGCTCCAGTACAACGGACGGCTGCGCGGCCTGCCCGGCGCCGAGGTGGACCGCCGCACCGAGGAGCTGCTCGGCGTCCTCGACCTCACCGCCGACGCGGACAAGCTGGTCGCCGACTACTCCACCGGCATGCGCAAGAAGATCGGCCTCGCCGCCGCCCTGCTGCACAACCCCGACGTGCTCTTCCTCGACGAGCCCTTCGAGGGCGTCGACCCGGTCTCCGCCCAGACCATCCGCGGGGTGCTCAAGCGGTACGCCGCGGCCGGCAGCACCGTGGTGTTCTCCAGCCACGTGATGGAACTGGTCGAGCAGCTCTGCGACTGGGTGGCCGTGGTCAACGCCGGCCAGGTGATCGCGCACGGCCCGCTGGACGAGGTCCGCGGCGGGCGCTCGCTGCACGCCGCCTTCCTGGAGCTGATCGGCGTCCGCGAGGACGACGGCCAGGCCCTCGGCTGGCTCGGCGGCGACCGGTGAGCGCCGCGCCCCCCGAAGGCCGGCAGGTCGTCCGGGCGCTGGTCTCGCTCAAACTGCGGCTGCTCCGCAACGGTCTGCGCCGCAGCCCCGGCCGGGCCGCCGTCTACGTCCTCGGCACCGCGGCGGGCCTGCTGCTGGCCGCCGGCCTCGCGTTCGGCCTGGCCCTGCTGAACGGCCGGGCCGGGGCCGGCGACGCCGCGGTCATGGTGACCTTCGCCCTGGTCATCGGGTGGGCCGCCGTGCCGCTCTTCCTCTTCGCCAGTGACGAGAGCGCCGACCCGACCCGGCTCACCATGCTGCCGCTGCGGCCCCGGCCGCTGCTGTGCGGCTCGGTGCTGGCCGCGCTGACCGGCCCCGGCCCGGCCGTCGCCCTGGTGCTGCTCACCGGCGCGGCGGTGGCCGGCGCGCACGGCCCCGCCTCCGCGGCGACCGCCGTGATCGGCGTACCGCTCACCGTGCTGAGCGTGGTGACGCTGTCCCGGGCGGTCGCCGCCGGCAACGCCCGGCTGCTGTCCAGCCGGCGCGGCAAGGACTTCGCGATCTTCGGCGGACTGCTCTTCGCGCTGCTCGTGCAGGTCGCCAACCTCAGCTTCCAGAGCACCCTCGGCAGGCCCGGCGAATCGCTGGACCTCTCCCCCTTCGCGCCGTTCGCCGCCGTGCTGCGCTGGGTGCCGCCGGTCAGCGCGCTGGACGCGGCCCGCACCGCCGGCGAGGGGCACCACGCCCTGGCCCTGCTGCAGCTCGCGGCCGGCGCGGCCCTGCTGGCGCTGCTGCTGCGCTGGTGGCTGGGCAGCCTCCAGCAGCTGATGGTGACCGCCGACGCCTCCACCCTGGAGGCCGCCCGCGGGGTGGGGCCGTCCGGCGGGCGGTCCCGCGGCTGGGGCTTCCTGCCCGCCGGCCGGGCCGGCGCGGTGATGCAGCGGCACCTGCGCTACGCCTGGCGCGAGCCGCGCGCCAAGGCCGCGGTGTTCACCAGCATCGGGATGACGCTGGTGCTCTGCGTGCTGTCGCTGATCCAGGGCTGGTCCAGCGTCTACCTGGTGGTGATGGCCGGGATGTTCCTCGGCCTGCAGATGGTCAACCTGTTCGGGATGGACGGCTCCGCGTTCTGGATGGTCGCCGCCACCCTGGTCACCCCCGCCGACGCCCGGGACGAGCTGCGCGGACGGGCCTACGCCGTCCTCCTCTACGCGGTGCCGGTCACCGCGCTGCTCGGGCTGGTGCTGGCCACCGCCACCGGCGACTGGGCCGGGTTCGCCCCCGCGCTCGGCCTGGCCCTGTCGGTGCTCGGCTGCGCGATCGGTGTCGGTGCGCTGTTCAGCGTGGTCGCGCCGTACGCGATGCCCGCCGACGGCAACCCGATGCGCAACGCCGCCCCGGGCCAGAGCGGGCTGACCCTGCTCAACACCTTCGGCTCGATGGTCGGGGTGCTGCTGCTGACCCTGCCGGTCGGCGGCTACCTGGCCTGGGCCCTGGCCGACGGCGGCCCGGCCTGGCCCGTCCTGCTGCTCGGCCCGCTCTACGGCGCCGGGGCCGCCGCGCTCGGGGTCCGGCTGGCCGCCGGGCGGCTGCTCGGCCGGCTGCCGGAGATCCTGGCCAAGGCCGTCGAACGCTGACCGCCGGGCCCGGCCGCCGGGCGGATCACACCGCCGCCGGGCGGGTCAGCGCCCGCGCTCCGGCATCATGGCAGGAGGGCCGACCGCCCCGGACACCGAACGCAGCGAAAGCAGATTCACCGTGGGCAAGCGCAGGCAGCAGCAGGACTCCGGGCCGGACGAGGCCGTCGGCGGGCTGCTGGAGCAGGCGGTCCACCGGGTGGTGGCCGCGCCCGCGGAGGGGCTGGACCTCGCGCTGGACACCGGCGCCTCGATGCTGGCCGCCGCCCCCGGGCAGTGGCCGGCGGTGAGCCGGGCGCTGCTCGGGTACGCGGACACCGCCGTCGGACGCTGCTGGTCCGTGGGCTGGCGGCCGGCCGACCTGGCCCGGGTGGTCCGGCGGGAGCTGAAGCCGGCGCACCTGGCGCTCGCCGTCGACCTGATCGCCGCCGAGGGACGCCGGTACCCGGCCGCCGCCCTCGACCGGCGCTGGCACGAGCAGCTGCGGGAGCTCGCCACCGAGGTGTGGTGGACCGGCGACGAGGACTTCCTCACCGGCTTCGCCGGGCGCCACCGGCTGGACCGCTTCGCGCTGGCCACCGTCGCGCTCGAACTGCTCCGGGTCTGGGGGCACCTGCCGCCCGTCCAGCCCGTCGGCCCGGTGCCCGGCCAGGTACCGCGGGCCTCCCGGCCGAGCGGGCCGGTCACCGGCGAGCCGCGGATGCTGTCCCGGATCCGGGCGCTGCTCGCCAAGGCCGAGTCCACCGAGTACCCGGAGGAGGCCGAGGCGCTGACCGCCAAGGCCCAGCAGCTGATGGCGCAGCACAGCATCGACGAGGCGCTGCTCGCCGTCACCGCGGCCGCCGCGGACACCCCGGCGGCGCTGCGGATCGGCGTCGACAGCCCGTACGAGGTGCCCAAGACGATGCTGCTGGACGCGGTGGCCGCCGCCAACCGCTGCCGGGTGGTCTGGGCGAAGGAGTTCGGCTTCTGCACCATCGTCGGCTTCGACGCGGACCTGGACGGCGTCGAACTGCTCTACACCTCGCTGCTGGTGCAGGCCACCGCGGCGATGCACAAGGCGGGCAGCCGCCAGCACCTGGACGGCGCCTCCCGGACCAAGGCGTTCCGGCAGTCCTTCCTGGTCGCCTACGCGGCCCGGATCCGGGAGCGACTGGCCACCGCGACCGAGCAGGCCACCCAGGACGCGGCCGCCGGCCGGCACCTGCGCGAGGACGGCACGGCCGAGCAGCTGACCCCGGACGAGCGGCTGCTGCCCGCACTGGCCGCACGGGAGCAGGCGGTGGATGCGACGATCGGACGGATGTTCCCGAAGCTGACCTCGCAGCGCGTCCGGGTGAGCGACGGCGAGGGCTGGGCGGCCGGCCGGGCCGCCGCCGACCGTGCCGCGCTGCACGGGCGGGCCGGGGCCATCCGGGGCTGAACGGCGAGGATCCGGGCGAAGGCCCGGACGAAGGGGGATTGGTGCTGTGACGGAGTACGCGGACCGGGTACGGGGCGCACTGCTGGGCGGGGCGGTCGGTGACGCGCTCGGCTGGCCGGTGGAGTTCCTGCACCTGGACGACATCCGGGGACGCTACGGCCCCGACGGCCTCACCGGCCCGGTCGCGAACCGGGGCGGCCAGGTCACCGACGACACCCAGATGACCCTGTTCACCGCGGAGGGCCTGATCCGCGGCTTCGTCCGGGGCTGGTCCGGCGGCGGCGGCTCGGTGCCGGAGGCCGTCCACGGCGCCTACCAGCGCTGGCTGCTGACCCAGGAACAGGACGGGCCCGACCTGCTGCCGTTGCAGGCGCCGTACGACGGCTGGCTGCTCCGGCAGCCGTTCCTGTACGCCCGGCGGGCACCCGGCAACGCCTGCATGACCGGCGTCGCCCAGCACCGGGAGTTCGAGACGCCCTCGATGTTCGGGCAGCCCGGCCCGATCAACGCCCACTCCAAGGGCTGCGGCACGGTGATGCGCTCGGCGCCGTTCGGGCTGGCCCGGCTGGGCGTCGAGCAGGCCTTCGGGCTGGCCGCGCAGTGCGCCCAGCTCACCCACGGGCACCCGACCGGGTACCTGGCGGCGGGCGCCTTCGCCGCGCTGATCGAACGGGTGACGGCCGGGACGGACCTGCGCACCGCCGTCGAGGAGACCATCGAGCAGACCGCCGCCTGGCCCGCCGCCGAGGAGACCGTCAAGGCGCTCCGGCGGGCCGTGCTGATCGCCGACCAGGGCGACCCGAGCGCCGAGTGGGTGGAGCGGGTCGGCCTCGGCTGGATCGCCGAGGAGTGCCTGGCCGTCGCCGTGTACTGCGCGCTGGCGGGCGGCGAGGGTGCGGCCGGTGCCCGGCGGGCCCTGCTGCTCTCGGTGAACCACTCCGGCGACAGCGACTCCACCGGCGCGGTCTGCGGCAACCTGGTCGGCGCGGCCCACGGCGCCACGGCGCTGCCGGCCGCCTGGACCGGCGCGGTGGAGGGCCGGGAGGTCCTGCTCAGGGTGGCGGACGACCTGGTGGTGCTGTTCGGCAGCCGGGAGCCGGCCCACCCGGTGCTCGACGACCGCTACCCGGTGGGGTAGCGGCCGCCGGGCGGGCAGCCGCCGCTCCGTCAGGCGGTCAGACGTCGGCGGCCGGCGACGCGTGCCCGGCCTGCCCGCCGGACCGCTCCCCGCCGGGCCGGTCCCCGGCCGGCCGGGCCGCGGCGAGCGCGGTGAGGGCGGCCTCCGCACCGGGGTGGCCCGGGTCCAGCCGCAGGGCCCGGCCGAGCGCCTCGGCGGCGCGGGCACGGTCGCCGCGGCGGGCCGCCGCCTTGCCCAGCACCACCCAGGCCACCACCAGTCCGGGCTCCAGCCGGACCGCGCGCTCCAGCTCGCCGACCGCCTCCCCCAGCGACCCGGCGCGGGCCAGCCGCAGGCCCTCGTTGTAGGCGAGCCGGCCGCGCAGCCGCAGGTGCACCAGCGGCGCGAGGTCCTCCTGGCAGCCGGGGCAGCGCAGGCTGTCCGGGGCGGGGGCGAGCCGGCAGAGCGGGCACTGCACGCCGTACCCGGCTCCGTCGTCCTGCCGGGGGATCACCGGCTCGGGCCGTCCGGTCATCGCGGCCCCGCCTCCTCGGGCCGCACCGGACCGCTCGGCACCGAGCCGTGGTGCGCGTCGATGTCCTGCCCGGCGAGCGCGTAGCACTCCACCAGGTCGGTCATGCCGGCGTTGACCAGCTCGTAGTTGCCGGTGTCCAGGCCGTCGTCGACACGCTGCAGGGCCGCCCGGATCTGCTGGGCCAGCGCCGGGCTGACCATGCCCTGGACGACGAAGACCCGGCAGTACGTCAGGACCCGCACGGTGTGGCCCAGAGCCGCGATCGCCGCGTCCGCCCGCTCGGCGGCGTCCACCGCGGCCGCCTGGTCCCCGGCGTCCCGGGCCGCGTCCAGCTCGGCGCGCAGCCGCTTGAGCTCCTCCAGGTCGTCCGGGCGCAGCAACCGGTCGCAGCTCTGGATGACCGCGCTCAGGTAGGCGCTCACGCCCCGGACCATCGCCTGCGCCTCCTGGCGCTGCAGCGAGTCGGCCAGCATCTGCTCGGCCGAGCGGCCCTTGACCTGGCCGGCGGCCATGTCGTCGAGCTCGCCGAGCAGGTTCTCGGCGGCGCGGCGCTCCTCCGGGGTGAGCTCCTGCTCCCAGCGCTCGGTGAACTCCGCCACCGCGCGCCGGCGGTCGTCCACCTTGGCCCGCCACTCGGGGTCCAGGACGGTGCGCTGCAGGGTGACCGTCTTCGCCTCGCCGCCCTTGATCCGCACCTCCAGGGTGATGGTGCGGTCGGCGGAGAGCCCGAAGGAGACGGTGATCCGGGCCCGGCCGGTGGCGTCCTCCGGCAGCTTCATGGTGAGGGCGCCGATCAGCTCGTTCTGCTGGGCCACCTCGTGGTCGCCCTCGTAGACGGCCACCTCCAGGCGCCGGCTGCCGCCGCCGGTGGCGAAGAAGTCCTTGTGGACGGGCTCCGCCGTCGGGTAGTTGGTGTTCTTGGGGATGATCACCGCCATCCGGCCGTCGTTGAGCTCGATCCCGAGGTCCTTCGGGGTGATGTCGAAGGGGTTGGCGACCTGCATCCACTCCCCGCAGCCCGAACAGGACTCCGCGCCGGGGGCGTTGAGCACCCCGCAGGCGGCGCAGCGGAGGCCGCCGGTGTCCCCGTCGGCGGCCGCCGGGGCCAGCGACTCGCCGCACAGGCCGCAGGCGGTGGCTCCGGGCGCGGCGGCGGTGCCGCAGCGCGGGCAGCTCCGCACCCCGGCCGCGGCGGCCGGGACCGGCGGCAGCGCCGGGTGCTCGTCGGGGACGGGGGGCGTCCCGCACTTCGGGCACTCGGCGGCCTGCGGGTCGACCGGCAGGAAGCAGCCCTGGCAGGTGGTCCTGGGCTCACCGAGCAGCGAGTTGCCGCAGCCGGCGCAGTCGGCGGCGGCGAGCGGGTTGTCGGTGCGGCAGGACGGGCAGTCCAGCTCGGCGATCAGCGCGGACTGCACGGCGGCGCCGAGCGCCACGCACTGCATCGGGTTCACGCCCCGGCGGATCCGCTCCGGCCCGAACAGCGCCGCCAGCTCCCGCTCGACCAGCGGGATCGCGGTCGAGCCGCCGACCAGCAGGACCTCGTCGATGTCACCGACGGTGAGGTTGGCCTCCCGGACGGCCTTGCGGGTCAGCTCCAGGGTCCGTTCGATCCGGCCGGCCACCAGGCGCTCGAAGCGCTCCCGCTCCAGCTCGGTCTCCAGGATCAGCAGGCCGCCGCCGAGCCCGGTCAGGTTGAGGTCGGCCACCAGCTGGCTGGACAGTTCGATCTTCGCGCCCTCGGCCGCCCCGTCGATCCTCGGCCGGTCCCGCTGGTCGGGCTCGTAGCCGGCGCCGTGCTCGGCGCGGATCTCCCGCAGCAGCTCCTCGGTGAGCAGCCGGTCGAAGTCGTCGCCGCCCAGCAGGTTGTCGCCCTCGATGCCGAGCACCGAGACCGACCCGGGCATCAGCAGCAGGATCGAGATGTCGAAGGTGCCGCCGCCCAGGTCGTAGACGAGGACGGTCCGGCCCTCGTCGCCGAGATCACCGGTCATCCCGTACGCGAGGGCGGCCGCTGTCGGCTCGTTGATGATCCGCAGCACCTGGAACCCGGCCAGCCGGCCGGCCTCCTGGGTCGCGGCCACCTGTCGCTCGCCGAAGTACGCGGGCACGGTGATCACCGCGCGGTGGAACACGTCGCCGGACCGCAGCTCGGCGTCCTCCTTGAGCCGGCGCAGGATGATGGCCGAGAGTTCGATCGGCGTGTAGGCGCGGCCGTTGAACCAGACGTTGACGTCGCCGTCCTGGCCCGGCGTCACCCGGTACGCCAGGTCCTTCAGCACCGCCTGGACCTGCGGGTCCTTGAACTTGCGCCCGATGAAGCGCTTCACCGAGCGGATGATGTTCTCGGCGTCGGTGGCCACCCGGCCGCGCGCGCTGGAGCCGACCAGCAGCTCACCGCGCTTGCCCCGGCCGACCACCGACGGGGTGGCCTCCTGGTTCTGCCGGTTGTGGATGATCTCCGGTTCGCCCCGGCGGAGTTGGGCGACCACGGAGTTCGTGGTGCCGAGGTCGATACCGAGCGTCCTGTACACGTCCCTGTCCCCTCACTGCGCCGTCCGTCGGCACTGTGCTGCTGCTGGTCTCAGCCGCCGGTGTTGCCGGTGCCGGTACTGCCGGTGTCGGTACTGCCGGTGTCGGTGGTGGTGTCGGTGATGGTGCTGTCGGTGGTGACGGTGTCGGTGGTGACGGAGTCGGTGCTTGCTTCACCGGTGGTCCCGGCCACGGTCCCGGCGGTGTCCGGGCCGGCTCCGTTGCCGGCACTGCTGCCGGCAGCGACGGCACCGCCGCCCGCGGTGGTCCGGCGTTTCGCCCGGGACGGCTGCCGCTTCGGCTGCTTACGGACCGGCCGGGGCCGCTCGGTGGCGACTGCCTCCGGAAACGGCTCGGGCTCGGGTACGGGCTCGGGCTCGGGCTCGGGCTCGGGCTCGGGTACGGGCTCGGGCTCGGGTACGGGCTCGGGTACGGGCTCGGGCTCGGGTACGGGCGCCGGCTCCGCCGCCGGTCCGGCCGGCGACTCCTCCGGCGGCTCCTCCGACAGCTCCTCCAGCAGCTCTTCCGACGGCTCCTCCGGCAGTACGGAGACCACGACCCGGGCCCGGCGGAGGACCTGGTCCTGCCAGAAGAAGCCGGCCTGCACCACCTCGACCACGGTGTCCTCGGGCATCCCCGCGACCGGGGTGGTGGCCACGATCTCCGAGACGGCGGTGTTGGCGAGCCGGTTGTCGAAGCTCATCGGCCGCACCCCCGCCCGGGCCAGCTTGAGCCGCAGCAGCCGCCGGGTCGCCGCCACCCCCGCCTGCGCCTGCGCGGTGGCGAGGGCGGGGGCGCCGAGCAGGCGTTCGGGGTAGGGCACCGGCTGGAGTTCGGGGCCGGCGATGGCGCCGAGCGCGTCGTCCACCTCCAGCAGGCCGAGCAGCAGGTCACGCAGACCGCTCTCGGCCTCCTTGGCCTCCTCGGCCCGCTTGCGCTGGGCGAAGGCGCTGCGGAAGAGCAGCTTGCCGAAGGCGTCCGCGAGGTCCACGGCCGCGGCGCCGGGCGGCACCGGCAGCGGCTGTTCGTCGATGGCCAGCGGGTCGGGGCCGGCGGGGAGCCGGGCCCCGGGGATCTGCGGGCCGGGGAGCTGCGCGGTGGGGAGCCCGTCCGCGGGGAGCCGGGCGCCGGGGAGGTCCGGGGCCGGGCGGCCGGTGTCCGTCCCGGTCATTCGGGCACCTCCACCGGCGGCAGCACGGCGAGGGTCACGGCGTACCGGTCCACCGGCTCGAAGGGCGGCGGCTCGCCGGCCGGCGGGCGCCAGGCGGCCGTCACTTCGTCCGGGCGGATCACCACGAGGGCCTCCAGGGGCGGGAGTCCGAGCTCCCGCACGGGCGGCAGGAAGGTCTCGGGGGCGGCGTCGGCAAAGGTCTCGGCGAGGGCGGTCGGCCACTGGGCCGGCGCCGGCGCCTGGATGTCGAGGGCCAGTCGCTGGTCGGGGTTGCGCAGGGTCGCGGCGGCGGCGTTGACCTCGCGCGGACTGTGCCGGCGGGCCCGGATGGCCTTGAGGTGGGCCGCCTTGATCTCGGCCGCCCCGGCCCCGAGCGGGAGGCCGAGGATGTCGTACGCGGTCTCATCGGGCAGTGGCACGACGGTCTCCTGTCCCCATCAGCGCATCCTGGCCAACTGGGCGTTGAGCATCATCAGTTCGGTGTTGTAGGGGTCGATCTCCAGGCCTTCGCGGACGGCCCGGCGGGCCCCGTACAAGCCCCGCCGGTTGGCCAGGGCGACGGCCTGGATCCGGTAGCAGAGGGCCAGTTGCTGCCGGGTGTCGGCCAGGTCGAGGACCTCCAGGGACTTCTTGAGCAGGGCGACCGCCCGGGTGAAGTCGTCCGCGTTGGCCCGGTCGACGCCGTGGTTGCGCAGCGTCCAAGCCAGGGCCTCGCGGGTCTGCGCGTCGTCCTCGTACCGGCGGGCCTCCTCCAGCAGGCCGATGCGTTCCGTCGGCCGGCTCTTGAACTCCTCGCCGAGGGCGTGGTTGTGCAGCATCACGCCGAGGATCCGGCGGCCCTCGGCGCGGGCGTCGGCGACGTCCTTCTCGGGGTCGAGCGCCACCGCCTCGGTGGCGGCGGCGAGCGCCGGGGCGCGGTCCCGGGCGAGGGCGAGCTTGCGGCCCTTGCGGTACAGGACGCCGGACAGCGCGCGGCGGGTGTCGTCGCTGTCCGCGAGCGCCAGTGCCTCGCGCAGCAGCTCCTCGGCCGCCTCGAAGTCCCGGTCCCGGCCCTCGTCCATCAGGGCGCCGGCCCGGTTGCCCAGCACGGTGGCCGCCGTCCGCCGGACGAGTTCGTCGTCGGGGGTGAACCGCAGGGCCAGCCGGGCCAGCCGCAGCGCCTCGGCGTAGTCCCGCTGCTCGTTGTTCACCTTGCGGCCGAGCTGCAGGTAGCTGGCGCCCAGGTTCTGCCGGACGCCGTGGTGGCCCGGGGCGAGGGCGAGGGCCTGCTCCAGCAGGGCGACCGCGCCGGCGTGGTTCTCGCTGTCCTCGGCCAGCAGCCCCCGGACGCCCTGGAGCGCGGCGTCCGCGATCTGCTCGCGGCGGGTGTCGAGCGCGGCGCCGCCGGCCGCGGCCCTGGTCCAGCTGTCCAGCGCGGCGGCCCACTCCCGGTGCCGGTGGCGCTCCGCCGCCTGCCGGAGCAGGACTTCGGTCAGCAGGCCGGCGGCGTCCTGGCCCGCCCGGCCGGCCAGCGCCGCGACGGCCTCCTCGTAGAGGCCCTGCTCCAGCAGGAAGTGCTGGACGCCGAGCGGGGAGAGCAGGGCGGCGAGCCGGGCGGGACCGCCGGCGGCGAGGGCGGCGTCCAGGGCGCCGGTCCAGGCCGGCCCGGCGGGTTGTTCCCGGATCCGGGCGAGCAGCAGCGGGCCGCAGGCGAGCCCGGCCGGGCCGTCGCCGGCCAGGGCGGCCCGGGCCATCTCCTCGGCGGCCCGCAGTTCGAGGCTCCACCGGACGTCCAGGGTGATGCCGGCGTCCTGCTCGGGCAGGCCTTCGGCGGCGTCGCTCTCCCGCAGGTCCCGGCCGATCCGCTCGGCCAGGGCCGCCCGGGCGGTGGCGATCTGCTCAGGCGCCGGGGTGCGTCCGGTCCGCTCGGCGAGCAGGGCCCAGAACGCCGGGCTGTGCAGGACGGCGGCCCAGCAGGCGGCAGTCCACTCCCAGTAGGCGCGGCCCGCGCCCGAGGCGGCCAGCCGGTGGGCGGCCAGGGCCAGCGCGTGGATGGCGGCCAGGTCGCCGGGGGCCTGCTGCCAGGACGCCCGGCGGTGCTCCCAGGCCTGCGGGTGCCGGCCCTCCTGCTCGTCCAGGTCGGCGCGGCGCTCGGCCAGCAGTTGCTTGCCGCGCAGGCCGGTCGGGTGGGCGGGGGCCAGTTCGAGGGTCAGGTCGAGCTGCTGCTCGGCCTCCTCGTAGCGCTGCTCGTGGGCCGCCCGGACGGCCAGCGCGAACCGGACGGCGGCCAGGGCGGCGCGGGCCTCCTCGTCCCGGCCGGCCTCGCCGAAGGCCCGGGCGGCGCCGGCCGGGTCTCCGCGCTCGGCGCGGAGCAGGGCCGCCGTCCGGCGGGCGCGGGGATCGGCGGGTGCCCAGCGGGTGAGCGCGGCCTCGGCCGTTTCCAGGTCGCCGGCCCGGCGGGCGGCGTCGAGCAGGGCGGCGGTGACCGGGGCCAGGCAGCTGCGGCAGCGGACCGCGGCCGCGGAAGGGGAGGCGGAGGCGTTCGGGGAGGCGATGGGGGCGGCGCGCAGGACGGCGGCGTGGTCGTCGCAGCAGGGCCGCCCGCACTGGCCGCACCGGACGGTGGACGGCGCCGGGCAGTCCCCGGCGGCCTCCTCCCCGGCCGTGTCCCCCTGCCCCGCGGCGCAGCGCAGCGCCGGGACGCCGGGGGCGTCGCCCGGGGAGCCGGGCTCCTGCTCAGGGTCCAGGGCGTTCGTGTCCAGGACGTGCGTGTCCAGGGCGTGCGCGTAGAGGGCGGCGGCGCGGGCCCAGCTCCCGGCCCGGGCGGCGAGCGCCCCGCGCAGCACGGCCTCGGCCGGGTCCTGCGGGAGCACGTCGGCGGCGCCCGGGGCACCGGCCCCGGCCCCGGCCGGAGCGGGGTGCTCGGCCCCGGCCTGGTCGCCCAGCAGCGCGACCGCGAGCGCCGGGCGGCCCTGCACCAGCCGGGCCAGCGCCAGGTGGTGGCGGCCGCGGGGGGTGATCCGGCGCTGCCCCAGCGGCCGGAGCAGGTCCACGACGGCGGCGGCGTCACCGCTCAGGAGGGCCGGCACGGCGAGCAGGTGGGTGGCGCGGGCGTCCTCGGGGTCGGACAGCAGGGCGATCCGCAGCAGGCGGGTGACCCGGCGGCGGGCCGGCTCGTCGGCGGGCCGGGCGAGCAGCGCGGTGCCGCCCTCGCGCAGGGCGGCCTCGGCGATGAGCACCGGCCAGGTCGGGGCGGCCGGATGGGTGCCCTCCGGGTCGAGGTCACGGCAGCTCTCCCAGAGTTCGCGGGCGCCGGCATGGTCACCGGCGGCCAGGGCGCGGCGGGCCAGGTGGTCCCGGGCGGTGGCGAGGTTGCGGGCCACGGCGGGAATCCGCTCCAGGGCGGTCCAGCACTCGGCGGCGGCGGCCGGGTCGCCGAGGGCGGCGTGGGCGAGGCCGCGGTGGTGGACGGCCTCGGCGCCCCGCAGGCCGTCGAGGAAGTGCAGGGCCTGGGCGGGCTGGGCGGCGGCGGCGAGCGCCGCGCCGAGTCTGACCCGGCCGGGCTCCCAGTCCGGGGTCCGGGCGAGTCCGGCCTGGTACTGGGCGACGGCGGCGGCCGGGTCGGCGGCCCGTTCGGCCAGCAGCCCCAGGCCGAAACGGGCGGGCGCGTGGTCGGCGTCGGCCCGCAGCGCGGCCTCGAAGCAGGCCCCGGCGGCGGCGTCCTCGTGTTCGGCGACGGCCAGCACACCGCGCGCGTAGTGGGTGCGCGGGTCGTCCTGGCCCTCCCGGACGGCGGCGTCGAGGTCGGCCCGGGCCCGGCGGAGATCGCCCGCCTCGCGGTGCGCGATGCCGCGCTGCAGCGGGACCTCGCGGCGCAGCCGCTCCCCCAGGGTCCAGGGGGACGGCGTGCCGGGCGGGCGGCGGGCGGCCTCGTCCAGGGCCTGGACGGCCTCCGGATGGCGGCCCTGCCCGGCCAGCACCACGCCCAGCCGGAACCAGATCTCGGCGCTGCCGGTGACCGCGCCGCCGGCCGCGCCCTGGCCGGTGGCGACCCGCAGGGTGGCCTCGGCGTCGGCCGGGCGGCCGCCGGCGCGCTGCGCCGCGCTGCGGGCGAGCACCGCCCATTCCAGGCCGGGCGCGGCCAGCAGCACCCGGCGGGCGAAGTCCGCCGCCTCGGCGTGGCCCAGCCGGCGGGCGGCCAGGCAGCGCTGCTGGAGGTACGCGTCGACCGGGCCGGCCGCCTGCCCCGGGGCGGCCGCCAGCGCGGCGAGCACGATGTCGAGCTCCTCCACCCCGGCCTCGGCGGCCGGGACGGCGCCGGCGGCGATGTCCTCGGCCAGCGCCCGGAGGGCCTCCGGCGGGAGTTCGGTGAGGGCGAAGGCCTCGCGGTAGAGCCGGAGGGCGGCCGGGCCGTCGCCGAGGGCCGCGGTGCAGAGCCCCTGGCCGACCAGCGCGTTGCCGCGGCCCTTGCGCAGCGTCGGGCTGAGGGCGGCGCCGGCCAGCCGTTCGGCGAGCTTGCGGTAGGCGCGCAGGGCCTGCGGCGTACGGCCGGCGGCCCGGGCGGCGTCGGCCGCGGCGAGGAGCTGGGCGTACTGGTCGGCCCGGGTGACCGGGCGGCTCGCGGCGCGCCGGCGGAGACCGGCCCCGAGCAGCAGGGCGATCACCGGCAGCAGGACGAGAAGGATCGTCATCGCCGCATCCGGGCGTGGCTACGCCCATCCGTCGCACTCAACGGACCCCCCTCAGCTGCCGTCTCGGCTGTCTCCCCCGGTGCGGCCCGCGTCAGGTCGGTCACGTCGTCCGGGTGCGCGGGAACACCAGGAAATCATCTTGCCGGGCAATCGGCCGGAACGGAGATCTCTTCCCGAAATCACCTCAAAAACCTTGGCATCGAACAAGTTTGTCGATCAGTCATATGATGATCGACTGCGCCCCGGGGCGGGCAGGGCACCGGCTGACCAGGGGTTTCCGACCGGCACTCCGACCACGCCGGGACAGCCTGACCGGGGCCGGACGGCCGGACGGACAGGGGCCGGACGGACAGGGGCCGGACGGCCGACCGGTCGGACGGACGACCGGTCGGACGGGGGCCGGACGGCCGGCGCGACCAGGTGCTCAGGGCCGCGGGTCGGTGACCTGTCCGAGGAAGAGCGGCTGCCCGGTGGCGGTGTCGCGGACCAGGAAGACGAACGGACGGTCGATGTGCAGCTCCACGGCCTGCCGGGGCATCTCCGCGGCGGCCGCGCCGATCCCGACGCCGCTGCCCGCGGCGGCGACCGTGCCGTCCTCGTCCACCGCGACGGTCGCCTTCTGCACCACGGCGTCCACCTTCAGCCGCTCCTGCTCGCCGGGGCCCGGGATGCCGCCGAGGTCGGCGTCGTCGAAGGCGGCGTTCACCCCGAGCGAGCGCAGCGGGGCGACGAGGTCGTTCGAGGTCTCGAAGGTGAAGCGGGGCAGGGTCAGGTCGACCTGCCGCTCGGCCAGGCCGCCGAGGATCCGGTCGAGCTGCGGGGCGTCCAGCCCGCGCACGAAGCCCTCGAACCCGCCCTGCGCGGGGACCACCAGGTCCATCGCCAGATTGCTCCCGGCATAGGGGAGTTCGACGGCCTGCCAGGGCTGTCCGGCGATCCCGCCGGACCCCTCGGCGTAGCGCAGCGCGGCGTTCCGGCCCATCGTGCTGACGGGCGCGGCGTTGCCGTCCGGGCGGTGGAACGGCTGGTCCGAGGTGTGGGCGTGGGGGAACGGCTCGCGCCACTTCGCCTTGAGGTAGAGGGCGTCGGTGAGGACGAGCCGGGTGTCCGGGGTGATGTCGCGCGGGCCGAAGAGGTCCTTGACCCGGCCCTCGGTGTCCTGCTCGACCAGGGCGTTGACCGCCTGGCGGGAGCCGGCCGGGTCCTTCCTGAAGTCGGTGGTCCGCACGCCCGTGTCGAAGGCGGCGGCGAGGGTGGCGAGGTAGCCGGGGTCCAGGGCGAAGCCCTGCTGGGCCCAGAGCGTGTCCGAGCGTCGCAGCA
The DNA here is from genome assembly GCF_014655955.1 of Kitasatospora indigofera. Taxonomy (GTDB): domain Bacteria; phylum Actinomycetota; class Actinomycetes; order Streptomycetales; family Streptomycetaceae; genus Kitasatospora; species Kitasatospora indigofera. The sequence goes on from NZ_BNBO01000010.1 coordinate 130,994, forward strand.
CCGTGCCGTCCTTGCCGCCGGCGGGCCGGGACAGCCGGTCGAGCGCGCCGGTCGCCGCCGCGTACCGGGCGGGGGTGAGTCCGGTGTGCAGCGCCTTGGACAGCTCGTCCGCCGTGGCGCCGCGCGCGCCGGGCAGCACCATCGCCAGCGCGGTGGCCAGGCCGGACGGCGAGAGCACCAGGTTGCGGCCGGCGCCGCCGTCGGCCGTGAGCGCCCGGTAAAGGTCCACGCCGAAGGCGTTGGTCGCGGCGGCGGTGGCCGCCAGCTGCCCGGGATCGGCGCTCGCGGGGGTGGCGGGGACCGAGACCCGGACCACGGACGGCGCCGGGCCGGCGCCCGGGCCGGCCGTGCTGCCGCAGGCCGCGATCGGGGCCGTGGTCAGGACGGCCGCGAGGAGGAGCAGCACGGGGCGGCGGATCCGGCCGGTCCGGGAGGCCGGGCCGGTGCGGGGAACCGGTCCGGTGCGGGGAACCGGTCCGGTGCGGGGAACCGGTCCGGTGCGGGGAGCCCGTCCGGTGCGGGGAGCCCGTCCGGTCCCGCGGTTCGCGGCCGTTCCACTCGTCCTGCTCGCGTCGCTGACCTCAATTGCCCCACTGGCCCCACTGACCCCACTGGTCATGGCAGGTGTCCCCGTCCTGGTTCGGAGCGCCGGCCTGGGCCGCGGCGCCGGTACTGGCGGTTTCGGCTGTCGGCGGTTCGACGCGGCCGCCCCCGGTCCGGTTCCGGCCCGGTTCCCCCCTGCAACCGGACCGGCCCCGGATCACCTCGGACCGGCTCCCGCCCGGCCCCGGACCGCCTCCGGCCCGGGCAGGGCACCCGAGAGCGCGCGACGGCGGCGCGCCCGGCCGGCGGTCGCGGCCGGCCCGCCTACCCTGACGCCATGGCCGAGCCGAAGACCACCAGGACCACCGCCGACGTCGGGGAGTTCCTCGCCGCGGTGGCCGACGAACGGCGCCGGGCCGACGCCCAGGCGCTGTGCGCGCTGATGGCCGAGGCCACCGGCGCGGCGCCCGCCATGTGGGGCAGCGCGATCGTCGGGTTCGGGACGTACCACTACCGCTACGCGAGCGGCCGGGAGGGCGACTGGCCGCCGGTCGGGCTGGCGCCGCGCAAGCAGGCGCTGACCCTGTACGTGGCCGAGGGCTTCGAGCGGCACGCCGCTCTGCTGGCCCGGCTGGGCCCGGTCACCACCGGCAAGGGGTGCCTCTACATCAAGCGGCTGGCCGAGGTGGACGCCGAGGCGCTGCGCGAGCTGGTGAAGACGGCCTTCGACGCCTTCGACGGCAGGACGATCACCGGCTGACCCGGCCACGCGGCCGACCGCCGGACCGTGGGCCACCGTCCCGTGCCGTCCGGGTCACCCTCCCACGGCGGAAGGCCACCGTCCCACGTCACCCCGCATCTCCCGGCCGCCGTCCCGCGGCGGAAGACCGCCGGACGACGGCGGACAGCCACCGGTCGCCGGGGCCGGGCGAGGCGGGCCGCCGGTCAGTCCTGGTCCCAGAGCGCGCCGAGGGCCAGCAGCTCGTCGCGGTGCTCGATCCGCTCCACCCACTCGGCCGGCCAGGCGCCCGCGCCGTGGTGGGCGCCCGCGAAGGCACCGGCCAGGCAGGCCAGCGAGTCGGAGTCGCCCGAGGACCAGGCCGCCCGGCGGACGGCCGCGACCGGGTCGTCCGGGAGCAGCAGGAAGCAGAGCAGGCCGGTGGCGAAGGCCTCCTCGGCGATCCAGCCCTCGCCGGTGGCCAGGCAGGGATCGGTCTCCGCGTCGGGGGCGGCCAGCGCGGCGTCCAGCCGGTCCAGGACGTGCAGGCAGTCGTCCCAGCCCCGGGTGATGAAGCTCTCCGCAGACGGGTCCTGCGCCCGGTCGGCGAGGTCGCCGAGCCAGTACGCGTGGTACTCGGCCCGCTGCGCCAGCGCGTACGCCCGCAGCAGACCGGGGAGTTCGGCCGGCGCCGTACCGCGCGAGAGCAGGCGGACGGTGTACGCGGTGAGGTCGCCGGCGGCCAGCGCGGTGGGGTGGCCGTGGGTGAGCGCGGCCTGCAGCTGCGCGGCGCCGGCGCACTCCTCCTCCGTGAGCCCGGGCAGCAGGCCGACCGGCGCGACCCGCATGTTGGCGCCGCAGCCCTTGGAGCCCACGTCGGTGGCGTCCTGCCAGCGCCGCCCGTCCCGCAGCCGCTCGCAGGAGCGCAGGCAGGTCATTCCGGGGGCCCGGTTGTTGTCCGGCGAACGCCACCAGTCGACGAACTCCTCCCGCAGCGGCCGCTCCAGGCGCAGCGGCCCGAGCGGGCCGCGCTCCAGCGCGGTCCGCAGGGCGCGGGCCACCGCCAGCGTCATCTGGGTGTCGTCGGTGACCAGCGCCCGCTTGGGCAAGGGCAGTTCGCGCCAGTCGGGCCAGTCCGCCGCGATCCGCCCGACCGGCAGGAACTCGGTGGGTCGTCCCATGGCGTCGCCGATCGCCAGGCCCAGCAGCGTGCCGGTGGCGGCCTTGCGCGTCATGTCCCCTCCTTCTCGGTCACACCTCGACCAGCAGCTCCTTGAGCCCCCGGATCACGTACCCGGGCTGCCACTCGGGCTCGCGGACCAGGCGCAGCCCGGGGGCCCGGCGCAGCAGCGCGCCGTACGACTCGCCGAGCTCCAGTCTGGCGAGCGGGGCGCCCAGGCAGAAGTGAATTCCGGCGCCGAAGGTGATGTGCGGGTTGTCGGCGCGGGCGAGGTCGAGCCGGTCCGGGTCGGCGAAGCGGGCCGGGTCGCGGTTGGCGGACCCGAAGAGCAGGGCGATCTCGGAGCCGCGCGGGACGGGCGTGCCGGCCACCTCGATGTCCTCCAGCACCCAGCGCTCGAACATCTGCAGCGGGGTGTCGTAGCGCATCAGCTCCTCCACGGCGGTCGGCAGCAGTTCGTCCACCGAGTCGCGGAGCAGGGCGAGTTGGCCGGGGTTGCGGAACAGCGCCCACCAGCCGTTGCCGGTGGTGTTGACGGTGGCCTCGTGGCCCGCGTTCAGCAGCAGGACGCAGGTGGAGACCAACTCCTGCTCGGTCAGCGCGTCCGAGCCGTCCTGGGCCTGGATCAACGCGCTGAGCAGGTCGGTACCGGGCCGGGCGCGGCGCTCGCGGATCAGCCCGCGCAGGTAGTCGGAGAACTCGACGCTGGCGGCGACCGCCCGCCGCCCGGTCTCCTCGGTCGGGTTGAGCTCGAACATGCCGGTGATCGCGGCCGACCAGGGCCGGAGCAGCACCCGGTCCGCCGCGGGGATGCCGAGCATCTCGGCGATCACCGCGACCGGCAGCGGCTCGGCAACGGTGGCGATCAGGTCGCCGCCGCCGTCCGCGAGCAGGTCGCCGACCAGGTCGTCGGCGAGCCGGGCGACGGTGGGCCGCAGCTCCTCGACCCTCCTCGGCGTGAAGGCCTTCGCGACCAGTCGCCGGATCCGGGTGTGGTCGGGTGCCTCCAGGTCGAGCAACCCGCTGTCGTTGAGGGTGTGGAAGGGCTCGTGCGCCGGGTCAGGCGCGGGCCGCCCGAACTCCTCGTGGGTGTAGCGGTGGGTGTAGGTACGGCCGAGCCTGCGGTCCCGCAGCAGGGCGCTGACGTCCTGGTGCCGCGCGACCAGCCACTGCCCGGTCGGCTCGTACCGGCTCACCGGCGCGTGCTCGCGCAGCTCCGCGTACGCGTCGTACGGGTGCGCCACGAACTCGGCCGACCAGGGATCGAACATCGCTGTCGTCATGGGTCACTCCCTGCGGGGTCGGGGGAGCCATCCTAAGCAGGGGCGCCCCCTCCGGCCGCGGGTCAGGGCCGCCGCGGCCGGCTGCGTCTTGGCGTGCGGGTGCCGGCCGTTTCCTCACCCACCAGATGCGAGGTCAGGCCGGTGCCCCGCTCCTCCTGCCCGGCTACCCCGGTCTCTCCCCCGGTCAGCCCTCCGCGAGCAGCCGCCGGACCAGTGCGGGCAGCGCCGTGCCGATCGGCTCGCGGATCACCTCGTCGGCCACCGGGTCGTACGGGGTCGGCTCGGCGTTCATCACGACCAGCCGGGCGCCGCCGTCCAGGGCGACCTGGACGAGCCCGGCGGCCGGGTACACCTGGAGGGTGCTGCCGATCGCGAGGAACAGGTCGCAGGCCTTGGCGATCGTCTCGGCCTGGGCCAGCACCACCGGGTCGAGCGCCTCCCCGAACATCACCGTCGCCGGCTTGAGGATGCCGCCGCAGGCCGCGCAGGGCGGGTCCGGCTCCCCGGCCGCCACCCGGTCCAGCACCTCGCCCATCGGGCCACGGGTGCGGCACCGTACGCACTGCACTTCCCCTGCGGTGCCGTGCAGTTCGAGCACCTTGCGGGCGGGCAGGCCGGAGCGCCGGTGCAGCCCGTCGACGTTCTGGGTGAGGATCCGGACGGGGGCTCCGGAGCGCTCCAGCTCGGCCAGCGCGAGGTGGCCTGCGTTGGGCTCGGCCGCCAGGGCCCCGGCGTCGCGGCGCATCAGCCAGGCCCGGCGGCGGACGTCGGGGTCGGCGAGGTAAGGGCCGATGGTGACGAGCTGCTGGGCGTCCGGGTCGCGCTGCCAGACTCCGTTCGGGCCCCGGTAGTCGGGGATGCCCGAGTCGGTGGAGATACCGGCACCGGTGAGGACGGCGATCAGGGGACGCTTCGCGTTCATGCCCGGACGGTACGGGCCGGCCGGGCACGGCCGCCACCGGAAATCGGCGCCCTGCGCGGGTACTCCAGCAGGGCTTCGAGCTGCACGGCCGCGAACGCGGTCACCTCCCGGCCGCGCTGGTGGAGGAGATCCGCGCGCTCGCCCATCCGCCGCTGCCCTGGGACGCCCGGCCGGCCCGCTGGTTCGACGAGTTCGTGCCGTCCCCGCAGCCCGTCCGCAGCTACGCCCGCCCGTCCCGGCGGCAGGCCGCCACCCCGGACATCCCGCGGGCGGGGCGGTACCACCCGCCGGAGGAGGTGGCCCGCTGCACCTTCGGCGTGCTGCTGGACACCTCCGGCTCGATGAGCCGGACCCTGCTCGGCAAGGCGCTGGGGGCGATCGCCTCCTACGCCACCGCCCGGGACGTCGTCGCGGCCCGGGTCGTGTTCTGCGACGCCGCGCCGCACGACGCCGGCTACCTGCCCGTCACCGAGATCGCCGGCCGGGTGCGGGTCCGGGGGCGCGGGGGCACCGTGCTGCAGCCCGGCGTCGACCTGCTGGAGCGGGCCGAGGACTTCCCCAGGGCGGCGCCCGTCCTGCTGATCACCGACGGCGAGTGCGACGTCCTGCGGGTGCGCCGGGAGCACGCCTACCTCCTCCCCCAGGGCGCCGGGCTGCCCTTCACCCCTCGGGGGCCGGTCTTCCGGATGCGCTGAACCGCCCCGTACGGTCCGCTACCGTGGGCCCGTGACCAGCGCCGACGCCCTGATGACCTGGCTGACCACCCGCACCGCCGAGGAGCTGACCGAGCTGCTCGAACAGCGCCGGCTGCCGTGGACCGGCGCCCCCGGCCTGGACGACCCCGCCCGGCTCGCCGAACAGCTGCTGGGGAACGCGTCGGTCGCCACCGCCCTGGCCGGGCTGAACGCCGCCGAGGCCCAGGTGCTGACCGCGATCGCGGTGCTCGCCGAGCAGCTGCACGGGCCCGCCCCGCGCGCCGCCGCCCCGGCCGGGCTGTCCGGCTTCGCCGGGACGCAGGCCGCCCACCGTCAGGGGCCCGGCGGCGGCTCCGGTCCGGACCCGGCCGAACGGGCCGTGCCACGCACGCTGCTGCTCGGGACGCTGGGCGGGCGGGCGGCCGCCGAGCTCGACGCGCTCGCCGGGCGCGCGCTGCTGCTGCCCCCGCACGACGACCTGCTGGTGGTGCCGGCGCTGCTGCACGAGCGGGTGCCCGAACTGCGGGGGCTCGGCCGGCCGGCCGGCCTCCTGCTCACCGCGGCCTACCGGGCGGGCGAGGTGGCCCGGGTCGCGGACGCCCTGGGCCTGCCGCGGAGCCGCGACCGGGACGAGGCGCAGCACCTGGTCGAGGAGCACCTGCGGGACGCCGGGCGCCTGCGCGCCACCCTCGCCGGCGCCCCGCCCGAGGCCGCCGCCCTGCTGGCCGTGCTGGTGGCCGGACCGCCCCGGCTGCGCACCTACTGCTTCGTCAGCGACACCGGCGGCTACTACGGGTCGGGCGGCAAGTTCCTGTTCCGGCCGGACGGTTCGGGCGACCCGGGCGCCGACTGGCTCGCCGACCGCGGCCTGCTGCTACCGGCCGGCCCGGACGTCGCCGAGCTGCCCCGCGAGGTCGCCCTGGCGTTGCGCGACCCCGACGCACCGCTGCCGTACGACCCGGTGCCGCCGGCCGTCCTGGCGCTCGTCCCGCTGCCGGCCGGCTGGGCGGGTGAGGCCCAGGCCACGGCCACCGCCACCGCCTCCCGGGTCGAACTGCTGCTCCGCTCGACGGCCGCGCAGCCCCTGGCCGTCCGCAAGGCAGGCGGCGTCGCCGTGCGCGACACCCGGCGGCTGGCCAAGGCGAGCGGTTCCTCCGAGGAGCAGGCCCGGCTCTGGCTGGACCTCGCCGCCAACGCCGGCCTGGTCGCCCCGCACCGGGACGCCCCGCCGCCGACCCGCGGCCGCCGGCCCGCACCGCCGCAGCCCGCCCGGATCCTGCCCACCACGCGGTACGACGAATGGCTGGTCGCCCCGCCGGCCGGCCGGCTGGTGCCGCTGATCGCCACCTGGGCGGTCACCCCCGAGGTGTTCGGCCACCGGCCGGCCGCGGAGGAGACCCCGGTGGCCCTGGTCACCCCGCAGGACCGGTACGCCGTACCGCTCCGGCACGCCCTGCTGGAGGCCCTGGCCCGGCTCCCCGACGGGTACGGACTCGGCCCCGCGGCTGCCACCGGCGACCTGGCGCTCGGCCAACTCCTCTCCGCCGCGGCCTGGTTCAGGCCCGGCCTGCACGACGAGGCGGACCGCGCCGGGACGGCCGGCGGAACAGCCACGGGAACGGCCGGCGGAGTGCCGGCCGGAACGGCGGGGGCGGCGCCCGGTGCGGACGCCCTGGGCCGGGCCGCCGCGACCCTGCGCGAGGCCGAACTGCTGGGCGTGGTCGCGCACGGCGCGCTCACCCCGGTCGGCCACGCGGTGCTGGGCCTGCTCCGGGCCGGCGCCGACCGCTGGTTCCCGGCCGTCCCGGGCACCGGTGTCCGGCTGGGCCGGCACCCGGCGCTGCACGCGGCCGTGGACGCCCTGCGCACCGCGCTGGCCGGTCTCGTCCCGCCGCCCCGCACCACCGCCCGCTTCCAGGCCGACCTGACCGCCGTGGTCGCCGGCTCGGCGGCGCCCGAACTCACCGAGCTGCTCTCCTCGGTGGCCGACCGCGAGTCCGAGGGCCATGCCGTGGTGTGGCGGATCGGCCCGGCCTCCGTCCGCCGCGCCCTCGATGCCGGCTCCGACGCGACCGAGCTGGCGGCCCGGCTGGCCGAGGTCTCCGAGGGCGGCCTGCCGCTCCCGCAGGCGCTGGAGTACCTGCTCAAGGACACCGCCCGCACCCACGGCCGGATGCGGGTGGTGCGCAGCGCCTGCTGCGTCCGCTCCGACGACGAGGCACTGGTGCTGGAGCTGTCCAAGGTCCGCTCGCTGGCCAGGATCGGCCTGCGCCGGATCGCCCCCACCGTGCTGATCAGCACCGCGCCGCCGGAGGAGACGCTGGCGGCGCTCCGGCAGGCCGGCTACGCGCCGGTGCTGGAGGCGGAGACCGGCACCACGGTGGTGGAGCGGGCCGCCGAGGAGCGGGCCGAGAACCCGATGCCCTCGCTGGCGCAGGCCCGCCGGTTCCTGGGCCGCGGCCCAGGAACGCCCGCCGAGCTGGCGGCGGCGGTGCTGGGTCTCGCTCCGGCCGCCCCGCCGGAGGACTGACCTCCCCCCCGGGGGGCGCCTTCGCCCCCCGAGGGGGGTCTCCGGCAGGGCGGCCGGCAGCACCGCCGACCCTGAGGCCCTCGGGCCGCCCGCTCAGAGCAGGCGCTTGATCTCACCGCGGGCCCGGTAGAAGCCGCCGGTGCCCGACTCCAGCACCTCGGCGACCAGGTACCGGGCGCCGGGCACCCGGATGTCCTTGGGGAACTGCACCCGCCGGGCGGGGTCGAAGCCGGCGCTGACCACCCGGATCCTGGTCCGGCTGCCCTCCTGGACGCACTCGACCTCTACCCCGCCGGCCAGCACGGCCTGGTCCGCGCTGACGGTCTCCAGCTCCACGCCCGGCACCACCCGCTCCCAGCCCGCGGCCTTGACGTCCGCGGTCCGCGGCAGCCGGCCGCCCTCGGCCGCGCGCACCGCCTCCTCGCTCGCGTCCAGGCAGGCCAGCGAACCGTCGGTGGTCACCAGGTAGAGCCGCCCGTCGCGGTACTGCATGCTGTACGCCGACCCGCAGCCGGTGCCGAGCTTCCAGAGCCGGGTGCCGTCGGCGGCGAAGCAGTACACCGAGGAGTGGTTGTCGCCCGCGAAGACGTACTGCCCGTCCGGTGAGGTGGCGCAGGAGAACACCGCCGCGTCGCACTTGTAGCGGGCGACGGTCGAGCCGTCGTCCTTGCGCAGCCGGTACACCCAGCCCCGGGAGGTGCCGGCGAAGACCTCGCCGGGCTCCTGCCAGCCGAACAGCACGTCGCCCTGGGTGTCGGTCCGCCAGAGCTCCTCGCCGCCGCGCGACGAGTAGCGGGCCACCCCGCGGGAGTGCCCGTGGTAGACGCCGTCCTCGTCGCAGCGCACCATCCACCCCGAGCTGCCGGCGCCCTTGCGCCGCCACTGGAACTCGTCCTCGTGGTCGACCGTGGTGATCCCGCCGGCGCCGTCGGAGACCCCGAGCACGCCGTCGTGGATGTCCAGCCAGTAGATGTCGACGTCGGCGGCGATCTCGTACGCCACCCGCGGGATCTTGCCGCCGAGGTCGTAGACCCGGCCGTCGTCGCAGCCCGCGTAGATCCAGTGGTCGTCGGCGACGATGCACTTCACGCCGTCCGGCAGCCCGTAGCGGCCGGTGACCTCGCCGTCGTGGGTGAGGGTGTAGACGTCGCCGGCCTCGTTGCCGACCCAGGCGTGCTCCTCGCCGACGAAGATCCCGAACGCGGCCGCGCCCGACTTGAACCGCCACAGCACCGGGGCCTGGCTGGCGCTCGACCGGCTGCTGGTGATCGCCCGGCGGGTGACCGCCCGCTTCTGCCGCACCCCGCGCTGCGCCGGGGCGTACCCCTTGCGGACCTTCTCGCCGACCTTCTTGGCGGCGGCCGCGGCGGCCTTCTCGGGCGACGGGTAGGCCGTCGTCCTGGCCTGGCCGGGCTCGCCGATCCGCCCGTAGGTGATGGTCAGCGAGGCGCCGGCCTGCCGCACCTCGTAGAACTTGTGGGCGCTCCCGCTGCCCTCCTCCTCGGACAGCTCCAGGTAGGTGACCTGCTCGGCCTGGGCGGCGGAGACGGTGGTGGCGGCGGTGGTGGACATCGGCGGTCCCTCCCGGGGAGTCGGCAAGACGGCGGTCGGCGGGCTGGGGGTGGCGTGCGGCCCCGGCCGCGTACGGCCGGGCGGCCGGCGGGCGCTGCGGCGCCTTCCGTCGACAAGGAGAACCTATGTGCCACCACCGACAGTTGACCGGCCGTCCGGGGACCCGCGGCAGCGCGCGGGGCCGGCGGCGTCAGAGCGCCGCGGCCGCCGGGCGGCCGGCCGGGGCGCCGAGCCGGGCCAGCGGCGCCAGGGCGGCCAGCCAGAGCGCCGCGCCGACCGCGATGAAGTCCAGGTCGGCCGCCATCAGCACGGTGCCGGCCAGCACCAGCGCCGGGCTCCACACCAGGACCCGGCGGGCCCGGCCGGCCGCCAGGACGACCAGCAGCGCCAGCAGGCCGAGGTAGAACAGCACCGGTCCGACGGTGTAGAAGGCCGGCAGGACGCCCGGGTGGCCCTGGATCCGGTCGAACAGCTGGTTCTGCTCGGCCCGGTCGGCGGCCCTGGCCCCGACGTACAGGTCGATCACGGTCTGTCCGGCCGAGGCCAGCAGTCCGGCGAGGGCCAGGCCCGCCGCCAGGTTCGCGGCGGCCCGGCCGGCCGGGCGGCGCGGCGCGGCCAGCCGCCGCAGCCCGGCGAAGACCGGGACGAACAGCAGCAGTCCGGCGAGCAGGGCGAGGTGGCCGGCCGTCCAGCCGGGGCCGGGAGCACGGGAACCGTCGAGCAGCCGGATGCCGCCGTACAGACCCAGCAGGACCGGGGCGGCGATCGACGCGACGGCGGTGACACGGGAGTTGGTGCTGGCGGCCATGGTGGCTTCCTCTCGGGGCGGTGTGGTCCGACACCGCAGAGCCTGCCCGCCGGCGCCCGGCCGGCGGATCGCCCGTACCGGCGAACCGGCCGCCTCCCCCGCACGGGTGAGGGTCACCCCTCGCCGGCGACCACCGCGCCCGCCTCGTAGGCGAACACCACCGCGTGCACCCGGTCACGCAGGTGCAGTTTGGCCAGCACGTTGCTGACGTGCGTCTTCACCGTGTGCTCGCTGACCACGAGTTCGGCCGCGATCTCCGCGTTGGACAGGCCCCGGGCGAGCAGCCGCAGGGTCTCCCGCTCGCGGGCGGTCAGCTGCTCCAGCAGCCGGGAGGGCGCCCGGGCGGCGGTGACGGCGCCGGCCGGACGGCGGGCGGCGAACTCGCCGATCAGCCGCCGGGTGACCGAGGGGGCGAGCAGTGCCTCGCCGGAGGCCACCATCCGGACGCCGTGCGCGAGGTCGTCCCGGCGGACGTCCTTGAGCAGGAACCCGCTGGCCCCGGCGTAGAGGGCGTCGAAGACGTAGTCGTCGACGTCGAAGGTGGTCAGCATGATCACCTTGGTCTCCGGGTACCGCGCGCAGACCTGCCGGGCCGCCTCCAGCCCGTCCATCACCGGCATCCGGACGTCCAGCAGCAGGACGTCCGGGCGGTGCTCGCGGACCGCCTCGACGGCCTGGGCGCCGTCCGCCGCCTCGGCCACCACCTCGATGTCCGGCTGGGCGTCCAGGATCATCCCGAACCCGGCCCGCACCAGCTCCTGGTCGTCGGCGACCACCACCCGAATCGGATCCATCGCTCCGCTCCCCTTCTCCGTCGTCGTGTCCCGGACCGCTCAGGCCCGGGCCCGTTCCACCAGCACCGCCGCGCCCAGCGGCAGCCGCGCGCTCACCAGGAAGCCGGTGCCGTCGGCGCGCGGCCCGGCCTCGGCCCGGCCGCCGCAGGCCGCGGCCCGCTCGCGGATCCCCACCAGGCCGCGGCCGCCCGACCAGTCGCTCACCGCCCGGTCCGCCCGCGGCCGGACGCCCCGGCCGTCGTCGGACACCAGCACCTCCAGCACGTCGCCCGTACCGGTGACCCGGACCTCCGCGGCGGATGCGCCGGCGTGCTTGACCACGTTGGTCAGCGCCTCCTGCACGATCCGGAACGCGGTGGCCTCCACGTCCGCCGGCAGCACGTGCCCCGGCCCGGGCAGCTCCAGCCGGACCCGCACGCCCGCCTCCCTGACCCGCTCGGCCACCGCCCCCAGTTCGGCCAGCCGCGGCTGCGGCGCGAGCTGCGGGCCGGCCCCGTCCTCCTTCAGGACGCCCAGCACCCGCCGCAGTTGGACCATCGCGTCGCGGCCGGAGTCGGCGATGGTGTCGAAGGTCCGGATCGCCCGCTCGGGGTCGGACCGGACCACCACCGGCCCGGCCTCCGCCTGGACCACCATCAGGGAGACCGCGTGCGCCAGGATGTCGTGCATCTCGCGCGCGATCCGCCCGCGTTCCTCCGCCACCGCCCGGGCCGCGTCACTGGCCGCCCGCAGCCCCACCTCGTGCGCGCGCTCCGCCTCCACCCGGGCGAGCCTGCGCAGCTCGCGCACCAGGGACCCGAAGACGAAGGTGCCGACCGTGAGCAGCAGGCTGAACAGCATCCCGTCGGCGGAGCGGGTGCCGACGACGTTGGACACCACCACGACCGCCAGCAGCAGCATCCGCTGCCAGTCCCGCCCCCGGTCCGCGACGGTGTAGACGGCCAGCACGGCGTACACCGGGATCTGCGGCATCGAGGAGTGCGCCGCCACCGACACCCCCACCGAGACCAGCCCGCTGGCGGCGGCCACCGACATCGGCCGGCGGCGGCGCCAGGGCAGCGGCAGGGCGGTGCCGACCGCCAGCGCGTACACCCACCAGGGGCGGTCCACCTCGTCGTTCCACACCGACCAGACCGAGACCGCGGCCGAGAACAGCGCCAGCAGGCTGTCCAGCACGTACGGGTTCACCCCGGCGAGGCGCCGCCGCTGCTCCGCACTCCAACCGGCCACCCCGGCCGTCCAGTTCGCCACCACCGTGTCCACCCCTCCCCCGGGCGGGGGCCGGCCCGCCCCGTTCGGACGATCATGCCCTACCGGCGGGCGGCGCGCCCGGCCCTCAGGCATGACCGACCGTCACGTTGCCGGTCTCGGTCCGGGCGGTGATCCGCCGGGCGGCGGTGGCGTCGCCGGCCACCCCGACACGCACGTCGCCGGTCCGGGTCGCCGCCTCGACCGCGTACGTGCCCTCCTGCGGCACCTGCACCCGGACGTCGCCGGTGCGGGTGTCCGCCCGTACGTTCGCGGGCCCGGTGCGGAAGCTCGCCGAGACGCCGCCCGTCCGTGCCTCCAGCCGGACCGTCGGCGAGGTCAGCCCGCTCGCCCTCACGTCACCGGTGTCCGTCCGCACGTCGACCTCCGCGCCGAGCCCGGCGAGGGTGACGTCACCCGTCCCGTTCTCCACCCGGACGACCGTCCCGGCCGGCACCTCGACGTCGTAGCCGACCCCGCAGTCCCCGTCCGGGCAGCGGTAGCCGAGGGTGAGCGTGCCGTCCGCCGTGGTGTGGGTGGCGACCGGCTCCGCCGCGCGGTACGTCCGGCGCTCGGTGACCCGTACGGCGGCGCCGCCACCGGTGACCCTGATGTCGCCGGTGTGGCCCTGGACCACCAGGGTCCGCACCGGTTCGGCGACGCCGTAGACCACCACCCGCTCCTGGTCGTCCCCGACCAGGCAGCCGCTCATCCCGCCCACCACCGCCGCCGTGATCGCCAGCTTCGACCCGGCCCGCACCAGCACCCGACGCTTCATGTGTCCTCCTCGGCCTCCCGCCGCCCCGGCCCCCGGGGCGGCGGCACCGAGCCTCCCCCGGTGGCCACCCCCACCGGATCCCCCGCCCGGGCGGTCCACCGGCCTCCCCCGTACGAGGGAGAACCGGCGGAGCGACCTCGCGGGCGTACGACGAAGGGCCCGGAGGCTGATGCCTCCGGGCCCTTCACCTGCAAGTAGCGGGGACAGGATTTGAACCTGCGACCTCTGGGTTATGAGCCCAGCGAGCTACCGAGCTGCTCCACCCCGCGTCGGTAGACACGACACTACGCGACATACCGGCAGGCACCTAATCGGTTTCCCCGCCGACCGTCCCGGGGCGGGAGACGCGGCACGGGACGGGAGACGCGGCACGAAGGCGCTGCCGTGCCCGGGTACGGCAGAAGGCCCGGCAGATGATCTGCCGGGCCTTCTGTGCTACTGAGTAGCGGGGACAGGATTTGAACCTGCGACCTCTGGGTTATGAGCCCAGCGAGCTACCGAGCTGCTCCACCCCGCGTCGGTAGACACGACACTACGCGACATACCGGCAGGCACCTAATCGGTTTCCCCGCGGACGATCGCCTCCCGCCGGACGACCGTCCGCCCCGGGCGCCCGAGGGTCTGTCCCGCGGGCCTCCTCCGAGGGCCCGCGCGCCCGGCCCGCCCCCGCCGGCGAACCGCCCGAGGCCGCCGGGGACCTCTCAGGACCTCTCAGGACCTCTCAGGACCTCTCAGGACCGCTCGATCAGCGCGGCGACGCCGTCGAGGATCCGCTCCAGCCCGAAGTCGAGCGGGTCGTCGTCCGGCGGGGCGAAGGCCCCGGCCGCGATGGCCTCGGTCAGCGCGGGGAACCGGTCCCGATGCCGTTCGAGCAGTTCCGCGGTAAGGCGGTTCCACTCCTGGTCGGCCTGTTCGTCGCCGTCCGCGCGCTGCTGGGCCAGGCTCCGGATGTGGCCGATCACCAGCAGCACGGTGTGGTGCCGGTGCGCCGCGGACAGGCCCGTCCCGGCCAGCGCGGCCAGCGCGGCGTCGAGCCAGGAGAGCTGGTTGGGGCCCATCGCCTGGCGGCGCATCGCCGTGGCGGTCAGGATCCACGGGTGGCGGCAGTACAGGCCCCAGGACCGCCGGGCCCAGGCCGCCAGCTGCGGGCGCCAGCCGCCGGGGACGTCGGCCACCGCGGCGGCCGGCCCGAGCGCGGCGTCGACCATGAGGTCGACCAGGTCGGCCTTGCCGGGCACGTAGCGGTAGAGCGCCATCGTGGTGACGTCGAGTTCGGCGGCGACCCGCTGCATGGAGACGGCGTCCAGGCCTTCGGCGTCGGCGATCCCGATGGCGACGACGACGATCCGGGCGGTGGTCAGCGAGGGCCTGGGTCCACGCCTGGGCGGCTCCTGCTCGCCCCACAGCAGCGCCAGGCTCGTGGCCGGGTCGCGCTTCTCCGTCTTGCTCCTGGCCAACGGGGCCGCCTCTCCTCGGTTCCGTGCCGCCCCGACCTGTTGACGGCGCATAGAACTGTGTATACCTTAAACTCAATTGCTTATGCAGTACACAGTAACTGGGGGTCACCATGCTCGGCACCGTCCTCGCCGCTTCCACCGCCGTCCTCGCCGCACCCGTCACCGGTCTCCTCGGCCACCGGGCCCTGCGGCGCTCCCGCAACGCCCGGCTGATGCGGATCGGCACACCGGACGGCATCGACGAGCAGGGCTACGTCCGGATCGGCGGCATCGAGCAGTGGATCTCGGTCCGCGGCGAGGACCGGCACAACCCGGTGCTGCTGGAGCTGCACGGCGGCCCGGGTGCCCCCACCTCCGTCTTCGGCCCCCGCACCCGGGCGTGGGAGCGGCACTTCACGATCGTCCGCTGGGACATGCGCGGTGCGGACCGGACCCTCGCCCGCAGCGGCGCCGACGGCCAGGGCGGGCCGACCTTCGACCAGGTGCTCGCGGACGCCGTGGAGGTCACCCGGCACCTCCGGGTCCGGCTCGGCGTCGACCGGGTTCTCCTGGTCGGCAGCTCCTACGGCAGCGTCCTCGGACTGCGACTGGCCCGGTCCCACCCCGAGCTGTACTCCGCCTACGTCGGCACGGACCAGAACATCCACGACGCCGGCCGCGACACCTCCACCCACCGGGCCCTCCTGGAGCGCCTGCGCGCCGCCGGCAAGCGCAGGGACCTCGCCGCCGTCGAGGCCATGGGGCCCGACCGGCACCGTTGGACGGCCCGCCAGCGGGCCGCCTACGCCAAGCTCTCCGCCACCAGCGACCCGATGACGCTGCACACCATGCGCACCGTGGTCATCGGCTCCCTCTGGCTCTCCCCGCTGCACTCCCTGCGCGGCATCGGGAGCTACTTCAAGGGCATGAGCCACTCCGAGACGATCACCGACGGCACCGGCCACTTCGACGACTGGGCCGACGGCACGGACTTCGACGTCCCGTTCTTCGTCTTCCAGGGCGCCCAGGACGTCCTCACCCCGCCCGAGCGCGCCAGGCGCTTCTTCGACGACGTCCGGGCCCCGGTCAAGGGCTTCGCCCTGATCGAGGACGCCGGCCACTTCGCGGCCTTCCGCCACCCGGACCGCTTCCTGGAGCTGCTGCTGACCATGGTCCGCCCGGCGATCGGCGGTCCGACGGCCCGCCCGCAGGCCGGCTGACGGCCCGGCGACAGCCGGAAACGCCGCAGGGCGGCCACC
Source organism: Kitasatospora indigofera (assembly GCF_014655955.1). Lineage (GTDB taxonomy): Bacteria > Actinomycetota > Actinomycetes > Streptomycetales > Streptomycetaceae > Kitasatospora > Kitasatospora indigofera. Next base: position 146,760 of record NZ_BNBO01000010.1, read on the forward strand.
CCCGAGGGGGCGGCCGCCCTGCGGCGTACCTGGTACGGACTGTCAGCCGGTGTACGGGCCGTAGTCGTAGTCGTCCAGCGGGACGGCCTGGCCGGAGCCGGCGCCGAAGGGCGACAGGTCGTAGTCGTCGTAGCCGACGGCCGAGTACATCGCGGCCTTGGCCTCTTCGGTCGGCTCGACCCGGATGTTGCGGTAGCGGGGCAGACCCGTACCGGCCGGGATGAGCTTACCGAGGATGACGTTCTCCTTGAGGCCCAGCAGCGGGTCCGACTTGGCGTGGATCGCCGCGTCGGTGAGGACCCGGGTCGTCTCCTGGAAGGAGGCGGCCGACAGCCAGGACTCGGTGGCCAGCGAGGCCTTGGTGATACCCATCAGCTGCGGACGGCCGGAGGCCGGGTGGCCGCCTTCCGACACCACGCGACGGTTCTCCTGCTCGAAGCGGCCGCGCTCGACGAGCTCGCCCGGGAGCAGCTCGGCGTCGCCCGACTCGATGATCGTCACGCGGCGGAGCATCTGCCGGATGATGATCTCGATGTGCTTGTCGTGGATCGACACGCCCTGCGAGTTGTAGACCTTCTGGACCTCGGCGACCAGGTGGATCTGGACGGCACGCTGGCCCATGATCCGCAGCACGTCGTGCGGGTTGGTGGCACCCATGGTCAGCTTCTGGCCGACCTCGACCGCCTGGCCCTCGCTGACGAGCAGCTTCACACGCTTGGAGACCGGGTAGGCGATCTCGTCGGTGCCGTCGTCCGGCGTGACGACGAGCTTGCGGGTCTTCTCGGTGTCCTCGATGCGGACCCGGCCCTGCGCCTCCGAGATCGGGGCCACACCCTTGGGGGTACGGGCCTCGAAGAGCTCGACGACACGGGGCAGACCCTGCGTGATGTCGTCACCGGCCACACCACCGGTGTGGAAGGTACGCATGGTCAGCTGGGTACCGGGCTCACCGATGGACTGGGCGGCGATGATGCCGACCGCCTCACCGATGTCGACCAGCTTGCCGGTGGCCAGCGAGCGGCCGTAGCAGAAGGCACAGGTGCCGACGGCCGACTCACAGGTCAGGATCGAGCGGGTCTTGACCTCGCTGATGCCGTGGCGGATCAGCTCGTCGATCAGCACGTCACCGAGGTCGGTGTTCGCGGTGGCCAGGAGCTTGCCGTCGACCGTGATGTCCTCGGCCAGCATGCGGGCGTAGACGCTGGTCTCGACGTCGTCCGTCTTGCGCAGGACGCCGTTCTCGACCGTGCCGATGGCCAACTTGAGGCCGCGCTCGGTCCCGCAGTCCTCCTCGCGGATGATGACGTCCTGGGAGACGTCGACCAGACGACGGGTGAGGTAGCCGGAGTCCGCGGTACGCAGAGCGGTGTCGGCCAGACCCTTACGGGCACCGTGGGTGGAGATGAAGTACTCGAGGACGGTGAGGCCCTCACGGAACGACGCCTTGATGGGACGGGCGATCGTCTCGTTCTTCGCGTTCGACACCAGACCACGCATACCGGCGATCTGACGCATCTGCATCATGTTTCCTCGAGCACCGGAGTCCACCATCATGAAGATGGGGTTGGTCTTCTCGAAGTTGGCGTTCATCGCCTCGGCGACCTCGTTGGTCGCCCGGGTCCAGATGCCGATGAGCTCCTGCTTGCGCTCGTCGTTGGTGATCAGACCGCGCTCGTACTGCTTCTGGATCTTCTCGGCCTGCGCTTCGTAGCCCTCAAGGATCTGGGCCTTCTGCGGCGGGACGACGACGTCCGAGATCGAGACGGTGACACCCGAGCGGGTGGCCCAGTGGAAGCCGGCCGCCTTCAGGTTGTCCAGGGTCGCCGCGACGACGACCTTGGGGTAGCGCTCCGCCAGGTCGTTGACGATCGCGGAGAGCTGCTTCTTGCCCACCTCGTAGTCGACGAACGGGTAGTCCTCGGGCAGCAGCTCGTTGAAGAGCGCGCGGCCCAGGGTGGTGCGCAGACGGAAGGACTCGCCCTCGAACCAGGCCGGCGTGCCGTCCTCGTCGACCGGCGGGGTCCAGCCGCGCGGCGGGACGGTGCCGATCGGCAGGCGGACGTCGATGACGGCCTGGACGTCCAGCTCCTTGGCGTCGAACGCCATGACGGCCTCGGCGGTCGAGGAGAAGGAACGGCCACCGCCCTTCACCTGCTCGCGGTCCGAGGTCAGGAAGAACAGACCGAGCACCATGTCCTGGGTCGGCATGGTGACGGGGCGACCGTCGGCCGGCTTCAGGATGTTGTTCGAGGACAGCATCAGGATGCGGGCCTCGGCCTGCGCCTCCGCGGAGAGCGGCAGGTGGACGGCCATCTGGTCACCGTCGAAGTCCGCGTTGAACGCGGTGCAGACGAGCGGGTGGATCTGGATGGCCTTGCCCTCGACCAGCTGGGGCTCGAAGGCCTGGATGCCGAGGCGGTGCAGGGTGGGCGCACGGTTCAGCAGGACCGGGTGCTCGGCGATGACCTCTTCGAGGACGTCCCACACGACCGGGCGGGCACGCTCGACCATGCGCTTGGCCGACTTGATGTTCTGCGCGTGGTTGAGGTCCACCAGGCGCTTCATCACGAACGGCTTGAAGAGCTCCAGCGCCATGGCCTTCGGCAGACCGCACTGGTGCAGCTTGAGCTGCGGGCCGACGACGATGACCGAACGGGCCGAGTAGTCGACCCGCTTGCCGAGGAGGTTCTGGCGGAAACGACCCTGCTTGCCCTTCAGCATGTCGCTGAGGGACTTCAGGGGCCGGTTGCCCGGGCCGGTGACCGGACGGCCACGACGGCCGTTGTCGAACAGCGCGTCGACGGCCTCCTGGAGCATGCGCTTCTCGTTGTTCACGATGATCTCGGGGGCACCGAGGTCGAGAAGGCGCTTCAGGCGGTTGTTGCGGTTGATCACGCGGCGGTACAGGTCGTTCAGGTCGGAGGTCGCGAAGCGGCCACCGTCCAGCTGCACCATCGGACGCAGGTCCGGCGGGATGACCGGGACGCAGTCCAGCACCATGCCGTTGGGCTTGTTGGTGGTCTGCAGGAACGCGGAGACGACCTTGAGGCGCTTCAGCGCACGGGTCTTCTTCTGGCCCTTGCCGGTGCGGATGATCTCGCGCAGGCGCTCGGACTCCTCCGCCAGGTCGAAGGTCTCGAGGCGGTCCTTGAGGGCCGCCGCGCCCATCGAGCCGGAGAAGTAGGTGCCGAAGCGGTCGCGCAGCTCGCGGTAGAGCAGCTCGTCGCCCTCGAGGTCCTGGACCTTGAGGTTCTTGAAGCGGGCCCAGACCTCGTCGAGACGGTCCAGCTCGCGCTGCGCACGGTCGCGCAGCTGCTTCATCTCACGCTCGGCACCCTCGCGCACCTTGCGGCGCACGTCGGCCTTGGCACCCTCGGCCTCAAGCTCGGCCAGGTCGGTCTCGGCCTTCTTGGCACGGGCCTCGAGGTCGGAGTCGCGACGGTTCTCGATCTGCTGGCGCTCGACCGAGACATGCGCCTCCAGGGACGGGAGGTCGCGCTGGCGACGCTCGTCGTCCACCCAGGTGATCATGTAGGCGGCGAAGTAGATGACCTTCTCAAGGTCCTTCGGCGCCAGGTCGAGCAGGTAGCCGAGGCGGCTGGGGACACCCTTGAAGTACCAGATGTGGGTGACCGGCGCGGCCAGCTCGATGTGGCCCATCCGCTCACGACGCACCTTGGCGCGAGTGACCTCGACGCCGCAGCGCTCACAGATGATGCCCTTGAAGCGGACGCGCTTGTACTTGCCGCAGTAGCACTCCCAGTCCCGGGTGGGGCCGAAGATCTTCTCGCAGAAGAGCCCGTCCTTTTCCGGCTTCAGGGTGCGGTAGTTGATGGTCTCCGGCTTCTTGACCTCGCCGTGCGACCACTGGCGGATGTCGTCGGCGGTCGCGAGGCCGATGCGGAGCTCGTCGAAGAAGTTGACGTCAAGCACTGGTCGTCAAGCCCTCTTTCGTAAGTCGAAAGTCGTTCATCTGGTCTGAGGGGGCCTGGGGGCGGGCCGGCTGCTCCGGGGAGCAGCCGGCCCCACCTCCGTCAGACCTCTTCGACGCTGCTCGGCTCGCGCCGGGACAGGTCAATGCCGAGCTCCTCGGCGGCGCGGAAGACGTCCTCGTCGGAGTCCCGCATCTCGATGGACGAGCCGTCCGAGGACAGCACCTCCACGTTGAGGCAGAGCGACTGCATTTCCTTGATGAGGACCTTGAAGGACTCGGGAATGCCGGGCTCGGGGATGTTCTCGCCCTTGACGATGGCCTCGTAGACCTTCACGCGGCCGAGGACGTCGTCGGACTTGATGGTGAGGAGCTCCTGCAGCGCGTAGGCCGCGCCGTACGCCTCGAGGGCCCACACCTCCATCTCACCGAAGCGCTGACCACCGAACTGCGCCTTACCACCGAGCGGCTGCTGGGTGATCATCGAGTACGGGCCGGTCGAACGGGCGTGGAGCTTGTCGTCGACCAGGTGGTGCAGCTTGAGGATGTACATGTAGCCGACCGAGACCGGCATCGGGAACGGCTCGCCGGAGCGGCCGTCGAACAGCCGGGCCTTGCCGGTGGAGTTCACCAGGCGCTCACCGTCACGGGTGAGGGTGGTGTTGTCCAGCAGGCCGGTGATCTCGTCCTCGCGGGCGCCGTCGAAGACCGGGGTGGCGAGGTTGGTGCCACCCGTGACCGTGTCGGCGCCGATCGCCTGCAGGCGCTGGGCCCACTCGTCGGCGAGGCCGGAGACGTCCCAGCCCTGCTTGGCGAGCCACCCGAGGTGGATCTCCAGGACCTGTCCCGGGTTCATTCGGGACGGGACACCCAGCGGGTTGAGGATGATGTCGACCGGGGTGCCGTCGGCGAGGAACGGCATGTCCTCGACCGGCAGGATCTTGGAGATGACACCCTTGTTGCCGTGACGGCCGGCCAGCTTGTCACCGTTGGTGATCTTGCGCTTCTGGGCCACGTAGACCCGGACCAGCTGGTTGACGCCCGGGGGCAGCTCGTCGCCCTCTTCGCGGTCGAAGACGCGGACGCCGATGACCTTGCCGGACTCACCGTGCGGCACCTTCAGCGAGGTGTCGCGGACCTCACGGGCCTTCTCGCCGAAGATCGCGCGGAGCAGGCGCTCCTCCGGGGTCAGCTCGGTCTCGCCCTTGGGCGTGACCTTGCCGACCAGGATGTCGCCGGTGACGACGTCCGCGCCGATGCGGATGATGCCGCGCTCGTCGAGGTCGGCGAGGACCTCCTCGGAGACGTTCGGGATGTCCCGGGTGATCTCCTCGGGGCCCAGCTTGGTGTCACGGGCGTCGACCTCGTGCTCCTCGATGTGGATCGAGGAGAGGACGTCGTCCTGCACGAGGCGCTGCGACAGGATGATCGCGTCCTCGTAGTTGTGACCCTCCCAGGACATGAACGCCACGAGCAGGTTCTTGCCGAGCGCCATCTCACCCTGGTCGGTGCACGGGCCGTCGGCCAGCACCTGGTTGACCTCGACCCGGGCGCCCTCGTCCACGAGCACCTTCTGGTTGAAGGAGGTGCCCTGGTTGGAGCGGGTGAACTTGGCGGCGCGGTACGTGGTGTACGTGCCGTCGTCGTTGGCCACGGTGACGTAGTCGGCCGAGACCTCCTGGACGACACCCGCCTTCTCGGCCGTGATGACGTCGGCGGCGTCGACCGCGCAGCGGTACTCCATGCCGGTGCCGACCACGGGTGCCTCGCTCTTCAGCAGCGGCACCGCCTGGCGCATCATGTTGGAGCCCATGAGCGCGCGGTTGGCGTCGTCGTGCTCGAGGAACGGGATCATGGCGGTCGCGACCGACACCATCTGGCGCGGCGAGACGTCCATGTAGTCGATCTCGGAGCCCGGGATGTAGTCGATCTCGCCGCCACGGCGGCGGACCAGGACACGGGGCTCGGCGAAGTGCAGGTCCGCCGTCAGCGGGGCGTTGGCCTGCGCGATGACGAAGCGGTCCTCCTCGTCGGCGGTCAGATAGTCGACCTGCTCGGTGACGATGCCCTCGACGACCTTGCGGTACGGGGTCTCGATGAAGCCGAACGCGTTCACCCGGCCGTAGGACGCGAGCGAGCCGATCAGACCGATGTTCGGGCCTTCGGGGGTCTCGATCGGACACATGCGGCCGTAGTGCGAGGGGTGGACGTCACGGACCTCGAAGCCGGCGCGCTCACGGGACAGACCACCGGGGCCCAGCGCGGACAGACGGCGCTTGTGGGTCAGGCCCGACAGCGGGTTCGTCTGGTCCATGAACTGGGACAGCTGGCTGGTGCCGAAGAACTCCTTGATGGAGGCGACGACCGGCCGGATGTTGATCAGGGTCTGCGGCGTGATCGCCTCGACGTCCTGGGTGGTCATGCGCTCGCGCACGACGCGCTCCATGCGGGCGAGACCCGTACGGACCTGGTTCTGGATCAGCTCGCCGACGTTGCGCAGGCGACGGTTGCCGAAGTGGTCGATGTCGTCGACCTCGACGACGATGTCCCGGCCCTCGGTGTCACGCCACTCGGTCTCGCCGGCGTGCAGCTTCACCAGGTACTTGATCGCACCGATGATGTCGGGCTCGGTGAGCACGCCGGAGTCCAGCGACTCGGCGTTGCCCAGCTTGCGGTTGACCTTGTAACGGCCGACCTTCGCGAGGTCGTAGCGCTTCGGGTTGAAGTAGAGGTTCTCCAGAAGCGTCTGCGCGGCCTCGCGCGTCGGCGGCTCGCCCGGACGCAGCTTGCGGTAGATGTCCAGCAGCGCGTCGTCCTGGCCCTGGGTGTGGTCCTTCTCCAGGGTGGCGCGCATCGACTCGTACTCGCCGAACTCCTCGAGAATCATCTCGTTGGTCCAGCCGAGGGCCTTCAGCAGCACGGTGACCGACTGCTTGCGCTTGCGGTCGATGCGGACACCGACCATGTCGCGCTTGTCGATCTCCATCTCCAGCCAGGCACCACGCGAGGGGATGACCTTGCAGGAGTAGATGTCCTTGTCGGACACCTTGTCCAGGGTGGAGTCGAAGTACACACCCGGGGAACGGACCAGCTGCGAGACCACGACACGCTCGGTGCCGTTGATCACGAAGGTGCCCTTGTGGGTCATGAGCGGGAAGTCGCCCATGAAGACCGTCTGAGACTTGATCTCACCGGTCTCGTTGTTGGTGAACTCGGCGGTGACGAAGAGCGGGGCGGCGAACGTGAAGTCGCGGTCCTTGCACTCGTCGATCGAGTTCTTCGGCGGCTCGAAACGGTGGTCGCGGAAGGTCAGCGACATCGACCCGCTGAAGTCCTCGATCGGGGAGATCTCTTCGAAGATCTCCTCCAGACCGGACTTCGTGGGGACGTCCTGACCACTCTCCAGGGCCGCCTCGACGCGAGACTTCCAGGCCGCATTGCCGAGGAGCCAGTCAAAGCTCTCGGTCTGCAGGGCCAGGAGGTTCGGAACCTCGAGGGGCTCCTTGATCTTCGCGAAGGAAACGCGGAGCGGGGCGGTGGAATTAGCGTTGTTCGAGGCGTTGCGCGGCGCGGCCAAGAGGGGGGTCCTTCCGAGGGCTCGGAGCTCACTGCGCGCGTACCGGCCGGCCTCGACGGGCTGGTCCCACCCCCGGCGCCGTGGGTCTCAGCCGGGGTGGAAACCCCAGGTCAGAGCCGCTTTGCGGAGGCGGTGCCAGACCCCTTCAGGGCATCGCTCACTCCGGGCGACGAGTCACGGAGCAGCTAACAGGCAGCGCAAAGGGACAGTGTAGCCAATAGGCACACTGCTGTCCAGCTCTGATTCGGAGACCGAATCGGAGACTCCTCCCTGTCGCCACCCGGACGGCTCCGGGCCCCCTTCGGGGCCGGACCGCAGGGTGGTCCCTGCCCTCACGAACTGCCGCCGGCCCGCGCACTCCGGGCCACCGCGCCTCACATGGAGTCACTTCCCGCTGGGGCCTCCGAATATGCATCCAGGGCCTCGCCAACCGTCGGCGCTCTCCACGCACACGGCGCGCCTTGAGAATCGCGCGCCGGGTTCGGTTCGTCAAGGCCCTCACCGGAGTGCGGACCTCGTCCTACCTATCGTCCGAGACCCCTCCCGCGTTACAGAACCCGTGGTGAGGGCCGTTCCGGACGACAGCGATCACCCTACCCGCCCGGACCGACAGTGCCGAGGGGGCAATCGGCCACGATCGTGCAGCCACTTGGCCGGTCCTCGGACGGGCGTACGCAAAAAGGCCGGGCCGACCACCCGCAAGGGTGATCGGCCCGGCCCCGCGCCCCCTCAGAGGGGGCGGCGAGTCACTTGACGGTGACCTTGGCGCCAGCGGCCTCGAGGGCGGCCTTGGCCTTCTCGGCGGCCTCCTTGGCGACCTTCTCCAGGACCGGCTTCGGGGTGCCGTCAACGAGGTCCTTGGCCTCCTTCAGACCGAGGGAGGTAAGGGCGCGCACCTCCTTGATGACCTGGATCTTCTTGTCGCCGGCCGACTCGAGGATGACGTCGAACTCGTCCTGCTCCTCGACGGCCTCGACGGCGGCGGCAGCGCCACCGGCGGCGGCAACGGCGACCGGGGCGGCAGCCTTGACGTCGAACTTCTCCTCGAACGCCTTGACGAACTCGGACAGCTCGATGAGGGTCAGGGTCTCGAACTGCTCGAGCAGCTCGTCCTGGGACAGCTTCGCCATGATGGCGTCCTTCCACTAAATCGGCAGGTGCCGGATGTACGGGATGGCGGGCGTACGGGCCCGCTGCGGCCGGAGGTACCGGACGCTGAGTGCCTCACGCGTGAGCGTGAATTACTCGGCAGCCTCGGTGGTGTCCTCGGCCTCGGCGGGAGCCGGCGTACCGGCACCGCCCTGCTCGACCTTCGCGCGCAGTGCCTCGGCAGTGCGGGCGAACTCGACCAGCGGAGCCTGGAAGGTGGCCGCGGCCTTCGCCATGGACGCCTTCAGACCGCCGGCCAGCTTGGCGAGCAGCACCTCGCGGGACTCGAGGTCCGCGAGCTTCTTGATCTCATCGGCGGTCAGCGCCTTGCCGTCAAGGACACCGCCCTTGATGATGAGAGCGGGGTTGTCCTTGGCGAAGTCACGCAGAGCCTTCGCCGACTCCACCGGGTCACCGGTGACGAAGGCGACAGCCGTCGGACCCGCGAACAGGTCGTCGAGCTCCGTGATCCCGGCCTCATTGGCAGCGATCTTGGTCAGCGTGTTCTTCACCACGGCGTACTGGGCGTTCTCACCCAGCGAGCGACGCAGGTTCTTCACCTGCTTCACCGTCAGACCGCGGTACTCGGTCAGCACGGCCGCGTTCGAGGCACGGAACTTGTCCGTGATCTCGGCGACGGCAGCAGCCTTGTCGGGCCTTGCCATAGGCTTACGCCTCCTTCCGTGATGTCGAAGTCGGGCCGACCTGCGAAAGTCGACCATCTGCGCCTCGGACACGCCGGTCTGATCAGAAGGAGACACCCTGCAAAACAGTGAGAGCCCCGGTGCGCAGGCGCACGGGGCTCAGTGAGACCTCGACGGCCGGACGGCGAACCGTACGGACCGGAAGTCCAAGCTCCAAACACTCCTGCGCGGGCTGTCTGCGGTAAATCGCAGATCCTTCGGTCACCCCGCACCCTCACAGGCGCACGGCAACAACCAGCGGTCTTTGGCTTGCACCAAGGTAGCCCGGAACTCCCCGCGACGCCAAATCGCGGCGCCGGTGGCGCCCGCCACGTCGGCCGCGGCGGCCCGGACCCAGCCACCCCGGCCCGGACGCGCCCCCCTGCCCGGCCCCGCCCGGTCGGCCGCACCGCCCGGTCGGCGGGCCCGTCAGCGGGCGAGCGGCGAGGTGCTGCGGGTGCCCGTGTCGGAGGTGTCCGCCTCGGCCGGCGCCTGCACCGACAGGGCCCCGCCGAAGTCGGAGTACTGCACCAGGTCGTCGGCGCCGCCCTCGGGACCGGTCCCGGTCCGGCGGAGCTGGACGAGCTGGTCCTTGTCGTTCAGCCACAGGTCGAGGGTGAGCACGGTGGCGCCGCCCGGGGCGAGCGCCGTCCGCAGGCCGGCCCGGCGGGACTCGCTCAGCTGGGTCTGCGCCGCCGCGTAGCGCTCCGCGGTGGTGCTGACCTGGTAGTGCTGGAGCGTGTTGTCGTCGATCTTCTCCTCGCCGAGCAGCACCGGATCGGCCGCCGCCACCGCGGCGGTGAGCGCCACCACCGGGTTCAGCTCGTCCACCAGGCCCGCGTACGGGACCTCCTTGTGGCCGTCCGCGCCGGTCGCACCGCCGAACTTCTCCCAGTGCCGGCCGCCGAGCCGGGCCGCCGTGGCGTCGTCCCCGCCCTGGTAGGCCGTGGTGTCCATGACGATCAGCTGCTCGGCGGTGCCGGGCGTGCCGCGCTTGATCTGCAGGGCGGTCTTCGGCTGCCAGAACAGCAGGCCGGCGGCGCTGTCGGCGCCCAGCCGATAGGTGATCTTGGCCCGGCGGGCGGTCTGCATGGCCAGCTGCGCGGACAGCAGCACCCCGTGCGGCGAGCGGTCGGTGGGCTTGTCGGCGTCGCTCGGCGACGGGCTCGCACTGCTCGGCGTGCCCGAGGCGGAGGGGTCGGGCGGCTGGGCGGGCCCGCCGCCGCACCCGGCCAGCAGGCCCGCGAGCAGCACCGCGGCCACTCCGGCCGTCATCCGCCGCCGCGCCGCCATAGCCGTCTCCCGTCGGTCCGTCACCCGTCCTCCGGGCGCCCCGGGGCCGCCCTGGCGGGCCCCCGTCCAGCTCGTCCAGCGTGCACCGGCCGTCGGGCCCGCGCACGGGGGCCGCAGCCGGCCGGGCCGGCCGTGTTCGTCCCCGTGGCGGCCCGGGTCCCCGTACTCTCCGGTGCTCCGCGGCGGCGCGACTCCCCGTACCGCCGGTTCCCCGGCCGGGCCGTCCACCGCGGCGCCGCCGGACCCTGCGGGCCCGAACCGCTCTCCCCCTGCCCACCCACCATGTCACGCCGCCCCCGGCCGCCCGGCGGCGCCCTGCCCCCTGCCGGCCGCCGCGGACGGCGGGCGGCCGGTTCAGCCCGCGGAGGACGGCCCGGCGGGCCCGGCCGGCCCCGGTGCCCGGACTTCGAAGGCCACCCCCGGCTCGGAGACCACCGTGCTGGTCACCTCCGTGCCCGCCCGGCCCGAGGCGCTCTCGCGCAGCCGCAGCAGCTGGTCCCCCTCGCCGATCCAGATGTCATAGTCGAGGCTCTCCACGCCCTGCTGCTGGTAGTACGCGAGGACGACCGCGCGCCGTTCCGGAGTCAGGTTCTGGTCGGCGCCGAAGAGGGCGGCCACCGTGGCGCTGCCCCGGTAGTGGGTGGCCACCACCCCGCCCTCGGTGGCCGGCCCCACCTCGCTGAGCCGGCCGGCCAGCGCCACCAGGTGCAGCCGTCCCCCGGGGTTGGAGACCAGCGCGGTCAGCCAGCCGCCCGCGTAGCCGCCGGCCCCGGCGCCGCCCGGGTCCAAGGACTCCACCTCGGCGCGGTCGGCCTGCCGCCGGCCCGCCGCGCCGTCGCGCCCGAGGTAGCAGACCCCGTCCACCATGCGCAGCAGGCTCGGTCCGGAGGCGTCGGTGACCCGCAGGTCGGCCGCGTCCGCCGCGCCCCAGGAGAGGGTGCCCTCCGCGCTGCCCCGCCCGGCCGGCCCCTCCCGGTCGAAGCGCAGCCGGGCGCTGCCGACGTCGTCCAGGCCCTGGGCGGCGGCGAGCAGCACCTGCCGGGCCGGGCGGGAGGCGGTGGCGGCCGGGCCCGCCGCTCCGGGGCGGGCCTGCGGGCCCGGGTCGGCCCGGACGTCCAGGGTGGCCACCGCCGCGCCGAAGACCACCAGCGTGGCCACCACCCCCAGGGCCACTATTCGATCGGACGGCACAGCACTCCCCGGGGGACGGACGCGGGCACGGGCCAGCCGAGCGTAATCCGGCCCGCGGCGCCGCCGGCCGCCGGGGGCGTCTCGATCCGGGAACATCGCCCGCCGCCGCGGGCGGGAACGACGACGGGCCCGCACCCCCGGTGAAGGGGGTACGGGCCCGTCGTACGGTCTGGGTCACACCCAGGACGCGGCTGCTGGTCCGAGCACGGGGGCTCAGACGGCGGCCGGGTCCTCCTCGACCAGGAGGTTGCGGGTGCGGTTCGGGTCCACCTGGATGCCGGGGCCCATGGTGGTGGTGACCGAGGTCTTCTTGATGTAGCGGCCCTTGGCGGCGGACGGCTTGGCCCGGAGGACCTCGTCCAGCGCGGCGCCGTAGTTCTCGACCAGCTGCTCGTCGGTGAAGGAGGCCTTACCGATGATGAAGTGCAGGTTCGAGTGCTTGTCGACGCGGAACTCGATCTTGCCGCCCTTGATGTCGTTGACAGCCTTGGCGACATCGGGGGTGACGGTGCCGGTCTTCGGGTTCGGCATCAGACCACGCGGGCCGAGCACGCGGCCGAGGCGGCCGACCTTGCCCATGAGGTCCGGGGTGGCGACGACGGCGTCGAAGTCCAGCTTGCCCTTGGCGACCTCGTCGATGAGCTCGTCGGAGCCCACGATGTCGGCGCCCGCAGCACGCGCGGCCTCGGCACGCTCGCCGGTCGCGAAGACCAGGACCCGAGCGGTCTTACCGGTGCCGTGCGGGAGGATCACGGTGCTGCGGACCATCTGGTCGGCCTTGCGCGGGTCGACACCCAGGCGCATGGCAACCTCGACGGTCGCGTCGAACTTGGTGGTGGACGTCTCCCGGGCGAGGCGGATGGCCTCAAGGGGGGCGTAGAGGCGGTCGCGGTCAACCTTGGCGGCCGCGGCCGTCAGAGCCTTGCTGCGCTTCACTGCTGCTCCTGAATAGATAGCGGAGTTGTGGTTTGTCGGGCCGCGCAGGCCCTGCCACAGGGACGGCCGGTGCGTCCGCGCCGGCCGGAGAGGGGCTGGATCAGCCCTCGACCGTGACGCCCATCGACCGGGCGGTGCCGGCGATGATCTTCGCGGCGGCGTCCAGGTCGTTGGCGTTCAGGTCGGGGAGCTTCACGGTGGCGATCTCGCGGACCTGGGCGCTGGTGAGCTTGGCGACCTTGGTCTTGTGCGGCTCGGCCGAGCCCTTCTCGATGCCGGCGGCCTTCAGGATGAGGCGCGCGGCCGGCGGCGTCTTCGTGATGAAGGTGAAGGAGCGGTCGTCGTAGACCGTGATCTCCACCGGCACGATCATGCCGCGCTGCGACTCGGTCGCGGCGTTGTAGGCCTTGCAGAACTCCATGATGTTCACGCCGTGCTGGCCCAGCGCGGGGCCGACCGGCGGAGCCGGGTTGGCCGCGCCGGCCTTGATCTGGAGCTTGATGAGCCCCGTGATCTTCTTCTTCTTGGGAGGCATGTCTCTCCGGGTCCTTCTGAGAGGGGATGGTCGGTGTGTGCGGGAACCGGGGCGACACCCGGAGGGCACCACACACATCGGACCAGGCTAACGCGGATGCGTCGCTGGACCAAAACGATAAAGGGGGCGGGGCCGAAGCCCCGCCCCCTGCACCGAAGCCGTGGGTCAGTTCTTCTGGATCTGGTCGAACGACAGCTCGACCGGGGTCTCGCGGCCGAAGATCTCGACCAGGCCCTTGACCTTCTTCGAGTCCGGGTTGATCTCGTTGATGGTCGCCTGCAGGGTCGCGAACGGACCGTCGGTGACGGTGACCGAGTCGCCGACCTCGAAGTCGAGCACCTGGACCTCGACCGGCTTGCCGGGAACCGGCCGGCCGGCCTCCTTGGCCGCCTGGCGCTCCACGTCGGGGGCGAGCATCTTGACGACCTCGTCCAGCGTCAGCGGGTACGGGTCGTAGGCGTTGCCGACGAAGCCGGTGACACCGGGGGTGTTGCGCACGACGCCCCAGGACTCCGGGGTGAGGTCCATCCGGACCAGGACGTAGCCGGGGAGCTTGTTCTGGCGGATCGTCTTGCGGTCGCCGTTCTTGATCTGGACGACCTCCTCCTGCGGCACCTCGGACTGGAAGATGTAGTCCTCGACGTTCAGGGAGACGGAGCGCTGCTCCAGGTTCTGCTTCACGCGGTTCTCGTAACCCGCGTAGGTGTGGATCACGTACCACTCGCCGGGGGCGGTGCGCAGCTTCTCGCGGAACTCGGCGACCGGGTCGACCTCGACCTCCTCCTCGGCGGCCTCCTCGGCCTCCTCGGACTCGTCGGTGTCCTCGTCCTCGGCGACGGCCTCCTCGGAGACGTCCTCGTCCTCGGCCTCGTCGGACTCCTCGTGCAGCGCGGCGACCTCGGCGGGCTCATCGGCCTCGGCCTGGTCGAACGCCTCGGCCTCGTCCTCGTCACTGTCCACGGCGTCCACGATCTGCTCGGCGGACTCGGAGTCGGCGGCACTGTCAGCCAGCGCAGCCGCGTCCAGCTCGGCGGCGACATCCGCCTCGCGGACGGTCTCGTCGGCGTCGTACAGGGGGGACTCAGACACGGTGGCTGCTTCTTTCCTGGAGATGGTGAAGATGGCGCGCTCCGGGCCGCTCCGGCGCCGCGCTGCTCTCGCGGGCGCCCAGGAAAAACGACTCAGAGACTTCAACAGTACCGAGTCAACGGTAGCGGGCTCGTACGATCGCCGCCGACAGCTCGACCCGGGCCAACGGATCGGCCCGGGTCGGAGTGTGTGTTCGAGGTGCTGAGGTCAGCTCGGTCAGCCGAAGATCCACAGGCTGAGCTTGGCGAAGCCGAAGTCGAGGGAGGCCACCAGGCCCATGATCACGACGACGAAGACGACCACGACGGTGGTGTAGTTGATGAGGTCGCTCCGGCTGGGCCAGACGACCTTGCGCAGCTCCGCGATGATCTGCCGGTAGAAGAGCGCCAGCCGGGCGAACACGCCCTTCTTGGCGCGCTTGCCGGACTTCTTCTCACCGTCGCCCGAGCGCTTGGCACGCTTGCGGTCGCGGCGCGAGAGAGCCTTGTCCTCGCCGTCGACAGGCGTGGTCCCGTCAGCGCCTTCGGCACCCTCGGGGTTGCCGCTCTCAGGCGTTGCGGTGGAGCCCGTGGTCTCCGTCACTCGTCCTCACCTGAATCCGGGTCCTGCCGAGCGTCGCCTGTGCCTTTGGAGCACGAGCGATCCGGCGAAAGCAGTGCTGTATGAGGCCCTCTCCGCATCAAGCCCGCTCGCTCTGCAAGAGCGAACGGGCTCGGTACGGATCAAGCAGCAGGGCAAGAGGGACTTGAACCCCCAACCGCCGGTTTTGGAGACCGGTGCTCTACCAATTGAGCTATTGCCCTACGACGCCTCGCGGCGCCTGCAGTGTCCCCCAACCTACCGCATCCGGGGCCGCTGTATGCACAGGCGGTGGATGCTGCACTTCGGGAGCCATCGAGCAGTGAGTGTACGTGTTCCGGGGCGATTGGTCGAACCTCTCACCCGGGAGCCACCGGACCGTCACCGATCCGGCCCCCCGCGGAGCCGACACATGCTGGACCGCGCGCGTACGGATGGTGAAACCGCCATGCCCGGTCCGTCCCGGTTCTGCGACGATGCAGGCATGAGCGCTTCCACCCCGCAGCCCGACAGTTCCGTCCGTCCCGCCGACCGCCGGGTGTCCGCCCGGATCGGCGCGATCGCCGAGTCCGCCACCCTCGCCGTGGACGCCAAGGCCAAGGCCCTCAAGGCGGCCGGCCGGCCGGTCATCGGCTTCGGCGCCGGCGAGCCGGACTTCCCCACCCCGGACTACATCGTCGAGACGGCCGTCGAGGCCTGCCGCGACCCGAAGAACCACCGCTACACCCCCGCCGGCGGCCTGCCCGAGCTCAAGGCCGCCATCGCCGCCAAGACGCTGCGCGACTCCGGCTACGAGGTGGACGCCTCGCAGGTGCTGGTCACCAACGGCGGCAAGCAGGCCATCTACGAGGCCTTCGCCGCGATCCTGGACCCGGGTGACGAGGTCATCGTCCCGGCCCCGTACTGGACCACCTACCCCGAGTCGATCCAGCTCGCGGGCGGCGTCCCGGTCGAGGTGGTGGCCGACGAGACCACCGGCTACAAGGTCTCGGTCGAGCAGCTGGAGGCCGCGCGCACCGAGAACACCAAGGTCCTGCTGTTCGTCTCGCCGTCCAACCCGACCGGCGCGGTGTACACCCGTGACGAGGTCGAGGCGGTCGGCCGCTGGGCCCTGGAGCACGGCCTCTGGGTGCTCACCGACGAGATCTACGAGCACCTGGTCTACGGCGACGCCGAGTTCGTCTCGCTGCCGGCCCTGCTGCCCGAGCTCGCGGACAAGACCATCGTGGTCAACGGCGTGGCCAAGACCTACGCCATGACCGGCTGGCGGGTCGGCTGGGTGATCGGCCCCAAGGACGTCATCAAGGCCGCGACCAACCTCCAGTCGCACGCCACCTCGAACGTCTCCAACGTGGCCCAGCGCGCCGCCGTCGCCGCCGTCTCCGGCGACCTCTCCGCCGTGCACGAGATGCGGACCGCCTTCGACCGCCGCCGGCAGACCATCGTCCGCCTGCTCAACGAGATCGACGGCGTGGTCTGCCCCGAGCCCGAGGGCGCCTTCTACGCCTACCCGTCGGTGAAGGGCCTGCTCGGCAAGGAGATCCGCGGCAAGCGCCCGCAGACCTCCGCCGAGCTGGCGAGCCTGATCCTGGACGAGGCCGAGGTCGCGGTCGTCCCCGGCGAGGCCTTCGGGACCCCGGGCTACCTGCGCCTGTCCTACGCGCTCGGCGACGCCGACCTGGCCGAGGGCGTCGGCCGCCTGCAGAAGCTGCTCGGCGAGGCCCGCGACTGACCCGTCGCCGGATCCGTCGAACCGGAACCGCCCCCGTCACCCCTTCGAGGGATGTGACGGGGGCGGTTCCCGTGCGCGGCCCGGA
The DNA here is from genome assembly GCF_014655955.1 of Kitasatospora indigofera. GTDB lineage: Bacteria > Actinomycetota > Actinomycetes > Streptomycetales > Streptomycetaceae > Kitasatospora > Kitasatospora indigofera. Next base: position 163,540 of record NZ_BNBO01000010.1, read on the forward strand.
TACGGCAGTATCGGTGAATGGAACGCCTGCCTGTACCCCGCGACGTGAGGGACCTGCCGAAGGCCCATCTCCACCTGCACTTCACCGGTTCGATGCGCCCGGCCACGCTGCTGGAACTCGCCGCCAAGCACCGGATGCGCCTGCCCGAGGCCCTCAGCTCGGGCGAGCCGCCGCAACTGCGCGCCACCGACGAGCGCGGCTGGTTCCGCTTCCAGCGGCTGTACGACACCGCCCGCTCCGTCCTGCGGGACGAGGAGGACATCCGGCGCCTGGTGCTGGAGACCGCCGAGGACGAGCGGCGCGACGGCTCCCGCTGGCTGGAGATCCAGGTCGACCCGACCTCGTACGCCCCGCTGCTCGGCGGGCTGATCCCGGCCCTGGAGCTGATCCTGGACGCCGTCCGGCACGCCTCCGAGGTCACCGGGGTGGGCATCCGGGTGCTGGTGGCGGCCAACCGGATGAAGTCGCCGATGGACGCCCGGACCCTGGCCCGGCTCGCCGTCCGGTACGCCGACCGGGGCGTGGTCGGCTTCGGCCTCTCCAACGACGAACGCCGCGGCCTCGCCCGCGACTTCGACCGGGCCTTCGCGATCGCCAGGAACGGCGGCCTGCTGGCCGCCCCGCACGGCGGTGAACTGGCCGGCCCGGAGTCCGTCCGGGACTGCCTGGACGACCTGGGGGCCGGCCGGATCGGCCACGGCGTCCGGGCCGCGGAGGACCTGCGGCTGATGCAGCGCCTGGCCGACCGGCAGATCACCTGCGAGGTCTGCCCCTCGTCCAACGTCTCGCTCGGCGTCTACGAGCGCCCCGAGGACGTCCCGCTGCGACGGCTCTTCGACGCGGGGGTGCCGCTGGCGCTCGGCGCCGACGACCCGCTGCTGTTCGGCTCGCGGCTGGCCGCCCAGTACGGGCTGGCCCGGGACGTGCTGGGCTTCAACGACGCCGAGCTGGCCGAGCTGGCCCGGCAGTCCGTCCGGGGCTCGCGCGCGCCGGAGGACGTCCGCAAGGAACTGCTCGCCGACATCGACACCTGGCTGGCCGGCTGAGCCTCCCGTCGTCCCGCCCGGCCACCCGGCCGCCAGCCCGAGGGCCTACAGTGCGACGCCCACCATCACCGGCTCGTTGACCAGCTCCACCCCGAAGGCCGCCCGCACGCCGTCCCGGATCTCCCGGGCCAGCGCGAGCAGGTCGCCCGCGGTGGCGGCGCCCCGGTTGGTGAGCGCCAGGGTGTGCTTGGTGGAGAGGGTGGCCGGGCCGGCGCCGTAGCCCTTGCCGAAGCCGGCCTGGTCGATCAGCCAGGCGGCGGAGGTCTTGGTGCACCCGTCCGGCGCCGGGTAGGCGGGGGCGGTGCGACCGTCCAGCCTGGCCCGGAACTCGGCGTACTGGCCCGCCGTCAGGATCGGGTTGGTGAAGAAGGAGCCCGCCGACCAGGTGTCGTGGTCGGCCGCGTCCAGCACCATGCCCTTGCCGGCCCGCAGCCGCAGCACCGCGTCCCGGGCGGCGGCCAGGTCCACCCGCTCGCCGACCTCCACCCCCAGGTGCCTGGCCGTCTCCGCGTACCTCACCGGGGTGGAGAGCCCGCCGTTGTCCTCCAGCTCGAAGCGCACCCGCAGCACCACGTAGCGCTCCGGGTCCGCCTTGAAGCGGCTGTGCCGGTAGGAGAAGCCGCACTCCTCGCCGGTCAGCGTGACGCTCTCGCCGGCCCGGCGGTCGTAGGCGACCACCTCGGTGATGCCGGTGGACACCTCCTGGCCGTACGCGCCGACGTTCTGCACGGGCGTGGCGCCGGCCGAACCGGGGATGCCGGCCAGGAACTCGATCCCGGCCAGGCCCTTGTCCACCGTCCTGGCCACCGCGTCGGCCCAGACCTCTCCGGCCGCCAGCTCCAGCGCCGTGCCGTCCAGCTCGAAGCCGGTGGTGGCGATCCGCAACACCGTCCCGTCGAAGCCGGCGTCACCGATCACCAGGTTGCTGCCGCCGCCGATGACCAGCAGCGGTTCCCCGGCGGCGTCGGCCTCGCGGACGGCGGACACCACCTCGGCGTCGGTGGTCGCGGTGAGCAGCCGCCGGGCGGGGCCGCCGAGCCGGAGGGTGGTCAGCGGGGCGAGGGGGGCGTCGTGTTGTACCAGCACGCCACCAGCGTACGGGCGGCGCCCGGCCGTCCGCTCCGGCGGCGCCCGCCCGGGGCACGCCCCCGGGGCTCCGGGTGACGCGGATCACATCACCCAATTGAGCCGGTAGCTCCCGGATCCGGGGGGCGGCCGCCCGGAAACCCGCTTGCCGGGGCTTCGTACGCCTGCCAACTTGCTGGTGATCTCCGTGCGGCCCACGCCGGGGACACCCCAGGGGGGAGCACCTTGCCCAACCGTCCGTACGAGCACCGCACAGCCCGCGCCGCCGCCACGGCGGCGGCGTTCCTCGTCGTCTCGGCGCTCGCCGCCCCGACCGCCCTCGCCGCCGGCCCGGGCACCACCGCGGCCGCCGGCCCGGGCACCGCCGCGGTCGCCGCCGCCGACGCCGCGTCCGACGCCGCCGGGGCGGCCGGAGCGGAGGCCGAGGGCGACCCGCACCGCGCCACCGTCTCCGATCCGCACCTCGGACCGGTCCATCCCCACACGCTCAGCCCGGCGGCCGCGGACCTGGAGTCCTGCGGCCTGCCCGACCCGGCGGCCTGGGGCTGGATCGGCGCGGGATCGGACGCCCCGGGCGCGGTCACCCTCAACGCCACGGTGACCGACCCGGCCGGCACGCCCCTGCGTTCCGCGAACCGGCTGACGGACTACAGCCTCCCGGGCAGCCCGGTGGTGGCCACCGGCCACTCCGACACCACCGCGAGCGGGTCCGTCGCCTCCTTCACCGTGCCGTCCGGGCTGGTCAAGGACGGGCACGCCTACGGCTGGACCGCCCGCGCCACCGGCCTCACCGGCGCGGCCCACCAGTCGGCCGCCTCCCCGTCCTGCCACTTCCGGGTGGACCTGACCCCGCCCACCGTCACCCTCCCGGCCGAGGTGACCGACCCGGCGCACCAGTTCCCGCCCTCCGGCAACGGCCAGAGCACCGGGCTGCACCTGGGCCAGAGCGGCAGCCTCCCGTTCACGGCGGCCGACGCGGACCCGTCCGCCCTGGGAGCCTCCGGCGTGGCCTGCGTCCGCTGGGGCTTCGACCCCCAGTTCGCCGACGCCTCGTGGAAGTGCGGGAGCGAGCTGCCCGCCGGCGCGCTCACCGTCACACCGGCGCACTGGGGGACCAACACCACCTACATCCAGGTGGCCGACAACGCGGGCAACCACTCGCAGCCCGCCGCCTACAGCTACTACGTCCCGGACCGCCCGGCGCCCAGCTGGGTGTACGGCGACGTGACGGGCGACGGCGTCCCCGACGTGCTCACCGCGGACACGGCGGGCAACCTGCGGACGTACAGCGCGGTCGGCCCGACCGGCAAGCTCGCCTCACCGGCCGGCCAGGGCCCCGGCGGTTCCTGGGGCGGCGTGCAGGTGACGCACCGCTCAAGCAACAACGGGCCTCCCGCCGACAACGTCTTCGCCCACCGGGACGGCTCCGGCTTCCTGAGCCTCTACATGACCAGCTACAGCGAGCCGGGAACGTACAACCGGGGCTTGGCGACGACGGTCGACAAGCCGGAGTGCGTGGCGCCCGCGAGCGACCCCGACCGGTGCGCGGACTACCTCACGGACTTCAGCCGCACCCTGCGGATCGCCGCCACGGGCGGGATCACCCTGCCCGACTACACGCAGAGCGCGCAGAACCTGAACCGGCCGGGCCTGCTGACCGTCGAGGCGAACGCCGACGGCACCGACGCGGCCCTCTGGTTCTACCCCGCCGGGGGCTACAACGGCTTCGACCGGCCGGTGCGGCTCGCCGCCACCGGCTGGAGGGACACCGAGCTGATCACCCCGGGCGACTGGGCCGGGCAGGGCCGTCCCGGGCTGTGGACGCGCGACCGCCTGACCGGGGACGTGCACGCCCTCACCTTCACCGTGGGCACCATCGAGTCGGCCGACCCGTTCGGCGACCCGACCGAGGTCACGGCCCTCACCGCCATCGCCGGTGACACCGTGATCGGCAACGTCCCGGTCTCGCAGTGGTCGCTGATCGGCTCCGAGGGCGACCTCACCGGGAACGGCAGCCCCGCCCTGTGGGGCGTCACCGGTACCGGTGAGGTCCAGGTCCGCGCCGGGCACCGGACCGGCAGCCCGGCCGCGCCCGGCTTCGCCTTCGAGGACACCGTCCGCACCATCGGCAGCACCGCGCCCCCGGCCGGCTGACCACCGCTCAGCACCACCCCACCTCAGCAAGCAGGGCAAGCACCGCTCAGCACCGCTCAGCACCGCTCAGCACCGCTCAGCACCGCTCAGCGCAAAGGCCGGGCCCGGGGCGTCCGCCCGGGCCCGGCCTTTGTCTGCGGACCCGTCAGGCCAGCTGCACGACCGCGCGGGACATGCCCAGCACCTTCTGGCCGCCGGAGGTCGCCACCAGGTCGACCCGGACCTTGCGGTCCTCCAGCAGGGCCGCGACCTTCGCCGTGACGTCGATCACCGCGCCGGTGCCGTCGTTGGGCACCGGGACCGGACGGGTGAACCGCACGCCGTACTCGACCACCGCGCCGGGGTCGCCCAGCCAGTCAGTGACCACCCGGACGGCCTCGGCCATGGTGAACATGCCGTGCGCGATGACGTCGGGCAGCCCGACCTCCAGCGCGAACTTCTCGTTCCAGTGGATCGGGTTGAAGTCCCCCGACGCGCCCGCGTACCGCACCAGCGTGTCGCGGGTCACCGGGAAGGAACGGCCGGGCAGCTCGGTGCCGACCTCGACCTCGTCGAAACTGATCGCCATCGTGCTACTCCCCCGCCTCGTCGGCGGCCCGGGCCACCAGGGTCATCAATGACGTGACCACGTGCTCACCGCTGCCGTCGGACACCTCGCCGCGCACCGTCAGCACGTCGTTGCCGGCCAGCGACTTGATGGCGTCGATGGTCACCACGACCGAGAGCCGGTCGCCGGCCCGCACCGGGCGGGTGTAGGCGAACTTCTGGTCGCCGTGCACCACCCGGGTGAAGTCCAGGCCGAGCTCCGGGTCCTCGACCACCTGGGCGGCGGCCCGGTAGGTGATGACGAAGGGGAAGGTCGGCGGGGCGATCACGTCCGGGTGGCCCAGCGCCTTGGCGGCCTCCGGGTCCGAGTACGCCGGGTTGTCGTCGCCGACGGCGGCGGCGAACTCGCGGATCTTCTCGCGGCCGACCTCGTAGGGCTCGGTGGGCGGGTAGGTCCGCCCGATGAAGGCGGGGTCGAGCGGCATGGGCAACTCCTCCGGGGTCGGGTCGATACGAAAAAACTCCGGGCCGCACCCCTGGGAAGGGATGCGGCCCGGAGTCAGAGACCTGAGTCACACAGGCCCGGCGACACCTTACGGGGTCAGCGGGTCTCGCGGTGAGCGGTGTGCGAGTTGCAGCGGGGGCAGTGCTTCTTCATCTCAAGACGGTCCGGGTCGTTACGCCGGTTCTTCTTGGTGATGTAGTTCCGCTCCTTGCACTCCACGCAGGCCAGCGTGATCTTCGGGCGGACATCGGTGGCAGCCACGGGAGTGCCTTCCTTGGACAATGGGTGAGAACACAACAAGAGTAGCCGACCGGGAGTTCGATCTCCCGACCGACTACGCGGGGTAGCGGTGACCGGACTTGAACCGGTGACACAGCGATTATGAGCCGCTTGCTCTACCAACTGAGCTACACCGCCACAGTGACCTTCATGACAGCCGAGGCTGACAATCGTTCACCAGAGCCCCCATGCGGAATCGAACCGCAGACCTTCTCCTTACCATGGAGACGCTCTACCGACTGAGCTATAGGGGCGAACGAGGAAGAGATTACACGGTTCCCGGCCAGAGGTGAAATCCGTATCCGGACCGGAAGATCGCAGGTGGGCGGCTCGCACACCCGACCGATCGACGAGCCCCGGTCCGGACGGCCTGCGAAGGCCACGGCCCGACCCGATACGACTTTTGCCCGCCTCCCTGCGGCCCGCCCGTCGGCGCCCTAGGCTCGGACCCCCAGCGATCTTGGCTGCCACGAAACCCTCCCGGCCCGTCGGCGGGCCCCGGGGGACGCGGGAAGGAGTCTGCCGATGACCGCGGACAGCACACCCGCCGACGGGCCGCAGCAGGGCCACGGCCCGGCCGCCAACCCGCTCGGGCACGGCCCCGTCCTGCTCCTCACCGGAGCCCGCCTCGCGGACGGCCGGGTGGTCGACGTCCGGACCAACGGCGACCGGATCCAGGCCGTCGGCACCGTCGGCAGCCTCGCCCCCCTGCACGCCCTGCCCGGCGGCCCCACCGCCACCACCGGCGCCCGGATCGACCTGGCCGGCTACCTGCTGCTGCCGGCCCCCGCCGAGGCGCACGCGCACTACGACCTCGCGTTCTCCGCCGCCCTGTCCGCCCCGCCCCCGGAGACCCCGGCCGACCTGACCCGCCGGGTCACCGAGGCCGCCCTCACCTCGTTGGGCTACGGCGCCACCGCCCAGCGCACCCACGTCCGGATCGGCGACGTGCACGGCCTGCGCCGCCTGGAGGCCGTGCTCACCGCCCGGCAGTCCCTGCGCGGCCTCGCCGAACTCCAGGCCGTCGCGATGCCCAGGCTGCTCACCGGCCTCGCCGGCGCGGACGGCCGGGCCCAGCTGCGCGACGCCCTCAAGCTCGGCGCCACGGCCGCCGGCGGCTGCCCCGACCTGGACCCGGACCCGGCCGGCTACGTCCAGGTGCTGCTGGAGGCCGCCGGCGAGGCCGACTGCCCGGTCGACCTGCACACCCAGGGCGCCGAACCGGCCGCCCTGGCCAGGCTCGCCGCGGCGCTCGCCCCGCTGCGCCCGCGCGTCACCCTCGGCCCGTGCAGCGCGCTCGGACCGGACGGGCCGGGCGTCCTGGCGCACGCCGGCATCCGGGTGGTCTGCCTGCCGCAGAACGGCTGCTGCACCGGGGTCCCGGGCCGCCCCGGCGGCCTGCGCCCCGCCCTGGCGGCCGAGTTGGCGCGGGCGGGGGTGCCGGTGGCGGCCGGCAGCGGCTCGCTGCGCGACACCGCCAACCCGGCCGGCCGGGCCGACCCGCTGGAGGCCGCCTACCTGCTGGCCGCCGGCGGGGCGAGCGTCGAGGCCGCGTACGACGCCGTCGCCAACCAGGCCAGGATCACCCTCGGCCTGCCGCCCGTCCGGGTGGACGCGGGCTTCCCCGCCGAGCTCCTCGCCATCCGCGGCGACAGCCTGGCCGGCGCGCTCGCCGGCGGTCACAGCCGCCTGGTCGTGCACGCCGGACGGATCGTCAGCCGGACCAGCGCGGTACGGGAGTTCGCCGACACGGTGGCGCTCGCGCTGCCCCGCCAGAGCGCTCCGGAGTAGCCCGGACGGCCAGGCTCCGCGTCCTCCCCGGCAGCGCTCCCGACTCCCCGCCGGCGGCCGGCGCCGTCGGCGTGCCGCGGGCCGGCGGTTCGGGGCGGAGCAGCCACCGGCGCGGGCGTGGACGGCGTACGGGGCGGGCGGGCCTGACGTCCCGGCGGGCGCCGGTTGGGAAGACGATCAGCTCGTACGGAGGACCCCCGGCTCGCACCAGGGCACGTCCGGGACTGTCGCAGCGGGGAGGCTGACAGGCCTCGCCCGCCCCTGACCAATCACTCTGATGCTATTCGTGTGTAATTGCAAGCAGTGCGCAATAGTGTGGTGGAGGCACGTCCGAACACCCATCACCACACCGACTAGGAGCCGCTGTCCATGGGCCAGTACACCCTCCCCGACCTCGCCTACGACTACTCCGCGCTTGAGCATGCGATGACGGGCGAGATCCTGGAACTGCACCACTCCAAGCACCACGCCGCCTACGTGAAGGGCGCCAACGACACCCTGGAGCAGATCGCCGAGGCCCGCGAGAAGGACCAGTTCGGCGGCCTGGTGGGCCTGCAGAAGACGCTGGCCTTCCACCTGTCGGGCCACGTCCTGCACTCGCTCTTCTGGGAGAACCTCTCGCCCGACGGCGGCGACCGCCCCGACGGCGCCCTCGCCGACGCCATCGAGGAGCACCTCGGCGGCTTCGAGGCCTTCAAGAAGCAGCTCACCACCGCCACCGTCGGCGTCCAGGGCTCGGGCTGGGGCATCCTCTCCTGGGAGCCGCTGGGCAAGCGCCTGATCGTCGAGCAGGTCTACGACCACCACGGCAACGTCGGCCAGGGCACCACCCCGCTGCTGGCCTTCGACGCCTGGGAGCACGCCTACTACCTGCAGTACAAGAACGTCCGCCCGGACTACGTCACCAAGCTGTGGGACGTCGTCAACTGGAACGACGTCTCCGCCCGCTTCGCCGCCGCCCGGGGCTGACCCCTCCGCCGGCCCGGCCGCCCCTCGGCTCCCCGTCCTCCCCACGGCCGCCGGGGGCCGGCACCGGGGGCGGCGGGCGGGTCCGCCCGGACATACGAAAGCGGCCCCTGACTTGCGTTTCCGCAGGTCAGGGGCCGTTCCGTTATCCGGTGGCTGGTGCAGGGTTCGAACCTGCGTAGCTTGCGCGACAGATTTACAGACTACGCACGCCAGGACCGCTGACCTGGGCAGGAACCGACTCGACTCGCTCCGATCCCACAGATATCCCTGAGCATCGCTCGGAAGCCTCATGGAAGGCCGTGCCGCCGGAGCGTTACAGCCTCATATCCCTGCAGGCGCCCGGACAGGCAGTCATTGGGCTGTCCGGGCACCTGCCGGCCCGTCCGTGCAGGTCAACTGCGGTACCAGGACAACCGGACAGCCCGGACAGTTGGTACCGCCTTGAATGTCCACCTCGGGTCGAGCTCCCGCCAGCGATGAGGCCAGGCACTCCTTGTGAAGGGCAGCCAGACGCAGGAACGACTTGTCTTGGCAAACCATCCCACGAGACCAGCGCCCTCCTCTACGCTGGCTGCGGAACAACGCCTTGCGAGATAGAGGAAGCATTGGATCCCGAGGTAGCCGCCCTAGCGTCCACAGCCAGTGCCACAATAATGCAGCTTGCATTGACCGACTCATGGAATTCCGCTAAAGGGGCCCTAGCTCGCCTCTGGAGTAGAGACGGATCTGATCGCCACGAGGTTATTGAAGCCGATCTGGAGGAGACGCGGGGCGAACTCCTGGCAGCATCCGATAACTCCATGGATGAAGTTCTAGAAGAAGTCAGGGTCGAGTGGCAGTCACGGCTACGTCGCCTTCTCGCATCCTCTCCCGAAGCAGTAGCCGAACTGAGGGGGATTCTTCAGGAATTCTCACCTCAGACAATCCCCGAAGCTTCGGCATCCATCACAATGCACGCGAATTCCTCAGGAAGCAGTCGCATTTATCAGCTTGGCAAGGGCACCCAGAGGAACGGGTGATACAGCCATGCGCGATTCCACTGAAAAGTCGAGCCAGGGAAATATTAGCCTCGATGCCGTCGCATCGGGAAACTCGGCACTTGCCCAGCTAGGCCAGGGGCATCAGCATAACTATTTTGGCGCCTCTGTTCCAATTCCGCCAGTAAGTGACTGGATCCGCGTAGCCGATGTGGATCCAATTATTCTCGGGATCCACAAGTGCCGTCCGATCGGCAAAACTATCGGACTGACACCCTATGTCGCGCGTGATGTTGACTCGCAGATTAGCGAATCCATCTCACAGAGCAGAAGCGGCGGCTTTACGCTAATTGTTGGCGACTCGACGGCCGGCAAGACTCGATCTCTTTACGAAGCAATCCTGGAAAGCCTTCCGGATGCGCGGATCATTTCGCCCTCTAATCCAGGCTCAATTCGACAGATACCACAACTTGCCCATGAGAGCGAACAGCAATCCGTGCTGTGGCTGGATGACCTAGAGCGATTTCTAGGCCCGGATGGTGTCGAGCCATTTCTTGTAGGCCAGCTGATCAACGCGGGAGTATGCATCGCCGCAACCCTTCGCGCCGAACGGTACGAAGCCTTCATGCCTCGCGCCGAACGAGCTGCGGGCATGATGCGCGACGAGACGGCCCAACACATCGCGCGTATTGGTATGCAGGTCCTGAACATCGCGGACACGATTGAAATGGATCGCGTCTGGAGCCCTAGCGAAATTCGCTCCGCACAGGAGTTCGCCGACCAACGCATCATAGAGGCAATCGATCACCACGGCCCATATGGGATTGCCGAATATCTCGCCGCAGGACCGCCCCTTTATGGCGAATGGAAAAGGGCTCTGCGTGCCCACGGGAACCCCCGTGGGCACGCTCTTGTAGCTGCTGCCGTTGATTTGGCGCGAGCAGGCCTGATCCATCCTATAAAACTCTCCGACCTAGAAGCCCTCCACCACCTCTATCTGGATAAAGCCGGCGGCCCACTCCTCAGGCCAGAAAGCTTCGAAGAGGCAGTAGATTGGGCCACTTCGATACGGTACGGCGTGACAAGTTTGCTCATGCCAAGCAAGGACAACAGGTGGCGGGCATTTGACTATCTTATTGATAGCGCATCAAGAGACCAGAAGGGATTTCCCGCAGAAGATTCCTTCTGGCTAACGGCCGCCTCCCTGGCGGCAGTTGACTGGGAGTACTTTAATATCACGCAAGCTGCCTCAAAAAATGGGCGCCGTGAATTGACAGAGAGACTCTGGATAGAACGCGCACACGGCGGCGACAGCCATGCCGCTTTTCATCTCGCACTGCACTACGCAGAGCTGGAAGAAGCGGCGACCCAGGAGCATTGGGTTCGCAGGGCCGCAGAGGAAGGCAACCCACAAGCGCTACTAATGCTCGGTGAGCTCCAGATCGATCGTGGAGACCTCGGCGATGCCACCATCAGCTTGAGCAAAGGACTGGAACTAGGCGAAGAGGACTGTGCGTGGAAGCTCGGCACCATCCACATAATGCTGGGCGACATGGTCAAGGCGGAGGAGTTCTGGAGGACCGGCCATGCAATGGGGAGTGTGGGAGCAGGAACCTCGCTCGGAATTCACCTCGACCACCAAGGTCAACTGGAATCAGCGATCGAGGTATTTCGCCGAACGGCCATTGAATCCAGCATGCCAAATACGCAATACAACCTTGCGCGCGCACTAGAGCGGCATGGATCGATCGACGAGTCGAAAACCTGGTACGAAAAGGCTGCAGATGCTGGACATGCGCACGCTCAGACAAATCTTGGAGTTCTTCTAACCAAAGAGGGAGATCTCCAAAAAGCACTAGAGTACTTCCTGAAGGCGACAGATGGCGATGACGGCCTAGGAGCCTGCCATGCGGCAGACATTGAAGGACTAATGGGCCGCGAGGAGGAGGCAGAGAGGCTTTATGAAAAGTCTTTTACTCTCGGCCTCGTGCATGCCGCAGATCATCTGGGGATTCTCCATATCCGGCGCGGTGATCTCTCGCTCGCGAAGCATTGGTTCAGAATTTCTCGGGCACATGGAAACGAATCTGCGACATGGAATCTTGGGATGATACGACTCTACGGGGGGGATATTCCAAGCCTCGATGTATTAATAATCTGCAATTGGCCCAATTAGATAGAAGCCCGCAGCAATTATTGAAGGCCGAATCCCCGTTGTAGCTGTTTTGCGATCTCGGTCTCAGTGCACTTGTTCAGATAGTCATGAGGACCTCGCGACGCCAAGTGACTCGTCGCTCGAAGGTTGGCGTGGAACAGTGCTCCCAATGACCTGAGTTGCTCCTATGCTTTCTCCGTTCTGGCCGGCATTGGGCCAGGTGGGGAGACGGGGACGAGTGGATACCATCACTCAGGTAGTGACGATCGCAGCGGTACTTCTGGGAGCCGTGACGACGTACGTCACGAACCACCTGATGGAGAGGAGCAGGCAACGGGCGACGCTTCGAGTCCGCTGGGATGAGAAGAAACTCGATGCCTACGCCGAGTATGTCGGCTGTGTTCGAGGGACCATCCACGTCTCCGTCCTGCTCTACGAGGTGCGCGAGGATCTTCGCTCGATGCCGCGCGGTGAGCACGACCTGACCATGGACCTCACCCAAGCCAGCGGCGCCCAAGCCCTCGCTTTCGAGCGAGTGATGCTTCTAGCGGGTGACGCGGTTGTCGATGCCGCCCACAAGGTCCAAGAAGCAACGGCAGCAATCGGTTGGCAGGCGCGTGGCGTTGTGGACGGGAGCTTGGAGGAGTGGCGGCGCCTGCACTCCACTGCCTTCCGCTGCATCAATACGTTCCACCAACTCGCACGCGCTGACCTCGGAGTGAGCGGCAGCTTCGAAGGGGAACAGCACACGGCCCGCGGCCTGCTTCTACCTGGCAGCCGAACCGGCGAGTAGACGAAAACAGCCTCGATGGTGAAAACAGGATCCCTGTCTTCACCATCGAGGCTGTCGTGTTTCTCGCCTCAGTCGTTGATGCGCCAGCTAGGAAGCGCAGCCAAAGCCCGTGCCCGTGCCTCTACGACAGCCATGCGTGCGGCCCGCTCGCCCGCCTGGACGTGTGCAGCTTGGCTCGTGCTCTGCCCTGGCCACTTGCGGTAGAGAAGGCCTGTCTCGGCGGTGAACCACCCTCGACTCACAGCGTCGAGCGCCATCAGTAGCCCGGTGTCCTCGGACGCAGGCAGTGCCATCCATCCACCTAGGGCGAGCAGGACATCCCGTCGCATGAACAGCGTGGCCGGGTGCACCTGCGCGCGGTAGTCGTGGGTCGACCAGTGGTCGAGCACTGCACCGCGCTCTATGGGTCCCTCGGGCGGGTCCTGGTCGAAGCCGGCGGTGGAACCATCGGGAAGCAAGTCCAGCACGCGCGAGGTGGTCCAGCAGATGCCGGGGTGCTCTTCCAGGACAGCGAGGTCCCGAGCCAGGGTGCCCGAGGTCAGCATGTCATCGGCATCAAGCACCTTGACGTACCGACCCGTTGCGCGAGGCAGTGCGAGCGTGCGGGTGACGGCGGCACGGCTCGGTCGCCCCTGCCCAAAGCTGATGCGTGGGTCGTTGGGAACATGCGGGACGACCTTGTCGGTAGTGCCGTCCTCCTGGATGACCCACTGCCAGTCCCAACCCTCGGGAAGCTGCTGGTCCAGCAGCGACTTGTAGGCGTCGGCCAAGTACTCCGCCGCAGGCGCGTGTACCGCCGTGATGACGGAAATGATGTTGGTCATGCTCACCACCTGTTCAAGGGAGTCGTGAACACCAGCTCGGTGCGATCACCGGGCAGGGTGACGTCGGATACCTCGACGACGCGCCCGCCAGTATCGATGCTGACCTTGCGGAGCACGATCACCGAAACGCCGGCCCGAAGGCCCAACTCCTCCGCCTCTTCAGCGGTGGGGGGTCGGGCGGTGAGGTGCTCATCGATGCGGTCCAGCTCGATACCGATCGTGAAGAGCTGATTCTGCGTACCGCCCGGCCACGGCTCGGTGCTGGGATCGAGTAGCTCAGGGTTCGCCTTGACGACGTCGTAGACGAGGTAGGAGTGGGACAGGTTGAACGGGGCGTCCTCCTCCTGGTAGCGAGTGCGGTAGATCCGTTCGAGCAGCTGCGTACCGGGCGCGACACCGAAGACGTGGGCCAGGTCCTCGTTGGCCTCTACCTTCTGGAAGTCCGCGCTGAACACCAGGTCCGAGACCGTCAGACCGGTGTCGTGCTCGGTCGCGCCGGTCTCCCGACGGGTGGTGTCGGAGAGGCGGGCCCGGTCCTTCTCCCACTGGTGACGCTGGTTGGTACGCACGACGAGCTTCCGAGGCTTGCGCACGAAGTTGCCCCGTCCGTGGACCTTGTCGACCACTCCCTCGGCAGCCAGGACGCCCAGCGCCTGCCGGATGGTCGGAAGGCTCGTCTTGTAGTGCCCCGTTAGGTCAGGCGTCTCGGACGGCAACTTGCCGCCGGGCAGCCACTCGCCGGCACGGATGCGGATACGAAGGTCGTCCGCAATCTTCTCGTACTTGGCCATTTCGGACCTCGCTGCTCTATCTCGGTGACTGCGACAGCTTAAGTCCTCAAGAGGTGTTGACGCGACGACTGACGGGGCCTCATAGTCTTAACCAGCTCCTCAAGAGGAGCTGAGGACAGCTTGTCTTGAGGGCCTTCTTTGGGTTGCTCGGACCTGCGAAAGAGGCGCCTGGAGGGGTGGGGTGACAGCCCCCCGAAGGAAGTGCTCGTCCCTTGAGAACTGAATAGGTCCCGCCGAGAGCCCCGCGAAAGGAGGTGTCTGGGGAGAGGCGGAGGCAGACCGAAAGGCGGACGGCCCTTAGCGGGCCCCTGCGGGGGTGAGGGTGCGACTCCCTCCCCGTCCACTCGCAGCCGGCCAGCGCTCGATGCGCTGACCAGCTGTTGTTATCCGGCTCGTTGAGTTGGGCTGCCGCGCTCCCGGCCAAGGTTCGCGCGGCAGCCCCTCGGGCCCACACACCTGGAAGAGGTAGACCCGTGAAACTGATTGTTGCAGGACAGGAGGCCGCCACGGCCTCCGAGTTCGCCGAGCTGGCGCTCGGCATCGACGTGGAGCTGTTCGCCGGGACGTTCGGCGAGTCCGCGCTTTCGCGGCGGGCCCGGCTGGCGGTCGCGAACGAGGTGCTGCGGGACCTGGGCCCGGAGGAGGCCAGGTACGCGAAGGCCCTGATGCGCACGGCGGCCCGCCGCCGGCTGC
>NZ_BNBO01000011.1 GCF_014655955.1 Kitasatospora indigofera
GGTGGAGCCGGCCGAGACCGAGATCTCCGCCTCGCCCCGGTGGGCGGCGTCGCACTGCGGCGGGTCGTACTGGGTCCGGGCCGGGTTGTCGGCCGTGATCACGTTGTTCTCGATCACCGCACCCGGCGAGGCGCCGTCGATCAGCACGCTCTCCTGGCAGGAGAAGGCGATGGTGTTGTGGGTGACGGCGAGTCCGGGGCTGTCCTTCACCGTCACCGCCGGGCCGGTGGTGCGGTTGAAGTCGTTGGTGGTCACCAGGTTGTCGTGGGTCCCCGGGCCGAGCGCCACACCGATACCGGCGAAGAACAGGTTGCGGCTGACGGTGACGTGGTCACTGGCACCCGAGATCCGGACGTCGGCGGTGCCGCGCGACTCGTCGAACCGGTTCTGGTCGACGGTGATCCGGGACGAGTCCGTGATGACGACCGCGTCCTGCTTGCCGGCGTTGTGGAAGCCCCGGATCACCACGTCGTGGACACCGGACAGCACGAAGCTGCTGGTCGTCCCGTCGTTGGAGGCCAGCGAGGGCTGCTCGCTCCAGTCGTACGCCATGGGCGCGCCCAGGAACGTGATCGGCTGTTCCGGGGTGCCGGAGCGGGTCAGCCGGACTTCGTCGTTGAGGTACGGGTTGCTGCTGGCGAGGACCTTGACGGTCTGGCCCGGCTGCACGGCCTTGGCCGCGGCCGAGACCTTGCAGTAGGGCTGGGCGAAGGTGCCGGTGCCGGAGTCGGAACAGTGCGAGTCGTCCTCGTTGTTCACGAACAGGACGGTGGCGGCCGGGGCCGCGAGGGCTGGTGCCGGGAACCCGAGGACGGCGATGACCGCCGCCGCTGTGAGGCCGACAGATGGACGCAGACGCAAGGTGGGAATCCCCTTGGGAGAACCGGTGAAGATCAGCGGGTCAGCATCTCATCGCACCGGCGTCGTCGTCGAGTTGGATTCCCTCGGTGGCCCGGCGCTCCGGTGACCCGTCCGGTCACCGGCTCAATCGGTCACCGGCTCAATCGGTCACCGGGGTCAGGGGGTCACCGGGGTCAGGGGGTCACGGCGAAGTTGGCCAGGATCCGGGCGGCCAGCTCCTCGTCACCCTCGGCCTTGACCGGGCCCGGCCGGCCACGGCCGCAGGCCAGCCGGACGTAGGTCTCCCAGCCGAGGGTGAACTGCACGTCGGGCGCGAGGCTGATGCTGTCGTCGACGGTGCCGTGGCCGGTGCCGTCCACCCGTACGGTCCGCAGGAACTCGACCGGGCCGGTCACGTCGAAGCCGACCGTGCTGCCGGCCGGTGCGCCGGCCAGCTTGGCGACGACCTTGGGGAGCCCGGCGACCAGGTGGTCACGGGCGATCAGGGCGGCGGCGGAGTCCAGGTTCCCGGGCTCGCCGAGGGCCCGCCGCAGGTCCTGCTCGTGCACCCAGACGTCGAAGACCCGCAGCCGCAGCAGCTCGTGGTACGGGATGTCGCGGGTGAAGGGGCCGGCCGGCCAGCGGACCAGGTCGGTGGGCTCGTGGCGGGCCGTGCGCAGGGCGCGCGAGCGGCGGATGATCGTGTACTCCAGCTCGCCGGTCATCTCGGGCGAGGTGTGGCAGCGGCGCTTGTCGACCGGGAGTTCCATGTACCGGGTGAACTCGTCGGTGACGTGCCGCAGATCGCTCGGCAGCGAGTGGATCGGGCGCGGGTCGCCGAGGAGTTCGGACTCGAAGGCGATGACGTGCGAGACGACGTCGCGGACGGACCAGCCGGGGCATTCGGTCGCCCGGTTCCAGGCATCGGCGGGCAGCGGAGCCACCAGCTCCGATATCGACTCGATGGACTGCGTCCACGCATCGGTGTATGCCTGCACGGTCTGGTTGTCCGTCACGGGAATCTCCGGCCTCCGTCAGCTGCCCAACACACGTGCCCAGGAATGGCGGAAGACGGGAACGGCGGCTTCCGGGCGCACGCGCTAACCGCACGTTACGCTGCCTGGAGAGAGCAGGGCAGCGCTTTCGGGTGACGATCGTAGGACTCTTGCCGTGGACGGTGGTACTGTGCGCGCTTCATTGATCCAACTCTCGGTCTCCGACACCGAGCCCGCCGACGAGCGACGGGCCCGGGCGGCCGCCCTGGTGCGGGCCCAGGAGGGTGCCGACCTGGTCGTCCTGCCGGAGCTCTGGCCGCTCGGCGGCTTCGCGTACGACGCCTGGCCGACGGGCGCCGAGCCGCTCGACGGGCCGACCTCCGACGTGATGGCGGCCGCCGCCAGGGCCGCCGGGGTGTGGCTGCACGCGGGTTCGATCGTGGAGCGGGACCCGGACGGGCCGATCTACAACACCTCGCTGGTCTTCGCCCCGGACGGCGAGCTGGTGCACACCTACCGCAAGATCCACCGCTTCGGCTTCGACAGCGGCGAGGCGGTGGTGATGGGTGCGGGGCAGGAGATCGTCACCGCCGGCACCGACTTCGGCGTACTGGGCCTGGCCACCTGCTACGACCTGCGTTTCCCCGAGCTGTTCCGGGCGCTGCTGGACGCCGGGGCCGAACTGCTGGTGGTGCCCGCCGCCTGGCCGGCGCGCCGGCGGGAGCACTGGACCCTGCTGAGCCGGGCCCGGGCGGTCGAGGAGCAGGCCTTCGTGCTGGCCTGCAACACCGCCGGGACGCACGGCGGGGTCGAGCAGGCGGGCCACAGCATCGTGGTGGACCCCTGGGGCCGGGTGCTGGCCGAGGCGGGCGACGGCGAGGAGGTCCTCACGGTCGAGTTCGACCCGGCCGAGGTGGCCAAGGCCCGGGCCGACTTCCCGGTGCTGCGCGACCGGCTGCTGGGGATCCCGGCGCCGGTGCAGCGCTGACCCCGGACGGGCACCCGGGCGTCCGGCCCCCGGCCCGGCACCCGGGCGTCCGGCCCCCGGACGGGCACCCGGGCGTCCGGCACCTAGGCGCGTAGGGCACCCCGGCCCGGCGGCCGCGGGCGGTCCGGCCGCCCGTGGCCCCGGGCGGCGTCCGGTTTTCCGGTGTTGATCCCCTGTGCACCGCATGGGCAAGTTTGAGAAGATGAGCGGCCGTCGTTCCAGTCCCGCCGGGGAGGAGGTCGCACGCATGCCGGACCCAGGCACGGAGGAGAGCCGCTCCGCCATCCACCGCAACAGCCTGCGCGAGCAGATCGCCGGCGCGCTGCGTGAGGAGATGATGGCCGGCCGGCTGGCCGCGGGCCGCAACTTCACCGTCCGGGAGATCGCCGAGCTCTACGGGGTCTCGGCGACGCCGGCCCGTGAGGCGCTGGTGGACCTCGCCGCGCAGGGCCTGCTCCGGACCGAGCACCACCGCGGCTTCACCGTTCCGGAGTTCGGCTGGGACGACTTCGTGGAGATCTTCGAGACCCGCACCCTGCTCACCGACAGCGCCTTCCGGCGGCTGGCGGGCCGGGCCACCCTGCCGGACGCCGCCCGGCTGCCCCAGCTGCGCCGCCGGGCGGACGCGGCCGCCCGGGCCGCCCGGGCCGGCCAGCTGGACGTGATGGTGGGCTGCGACCGCCGGTTCTGGCAGGAGGCGGGCGCCCTGCTGGGCAACCGCCGGATCGCCGACTACCTGGACTGGCTCCGGGTGCAGTCCTGGATGTTCGCGGCGCCGTACCTGCGGGCGACGCCCGACCTGGCCGGGCGGTGCTGGGACGGGCACCACGCGTTCGTCGACGCGGTCGAGGAGGCGGACGTGGCCGCCGCCCGCCGGGTGGTGGGTGAGTACAACCTGATCACCGTCCGCCTGATGGCGGAGCTGACCGGGCACGACCCGGAGAGCCTCGTGGTGCTCCCGCTGCTGGTGGAGGCGGTCGCCCCGCAGCAGCCGGGCGCGGCACCGGCGGCCCGGCCCGCGACCCGCTCCGGCGGCCGGCCCGGCGAGGCCGCCGGCCGTCCGGGGGCCCGCAGCGGTGACCAGGCCGCGCCGCGGCAGGCCGGGCCGTCCGCCGGCGCACGGCCGGCGGTGCCGGGCACCGGCCGGCTGTTCGATCTCTCCCGGGACGTCGGGCTCGGCCTGGTGCCGCAGCCCCGCTCGATCCCCTTCAGCCGGTTCGGGCCCGCCCTGCCCCCCTCCGAGCCGGACTCGCGGCGCACGCCGGGCCGGTAGGGTGGCGGTCGCTGAACCGACCGCACCCGTCCGCCGCCCGCCACCGTGCGGGCGTCACCGCCCGAGAGGAAGGCCGGCTCATGGCCTGCGACCTCTGGCTCGTCCCGCTGGTGGACGTCCTGAGCCACAGCCCCGAGAACCCCTTCCGGGACGACCTCGTGGTCTACAACGCCGCCCTGGCCGCCCACGGGCTGCCCGAGGTGCCGGTCTACCAGTACGTGCCCGGGCTCAGCGGGGCGGTGGAGCCGATAGCCGCCTTCGACTACGACTCGCTGCACTTCCTGCGGCGGGCCTACCTGCTGGGGCTGACCGGCTTCGAGATCACCCCGGTGGACGCGCTCGGCGGCGACTACGAGCAGTTGCTGGAGATGTTCGAGAGCACCGCGGAGCAGTCCCACCTGGTCTGGCACTTCGACCACGCCGGGGCGTACGTGCCGATCGAGTTCGCCACCCCGCTGGTGGACGACGCCCTGCTCGCCTCGGGCGGCCCGCTGGGCTCCACCCAGGGGCTGCTGCGCGAGCTGCAGGCGGTCGCGCCGGTGCTCGGCATCGACCCGATGGCCCCGCCCGCGCCGACCAGGCCGCTCGGCCCGACCGGGCTGGAGCAGCCCTTCGGGCCGCCGCTGGACGACGTGCACCCGTACGCGCGGGAGCGGCACGCCTGGGCCGGCCTGTACGCGGCCGCGACCCGCAGCCTCACCCAGGGATCGATGATCGTTTTCGCCTGAGCGGGCCGTCCGCGCCGCTCCGCCGGGGCTGCCGGGGCTGCCGGGGCTGGGCGCTGCGGGCCCGGAGCACCGCGCTCCGGGCCCCGCGGTCAGCGGAGCGGGCCCTCCGGCGGCCGCTGGCGCGGCATGGTGGGCCGGGTGCCCGGCGTGGGCAGGATCCGGACCTGCGCGCCGCTGCCCGGCTCCGACCGCCCGCCCCAGGCTCCCGGGGTCTGGGTGGGCAGCTGGGTCATCGTGGCGCGGAACTCCAGCATCCACTCCGAGGTCTCGCTGCGGACCATGTCCGAGACGTCCTCGCAGAACCGGCGCAGCACCCCGAGGCAGCGTTCGGCCGCCTCGCCCGCGGTGCCCTCGGTGGGGCCGAGCACCTCGCGCACGCACTCCGAGGCCCAGTCGAACTGGAAGGCCTCCAGGCGTCGTTGCAGGGCCTGCGCGGTGCTGACGTCCCGCATCCAGCCGGACGTCAGGCCGAAGACGCGGTCGGCGCCGAGGCAGGCCCCGGCGAGCGCCAGGCCGACGTACCCCCAGTTCGACGCGTGGTCGAGCACGCCGGTGAGGTCCACCAGCGGCGCGGTCGCGCCGGCCACCGTGAAGGTGGCGGTGCCCAGCCGCAGCAGGCGTGCCCAGCGGCGCTTGGCGAGGCGGTCGCGGCGGTACCAGTCGATCGCCTCGACGGCCCGCTCCTCCGACCAGCGGTAGAGCTCCTCCAGCCGCTCGGCGGGCTCGCCCCAGTCACCCAGGGGGAACTGGCGGGCGCTCAGGTCGGTCCGGCGGCGGGTGGACGCCCGGCCCGGGGCGGCGGGGGCCGTCGCGGGCGGGTCCTCCTCGCCGACGTCCTTGCCCCAGGCACTCTCCTCGGGCTGCATTTCCGGCTGGCTCACCTGTGGGGCTCCCTGTGGCGGGCTGACTGCTGGGTCGACTGGGTCCGGGCCACGAACGGCCGGACCGCCGGTGGTCCGCACGGCCCGGGTGCCGGGGCGCGGGCTTCGGAGGCCGGGGGCGGAATCGCCCGGAAGAGGTGACTTCCTGACGGTTCATCCCCCTGACGGTTCGTGAAATCCTGCTGGTGCGGTGGACGGGCGAGGCCGCCGGGCGGTGCGGGCCGCCCGTAGGTTCGCGTACCGGCACATCGCCGGTGGTTGTCCAACAGCACTTCTTACCGCCAAATGGCTGACCGTGGGGTCGCTTCGCCAATGATCGTTACCGGAAATGACCTCAGGATCCCGAGGTGGGAGGGTTGCGGGGGCCGGCGAGATTTCACCCTTCCGAGCGAGCCGCCGGTGACCCGCTGTCCTGACCCGGGCACCCGCTGCTGCCGCGGGCGGGCCGCCGCGGGCCCGGGTTCGGAGTTTCCTCCAGGTGGGCGGCGCCGGATCCGCCCCCGCCTCGGACGTCCGCATGAGACCGGAGAGCGGCCCGATCGCGTCACCGACTACCCTTGCCAACCGTGAAGGTCCTCGTCATCGGCGGCGGCGCCCGCGAACACGCCCTGTGCCGCTCTCTGTCCCAAGATCCCGCCGTCACCGAGCTGCACTGCGCCCCGGGTAACGCCGGGATCGCGCAGGTGGCGACGGTCCACCCGGTCGACCAGCTGGACGGTGCGGCCGTGGCCGCGCTCGCCCGGCTGCTCACCGCCGACCTGGTCGTGGTCGGCCCGGAGGCCCCGCTGGTCGCGGGCGTCGCCGACGCCGTGCGCGCGATCGGCATCCCGGTCTTCGGCCCCTCCGGCCAGGCCGCCCAGCTGGAGGGCTCCAAGGCCTTCGCCAAGGACGTGATGGCGGGCGCCAACGTGCCCACCGCCCGTTCCTACCTGTGCACCACCGTGGAGGAGGCCGCCGAGGCGCTGGACGCCTTCGGTGCCCCGTACGTGGTGAAGGACGACGGCCTGGCCGCCGGCAAGGGCGTGGTGGTCACCTCCGACCGCGCCGAGGCGCTGGCGCACGCCGCCTCCTGCATGGGGGCGCCGTCCGGCCGTCAGGGCGGGGGGAGGGTGGTGATCGAGGAGTACCTGGACGGCCCGGAGGTCTCGCTCTTCGCGATCACCGACGGCGTCACCGTGCTGCCGCTCCAGCCCGCCCAGGACTTCAAGCGCGCGCTGGACGGCGACGAGGGCCCGAACACCGGCGGCATGGGCGCGTACTCGCCGCTGCCGTGGGCGCCCGAGGGCCTGGTCGAGGAGGTCCTGGAGACCGTCCTGCAGCCGACCGTGGACGAGCTGCGGCGCCGGGGCACCCCGTTCTCCGGCCTGCTCTACGCGGGCCTCGCGCTCACCTCGCGCGGCACCCGGGTGATCGAGTTCAACGCGCGCTTCGGCGACCCGGAGACCCAGGTCGTGCTGGCCCGGCTGCGGACCCCGCTGGCCGGTGTCCTGCACGCCTCCGCCACCGGCACGCTGGAGCTGCTGGAGCCGCTGCGCTGGGACGACGGCGCCGCCGTCACCGTGGTGATCGCCTCCGAGGGCTACCCGGCCGACCCGCGCACCGGCGACCCGATCGAGGGCCTGGCCGAGGCCGAGGCCGCCGACGGCACCGCCTACGTGCTGCACGCCGGCACCCGTCTGGACGGGACCGGCCAGGTGCTCAGCGCCGGCGGCCGGGTGCTGTCGGTCACGGCGACCGGCGCGGACCTCGCCGAGGCGCGCGGCCGGGCCTACGACGCGCTCGCGTCGATCCGCCTGAAGGGCGGCCAGCACCGCACCGACATCGCCGCGAAGGCGGCCGGCTAGGTCCTGCCTGCTCCGTCGGACAGCTCCACCGTCGGACAGCTCCACCGTCCTGCAGCTCCACCGGCCGGCCGGGCCGCCGGGCACCGGCCGGCCGCCGCACGAGCGGGCTCCCCGAGGGCGCTGCGTCCGGTCCCCGCCCCGATCCGGGGCGGCGACCCTCATGGACGCAGCGCCCTCGGGCCTTCCCGGCCGGGCGGCGGGCGCCAGCTGCCACACCGGTCGGCCGCCGGATTCCACCAGTTCGAGTGACAGCATCCTCGTCCGGCTGACGTGGTCCGGCCATCGGCCTTATGGTGCGCTGGATCGCAGTGCCACGGGCCGCGCCGCGATGATCGTCGCCAGGTGGCGGGGCCCGTACGGGGGGATGCTGGGGGGTGCGTGGCCCGGTGTGCCGGTCCGGTCCGGGCCCGCCGCGCATCGACGCCGGACGTCGGCGTCCGGAATGCGTGCGGCGTCACTGGGACGAGTGGAAACCGGGGCGATCCGGAACACCGGCCAGGACGCGGGCGTCAAAACTGTCAGGAGCGCCACGCAGGATGCACAACCGGGCTCGGATACCGCCGTTCCCGGTCGGAACTGATCGTTTCGAGTCGGCCCGGTCGTCCTGACAAGGCGCCCGGGGACTCCGAAGGGGGTGCCGCACCGTATGGCCGCTGTCGAGACCGCACGCGCCCGCGCCCAAGCGGTGCTGCGGGTCCGTGGCCGGGCCGTGGCCGCCGCCGTACTGCCGGCGGCCGTCGCGGTGGTGCTGCTCGCCGGGCGGGTCACCGGCCGGCTGGGTGCTCCGGGGTCGCCCGACGCGGCGGCCTGGGACGCCGTCCGCTGGGCGGTGTGCGCGGTCGCCGCGGCCACCCTGCTGGTGGCCGGCCTGGTGGCCCGGGCCCGCCGCACCGCCGCCGTGCCGCAGACCCCGGCCGTCCCGCTCTCCCGGGCGGACGCCCCCGAGCTCTACCGCCTGATAGGCGAGCTGGCCGACCGCCTGGAGGTCCCGGCGCCGTCGGCCATCGCGCTCACCCCCGACTGCGACAGCTGGCTGGAGGACGTGCCGGTCCCGCGGACGGGCCGCCGTTCCGGGCGCGGGCGGGCGGACACCCGGCCGCCCGCGCCGGTCCTGGTGATCGGCTCGCCGTTCCTGTGGTGGATGCGGGCCGGCGAGCTGCGCGCCCTGCTGGCCCCGGTGGTGGCCGGTACCGCGGCCGCGGCCGACCCCGACATCGCCGCCGCCCGCCGGTTCGTCCGCGGCCTCGACGCGAGCCTGGACTCCGGCGCCGGGTCCGCCCTCGACCACGGGTCCGCCCTCGATCCGGCCGCCGGCCGGCCCGCCCGCCGGGGCACCCGGCTGCTGACCGACCGGATCACCCGGCGGCTGCTCGGCGCCTGCCGTGAGCACTCCGCCGAACTGGAGCGGGCCGTCGCCGGCTGGGCCTCCGAGCAGGCCAAGGCCGTCGACTACGGACTGCGGATCGCCGCCCAGGAGCAGGTCGGGCTGGCGTACGCGGGCTGGGACCGGCTGCTGACCCGGGTGGCGCTGCCCGCCTGGAAGCTCGGCCGGCACCCCTGTCACCTGAACGCCGGCGTGGTCGCCGCACTCACCGAACTCTCCCGGCGCGACCGGCTCGCCGCCGACGGCTACGGCACCCGGCTGGGCGACCGGCCCGCCTGCGACCTGCTGGAGGAGCCGGGCACCGTCGACACGGCCGTCTCGCTGCTCGCCGCCGAACTCTTCTTCGGGGCGCCCGAGAGGCCCTCCGCCACCGGTCCGGCGACGGCCTCGGCCGCGACCGGGCCCGCGACCCCGGCCGGCCCCGCCGCCGAGCGGTCCGTCGCCGACCGGTCGGCGGCCGCGGCCGCCGAGGGCTGGAAGGAACTGGACTGGGCCGACTACCCCACCGAGGTCGTCGACCTCGGCTGGCGGGCCCGGGCCGCCGCCCTGCAGGCCGCGCTGGACCGGCTGGCCCCGCAGGCCCGGCCGGGCGCCCCGACCCTCACCCGTCTGCTGTCCCGGCTCGCCGAGGGCGACGGCGAGCCGCTGGCCGCCGCCCTGGCCAGCCAGCTGGCCCGGACGGGCCGCCCGCCCTCGCTGCTGGAGCCCGCCCGCAGCGGGCGGGACCTGCTGGTCGAGCACGTCACCGCGATGGTCTGCTGCGCGGCCGTCGACACCGCGGGCGGCACCCCGGGCCTGGACTGGCTGGACGGCCCCGTCCTGCTGATCGGCGGGGTGCGCCGCACCGACCTGGCCGAGCCGGTGGCGCAGGCCGTCGAGCAGGGCCAGGACGGCCCGCTGCGGGCCTGGCTGGACGCGGCCGGGGTACGACTGGAGAAGCCCGTACGACTCTGAGCCCGGCACCGGGACCGGCCGCCGGCCCGGCAGCGGCACCAGCCCCTGGACCGGCACCCGACGGCCCCCCGACCGGCCCCGGCCGGGCTGCGGGGCGGCGCACGGTGCCGGGGTGCGCGCCCCCGGGATCCGCTGTTCCCGCAGGACAGCGGCCCGGTGCGGGGAGCGGAACGGATTGACCGCCACTAGTTGCTACGGTGAGGCTACGCAGCGCCAGCAGTGTGTGGTGTATTAGACCGCACGCACATCCGGGTGGCACGTGCCCGCCCGGGGGAGGTGCACCTGGGAGGGGCGCGTGGGGACCGAACTCAACCGTCGCTGGGAGTCGGGAACGCACGCCCACGGCGTCTCCGACCCCTTCGGACAGGGCCCGCTGCCGTGGCTGCGCAGCCCCGACCAGTACGTCGCCGGCACCGGGGAGGCCGTGCCCTGGTACGTCTCGCTGGACGCGCCGGGCCAGCAGCCGCTCACCGGAGCCAGACCCAGACCCCCGGTCGGCACCCCGGCCAACTCCGACGACGTGGACCAGCAGATCAAGGGCTTCGCCTCGGCCGGCGTGGTCCGCCCCGGCGGGTCGGTGGACTTCCGGGTCACCGTCCGCCCGCCGCGCGAGTTCACCGTCGACGTCTACCGGATCGGCCACTACGGCGGCGACGGCGCCCACCACATGACGTCCAGCCCGCTGATCGCCGGTCTCGCGCAGCCCGCGCCGCTGGTGGCCGGCCGCACCGTCTCCTGCCACCACTGGTGGCAGTCCTGGCGGCTGCAGGTGCCCGCCCACTGGCGGCCCGGCGCCTACGTGGCCGTGCTGACCACCAGCGACAACCTGCACCGCAACCACATCCCGTTCACCGTGCGGGACCACGACGACCCGGCGCACACCCCCGACCTGCTGCTGGTGCTCCCCGACGTGACCTGGCAGGCCTACAACCTCTTCCCCGAGGACGGCCGCCACGGGGCCAGCCTCTACCACGCCTGGGACGACCGGGGCGGGCTGCTCGGCGAGCGGGAGGCGGCCGTCACGGTCTCCTTCGACCGCCCGCACGCCGGCGCCGGGCTGCCGCTGCACGTCGGTCACGCCTACGACTTCATCCGCTGGGCCGAGCGGTACGGCTACGACCTCGCCTACGCCACCGCCGGCGACCTGCACGCCGGCCTGGTCGAGCCGGCCCGGCACCGGGCGCTGATTTTCCCCGGCCACGACGAGTACTGGTCCGAGCCGATGCGGCGGGCCGTCGAGCGGGCCCGGGACGACGGCACCTCGCTGGTCTTCCTCTCCGCCAACACCATGTACTGGCGGGTGGAGCTGTCCGCCGCGGCGTCCGGCGAGCCCAACCGGCTGCTGAACTGCCGCAAGCGGCAGAAGGTGCCGGCCGGCAGCCCGGCCGCCGGGGTGGCCGGCAGCCAGAGCGCGCTCTGGCGGGACGCGGCCGAGCCGGAGCAGCACCTGCTGGGCATCCAGTACGCGAGCCGGGTCGCCGCGCCGGTGCCGCTGGTGGCGCGCAACACCGAGCACTGGCTCTGGGACGGCACCGGACTGCGCGAGGGCGAAGGCCTGCCCGGCCTGGTGGCCGGCGAGGCGGACCGTTACTTCCCCAAGGTAGCGCTCCCCGAGCACACCGAGCGGGTGCTGCTGGCGCACTCCCCGTACCAGGACTCGGCCGGGCGGACCCGCTACCAGGAGACCTCGCTCTACCGGGCGCCGAGCGGCGCGTACGTCTTCGCGGCGGGCACCTTCGCCTGGTCGCCGGCGCTGGACCGCCCCGGGCACACCGACGAGCGGGTCCAGCGGGCCACCGCCAACCTGTTGGATCGTCTGTGCAAGGACGGCTGAACGGCCCGCGCCCTTGGGTGAACGGACAAGGGGCCTCGTGAAAGACTCGGCCCCACCGACCCCCCCTGTTCGTGCCCGCGGACACGCGAACCACCCTGAGGACTGAGACGACCTTGAGCGGATTTGTCACCAAGCCCGAGCCTGTCCAGGTACCCGGCCTGATCCACCTGCACACCGGCAAGGTGCGCGACCTGTACCGCGCCGAGTCCGGCGAGCTGGTGATGGTCGCCAGCGACCGGACCTCGGCCTACGACTGGGTGCTGCCGAACGCCATCACCGACAAGGGCCGGATCCTCACCCAGCTCTCGCTGTGGTGGTTCGAGCGGATCGCCGACATCGTCCCCAACCACGTGATCTCCACCGAGGTCCCGGCGGGCGCCCCGGCCGACTGGGCCGGCCGCACGCTGGTCTGCCGTCCGCTGGAGATGGCCCCGGTCGAGTGCGTGGCCCGCGGCTACCTGACCGGCTCCGGCCTGCTGGAGTACCGCAACGACGGCACGGTCTGCGGCATCGCGCTGCCCGAGGGCCTGGAGGACGGCTCCGAGCTGCCCGCGCCGATCTACACCCCCGCGCTCAAGGCCGAGGTCGGCGAGCACGACGAGAACGTCAGCTACGAGGAGACCGCCCGCCGGATCGGCCCCGAGCTGGCCGCCGAGCTGCGCCAGGTCACGCTGGCCGTCTACGCCCGGGCCCGGGACATCGCGCGCGACCGCGGGATCATCCTGGCGGACACCAAGTTCGAGTTCGGCCTGGCCGACGGCCGGCTGGTGATCGGCGACGAGGTGCTCACCCCCGACTCCTCCCGCTTCTGGCCGGCCGACCAGTGGCAGCCGGGCCGGGCCCAGCCGTCCTTCGACAAGCAGATCATCCGGGACTGGCTGACCTCCCCGGCGTCCGGCTGGGACCGCAACAGCGAGCAGCCGCCGCCGGAGCTGCCGGCCGAGGTCGTCGAGCGGGTCCGGGCCAAGTACGTCGAGGCGTACGAGCGGCTGACCGGCACCGACTGGCCCACCGACTGGGTGTAGTCCCGCCCGGGAGCAGCCCGCCCGCGGGCCGGCCGGTCAGATCCAGCCGTGCTCGCGGGCGATCCGCACCGCCGCGTGCCGGTTCTCGGCGCCGAGCTTGGCGGCGGCCGAGGAGAGGTAGTTGCGGACGGTGCCCTGGGAGAGCGCCGCCCGCTCGGCGATCCCGGCGATCGAGGTGCCGTCGGCGGCCAGCTCCAGGACGTCGGTCTCCCGCGGGGTCAGCGGGGTCTCGCCGGCCGCGATCGCGTCCGCCGCCAGCTCCGGGTCGACGTACCGGCCGCCGGCCCGCACGGTGCGGATGATGCCGGCCAGGTCGGCCGCCGAGACGGTCTTCGGCAGGAAGCCCCGGACCCCGACCTCCAGGGCGCGCTTCAGGTAGCCGGGGCGGCCGTGGCCGGTGACGATCATCGTGCGGCAGTCCGGCAGCAGCCGGCGCAGCTCGGTGGCCACCTCGATGCCGTCCAGGCCCGGCATCTGGAGGTCCAGCACCGCGACGTCCGGCCGGTGCGCCTTCGCCATCGCCAGCGCCTCCGGGCCGGAGGCCGCCTCGGCGACCACCGTCAGGTCGTCCTCCAGCGCGAGCAGGGCGGCCAGCGCGCCCCGGATCAGGTGCTCGTCGTCGGCGAGCAGGACGCGGACCGGGGTCGGCGCGGTCGGCTCCGTCGGGGTGTTCATCGGGCGGTCTTCTCCAGTGCGGTGGGTTCGGGGGCGCCGGCCGCCGGGCCGGCGCCCAGCGGGACGCTCGCGCGCAGCAGGAAGCTGCCGGGCGCCGCGGGCGGCAGGTCGAGGGTGCCGTCGTGGGCGGCGAGGCGTTCGCGCAGGCCGCGCAGCCCGGTGCCGCCGGGCGGCCGCCCGCCCGGCGGCACCGGAGGGCCGGCCGGCACGCCGTCGTTCGCCAGCTCCAGCACCGCCCGGCCGTCGGCCACCCGCAGCCGGACCGAGCAGTGCCGGGCCTCGCTGTGGCGAAGCACGTTGGTGGTCGCCTCCCGCAGCACCCAGCCGAGCACCGACTGGACGGGCCCGGCCAGCGCGGCCGCGTCCTCGCCGAGGTCGATCCCGCACTCCACGCCGGCGGCCCGCAGCACCGCGCGGGCGCCGATCACCTCGGCGTTCAGGTCGGCGGTCCGGTATCCGCGGACGAGGTCACGGACCTCGCGGTGGGACTCCTGCGCGATCCGCTGGACCTCGGTCATCTGGTCGGCGGCCTCGGGTCGCCCGCGCCGGGCGAGCTGGACGGCCAGCTCGCTCTTCAGCGCGATGGTGGTGAGGTTACGGCCCATCACGTCGTGCAGGTCCCGGGAGAACCGCAGCCGCTCCTCGGCCACCGCCAGCCGGGACTGCGCCTCGCGGGCCGCGTCCAGCTCCCACACCACGCCGAGCAGCCAGGCGAAGCTGCGGCAGCTGGCGCCGAGCAGCGGCAGGATCACTCCGAGGCCCACCAGCAGCCCGCAGGTGGTGGCGGGGTCGGTGCCGGCCATCAGCAGCGGGGGCGCGAGCAGGGCCAGCCCCAGCGGCCCCTGCAGCGCGACGGTCCGGACGGGGCGGGCGACGCTCAGCGGTCCGAACCAGAGCACCGCCAGGCCGCCCGCCAGCGTGACGGCCAGGCTGGCGCCGTCCTCCCGGGGGCTGATGTCCGAGCCGATCAGCACGGTGATCCAGAGCGCCGCCAGCGCTCCTGCGGCGGTCGACCGGAGCCGGCGGTCGACCGCGCTCGGACGGCCGAGGTAGTGGTCGAGGGCGGCGCCGTAGGCCCTGATCGACAGCCAGCTGACGCCGCAGGACAGGGCCAGCACGGCGGCCCCGCCGGCCGGTCCCGGCCCGTGCTGCGGGGCTGTCCCGACCAGCGTGAGCAGCACCACCGGGGGCTGGGAGAACGCCATCAGGTAGAGCGACCAGCGCAGGTACAGCTCGCTGCGCTGCGGTTTGCCGTAGCCCCGCCAGCGCCGGACCGGTGCCGTGACGTCCATCTCCGCCGCTCCCCCTGAAGTCATGATCTTGCTGCCTGTCTTCCTACCAGTGGCGGGGCGCGGTGACCATCGACGGGGCGGCCGGCCGGTCAGCGCCGGGGCTCCCAGCGGAACACCCGCAGGGTGGTCCAGACGGCGACGGCTGTCCAGAGGGTGCCGACGGCCAGGTGCGGGGCGGCCTCGGCCCAGGTGCCGGCGAAGCCGGTGGCGGGGGCGGAGCCGTCGGTGCCGAACCAGCCGAGCCGGATCAGTTCGAAGGCCGGAGTGGCGGGCAGCAGCCGGCAGAGGTCGGCCACCCGGTCGGACATCGCTTCGAGCGGGACGAGCAGGCCGGAGCCGAACTGGGTCACCAGCATCAGCGGCAGGGTGGTGATCCCCGCGCTCTCGACGGTCTTGGTGAAGCTGCTGGAGAGGGCCGCGAGGGCGATCAGCAGGACCAGGGCGAGGGCCAGGCCGGCCACGATCAGCAGCGGGTTGGCCGGGCCGGGCAGGTGCATCATGACGGCGCCGCCGACGGCCACCAGCGCGCACATCAGCAGGCCGAGGGCGACCGCCGGGACGGCGGTGCCGGCCAGGATCTCCAGGTCGCCGGCCTCGCCGGTGCGCAGTCGCTTGAGCACCAGTTCGTTGCGGCGGGCAACGTAGGCGCTGGTCAGGTTGTAGTAGACGACGAACATCAGCACGAAGCCGACCACGCCGTTCACCAGGGCGGCGTCCAGGTCGAGCCCGGCCAGCTTCTCGGCCTGCTGGTCCAGGACGCCGCGCAGGGCGCCGATCATCAGCAGCGGCAGGGCGACCGCGATGAACAGGGCGCTGCGGTTGCGCAGCAGCAGCGTGGCCTCGGCCCGGCCGAGGGCCAGGATCCGGCCCGCCGGGGTGGTGGTGGGCGCGGCGGTGGCCGGCCGGACGGGGGCGGCGGGAGCGGCGGTCGTCATCGGGCACTTCCGATCAGCTTGCGGAGCGGGTTGCGGCGGGCGGGCACGGCCGGGGGCTCGGGGCTCTGCTCCTCGGCGCCGGCGGCGATGGCCAGGAAGGCCTCCTCCAGCGAGGCGCTGCGGGCGTCGAGCCCGCCGAGGGCGAGCCGGTGGCGGGCGGCCCAGCCGAGCAGCTCGGTGAGGGTGTCCTGCAGTCGCGGGGTCTGCACGGTGATCCGCCGGCCTTCGGCGCGGACCTCGGCGCCGGCCAGCGGGGGCAGTGTCAGGTCGGCGAACTCCAGCTCCCGCTCGGGGAGTTCGAAGGAGATCCGGGAGGGGCGGCCGGCGATCACCTCGGCCACCGTGCCGGTGGTGACGATCCGGCCGCGGTGCATGATCGCCAGCCGGTCGGCCAGCTCCTCGGCCTCCTCCAGGTAGTGGGTGGTGAGCAGCACGGTGGTGCCCTGGGCCCGCAGGTCGCGGACCAGGCGCCAGGTCGCGGCACGCGCCTCCGGGTCGAGGCCGGTGCTCGGCTCGTCCAGGAAGAGCACCTCCGGGCGGCCGAGCAGGGCCACCGCGAGGTCGAGCCGGCGCCGCTCGCCGCCGGAGAGCTGCTTGACCCGGACGCCGCGCCGGCCGGTCAGCCCGACCAGCGCCAACGCCTCGTCCAGCGTCCGGCCGCCGTCGCCGGGCCGCGCGCCGCTGGTGATCCCGGCCCAGGCACGGCCCGTCTCGGCGACGGTGAGGTCACCGGGGAACCCGCCCTCCTGGAGCATGATGCCGATCCGGGGTCGCAGTGCCCCGCGCTCGCGGTACGGGTCGTGGCCGAGCACCCGCACCTGCCCGCCGGTGGGGGCGGCCAGGCCCTCGATCAGTTCCATGGTGGAGGTCTTGCCGGCCCCGTTGGTGCCGAGCAGGGCGAACAGCTCGCCCCGGCGGACGGTGAGGTCGACGCCGCGGACGGCGTCGAAGCCGGCCGGGTCGGCCGGACCGTAGCGGCGGTGCAGGCCGGCGACCTCGATCACGTGGTCCGCGGGCGGCTGGGGGTGGCTCGTTTCCATGGCTCCAGCCTTCCGCCACCGGCGCGGCGCGGGCAGTGCGCGCTGTCATCGGTCACGGACGCGGATTCACGGGTCGGCGGTGACAAATGTCATGGGCCGGGAGCGCCGGCGGTATGCGACCGGGGAGCGCCGGCGGTTTGTGATCTGTGTCACCGAACGACGAAGGCCCCCTCGTGAGAGGGGGCCTTCGATTCATGGAGCGGACGACGAGATTCGAACTCGCGACCCTCACCTTGGCAAGGTGATGCTCTACCAACTGAGCCACGTCCGCATGCTGAGCTATTGAGTTGTCCGTCCCGGGCATACTACCCGGTCGTGCTGTTCGTGCTTACTGCGAGCGGACGACGAGATTCGAACTCGCGACCCTCACCTTGGCAAGGTGATGCTCTACCAACTGAGCCACGTCCGCACGGTGCTTTGCAGGGCACCGGCCGCCTCGACCGGACTCCGGTTGCGGCGACGAGGAATACTTTACCCCATCGATCGGGGTGGTCGCCCCACCCTTCCGGACGGGCGGGGCGACCAGCTGCTCCGGGAGGTCAGTTGGCCTCGGCGAAGGACTCGTAGACGTGCTTGGGGATGCGGCCGCGGGCCGGCAGTTCCATGCCGCGGGACTGCGCCCAGGCGCGCACGGCGGCCGGGTCGGGGGTGAGGGCGGTGCGGCGGAAGGACTTTCCGGTGCGGCTCTGGCGGCGGCCGGCGGCGACGAACGGCGCGAGGGCCTCCCGCAGCTTTTCCGCGTTGTCCAGGGACAGGTCGATCTCGTACGACTTCCCGTCGACGCCGAAGTGGACGGTTTCCGCTGCCGCGCCGCCGTCCAGGTCGTCGGAGAGCGTGACAACTACACGCTGAGCCATGGGTGTCAATCCTCTCGGGCATTTCGGCCGCAGGGCGCAGGGTGCGCTCCTGAGGCCCGATGTGCACCAGTCGCGCAAGCGCATACGGGCAGGCGGGATGCCATGCCGGATACGCAGCACTTGCCGCAGCAGGTGGCCCTATTCTGCACCCGAAGCGGGGTGAAATCGAAGAGTCCTGCTTTCTTTTCCGGATATTCACGTGATTCACCGAGGACCGGATACCGGCGCCGCGTGATGGCCGATCTGTCCGGAGTGCCGGTATTCGGGTGTTCTTGAGAAGGGTCCCGAATCCCCCGAAAAGGGGCACCGGCGGGAGTGTCCGTGGAGGTGATGCCCTTGTGGCGTAAGGGGCTGTGGTCTACGCGCGTCGCGACGTCCGGGCCGCAATCGGACCTCAAACCCCCGGTAGTCTGGAGTTCCCCCGCCTTCACGAGAACACCACCGGGAGTGCCAGTGGCACGCGTCGTAGTCGACGTCATGCTCAAGCCGGAGATCCTCGACCCCCAGGGACAGGCGGTGCAGCGTGCACTGCCCCGCCTTGGTTTCGCCGGGATCGCCGACGTCCGCCAGGGCAAGCGTTTCGAGCTGGAGCTGGAGGGCCCGGTCGATGACGCCGCGCTCGCCCGCATCCGCGAAGCCGCCGAAACCTTTCTCGCCAACACCGTGATCGAGGACTTCACCGTTCGAGTGGAGGAGTCCTCGTGACCACCCGCGTCGGCGTCGTCACTTTCCCGGGCTCGCTCGACGACCGCGACGCGCAGCGCGCGGTCCGCCTGGCCGGCGCCGAGCCGGTCGCGCTCTGGCACCGTGACAAGGATCTCCACCAGGTCGACGCGGTCGTCCTGCCGGGCGGGTTCAGCTACGGCGACTATCTGCGCTGCGGTGCGATCTCCCGCTTCTCCCCGGTGATGGACACCATCATCGAGCAGGCGAAGCTGGGAATGCCCGTCCTCGGTATCTGCAACGGGTTCCAGGTGCTCTGCGAATCGCACCTGCTGCCCGGCGCGCTCACCCGCAACGACTCGCTGCACTTCATCTGCCGCGACCAGAAGCTGCGGATCGAGAACGCGAACACTGCGTGGACGCGTGATTACTCGGCCGGCCAGGAAATCGTGGTGCCGCTGAAGAACGGCGAGGGCCGCTTCGTCGCCGACCAGCACGTCCTGGACGAGCTGGAGGCCGAGGGCCGGGTCGTCGCCCGCTACCTCGACCTGAACCCCAACGGTTCGTACCGCGACATCGCCGGCATCACCAACGCCGCCGGCAACGTCGTCGGCCTGATGCCGCACCCCGAGCACGCCGTGGAGCCGCTCACCGGCCCGACCACCGAGGGCCTGGGCTTCTTCACCTCCGTACTGAAGCAGCTGGTGAACGCCTGATGAGCCTCGACACCGTCAAGAACGCCGAGCAGACCCCGGACGCGGCCCAGCCCTGGGCCGAACTCGGCCTCAAGGAGGACGAGTACGCCCGGATCCGCGAGATCCTGGGCCGCCGCCCCACCGGGGCCGAGCTCGCGATGTACTCGGTCATGTGGTCGGAGCACTGCTCCTACAAGAGCTCCAAGGTGCACCTGAAGCAGTTCGGCGAGAAGGCGCCCGCCTCGGACGCCATGCTCGTCGGCATCGGCGAGAACGCCGGTGTGGTCGACGTCGGCCAGGGCTACGCGGTCACCTTCAAGGTCGAGTCGCACAACCACCCGTCGTACATCGAGCCCTACCAGGGCGCGGCCACCGGCATCGGCGGCATCGTCCGCGACATCCTGGCGATGGGCGCCCGCCCGGTCGCCGTGATGGACCCGCTGCGGTTCGGCGCGGCCGACCACCCGGACACCCGGCGCGTGCTGCCCGGGATCGTCGCGGGCATCGGCGGCTACGGCAACTGC
The DNA here is from genome assembly GCF_014655955.1 of Kitasatospora indigofera. Classification (GTDB taxonomy): domain Bacteria; phylum Actinomycetota; class Actinomycetes; order Streptomycetales; family Streptomycetaceae; genus Kitasatospora; species Kitasatospora indigofera. The sequence continues at coordinate 19,428 of NZ_BNBO01000011.1, forward strand.
CTGGGCCTGCCGAACATCGGCGGCGAGGTCGTCTTCGACTCCTGTTACCAGGGCAACCCGCTGGTCAACGCGCTCTGCGTGGGCGTGATGAAGCACGAGGACATCCACCTCGCGCAGGCCTCCGGCGCCGGCAACAAGGTCATCCTGTACGGCGCCCGCACCGGCGGCGACGGCATCGGCGGCGTCTCCGTGCTCGCCTCGGAGACCTTCGACGCCACCGGCCCGGCCAAGCGCCCGGCCGTCCAGGTCGGCGACCCGTTCCAGGAGAAGCTCCTCATCGAGTGCACCCTGGAGATCTTCGCCGAGAAGCTGGTGCTCGGCATCCAGGACCTCGGCGGCGCCGGCCTCTCCTGCGCCACCTCCGAGCTGGCCTCGGCCGGCTCCGGCGGCATGCGGGTCGAGCTCGACACCGTCCCGCTGCGCGACTCCTCGCTCTCCCCCGAGGAGATCCTGATGAGCGAGTCGCAGGAGCGCATGTGCGCGATCGTCGAGCCCGGCAAGGTCGACCGCTTCCTGGAGATCTGCGAGAAGTGGGACGTCATCGCCACCGTGATCGGTGAGGTGACCGAGGGCGAGCGCCTGGAGATCTTCTGGCACGGCGAGCAGGTCGTCGACGTGCCGCCGCGCACCGTCGCCCACGACGGCCCGGTCTACAACCGCCCGTACGCCCGGCCGAGCTGGCAGGACGCGCTGCAGGCCGACGCCCCGACCGCCGAGCGGCTGCTGCGCCCGGCCACCGGCGAGGCGCTCAAGGAGGCCCTGCTGCAGGTGGCGGGTTCGCCGAACCAGGCCTCCAAGGCGTGGATCACGGACCAGTACGACCGGTACGTGATCGGCAACACCGTGCTGGCCACCCCCGAGGACTCCGGCATGGTCCGGATCGACGAGGAGACCAACCTCGGCGTCTCGGTCGCCACCGACGGCAACGGCCGCTACGCCAAGCTGGACCCGTACGCCGGTGCCCAGCTGGCCCTGGCCGAGGCGTACCGCAACGTCGCGGCCGGCGGTGCCAAGCCGCTCGCCGTCTCCGACTGCCTCAACTTCGGCTCCCCCGAGGACCCGGACGTGATGTGGCAGTTCGCCGAGGCGACCCGCGGCCTCGCCGACGCCTGCCTGGTGCTCGGCACCCCGGTCACCGGCGGCAACGTCTCGCTGTACAACCAGACCGGCGACGTCGCCATCCACCCGACCCCCGTGGTCGCGGTGCTCGGCGTCATCGACGACGTCACCCGGCGCACCCCGATCGGCTTCGCCGAGGAGGGCCAGCACCTCTACCTGCTCGGCGACACCGCCGACGAGCTGGGCGGTTCGGCCTGGTCCCAGGTCGTCCACGGCCACCTCGGCGGCCTGCCGCCCAAGGTGGACCTGGAGCGCGAGCGGCTGCTCGGCGAGATCCTGATCGCCGCCTCCCGCGACGGCATGATCGACGCCGCGCACGACCTCTCCGACGGCGGCCTGGCCCAGGCCCTGGTGGAGAGCTGCCTCAAGGGCGGCAACGGCGCCCGGATCGTGGTGCCGGCCGAGCTGGACCCGTTCGTGTTCCTGTTCTCCGAGTCCGCCGGCCGCGCCGTCGTCTCGGTGCCGCGCAGCGAGGAACTCCGGTTCAACGACATGTGCGGTGCGCGTGGCCTGCCGGCCACCCGGATCGGCGTGGTGGACGGCGACGTCCTGGAGGTCCAGGGCCAGTTCACCGTCTCGCTGGCCGAGCTGAAGGACGCCCACACCGGCGTCATCGAGGCTCTGCTCGCCTGATCCGGTCAGGGCTGCGACCAGCAGCGATCCGAGGGGCGGTCCGCGCGCAGGCGCGGGCCGCCCCTCGGCCGTTCCCCGGCCCTCCTCGGCTCGTCCCCGGCGGTTCCCCGCCGTCCTGGGGCCGTTCGGCCGGGGGCGATAGCCTGCCGGTATGCCGCCGAAGACCCGCAGTTACGACCCCGTGAAGGTGCGCGCCGCGCTGGCCGCCCAGGTCGGGGCGCTCCGCGCCACCGTCCACGAGCTGTGCGCCGGCCCGGACGCCGAGCGGCGGCTCGCCCGCCCGACCCGGCTGGGGGAGTGGCGGGTGCGGGAGCTGGTGGCCCATCTCGCCCTGCAGATCGCCTGGGTGCCCCGGCACGTCCGGGAACCGCTGCGCGGTGCGCCGGCCCTGAGCCTGGCGCAGTGGGTCGCGGGGGTGGGCACGGTGGCGCCGCTGCTGGACGCCGGCACCCGGGAGTACACCGCGAAGGCCTTCGACGGCTCCCCGGCCGAGGTGGCGGCCGGGTTCGACGACGCGGCCGAGGAACTGCTCGCGCTGCTGGCGGGCCCCGAAGTGGCCGACCCGGCCAGGAGGTTCGAGATCCGGCTGGGCTCGATGCTGCTCTCCGACATGCTGGTCACCCGGCTGGTGGAGACCGTCGTGCACGCCGACGACCTGGCGGACGCGCTCGGTCTGCCGGCCTTCGCCCACGACCGGCAGGCCGTGGCGGCGGTGGTCCGGTTGCTGGCCGACGCGCTGGCCGCCCAGGCGCCCGGCGGGGCGGTGGAGTTGAGGGTGCCGCCGTACGCGGTGGTGCAGGCGGTGGAGGGGCCCAGGCACACCCGGGGCACGCCGCCGAACGTCGTCGAGACCGACCCGCTGACCTGGATCCGGCTGGCCACCGGGCGGACCGGCTGGGCGGCCGCCGTCGAGGAGGCCCTGGTCTCGGCGAGCGGTGAGCGCAGTGACCTCGGCGGCCTGCTCCCCGTGCTGAACTGACGGTCCGTCATGATCTGGGCGCGGGCGGTCCGGCGGCCGGGTCAGGCGGGGTGCGGGGGCACCCACCAGCCGTGCTCGCCGGGGTACGACGTGCCGGCGTGCTGTCCGCCCCCCGCCGGGGCGTACTCGACCCACTCGTCCTTGAACTCCCGCAGCAGCCGGGGCCAGCTGCCCCCGGGGGCGGTGAAGGCGTCGGGCCCGGCCGCGGCAAGCTCCTCGCGGACCTGGTCGATGGCCCCGCGGACGTCCTCGCTCCGGTCGGTGTCCTCGTACGGGCCGTAGAAGAGCGCCCGCTCGCGTTGCATCACATAGAGGAAGAAGCCCAGTTCCTGGAGGCTCTCGTGCGCGGGCGTGATCTCGTCCGAGCCGTTCAATATGGCATGTACCCGACCGCTTGCCCCGTCCAGCATCAGCAGGTCGGGCCCGAGGCGCCCGACGAGGAGCCATTCCTTGGCGCCGCCCGGAATGTCGATGAATTCGTCGAGTTCGGGCCGGAGCGTCCCGAGGTCGGAGAACTCGCCGGACGGTTCGTCCACCGGTGAGCGGTAGAGCCAGTTCCGGACCAGCGGGAACCCGGTCCCGGTGAAGTACTCCCGCGAGGGGCCGTGCGTGATCCGTACGGGTACGGATTCGCCGGGAATCCGGACGAGCTGGTCGGCGGCGAATACCGAATCGAACATCTCGGGAGTGACCCGGGCCATGGCGCTCCTCTGCTGCTCTCCGGGGCGGGGTCGGGGGCCTGCGGGCACCGGACTCCGTGCCTCTCGCGAGAGGCGGTCCAGGTGATGCTTCATCCGGACGTTACCACCCTGCAAGCCGTGGGCAAGGGGGAGTTGCGGTGCCGGGCGGCGCGGCCGGCGGCGACGGCCGGGCGCGGGCGGGCCGGTCCGGAGCGGGCCCGCCCGCCCGCCCCGACTTCACCCCGGCCGGCCATTCCCGGGAATCCGCCCCGCAATGCCCGGGAGTTCCGCCGTGGCCCGGGAGGGCTGGGTCCGGCCCGCCCGTCGGGTGGCCCCCGGCGGAATTGGCGCGGTCGGTGGATTTCGCCCCGGTGATTCCCGCCCGAGTTCCAGGTGGCACCCGTGGATGCGGCCGGTGTCGTCCGAGGGGTTGTCGGTGCTGCTCGCGGAGGTGGCCGGTGCGGCCCGCCGTCCCGGCGGCCCGTGATCGGGCCGGCGAATCCTTCGTGCATTCCGGTGGGAGCGGGCGGGTGCGCCGCATTCACCGGCGAATGCCGGGCGGCCCCGGGGGCTTCGGCGGCTGGATTTCCCTGCCGGGCGGGCATTCCGGCCGGTTGCCGGATATCGGCCACGGTGATGGTGCGGGGGCGGTTCGTCGGGGGAGTCCGCGTGCGGGCGGAGCGGGTGCCGGCGCCGGCGCGGCTTCGCCTCGCCGGGCCCTCGGCTGTCATGACCCTGCGGCCCGGCCGGACCGGCTGACGCCCAGTAAGTATGCTCGTAGCGTTGATGGGAGAGCGTGCTGCCCGACGGACGCCCGCCCCGGCACGGCGGTCTCCTGCGGGCCGGCAGCCGGGACGGACAGGGGCAGGCATGACGACGGACGGCCGGCGGATCCCGCCCCTCCTGGCGGGCCGCCACCCGGCCGGGCTGGCCCTGTTCGGGTGGCTGGACGACGCCCGGGCGCCCCGGCTGTGCCGGGTGTCCGGCCCGCCGGGCGTCGGCAAGAGCCACCTGCTGGACTGGCTGGCGACCGGCTGCACCCGGCCGGAGACCCCGGCCGCCCGGCGGATCAGGGCCGTGCTGCCCGCCGCCGGCCACTCCCTCAGCTCCGCCGTCTGGTCGCTCGGCGTCCGGCTCGGCCTGTCCGCGCGGACGGCGCAGGAGCTGACGGCCGCGCTGGCCGAGGACGGCCGGCCCACGGTGATCTGCGTCCCCGGGCTCAACCGGGCGGCCGACCCGGCCGCCCTGGTGACCGGGCTGCTGCGACCGCTGCTGGAGCTGCCGCAGGTCCGGCTGGTGGTCGAGGCGGTCACCGGCAGCCCCGGCGCGGCGGCCTTCGGCCCCGGCCCGGCGCCGGCCGTGATGGAGCTGGACGACCCGCAGTGGACCGACCGCGAACGCTTCGGCGCCTGGTGCCTCGGGCACGGCGGTGACCCCGGGGCGTACCCCAACGCGGCCGCCGCGCTGGGGCGTTCGGAGCGGCCCCGGCCGGCCGCGCTGGGTGAACTGGCGGCCCGGATCCCGGTCCGCCCCGACGGCACGCCCGACCTGCTGCGGACGGAGCAGGACCTGCTCTCCGAGTTCTGGACCGCCGCGGCCCGCGAGGGCGGCGCGGGCCGGATGCAGGCCGACCCGCTGCTGCTGGTGCTGGCCGGGCCGGTGGCCGTCACGGCCGCGCTGGAGGGCGAGGACGGCACCGTCGCCCGGGCCTGGTGGGCGGCCGGCCCGGCGCTGGTGGAGCAGGCCGACCCCGCCCAGCGGGCCGCCACCCTGCGGGCGCGGCTGCTCGGCGTGGACGAGGCCGCCGTCGCCAGGCTGTCCGCCGTACCCGCCGCCTGGGCCGGCGCCTGGGCGCTCTGGCCGTCCGCCGGGGACGCCTGGCCGGGGCCGGTCACCGCGCTGGCCGCCGGGCTCGGCGCCCACGCCGGGCAGGTGCTGCTGGCCGGCCCGACCGGCGCGGTACGGACGGTGGACGCGGCCACCGGCCGCCCGGGGAGCCTGCTGGTGCCCGGCCCCCGGCCGCTGCGCGCGCTCGCCGCGACACCGGGCGGGACGGTCGTGCTGCTCGACGCCGGCGGCCGCACCGAACTGCTGGCGCCGCCGCGGCCCGGGCCCGGCCTCGACCCGTACGCCCTGGGCGGGGCGCTGGAGCGGCTGCGCGCCGCGGCGGCCGGCGAGCTCAGCACGCTCGCGGCCGTCCCGGGGCTGTCCGGCGCCGCGCCGGCGGTCGGCGACGTGGCCGGCGGCGTGTGCTGGGACGAGGACGGCGTGGTGCGCCGGGAGCAGTTGCACCAGGGCCCGGTGACCGCGCTCGCCGGGGCCGCGGTGGACGGTGACGGGGTGTCCGACGAGGGCTTCCCGCTGCTGGTGAGCGGTGGCTTCGACGGCGTCGTCCGGCTCTGGGGCCCGCGTTCGGAGCCGATGCCGGGCCCTCTCGACCGGCGCGAGGGCCCGGTGACGGCGGTCGCCGCCGGGATCGGCGCGGCCGGGCCGGTGGTGGCCGCGGCCTGGGAGGACGGACTGGTCAGGGTGCGGTGGCCGGACGACCCGGACGGCGTCCTCGACCTGCGGCTCGGGTCCCCGGTCTGGTCGCTGGCGCTGGCGGGCGGGCTGCTGGTGATCGGCGGGCCCGAGGGGCCGGTGGCCGTGCGACTCGGGGCGGGGTAGCGGATGGACGGCCTGCGGGCGCCGGTGACGGCGCGGGACCTGGACGACTGGTTCGGGCCGGCCGAGGTTCGCCGGCTGCCGGCCGGGCTGCTGCCCGGCGCGCTGGTCCACGAGCCCAGCCGGCGCTTCCTGACCCGGGTGGGGCTCCCGCTGCGCGCGGCGGGGCTGGAGCTGGACGCCGACGCGGTGGCCCCCTGGCCGACGCTGTCCGCGGTGCTCGGCGAGGACGTCCTGGACGGCGGGCGGCTGCTGGTGATCGGCGCGCCCGCGTACGGGGACGGCCTGCTGGTGCTGGACGCGGTCGGTGGAGCCGTCCACCTGGCCACCCGGCGTCCGGGGCCCCCGGCGGAGCCGGACCTGGAGCTGATCGCCTCCGGCCTGGCCGGCCTGGTCCGTCTGCTGCGGGAGGCGGTCGCCCTGCGGCGGGGCGCCGCCGATCCCGCGGCCGGGCCGCTCCGGCGCGGGCCGGCGGCCTGCCGCCGCGTGATCGCGGCGGCCGAGGAGCGGATGCGGGAGCTGGACCCGGCGCCGTTCGGCACGGACGGCTCGGCGCCGTACTGGAGCACGCTCGTCCGGGCCGAGGGGCTGCGCTGGGGCGCCTCGCGCGGGGACGGCACGGGGCTCGCCTTCGACCTGGCGCCGGAGCTGGTGGCCGAGCTCGGCGAGCCGGTGCGCCACCCGGCGGCGGGGCTGCCGGCCGCGCTGACCCACGGCCCGACCGGCCGGCTGCTCACCGAGCTCGGGCTGCCGGCGGGCCACCGCCTGCTCCGGGACGTGTCGCGGCAGCTCCTCCCGCTGGCCGAGGCCGAGCCGTGGCGGTTCGACGAGGACCTGGACGAGGCCGAGGACGACCGCCCGCACCAGCGGGACTTCCTGCGGATCGGCGGCTGGCCCTACGACTGCGGGATCGTGCTGGACGGCCGGACCGGGCGGGTCGAGGTGACGGCCGGGGACGGCGAGGAGGGCTGGCCGGAGGCCTACCTGAACCAGGACCTCTCGGCGCTGCTCCTCATGTGCTGGACGGTGGACCGGATCCGGGCGGAGCACGGGCGCGGCGCGGCCGGGCCCCGACGCGGCGGCCGGCGGGTCTTCGATCCGTCGGCGCTGCTGGAGGGGCTGCTGGAGGAGTTGCTGGCGGAGATCGATCCGGCGGCCTTCGCGTCCGAGCGGCGGCCCTGGCGCGGCCTGGCCGAGGACGGGCACATGGGCGGACTGATCGGCTGACCGGCCGGGAGCCCCGCCCGCCCGGGCGCGGCTCCGGCCTGGGACGCCCGCGGCTCAGGGGAAGGCCGGGGGACGCCCGCGGCTCAGGGCACGGCCGGGCCGCCGAGGTAGCCGCCCTCCGCGCTGTACGGCCAGGCGTTGGGCCGGCAGCCCTTGAGGCCGTAGATCTGCTGCATCATCGCCGGGGCCGGTTTGTCCTTGCCCGGGCAGGTCTCGTGCCCGTGGCCGATCCGGTGCCCGACCTCGTGGTTGACGATCAGCGCGCGGTACTCGTCGATCGGCCCGTCGAACTGCGGCGAGCCGGTGTTCCAGCGCTTGACGTTGACCACCACCTGGTCGCCGACGTTGCAGTTGACCTCGCCGTGGGTGTCCAGCCCGGCCGCGCCGCAGATCCGGTCCACGGTGTCGGGCGAGGCGATCTTCACGGTGAAGTCGTACGGGCCGGAGGCGACCGGCTGGAAGGCGTTGCGGCCGTCGTTCGTCCAGCCCCGCCGGTCCGCCAGGATGCCGCGGATCTGGGCGGCGGCGGCCTGCGGGTCGACCCCGCTGCCGTCCTCGACCTCGACCCGGTAGCGGCGGACGGTGCCGGTGCCGACCTGGTCGCCCGCGGCGCCGGCGACGGTGAAGGTCCCCGAGCCGTGCACCGGGCCGGCGGCCGGCGGGGCGGGCGTGGACGCCGTCACGGTCGGGGAGGGGGCGGGCGGGCTGCCGGCCGGGTGCGGCTCGGCGCTGTGCGACGGTGCGGGGGCGGCGGTCGCCGGCGGGTCGCCGGCGGGCCGGTCGTCCTGGGACTTCGCGTCCCCCGAGGGTCCGGCCCCGGGCGTACCAACGGGGGCCGCGGCGGCCGGCGGCTGCGCGGCGGCGGGGGTGGCCGGTCCGTCGGGGCCGAGGGGCCGGGCGAGGGCGTAGACCGTGCCGCCGAGGAGGACGGTAGCGACGGCCAGCAGGACGGCTGCGCCGGGGCCCCGTCCCCGCCGGGCCCGCCGTCGTCGGCCACGTCCGGGCCGCGCGGTGTTCGGGGCGGGTGGGGCAGTTCGCACGGCGTACGCTTCCTGGTCCGGGGGCAGGGCCGAGGAGGCGTGCGAAACCTGCTGCGCGCCCCCGTCGCGCCTTCACCTTGGCACGGCCGCGGCACCGCTGTCCACATACCCGGTATGCACGAAGCCCCCGCCGGCTGGCCGCTGGACGGCCGGACGGCGGGGGCGCGGCGCGCCGGGTGGTCAGCCCAGGGTGTCGGCGGCGGTCGGCGAGCTGTCCCGCAGGAACTGCGCGCAGCGCTCGGCCTCGCCCTTCTCGTCGATCGCGGCGGCCGCGCGCCCGAGGGCGTGCAGCGCGCGCAGGAAGCCGCGGTTCGGCTCGTGCTCCCACGGCACCGGGCCGTGGCCCTTCCAGCCGGCCCGGCGCAGCGAGTCGAGCCCGCGGTGGTAGCCGGTCCGGGCGTAGGCGTAGGACTCGACGACCCGGCCCGCGACGAAGGCGTCGTCGGCGAGCTGGGCCCAGGCGAGGGAGGAGGTGGGGTACTTCGCCGCCACCTCGGCGGGGGAGGCGCCGCCGGCCAGCAGCTCCAGCGGAGCGGTCTCGACGGGCAGGTGGGTCGGGGCCGGGCCGCCGAGGAGGTTCTGGCCCGCGAAGGGGTTCTCGTGTGCGCTCATGCCCCCAGTGAACCATCAGCGGACGCCGGGGCCGTGGCCACGGTGTGCCGGTTCCGGGCCGGTCCGCCCGGCGCGGCCCGCCCGGACCGGCGCCCGCAACGTGCCGGGCCGGGAAAGCACCACGCCCGGAACGCACCGCGCCCCCGGCCCGGACGTGGTGTCCGGGCCGGGGGCGCGCGGTTCGGTCGGGCCTGCTCGTCGCGGGCCGGCCGGACTACTTCAGGCGGGTACCGGCCGAGCGCAGGCTCTGGGCGGCCTCGGCGACGCGGGCGGCCATGCCGGCCTCGCCCAGCTTGCCCCAGGTGCGCGGGTCGTAGGTGTTCTTCTTGCCGACCTCGCCGTCGACCTTCAGCACGCCGTCGTAGTTGCGGAACATGTGGTCCGCGATCGGGCGGGTGAAGGCGTACTGGGTGTCGGTGTCGAGGTTCATCTTCACGACGCCGTTCTCCAGCGCGGTGGCGATCTCCTCGGCGGTGGAGCCCGAGCCGCCGTGGAAGACGAAGTCGAACGGGTCCTGCTTGCCGTACTGCTTGCCGATCGAGGCCTGCAGCTCGGCGAGCAGCTCCGGCTTCAGGACGACGTTGCCCGGCTTGTACACGCCGTGCACGTTGCCGAACGAGGCGGCCAGCAGGTAGCGGCCCTTCTCGCCCAGGCCGAGGGCCTCGGCGGTGCGGACGGCGTCGTTGACGGTGGTGTACAGCTCGTCGTTGATCTCGTGCGAGACGCCGTCCTCCTCGCCGCCGGTCGGGGTGATCTCGACCTCAAGGATGATCTTGGCGGCGGCGGCCTGGGCCAGCAGTTCCTGCGCGATGGACAGGTTGTCGGCGAGGGTCTCGGCCGAGCCGTCCCACATGTGCGACTGGAACAGCGGGTTCTGGCCCTTGGCGACGCGCTCGGCGGAGATCGCGAGCAGCGGGCGGACGTAGCCGTCCAGCTTGTCCTTGGGGCAGTGGTCGGTGTGCAGCGCGACGGTGATGTCGTACTTCGCGGCCACGATGTGGGCGAACTCGGCCAGCGCGACGGCGCCGGTCACCATGTCCTTGTTGTGCTGGCCACCCAGGAACTCCGCACCACCGGTGGAGATCTGGATGATGCCGTCGCTCTCCGCCTCGGCGAAGCCGCGAAGGGCCGCGTGCAGGGTCTGCGTCGAGGTGACGTTGATGGCCGGGTAGGCGAACTTGCCCGCCTTGGCCCGGTCCAGCATCTCGTTGTAGACCTCGGGAGTTGCGATGGGCATGCGAATCCGCTCCTGTCGGGTTGCGGCGTACGGACGGTGATGTCCGACGCTGTGTACGCCTTCGGTACGACCTGAGGTACCGGGGCCGACGCGGCTCTGCGACACGGCTTTCTGGTACCGGGCTTCGGGGCTGCCGCCGCGGTGTCACGAAGAGGGTGTTCGCTACCACGGGCCGGACGCCGGTGCCATCTTCCCAGACTTGCCCCCGCGGTCCACCAAGGGCCCGCCAGTCGGACGCCCGGCCCCCGCATGCTACGAACGGATGACCCGTCGCCGCCCCGGAGGCTGAGGACTCCGCCAAGGATGGCCCGCTATCCTGCGGCCGTGGACTACAACCAGCTCGCCGTCAACCTGCTCGACGCCAAATCGCTGATCTCGTCGCTCGGCGCGATCGGGTTGATCGCGATCATCTTCGCGGAGACCGGCCTGCTGGTCGGGTTCTTCTTCCCCGGTGACTCCCTGCTGATCCTGGCCGGCGTCGCCTCCTCCAGCGCGGCCTCCTCGGTGCTCGGCGAGGGCGCCCGGCTGCCGATCGCCGCGCTGTTGATCGGCGCGCCGCTCGCGGCCGTCGCGGGTGCGCAGCTCGGCCACCTGATCGGGGTCAGGGTCGGCCCCCGGATGTTCGACAAGCCGGAGTCGAAGATCTTCCGCCGCGAGTACGTGCTCAAGGCCGAGGAGTACTTCGAGAAGTTCGGCCCCGGCAAGGCCGTGGTGCTGGCCCGCTTCATGCCGATCGTGCGGACCTTCCTCAACCCGGTGGCCGGCACCCTGCAGATGCCCGCCAAGACCTTCCTGCTGTGGAACGTCGTCGGCGGTGTCCTGTGGACCGAGTCGATGCTGCTGATCGGCTACTTCTTCGGCGACGCGCTGGCGCCGGTGATCGACAAGTACCTGATCCCCGCCGTGCTGCTGATCGTCCTGCTGTCGATCTCGCCGGTCCTGGTCGAGGTGATGCGCGAGCGCAAGAAGAAGGCCGGCGGGCCGGTGGCGGCCGAGGAGGTCGACGCGGTGCAGTCCGGCGGCCGTCACCGCCGCGGCTGACCGCCGCGCGGGTGCCCCGGCTCCCGCCGGACGGCCCCGCCGTACGCACGAGAAGGCCCCGCCCTGTTTCACGTGAAACAGAGCGGGGCCTTCTCGTGCGTACGCGCCCGGCCGCCGTTCGCACCGCACGGCGCGGGCACCGGCGCCGGTCGTCGGCGGGCCCGGTGGCGCGGGTGCGTGCGGCGCGGCTCGCGGTGCCGGTGGTGCGGCGGGCTCAGCCCAGGTCGAGGTCGGCCAGGTTGTACGCGGTGCGGTACGGCAGGCCGGTCGCCCGGACCGCCTCCTCGCCGCCGCGCTCCACGATCACCGCGACGCCGACCACCTCGGCGCCGGCCTCCCGCAGCGCCTCGACGGCCGTGAGCACCGAGCCGCCGGTGGTGGAGGTGTCCTCCACGGCCAGCACCCGGCGGCCCTTCACGTCCGGGCCCTCGATCCGGCGCTGCAGGCCGTGGGCCTTGCCCGCCTTGCGGACCACGAAGGCGTCCAGCTTGCGGCCGCGGGCGCCGGCGGCGTGCAGCATCGCGGCGGCCACCGGGTCGGCGCCCAGGGTCAGGCCGCCCACCGCGTCGTAGTCCAGGTCGGCGGTCGCGTCCAGCATGACCTTGCCGACCAGCGGCGCCGCCTCGGCGTCCAGCGTGATGCGGCGCAGGTCGACGTAGTAGTCGGCCTCCAGCCCGGAGGAGAGGGTGACCTTGCCGTGCACGACGGCCTTGTCCTTGATCTGTGCCAGCAGGGCGTCGCGGTCGTTGCTCAGGTCGTTGCTCATGAACAGCCAGTCTAGAGGCCGTCCCGCGGCGGGACCGCCCGCCGGGTCACCCGGCCGTGCCGGGCCGGGCGGGCGTCAGGCCCGGCGGCGGTCCGGCCGGACGGTCCGGCGGTCCGGCCCGGCCTCAGCGCCGGCGCAGCGCCCGGACGAGCACCACCGCTCCGCCCAGCAGGACGACCCCGCCGCCGATCACCCACGGGACGGCGGCCCGGCCGCCCGGGACGGCGCCGCCGGCGTCGCCGCCCCACCGGGAGGCGGCCCGGGCCCGCGCGCTGCGGGCCGGCAGGGCCGGGGCGTACCGGCCGCGCGGCGGGGCGTGGTCGACCTCCTCGGCGGAGCGGCCCACGATGCTGCGGCGCACCGGGCCGGAGAGCGCCTGGTCCTGGTCGTAGTCGTAGGGCAGGTCGGCGGAGGCGTTGGCCGGCTGCCCGGTCTCCTCCCCGGCACCGGTGGGCAGCCCGAAGCGCTCGGCGTCGGCGTCCGTGAAGGCGATCAGGTCGGACAGGTCGTCGTCCAGCGAGTCGCCGTCGAAGGCCTCCTCGAAGGCCGCGTCGGCCGCCGCCGCAGCCGCAGCCGCGCCCGCGTCACCGCTCTCCGTCCCGCCCTCGCCGCCGTCCGCGTCCTCGGCCGGGGGCCCGGCCTCGCCGCCGGCCTCGTCGGCGGCCTGGGCCCGGTCCTCCAGGAACAGCACGGTGGCGCCGGGGCCCTCGGCGGCCTCCTCCTCGGGCTCCTCGCCCTCGTCCTCCTCCGGCAGGCCGTCGCCCGCGGAGGACAGTGCGGCCGCGAAGCGGTCCAGCAGGCGGCGTCCGGTGGCGGCGAGGGTCTCCGCGTCGAACTCGTCCAGCCGCCCGGTCGCGCTCAGGTCGCCGGTGAACCGGACGGTCGCGGTGGCGCTGTCGGCCGCAGGCTCGTCGCTCCCGCCGTCCCTGTCGGCGCCGCCGCCCGGGCGGACCGCGATCCGGACGGTCGCGGTGGCCTCGCCGCTGCCCCGCGCCTCCTGGCCCTCGGCGAACGCGGTGAGGACGCCCTCGCGGCCCTCGATCAGGGACAGCACGCCCCGGTACGTGATCGTCGAGGTGCCGATCCGCAGCCTGAGCCGGCCGCTGATCTCCTCGGCCTGCCCGCTGCCCGCGGCGGCCGGCTCGGTGCTCAGACCGGGGACGCAGCGTGCCAGCAGGGCCGGATCCTGCAGGGCCTGCCGGACCAGTGCGGCCGGCATCGGGACGACAACCTCATGCTCCATGTCTGCGAGCCTACCCACCGGCGCGGGTTGTGAGCGGTGTCCGGGCCCGTGCGCCGGTGACGGACCGCCCCGGCGGCCCCCGCGGAGCCTCCGGAGGCCGCCCCGGCCCACCGTCGGAACCGGCCACCGTCACCACCGGCCCCCCTTCACCACCGGCCCCCCGTCATCACCGGCCCTCGCCCTGCGGCGGTCCGGTCCTGCGGCGGTCCGGTCCTGCGGGCGGCTGCCGGCGCAGGCCGAGCACGGTCGACGCGGCCGGTGCCCGGGCCGGCCGGGCGGCCGCCAGGCGTTCGGCCGCGGCGCGCAGGCCGGCCTCGGTGAGCGAACGGGGGAGCGGCGCGTCCGCGGCCAGGGCGAGGCCGGGCCGCCCGGCGGCGGCCAGCAGGAACCCCTGCGGGCGGGCCGGGCCGCAGCCGGTGGCCGGACCGGCCGCGATCCCGTACGGCAGGGTCTGCAGGCCGGCCGCCCGCAGGCCCGACTCGACCGGCCAGAGCCCGGCCTCCGACGAGCCGGCCCGGACGGCGAGCCGCCCGCCCGGGGCGAGCACCCGGGCGGCCAGCCCGAGGAACTCCTGGGACTGGAACTTGGCCCCGCGGGCCTCGGGCGGCGCCGGCAGGCCGGAGAGGACCACGTCGAACGGGCCCGCGGCCCGCCCGCCGGACGGGCTGCGCAGCCACTCCAGCGGATCGGCGTGGGTGATCCGCACCCGGGGGTCGTCCAGCGAGTGCCCGCCCAGCGCGGCGAGTGCCGGGTCGGTCCGGGCCAGGCCGGTCAGCGCCGGGTCCAGCTCGACCAGCCGGACGCTGCGCACCCCCGAGTGCCGCAGCACCTCGCGCAGCGCCAGCCCGTCGCCGCCGCCGAGCAGCAGCACCCGGGCGTCCGGGCCGGTGCCCATGGCCGGGTGGACCAGCGCCTCGTTGTCCCGGTACTCGTCGGGGCCGCAGACGGCGGGCCGGCCGTCCAGGTAGAGCCGCAAGGGCTGGGCCGGGTCCGTGCCGGTGCCGGTGCCGGTGTCCGTGCCGGGGCGGGCACCGGCCGGGCCGGTGAGCACGATCTCCTGGTAGCGGCTCTGGGCGGCGAAGCGGACCTGCGCGCCGTAGAGGGCCTGCCGGGCGGCCCGCTCGATCGCGCCGGAGCAGGCGGCCGCGGCCGCGAGGGTGACCAGGACGAGGCCGCAGCCCGTCCAGAGCAGGGCGCGGGCCCGGGGCTCGGGTTCGTCGCGGAACAGCCAGAGCACCACGGCGCCGCCCGCGACGGCGTTGACCGCACCGGTGGCCAGCGCGCCGGCGGCCGGGCCGAAGGCGGGCAGGATCAGGAAGGGGAAGGCCAGCCCGCCGACCAGGGCGCCCACGTAGTCGGCGGCGAACAGGTCCGCGACGGCGCGGCCGGCGTCCTCCCGGCGGATCCGCTGGATCAGGGTCATCAGCAGCGGGATCTCGGCGCCGATCAGGACGCCGATCAGCCCGGTCAGGGCGACGATCGCGGCCTGGTAGCCGCCGAACCTGGCCCACCAGGCGTGCAGGGTGAGTACCGACAGCCCGCCCACCAGCGCGAGCGCGCACTCGACCAGGGCGAAGGCGCTGGCCGGGCGCCGGGTGAACCGCTTCGCCAGCAACGAGCCGAGGCCCATCGCGAACACCATCACGGAGAGCACGACGGAGGTCTGGGTGACCGAGTCCCCGATCAGGTAGTTGCCGAGGGCGACGAGTTCCAGCTCGTAGACCAGGCCGCAGGCCGCGCAGACGAAGGCGGCCAGCAGCACCGCCGTCCGGGCCGGGCCCGGCCGGGTCCGCGGCCGGCTGCGACGGCGCGGGGCCCGTCGGCTCCCGGCCGGGCCGGGCCGCGCGGGGCGGCCGTCGGCGCCGGGGCCGCCGGGGCCGGCGGCCGGGTCGGGGCTCGGGTCGAGAACCGGCTGAGCGGGTGGACCCGCCGGATGGTTGATCACGAACAAACGCTAGGCGACGGATGATGCGGATGGCTGCGTCCGTCCGTGGGACAGCGCGGTGCGTCCGGTTGACGGATCGTTCCTGCGTGCGAATCGGGGGTGGTCCCCGTCATCGGCCGCGGACCACCAGCGAGGAGCGGGTGCACACCAGCCGTCCCTCCTGCGGGTAGGCGTGCCAGGTGCGCCAGAGCAGCCGGTCGGCGTCGCCCTGGGTCATCAGGGCGGTGAAGGCGCTCGGGTCGCCGGGGAAGACCCCGGCGAGGCCGCGCGGGTGGCCCTCGACCAGGGCCAGCAGCTCCTGGGCGCGGGCGGCGAAGTCGTGCGGCGGCATCGCCTCGATCCGGGCCGCGAACTCGTACTCCCAGCCTGCGACCTGCTTGGCGACCCGGGCGGGCAGCGGGGTGCGCCGGCCCGGCAGGCAGGCGACCGTCTCCAGGCACTCGCCGGGCCCGGCCGCGATCAGGACCTGGTGGGAGGCGCCGAGCAGGCGCAGCTGCAGCGTTCCGGCGGGTCCTGGTCCGCGGACGCCGCCGATTCTCAGGTCGCGGACGGCGAGTGCGGGCAGCGGTTCGCCGCCCAGGCACCAGGCCAGGTCACCGGCGCGGGTGTCGGTGTAGGAGGTCTGCAGTGTGGTGAGCATGCTCGGCTCCGCGTTTCAGCTCCGTGCGCGCCCGCCGTGCAGCGTCCGACTAGGCCGAAGACGAGGCTGTTCGAGGCTGTGCGGTCCAGGGCGCGGCCGACCGTGGAAGGAAGGATTCCGGCTGGAGATTCAGCAGCAGAGAAGCATGAATACGCCGGGTCCGTCGGTGATTTACCCAACTTTGTCAAGCATTCACCGGTTCGGGCACCGGCGCTTCCCCAGTCCGATCACTCCGGTGCGTGACTGTGTTCGGAGTGCGCCCCCTTGACCGGAGTGTGCGCCGTGCAATCCGGTCGTGCGCCCCTCGGGCAGCTGGCTCCGCGCGCCTTCGCCGTTCGATCCGCGCCGCCTGCCGCACCCCGCTCCCGGTGACCGGGTGCCGTACCGCCGTCCGGGTGGCGCGGTGGCGCGGTGGCCCCGTGGCCGCGGGGCGACGGGCGGCCGTCCCGGCGGGTCCGTCCGATGTGACAGGGCGTCAGGCGGGCCGCGCCGGGGGAGCGGTGCTCCGGCCGGTTCCAGGGCGGCGTGGGCTGCTCATAATTATGCACATGATGACGCACGGTCGGCCCATGGCTTCGATGCTCCGGAGCCGGTGGCATGTCATGTGACTGGTCCAGGGCATGAGTTGCGGTGCTGTCGACGGCCCCTCGATGAATCCATGGCGTCCGGCGCCATGAGGATGTATGTTGATTGTCGCATCTATATGCATCAACAAGAGGGTGGCCATGGACCAGGCAGTGCCGCAGGGGTTCCGCTCGTACACCGCGAACATGGGGCTGAAGGACTCGGCCCACGACTTCGCGGTGGTGGTCTCCGAGGTGCCCGCCGTCTCCGCGGCGGTGTACACCAAGTCCCGCTTCGCCGGGCCCAGTGTCGTGCTGAGCCGCGCGGACACCGCCGCGCAGCGGAGTCGCGGCATGGTGGTGGTCTCCCGCAACGCCAACGTGGCGACCGGCAGGGTCGGCGCCGCGCACGCGGAGGAGGTCCGCCGGCTCGCCGCGGCGAAGGCCGGGGTCCGGCCCGAGGAACTGGTGATCGGCTCCACCGGGGTGATCGGCCGCCCGTACCCGATCGAGGGCATCCGGGAGGGCATCGCCGCGATCCCCACGCCGCTGCCGCCGGCGGACTTCGAGGCCGCGGCGGCCGCCATCATGACCACCGACACCCGGGCCAAGTCCGTCCACCTGCGCTGCGGCGACGCCGTCGTGGTGGGCATCGCCAAGGGCGTCGGCATGATCGAGCCCGGCATGGCGACGCTGCTGGCCTTCTTCTTCACCGACGCCGAACTCGCCCCCGAGCGGCTCGACGCCGTCTTCCGCCGGGTGGTCGACCGGACGTTCAACGCGCTCAGCATCGACACCGACACCTCCACCAGCGACAGCGCGGCCGTGTTCGCCAACGGCCTGGCCGGGCCGGTGGACGAGGCCGGGTTCGAGCAGGTGCTGTACCGGGCCGCGCTCGCGCTGGTCCGCGACATCGCCTCCGACGGCGAGGGCGCCGGCAAGCTGCTGGAGGTCCGGGTCACCGGCGCGCGGGACGCCGCCCAGGCCAAGCGGGCGGGCAAGGCCGTGGTGAACTCGCCGCTGGTCAAGACCTCCGTCCACGGCGCCGACCCGAACTGGGGACGGGTCGCGATGGCCGTCGGCAAGCTCGACGAGGACCTCGACATCGAGCCGTCCCGGACCCGGATCCACTACGGCGAGCTGGAGATGTTCCCCGAGGAGCCGGACGAGGAGATGCTGGCGCGGGCCCGCCGGTACCTCTCCGGCGACGAGGTGGTGATCCGGATCGACCTGGGCATCGCCGACGGCGCCTTCACGGTGTACGGCTGCGACCTGACCGAGGGCTACGTCGGGCTCAACTCCGGTTACACCACCTGACCGCCCCGGGCCCGGTCAGAGCCGCCGCAGGCGGGCCACCGCCTCGGTCAGGACGTCGTCGCGCTTGCAGAAGGTGAACCGGACCAGGCTCCGGCCGGCGTCGGTGTTGTCGTAGAAGACCACGTTGGGGATGGCCACCACGCCGCAGCGGGCCGGCAGCGAGCGGCAGAACTCCAGGCCGTCCTTCTCGCCCAGCGGAGTGATGTCGGTGGTGATGAAGTAGGTGCCCTCCGGACGGAAGACCTGGAAGCCGGCCGCGTCCAGGCCGTCGGCGAGCAGGTCGCGCTTGCGCAGCAGGTCGGCGCGGAAGGCGGCGAAGTACTCGTCCGGCAGCCGGAGCGCCTCGGCGACGGCGTACTGGAACGGGCCGGCGCTGACGTAGGTGAGGTACTGCTTGGCGGTCCGGACGGCGGCCACCAGCGGCGCGGAGGCGGTGACCCAGCCGACCTTCCAGCCGGTGAAGGAGAAGGTCTTGCCGGCCGAGGAGATCGAGACGGTCCGCTCGCGCATGCCGGGCAGGGCGGCGATCGGGTGGTGGACGCCGCTGAAGACCAGGTGCTCGTAGACCTCGTCGGCCACCACCAGCAGGTCGTGCTCGACGGCGAGGGCGGCGATCCCGGCCAGCTCCTCGGGGGTGAGGACGGTGCCGGTCGGGTTGTGCGGGGTGTTCAGCAGCAGCAGCCGGGTGCGCGGGGTGATCAGGGAGCGCAGCTCGTCCAGGTCGGGGCGGAACGCCGGGGCGCGCAGGGTGAGCGGGACGCGGACGGCGCCGGCCATGGCGATGCAGGCGGCGTAGGAGTCGTAGAAGGGCTCCAGGGCGATGACCTCGTCGCCGGGCTCCAGCAGGGCGAGCAGGGCGGCGGCGATGGCCTCGGTGGCGCCCGCGGTGACCAGCACCTCGGTGTCGGGGTCGTGGCCGAGGCCGTGGAAGCGCAGCTGGTGCTCGGCGACGGCCTGCCGCAGCTCGGGGATGCCCGGGCCGGGCGGGTACTGGTTGCCCTGGCCGGTCAGGACGGCGCGGGCGGCGGCCTCGGCGATCTCGCGCGGCCCGTCGGTGTCCGGGAACCCCTGGCCGAGGTTGATCGAGCCGGTGGCGGTGGCCAGCGCGGACATCTCGGCGAAGATCGTCGTGCCGAGGCCTTGCAGCCTGCGGTTCAGCAGCGGCCTGGTACCCATACCGGCTCCTCCTGGCTTGTCGTCGGGATCATCCTCCGGGCAGCGCCCGGCCCGGGACAAGTCCGCCCGGCGGGTCGACGCCCGGGCCGACGCCCGGGCCGACGTCCGGGCCGACGTCCGGGCCGACGTCCGGGGCGCGCCCGGGCGGGCCCGGGCGGGCCGGAGCCGGGCACGACGACGGCCCGCCCCCGGGGCGGGCCGTGCGAGTGCCACGGGCCCGCGGGACGCGCGCCGGAGCGGCTCAGGACTCGTCGGAGGAGTCGCCGCCCTCGGGAGTGCCCTCGTCGCCCTCGATGTCCTTCTGCAGGCCGAGGCGCTCGACGATCCACTGCTCGAAGCCGACCGCGGCCTGGGTCCAGTTGGCGGTGGTGGTCACGAAGTACTCCAGGTTCACGCCGGTGCCGACGATCATCTGGGACTCGCCGATCAGGCGGACCACGCCGTCCTCGTGCGTGTGGGTGTAGACCTTCGGCCAGAGGGTCTCGCGGTTCCACTCGTCGATGAGGTCGAGGATCTCGCCCTTGTCCTCCAGCGGGTACGAGCGGTCGTAGAAGGCGCGGACCGCGAAGAGCTCCTTCTGCTCGCCACGGAACATGTAGTAGACGCGGAAGCCGTCCCAGGGGGCGGTGAGGTCACCCTCCTCGTCGACCACGTGCTTCAGCTGCATCTGGTCGAGCAGCTGGGCTACGAGGGCCTGGTCGGGCACCACGACCGGCGGCGGGCCGGCCGGCTGGCCCTGACCGGGCTGACCACCCTGCGGGCCCTGCGGGACGCCGAACGAAGGGATGGACGACGGGTCGATACTCATGGGGAGGTCCTCTTCTCAGTGCACGTGGGTGGTCGGCAATGAGAGGCCGCCCTTCCACGTCCCATCCTGCCTCATCCGGGGCCGCGGACACAGGGGCTCCCCGGGGCGGCCGCGCCGGTCCGACCAGGGTCAGGGCCGGTACGACTCGACCGAGCGGACGGTCCCGCGCCGGCCGGCGTCGTTGTACGTGCCGCTGTTCCAGGTCCAGGCGCGGAGGTGGCGGCTGCCGCTGCCGGCGGGGGAGGAGATGCTGTAGTAGAAGAAGAAATCGTTGTTGCCCGAATAGATGTCCCCCGTGTTGTAGATCGCCACGTCCAGGTACCCGTCGTTGGCGAAGCACAGGTGGTCGCTGGTGGTCAGGATGTTCACGAAGTCCCACCGGCCGTCGCAGTTGACCCGGTTGATCGCGCTCGCGTCCGTGGCCGGTGCGGCGAGGGTGAGGGCGGCGGCGGCCGCGGCGGTGCAGGCGGCTTTCTTCCAGCGGCGGGTCATGATTCTCCTGATGTCCCTGGCGTCTCCCCCGGCCGGCCCAGGGGCGGGTCCGGCGGGCCGCCGGCGGTCGGCGTGGGCCGACCGGATCCTCGCAAGGCGGGGTGGCACGGGCCAGGAGGTTGACCGGAGGTTGACCGGAGGAACTGCCGGGCGGCGCACCCAAACGTTCACGGGCAGTGAGCTTTGTCACGCGCTGAGTGATCGCATTCCGTTGCCGTCGCCGCCGGATGCCGTTAGCGTGCGGTGAAACCCTCCCGGCAGGACAATTTCCGCTGTCGGACGTCCAGTTGAGGTTTTCATTGGTTCGGGGGAGTCAGTGGTGGGGGGTCCTGTCATGGCGACGGGCAATTGTCTGGGGGCATTGCTCCGGAGCATGCGGCTCGACCGGGGAATGACCCAGGAGGACCTGGGTGCGGCTTCCGGAATGAGCGTGCGGTCCATCCGTGATCTGGAGCGCGGGGTTTCCTGCCCGCGGATCTCCACCCTCCGACTGCTCGCCCAGACCTGGAAGTTGTCCGAGGCCCAGGGGGCCGAACTGCACCGGCTGGCCCGTGCCGAGCGCGACCGGGCCGGCCGGAACCTCAAGACCGGAGCGTATGCGTGAAGGTGCGGGCACGGGTCGCGGCATCGGTCCTGGCGGGCGCCGGGCTGCTCGCCGCCCTCTCGGGTTGTGCCTCCGGCCAGGGCGGCCGGGCGGCCGGTCCGGCCCTGACCCCGCCGCCGGCCGGAGCCGCGCTCGCGCCCCCCTCAGGGCGCGACGGGATGATGCAACTCCCTCTCTCCGCCTACGGATCGACCGACGGCCGGAGCGAGATGGCGGGCCAGGCCGTGCGGGCGCTGATCACCGAGTGCATGCACAAGGGCGGCTACGCCACCTTCACCCGGGACGACGCGCTCAACGAGGGCCCGCCGCCCGACAACATCTCGGCGATGCCGGCCGGCGCCTTCGGCTACTTCCCGGAGCGGGTGGCGGCCGTGCAGGGCTTCCACGGGGCGCCGCCCGGGGCCGCCCCGCCCCGCCGGGAGCTGGAGGCCGGCGAGGAGCGGGCCGTGCAGGCCTGCATGGACGGCGCGTTCCAGCAGATCAACAGCACCGACAAGGCCGGTGCGGAGCTGCTCGGGCGGCTCTACGCGGCCTCGCTGGCGGCGCTGGCGAAGGATCCGAGGGTGTCCGCGGCCACCACGGCCTGGCAGGGGTGCATGGGCGCCGCCGGGTTCCCCGGCGTGACCCCGCAGGGGCTGGTGGACCGGTACCGGGGCCGGCCGCAGGCGGCCGCCGGAGTCCCGCCCGAGGAGATCGCCGCGGCGACCTCGGACGCCGCCTGCACGACCGGCACCAACCTGGCCGGGATCTGGTTCGAGGCGCTGGCCGGCTACCAGAAGCAGCTGATCGACTCCCATCAGCAGCAGTTGACGGAGTGTCGGAGGAAGGCCGAGGCGCGGGACGCCGAGCTCGCCCGGATCGTCGCCGGGTCCTGAGCCCGCCGGGGCGCCGTCGGCCGGCGCCGCCCCGGGGTAGTGCCGGGGGAATGCCGGGGCGGGCCGCCCCGAAGGGAACGGCCCGCCCCGGCGCGCGGTGTCACTTCTCCAGCGGCCCCCGGGCGCGCACCGTCAGCCGGTCGCTGTCCTCGGCCAGCTCGACCACCACCGTGTCCCCGTCGTGGACCTGGCCGGACAGGATCGCCTTGGCCAGCTGGTCGCCGATCGCGGACTGCACCAGCCGGCGCAGCGGCCGGGCGCCGTACGCCGGGTCGTAGCCGGTGAGGGCCAGCCAGTCCCGGGCGGCCGGGGTGACCTCCAGGGTGAGCCGGCGCTCGCGCAGCCGCTCGCCGAGCTTGTGGACCTGGAGGTCCACGATCCGGCTGAGCTCCGCGGTGCCCAGCGGCTCGAAGACCACGATGTCGTCGAGCCGGTTGAGGAACTCCGGCTTGAAGGTGGCCCGGACGGTGTCCAGCACCAGCGCCTTCTTGCGGTCCTCCGGCGTGCTCGGGTCGATCAGGTACTGGGACCCGAGGTTGGAGGTCAGGATCAGGATGGCGTTGCGGAAGTCCACCGTCCGGCCCTGGCCGTCGGTGAGCCGGCCGTCGTCCAGCACCTGCAGCAGCACGTCGAAGACCTCGGGGTGGGCCTTCTCCACCTCGTCCAGCAGCACGACGCTGTACGGGCGGCGGCGCACCGCCTCGGTCAGCTGGCCGCCCTCCTCGTAGCCGACGTAGCCGGGCGGGGCGCCGACCAGCCGCGAGACGGAGTGCTTCTCGCCGTACTCGCTCATGTCGATCCGGACCATCGCCCGCTCGTCGTCGAACAGGAAGTCGGCCAGGGCCTTGGCGAGTTCGGTCTTGCCGACGCCGGTGGGGCCGAGGAAGAGGAAGGAGCCGGTCGGGCGGTCCGGGTCGGCGATGCCGGAGCGGGTGCGGCGCACCGCGTCCGAGACGGCCTGGACGGCCTCGCGCTGGCCGATCAGCCGGCGCCCGAGTTCGTCCTCCATCCGCAGCAGCTTGGCGCTCTCGCCCTCCAGCAGCCGGCCGGCCGGGATGCCCGTCCAGGAGGAGACCACGTCGGCCACGTCGTCCGGGCCGACCTCCTCCTTCACCATCGACTGGCTGGCGTCCTCGTCCGCGGCCCGCTCCTGGGCCTCGGTGAGCTCGCGCTCGGCGGCCGGGATCTCGGCGTACATCAGCTTGGAGGCGCGCTCGAAGTCGCCGTCCCGCTGGGCGCGTTCGAGCAGGCCGCGCAGGTCGTCCAGGCGCTCCTTGAGCTCGCCGACCCGGTTGAGGCTCTTCTTCTCCTGCTCCCAGCGCGCGGTCAGCACGCTCAACTGCTCGTTCTTGTCGGCCAGGTCGCGGCGCAGCCGGGCCAGCCGGTCGATCGAGGCCGGGTCGGACTCCTTCTCCAGGGCCAGCTCCTCCATCCGCAGCCGGTCCACCGAGCGCTGGAGTTCGTCGATCTCCACCGGGGAGGAGTCGATCTCCATCCGGAGCCGGGAGGCGGCCTCGTCGACCAGGTCGATCGCCTTGTCCGGCAGGAAGCGCGAGGTGATGTAGCGGTTGGACAGGGTGGCGGCGGCGACCAGGGCGGCGTCCGAGATCTGCACCTTGTGGTGCGCCTCGTACCGGCCCTTGAGGCCGCGCAGGATCGCGATCGAGTCCTCCACCGAGGGCTCGCCGACCATCACCTGCTGGAAGCGGCGCTCCAGCGCCGGGTCCTTCTCGATCCGCTCGCGGTACTCGTCCAGGGTGGTGGCGCCGACCATCCGCAGCTCGCCGCGGGCCAGCATCGGCTTGAGCATGTTGCCGGCGTCCATCGCGGAGTCGCCGCCGGCGCCCGCGCCGACCATGGTGTGCAGCTCGTCGATGAAGGTGACGACCTGGCCGTCGCTCTGCTTGATGTCGTTCAGGACGGCCTTCAGCCGCTCCTCGAACTCGCCGCGGTACTTGGCGCCGGCGACCATCGCGCTGAGGTCCAGCGCGACCAGCCGCTTGCCGCGCAGCGACTCGGGCACGTCGCCCGCGACGATCCGCTGGGCCAGGCCCTCGACCACGGCGGTCTTGCCGACGCCGGGCTCGCCGATCAGCACCGGGTTGTTCTTCGTCCGGCGGGAGAGCACCTGGACGACCCGGCGGATCTCCTGGTCGCGGCCGATCACCGGGTCGAGCTTGCCGTCCCGGGCGGCCTGGGTGAGGTCGGTGCCGTACTTCTCCAGGGCCTTGTAGGTGCCCTCCGGGTCCTGCGAGGTGACCCGGCCGCTGCCGCGGACGTCCTTGAAGGCGGCGAGCAGCGCCTTGGGGGTGGCGCCGTGCCGGCTCAGCAGGTCGGCCACCGCGCCGCCCTCGGCGGCCAGGCCGACCAGCAGGTGCTCGGTGGAGAGGTACTGGTCGTCGAGGTCGTCGGCGCGCTTGCCGGCCTCGGTCAGCACGGCCAGGGTGTCCCGGGCCAGCTGCGGAGCGGCCACGGTCGAGCCGCTGGCGCTCGGCAGCCCGGCCAGCTGGCGCCGGGCCTCGGCGGTGACCTGGCCGGCGTCCGCGCCGACGGCTTCGAGCAGCGGCTTGGCGATGCCCTCGGGCTGTTCCAGCAGGGCGAGCAGGATGTGCACCGGCTTGACGTCCGGGTTCCCCGCTGCGCCCGCCTGCCGGATCGCGGCGGACAGGGCGTCCTGCGTCTTGGTGGTGAACTTGCTGGCGTCCACTGCTGGGTCGTCCTCCTGTACGTCGGGGGCCGGGCCGGCCGCCGGGGCCGGTGCCCGGGGTGGGGGAGCGGTCGCTCCTGCTGAATACAGCATGCACTAAGTTGAGTCTATTCCGCTCAACTTTCGGGTGAACAGTTCGGACCGGCGGCCGGGGACGGGCATCGCGGCCTCAGCCGGTCCGCCGGGTCAGCCCCAGCAGCTCCCGGGCCGGGCCGGACGGCCGCTGCCCGGCCGGCCAGACCGCGCGCAGCGGACGCCGCAGGTCCAGCCCCGCCACCAGCGGGACCTCCACCAGCCGGCGGGTCGCCAGCTCCTCCACCACCGCCAGCTCGCTCAGGCAGACCGGCCCGGCGCCGGTCATCGCGGCCGCCTTCAGCGCCGTCGACGAGGCCAGCTCCATCAGCGGCCGGGCCGCGCCGCCGTACGGCTCCAGCGCCATCTCCAGCACCTCCCGGGTGCCCGAGCCCGGCTCGCGGAGCACCAGCGCGGTCGCCGCCAGCTCGGGGCCGGTCAGCGGCGCGCGGCGGCGGGCCCACGGATGGTCGGGGGCGACCACCACGACCAGCCGGTCGGCCGCCACCACCGTGCCGGACAGGCCGGCGGCCGTGGTCGGGCCCTCGACGAAGCCGAGGTCCGCCTCGCCGGCCAGGACGTGCCCGGCGACGTCCGCGGAGTTCGCCGTCCGCAGCGTCACCGAGGTCTGCGGGCTGACCCCGTGCAGCGCCAGCAGCCAGCCGGGCATCAGGTACTCGGCCACGGTCAGGCTGGCCACCACCCGCAGCCGGGCGTCCCGGTTCTCGCGCAGCGCGTCGATCCCGGCGTCCAGCGCCTGGGCCGCCTCGACCACGTTGCGGGCCCACTCGACCACCAGCCGGCCGGCCCCGGTCGGCTTCGACCCCCGCGGCGAGCGCTCCAGCAGCGCCACCCCGATCTGCCGTTCCATGCCCTTGATCCGGGCGCTGGCGGTCGGCTGGCTCACGCCCAGCTCGGCCGCCGCCCGCCCGACACTGCCCAGTCGCGCGACCGCGAGCAGCAGCTCCAGTGCGCCCAGCTCGGGGACGTGCGAGGAGAGAGGCATAGGCCCAGGCTATGCGCTCATAGGAGCGCGGGCGCTACCGGCGCGACCACGCCCCGGGCACGGTGGTGCCATGGCCACCCTCACCCTCACCCGCCCGCTCACCGGCCACGGCCGCGCTCCCGCCCTGGCCGGACTCGGCCCGCACTGGTACGCCGCCGTGATGGGGACCGCCATCGTGGCGAACGGCGCGGCCGCGCTGCCCGTCCGCCCGCCCGGCCTGACCGGCTTCGGCGAGATCCTCTGGGGGCTGTCGGCCGCCGCCCTGCTCGCCCTGGTGGTGGCGCGCGCCGTCCACCTCACCCGGCACCGCGCCACCGCCCGGGCCGGCCTCTTCGACAACCCGGCCACCGCCGTCTTCTACGGCTGCCCGCCGATGGCCCTGCTCGCGGTCGGGTACGCGACGCTGGCCTTCGGCCCGCGGGTGATCGGCACCGGCCCGGCACTGGCCGTCGACGCCGTGCTGTGGACGGCGGGCACCGGGTACGCGCTGGCCGTCGCGGCCGGCATCCCCTACCTGATGATCACCCGGCACCGGCTCGCCGCCCAGGACGCCAACCCCACCTGGCTGCTGCCGGTGGTGGCGCCGCTGGTCGCCGCCGCCACCGGGCCCGCGCTCGTCCCGTACCTGCCGGCCGGCGGCTGGCGGACGGCCATGCTGCAGGGCTGCTACGCGCTGCTCGGCGCCGGCCTGCTGGCCACCCTGGCGCTGCTGCCCGTGGTGATCACCGGGCTGCTGCACAGCAAGCCGCTCGCGCCCGCCCTCACCCCCGCGCTGTTCCTGGTGCTCGGGCCGCTCGGGCAGTCCACCACCGCGACCGGCCAGCTGGCCGACGCCGCCGGGCCGGCCGCCCCGGCGCTGGCGCCCGCCGCACTGGTGCTGTCCGAGCTGTACGGCGTCGCGGTGATGGGCGTCGCGATGCTCTGGCTGCTGGTCGCCGCGGCCGCCAACCTGCGGGCCTGGCGGGCCGGGATGCCGTTCGCGATGACCTGGTGGGCCTTCACCTTCCCGGTCGGGACGTGCGTCACCGGCGCGGCCGGCCTCGCCCGGCACACCGGCTTCGCGGGCTTCGCCGGTCTGGCCGTGGCGCTGTACCTGCTGCTGCTCGCGGCCTGGGCGGTCGCGGCCGTCCGCACGGTCGGCGGGCTGGCCGGCGGCCGGCTGCTGCGGGCCTGAACGGCGGCCAGGCTGCGGGGCGGGGCCGGTGCGACCGGCCCGCGCCGCGTACCCGGCGGCCCCGCCCCGGCGGCGGTTCAGGCGTCGAAGTCGGTGCCCCGGCTGACCGGCTCCCAGGCCAGCAGCTCCGCGCGGGCCGCGTCGGCGTTCGCCAGGATCGCGTCGGTCGCGTCGTTGCCCAGCACCAGCCGCAGCGGGGTCCGCTCGGCCGCCAGCGCGGTCAGGATCGCCGCCGCGGCCTTGGCCGGGTCGCCGGGCTGCTTGCCGTCGCTCTGCGGCAGCAGCTCGCGGACCTGGCCGACCGTCTCCCGGTACGCGTCGACGGCGGCCGACTCCAGCAGCGCCCCGCCGCCCGCGAAGCCCGTCCGGAACGAGCCGGGCTCCACGATCATGACCTTCACGCCGAACGGGGCCACCTCCAGCGCCAGCGCCTCCGACAGCCCCTCCAGGGCGAACTTGGTGGCCGAGTAGGCGCCGACCCCGGCGAACGAGAACCGCCCGCCCATGCTGCTCACCTGCACCACCGCGCCGGACCGCTGCCGCCGCATGGCCGGCAGCACCGCCCGGGTGAGCGCCGCCGGGCCGAAGAAGTGCAGGTCCATCAAGTCCCGCAGCTCGCGGTCGGTGTTCTCCTCGACCGCGCCGATCAGGCCGCGCCCGGCGTTGTTGACCAGGACGTCGATCCGCCCGTACCAGAGCAGCACCTCGGCCACCACGGCGGTGATCCGCGCCTGGTCGGTGACGTCCAGGGCGACCGGCACCACCCGGTCGGGATGCCTGTCGGCGAGGTCCTTGAGCGCCTCCGGGCGGCGGACCGCCGCCACCACGGTGTCGCCGGCCGCGAGGGCGGCCTCGGCCAGTGCCAGGCCGAAGCCCGAGGAGGCCCCGGTGATCAGCCAGACCCGGCCGGCCGCCGTGCGGGTGGCGCCCTGGTGAGTGTTCGTCATGTCCTGCTCCTTCGTCCGCTGTTGACGGATCCAGTGAGCCATCGCGCGGTGTCCGTCGTCCAAGACAGAGCTTCCGCCGCCCGATAGAGGCTGCTTATCATCGCTGCGTGGAGCTCCGGCAACTGCGCTACCTCGTCGAGATCGCCGATCAGGGCAACCTGGGCCGGGCCGCGGAACGGCTCTTCGTGAGCCAGCCGGCCCTCTCCTACGCGCTCCGGAACCTGGAGTCCGAGCTGGGCCTGCGGCTGTTCGAGCGGCACTCCGGCGGCGTGAACGCCACCGCCGCCGGGCTGGACGTGGTGGCCGAGGCCCGCCGGACGCTGCGCCAGGCCGACCGGGTGACGGCCGCCGCCGAGCGCCACCTGCGCGGCGAGACCGGGGTGCTGCGGGTCGGCTTCGAGGCCAGCGGCGCGGGGGAGCTGACCACCCGGGCGCGGGCCGAGTTCGCCCGCCGCCACCCCGGGGTCCGGGTGACGCCCAAGCGCTTCGACTGGAGCGAGGAGGCCGCGGCGCTGCGCGACGGCCGGGTCGACGTCGCCTTCGTCTGGCTGCCCGCGGACCTCACCGGCCTGCACGCCGAGTTGGTGCACTCCGAGCCCCGGGTGGTCGGCCTGCCGGCCCGCCACCCGCTGGCCGGCCGGGCGGGCGTGGGCGTCATGGAGGTCAACGACGAGCCGCTGATGTGGACCGAGCGGGCGCCCCGCGAGTGGGTCGACTGGTGGGCCGTGAACCCCCGGCCGGACGGGTCGGCCCCGCGCTGGGGGCCGACCAACGACAACGTCGAGGAG
Source organism: Kitasatospora indigofera (assembly GCF_014655955.1). Lineage (GTDB taxonomy): Bacteria > Actinomycetota > Actinomycetes > Streptomycetales > Streptomycetaceae > Kitasatospora > Kitasatospora indigofera. The sequence goes on from NZ_BNBO01000011.1 coordinate 47,783, forward strand.
ATGCTGGAGCAGGTGGCCGACGGCGCCGCCATCTGCTTCGCGCCGGCCAGCATGGCCCGGTACTACGGCCGTCCCGATCTCCGCTGGGTGCCGCTCACCGACGCGGAGCCGCTGCGGGTGGTGCTCGCCTGGGTGGCCGGCGCCGACAACCCGCTGGTGCGGGGCTTCGCCGAGGTGGTCCGGGAACTGGCCGCCCGGGCCTGAGGCCCGGGCGTCACCGGATGCCGCCGGGGCGGGAGTTGGCCGGAAGGCGGAATTCCGGGAATCAGGTCACCCAACGTGCCCGATGGGCTACGATCCGTGAGTCATGATCTTGTCGTGCCCCGGCGACCCGGCCGGGCGCGGCGGCGGAGCGGCCCGGCCGGGCCCGCCACCGTCCGGCCGCACGTCCGCGGCGACCGGCCCGGCCGCGTCCTCCCCCGTCGAAAGCCCCGAAGTTGACGCCTGTCCTGCTGCCCTCCGGCGGCCGGGTCGAACCCCGCGCCCACGGGCCGCTCACCCCTGAACTCCTGCGCTGCCGCGACCGGCTGGCCCGCAGGGTGGCCGCCCGGGTGGGCCCGGACGGCCTGCTCCGGGCGCCTTGCGAGAGCCGGGTGCTGGAGTCCGCGCTGGCGCTGTGGCTGCTCACCGCCGAGGGGGCCGCCCCACGGGCCCGCCGGCGGCTCGTCCGGTACCTTCGGGACGCCCTGGACGACAGTCCGCCGGACGCCGTCCAGCGCGCGCTGGGCCGGGCCGCCCTCGGCCTCGCCGGTGCCGCCGGTGCGGGCCGCGCCGACCGGGCGGCCGCCCGGGCCCCCGACGCCGTCGACCGCGTCACGGCGGACCACGTCGCGGTGGACCACCTGACGGCCGACCGCGTCACGGCGGACCACCTGATGGCCGACCACTTCACGGCCGGCCGCAAGCGGCTGATGTTCGGCATCCTGCTGGCCGAACTCGGCGTCGGGGAGTTCCCCCGGGTGCGGCCCGAGGCCTACGACATGCGCGGCCAGCAGAGCTGGCTCCAGCTGGAGATGACCTCGCTCAAGATCATGGCGGCGTACGGCACCGGCGCCCCCGGACTGGTCACCGCCGCGGACTGGGCCGTCCTCGCGCCCGCCGTCCGGCCCGGGCCGGCCTGGGAGTGCAACAACCTGGCCCGGCTGCTCGGGCTGCTGGCCCTGCGCAAGCACCCGGCCCACCGGCGGGCCGTCCGCCGCGTCCTGGTGGACGTGCTGGCCGGGCTGCGCACCGACGGCGGACTCCCGTTCATCACCGGCATGGGTCTCTTCGCCACCGCCACCGCCGGGCTCGCCCTCGTCCGCTGCGGGTACGCGGGGCCGCTGGTCGACCGGATGGCCGAGGCCCTCGCCGGCCGGCAGAACCCCGACGGCGGGTTCGGCTTCCACCCGGGCGTGACGCAGAGCGACGTGGACGACACCTCGTACGCCGTCGAGTTCCTGCGCGGCTCCGGCGCCGCCCGGCACCGCGGGCGGATCGGCGCGGCCGAGCGCTACCTGCTGGACCGGCGCAACCCCGACGGCGGCTTCCCCACCTACGCCCGCGGCATCCCCTCGGAGATCGCGATGACCGCCGGGGCCGTCAACGCGCTGGCCCCGAACCCGGCGCACCGCGCGGTGGTCGAGCACGGCGTGCGCTTCATCGCGGCCGGCCAGCGGCCGGACGGCGGCTTCGGACGCGGCTGGAGCCGCAACGCCTCCAACGCGGTCTTCCGGGCGGTGCTGGCCTGCGACGCCGTCCGGGCGGGCGCCGCCCCCGCCGCCCGCCCGGAGCTCGACCTGGTCAGGCGGCGCGCGGTCGGCCACCTGGTCGCGACCGGCAACGCCGACGGCGGCTGGGGCCACCGGCCCGGCGACCCGAGCGACCCGATCAGCACGGCGTACGCGGTGATCGCCCTGGCCGGCTCGGCGGAGCACGGCCCGCTGCTGGGCCGGGCCGTCCGGCTGCTCACCGACCGCCAGCAGGCGGACGGCGGCTACCTCAGCCGCCCCGACCAGGCCGGGCCCCGCCCGCTGCTCTACGACGTCCCGGCGCTGGCGGACGTCAGCGTGCTGCTCGGCCTGGCCCACGTCCCCGCCGGGCCGGCCCGGCGGTGACCGGCCGGCCACGCGCCCGCCCGGGGCGCCACCGGGGGCCTGGGCCAATTCGCTCCGATTGGCCCTGGACGGCCCGGCCGGGGGTTCCGAGGATGGCGTCATGACCACACTTCCCCCGGAGCGGCACCCCGAGAGCAGGACCGTCCACCCGCCGGCCGCCGAGGTGGCCGGCAGCCGGCCGCTCGGCGTGCCGATCCACCAGGGCCACGTGTTCGCCTTCGACGACCCGGACGCCCTGGCCGCGGCCTTCACGGACCCGGCCGGCGCCTTCCTCTACGGCCGGATGGGCAACCCCACCGTCCGGACCCTGGAACGCGCGGTCGCCGACCTGGAGGGCGGCGCGGCCGCCCTCGCCGCCGCCTCCGGGATGGGCGCGATCAACTCCGTGCTGCTCGCGCTGCTGCGCTCCGGAGACCACGTGATCGCCCAGCGCAGCCTCTACGGCGGCACCATGGCGATGCTCGGCGACCTGGCCGGGCGCTGGGGCGTGCAGGTCACCCACGTCGGCGGCGACAGCGCCGAGGAGGTCCGGCAGGCGCTGCGCCCGAACACCCGCCTGCTCTACCTGGAGACCATCTCCAACCCGATGACCCGGGTCTCGGACCTGCCCGCGCTGACCGCCGTCGCCCGGGAGGCGGGCGTGCTCAGCGTCGTCGACAACACCTTCGCCACCCCGCTGCTCTGCCGTCCGCTCGACCACGGCGCCGACATCGTCGTCCACTCCGCCACCAAGTACCTCGGCGGTCACAGCGACGTGCTCGGCGGCGTGGCCGTGTTCGCCTCCGCCGAGCTGCACGCCAAGGTCTGGCACCACGCCTCGGAGCTGGGCGCCTCGGCCGACCCGTTCACCGCCTGGCTCACCCTGCGCGGCATGCAGACCCTCGCGCTGCGGGTCCGGCGGCACTGCGACAACGCCCTCGCGCTGGCCACCCGGCTGGCCGCCCACCCGGCGGTGGCCGCCGTGCACTACCCGGGGCTGCCCCAGCACCCGGACCACGTCCTGGCCGGCCGGCTGCTGGACGGCGGCCACGGCGGCATGCTCGCCTTCGAGCACGCCGGCGGCCGGGCGGCCGGCCACGCCTTCGCCGGGGCCGTCCGGCTCGCGGCCCTGGCGCCCTCGCTCGGCGGGGTGCACACGCTCGTCATGCACCCCGCGAGCACCTCGCACCGCCAGCTGGACGACGAGCAGCTGCGGGCGGCGGGCATCGGCGCCGGGACGATCCGCGTCACCGTCGGCATCGAGCACCCGGACGACCTGTGGGCGGACCTCGACCAGGCGCTCGCCGAAGCGGGCTGACCAGGGCGGGCCGACCAGGGCGGGCCGACCAGGGCGGGAGCGGCCCGGGCCGGGGGCCGGGCCGCTCCGTCAAGCGGCGGCGGCACCGCACAAATAGGATGAACCTGCGATTCGCCGGGTGACCGGCAGGGCCGGGCCTCCGGCCGCCGCGCGGTCACCCGCACCGGGGAGTGTCCCGGGTACGGTCGCACCCGCGGTGACCGGCCGCGGGCCCGTGACCCAAGCCCCTGGGAGGGTCGATGACCCGACGCCGGCCCGCCAGCGCCGACGACCTGCTGACCGAACTCGGGCGCCTCACAGCACAGGCCCTGGAGCGCGCCGAGCTGCAGCAGGCCCGGGTGGAACTCGCCCAGGCCCTGCAACGCGAGCTGCTCCCCGGCGCCCTGCCGGAGCTGCCCGGCCTGCGCACCGCGGCCCGCTACGCGCCCGCCCGCAACGGCCTGGACATCGGCGGCGACTGGTACGACGGGTTCCGGCTGCCGGACGGCGCGCTCGGCTTCTCGATCGGCGACGTCCAGGGCCACGACGTCGAGGCGGCCGCCTTCATGGGGCAGGTCAGGGTGGGCCTGCGGGCGGTGGCCGGCATCTCGGCCGACCCGGGGGAGGTGCTGGCCCGGGCCAACGAACTGCTGCTCTCGATGGACTGCACGCTCTTCGCCACCTGCAGCTTCCTGCGCTTCGACCCGGTCAGCTGGGAGCTGTCGGACTCCCGGGCCGGCCACGTGCCCGCGGTCTGGGCCACCACCGACGGCCGCAGCGGCGTCACCCAGGACGAGGGCGGACTGCCGATCGGGATCCTGCCCGGCGAGGAGTACCCGGTGACCCGGCGCCGGCTGCCGGTGCCGGGCGCCTTCGTCCTGGTGACCGACGGGGTGGTGGAGGGGCCCTCGTTCCCGATCGAGGCCGGCCTGGAGGAGGTCACCCGGGTGGTCCAGGAGGGCGTCGGCAGCGGTTCCGCGGACGGCGGCGCCCCCGACCCCGGCGAGCTGGCCACCGAGATCATCAAGGTCGCCGACCTCACCGGCCACACGGACGACGCCGCCGTCCTGGTGCTGTGCCACGACGAGCGGGACCGCGAGCCGTAGGCCGTCCCCGGCCCTGCCCGTGGCCCGTTCCGCCCCCCGCTTCCCGGGCCGGCCGGCGGAAGACGCCCCGCAGCGCGTGTCACGGGCCGGTGCCGGGCCGGCGGCGTTGTCTGATGGCTTCTGTGGTGCGCAACGAGGAATTCCGGCGTCTCACCGCAGCGGGCCTGCGGATCCTCGCCGTCGCGGCCGCCTGGTTGGTGGCCGGCCGGATCGGACTGCTGCAACAGGTGGTCGTCGGGGGCGCCAAGGTCGCGCCGCTCTGGCCGCCCACCGGCATCGCCCTGACCTGCCTGCTGATCCTCGGCCTGCGGGTCTGGCCGGGCATCGCGATCGGCACCCTGCTGGTCATCGCCACGATCGGGCCGGTGAACGGCGCCTCCGTCGCGATCGCCGCCGGGAACAGCCTCGCCGTGGTCTGCTCCTGCCTGATGCTCCGCCGGGTGGGGTTCCGGATCGAGCTGGACCGGCTGCGGGACGGCGTCGCCCTGGTCTTCCTCGGCGCGCTGGCCGGGATGCTGATCAGCGCGACCGTGGGCAGCCTCGCGCTGATGCTGGTCGGCTCGCTGCCGGCCAGCGGGTTCTGCGCGACCTGGTCGGCCTGGTGGGCCGGCGACGCGATGGGCGTCCTGGTCATCACGCCGTTGCTGCTCGCGGCCTACACCTTCCGCCGGCCGGCCGCGATACGGCCCCACCAGTGGATCGAGCCGCCGCTGCTGGTGATGGTCACCACGGCGGTGGCGCTGGCCGGCACCCGCAGCACCCTGCACCTGCTCTTCCTGGTCTTCCCGCTGCTCATGTGGGCGGCGCTGCGCTACCAGCTGACGGCCGCGGCGCCCTGCGTGCTGGCCGTCTCGGTGGTCGCCGTCCGGGCCGCCGTCGACGACGTCGGACCGTTCGCCGGCCACAGCACGCTCGCGGTCATGTTCACGCTGCAGGCCCTCAACGGCGCGGCGGCGCTGACCGCGCTGCTGCTGTCGGCGCTGATCGCCGAGCAGCGGAACACCTACTCCAGGATCGAACAGGCCTGCGTCGCGCTGGCCGAGGTGGTGGCCCGGCTGGCCCCGGGCGAGGACGCCCACCGCCGGCCGCCGGCCGAGGACGCCCACCGCCGGCCGCCGGCCGAGGACGAGGACCACCCCGGCGGGCGCTGACCGGGCCGGCGGCCCGGTCGGCGTCCGCCGCGGGCCCGGCGCCCGCGCCCGCGGCGGCCGGACGCCGCGGGCCCCGCCCGTCCGGACGGGGTTCAGCCGTCCAGCAGACGTCCGTCCCGCAGCCGGATCTGCTCGTCGCAGTCGTCGGCCAGTCCCGGGTCGTGGGTGGCGATCACCATCGTCATGCCCCGCTCGGCCCGCAGGTTCAGCAGCAGTTCCACCACCGCGGCGCCGGTCCGGCTGTCGAGGTTGCCGGTCGGCTCGTCCGCGAGCAGCAGCGCCGGGTCGTTGATCAGGGCCCGGGCGATCGCCACCCGCTGCTGCTGCCCGCCCGACAGCTTCGACGGCAGGGCGGCCTCCCGCCCGCCGAGCCCCACCACCTCCAGCAGCTCGCGGGCCCGGGCGCGCTTGTCGAAGTCGGTCCGGACGGGCAGCACCGGCGCGATCACGTTGTCCAGCGCGGACAGCGCCGGCAGCAGGTGGAAGCGCTGGAACACGATGCCGATGCCGCGCCGGTAGGCGGCCAGCCGGCGGCGGGACAGAGCGGTGATCTCGGCGTCGCCGACATGGATCGAGCCGCTGTCCGGACGCTCGATCGCGCCCAGCATGTGCAGCAGCGTCGACTTGCCGGAGCCGGACGGACCGGTCAGCGAGACCGCCCGGCCGGGCTCGATCCGCACGCTCACCCCGTCGACGGCGGCCAGGCTCTGGTCCGCGCCGGTCCGGAAGGACTTCCGCACGTCCAGCGCCCGTACGGCGGCCCCGGAGCCAGTGGGTGTGTCGGTCAAGGGTCAGTCCTCCGTGAGCAGTTGGCCGATGGGGGTGCGGCGCAGCAGAGCGGCGGGCACGAGTGAGGCGACGATCGTCGTCAGTACGCCGCCGGCCGCCACGGCGGCCGCCGTCGCCACGATCCCGGCGGGCAGGGCGCCGGCCAGCGTCGCGGTCGCGGCGGCCCCGGCGGCGGCTCCGGCCAGCGCGCCCAGCAGGCCCATCAGCGCGCCCTCGGTGACGACCAGCCGGCCGAGTTCGCGGTCGTCCCAGCCGGCGGCGCAGAGCGCGGCGAGTTCGGCGGCCCGCTCGCGGATGCCGAGGTAGAGCACGTCGGCCACCGCGAGGGCGCCGAGCAGCACGACCGTCGCCACGGCCACGTAGTCGATGCCGCGGACCTGGAACGACACCGCCTGCCCGAGCAGCGACCCGACCAGGGCGTTGCGGAAGGTCCAGGTGACGCCGATCAGGACGGTCAGCGCACAGGTGCCGATGGCGACGCTCAGCGCGCCGAGCAGGCTGCGCCCGGGGGTCCGGCGGACGTTGCTCGCGGCCAGTCCGGAGATGCCGCGGGCCCGGCTGACCCGGTGCGCGTCCGACACGGCCGGGCGGACGGCCGCGGCGGGCGCCGTCCGGGCGGCGCGCAGGGCCGGGACGGCGCCGGCGAGCAGGGCCAGCAGGACGGCCCCCGGTACCGCGGCCGCCGCGCGGGCCAGGGTGATCTTCAGGCCGAAGAGCACCGACACCGGCCAGGACAGCGCCGCGCCGGCCAGTCCGGCCAGCAGTCCGAGCAGGGCGACCTCCCCCAGCAGGGTGGCCAGCACCCGGCCGGGCGACCAGCCCAGGCAGGCCAGCACGCCCAGTTCGGTGCGCCGGGAGCGGACGGCGGCGCCCACCGAGTTGGTGACGAACAGCGCGCACACGGCGAGGATCAGGACGAACAGGGTGAGGCTCTTGCGGTCCAGCGCGTCCAGCACGGTGAAGGCGACCCCGAGCTTGGCCCAGTTCTGCTGGACGGTCAGCTCCGGCCGGCCCAGGCGGCCGGCGTCGAGCGCGATGGTGGTGGGATGCGGCGAGGAGCCGTACGTGACGTCCACGTGCAGGCCGGTGCGGTCCTGGATCTGCTGGGCGATCAGCCGCACCCGCTCGCGGCTGACCGCGTCCGTGCCGGTGATCCCGGAGACCCGGACCCGGACCGAGCTGATCGGGTCGGCGGCGTGCAGGTCGCCCTGGAAGGCGCCCCGGGTCAGTGCGGGCAGCGCGTCCAGGGTGGTGAGCAGCTGCGGCGGCTGGCTGAGCAGGCCGCCGAGGCTGCCGTCGGGCTGCAGGGCCTTGCCGCCGAGCGCGGCGGTGGAGGCGGCGTCCGCGGGCGTGGTGGTCGGCGGGTCGTAGGCGCCGAGCGGGACGGCCGTGAGCGGGTTGGTCGCGGGCAGCTTCGCGGCGTCGAAGACGCCGACGGCCTCCGGCACGGGGACGGTCAGCCGGCCGGGCTCGGACTGCGGGACGGCCAGGTGCTTGGCGACCGGCCGCAGCGGTGTCTCGGCGTTGCTCGGCGGCACCTTGAGCCAGGGCGAGTTCGGCACCCCGGAGGCCCAGGTGGAGTCCGGGTTCTGCGCGGCGGTGGGCCGCAGCACGCCGCCCGGCCCCTCGGTGAAGGTCAGCGGGCCGGTCGTCCAGGTGGCGGCCAGCGAGTTCAGGGAGGCCGGGGTGCCTGCGGAGATCCCGCCGAGCAGCTGCCCGTAGGCCTCCTCGGCGGTGACCGTCCGGGTGGTGACCGGCTGCCCGGCCAGTGCGCCGAGGGCCGCGGTGCCGAGCTGCGCCGGGGTGCGGCCGTCCGTCCCGGACAGGCGCTGCACCGCTACGTCGACGGTCTGGTCGAGGCTGCTCCGGGCCGCCGCCAGCACCGGGAAGGTCGGCTGCGGGACGGTGGTGGCGGTGGTGTCGGTGGCGGTCCCCACGGCGGCGGGCACCTGGCGGGTACCGGCACCCTGGTGGTCGGCCAGGTACCGGCCGGAGACGACGGCGCCGTCCAGGCCGTCCAGCCGGGCCTCGGAGGCCGGGTCGATCGCGCCGATCAGCATCGGCACCCGGATGTTGACCTTGTACCCGACCGGGCCGGAGGCCGGCCGGGTGCTGATGGTCTCGCCGTTGACCACCGAGCGGGAGCCCTTGGTGGAGTCGCAGCCGATCCGGTCCGGGGTGTCGAAGGGGCCGGCCGGCGGCGGCGCCTCGACCGGGCAGGCCGCGACCTGGGCACCGGAGGGGAGCTCCTCCATCACGGGCCCGGGGCCGCTCTGGCCGCCCTGGTTCTCGACCAGCTGGTTGCGGGTGACGTACTGGTAGGTGACGGCCGGCGGGGTCCGGCTGAGGCCCTGGTCGGTGGCGGTGGTGGTGGTGATCCTGAAGACGGCGCCGTCCTGTCCGGCCGGGATCTGCGCGGCCAGGTCGACCGGCACCGAGGCGCTCGCCATGACGTAGCCGACCATGGCCATCGGCGCCGCCACGTCCACGCCCGGTATCCGCTGGATCCGCTGCCACTGCTCCAGGCTGATCCCGCCGAAGATCCCGGACAGGAAGCCGGCCTGCACCACGCCCTGGGCGCGCTCGGCCTCGGACTGGGCGCCGTTCGGCCGGACCAGGATGTCGTACGCCGACCGGTAGTTGCTGTCCACCGTCCGGCGGACCTGCAGCTCCTGCGTCCGGGCCGCGCCGGTGAGCACGGTGAACGCGGACGTGGCGACCGCGATTCCGGACATCAGGGCGACGGCCCTGCCGAGCCGGTGCCGCAGTTGGGACCGCACCATCACGAGCAAGTCGACCACCTCATCGCGCGTACCACTTCCGTCAGCCTCGGGGCCGGATGCCGTCGAGGACGATTCCGACGACGCTCTGCGTGGGGAGCAGGCCCCAGAGCCGGGAGTCGGTGCTGAAGCCGGGGTTGTCCCCGAGCAGGACGAGCCGCCCGGGCGGGACCACGTCCCCGGCGGCGGCCCCGGCGGCCTCGCGGACCTCCGGCGGGACGGGCTCCCCGGCCACCGCCGCGACCCGCTTCACCAGCAGCGGCCGGCCGCCGGGCGGTCGTCCGGTCCGGGCCGGCCGGCCGTCCGTGGCCATGGCCGGCGGGGTCACCACGACGATCCGGCCGGTCCGCAGCCGGGCCAGCCCGGGCCGGACGAAGAGCACGCGCTGCCCGTGCCGCAGGGCCGGCGTCATGCTCGGTCCGGAGACCAGCAGGACGGACACCGACAGCCGGAGCAGCACCAGCAGGGCCGCGAGCAGCGCCGCGGCCCCCAGGAGCAGGTGGAGCAGGTTCACTTCGGTTTCCTCCTTCCGTCCGGCGGGCCCGGTCGGTGCTTCCCGGAGCGGGCCCGGATGTGGTTCGCTCCCGGTCCGGCCCGGCCTAGACCCGGCCCGGCCTAGACCCGGCCCGGCCTAGACCCGGCCCGGCACGCCCGGTGCGGCCAGTTGGTAGCCCTCCGCCTGCAGGGTGAACAGTCCGGCGTAGTCGCCGGCCCGCGCCATCAGCTCGTCGTGGGTGCCCAGTTCGCTCACCCGGCCGCCCTTCAGCACGATGATGCGGTCCGCGTCCCGGACCGAGCTCAGCCGGTGCGAGATCACCACGCTCGTCGCGCCGCGCCGCAACTCCCTCAGGCTGTCGTGGAGTTCCTTCTCGGCGGCCGCGTCCAGGCCGGCGCTCGGCTCGTCCAGGATCAGCAGGTCCGCGTCCCGGCGCATGAACGCCCGTGCGACGGCGACCCGTTGCCACTCGCCGCCGGACAACGACCGGCCCGAGCGGCCGGCGCCGCCCTGCTCCGGCTCCGGGACGAAGATCCGGCTCAGCAGCGTCCGGTAGCCGGCCTCCATGGCGGCGATCCGCCCGTGCACCCCCGCCGCCTTCGCGGCCGCGGTCACCGGCTCCGGGTCGTCCAGCCGGGAGACCAGGCCGAGGCCGATGTTCTCGCCGGCCGTGAGGTCGTACCGGCAGTAGTCCTGGAAGACCACCCCGATCCGCTCCCGGAGCTGCTCGGGGGTGAACTCCCGGATGTCCAGGCCGTCCCAGAGGATCCGGCCCCGGGTCGGGTCGTACAGCCGGCAGAGCAGCTTCACCAGGGTGCTCTTGCCCGCGCCGTTCAGGCCGACCAGCGCGGTCGTGCCGCCGACCGGGATGGTCAGGTCGACGCCCTTCAGCACCCAGGGCGAGGCGTCGTCGTAGCGGAACCAGACGTCCTGCAACGTGATGCCGGGGCCGGGCGGGGGAGGGGTCGCCGGCACCGGCGGACGGGAGAGGTCCGGCGGGACGAGCTGCAGGCCGCGGTAGAACCCGAAGGTGATCGACGCCTGGTAGGCGGCGCTGCCGGTGCCGGCCAACTGCGCGACACCGGCCTGGATCCCGGCCGTCGCGGCGAGGAACACCGACACGTCGCCGATCGACAGCGCACCGGCGCGTGCGGTGTGCACCGCCCAGGCCAGGCCGGCGCCGTGGACGGCGACCCCCAGCAGCGAGGGCGGCAGCCGCCGGAGCAGGTTGCCCAGGTCGGTGCGGCGCTCGGCCGCGGAGGCGGCGCGCAGTTCGGCCCCGGCCCGGTCCTTGAAGAAGTCCTGCAGCCCGAAGAGCCGGATCTCCTTCACCGCGTCGACGTCGGTCAGCAGGCTGCCGTAGAACATCTGCCGCCGGTTGCGCGGCATGTTGTCCTGCAGCACCGCGGCGCGCCGCCGCCCGGCGGCCAGCTGGGTGCCGAAGAGCGGCAGCGCCATCAGCACCGTGACCACGCCCAGGACGGGGTTGAGCACGAACACCGTGGCCAGGAACCCGGTGAGGGTCACCAGCGCCTGCAGGCTGCTCACCGCCGAGCCGATCAGCAGCTCGGGGGCGGAGGCGCCGGCCTGCTGGGCGAGCCGCAACTCGTCCTGGAACCGCGGGTCCTCGAAGTGGCGCAGGCCGGGCAGCCGGTTGACGCCGTCGAACAGCTCGTCCTGCACCCGCAGCCGGATCGCCCGGCTGTTCTGGGCCCGGAGGTACTCGATCACCGACGGGACCAGCGACAGCCCGAGGCTCGCCGCTACCAGCAGCGCGGTGACCCGCACCAGTACGCCGGTGGAGCGCAGTTGGGTGATCGCGTCGAACAACTCGCGGACCAGGAAGGCGATCAGGGCCGGCAGCAGGCCGGCGACCACGCTGGCCAGCGCGTAGCAGGTGATGGTCCGGGGGCCCGACCGCCAGGCGAGCCCGGCGGCGGCCCGCGCCGAGCCGAGCGCCCGCAGGCCGGTGCCGGGCGCGGTGTACGCCCCGGTCACGGCGCCGGGGACGGCGTCGGGACGGCGAGTTCGGAGACCTGGCCGCGGTCCGTGATCCTGCCTTCGGCGTCCACGTTCAGGTAGCTCGGCCACCGGACGATCCCGAAGGCCGCCGAGGGCCCCGCGTGGCCGGCCGGCTCGGTCACCACCCGGGCGACCGGGCTCAGCAGCCCGACCAGCTCCGCCTCCGCGGCGCCGCCGCCCTTGACGAACGCCAGCACCTGCGCGCGGCCGCCGGGAATGTCCCGCACCAGGCGGGCGAACTCCGGGGCCTGCTCGCGGCACGGCAGGCAGGTGGTCGAAAAGAATCCGACAATCGCCTCCCCGCGCAGATCGTCCCGGCTGATCGGGCCGTCCGCGTGGGTGTGCGCGGTGAATTCGGGCAGCGGGGATCCGTCCGGCAGGCTGTTCGCCGGCGGCTCGTTGCCGGACGTCGTGGTGCCGGACGACCGGCGGGCCACGGCGAGCGTCAGGACCAAATTGAAGACGGACAGGCAGGCAATCAGGACGACAGCGGCAACAAGCATGATGACGGGGCCTCGCTTCGGCGCTCGCTAATGAGTGTGCACAAGGAGTGCGGCAACGGGGGGAGAAGGCGGAGCGGTGGAAGGGCGGGGAAACTCAGGAGGAGCTTCGGGGAGTCGCCTTCGAAGGGCTGGAAAAGACATCGGCAAGAACATCGGTGGCAATGATGAGAATGCTGGTGCAGGCGGCGGCGAAAATACTGAGGAGTGCTTCCGGGAAATGTGCTGAATAAGCGGATCCGGGGCCGCCGGCGAGCGCGGTGGCGCAGCCGGCCGCGGCCACCGCGAAGAGCAGGCAATTGCGGACGACATGGGCCGTTCCGACCGGTGTCGCGGACACGCCGAAACACGAGCAGGCGGTGTCGATCCGGCGCCGGATCACCGAGACCAGGACGGCGGTGAACACCGCGGTCAGACCCGCCGCCAGGGCGTACGCCCAGGGCGCGGCCGCCGGCACCCAGACCGCCGCCGCCAGCGCGGCCTCCAGCAGCGGCACGGCCAGGACGATCCGCCCGGTCAACCGCTCCGGCGCGACGCGCATCTCCCGCACCGCGGCCGCGAACTCCTGCGGGGCCCGGGCCTTGCCCACCGCGGAGGCCGCGAAAACGATGGTCACGACGGAGCGGAAGGCCAGTTCCAGGTACTCGTTCATGAATTCCCCCAAAAGACGGTGCCGTGTTCCTGCCGCCACCCGTCGGTGGCGGCAGGAACACGGCCCGCTCGACCGAGGCGCGCGCCGGCCGTCAGGTCGGGCGGCGGGCGGTGCGGGCGGCTTCGGAAACGCCGTCCCGCCGGTGCCCGGAACCGGACATGATCACGGTGATCAGCAGGCGCCGTACACGTAGGTGTAGGTGCACGACGGGGCCACCGCGCAGTTCCACGAGCAGCAGAACTTGGTGACGAGAGTGTCACCCACGCAGTAGGTGGAGCTGCCCGCCGGGCAGGCACAGTAAGCCTCGGCGGTTTCCTTGCGCAGCACTCGCGAGAGCGCGCGGTCGGTCATCTCAAGAATTGCCTGAACCATGGATCCTCCACGACTGCGAAGACGGATGCGTTTGGTCGATCCAGCGCTGGCGAGATCTCGTGCCGAAAACCTATCGAACACGTCCTAGGTTGTCTAGACCAAGTTTGATCTTCGATCTCATGTTCTGAGAATGCCGAGGTCAGAAGGTGTGCAATGCATTCCCTGGGCGCCCTCCGGCTGCTGCCGGGAAAAGCGGACCGATGAATTCCGGCAGCCCGAATTGACCAGTACGCCAGATTTCAGGCGTGTGACGTGGTGTGTCCCACCGTCAAGCGGATACCGGTGTCCGGGTCTCGCCGCGAGAGCGCCGGCATTGGCGCCGGGTGGAATATGGCAGGTGCGGATCAAGCCGGTGGGTCCGGCTCCGCCGGTACGTGGAGCCCGCCGTGCGCCGGCGATTCCGGCAACGAAAAAGCCCCAGGTCGTTGACCTGGGGCTTCACTGAAGAGCGGGCGACGAGAATCGAACTCGCGCTATAAGCTTGGGAAGCTCATGTTCTACCATTAAACTACGCCCGCCTGATGAGCCGTCACGAGACCGCTCGATCCACGATCACTCTACCCCATCGCCGCAGGTGCTTGTAGCGCCCTGCCGGATCGCGCCGTGACGCCGGCGCCGTGGCGGGCGGGCCCGCGCGGCGGGGGTGTGCGGGAGTCGGGCGGGAGTCGCGTCGGAGCACTCCCGGGAGGGGTGCGGAGGCGTACTGTTCTGGTCGCGCGGAGAGTCCCGGAGGCGCCTTCCCGGGGCGGCGAGCCGCTGTGCGGAATGTCCGGAAGATCCCCTAATGTGTCGCTGTCCCGCGAGGCGAATCCCGTCGGGACGCCATGAGCACGGGGGAAGAATGGGAAGGGGACCGATGGAGCAGCGCGCCGTCGTTCGTTGTGCCGAGGGGCACCTGTTCAGCACCACCACGTTCCCGATGCAGAATCTCGGCCCGGCGCGGCTGGGCCCCGGGAGACTGATCCGGTGTCCGCAGTGTGGACGGATGCGCAGCTCGGTGCTCGCCGATGTGCGGGAGCTGTCGGAGCCGCAACTGGAGCGGGCGCTGCGGCTGGAGGCCGCGGAGTTCCTGGCCTGAGGCCGGGTGAGGGCGGTGCCGGGCCCCGGGCGGATTCGTCCGGGGCCCGCCCGTGCACGTAACCTCGAAGCGTGCTGCTCTCTGACAAGGACATTCGAACCGAGATCGACAAGGGCCGGGTCGTCATCGACCCCTTCGACCCTTCGATGGTCCAGCCCTCCAGCATCGACGTCCGGCTGGATCGTTTCTTCCGGGTGTTCGAGAACCACCGCTACCCCCACATCGACCCCTCCGAGGAGCAGCCGGACCTGACCCGGCTGGTCGAGCCGGAGGGTGACGAGGCCTTCATCCTGCACCCGGGTGAGTTCGTGCTGGCGTCGACGTACGAGGTCATCTCGCTGCCGGACGACGTCGCCTCGCGGCTGGAGGGCAAGTCGAGCCTCGGCCGGCTCGGGCTGCTGACGCACTCCACGGCGGGCTTCATCGACCCCGGGTTCAGCGGGCACGTCACGCTGGAGCTGTCGAACGTGGCGACGCTGCCGATCAAGCTCTACCCGGGCATGAAGATCGGGCAGCTCTGCCTGTTCCGGCTCTCCTCGCCGTCCGAGCACCCGTACGGCTCCGCACGCTACGGCTCGCGCTACCAGGGCCAGCGCGGCCCGACGGCCTCGCGCTCGCACCTGAACTTCCACCGCAGCCAGGTCTGATCCGGGCAGAGAACGCAGCAGCGGGCGGTCACCCCTCGGGGGGTGGCCGCCCGCAGGCGTTCCCGGGCCGCCGTCACCGGCGCGGGCCCGGGCGGCCGGTACGGCTCAGGCGCGCTTCGGGCGGGTGACGGCGGTCAGTTCGCCGCCGTCCGCGGAGAGCCGCAGTTCGGTGCGGAGCTCGGCGAGCTCCCCCAGGTGGTGCAGGTGGGTGCCGCCGCAGAAGATCTGCGCGGGGCCCTCCGGCAGCTCGCAGTGCCACTGGCGACGGGCGGTCAGCTCGGGGCCGGGGGTCTCGACGCGCACCGGCGCGTCGGCGGCGACCCAGGCGGCGAGCAGGTCGTTGACGGTCTCGGTGACGGCGGGCAGGGCGTCGGCGAGGGCGGGCAGCTCGTCGGTGGCCTCGGCCGTGAAGCCCTTCTTCCTGAGCGACTTGCCGAGCCGGTAGGTGTCGGTGCTGGCCTCCGTGTCCATCACCGAGGAGGCCATCGCCAGACTGTCGAAGTCGGGGTTGCCGAAGGCGTCGGCGCGGCCCGGGTCCTTGCGCCAGCGCGGGGCCAGTGCGGCGTTGAGGGCCAGGGCGAGCAGGTGGCACCCGCTGTGCGAGGCGCTGAGGGCGGCCCTGCGGCCCGTGTCGACGGCGAGGGCGGCCGGACGGCCGACGATGTCGCCCGGGTCGTCCGTGAGCACGTGCAGGACCAGCCAGGACCACTGCTCGTCGCCGCGCCGGACCGGGATGTCCGGGCCGGCCAGCAGCTCGCCGCCGTCCGGGCCGAGGGCGCCGGTCAGGCAGTCCACGACGGGCCGCCCGACGCCGTCCACCGTGAGCGTCCCGGTGTCGGCGGGCTGGTCCGGCCAGGTGTGGTCGAGCGGGTGGAACGGCGTCGCCGCGGTGACGACGGCGTACCGCCCGTCGGCCAGCCGCTGGACGGCGAGGACCGGGGATTCGCCGGTCACCGCCCCGGCCGGGAAGCTGACGTGTGTGGTGGGGAGGGTCATGCGGGCTCCGTGCACTGGTGCGAGGGTGGGTGGGAACGGCTCCGAGGAGCTGGAAGCGGGGCGGGCCCCGGTGCGCGCGGCCCGCCCGGCCATTCTCCCCCCGGACGCGGCCCCGCACCGGGGCCCGCCCGGACCCCCGCGTCCACCCCGCCCGCACCCGGCCAGCGCCCCGTCCGGACCCTGCCGGGCCCTCAGCCCAGGGTCGGCAGCTTGATCAGGACGAGCAGCGCCAGCAGCTGCAGCGAGGCGGCCCCGGCGGCCTTGCCCCACGGCAGGTCGTGGATCCGGCGCGCCATGGTGGTCAGCAGCCCGGCGCAGAGCAGCCAGGTGACCCAGCCGACCACCTGGACGACCAGGTTGTCGGCCGGCAGGAAGAGCGCCAGCAGCAGCCGCGGCGCGTCGGTGGTCCAGCCGATCAGGATCGCCAGGCCGACCGTCGAGCGCCACGGGCCGTCCCCGCCGAACTGCCGGGCCAGCGCGTACGTGACGGCGCCCAGCATGCCGCCGGCGAGGGCGAAGACCACCGCGGAGGCGGCGAGGGCGGACAGCGCGACGGTGAAGGTGGAGCTGAGCACGTCGTCGCGGGTCAGGCCGAGGCCGAGCACGGCGAGCACGCCGTAGAGCAGCGAGACGCAGAGCGCGGGCAGCCAGACCTGGTGGTCGCGGGCCCGGTCGAAGGTGGCCGAGGGCGAGCGGTAGATGCCGGTCAGCAGCTCGCGCCAGCGCGGGCGGGGCCCGGACACCCGTGGCGCGGACTGGCCGCCGGCCCGGTAGACCGCGACGTTGTCCTGCCCGTACTCGGGGCCGTGGCCCTGCTGCTCGTACCCCTGCTGGTCGTAGCCCTGCGGGCCGTAGCCGTCCTGCGGGTACTCCGGCGGGTACTGCTGCGGATACCCCTGCGGGGGGCCGTCCTGGCCGCCGGGGTACGGGTCGCCGTCGCCGACCGGGAAGGCCCGGGTGTGGCCGGGCTGGTCGGCGCCGTACGGGTCGTAGCCGCCGGAGCCGGCCGCGGGGCCGCGGCCCTGCGGCGCGGTGAAGTACTCGGGTCCGTCCGCCTGCCCGTACTGCTGCTGCGGATTCCCCCCAGGGGGCGCCGTCCACCTGCGGGGATCGGCGCCCTGACCGTTGTCGTATCGATTGCCAGCCACGTTCCGAAGGTACCGGTCCTTCGGCCCCCGCGGCGGTCGATCAAGGCTCCGGGGCCGGATTGCAGCGACTCTGTGACGGGCCGTCCGCGGTCGCCCCGCCTCCGACGGCCGGGCGGGAGTGCTTCGGCGGGGCCGGGTGCCTGCCCCGCCGAAGCGCTCGGCCTAGTGCTGGGCGCCGACCCGCGGTGCGTGGACGGCGGCCGCCGCGGAGGCGCCGGCCGGGCAGCCGCCCGGGCCCGCGGTGGTCCGCACGGCGCCGACCGGCAGCAGCGTGCCGCAGGCGATCCGGATGCCGTTCGGCAGTTCGTTGTCGGCCTCGACGGTCGCGCCGTCGCCGATCACGGCGCCGTCCAGCGAGGTGCGGGCGCCGATGACGGCGTAGGCGCCGACGATGGAGTCCTTGACGAAGGTGTCCGCGGCGATGGTCGCCCCCGGGAGCACCACGCTGCCCTCGACGATCGCGCCGGCCTCGACCACCGCGCCCTCGGAGACCACGGTGCCCGAGCTGAGCACGGCGCCGGGGTGCACGCTGGCGCCGGGCAGCAGCAGCGCGTCGCCGGTCGGGCCGGGGACGGCGGGGGAGTCGACCTTGCCGAGGACCAGGTCGGCGGAGCCCCGGACGAACGCGGCGGGGGTGCCCAGGTCGAGCCAGTACGAGGTGTCCACCACGCCGCGCAGCAGCGCGCCGGTGGCCAGCAGCTCGGGGAAGGTCTCGCGCTCGACCGAGACCTCGCGGCCGGCCGGGATGCGGTCGATCACCGAACGGGTGAAGACGTAGCAGCCCGCGTTGATCTGGTCGGTGACGATCTGCTCGGGCGTCTCCGGCTTCTCCAGGAACTCCAGCACCCGGCCGTCCTCGTCGGTCGGGACGAGGCCGAAGGCCCGCGGGTCCTCGACCCGGGTGAGGTGCAGGGTGACGTCCGCGCCGGCGGCCACGTGGCCGTCCCGCAGGCCGGCGATGTCGACGCCGGACAGGATGTCGCCGTTGAAGACCAGGACCGGCTCGTCGGGGCCGCAGGTCAGGCCGGAGGCGGCGTTGCGGATGGCCCCGCCGGTGCCGAGCGGCTCGCGCTCGGTCAGGTAGACCAGCTCGATCCCGTACGGGGTGCCGTCCTGGAAGTGGTCCTCGAACACCTCGGCCAGGTAGGACGTGGCGAGCACGACCCGGGTGACGCCGGCCGCCGCGGCGCGGGCCAGCTGGTGCGCGATGAACGGGACGCCCGCCACCGGGAGCATGGGCTTGGGGGTGTGCGTCGTCAACGGGCGCAGTCGCGTGCCCTTGCCGCCGACCAGCATGATCGCCTCGGTCATGGTCTGCCCTGTTCCCCTTGTGCTCCGGTGTGGCGCCGCCGATGGTGCGGCCGCGGCCTCCGCTGGTGATGGTCCCGCCCGGTCCGTCCGGGGGTGGGACAGACCCGCACGGCGCGGGTCAGGCGCCTACTGTATTTCCTTCCCGCGGCGGCCCGGTCAGGCGGCTGCCCGATTGGCGGGACGTCCAGCCGGACGAGGCCCCGGCCGCGGCCCGGCGCGGCCCCGGAACGACCGCGCCCGGCCGACGCCGAGGAGGCGTGGACCGGGCCCGGTGAGGGCGGCGGGCCGGCGCAGATCTTGTAGCAGAACTGTCGAACGGCGCCCCGCCCGGCCCGGCCCGCACGGGTGGCGGGCCGGGCCGGTACGGCTCAGGCGTCGACGGTCTCGGCGGCCGCCTCGGCCGTCGGCGCCGCCTTGACGGACTCCAGCAGCAGCTGGGCCACGTCGACCACCTTCAGGTGCTCCTTGGCCGCGCCCTCGTTCTTCTTGCCGTTGGCCGAGTCGGAGAGCATCACCAGGCAGAACGGGCAGGCGGTGGAGACGATGTCGGGGTTGAGCGACAGCGCCTCGTCCATCCGCTCGTTGTTGATCCGCTTGCCGATGCGCTCCTCCATCCACATCCGCGCGCCGCCGGCGCCGCAGCAGAAGCCGCGCTCCTTGTGGCGGTGCATCTCCTGCTGGCGCAGGCCGGGGACCTTGTCCATGATCTCGCGCGGCGGGCTGTAGACCTTGTTGTGCCGGCCCAGGTAGCAGGGGTCGTGGTAGGTGATCAGGCCCTCGACCGGGTTGACCGGCAGCAGCTTGCCCTCGTCGATCAGGTGCTGCAGCAGCTGGGTGTGGTGGATGACCTCGAAGTGGCCGCCCAGCTGCGGGTACTCGTTGGCGATGGTGTTGAAGCAGTGCGGGCAGGTCGCGACGATCCGCTTGACCGGGGCGTCCTCCAGCGCGGCGTTCAGCGTCTCGACGTTCTGCGCGCCGAGCATCTGGAAGAGGAACTCGTTGCCCAGACGGCGGGGGGAGTCGCCCGAGCAGGTTTCCTCCTTGCCGAGGATCGCGAACTTGACGCCCGCGGTGTGCAGCAGCTCGGCGAAGGCCTTGGTGGTCTTCTTCGCGCGGTCCTCCAGGGCGCCGGCGCAGCCGACCCAGTAGAGGTACTCGACCTCGGCCGGGTCGATGTCCTCACCGATCACCGGCACCTCGATGCCGGTCTCCTTCTTGAGCTCCTTGACCCAGTCCAGGCGGGCCTTGGTGGCCATGCCCCACGGGTTGCCCTTGTTCTCCAGGTTCTTGAGCATCGTCCCGGCCTCGGTCGGGAAGGAGCTCTCGATCATCACCTGGTAGCGGCGCATGTCGACGATGTGGTCGATGTGCTCGATGTCCACCGGGCACTGCTCGACGCAGGCGCCGCAGCTGGTGCAGGACCAGAGCACGTCCGGGTCGATGACGCCGTTCTCCTCGGCGGTGCCGATCAGCGGGCGCTCGGCCTCGGCCAGCGCGGCCGCCGGGACGTCCTTGAGCTGCTCGGCGGTGGCGGTCTCGTTGCCCTCGGCGTCCTTGCCGCCGCCGGCCAGCAGGTACGGCGCCTTGGCGAAGGCGTGCTCGCGCAGGCTCATGATCAGCAGCTTGGGCGAGAGCGGCTTGCCGGTGTTCCAGGCGGGGCACTGCGACTGGCAGCGGCCGCACTCGGTGCAGGTGGAGAAGTCGAGGATGCCCTTCCAGGAGAAGTGCTCGACCTGGGAGACGCCGAAGACGGCGTCGTCGGCCGGGTCCTCGAAGTCGATCGGGGCGCCGCCGCTGGTCATCGGCCGCAGCGCGCCGAGGGCGACGGAGCCGCTCTCCTCGCGCTTGAAGAAGATGTTGAAGAAGGCGAGGAAGCGGTGCCAGGCCACGCCCATCGACGGGTTGACGCCGATGGTGGTCGCCCAGGCGAAGGAGATGCAGATCTTCAGCATCGCGAACAGGTAGATCAGGTTTTCCAGCGTGCCGTGCGAGAGGCCCTTGAAGGCCAGCACCAGCGGGTACGAGACCAGGTACGCGGCCTCGTAGGACTCGACGCCCGCCAGGGCGCCTTCCAGGCCGCGGAGCACCATGATGCAGATGCCGATGCCGAGGATCGTGTACTCGACGTAGAAGGCCTGCCAGGCGATCGAGCCGGCGAAGCGGGACTTGCGGCCGGCCCGGCCGGGCAGGCTGAGCAGCCGGATCACGATCAGGGTCGCGATGCCGAGCGTGGTGAGGGTGCCGACCAGCTCGGTGAAGATCTCGAACGGCAGCCAGTGGCCGATCACGGGGATCGTCCACTCGGCGTCGAAGAGCTGCCCGAAGGCCGTGACCAGGGTGGTGATCAGGGTGAAGAAGCCGACCGCGACGAACCAGTGGGCGACGCCGACGACGCCCCACTGGTTCATCCGGGTGTGGCCGAGGAACTCGACGGCCACCGTCTTCGCCCTCAGCACCGGGTTCCCGGTGCGGGTGGCGTCCGGCGAACCGGTCTTCACCACCTTGTAGATGTACGCGGCCGCACGGGCGGCGAGCGCGGTGCCGATCACAGTGGTGACCAGCGAGATGACGATCGCT
Source organism: Kitasatospora indigofera (assembly GCF_014655955.1). Classification (GTDB taxonomy): domain Bacteria; phylum Actinomycetota; class Actinomycetes; order Streptomycetales; family Streptomycetaceae; genus Kitasatospora; species Kitasatospora indigofera. The sequence continues at coordinate 68,780 of NZ_BNBO01000011.1, forward strand.
GCTAGCTGCATCGGCTCTCCGTCTCCTGCGGCTGGGGTCGAGCTGTGTATAGAGGGGTCCGACCGATTGTACTCATCGGTAACTTGCAGGTGGACCTCGGCGGAGACTATCGCTCGTTAACGCCCGTTCAGAAGATGCGCAAGGTATGGCGGCAGTCACTAAGGGCTTACTCACCTGTTTGGTTGAGGCTCTCCCGCCTCCGGGGCGCTGCCTTGTCGGAGCTCGCTCGCCTCCGGGACGCTTTGATCCGGCGCCGACACTCGTCGCCTCGTCGGTCGCTCCGCTCCCTCCCGCGCTCGCCCTCCTGCCCGCCGACGGGCAGGAGGGGCCCGCCCTTTCGGCGCCGGCGCGTCCCTTCGGCCCGCTCGCGGGGGTGGCCTTCCGCCGGCCACCGCGGCGGGGGGTGCGCGAAGGGATTGGGGCCTTCGGCCGGCGGGGGTCCGGGGCGGGGTGCTCGTGCGGGTGGCGGGGTGCCGTCGGTGGGTGCTTCGCGGGGTGGCGGCCGGAGTTGGCGGCCGTCGGCGGGGCGGGAATGCGTGCTGGTCGGGGCCGGTGGGGCGGCGTGGCGCGGGGTGGCGTACAGATAAGCGCGCAGTAAAGTTGAGTGGCGACGGCTCAAGCCTGTTGACGCTCCCGATCTCGTCAGGCATGCTTGAGCCCGTAAAGCTCAACTCTTCCGTGGAGGTATTTACGATGGCACGCGCGGTCGGCATCGACCTCGGTACGACGAACTCGGTCGTCAGCGTTCTGGAGGGCGGCGAGCCCACCGTCATCACGAACGCCGAGGGCGCTCGGACCACGCCGTCCGTCGTCGCCTTCGCCAAGAACGGCGAGGTGCTGGTCGGCGAGGTCGCCAAGCGCCAGGCGGTCACGAACGTGGACCGGACCATCCGCTCGGTGAAGCGCCACATGGGCACCGGGTGGAAGGTCAACCTGGACGGCAAGGACTTCAACCCCCAGCAGATCTCCGCCTTCATCCTGCAGAAGCTCAAGCGGGACGCCGAGGCCTACCTGGGCGAGACGGTCACCGACGCCGTCATCACCGTTCCGGCGTACTTCTCGGACTCCGAGCGCCAGGCCACCAAGGAGGCCGGTGAGATCGCGGGCCTCAACGTCCTGCGCATCGTCAACGAGCCGACCGCGGCCGCGCTGGCGTACGGCCTCGACAAGGACGACCAGACCATCCTGGTCTTCGACCTCGGCGGCGGCACCTTCGACGTCTCCCTGCTGGAGATCGGCGACGGGGTCGTCGAGGTGAAGGCCACCAACGGTGACAACCACCTCGGTGGTGACGACTGGGACCAGAAGGTCGTCGACCACCTGGTGAAGGTCTTCCAGGCCGGCCACGGCGTCGACCTGTCCAAGGACAAGATGGCCCTGCAGCGTCTGCGCGAGGCTGCCGAGAAGGCCAAGATCGAGCTGTCCTCGTCCTCCGAGACCTCGATCAACCTGCCCTACATCACGGCCTCCGCCGAGGGCCCGCTGCACCTGGACGAGAAGCTCACCCGGGCGCAGTTCCAGCAGCTCACGGCCGACCTGCTGGAGCGCTGCAAGACCCCGTTCCACAACGTCATCAAGGACGCGAACATCTCGCTCTCCGAGATCGACCACGTGGTCCTGGTCGGCGGCTCGACCCGGATGCCGGCCGTCGCCGAGCTGGTCAAGGAGATGACCGGCGGGCAGGACGCCAACAAGGGCGTGAACCCGGACGAGGTCGTCGCCATCGGCGCCGCCCTGCAGGCCGGTGTCCTGAAGGGCGAGGTCAAGGACGTCCTGCTGCTCGACGTCACCCCGCTGTCCCTGGGCATCGAGACCAAGGGCGGCATCATGACCAAGCTGATCGAGCGCAACACCACGATCCCGACCAAGCGCTCCGAGATCTTCACCACGGCCGAGGACAACCAGCCGTCCGTGCAGATCCAGGTCTACCAGGGCGAGCGCGAGATCGCCTCGTACAACAAGAAGCTCGGCATGTTCGAGCTGACCGGCCTGCCCCCGGCCCCCCGTGGCCTGCCGCAGATCGAGGTCACCTTCGACATCGACGCCAACGGCATCATGCACGTCGGCGCGAAGGACCTCGGCACCGGCAAGGAGCAGCGGATGACCGTCACCGGTGGCTCCGCGCTGCCGAAGGACGACATCGAGCGCATGATGCGCGAGGCCGAGCAGTACGCCGAGGAGGACCACAGGCGTCGCGAGTCGGTCGAGACCCGCAACCAGGCCGAGCAGCTCGTCTACTCGACCGAGAAGTTCATCGCGGACAACACCGACAAGCTCCCGGCCGACGTCAAGACCGAGGTCGAGGCCGCGATCACCGAGCTCAAGGAAGCCCTCAAGGGTGAGGACATCGCGGCGATCCGCGAGGCCACCGAGAAGGTCTCCACCACCGCCCAGAAGCTCGGCACGGCGCTCTACGCCAACGCCGACGCCGCCGGTGCGGCCGCCGGTGAGGGCCCGGCCGCCGGTGCCCCCGAGGACGACGTGGTCGACGCCGAGATCGTCGACGACGAGAAGCCCAAGGGTGGTGCGGCATGACGGAGAAGCCGCAGGGCGCTGAGCCCGGCGACGACTCCGCCGCCGAGGAGGCTGTCCTGAAGGCCGCCGAAGAGGCGGTCTCCGGCGGCGCCTCGGAGGAGCTCGCCGCTGCCAAGCGTGAGCTGGCCGAGCGCACTGGTGACCTCCAGCGCCTCCAGGCCGAGTACCAGAACTACCGCAAGCGGGTCGAGCGGGACCGTCTGACGGTGCGCGAGATCGCGGTCTCCAACATCCTGGAGAGCCTGATCCCGGTGCTGGACGACATCGGCCGGGCCCGCGAGCACGGCGAGGTGACCGGCGGCTTCAAGTCGGTCTCCGACAGCCTGGAGACGGTCGTCGCCAAGCTGGGCCTGCAGCAGTTCGGCAAGGAGGGCGAGCCCTTCGACCCGACGATGCACGAGGCGCTGATGCACAGCTACTCCTCGGACGTCACCGAGGACACCTGCGTGCAGATCCTCCAGCCGGGTTACCGGATCGGCGAGCGGATCATCCGCCCGGCGATGGTCGCGGTCGCGGAGCCCCAGCCGGGCACCCAGACCACGTCCGGGCCGGACGACGCCGACAAGGCGGCGGACGCCGACGCCGACAAGGCTGACGGTGGCGCGGAAAGCTGACACCCTGTGCGCTGCGGAGTCGTACGTCGTCCAGTACGGCGAACGGCTCCGCAGCGCCGTATCCACGGGTGGTCCCGGCGGGGCGGACAGTGCCGCCGGGACCACCCGGGGGTACCACGGATCTATTGACTCTGGGAGGTGGCGGCAGCCATGAGCGGCAAGGACTACGTGGAAAAGGACTACTACAAGGTCCTCGGCGTGCCCAAGGACGCCTCCGCAACCGAGATCAAGAAGACGTACCGGAAGCTGGCGCGGGAGTTCCACCCCGACGCCAACAAGGGTGACGCCAAGGCGGAGGACCGCTTCAAGGACATCTCCGAGGCCTACGACGTCCTCTCGGACGACAAGCGCCGCAAGGAGTACGACGAGGCGCGCACCCTCTTCGCCAACGGCGGCTACCGGGCCGGCGGCCCCGGTGCCGGCAACTACAGCTTCGACTTCGGCGACCTCTTCAGCGGCACCCAGGGCGGTGCCGGTGGTGGCGGCGGGATCGGCGACGTCTTCGGCGGCCTGTTCGGGCGGGGCGGCCGTCAGGCCCAGCCGCGCCGCGGCGCCGACGTCGAGACCGAGGTGACCCTCAGCTTCGAGGAGGCGGTGGACGGCGCGACCGTGCCGCTGCGGATGACCAGCCAGGCGCCCTGCCGTTCGTGCAGCGGCACCGGGGCGCGGGCCGGCACCACGCCGCGGGTCTGCCCGACCTGTGTCGGCGCCGGCACCGTCAGCCGGGGCCAGGGCGCCTTCGCGCTCTCCGAGCCCTGCCGGGACTGCCGCGGCCGCGGCATGATCGTCGACGACCCGTGCCCCGACTGCCACGGCAGCGGCCGGGCCAGTTCGGCCCGCACCATGCAGGTGCGGATCCCGGCCGGGGTCCAGGACGGCCAGAAGATCCGGCTCAAGGGCAAGGGCGCCCAGGGCGAACGCGGCGGCCAGCCCGGCGACCTGTTCGTCCTGGTGCACGTCGACCCGCACCCGGTCTTCGGGCGCAAGGGCGACAACCTGACGGTCAGTGTGCCGGTGTCCTTCCCCGAAGCGGCGTTGGGCGGCACCATCGAGGTGCCGACGCTGAAGGGGCCGGCGGTGAAACTCAGACTGCCCGCGGGGAGTGCCAACGGCCTCACCCTGCGGGCCCGGGGCAAGGGCGCCACCCGCAAGGACGGCACCCGCGGGGACCTGCTGGTCACCGTGGACGTCGTGGTACCGCAGCACGTCACCGGTGACGCGCTGACGGCTCTGGAGCAGTACCGCGAGGCCACCGCCTCGGACGACCCGCGGGCCGCCCTCTTCCGGGCGGCGGAGGGAGCGTGACCAGCACATGAACCGTGACTCGATCGGCGTCGGCCTCGGCGACGGCCTCCCCGGAGGCCCCCGTCCCGGCCGGCCCACCCGCAGCCCGGCAGGCAACCCCGCGTACGTGCTGACCGAGGACACCCCGGTCTACGTCATCTCGGTCGCCGCCGAGCTCTCCGGCCTGCACCCGCAGACCCTGCGCCAGTACGACCGGCTCGGCCTGGTCTGCCCCGACCGGACGGCCGGGCGCGGCAGGCGCTACTCCGCCCGGGACATCCAGCAGCTGCGCGAGGTGCAGCGGCTGTCCCAGGACGAGGGCATCAACCTGGCCGGGATCAAGCGCATCATCGAGCTGGAGAACCAGGTCGCCGCGCTGCAGTCGCGGATCACCGAGCTGGCCGATTCCCTGGAAGGCGCCGCGAGCGCGCTCCAGCAGCGCGAGGCCGCCGTGCACGCCTCCTACCGCCGGGACCTGGTTCCGTACCAGCAGGTCACGCAGTCCAGCGCACTCGTGGTCTGGCGGCCGAAGCGGTAAAGCCGGCATTGTCATGGGCAGGTCGCCGACGGTCTATTCCACCGACCGTCGGCGGCCTTCGGCCGTTCCCGAACTTGTTCTGCGCACAACATCTTTCTTGCTCTCCACACCGAAAAGCCGGATCGTGGACGGTAGTGCCAAGCGTCAACTCCTATACGGTATTCACTGGTATCAGGGTGGGTGAGTACGGCCGATCTTCCAACTATCGGCCTGGCGGGGGTCAAGGAGCCATAAATGGGCGGCACCGATGAGCCAGGAGTGACCGAGGGCGGACTTGGCGTTCTGTCCGCGGGCGCCCGGACGCTCTACCTCTCGGCGGTCCGGTCGGGAGGCCGGCTGGTCCCGGCCGAGTCGGGTTGTGACGGCACCAGCCAGTTGCGCGAGCTGGTGGAGATCGGCCTGCTGGTCCCCGACATGGACGACCCCGGGGTCCTGGTGGCGGTCGACCCGCGGCAGCTGACGGCCGGCCTCTCGGCCGCCTGGCAGCGCAAGGCACTGGAGCTGCTCAGCCGGTCGATGGCCCTGCCCAGCGACTTCCAGCAGCTCAGCCAGGCCTACAGCGAGGTGGGTGCCGACCCCCGGGAGGGCGGCCCGGTCGAGCACCTGGTGGGCAAGACCGAGATCAACCAGCGGCTGTCGGCGCTCTTCGAGGGCAGCACCAAGGAGATACTCAGCGCCCAGCCCGGCGGCGGGGCCAGGTCGTTCCCCACGGAGGCGGCGATAGCGCTCGACGTGGGCATCCTGCGGCGCGGGGTGTCACGGCGGACCATCTACCAGCCGAGCACCCGCTACTCGGCGCCCACCAGGCACTACGTCACGGCGATGACGGCCGAGGGCGGCCAGGTCCGCACCCTGGACGAGCCGTTCACCCGGCTGATGATCATCGACCGGACGGTGGCGGTCATCCCCGGCAGCGGCGACACGGAGCGGGCCGCCTTCATCCGGGACGAGGCCGTGATCGGCTACCTGCTGAGCCTCTTCGAGGGCTGCTGGGAGCGGGCCATACCCTTCCTCGGCAACGGGGACGTGCCGCCGGAGGTCGTGACCCGGCTGCGCCGCAACATCGTGCGGATGATGCTGCAGGGGGTCGGCCACCGGGTGATCGCCCGCAACCTGGGCCTCAGCGAGCGCACGCTGGCGCGGCACATCGCCGAGCTCCGTGAGGAGTACGACGCCGAGACCCTCTTCCAGCTGGGGTGGAAGCTCTCGGAGAGCTTCCACCGGCTGCCCGACGGTGACGGCGACCTCGACGACTGACCCGGTGCCCCGGGATCACGTCCAGATGAGGTCGCCGGTCAGGGACTGCGTGGCGGGGCGGGGGGTGGCGACGGTCCAGATCAGGTCGCCGTCGCTCGCCGGTTGCGGGGCCGGCTGGGGCGCCACCGTGACGGTCTCGACCGGGTTGGCCGGGACGGACCGGTTCCAGATGAGGTCGGCGCTCGCCGGACCGGAGCCGACGAAAAGGGCCGCTCCGGCGAGGAGGGCCACGGTGACGAGACGACGCGCCTTGCGCACAAGACCACTTCCTTCAAGATCAGGCCTACATGACTACTGCGGTTCACATTCGATCGACTGTGCCCGCCGTTGTCCAGGAACGGCAATCGATTCTGCCGGATTCCTGATCCTCAATCTTTCGAAGCGAAGCTAACTCTGGCAGACGGTCGGCGGCAGTAGTAGGGCGGGGGGCTGTCATCTCTCTGCCAGGCAGCCAGATGACACCGCGTGACAGTGGACGCCTTTGTGGTGCTTGTTGGACGATCAGCTCATGGTTTCCGCAGACCATACCAGGCATATCGCCACATATTGATCCGTCAACCAAAACTCAACACTGGCATCCGAATGCCGTGAGCGTCGGTCACCGCCAGCCCGAAAGCCCGCAGGCCGACCCGAGCCCCCGCTCCGGCCGGCCATTCCCCCGGAGTCGACATGAGTGAGCCCTACCAGCGCGATCACGCCGGTCATGCCCCCGAGGGCCGGCGAGCCCGAGTGTTCCTCGCCGCGCCGTTGATGCGACTGACCGGGCCTGCCGACAGCGTGGTGACCCTGGCGAGCCGGACCAGGCTGACCACGCTCCGGTCCACGCTGCTGCGCAGCGGTGCCGCCGTGTACAGCGCCCACCACAGCGACGCCTGGACGGTGGCCGGCCGGGCGCCCGAGCCGCGGGTCCCCTCCGACTTCCGCGCGCTGCAGACCGCCGACCTGGTCTTCGCGTACGTCGGGGCGCCGCTCAGCGCCGGGGTCAGCCTGGAGCTCGGCTGGGCGTCGGCGCTGCGCAAGCCGGTCGTCCTGCTGGTCGACGAGGCGATCACGCACAACCCGCTGATCGCCACCATCGAGCAGGTCGCCCCCGTGCTGCCGCTCGTCTTCGACGACACCTGGTCGCAGGAGGCCCTGCGGCACACCGTGGAGACCGCGCTCGACTGGGCCGGCATGGCGCTCTCCCTGCGCGAGGGCTTCTGGACCGCCCCCGGCGAGCACTTCACCATCCCGCGCCAGCAGCCGCCGGCCGTCGGACCGTTCGACTTCTGGGCCACCGGCGCCGCGACCGGCTGACCCCCGGCACCGGCTTCCGCACACCGGGTCACACCCCGGCTCCCCGCACCCGCCGGCCCGGCCGGAAGAGCCACTCGGCGCCGTACCGCTCCCGCAACCCCGGGCGGCGGCCGGCAACCGCACGCTCGCCAGGCCCTCCCGACTGCTGATCACCCACCGGGTCACCCCCCGGGACGGCAGCCGCCCGAACCGGACGCCGGCAGACCGCCCGCACCCGCTCCCGGTGCCGGGCACCACCCGGCGGCTCCGCGCGGCCCGCTGACCGCCCCGCGTGCGGCGCACCGGCAGGACACCGACCGCCGGCAGGACGCCGATCACGCGCGGGACACCGATAACCGTCGGGACACCGGCGACCGTCGAGGCGGCGAAGACCGCCGGGACGGTGACCGCCGCCGGAAACCGCCGCACCGCCGTCCGAACCCGCACCGCCGTCCGAACCCGCAGTGCAGCCCGACCCCGCAGTGCCGTCCGAACCCGCAGTGCAGCCCGAACCTGGACCGTCACTCCAACCCGTGCTGCCCGGCCGGGTGCCCGTGGCCCGGCGGGACGGCCGGGCAGCGCCGCCGTGCACGCCCGACGGCCGACCGCCCCCACCCGGGCGAGCCGCCGGTGGACCGGGTCCGGGCCGTGTGCCGTCCGTCCCGGCGTGCCGGTCCGGCCGTCCGGCGGGGTGGTGGCGGTGCGTTCACTCACCCCGGCCGCCCCGCATCAGCCAGCCCAGCTGGAAGAGCGTCTGGGCGCCGTGCCGCTCGCGCAGCCGCGCGATGTGGGCGGCCACGGTGCGCTCGCTGAGGCCGAGCCGGGTGGCCACCGCGCGCTGGGTGAGCCCGGTGGCGAGCAGGCGGCCGACGCGGTCGGCGGCCAGGCGGGCCGCCCCCTTCGCCGCCGCCGGCTCCCACTCCACCGAGTCGGCCCGGGCCCAGTCGCGTTCGAACACCGCGACCAGGAAGGCCACGGCGGCGGGGTCGGAGATGAACGCGGCCCGGCTGTGGTCGTCGGCCGCGGGCACCACGGCGATCGACCGGTCGACGATGATCATCCGCTGGAAGGGCTCGTCCAGGACCCTCAGCCGGGCCCCGAGCCGGGTCACCTCCAGCGCGTAGTCGGCGGCGCTGCCGTCCAGGACGGCCGTCGGCTGGTACAACGTGCGCAGGCTCCGGCCGCTCAGCAGCAGGGGGACGTCCTGACGCAGCGCCAGCGCCATCGTGGTGGCCTCGCGGGTGCCGGGCTGCGCGGTGAGCAGCCCCTCCTGGCAGTCCGAGAGCAGCTCCGCGATCCGGTGCCGGATGGCCTCGCGGCCCTGGACCAGGGTGGTGTCACCCGGCTGGTCGGGCAGCCGGGGAACGGCGTCGTAGGCCTTCGTCAGGGTGTCCAGCGCGGTCGGCAGGCCCTCCGCGCGGACCAGCAACCGGGTCGCCTCGGAGCGGAGTTCGGCGCCGAGCCGGTCGGTGACGGCGCGCGGGCTGACCGCGTTGTACGAGGCGTCCACCGCGTTGGGCATCAGCAGGCCGGTGTCGAGGAGCTGCCGCAGGGCGGGCTCGGCCGCGGGCGCCACCGCGCTGACCGGTATCCGTCCGCCCTCGGCCAGGATCGCGAGGTACAGCTGGCGGGCCGCCTCGTCTGGCACGCCCGTGCCCTGGCCGGCCGTCGGATCCGCGGTCACTCGAACAACTCCCTGCCGGATGTCCCTCAACGTCCGATCATGATCGCAGGGCTCATGCATGTCCGCGATCAAGGACTCCGCCGCCGGCGGCCCCCCGGGCCGGTCGTGCGTCGGCACGCCCGGCCCCAGGGGCCCGCCGGTGAACGCCAAGCGCACGGCGCTTCCGGTGAGGCGGAGCAGCAACGCCTCACCGGTCCCGGAGCCGGGAAGCCATCACCACACATGGCTTCCCCCCGGTGCTCCTCCCCCGTGGGCGCCGGCACGGACGTACCGGGCGCACCCATGCGAAGAGCAAGTCGCCATCATCGGGCTGCGATTGCCCGGACGACTTGGCGTGTATCCACCATCACAGTGTGTCGGCCGGTGAACAAGTGGCGCCTGATTGCAGGTTTCCGCAAGTGCAGGAACTTGCAGATGACGACAGTGCGGCCCCGGGGGAAATTCACCGCGTTCCGCGCATTTCCGCATGCCGGTCCGACCGGCCGAACGGTCATTCGGTGCAGGAGTTCGCACGACACTACGCCTTCCCCCCCTCCGCGCGGATTTCCGCCACCGCCGGAGGGCCGCCCGGGGCCGCCGGCCGGCGGCCCCGGCGGCGATGCCCGGTCACCACCCGTACAGGCGTTGTTCCGGCGGTCGTCCCGGCGCCGTCGCGCGCCGTGGGCAGGGTGCTGCGTGTACGAGTCGGACGGCGGTGGAACGAAGTGGCGTCTCCGGGTCGGGAGTGGTTTGATCCGGAGTGCTGTGCGTCATGTTCTGTGGGGGAGTGGGCTTTTCATGGGGGACTCGCCGGTACGCCGGAGACCTTGGGCAGGCGGCGCCGCGACGGTGTTCTCGGTCGCGGCACTGGCGGGCGCGGCGGGCGCACTGCCCGCGCTGGCCGACAGCTCCCGGGCCTCGTTCACGGTGACCGCCGCCGCGCGCACCCTGGTCGCCCCGTCCGCCGGCGGCGAGGGCGGCTTCTCCGACCTGCTGGTCTCCTTCGCGGCCGACGACGGCAGCAGCCCGCTGGCCGGCGTCAAGATCGTCGTCGACGGCCGGCAGCTGGCCCGCCTCGCGGAGCTGAGCCTCCCCGCGTCCTGCGCCTTCACCGACGCCGAGCACCTCCAAGCGCTCTGCGCACCGGGGGACTTCACCGGCGGCGGGCACCTGACGCTGGGCGTCCGGGCCGCCCAGGGCGCGCAGGCCGGCGCGACCGGCAAGGTCCTCTTCAGCGTCACCGCCGGCAACGCCGTGGTGAACCACGCCGCCGGACGGGACGTCACCGAGGTGCGCGTCGGCGACGGCCCCCAGCTCTCCGTCGCCCGGCTGCCGGTCCTCACCCGGACGAAGCCGGGCACCGCCACCACCCTCACCACCGGCCTCACCAACCAGGGCGACCGCGACGCCCGCGGCGTCCTGCTGTGGTTCCGGATACCCGAGGGGTACGCCCCGGCGGCGGCCTTCGGGGACTTCGCCAACTGCCGCTACCCGGACCGCGGGGCCGGCCTGGTGCTCTGCCGCCTCGACGACACCGTGGTCCGCCCCGGCGAGGTGCTCCGCCCGTCCGTGCCGGTGACCCTGCTGGCCGGCGACGACCCGCGGGACGGGCGGTTCGAGTACGGCGCGGACGTCGCCGGCGGCCCGACGGACCGGCAGCTCACCGCCGCCCAGGGCGCCGGCCGGCCGGGCGCCGGGGCGCCGCTGACGCTGACCGCCGGCCCGGCCGGCGGCTTCGGCGACGAGGCCGCCTCCAGCTACCTGCAGACCGGCCGCCGGTACGCGCTGGCGGCCGTCGCCACCGATGTCACGGGTGTCCAGGGCGCGACCGTGCCGGCCACCTTCGCCCTGCGCAACGACGGGGACGCGCCCGCGGCGGTCCGCGACGGGCGGACGGCGGACGGCGACCCGTCCGGGCTGCTGGTGAGCTTCCCGTCCGGGGTCCGGATCGCCGGCGCCCCGGCCGGCTGCGCCGGGCGGCCGGCCGAACCCACCGTCTTCCTGTGCGCCCGGACCCGGACCCTGGCGCCCGGGGAGTTCGAGGCCTACACCTTCCAGTTGCTGCTCGCCGAGCCGCTGGACCGGGCGCCCGGCCGGGCCTCGGTCGAGGGCCAGGCCCTCGCCGGCGCCGCCCTGTTCACCGTCACCTCCGGTGCGGCGCCGGCTCCCACCACGATCCGCAGCTGGACCGCCGAGCCCGGGCCCGCGCTGCGCGCCGTCGCCCCGGCCGTGGAGGAGACCGGCCCGGAGCCGTCCACGGGGCCGCCTGCCGCGGTGACCGTGGCCCCGGCAGCGCCGTCCCCGACCTCGCAGGGCTCCCTCGGCGCCGGCCTGGCCGAGACCGGCGGGGGCACCGGCGGGCTGTCGCTGGCCGCCACCGGCGGGCTCGCCGTGGGCCTGGGCCTGGGGCTGATCGGCCTGGCCGCCCGACGCCACTGGGCCGGCGGCCGGGGCTGAGCGGGCCGCGCCGAGCGGGCTGATCCGAGCGAACGGTGCCGAGCGAACGGTGCTGACCGGCCGGTCGGAGCGCCGGCCGGCCCCGGCCCGTCGACCTCCGGGTGCCCGGTGGCGCCGCCGCCCGCCGGAGGTCCGGTGACCTCGGCCGCAGCTGGAATTGCCGGCGGCCCGGGATTTCCTCCCCGGGGAGTACGGGAGGTTCCCGTTTCACCGTCCTCGCCGGAATTCCGGCCGGTGTCCGGCATTCCGAACGGCGGTGGCCGCCCGCCTGCCCGGAGGAATTCCCGCGGAAGCGGCCGGCGCCGGCGCAATTCCCCGGCGCGGCCGTGCGGGGTGCGGCCCGGCCGCCCGTCCTACCACCAGTACGCGGGGTAGCGGGCCGTCCGGCCGCTGCGCCCGGCCAGGACGCCGACCAGCACCAGCAGGACGGTCGCCAGCGCCAGCAGGCCCAGGAACCGCAGGGCGGGCGGCTGGGTCAGCACGACGATCACCGAGGTCGCGGCCGCCGGGGAGTGCGGCGTCCGGGCCGCCGCCATCGCGCCGATCGCCAGGCCGCCCGCGACGGCGGCCGTCCACAGCGAACCGCCGCCGACCGCGAGGGCGCCGAACCCGACCAGGGCCGACACCAGCTGTCCGCCGACGACACTGCGCGGCTGGGCGAGCGGCAGCGCCGGCGCGGCCAGCACCAGGGCGGCGCTGGCGGCCAGCGGCGGGATCAGGACGGGCAGGTGCAGGACCTTCCCGACGGCCACCAGCAGGACCAGTCCGGCCACGCCGCCGGCCGTGGCCACGGCGAGGAACGCGGCCGGGGGCCGGGCCGGCGCCTTGCTCGCGAACCTGGTCCTCGCCGGGCGGCGCCGGGGCCCGGCGGCTTCGGCGGCCGTGGCGGTGGCCGCGGCCGTGGTGGGGGCCGGGGCGGTGGCGGCCGTGCTGGGGGCGTTGGACATGGCGTTCCCTACGTCGGGGGTCCGTGACCGACTCAAGATAATGTATGAACCGGAGAACTTGCATTAGTAATGGTCGGAGTGCCCGCCCGCCGGGACGGGTGCCCGGCCGCGGTACCCCGGGCGCCCGTGCCGGGCGCGGGATGATGGGGCGATGGACGGCGGTGGCACGGTGGACACGCAGGCGCGGGCGCAGGACCGGGCGACGGCGGACGGGATGCCGCTCACGGGCGAGCCCCTCGCCCTTGAGCTGGTCAACACCACCTTCGTCCGGGGCGGGGTCCGGGGCGTCCTGGTGGACGCCCTGCGGACGCCGGAGGACCTCGGCGACTGGCTGGCGGCCCGGGCTCCGCTGTTCAGCGAGCCGCTGCGGGCCGGACTCGCCGGGGCGGCCGTGACCGGGGCCCAGGTGGCACGGTTCCGCGAACTCCGCCAGGCACTGCGGGACCTCGCGGCGGCGCTGGTCGCGGGCGAACGGCCGGCCGACGCGCCGGTCGCCCTGCTGAACAGCTCGGCCCGGCTGGCCGTCAGCTGGCCGGAGTTCGAGCCCGGGTCCGGCGGGCCGGCCCGGACGGTGACCCGGTGGTCCGAGCCGGACCCGCTCCTGGCCGCGCTGGGCGAGGTGGCGGTGGCCGGCGTCGGACTCCTCGCCGGGGAGGCGGCCGGGCAGGTCAGGGCCTGTCCGGCGCCCGGCTGCATCCTCTACTTCGTGAAGAGCCACGGCCGCCGGGAGTGGTGCACGGTCGGCTGCGGCAACCGGGTCCGGGTGGCCCGGCACAGCCGGCGGCTGAAGGGCGACCCGGCCTGAGGCCCGTCCGGTGACTCCACCCGGACCGGCCGGTGAGGCCGGGCCCGGGGGCCCGCTCCGGGCCCGCTCCGGCGCCGGCTCGAAAAAACCTCGCCGCCCGTGTCGAGAACCGGGGCCGCCGTTCGACGTCCGGGTAGAGGCCGGAACACCCGGGCCGGACGACGCGTCCGGCCGGACCTGGCCCCGACCGGGACGCAGGAGGACAGCCATGCGATTCATGATGCTGGTCAGGTCGGACGCGCAGACCGAGCAGGGGGCACCGCCCGCCAAGGAGATCGTCGAGGCGATGGACCGCTACAACGACGAGCTGATCAAGGCGGGCGTGCTGCTCGCCGCCGAGGGGCTGCACCCGAGCTCCAGGGGCGCGCTCGTCTCGTACTCGGGCGACGGGGCCACCGTGACGGACGGGCCGTTCGCGGAGGCGAAGGAGCTGATCGCCGGGTACTGGCTGATCCAGGTCTCCTCCAAGGACGAGGCCGTCCAGTGGGCCACCCGGATCCCGTTCGAGGAGGGCGCGGTGGAGCTGCGGCAGGTCTTCGAGGCGGCGGACTTCCCGCCCGAGGTGGTCTCGCCGGAGATCGTCGCCAAGGAGCAGGCCTTCCGGGACGAGCCGCTGCGCAACACCCCCGGGTCGTAGGCGCGGCCACACCGACCGGCCCGCCCCGCGGCGCCGGCCGGGCGGGCGCGTCGGTGTTGGCCCGGCCTGCGGCGAACTGCTCTGATGGGTGGCCGTGACGCCTCCCGCGGACAGCACCGCCGGCCCTGACGACCTCGTCGGCCCTGACGGCCCCGCCGTCCCCGGTGCCCCGCCGGCCGCCCCGGACGGGGCGCGGGAGACCGACGGGGCGCGGGAGACCGCCGAGGTGCACCGGGCCGTCGAAGCGGTCTGGCGGATCGAGTCGGCCAAGGTCGTCGCCGCCGTCGCCCGGCTGGTGCGGGACGTCGGGCTGGCCGAGGAGCTGGCGCAGGACGCGCTGGTCGCCGCGCTTGAGCAGTGGCCGCAGTCCGGCGTCCCGCGCAACCCCGGGGCCTGGCTGACGGCCACCGCCAAGCACCGGGCGGTGGACGCGCTGCGCCGCAAGGAGGTGCTGCGCCGCAAGATCGACGAACTCGGCCACGAACTGGCGGTGGACGGGGACGCCGCCGGGGCCGTTCCGGACGTCGACGCGGCCCTGGACGACGACATCGGGGACGACCTGCTGCGGCTGGTGTTCACGGCCTGCCACCCCGTGCTGTCCACGGAGGCGAGGGTGGCGCTCACCCTGCGGCTGCTCGGCGGCCTCAGCACCAAGGAGATCGCGCGGGCCTTCCTCGTCCCCGAGCCGACCGTCGCGCAGCGGATCGTCCGGGCCAAGCGGACCCTCGCCGAGGCGAAGGTCCCGTTCGAGGTGCCCCGGGGGCCTGAACTGGCCGGCCGGCTCTCGTCCGTGCTGGAGGTGGTCTACCTGGTCTTCAACGAGGGGTACTCGGCGACGGCCGGCGAGGACTGGATGCGGCCGGCGCTCTGCGAGGAGGCCCTGCGGCTCGGCCGGATCCTCGCCGAGCTGGCGCCCGCCGAGGCCGAGGTGCACGGGCTGGTCGCCCTGATGGAGATCCAGGCCTCGCGGGCCGGCGCCCGGACCGGTCCCGCCGGGGAGCCGGTGCTGCTGCTCGACCAGGACCGCGGGCGCTGGGACCACGTGCTGATCCGGCGCGGACTCGCGGCGCTGGAGCGGGCGGAGGCGCTCGGGACGGCGCGCGGCCCGTACCGGCTGCAGGCCGAGATCGCGGCCTGCCACGCGAGGGCCCGGACCGCGGAGGAGACGGACTGGGTGCGGATCGCCGCGCTGTACGCCGTGCTGGCCCGGGTCACGCCGTCGCCGGTGGTGGAGCTGAACCGGGCGGTGGCGGTGGGGATGGCCCTCGGGCCGGCCCGCGGGCTGGCCCTGGTGGACGGGCTCACCTCGGAGCCCGCCCTCAAGGCGTACCACCTGCTGCCCAGCGTGCGCGGGGACCTGCTGGCCCGGCTGGGCCGGTACCAGGAGGCGGCCGGGGAGTTCCGGCGGGCGGCCTCGCTCACCGGCAACGAACGGGAGCGGACCCTGCTCCTGGGGCGGGCGGCGGCCTGCGCGGACGCGGCGTCCGGCGGGGCGGGCGGGGTCTGAACGCGAGGCGGACCGACCGCCGCGTCGGCGGACCGGCCGGGCGGGGCCCGAACGCGGGCCCGGACCGGCCGCCCGCCTCAGCGGATCAGCCGGCGCTCCTTGGCCGCGGCCACCGCGCCGGCCCGGGTGTCCACGCCCAGCTTGTCGTAGATCCGGCCGAGGTGGGTCTTCACGGTGGCCTCGCTGATGAACAGCGCCCGGGCGATCTCGCGGTTGCCCAGGCCCTGGGCGAGCTGGGCGAGGATGTCCTGCTCGCGGTCGGTCAGCTGCGGCGCGGGCGCGCGCATCTGCGCCATCACCCGGGAGGCGACCGGCGGCGAGAGGGTGGTGCGGCCCTGGGCGGCGGCGTGCACGGCGGCGAACAGCTCCTCCGGCCGCTCGGCCTTGAGCAGGTAGCCGGTCGCGCCGGCCCCGATCGCCCGGGTGATGTCGGCGTCCGTGTCGTACGTGGTGAGCACCAGCACGTGCGGTGCGCCGGGGGCGCCGCTGATCCGGCGGGTCGCCTCCACCCCGTCGATGCCCTCGCCGAGCTGCAGGTCCATCAGGACGACCTGCGGGCGGAGCTTGGCCGCCAGCGCGACCGCCTCCTCGCCGCTGCTGGCCTCGCCCACCACCTCGATGTCGCCGGCGCTGGCGAGCAGCGCCAGCAGTCCGGCGCGCACCACGGCGTGGTCGTCGCAGACCAGCAGGCGTACGGGCGGAGTCATGCGGCCTCCAGGGTGGTCGGGCGTCCGGGGTGGCCGGGCGGCCGGGGGATGCGCCGTCCGGGGTCGTGCGGTGCCCGGGGGCGTCCGGCCGCCGGGGTCATGCGGCGTCGAGCGGGATCGCGGCGGAGACCACGGTGCCCTCGCCGGGGGAGCTCTCCACGGTCAGCGTGCCACCGAAGCGGCGGAGCCGGGCGCGCATCGCGGGGAGCCCGTGGCCGCGCCCGGCCGGGCGGTCCGGGCCGTCCGGTCCGGCGCCCGCGGGGGGCGGGGCGAAGCCCAGGCCGTTGTCGGCGATGTCGAGCACCACCTGGTGGCCCAGGTAGGAGAGGGTCAGCGCGGCGGCCGTGGCGTCCGCGTGCTCCCGGACGTTCGCCAGCGCCCCCTGCGCGATCCGCAGCAGCGCGGACTGGGCGGCGGCCGGCAGCGGCGCCGGCACGCCGTCCAGCAGGAACCGGACCGGCAGGCCGCTCTCCCCGGACTCGCGCTCGGCGAGGGCCCTCAGCGCCTGGTCGAGGGTGCGTCCGTCGGCGAGTTCGGCCGGGGCGAGGTCGTGCACGAACCGGCGGGCCTCGGCGAGGTTGCGGGCGGCCACCGATCCCGCGGTGCGGACGTGGCCGCGGGCGGTCGCGGGGTCGCTCTCCCAGGTGCGGTCGGCGGCCTGGAGCAGCATCTGCTGGCTGGACAGGCCCTGGGCGAGGGTGTCGTGGATCTCCATGGCGAGCCGCTCGCGCTCGGCCAGCGTGCCCTCCCGGCGCTCGGTGGCGGCGAGTTCGCGCCGGGTGCGGACCAGGTCGTCGATCAGGGCCCGCTGCCGGGCGGCCTGTCGCTCCATGTACAGGAAGACGGCGGTGGCCAGGGCGGCCACCGCGGGCGGGACCAGCAGCTGGATCGGGTCCAGGGTGTGGGCGAGCCGCGCCTGGGCGACCATCACCAGCGCCGTGAGCGCCGCCACCAGGGGGATCGCGGTCCGGGCCGGGAGGGCGCGCAGGGCGGTGTAGACCAGCGGGACGGCGCACCAGGCGAAGCTGGGCGCCAGCAGGACCAGCACCACCCAGAGGGCCACCACGGCGGTGAGCGGGAGCAGCCGGCGGCGTGCGGCGGGCCGGCCGGCGCCCGGGCCGGTGTGCGCGCCGGTGTCCGGGCCCGCGCCGGACCCTGTACCGGCGTTCGCGCCCGGACCGGACGTCGTACCGCCGTTCGGGTCGGAATCCGTACCGGCGCCCGGGGGCCGGGGCGTGCCCCGGCGGGCGCCGGCCGGCCGGGTGCGGAGCAGCCAGGAACCGGCCGGCTGCGCGACGGCGAGGGCGGCGCTCAGCCCGAGCACCCAGGGCACCCGCGGATTGCCCGGGTGGTGGCTCAGGTAGCGGACCAGCGAGGCGGCGAGCAGCAGCAGGAAGGCCGAGTCCAGCACGGCCGCGAGCCAGCCCGCGTCCGGGTCGGTGCCGGGACGGCGGGAATGCTGCACCGGAGGCTCCTTCTGCTGCGGGGCGGGCCCGTGCTGCCCGGGGAGGGCGGGCCCGCAGGGGGTGGACGCGCAGGCGGCGGACGCG
Source organism: Kitasatospora indigofera (assembly GCF_014655955.1). Classification (GTDB taxonomy): domain Bacteria; phylum Actinomycetota; class Actinomycetes; order Streptomycetales; family Streptomycetaceae; genus Kitasatospora; species Kitasatospora indigofera. Next base: position 86,556 of record NZ_BNBO01000011.1, read on the forward strand.
CCGCCCGGCCGGTGACCCGGCGGCGGACCGGCGGACCCGGTGACCGCGGCCCGGGCCGTGCCTCCGGCCGTGGCTCCGGACACCGCCCCGACCTGCGCCGACACCACGATCCTGGCCCGCCCGGCCCACGCGCGCATCAGCCGATCGGTTGACCCCGCCGTCCACCATCATGCGTCGCCGGGCGGGCCGGAACGCCGACCCGGCGCGGCCGGATCCGGCCCGAGGATCGAAGCAGAGCGGGAGCCGCGCGGCTCCGGCCCGATCCGACGAGGAGCTGGACCATGAAGAAGATCAGCATGCGCACCCGGGTACTGACCGGTGCCGTCGCGGCGGCCGCCCTCGGCGCCGGCACGCTCGGCGCCGTCTCCGCCAGCGCGGACACCGCGCAGACCCCGGCCGTGCAGGCTGCGGTGAAGGCCGACCCCCAGAACAAGAACCTGACCGAGACCACCGAGCTGACCGTCGAGGCCGCCACCAAGGCCGCGCAGGCCACCCTGGACGCGGCCGCCAAGGCCGGCCAGCACGTCTCGGTCGCGGTCGTCGACCGGGACGGCATCACCCGGGTGCTGCTCAAGGGCGACGGCGCGGGCCCGCAGTCCCCGGTCTCGGCCGAGCGCAAGGCGTTCACCGCCGTCTCCTGGAACGCCCCGACCTCCGAGCTGGCGAAGCGCCTGGCCCAGGCCCCCAACCTGAAGGACATTCCCGGCACGCTGTTCCTCGCCGGTGGCGCGCCCGTGCAGGCCAAGGGCGCCCCGATCGCGGCGATCGGCGTGGCCGGCGCCCCCAGCGGCGACCTGGACGAGCAGTTCGCGCAGGCCGGTGTGGCGGCGCTCGGCAAGTGACCGGACCCCGCCGCCGGCGGGCCGGGGTGCCGGCACACCCCGGCCCGGGCGGCCGGCCCGTCCGGACGCGGACGCGGGTGCCGAGGCCCTGCCGACCGCCGGACGCGGCCGCGCGGCGGACGGACGACGGCCGGGCACACCCGATCCGGTCCGCCGGGCGGCGCGCCGCGGGATGATCCAGCAGGATGGGCGGCATGGCCCAGATGACCGAACCCGAGTGGCGCGCCTTCCTCGCAGCGGGCACCCGTACCGCGAAGCTCGCCAGCACCCGCGCCGACGGGCGCCCGCACGTCGCCCCGGTGTGGTTCCTGCTGGACGGGGACGACATCGTCCTCAACACCGGCAGCACCACGGTGAAGGGCCGCACCCTGGCCCGCGACGGCCGGGTGATGCTCTGCGTGGACGACGACCGGCCGCCGTTCTCCTTCGTGCTGGTGCAGGGCACGGCGACGTTGAGCGAGGACCTTCCGGAGGTCCGTGCCTGGGCCACCCGGATCGCCGCCCGCTACATGGGTGAGGACCTCGCCGAGCAGTACGGCGAACGCAACGGTGTGCCCGGCGAGCTGCTGGTGCGGGTGCGGATCGAGAAGGTGACGGCCGAGTCGGGCATCGCCCACTGACCGCCGGCCCTCCCGCCGGCCCGGGCCGGCGGTGCCTCCGGCGTCGCCCGGGGCCGTCCGCCCGTCCGGTCCGGGCCCGTCCGGCGGCCGTCGGCGTGACCTCGCGCCGCCGCCGGCCGGTGGCGGCCGCCGATTGTCGGTGCCGCGTGGCAGGCTTCCGGGCATGACGCCGTGGACCCTCATCGACATCGAACGCGCGATCCGCTCCTCCTGGGGCGTCGACACCTGTGCGCCCGAGGACCTGGGCCGGTGGCATCCGGGCAATCCCGCGCGCGGGCAGTGCGGTGTGGTCGCGATGGTGCTGAACGACCTGCTCGGCGGCGAACTGATGATGGGCGAGGTGCACGTCGACGGCGTACGGACCGACCTGCACTGGTGGAACCGCTTCGCCGGCGGGGTGGAGATCGACCTCACCCGGGAGCAGTTCGACGCCTGCGAGCAGGTCGGCCCGGGCCGGCCGGTCGCCCGGCCGGAGCGGCCGGGCCGGCTGCAGGGCGAGTACGAGTTGCTGCGCGGGCGGGTGCTCGCCGCGCTGGCCGCCGGTGCCAGGGCCCGGGAGCACGGCAGGTCGCCCGTCGCCGCCGCGGCCCGCTGACCCGGCCGCCGCGAGCCGCCGGCCCGCCGGTGCCGCACCCGGCGTGCCCCGCCGGTGGCCCGGTCGCGTGCTGATCCACCCCGCCCGGCCGCCGAGGCCCTAGGGTCGGAGCGTCGTAGGGCGCCGCAACGCGAAACAGGGAGTCAGCCATGTCCGTGATGACGGTCGGATTCGTCGGTCTCGGTGCGATGGGCCGGGGCATGGCCGCCCGGCTGCTCGCGGCCGGGCACCCGGTGCGGGTCTGGAACCGCTCGCCCGGGCCGGTGCAGGAGCTGGTGGCGAAGGGCGCCACGGCGGCCGCCGGCCTCGACGAGGTCTACGACAGCGAGGCCGTCGTCTCGATGCTGCCCGACGACCGGACGGTCGAGGCCCTGCTGCTGGACGGCGCGCTGCTCGCCGGTGCCCGGGCCGGGGTGCACGTCAACATGGCGACGGTCTCGGCCGCGCTCGCCGAGCACGCCACGGCGCTGCACGCCGAGCACGGCATCGGGTACGTCGCCGCTCCCGTCCTCGGCCGGCCCGGGGTCGCGGCGGCGGGGGAGCTCAACATCCTGGCGGCCGGCGAGGCCGCGCAGCTGGAGCGGGTCGGGCCACTGCTGGCCGCGATGGGCCGCCGGACCTGGCACTTCGGCGACCGGCCGGTGCAGGCCAACACCGCCAAGATCAGTGCGAACTTCCTGCTGGCCTGCGCGATCGAGTCGATGGCCGAGGCCTGCACCCTCGCCGAGGCGAACGGCGTGCGGCCCACCGACCTGATCGAGATGCTGACGGGGACGCTGTTCCCCGGGCCGGTCTACTCGGGCTACGGGGCGATGGTCGCCGAGCGCCGGTACGAGCCGGCCGGGTTCCGGCTGCCGCTGGGCCTGAAGGACGTCGGGCTGGCGCTGGCGGCGGGGGAGGCGCGGAACGTCCCGCTGCCGTTCGGGAGCGTGCTCCGCGACGCCTTCCTGGACGCGCTGGCCCACGGTGACGCCGACAAGGACTGGGCGGCGGTCGCCGCCGTCGCCCGCCGCCGGGCCGGCCTGCCGGACTGACGCCTCGTCGGGGGACCGGCCCCCCGGCCGGACCGGTCGCGGTCCCGCGCCGGGTAAATGATCATTGTCGTGTGCAGAGCGGAATTTGCGCGGCCGATTGACGGCGTCCCGGAAATCTGACGCGGCGAAGGGTGTGTACGTTCGAACTCCCCGGTGCCCGGCGCTCGCGGGGGGCGCGTCGTGGCCATTTCGGGCCGTCGAAACCACGGGACAAAAGCCTTGTGTAGTGACGGACTTGCCTTAAACGGACATCGAATCTCCCATTCCGGGGCACAAGATGGTATCCGGCTACCGAATCGCACGGATCTTTCGGTATCGTCCGTCGGACTTCAGCTTCGCGGGGGCTCTGCTGCACGGCGGCGGATCCGAGCCGCGCCCTCCGGGACGACCCGGACTTCTTCGTGAGGTATCGCTTTGTCCATTCGTCGTAGTCTTGCCCTCGCGGGCTCTGTCGCGCTCGCCTCCTCGATCGTGCTGGGCGGTGCTCAGGGCGCGCTCGCCGTCGGAAGCGCCTCCCCGTCGGCCACCGCCGCGGCCCAGGCCGAAAAGGCGGGGCACAAGATCCTCGACCTGTCCGTGAAGGGCGTTCCGAACGAGTTCTTCGCCGGTGGCGAGGCCCGTGAGTTCACCTTCACGATCGACAACTCCACGGGGCACGACTTCGCCTTCGTGCCGCTGCTCAAGTTCAAGGACAGCAAGGGCAAGCTGCACGCGGCCGACTTCAAGGCCGAGTACCAGCTCCCCAAGACCACCGCCTGGCTGCCGACCGTCCCGCCGCCCGGCGTGGACACCAGCGGTGACGACGCGGGCCTGACCGCCCTCGCCGCGCTGACCCCGGAGGGCGAGCTCACCGACGACAGCGTGCTCTACGTGGCCAAGGGCACCAACGTGACCATCAAGGTCCGGGTCGCCTTCACCAAGGACGCGCCGCTCGGCAAGGCCGCCGTGGTCCCGGTCGTGGTCTCCGCCGAGCTGGACGACACCACCCACGAGCCGAACGGCGACGGCGTCTGGTCCTGCGACCAGATCAAGGGCGCGGGCTTCACCATCAAGGCCCCGAAGCCGGTCCCGAGCCCCAGCGCGAGCACCACCAAGCCGAGCACCAGCCCGAGCCCGAGCGCCACCGTGACGACCTCGCCGTCCGCCACGACGTCCCCCTCGACGTCGGCGTCCCCCTCGGCCTCGGCCACGGCCACCCAGAGCAGCACGCCGACCACGCCGGCCACCACCGCGGCCACCAGCCCGGCCGCCTCGACCAGCGCCCCGGTGCCGTCCGCCAGCGCCACGGACAGCACGCCGGTCGACTTCCCGGTCAACGTCCCGACCGTCACCCCGCCGAAGATCACGGACGCGGCCGTCAGCAAGGCCAAGGCCAAGGCCGACGCGGCCGGCAAGGACCTGGCCGCGACCGGTGGCGGCAGCGACAGCACCCCGATCGCCATCGCGGGCGGTGCCGTCCTGGCCGCCGGCATCGGCACCCTCGTGGTGCTCCGCCGCCGCAAGACCACCCAGGGCAGCTGATCCCCGGTCACCGCTGACCCCGGTCACGGCCGCTCCCGGCCGAGGCCGGGAGCGCCCTGACCCGAGCCCCCGCCCCCGGCCCTCCGCCGGGAGCGGGGGCTCGCGCGTTCCCCCGCGCGCCGGCCCTCACGTCTTCGCCACCCGGTCTGCACCGGTCGTCCTCCCGGCCGGTCTAGGATGACCGGCCGACGGGGACGGCCCCGGGCGACCGGACGGCCGGGGAAGAGGTACACGTGCGCACAGCCAGTCCGGCCAGGGGCACCGGCGACTACGAGGCGGCCACCGGCCGGATCGCGGGCCTGCCGGTCCGCAGACACCACGTGCTGCTGGTGGCCTGGACGGTGCTCTGGTTCCTGGTGGTCGAGCCCAGCGGCGGCGTCTCCTGGCACTACCTGCGCCAGGGCGAGCAGCTGCTGTTCGACCAGCAGCCGGGCGGCGGGCTCTCGCTCTACGCCCACCACCCGGAACTCCAGATCGGCCCGGTCAGCCTGGCGGCGGCCCGGCTGTTCGCGCCCTTCCCGGACCACGTCGGCCAGGTGCTGGCCGAGGCCACCATGTCCGCGCTGGGCCTGCTGATGCTGGTGGTGGTCGGCCGCACCGCCGCCTGGTACTACCTGGGCACCGGCACCAACCACCGGCGCCTCCAGCAGCGGCTGCTGGTGGCCGGCCTGGCCTTCATCCCGATGTGGGTGGAGGTCTCGGTCCGGTTCGCGCACCTGGACGACGTCCTGGCGCTGTTCTTCACCACGCTCGCCGCCTACGCGCTGAGCCGTGGCCGGGCCACCGCCGTCGGCGTCTACCTGGCGCTGGCGGTGGACTCCAAGCCCTGGGCGCTGTCGTTCGTCCCGCTGATCCTGGCCCTGCCCCGCCCGCAGTGGCGGCGCGCGGCGCTGTGGCTGGGCGCGCTGGTGGCGGTCGCCTGGCTGCCGTTCTACCTCGGCACCTCCGGCTCGTTCGCGGCCGCCAGGTTCACCATCCCCAACCAGGCGGCGTCCTCGCTGCGCTGGCTGGGCGTCTCCGACCCGGCGACCCCCTGGTGGGACCGCCCGGCGCAGGCCGCCCTGGGGCTCGGCCTCGGGACGGCGGCGGTGCTGCGGGGCCGCTGGCCGGCCGTCGTCCTGGTCGGTGCGAACGCCCGGATCCTGTTCGACCCCAGCGTCTACACGTACTACACGGCGTCGATCCTGCTCGGCACCCTGCTCTGGGACGCGGTCGGCCAGAAGCGGCTGGTCCCGTGGTGGAGCTGGATCGCGCTGGCGGCGCTGTACGGGGGCACCCTGGTGATCCCGTCCGACTCGGCCTGCGGCCTGGTACGGCTGGCCTTCGTGGTGGTCTCCACGGCGTACGTGCTGCTCCGGCCGGCCAAGCGGTCGCGCGGTCGGCGGGGCGGACGGCGGGGCCGGGCGCCGGACGGCGGCCGGGCAGGTACGGAGCCGGGGCGCCGGCGGGCCGGCGCGGGGCGGGTGCCGGCCGGCAGCCGCGGCTGAACCACCCGGGGCCGCGCGGCGGGGACGGCGTCCTCACCCGTACGGATCCCTTGGCGGCCCGGGCCAGGCCCAGGCCCCGGACCGGCCGGGGGCTCAGCCGGCGATCAGTTCGCGGGCGTCGTCCGGCACCGCGGCCGGCCGGGCCGGCCGCCCGAACAGCACCGGCAACAGGGCCGCCCCGGCCACCGCGCCCGCCAGCTGGGCCAGCAGGAAGGGCGGCACCGAGCCGGCCGCGATCCCGGTGCAGCTGTCGGTGAACATCCGGGCGACGGTCACGGCGGGGTTGGCGAAGGCGCCCGAGGAGGTCGCCCAGCAGGCCGCGGCGATCCACAGGCCGACCGCGGCCGGCACGAATCCGGCCCGGCCGCCCCGGACCAGGCCGAAGACCAGCAGGATCAGCAGCCCGGTCGCCACCACCTCGGCCAGCCAGAGGTGGGCGCCGTCCCGGGCCCGGGTGGAGACCTCCAGGAACGGCCGCTCGAACATCACGTTGGCCAGCCCCGTCCCGGTGACCGCGCCGGCCAGCTGCGCCCCGGTGTACCCGCCCAGCTCCCGGAGGGTGAGCCCCGTCCCGGTGTGCCGTCCGGTCCACCAGGCGGCGGCCGAGACCAGCGGGTTGAAGTGGCCGCCGGACACCGGGCCCAGCACCGATATCAGCACCACCAGGGCCAGCGCCGAGGCGGTGACGTTCGCCAGGAACTGCACCCCGGCGTCGTGGCTGAGGGCGCTCGCCCGGATGCCGGAGCCGACCACGACGGCCGTCAGCGCGGCCGTGCCGACCGCCTCCGCGGCCAGACGTCGGGGCAGGGGCGGCGCGATGAGGGTCATGGCCACATGCTCGCGGGAGCCGCCCGGCCCCGGCAATTGGCGGCTCCGTCCAAAGCGGGCCCGCCGCCCGGGCCCGCGCTCGGAGACTCGCACGGCGGTGTGCACCCGGGGGGTGGGTGGTGCTCCCCGAAACTGGGGTTGACCCTCACGCGACGTGAGGCGGGAGGGTCGGTGGCAGCAGAAGGGAGCAACCCGAATGAGCACCGGCTACTCGGTGGGCCAGGTGGCCGGGGTCGCGGGCGTGACCGTCCGGACCCTGCACCACTACGACGAGATCGGCCTGCTGTCACCGCGCGGCCGCACCGCGTCCGGCTACCGCCGTTACGAGGACGCCGACCTGGACCGGCTGCAGCAGGTCCTGTTCTACCGCGAGCTCGGGTTCCCGCTGGAGGAGATCGCGGCGATCCTGGACGACGGCTCGGTGAGCCCGGCCGAACACCTCCGACGTCAGCACCAGCTGCTGACCGCGAGGATCGGTCATCTCCAGGACCTGGCCGCGGCGGTCGAACGAGCGATGGAGGCAGAGCGGATGGGACACCGGTTGACACCCGAGGAGAAGTTCGAGGTGTTCGGCGCCGACTACCAGGAGAGCTGGGAGGAGGAGGCCGAGCAGAAGTGGGGCGGGACCGACGCCTGGAAGGAGTCCCGGCGCCGCACCACCCGCTACGGCAAGGCGGACTGGCAGCGGATCAAGGCCGAGCTGGATGCCCTCAACGAGCGGCTGGTCCGGGCGATGGCGGCGGGCCTGGCGCCGGACAGCGGCGAGGCGATGGACCTCGCCGAGGTGCACCGGGGCCACATCACCGACAACTTCTACGACTGCGGCTACCGGATCCACCGCGGCCTGGCCGCGATGTACCTCGCCGACCCGCGTTTCACCGCCACCTATGAGCAGCTCGCGCCGGGCCTGGCCCGCTGGCTGCACGACGCGATCATCGCCAACGCGGACCGCGCCGAACGGAGTTGACGCTCACGGGCGGTGCGGCAGCCAACCCTGCCGCACCGCCCGTACGCCGGTCCGGGGCCGGCCGTACACCTGTCCCGGGCCGTCCGTACGCCGGTCCGGGCACCGCCGCGCCGGGGCGCCGACCGCCCGCGCGCTACGCCGCTCCGCGCCCGAACGAGCGCCGGTAGGCCGTCGGCGACGTCCGCATGGCGCGGCCGAAGTGGTGGCGGAAGGTGGCGGCGCTCTCGAAGCCGACGGCCGTGGCGATCTCCTCGACGGTGCCGTCCGGGGACTCCAGCAGCGGGAGACTGGCGGCGATGCGCTGGGTGATCACCCAGCGCATCGGCGTGGTCCCGTTGCGGGCGGTGAAGTGGCGCAGGTAGGAGCGGTCGGACATCCGCGCGGCGCGGGCGAGCAGCGAGACGGTGAGCGGGGTGCAGAGGTGCTCCATCGCCCACTGCATGCTGAGCGCGATGCCGTCGTCCTCCTCCTCCACCGGGTTGACCGCCGCCTCGATGAACTGGGCCTGCCCGCCGTCACGGTGCGGCGGGACGACGAACCGGCGGGCGACGCTGTTGGCGACCTTGGCGCCGTGGTCGCGCCGGATCAGGTGCAGGCAGAGGTCGATGCCGGCCGCACTGCCCGCGCTGGTCAGCACGTCGCCGCTGTCGACGTAGAGGACATCGGGGTTGACCCGGACCAGCGGGTACCGCTGCTGGAGGAGGCCGGCGTACCGCCAGTGGGTGGTGGCCTCCCGTCCGTCGAGCAGGCCGGCGGCGGCGAGGGCGAAGGCGCCGGAGCAGATCGAGACGATCCGGGCCCCGCGCCCGTGCGCCGTCCGCAGGGCGGCGACCAGGCCGGGGGAGACCTCGCCGCCGAAGGCGTTCGGCACCCCGGGGACGACCACGGTGTCGGCCGCGGCGAGCTCGTCCAGGCCGTGGTGGGCGGTGAGGGAGAAACCGCCGACCGCGCCGAGGGCGGCGCCGGGCCGGTCCGCGCAGACCTTGAGGCCGTACCAGGGAACCGCCAGCAGGCCGCCAAGCTCGGGCCGGGCGAGGGCGAACACCTCGACCACCACGCCGAGTTCGAACGGTGTCATGCCGTCGAAGGCGTACACGGCGACGTCGTGCACGGGCTCCGGCCGGCGGCCGATGGTGACGGCCACCGGTCCGGCCGCGGTGGTCACCGGCGCGGAGGTCTGCTGCTCGGCCACGGGATCCCCTTGATCGAGTGGGTTGGCGGAATGTTGGCGAGTGTAGTTGCTCCCGCCACCGTCGGTGCCGGTGGCCGCGGAGGAGGATCGAACCGACAGCGCAGGGAGCACAACCGACCACCAGGAGACCGGACATGACCACCTCGCCCGTCAGAGCCGACCTGTCCGCCACCCGCCGCCACCACCGCCGTCCCGGTCCCGCCGGTCACCGCGATCCCGGCGCTCACCCCGGAGCGGGCCTTCGCCTTCTTCGCCGAGCGGCTCGGCTGCCCGGCCGACCCGGCCGACGTCTGGTACGCGATGCGCGACGGCCTCCAGGACTTCACCGTCGTCGACGTCCGTGCCGAGGGCGCCCGTCGCAAGACCCACCTGCCGGGTGCGATCAGCCTGCCGCTGTCCGGCATCACCCCCGAGCGGGCCGCCCGACTGCCGTCCGGCCTGCTGCTCGTCCACTGCTGGGGCCCGGCCTGCAACGGCTCGACCAAGGGTGCGATGAGGCTCGCCGCGCTCGGGCGCGAGGTGAAGGAGATGATCGGCGGCCTGGAGTACTGGATCCGCGAGGGTCGGCCGACCGAGGGCCGGCGGCCGGTGGACCCGCGCACCGCCACGGCGGCCGACCCGGGCCTGGTCTGCTGACGTCCGGTCACCGGGCGGCGAGGGGGCCGCGGACGGGCGACGCGCGGGCGGGAACAGGCCGCGGACCGGCCGTGCGCAGGCGGAAGGCCGCAGGCCGGCGATGCGTGACCGGGGGCGCCGTGCGCCGGTGGGGACACCGGGGCCGGCGCCCTCCGGCATGCCGCCGCGGCACTCCTGCCGAGAAGGACCGAAGTCACCTGCAACCTCGGCGGCGGACGGACGTCCCTACCAGTGGGGGCGGCGTGGCCGACGGCTGCGCCGCTGACACAATCACACCGATCACGACCTTGATCAGTTGACCTGGCGGGGGCGATGGGCCCATCGCCGCCGTCCTGGGGGAAAGCGAACTGTAGATGTCCATGGCCATCGCGCGGGCAGGGGCACCCCACGGGGGGCGAGTCGTCACTCTCCGGGGCCTGTTGAAACTGCTCTTCGGTGCCCGGCCGGCTGAGGAGAGCGCCGGGGAGGCGCCCGCCGGGCCGCCGGCCGAGCAGGAGGCGGCCCGGCGGCGGTCGGGCTTCCGGCTGCTGCGAGGCGGCCGCAAGCCCGCCGAGGACAAGCCCACCCTGACCGACCTCTACCACGCGCACCGGCTCGGCCTGGTGCGGATGGCCGTCCTGCTGGTCGACCATCAGGACCTCGCCGAGGACGTGGTGCAGGAGGCCTTCACCGCCCTCTACCAGCGGCACGGCGAGGAGTTGGACGACCTCGACAACGCGCTCGGCTACCTGCGGACCGCGGTGCTCAACGGCGCCCGCTCGATGCTGCGCCGCCGCCGGACGGCCCGGGAGTACGTCCCGCCGCACGAGGCCGACGCGCCCTCGGCCGAGGACCACGCCGTACTGAACGACGAGCACCGCCGGGTGCTGGTCGCCCTCCAGGAGCTGACCACGCGTCAGCGCGAGGTGCTGGTGCTGCGCTACTGGTCCGACATGTCGGAGGCCCAGATAGCCGAAACCCTGGGGCTGTCCCGGGGCGCCGTGAAGTCCACCGCGAGTCGGGCCCTGGACGCCCTTGAGAAGCAGCTGGAGAAGGTCCGATGAGCAAGAAGCATCCCCGGTCGCTCGAAGGCGACGACGACGGGCAGGGCGGCACCCCGATGGAACGCCTGCTCCGCGAGGCGCTCGAAGCGCGCGCGGGGCAGATCTCCGCGCACGACCTGCGGCCGGCCGGCCCGCCGAGCCGCCGGGTCCGCCGGCTACGGCCGGTGTACGTCGCCGCGGTGCCGCTGTTCGGGCTCGCCGCGGCGCTGGCGGTCAGCGTGCTCGGATTCCGGGGCGATTCCGCGGCTCAGCGCCATGACGCACCACCGGCCGCGACCGTCCCGGCCGGCCCGAGCCCGTCGGCGCAGGAGCCCACCGCCGCCGCCTCGCCCAGTGCTTCCACGACGTCCACTGTCTCCCCGTTGGCCCCGCCGGACGGTGTCGCCGCCTCGTCCACCATGACGCCGGGCAGCGGTGCGGCGGTTCCGTACAACTTCCGGGGCGTCAAGTTCAGGATTCCGAACGGGTGGACGGTGCCGGAGCAGGACGCGTCCTCCTCCACCCTGTGCGTGCTGAGCCCGGGTGCCCCGGCCGGCGCCGGCGCGAAGGACTGTGCCCCGTACGGCGTCAGTCTGACCGCGTACAACACGGCCGCCGAGGTCCAGGGAGCGGGCTGGCCGACCATGGGCTCGCTGGACACCGACGCCGGCTGGAGTGCTCAGCCGAACTGCCCGGTCTGGGGGAACCCGCACGCGATCGGCAAGGGGGACAGCCTCAAGCCGGCCGACACCGGCGTGCGGACCAAGGACATCGTCGCCAGCAAGACGATCAGCAAGACGCAGTGGCAGGTGTCCTGCAACAGCCGGGAGAGCTTCACCGCCCAGCTCTGGGGCCTCGCCGACGACCAGGTCTTCGTCGCGGCCGTCGGCCTGAAGCCGGAGTACCAGGCGGACCTGGTCTCCATCCTCGACACGCTCGACCTGAGCGGACGGCCGGCGCCCGCCCTCAAGGCGCACCAGAACGACATCGCGATCACGGTGGAGGGGCTGAACCCGGGCCAGTCGATCCCGAACGATGGGACGACGGTGCAGGTGGCGGTCACCTACCGCAACACCACCCAGGCCAACTGCCCCTCGGTGCAGCCGCTGTTCTTCGCCGAGTGGTACGCGGGCTCGCCGGGCACGGCCGTGCCGATCACCAACGGATCGCTGGAGCGGCTGGACGGTACGGCCTGGAAGCCGCTGGGCCTCGGCGTCGGCGGTGGCATGGACTACGCGACGCAGGGCAAGGACGCGGCCTTCCCGCTGGCGCCCGGTCAGAGCCGGACCGTGAAGTACCGGTTCAAGCTGACGCGGGACGACGCCGCGGGTGTGCTGCCGATGACCGCCCAGGCCGTGCTGCCCTACGACGGCAACGGCGAACTGACCGTCATCGGGCAGAAGAGCACCCCGGTCCGGGTGGTCGTGAAGTAGGGCCGTGGGCGGCGTGCCGGAAGCGGCGCGCGCTCCTCGGGAAGGGCGTCGTGAGCCGGGGATCCCTGGCCACGGCGCCCTGCCCGGTGTCCGGCCCGGGGCTCTCCGGGGCCGGCCGGCGGGCCCGGGCGGGAGTCCCGTGGGGCCTGCTGACGCCCCGGACGAGGCCGCCGGAAGATCGTCACCGCCGGTTCGGCCAAGGGACGCTCCCGCCGCCCGGCCCTCACCCCGCCCCTCGCCGCCGTCATCGCGCACCGCGCCCCGAGCGCCGAGGTCGCGCCCGAGTACGCCGGCCGAGCCGTTCCGCGGGCACGTACGACGGCGCGGGCCCGCCCCCGAGGGTCCGGGGGCGGGCCCGCGCCGTCGTACGCGAGGCGGCGGTCAGCCCGTCAGGGACGCCATCCAGGCCTCGACCTCGTCGGCCCGGCGGGGCAGCCCGGCGGACAGGTTCTCGTTGCCGTCGGCGGTGACCAGGATGTCGTCCTCGATCCGGACGCCGATGCCGCGGTACTCCGCCGGGACGGTCAGGTCGTCCTGCTGGAAGTACAGGCCGGGCTCCACGGTCAGCACCATGCCGGGCTCCAGCAGGGCGTCGACGTACGACTCGCGGCGGGCCTGGGCGCAGTCGTGGACGTCCAGGCCGAGCATGTGGCCGGTGCCGTGCAGGGTCCAGCGGCGCTGCAGGCCCAGCTCCAGCACCTTCTCGACGTCGTAGACGGTGGCGTCGAGCAGGCCCCAGGCGAGCAGCCGCTCGGCGAGCACCCGCTGCGAGGCGTCGTGGAAGTCGCGGAACCGGCCGCCGGGCCTCACCGCGGCGATGCCGGCCTCCTGGGCGTCGTAGACGGCCTGGTAGATCTTGCGCTGCAGCTCGTCGAAGCGGCCGTTGATCGGCAGCGTGCGGGTGACGTCGGCGGTGTAGAGGGTGTTGGTCTCCACGCCGGCGTCGAGCAGCAGCAGCTCGCCGGGGCGGACGTCGCCGTCGTTGCGGACCCAGTGCAGGGTGGTGGCGTGCGGGCCGGCGGCGCAGATGGAGCCGTAGCCGACGTCGTTGCCCTCGACCCGGGCGCGGCGCCAGAAGGTGCCCTCGATCCAGCGCTCGGAGGTGGCCACGGCCTGGCCGAGCTCGCGGACCACGTCGGTGAAGCCGTTGACCGTGGCGGTGCAGGCGGCCCGCAGCTCGCCGATCTCCCACTCGTCCTTGACCAGGCGCAGCCCGCTCAGGAACTCCTTGAGCTCGGTGTCCTTGTCCTCGTCCAGGACGCCGGCGAGCGCGGCCTCCAGGCCGGCGTCGTAGCCGCGGACGATCCGGGTGGGCGCGGGGGCGGCGGCCTTGAGCTCCTCGGCGGCCTTGCGGACGTCCCGGGCGGGCAGGCCGTACAGCTGCTGGGCCTCGTCCAGGCTGTGCCGGCGGCCGACCCAGAGCTCGCCGTTGCCGTCCAGCCAGAACTCGCCGTTCTCGCGGTTCGAGCGGGGCAGCAGGTAGAGCGAGAAGTCGTGGCCGGTGGCGCCGGCCGGCTCGGCGACCAGCACCGCGTCCTCGGTCCGGTCACCGGTGAGGTGCACGTACTCGCTGGCGGCGCGGAAGGCGTACTCGGTGTCGTTGGCGCGCACCCGCAGGTTCCCGGCGGGGACGACCAGCCGCTCGCCCGGGTAGGCGGCGGACAGCTTGGCGCGGCGCTCGGCGGCGTAGCCGGCCTGGGCGACCGGGGCGAGGCCGTGCAGCTCGGTGTCGTCCCAGCCGGTCTTCATCGAGGCGGCGAGTTCGTCGGACACCTCGTCGTAGAGGCCGTTCTTGCGGCCCTTGGGCCGTTCGTCCCCATCGGTTCCGGCGGCCTCGGGGTTCTCGGCCACTGCCGGGGTACGGTCCTCGGTCACGTACGTCGCCTCCTTGCGAGTCTCGCCGCCCCGGACGCGTCGGATCGCGACACCCGTGGGCGGCCGTCCGTCCCATGGTACGGACGGCCGCTCGTTCACCCGTTCGGGGGCGGCGGCCGGACCGCCCGGGCGGCCTACTCGAAGCGGGCGGCCAGCAGCACCAGGTCGTCGGTGCCGGTGTCCGGACCGGTGCCGCCGGCGACGCCGGGGGTACCGGGGGCACCGGCCGGGGCGGAGCAGGCCAGCAGGTGGGCGCAGAGCCGGTCCGGGTCGGTCCGCACGTCGCGCGGGGCGTCCGCCGCCGCCCGGCGCAGCGCGCTCTGGCCCGCGTGCAGGGTCGGGCCGAAGCGCCGCGCCACGCCCTCGGTGTAGAGCACCAGGAGGTCGCCGCGCTCGGCGTCCAGCTCCACGCCGGGCGCCTCCCAGCAGCTGAGCATGCCGAGCGGCGCGGACAGCGAGGTCTCGACGAAGTTCGCGCCGTGCCGGGTGACCAGCACCGGGGGGCAGTGCCCGGCGCCGGCCAGGGTGATCCGGCGCTCGTCCGGTTCGACCCAGGCGTAGACGGCGGTGGCGCTGCGGGCCGGCTCGGTGGTCTTGAGCAGCAGCTCCAGGTCGCCGAGGACGGAGACCGGGTCCTCGCCCTCCAGCACCGCGTAGGCCCGCAGGGCGGCCCGGACCCGGCCCATCGCGGCGGCCGCGCCGGGGGCGGAGCCGGGGCCCGCGCCGGGCCCGTCGCCGGAGACGCTGCCGACGCTCAGGCCGAGGGTGCCGTCCGGCAGGGCGATGGCGTCGTACCAGTCGCTGCCGGTGGACCGGTCGAGCCCGGCGGGCACGCAGCGGGCGGCCAGCCGCACGCCCGGCAGCCGGGGGAGGCGGTCCGGCAGCAGGCCCCGGCGCAGCGCCTCGCCGGCCCGCCGGGCCCGGTCCGCCTCCAGCTGCCCGGCCAGCAGCGGGGCCGCGGCCTCGCAGTAGGCGCGGGCGAGCCGCAGCCGTCGTTCGTCCGGCTCGGCGGGGCCGTCGTAGAACCACACGGCGGCGGCCGGCGGGCCGTCCTCCTCGGTGCTGAGCGGCAGCCCGACGCTGGCGCCGAGGCCGAGCTGCCCGGCCACCTCGCGCAGCCGGGCGGGGGTCGCGGGGCCGGCCAGGTCCGGGTGCAGCACCTGGCGGGGGCGGCCGTGCGGGCGCAGCAGGCCGCCGAAGGGGCCGTGGTCGGCGGGTACGGTCTCCAGCGCGCCGAGGGCGGAGCGGTCCAGGCCGAGGCCGACGGGCCGGCTCACGCCGCCCGGCGACCCGATGACCACGAAGCCCCGGCGGGCACCGAGCAGGGCGGCCCCGGAGCCGAGCAGGGCCGCCAGGGCGGCCTCCGCGCCGCGGGCGCGGGCGAGCAGCGCGGTGTGCTCGTACAGCTCGGTGAGGTCGGCCAGGGCGCCGGTCAGCCCGTCCGGGCCGGCCTCGGCGGCGGGTGCGCCGGCCGGCTCCGGGGGCCCGGCCGGGCCGCTGGCGGCGGCGTACGGGCCCGGCCCGGCCGGCGGGGCCGCGGGCGGGAGGTCGAGCAGCGGGAGCCGGCTGCCGTGGCCGAGGTCGCCGGGGGCGGCGGCCGCCGTGAGCGGCTGCGTGGTGCGCAGCCTGGCGGCGGACGGGTGGGGCTCGGTCATGCCGTTTCTCCCAGCACGGTGGTACGTGTCATGCGATACCCCCAAGTCCGGCCGAGCCGTTGCTTCGCCTTCGGTCGCTGCGAATCGCCGTCAGGCGTCACCGCTCGGCACTACTCGTCATTTCTCGGCACTACTCGTCATTGATCGACAGCATCGGCCCTACTTCTGGACCGGCCATTCGGGGCATTTCCCGGAGCCGGTCCCGGAGCGGCCGGGCGCGGGCCGCACCGGGCCGGCCGGCCCGCACCGGGTACCGGCCGGTCGGCATGGAAGCCCGGAGAGCGGGCAAGACAGGCAGGGACGGTGTTTCGCGGCCCGCCGGTCCCGACGACCGAACCGGTGGCCGTCCGGATCGTATGCCTGCGCGGCCCGTGGCCCGGGCCGGTCGCGGGTCACTCACTCGTACGGTGGAACCAGGGGCGTCTGAGCGGCGTCCATCTGGTCGCATGAGGGATTCTCGTTCCAGGGGCCGACCTCTCAGGGGCCCTTTTCAAGTCCTGTTCCATGTCGTGTTCCACGTCGCGTGCGGTACGGCGCGGCTGCGGTGATGGCCGGCCCTTGCGGCCGTATGGCTCCGTCGGGGCCGGCAAGCCCCAGCGGTCACGGAAAGGAACGAGCGCCCATGCGTGAGACCAGGCGAGACCGGCAGGAGGGCCGCTCCGCGCGGCTGGCCGCGGCCCTGGAGGCCGCCGTGGAGTACCGCTGGCCCGTGGTGCCGGGCGCGGGGGCACCCGGCGGCCGTTGCTCCTGCGACAGCCCCGACTGCCCGGTGCCGGGAGCGCACCCGCACGACCCGGAGCTGCTGGCGGCCACCACCGACGCCCGGATGGTGCGCTGGTGGTGGGAGCGGCAGAGCCCGGACGCGCCGGTCCTGGTCGCCACCGGCCGGGCGGTCTCGGCGGTCAGCCTGCCTGCCCCGGCGGCGGCCAGGGCGCTCGCCTACTTCGAGGCGCTGCGGATGCCGCTCGGCCCGGTGCTGGCCACGCCGGGCCGGTACACGCTGCTGGTGGCCCCGTACTCGCTGGACGCGCTGGCCGAGCTGCTGGCGCAGCAGCCGTGGGTCCCGGGTTCGATGCGCTACCACGGGCCCGGGGGATACCTGGCGCTGCCGCCGGGGTGCGACCGGGGCCGGGTCCGCTGGGTGCTGGCGCCGGAGCGGCTGGAGGGCGGCGGGGTGCGGCTGCCGGAGGTCGGGCCGATGCTGGAGGAACTCGTGGCGGCGACGGCCAAGCAGGACAGCGGCCGGCCGCGGTTCTAGGGCCTGTTTCCGGGGTCGCGCCCGTCGGCCCGGTCCGGCCGGTGCGGCTCGGCCGGTGCTGTCCGGCCGGCTCTCCTCGGCAACGGCTCCGGGCACCCGCCCGGGGCCGTTCCCGGCTGTCGGCCCGGCAGCCGGGCCAGTTGTCGGGCCGGCTCCGTCGGGCGGGATTTCCACTGTCGCGCCGGCGTCCGCGGCGGTGTCCGCGCCGGGTGTCGGCGGTCGTTTCGGGGCGGTCGGCCGGGCCGGCGCCGGGCACGAAAAAATCCGGCCGCTGGCGACGGGGGATGCACCAGCGACCGGACTGTTTAAACAGTAACAAGGATCCGCGGCCGCGCCAATTTCCAAGACCCGGCCGCCGCCCGGAAATTGCGGGCGACGGCCGGATTGTGACGCGTATCACATGCCGTCAGTTCAGCGTTACCTGACGGTTCACCAAGTTGGCGCGGGCGCGCCGCTCTTCGGTCGTCAACGGGGCCGGGTCGGCCAGCGTGGCGGCGAGCCGCTCGGCGAACTCGGCGGCCGGCTTCTCGCAGTCGGCGGCCGTCATCTCCAGCGGCAGGTCCCAGACCGGGACGGTCAGCCCGTGCGCCCGGAACGAGCCGACCAGGCGGGTGTCCGGGCCGATCGAGGACAGGTCGGCGGCGGTCAGCCGGGCCAGCGCGTCCAGCAGCTGCTCCTCGGGGACGGTCATCACCCAGCGCAGGTGGTTCTTGTCCGGGGTGCCGCACCAGTAGGCGGAGTCCACGCCGGACAGCTTCTCGGTCGGGATGGCCGAGGCGTTGGCCCGCTCCAGCGAGGCGGCGACCTCGCCGGTGGCGGACTCGGCGTCCTCCAGCCAGAACTCGAAGCCGGTGTGCACGGCCGGCGTGAACGGGGCCGACGCGTCCAGCAGGTCCTGGAGGCGGCGGCCGCCCGGGACGGTCCGGCGGGAGGGCACCGGGGCGCCGGGCTCGGCGGTCAGGGCCAGCTCCAGGGCGTCCGCCAGGTCACGGCTCAGGTCGCCGGAGGAGGACTGGGTCTGCAGGCCCAGCAGGATCGAACCGTCCTGGCGGCGCAGGGCCGGCCAGGCCAGCGGCAGCACGGTCGCCAGGGTCACCGACGGGACGTCGCCGGTGGCCTCGTCGACCACACCGGCGGCCAGCGTCAGCGGCACCGTGGCGGCCGGCACCAGCTCGCGCAGCGCGACCCAGTCGGCCTCGCCCGACAGGCCCTCGAACGGACGGTGCACCAGCTCCTGGACGGCGTGCGACGCCTCCCGGCCGTGACAGGCCTTGTACCGGCGGCCCGACCCGCAGGGGCAGTCCTCCCGGGCTCCGACCACGGGGATCCCGCCGGTGGCGGAGGTCGTGGCGGTGGCGGACTGGCTGCGCTGCGGCGCCTTCTTGGCGGCCTTCTTGCCCATGGTGCGGCTCTCCCGGGAACGGTGAATTTCTTGGGACCGGCGGCCGCCGGGGATGGCGTCACCCATCCCGGCCGGCCGGTCGGTCGTGCTCCCGGAAGCCTACTGAGGTTTCCTCACGCGCTTCGCGCGTCGCTCCCGCCCCGCCGGGCGTGCCTGCCCCGGACGGGCAGTGCGGCCCAGACGGTCACCTCGCCCGGGAGATCCCGCACGCCCCAGTCGCTGGCCAGTTGGCCGACGATGCTGAGTCCGCGTCCGCCGCGCGAGGTCAGCGAAGGACTGGACGGGATCGGCCGGGTCGGCGCACCGCCGTCGGTGACCTCCAGGGTGAGCATCCCGTCCGGATGCAGGCCCCAGCGGACCAGGACGCCGCCGGGCTCCTCGGCGCTCTCGCCGTCGTCCGCGTCGTGGCCCCGAAGCCCGTCGGCCGGATGCCCGTTGGACTGGAAGCCGTTGGGCTGGAAGCCGCCGGCCTGGAAGCCGTTGGACCGGGCGCCGGCCGGCTGCCGCGAGGGCACCGCCACCAGCACCTCGTCGACCAGCTCCGCCTCGGTGTCCCGGCCCAGGTCCAGCAGCCGGCCGAGCGGTCTGGCGTACCGACAGGCGTTGCTGAGCAGTTCCGAGAGAATCAGAACCGCGTCGTCCACGACCGTGTCCGGTATTTGTCGTTCGCCGAGATCCCGACGCAGCCGACGCCGCGCGACCCCGACGCTGGCCGGGCCGTGCGGCACCGCCATGGTCGATGAAGTCGGCACTTCGCGTGCCACCATCAACGCCACCCCCGGACCTCCTTCAGCGTATGCCGAGGGATGGATGCCCCTTGGGAATGGGTCGGAAACGGCCGCGGGGCGATCCTGCGCGGACATTTCAAGACGAACGGCAAACCAGCAGCGCGAGGTGATTCCGCGCTCACCCTCGGTACATTCCGGACATTGAATGTGTTCCGTCCCGCGGAACCCACCGGAAACCGGACAGTGGCCGCGCCGCGTCCCGGGGCCGCCTCACCGCCCGGCCGGTCGGCTCCGCCGTGTCAGCGTCCTACCGGTCGGCGGACCGACCCGCCGGCGCCCGACCCGCCGGCCCTCGATCCGTCAGCGGCCGAGCTGTGCCAGCACCTCGGCCGGGCGGTTGGTGATGATCGCGGAGACGCCCAGCTCCAGGCAGAGCTCCACGTCGGCCGGCTCGTCCACCGTCCAGACGTGCACCTGGTGCCCGGCCCGGCGCAGCGCCGGCACCAGCCCGGGGCGGGCCCGCACCAGGTCGATCCCGGGCCCGGCGATGGTCGCGCCGCCCGGCAGCGAGGCGCCCGGCCGCAGCCGCAGCGGCAGCATCCGGTCGAACAGGAACACCCGGGAGAACTCCGGCGCGGCCCGCCGCACCCGGCCCAGGGCCAGTGCGGAGAAGCTCATGATCCGGGCCTGCGGGCGGCTCTCCGGATTCCCGCCGGGCCCCGAGATCCCGTACCGGGCCAGTGCCTTCAGCAGTTCCGACTCCACCCGGCCGCGGAACCGGACCGGGTGCTTGGTCTCGATCGCCAGGTCGACCCGGCGGCCGCAGTCGGCCACCAGCTCCAGCAGGCTGTCCAGCCGCAGCACCGCCCGCGCCTCCGGGTCCGCCGCCCCCGCCCCGTCCTTCCAGGAGCCGAAGTCGTACGCCTCCAACTGGGCCAGGGTCATCGCGGAGACCGCCCCGCGTCCGTCCGAGGTCCGCTGGATCCGCCGGTCGTGCACGCAGACCAGCTGCCCGTCCGCGGTCACCCGGACGTCGCACTCGAAGGCGTCGGCGCCCTCCGCCAGGGCCCGCCGGTACGCGGCCAGGGTGTGCTCGGGCAGCGCCCGGGAGGAGCCGCGGTGGGCCACCACCTGGACGGGCTGCGCGGTGCGGGCGGTCGCGGGGGACAGGTCGGCGCTGGTCACAGCGCCAACGATAGGCGGCCCGGATGACGGAACGGCGACGGCGGCCCCAACCTGCGGGGCCGCCGTCGCCGTGGTGGCGCAATCCGGGAGGTCGGGCCGGTCGCCGGGCCGGTCGCCGGGCCGGCCAGGGTCAGCCGGTCAGCCGGCCTGGCGGTCCCCGGTCAGCGGGGTGAGGGCCAGGGTGACCAGCGCGGGCACCAGGAAGCCGAACAGCGAGGCCGAGGTCCATTCCTGCGGGGTGAAGTGCAGGGCGCTCTGCGCGTCCGTCCAGAGGTCCACCCACCAGCTGGTGATCGCGGTCGGGGCGATGAACTGGTAGACCGCGAAGCCCAGTGCCCACGGCAGCAGCATCAGCCAGCGCGAGGGCGCCCGCTCGGAGAGGTCCCAGCCGCGGCGCCCGGCGCCGAAGAAGTAGTCCACCGCCAGCACCGCGAACAGCGGCACGAAGACCGAGCCGATCAGGCCGAGGAAGTTGTAGTACGAGGCGGTGAATTCCTTGATCTGCAGGGCGAGGACGGTGGTCAGCACGCCGATCCCGCCGGTCAGCAGCCGCCGGTCGACCCGCGGGAAGAGGTTGTGCACCGACATCGCGGTCGAGTACACGTTCGCGAAGGACTGGTCGGTCTCGCGCAGCACCAGCACCAGCAGGAAGGCCCAGCCGGCCCAGACCCCGGTGAACGAGGAGAAGATCTTCTCGGTGTCCCCGCCGGACTGCAGCAGCGCGATCAGGCCCAGCACGTAGCACCAGACCTGGGCGACGGTGTAGCCGGAGAAGGTGCCCCAGAAGGAGGCCGCGGCGGTGCGCGAGTGCCGGGTGTAGTCGGCGGCCAGCGGCACGAAGGAGATCGACAGCGCGATGACGGCGTCGGTCGCGGGCAGGAAACCGTGCCAGTTGCCCGCCCCCGGGTCCGGGAAGCCCTGGCGGCCCAGCTGGACGGTGAAGTACACCATCGCCACGGCCACCGCGACGGCCACGTACTTGCGCAGGACGGCGATCGAGCCCAGCGGCCAGATCGTCAGCACGGTGGTGAGCGACCCGGCCAGCAGGACGAACAGCCAGCGGTAGCCGTCGGTGCCGGCCACCGTCTGGGCGCCCTGCGCGATCACGGTGAGCTCGAAGACGCCCCAGCCGACGCACTGGGCGATGTTCAGCACCGTCGGCAGGTAGCTCAGCCTCGTGCCGAACAGCCCGCGCAGGTTGGCCATCGCCGGCGCACCGGTCTTCGCCCCGATCAGGGCGGCGACGCCGAGCGCGGCGGTGCCGATCACGGTGCCGGCCAGGATCGCGACCACGGCGGCCGTGAAGGACATCTCCGAGCCCGGGGCGCCCAGCACGGTCGCGGCGGTGCTGAAGCCGATCAGGCTGACGCCCAGGTTGAGCCAGAGCGCGAACTGGTCCTTGAAGGACAGGGTGCGCGGCGGCTCGGTGTCGAGGACGAGCGGCGCCTCGGCGCGCCCGTGGGCCTCCGGACGGTCCAGCACGGCGACGTCCGTGTGAAGGCCTTCCGGAGGAGCGGGGAATTCCGTGGACGCCGACGCGTCCGAAGAAGAGGATGGCGAAGCAGACGGCATGGCCGATACTCCCTACGCCGGCATTACCCGGACAGGTTCCGGCGGTCAGCGCTCCCTCGCCCGCCCTCCACGACTACCGTGGCGTACGGTCGACCAGCGCACTCTCAGCCTGGAAGGGGTCCAAGCTCCCGCGTGTTCAGATTGAAGCGACAGGCTAGCGGGAGCCGGGTGGAACGCCAAGGCCGGGGCCGCGGGCCGTCCGCATCGCGGGACGCGTGGGCCCTGACGGGCGCCGGTGTTCGGTCCGGCTAAGGATTCTTATGAGTTCTTCAGAGGGCCCCTTACGGCAATCGAATCCCGCATACGAAAAACTATGCTTCTTGGTCCTGTCAGCTATGGAGGTCGTCAGTGAGCACCGAGCGCGAGAGTGGGTCCACCGGACCGCAGGAGGGGCAGCCCTCCGGCGGTCACGGGGCGGTGGGTCCGGCGTCCGACGGCCCGGCGCAGCAGCCCGCGGCCGCCGCGGCGGGTGCCGGTACGCCGCCCGCCGGGGACTCCCCGCGGACGCTGGCCTTCGGCAAGCTGAGCGAGCCCGAGCCGGCCGCACCCGGGTCGCCAGTGGCACCCGCCGCACCTGTTGCCCCGGCCGCCCCGTCCTACCTGGACGCGCCGCCGCCGGTGCTGCCCCCGGCCGCCCCGGCCGCCCCCGCGGCCCCCGCGGCCCCGTCCTACCTGGACGCGCCGCCGCCGGCCAACCCGTACGCCACCCCCGCCCCGGCGGCCGACCCGTACGCGGCCCCGGCCCCCGCGGCCGACCCGTACGCGGCACCCGTCCCGGTCGCCGCCGGCCCGTACGCGGCCGCGCCCGCGCCCGGCCAGGGCCCCGCCGCCGACCCGTACGGCCCGCCGCCCGGCACCCCGGCCGAGCACGGCCACCACCCGTTCGGCGCCGGACAGCCGCTCGGCGGCTGGGGCGCCCAGGACGCCGGTGCCGGTGGCACCTACGGCGGCCCGGGCGGGCCCGGCCTGCCCGGCGGCCCCGGTTACCCGGGCCAGTACCCGGGCGCGGCGCCCGGCGGTCCGCGCAAGAAGCGCGGCGGCCTGGTCGCCCTGATCGCGGCGGTCGCCCTGGTGGCCGGCGTGGCGGGCGGCGCCGTCGGCGTCGCGGTCACCGACAACGGCGACACGGTCAGCTCCGCCAACGACCACCGCAGCACCACCGTCCCGGCCGGCAACACCCAGAAGAACGAGGCCGCCCCCGGCTCGGTCGCCGCCATCGCCCAGAAGGCGCTGCCCAGCACCGTCACCATCAAGGCGCAGAGCAGCACCGAGTCCGGCACCGGCACCGGCTTCGTCTTCGACACCGAGGGCCACATCCTCACCAACAACCACGTGGTCGCCCCGGCCGCGAACGGCGGCAAACTGACCGTCAAGTTCGCCGACGGCTCGTCCTACACCGCCTCGGTGCTCGGCCGCGCCGAGGGCTACGACGTGGCCGTGGTCAAGCTGGACAACCCGCCGAAGGACAAGCTCAGCCCGCTCCCGCTCGGCGACTCCGACAAGGTCAACGTCGGCGACGCGACCATCGCGATCGGCGCGCCGTACGGCCTGGAGTCCACCGTCACCACCGGCATCGTCAGCGCCAAGGACCGCCCGGTCGCCTCCGGCGACGAGACCGGCGCGCAGGCCTCGTACATGAACGCCCTGCAGACCGACGCCTCGATCAACCCCGGGAACTCCGGCGGCCCGCTGCTGGACGGCGCCGGCGCCGTGATCGGCATCAACTCGGCCATCCAGTCCAACTCCTCGGGCAGCGGCCGGGCCGGCAGCATCGGCCTCGGCTTCGCCATCCCGATCAACCAGGCCAAGTGGGTCGCCGACACCCTGATCAAGACCGGCCGCCCGGTGTACGCCAAGCTCGACGTGCTGCGCAACGACGACTACAAGGGCGACGGCGCGCAGATCCAGACCAACGCCGTCCAGGGCACCCCCGCCGTCACCCCCGGCGGCGCCGCCGACAAGGCCGGCCTCAAGCCCGGTGACGTCATCACCAAGCTCGGCGGCAGCCCGATCGAGAACGGCCCGGCCCTGGTCAGCAAGATCTGGACGCACAAGCCCGGCGAGACGGTCGACGTGGAGTACGTCCGCGACGGCAAGACCGGCACCACCAAGGTCACCCTCGGCGAGCGCACCGGCGACAACTGACCCCGGGCGGCGCCCCGGCGCCACCTCCCACCCACCCGGCAAACCAGGTGCACCGAACCCCGCCGGACCCGTTAGGCTGACCTCCGCCTGGAGAGCTGCCCGAGCGGCCTAAGGGAACAGTCTTGAAAACTGTCGTGGCGTGACCCGTCACCGTGGGTTCGAATCCCACGCTCTCCGCTGGTAGGAGAAACACCTGCTCAGGGCGGGTATCGGCAACTCACCGGTACCCGCCCTTCGCGTTGCCCGGCCTCGCCCGTCCAACCTGAGCGGTGCTCCTGGCCGGCATGGACCGGGTCCCTGTGGCGGGCGCCGCCCGCCGGGCCGGGCAGGTCCGCCCGATCTTGGCCGGCACTTCCTCCGCTCCCGGGGCCGCGACGGCCCGGGCCGGGTCGCTCCGGGCCCGCGGCCGCCGGTCCTGGGCCGGAGCCCCAGCTCGGCCGCGCTCCACCGGCAGGCCCGCGTCGCCGGGCGGGCGTCGCGCGGCGGGTGACCGGGGTCCGGCGGTCGGCACCAGCCCCGGCCGTAGGCCCGTCAGCCTCCCGCACCCGTCAGGGCCAGCAGGTGTCCCGCCGCCCCCGCCACGTCGTCCTCGATGTGGTCGGGGGTGGCCGGCTGGTCGGCGGTCCAGGGGCGGCCGGCGGAGATCCAGAGGGAGCGGATGCCGGCGGCGGTGGCGCCGGTGATGTCGGTGGCGGGGTTGTTGCCGACCATCCAGGTGGCGGAGGAGAGGGGGAGGCCGCAGCGTTCGGCGGCGATCCGGAAGACCTCCGGGTCGGGCTTGCGGGCGCCGGCCTCCTCGGAGATGCAGACGGCGTCCACGTGGTGGTGGATGCCGGCCGCGTGGATCTTGGCGCGCTGGACGTCGGTGACGCCGTTGCTGAGGACGCCGACCGTCCAGCCGGCCGCCCGGAGCCGGTCCAGGCCGGTCAGCGTCGCGGGTTCGTGGGTGACGTCGGCGGCGAGGGCGGCGACGTAGGCGGCCCAGAGCTCCTCGGTGCTCCCGGGCAGGCCGAGCGGCTCGCGCAGGGCGGCGAAGGTGTCGGGGGAGGTGCGGTCCTTCAGGGCGGCGGCCAGGCGGCGGGCGGCGTCCTGGCCGAGGCCGCGGGCCGCGCAGAAGCGGGCGACCGAGTCCGCCACCGGGACCCGGCGCTCGATCAGGGTGTGGTCGAGGTCGATCAGGACGAGCTTGGGCATGCCGCCGACCCTAGGGCGGCGGCGCCGTCCGCCGGTGGCCGACACGGCGTCACCACCCGTTCCGACGCAGGTCGGGGCAGGCTTCGCTCGGCCGTCGGTGGCGTGCGCGATTGTTCGGATCATCAGCCCCAGGAGACTCGCCGGGTGCCTCGATCGGGTGGTTTGAATACGATCTGAGGGCCGACGTTCCGGTTTTGCCGTTCGCTGGTGGATCGCGGGCGAACAGTCCGCGCACCACGTCCCGGCCGTCGTGCCGGGAACTTCGGCATGTCCAGGAGGCACCTCATGGCCTGGTACCCCGGCGCTGAGCGCATGGAGCTGCAACCCGAATCCGACGGCCAGCCGGCCATCGTCCCGACCCAGTTGATCCTGCACAGCATCGCTGCGCCGTGGACGCCGCAGCGGATCTTCGAGTACTGGCGGGACAGCACGAACCTGGAGAGCCACTTCGGCCTCGGGTACGACGGCGCGATCGCGCAGTACATCGGCACGCAGACCCGCGCCGACGCGAACATGTACGCCAACCGCCGCCCCGACGGCACCGGCGCGGTGTCCGTCGAGAGCGCGTCCAACCTCCAGCACACCGACCCCTGGACGGACGCCCAGGTCGAGACGCTGATCCGGCTCGGTGTCTGGATGCACCAGCAGCACGGCATCCCGCTCCGCGTCTGCCGCACCTGGGACGACCCGGGGTACGGGTACCACCGGCTGTTCCCGCAGTGGTCGGACGGCGGCACCGCCTGCCCCGGCGACGCCCGGGTGCGCCAGTTCCTGGAGGCGGTCCTCCCCGGGATCGTCGCCCGGGCCGGCGGCGGCCCGCTGCCCACCCCGCGCACCCCCACCCCGCCCCCGCCGGCCCCGGAGCCCGCCGTCGCCCGCTACCAGGTGACGATCGGCGGCCTGGTCTACGGCTACGGCGCGCACGGCCCGCACGTCCGCGAGGTGGGCGAGGCGCTGGTCGCCCACGGCTTCGGCACCCACTACCGGAGCGGCCCGGACGAGGACTGGCGGGACCCGGACACCCTCAACTACGCCGACTACCAGCGCTCGCTCGGCTACTCCGGCGCCGACGCGGACGGCGTCCCGGGCGAGTCCTCGCTGCGCGGCCTGCTCGGGCACCTCCCCGCCCCGCGGGTCGTCTCGCTGGCGCACGTCCGGGCCGCCGCCCGCACCGACCCGGGCGCGGAGCAGGGGCACCGGACGTACGGCGACGAGGTCCGGATCGTCGAGCAGGCGCTGGTCGACGAGGGGCTCCTCGACCCGGTCTGGGTGGACGGCTCGCTCGGCACCAGGACCATCGAGGCGTACGCCGGGTTCCAGCGGCGGCTGGGCTACCAGGGCGCCCAGGCGGACGGCATCCCCGGCCAGCGCAGCCTGACCGAACTCGGCGACCGGCACGGCTTCACCGTCACGGACTGACCGGCGGAGCGGTCACGGGCCGGGCGGGGGGAGGGGCGGTGGCACCCGGCCCGGGAGGGCGGCGGAGGCGTCGGGGAGGGCGGGCTTGACCATGACACCGTGTGAGGCTGTCCAGTAGGAGGCGTCATGTTCAACATCGGAGACTTCGCCAGACACGGCCGGGTGTCGGTCCGCATGCTGCGTCACTACGACGCGATCGGACTGCTCCGCCCCGCCCGGGTCGACCCGGTCAGCAGCTACCGCTCGTACGAGGCGGAGCAGCTCGCCCGGCTCAACCGCATCATCGCCCTCAAGGACCTCGGCTTCACGCTCCAGCAGGTGCAGGCCGTCCTGGACGAGCAGGTGGGTGCGGAGGAGCTGCGCGGGATGCTCCGGCTGCGGCGGGCGGAACTGGCGGCCGCGATGGCGGCGGACGCCAGGCGGCTGGCCCAGGTCGAGGCGAGGCTCCGGACGATCGAGAGTGAGGGACGGATGCCTGCCGACGACGTTGTGGTGAAGAGGATCCCGGCGGTGCGGGTGGCCGAGCTGACCGGGGTGGCGGCCTCCTACGGGCCGGAGGACATCGGCCCGGTGATCGGTCCGCTGTACGACGAGCTGTGCCGCCGGCTGGTCGCGGCCGGGGTCGGCCCGTTCGGTCCCGGGATCGCCTGGTACGAGGACGCGCCCGGCGACGGTGACGCCGTGCTGGTGCACGCCGGGATGACCGTCACGGTCGGCCCCGCCGACGGGTACGACTTCGCGGTGGTCGACCTGCCCGCGATCGAGACGGCCGCGACCGTCGTGCACCGCGGTCCGATGGACGGGATCATGCCGACCGTGCAGACCCTGGCCCGCTGGACCGACGCGAACGGCTACCGCTCGACCGGGTACGCGCGCGAGCTCTACCTGGAGTGCCCGGAGGACCGGGACAAGTGGGTGACCGAGATCCAGGAGCCGGTCACCAAGGCCTGACCGGGCCTGCCCGGCACCACCCCTACCCCTGCGGGCCTCCGGCCGGGGTAGGGGTGCCGGGTGCTTGCCGGTGCCCGGGCGGCGGGGCAGAGTGCGGGGAGAGGTGGGACTGCCCGCGCGGCGAGCGATCGGAGAGCACTGTGAGTGACCTGACGGACCGTTTGGCGGAGGGGCTTCCGGCGGGGGCGCTGGTGGTGGACCCGGACGTCACCGCCGCGTACCGCTACGACATGGCGGGCTTCTGCGAGGCCGGGGCGCCCGCCGTGGTGGTGTTCCCGGAGACGGTCGAGCAGGTGCAGCACATCATGCGCACCGCGACCGAACTGCGCGTCCCGGTGGTGCCGCAGGGCGCCAGGACGGGCCTGTCCGGCGGCGCCAACGCGGTGGACGACTGCATCGTGCTGTCGATGGTCAAGATGAACCGGATCCTGGAGCTGGACCCGGTGAACCGGATCGCGGTGGTCGAACCCGGCGTGGTCAACGCCGAACTCTCACGCGCTGCAGGCAAGTTGGGGCTCACCTATCCGCCGGACCCGTCCAGCTGGGAGTCCTGCACGATCGGCGGCAACATCGGTACCGGCGCGGGCGGGCTCTGCTGCGTCAAGTACGGGGTGACCAGTGAGTACGTGCTCGGCCTCGACGTGGTGCTGGCGGACGGGCGGCTGCTGTCCACCGGCCGCCGGACGGCCAAGGGCGTCGCGGGTTACGACCTGACCCGGCTGCTGGTCGGTTCGGAGGGCACGCTCGGCGTCGTGGTGCGGGCCGTGGTGGCGCTGCGTCCGGCCCCGGCACCGCAGTTGGCGCTGGCGGCGGAGTTCCCGAGCACCGACGCGGCCTGCGCCGCGGTGTGCGAGGTGATGGCGCGGGGCTTCACGCCCTCGCTGATGGAGCTGATGGACACGGTGACCGTGCGGGCGGTCAACGACCTCGCGCAGATGGGGCTCCCGGAGTCGACCCAGGCCCTGCTGCTGGTGGCCTTCGACGGTCCGCACCCGGCGGCCGAGCTGGCCGCGGTGGGCGAGCTGTGCCTGGCGGCCGGGGCGACCGAGGTGGTGCCGGCCGAGGACCAGGCCGAGTCGGAGATGCTGCTGCAGGCGCGGCGGCTCTCGCTCACGGCGCTGGACCGGCTCGGCACCACGATGATCGACGACGTCGCGGTGCCGCGCTCGCGGATGGCCGAGATGCTCAGCGGGGTGGCGGCGATCGCCGAGCGCTGCGACCTGACCATCGGCGTGGTCTGTCACGCCGGTGACGGCAACACCCACCCGATCGTCATCTTCGACGCGGACGACCCGGAGCAGGCGGCCCGGGCGAAGCAGTCCTTCGACGAGATCATGGGCCTGGGGCTGGAGTTGGGCGGGACGATCACGGGCGAGCACGGGGTCGGGCTGCTGAAGCGGGACTGGCTGGAGCGGGAGCTGGGGCCGGTCGCCGTGGAGCTGCAGCGGCAGTTGAAGTCCGTGTTCGACCCGCTGGGGATCCTCAACCCGGGCAAGGCGGTCTGATCCTTCGGACGGTCCTGCCCTTCGGACGGTCCGGTCCTTCGGGCGGTCCGGTCCTTCGGGCGGGCCGGCCGGTGGATCGGCCGGGGCCGGCGCTCGGGTCCGCATTCTGCGGGCCAATATCGGGGTGGCTGACGAAATGATTTTCGCGCCGCCGAAGAATGGCTTGATATGTCGACTTGGATGGCCGACCGCACCGAAAAGGGGCGCGTCGGCCGTCGGCCCGCGCCGGGGTGGTGCGGGCCGTTTCCATGTCGCGCCGTTCGCGCCGGTCCTAGGTCCGTCCGGGGAGGCCGCGCGGGGCAGCCGTTCGGGGGAAATGCCAGGTGGTGATCCGTGTGTCGGTTGTCGAACCGGGTGTCCGCCCGATATTCGCCGTCGGCTCGATGTCACGCTAATGGGCGAAAAAGCCGGGTGGGGGTGGTGCTTTGTCGATTTGTTGCGGAAGTCTGTGTCTCGGCGTCGCAGCCCGCAGATGTTCGTCTGGCCGCGAACTTCTGCACAGATAGCATGACTTACAGCTTTTATGGAGGCATTCATGGCTCGCATCCGCACCACTCGTCGCCTTGGTCTGCTCGCCGCGCTCCCGATCGCCGCGGCACTGTTGCTGGCCGGAGCGGGGGCCGCGGTCGCCGACAACGGGGCGTTGGCCGGGGACGGTTCGAACAGCAGCGTGGTGTCGAACATCGGCAGCGGCAACATCTTCGGCTCGGTGGACGGCAACTACAACGCGACGCAGCAAACGGCGACCGGGTCCGGTGCCTCGAACCAGAACAACACCGTCGGGGTGAAGGACAACGCCGGTCTCGTCTTCGCCGACCAGTCCAACAAGAACCTCAACGTCTACTTCAACCCGGTCTTCGTGCCGGCCTTCGGCTAGCCCTGAGCCCGGAAGGGCCCATCGGGTCCATCCCCGGGTCCACCGGGTTCACGGGTCGTCGCAGCGCCGGCAGCGGCGGCGACGGCCGGGCGAACGACACCCCGCGGCGCCGCAGCGGCAGCGCGGGGGAGTACGGCGACGGGCACCGCGCCCGCACGACACGCACACCGACGGCGGGGGCGCCGGAGGCGGGCATCGTCGGACGGGCCGCGGCCGCGGGTGAGCTGAGCACCCCGGAGCGGGCTCGAAGACCGTACGGGACGGCGCGGCGCGACCGCGCCCGTCCGGCCTCACCGGGACAGCGGAAAGGGTCACCGCGAACCGGCCTCGTGGGCGGCGCCGATCACCGGCGCCGCCCACCGGCGCGTCCGGGCGCCGCACCCGGGGGTGTCCGCCGCTCGGCGCGGAGCACCGCGGAACAGCGCGGAACACCGCGGAGCGGTGCGTTCCGGGACGGGGCAACCGGCCCCGCGGCCGATCGGGCCGCCGCCCGGTGCCCGGTGCCCGGCCGCCGGTCGCTCCGCCGCCGGCGGAGGTACGCCGGGTACGGTGGCGCTCGCACGGCGCCGCCACGCCGACCTGACCCGCCCAGCACGGAGGAGAGACCCATGGTGAGTGACTCGGTGGACGCCCCCCGGCCGGCCGGTCCCGGCCGGAGCGTGGTTGCCGGGCTGCTGTTCGGCCGGCCGCCGATGGCCCGCGCACTGCCCTTCTTCGACCCGGAGCGAGCTCCCGACGCACCCGGGCCGCTGTTCGCCGACTGGCTCGCCGGAGCCTTCGCGGCCGGGGTCCTCGACCCGCAGGTGGTCACCCTGTCCACCATCGGGACGGACGGGGCGCCGGACGCCCGGGCGCTGGTGCTGCGCGACGTCGACGCCGACGGCGGGGCGTGGGTCTTCGCGATCGACGCGGACAGCCCCAAGGGCCGCCAGCTCGCCGGGCACCCGGTGGCCGCGATGACGCTGTACTGGCCCGCGCAGGGCCGGCAGGTCCGGGTACGGGGCACGGTCGAGGAGGCCCCGCCGGCGGTCTCGGCGGCCGAGTTCGCCACCAGGTCCCCCGGGGCGCGGGCGGCGACGCTGGTCGGACACCAGAGCGAGCCGCTGCCGTCGCCGGCCGCGTACGACCTCGCCGCCGAGGAGGTGGCCCGCCGGCTGGAGCTGGACCCGGCCGTGGTGGCACCGACCCACACCGTCTACACCCTGCGGGCCCGGGAGGTGGAGTTCTGGCAGGGCGACCAGAGCCGCCGTCACGTCCGTCTGCACTACCGCAGGACGGACGCCGCGGCCGGTGGTGCCGTAGCCGGTGATGCCGCGGCCGGCGAGGCCCCGGCCGGTGACCACGCGCCCGCCGGCTGGCAGCGGACCTTGCTCTGGCCCTGACGCCGGGACGGCGGATGCCCCGGCAGCCCTCCTCGGGCCGCCGGGGCATCCGCCGTCGGTCGCCGCGCCCGCGCGCCGGAGCGGGCGGGCGACGGCGGCGCTACCGGCGTCCGGTCAGGGTGGCGCCCACGCTGGCGGCGACCACGCACCCGATCCCGGCCAGCTGCGGCCGGCCGAGCAGCTGGTGCAGCACCAGCAGGCCGACCAGCGCGCTCACCGCCGGCTCCAGGCTCACGATCACGCTGAAGACCCGCTGCGGCATCCGCCGCAGGGCGGTCATCTCCAGCGCGTACGGGATCACCGGCAGCAGCAGGGACACCCCGGCCACGGCGAGCAGCAGCAGGACGGGCGAGGCGCCCGGCGAGCTCAGCCCGTGCCAGGCCTGGCCGAGGCCGAAGGGCGCCAGTGTGATCGCGCCGACCGTCATCGACACGGCCAGGCCCTGGAACCCCTGGAAGGCCGCGCCGACCTTGTCGGTGAACAGGATGTACACCGCGTAGCAGGCGGCCGCGCCGAAGGCGTAGGCGAGGCCGACCGGGTCCAGCGCGGAGCCGCCGTGCCCGCCGCCGGTGAACAGGGTCAGCAGGGCGACCCCGCCGCCGGCCAGCAGGGCCCAGAGCAGGTGGGCGGCCTGCCGGGCGAAGACCAGGGCGACCGCGAGCGGGCCCAGGAACTCGATGGTCGCGGCCGTGCCCATCGGCAGCCGGTCGACCGCCCCGGCGAAGAGCAGGGTCATCCCGGCGGAGGCGACGCCGAGCAGCGCCACCGCGCCGAGGTCGCGCGGGCTGCGGCCGCGCAGCCGGGGACGGGCGACCGCGAGCAGCACGATCGCGGCGAAGCCGAGCCGCAGGAAGGTCGTGCCGCCGACGCCGAGCAGTCCGAACAGCGGCTTGGACAGGGCGGTGCCGCCCTGGACGGTGAACATGGCCAGAACACAGAGAAGCGGCGCCGGGATTCTCGCCGGGCGCCGCAGCAGCTTCGAGGTCCGTCGGCCGGACGGTGTCCGGCCGACGGGTGTGCCCGGTGGTGCGGCGGCCGGCCCGTCGGTCGTGCTGCTGCCGCCGCCTCGTCGCCAGCCACCGCGTTCGCCGGCGGGCTCGCCCTTGGGGGCGGGCGGCATGGCGAGGGCCTCGGCGGTGGCGACGGTGGCGCCGGGCCGGGCCGGGAAGGCGGGGGCGGTCGGTTGGGGAGCGGGCATGCCAGTGAGTGTGCCGTAAGGAGTGCTGGCCCGGCAAGCTCGTTACCAGAATATGGACGTACCTGGACGGGTCGGCCAAATGGGTGGCCCGGGGGTGCCGCGGCGGCCCTGTCGCTCAGATCATCCGACGAACCGTCAGTACCTATGGACTGTGCGCTACCTCCGCCCCACGTCCCTCGCGGCCGCCTCCCTCGTGCTGCTCCTCGCCACCGACGGCGGTGCCGGCTCCGGTGCCGAGGCGCTCGCCGCCACGGCCGCCGCGGGTGCGCCGGCACCACCGCCCCGGATCCGCGCCACCGTCCTGGACGACCCGGCCGGACCGTTGCAGGGCGTGCGCCGGGAGGTCTTCGAGGGCCCCGGCTTCGACGCCTGCACCGCGCCCTCGCTGGAGACCCTGAAGGCCTGGCGCGCCGACTCGCCCTACGGCGCGGTCGGCATCTACACCAGCGGTGCCCAGCGCGCCTGCGGCCAGCCCCGGCTCACCGCCGACTGGATCCGGCAGGCCCGCGCGATGGGGTGGCGCTTCCTCCCGGTCCACGTCGGCCTCCAGGCGCCGTGCCGGACCCAGGCCGGCAAGCCCCGCCGGATCGACCCCGCCGACGCCGTCCGACAGGGGCGGGACGAGGCGGCCGCCGCCGTGCGCGGGCTGAAGGCGGTCGGGCTGGGCAAGGGCAGCCCGGTCTACCTGGACATCGAGTCCTACCCGCTGCAGGACCCGGCCTGCGGCCAGGCGGTGGTCGACTTCGCCCTCGGCTGGACCCAGGCCCTGCACGCCGCCGGATACCGCTCCGGGTTCTACTCCAGCCTCGACTCCGGCATCGCCGACCTGGCCGCCGCCGCCCGGGCCGGCGCCGCCCCGCTCCCGGACGCGCTCTGGTACGCCCGCTGGGACGACCGCCCGACCACGGACCACGCGAGCCTGCGCGGCCTCTGGACCAAGCACCAGCGGATCCACCAGTACCGCGGCGACGTCGAGGAGACCCACGGCGGCGTCACCCTCACCGTCGACCGCAACCAGCTGGACGCCCTGGTCGCGGCCTGACGCCTCGCACCGGGTGGTCCCGGCCGGGGGCCGAACCCATCCGTCGGAGACGGGTCAACCGGCCGGCACCGTGCTCGCCGGCGGGCCCGTCATCGCGGTGGCCGTACGGACCAGGCCGGCCAGGGCGAGGGAACGGCTGTGCGCGGGCCAGGCGATGTGGGTCACGACGGGAGGCGCGTCGGTCAGCGGGACGGCCGCGTGCTCGGCCCACAGCCAGGAGCGGGCGGAGTCGGGGGCGACCGCCACGGTGCGTCCGAGGGCGATCAGCTGGGCCAGCTGCGTCTGGTTGTGGATCTCGGGGCCGGGGCCGGGTGCGTAGACGCCGCGGGTGGGCCAGCGGGCGAGCGGCAGACCGGGGACGTCCCTGACCTCGGCCAGGGACAAGGTCTCGCGGGCGGCGAGCGGGTGCCCGGCGGGCAGGACGGCGACCTGGCCCTCGGCCGTCAGTGCCTCGCTGTCGAAGCCGGCGAGGGAGTTCCACGGCGTGTGCATGAGCGCGACGTCGGCGCGTCCGTCGCGCAGCAGCTCCTCCTGCTCGCAGATGCCGCACGGCAGCACCTCGATCTCGGCACTGTCGGGCTCGGCCGCGTAGGCGTCGAGGAGCCTCCGCAGCAGTTCGTGGGACGCGGCGGCCTTCACCGCCAGGACCAGCCGGCCGCGGGGGCCGCCGGGACCGCCGGCGTCCCCGGTGCGCCGGGTGCGGCGAACGGCGGCGGCGGCCGCGTCGAGCGCCGCCCGGCCCTCCTGCAGCAGCACCTCCCCGGCGCCGGTCAGGCGGACACCGCGGCGGTTGCGCTCCAGCAGACAGACCGCCAGGCGCCGCTCCAGCTGCTGGATGGCCCGCGACAGCGGCGGCTGGGCCATGCCGAGACGCTCGGCGGCGCGCCCGAAGTGCAACTCCTCGGCCACGGCCACGAAGTACCTCAACTCGCGGGTCTCCAGGGTGTCCACGGCCGCAGCATACGCGGTGATACCCGCCGGGTATGAC
Organism: Kitasatospora indigofera; assembly: GCF_014655955.1. Lineage (GTDB taxonomy): Bacteria > Actinomycetota > Actinomycetes > Streptomycetales > Streptomycetaceae > Kitasatospora > Kitasatospora indigofera. The sequence continues at coordinate 121,109 of NZ_BNBO01000011.1, forward strand.
AGGGCACCGTATCGGTGTTGGCCGCGCCACTCGCCCGCGGGCCAACATCATCGGCATGAGCGAAACGAAGATCGCGCTGGTGACCGGCGCGAACAAGGGGATCGGCTACGAGATCGCGGCCGGACTGGGCGGCCTCGGCTACCGGGTCGGCGTGGGAGCCCGCGACGCGGCCCGACGCGAGAGCGCCGTCGGCAAACTGCGCGCCGCCGGCGTGGACGCGTTCGGGGTGCCGCTGGACGTCACCGACGACCGCAGCGTCACCGCCGCCGCGGAACTGGTCGAAGGACTGGCCGGGCGCCTGGACGCCCTGGTCAACAACGCCGGCATCCCGGGCGAGATGGGACCGGGATGGCTGCAGGACCCGACCGTGCTCGACCTGGACGTGGTCCGCACCGTCGTGGACACCAACGTCCTGGGCGTCGTCCGGGTGACCAACGCGATGCTGCCGCTGCTGCGGCGCTCCGTCTCCCCACGCATCGTCAACGTCTCCAGCAGCGTCGGCTCGCTGACCCGACAGGCGGACCCGGACACCGAGATCGGCCCCGTCATGGCGGCCTACGCACCGACGAAGTCCTTCCTCAACGCCCTCACCCTGCAGTACGCCCGCCAGTTCGCCGGGACCGGCATCCTCATCAACGCCGCCTGCCCGGGCCTGGTCGCGACCGACTTCACCGGCTTCCACGGACCCCGCACCCCCGCCCAGGGCGCGGCCACCCCGATCCGGCTCGCCACCCTCCCCGACGGCGGCCCGACCGGGTCCTTCTTCGAGGACGACGGCGTCGTCCCCTGGTGATCACCGGCCCGCCGCGGGGCTCCGGGCGGGCGCCGGGAGCCGTGCGGACGGGCCGGCGGACGCGGGGCCGGAGCACCCGGCGCGTTCCCCGGTCGCGACGGATGACGGGTGGTGCGCCGGTCGAACGTGGCCCAGCCGTGACCGGCGCAACGGCCGCACCTGCTGACATCGGCCCTCGTGAACGGCAGAATCGGCCACGGACGCCCTTCGTTACCGTCGGGTAGCCGAAGCCAGGAGCCGCCAGGTCAAGGAGGACCCGCGTGTTCAGCACCATGCAGGACGTACCGCTCACCGTCGCCCGGATCCTCGTGCACGGATCCACCGTCCACGGTCGCTCCACCGTCACCACCTGGGACGGCACCGGCCCGGTGGTCCGGACGTACGCCGAGGTGGGGGCCCGTGCGGCCCGGCTCGCGCACGCGCTGCGGGACGAGCTCGGCGTCGCGGGTGACGACCGGGTGGCGACCCTGATGTGGAACAACGCGGAGCACCTGGAGGCCTACCTGGCCGTTCCCTCCATGGGTGCCGTGCTGCACACCCTGAACCTGCGCCTGCCCGCGCACCAGCTGTCCTTCATCGTCAACCACGCAGCCGACCGCGTGATCGTGGCGGACGGCAGCCTGCTGCCGCTGCTGGCGGCCGTGCTGCCGCAGCTGAACCCGACCCTCCAGCACATCGTGGTCAACGGGGAGGGCGACCGGTCCGTCCTGGCCGGCTTCGCCGGGACCGTCCACGACTACGAGGAGCTGATCGAGGGCCGCCCGGCCGAGTACCCGTGGCAGACCGACATCGACGAGCGCCAGGCGGCGGCGCTCTGCTACACCTCCGGCACCACCGGGGACCCGAAGGGCGTGCTGTACAGCCACCGCTCCGTCTACCTGCACTGCCTCCAGGTGATCGCGGCGGACAGCTTCGGGCTGACCGCCCGCGACACCGCGCTGCCGGTCGTCCCGATGTTCCACGTCAACGCCTGGGGCATCCCGCACACCGCCTTCATGTCCGGGGCCAACCTGCTGATGCCGGACCGCTTCCTGCAGCCGAAGCCGCTGGCCGCGATGATTGACCGGATCAAGCCGACCGTCAGCGCGGCCGTCCCCACCATCTGGAGCGGCCTGCTCGACGAGCTGGACGCCGGCGACTACGACACCTCCGCCCTGCGGATGGTCGTGATCGGCGGATCGGCCTGCCCGCCCGCCCTGATGAAGGCCTTCCAGGACCGCCACGGCATCAGCGTGGTGCACGCCTGGGGCATGACCGAGACCTCGCCGCTCGGCACCTTCGCCCTCCCGCCGGGCGGGCTGACCACCGAGCAGGAGTGGCCCTACCGGCTCACCCAGGGCCTGTTCCCCGCCTCCGTCGAGGCCCGGCTGGCCGGCCCGTCCGGTGAGTTCATGCCGCACGACGGCGCGGCGGCCGGCGAGCTGGAGGTCCGCGGTCCGTGGATCGCCGGCGCCTACTACGGCGGGGCGGGCAACGACCCGGAGCGTCCGGACGACAAGTTCAGCGAGGACGGCTGGCTGCGCACCGGCGACGTCGGCACCATCACCGCGGACGGGTACCTGACGCTGACCGACCGCGCCAAGGACGTCATCAAGTCCGGCGGCGAGTGGATCTCCTCGGTGGAGCTGGAGAACGCCCTGATGGCCCACCCGGAGGTGGCCGAGGCGGCGGTGGTCGCGGTGCCCGACGAGAAGTGGGGTGAACGCCCGCTGGCCACCGTCGTGCTGCGCCCCGGCGCGGTGGCGGGCCTGCCCGAGCTGCGGGCCTTCCTGGCGGAGCGGGTGGCCTCCTGGCAGCTGCCCGAGCGCTGGTCGATCGTGCCGGCGGTGCCCAAGACCTCGGTCGGCAAGTTCGACAAGAAGGTGATCCGGGCCTCGTACGCGGCCGACGAGCTGGAGGTCACCGTCCTCGGCAAGTAGCCGCCGGACCCGTCCGGGCGCAACGCCGTCGGGCCGCCCCTCCGTCCGGAGGGGCGGCCCGACGGCGTTCGACGGCTACCGGCTCAGCGGTCGGCCATCCGCATCACCCCGGCGCCGGCCGCCGCCCCCGGCTCGCCGAGGGAGCCGATCCGGCCCAGCAGGTCCACGATCCGCGACTGGACGTCCGCGTCGGTCGAGCGCTCGGCCAGGAAGAGCACCGTCTCGCCGGTCCGCAGCCGCGGCAGCTCGCGCGGGTCGAGGTCCACCGAGGTGTAGACGACCAGCGGGGTGCGGTGCAGCCGGTCGTTGGCGCGCAGCCAGTCCAGCAGGCCGACCCGGCGGCGGCGGATCTGGAGCAGGTCCATCACCACCAGGTTGGGCTGCACGCTGCTGGCGCGGGCGACGGCGTCGTTCTCGTCCACCGCGTGCTCGACGTGCATGCCACGCCGTTCCAGGCTGCTGATCATCGCGGCCGCGATGTCCGGGTCGGACTCCACCAGCAGCACCCGGGGCGCGTGGTTCTCCCCGTCGCGCGGGGCCAGGGCGCGCAGCAGCACCGCCGGGTCGGCGCCGTAGGCGGCCTCCCGGGTGGACTGCCCGAGCCCGGCCGTGACCAGCACCGGCACCCGGCTGTTCAGCGCCGCCGTCCGCAGCGACTGCAGGGCCGTGCGGGTGATCGGGCCGGTCAGCGGGTCGACGAAGAGCGCCGCGGGGAAGCCGGCGACCTGCGCGTCCACCTCCTCGCGGGAGCGGACGATGACCGGGTGGTAGCCGCGGTCCTGCAAGGCCTGCTTGGTGGACGGGTCGGGCTCCGGCCAGACCAGCAGCCGGCGCGGGTCCCCGGCGGCGGCCGGGTTGGCGGGCGCGGACGGGTCGGCGGCCAGGGCCGGGGCGGGCTCGCCGTGCGCGGCGGGCGCCAGCTCGGCCATCGGGCGCGGGGGAGTGCGGGCCTCCATCGGAGCCCCGCCGTCCGCCTGGCCGCCCGGCTGGGACACCGCCACGGCGGTGCCCGGGGCGGCCGGGAAGGAGCCGGGGAACCCGCCGCCGGCGCCCATCGGACGCGGCGGGGCCAGCTCGCCCAGCCCGCTGCCGACCGGCTGCGGCGGACGCGGTTCGCCCGCCTCGGCGGTGCCGGGCTGACCGGGCTGGCCGGTCATGGGCTGGGTGGTCGCGGGCAGGTTGTCGCCCGCCGGTCTGGCGATCTCCAGGGCCCCGGAGGCCGCGGGGGCCGTCTCGGGCACGGCGGGGAGGGGGCCGGGCTCCTCGCCCTGCTCCTCGGGCCTGGCCTCGGCCTCGCCGCCCGGCGGCACGGCGAGGCGCCGGCGCCGGCCGGTGGGCGGCACCGTGCCCGGCTCGGGCGCGGCCGGCGCCGGGCCGGCCGGCAGGGCGTGTTCCAGGCCGGGGTAGAGCGGGGTGCCGGGGTCGGGGACGCCGGGCAGCGAGAAACCGGGCTGGGCCTCCTCGCCGGCGGCGGGCAGCGCCCGGCGGCGCCGCGAGGCGCCCTGCCCCTGGGCCTGCCCCTGGTTCTGGGCCTGGCTCTGGTTCTGCCCCTGGCTCTGGGCCTGCGCCGGGTCGGCGGCGGGCTCGGGGGCCGGCCCGAGCGCGATCGGCCCGCGCTCCGGAGCCTGCGGCTCCGCCGGGCGCTCCGGCGCGGCGGGTGCCGCGGACGGGCCGGGCCCGAGCGCGATCGGCCCGCCGGAGGGCTTCGGGGCGCTCTGCCCGGCCGCCGCGGAGTCCCGGCCGCCGGCCGTCCGGTCGCCTTCGCCGGCCGGGACGGCATAGGCCGTCCCGCCGTCGTCGCCACCGCGCCACGGGTCGTGCTCGGGCTGCTCGGCGGCCCCGGCGGCCCTGCCGTAGCCGGGCTCGCCGCCGTTCCACTGCTCGGGGACGGACCGGCCCAGGCTGACGCCCGTCCCGGTGCCGCTGCCCTGACCGGTGCGCGCGGCGGGCGCCTCCTGCCAGTGCTCGGGCTCGGCGGTCCGGGCGGCCCGGCGGCCGCGGCCGGTCCGGCCCTCCTCCTCGGGCGCCGCGGGCAGCTGCTCCGCCGTGCGCCCGGCCGGCTCCTCGCCGGCCTCCGCACCACCGTCCTTCGCGGCGCCGCCCTCCGGACCGGCGGCCTCCGCCTGCTCGCCCGAGGGCAGCTGCGGGATCCCCGGGAGGTCGGGCAGCACCGCGGTGTCCGACTCCTTCGGGGTGTCCCGGCGTCCGCCGGCCGCCGCGCGCTCGGCGGCGGCCTTCGCCGCGGCCGGGTCCAGCGGCAGCTCCACCACGTACGTGGTGCCGGCCCGGTTCGGCAGCTCGTGGGACTGCAGCACGCCGCCGTGCCGCTCGACCACGCTGCGCGCTATCGGCAGGTGGACGGGGCTGGGGCCGAGGCCCGGACCACGGATCTCGACCCGGGCGACCTCGCCGCGCTGGGCGGCCGCCAGCACCACCATGGGCGCGTCCCCGCCGGACGGCGGCAGTTCGAGCGGGCCGGCGGGGGCCGGCGCGGGAACGCCGTCGACCACCGGCACGGCGTCCAGCGACAGCGCCACGCCGCTCACGTCCGCGACCAGGTGGGCCAGCGCCTGCGCCAGCCGGTCCTCGTCCGCGATCACCTCGACGGCGGCGGCGTGCACCGAGAAGCGCACCCGCCCGGCGCCGACCAGCTCGCCGGCGTGCTCCACGGCCCGCCGGACCACCTTGTCCAGGCCGACCGGCTCGCGCTCCGGGGCGCTCTGCCCGCTCTCGGCGCCGGCCTCGTAGCGCTGGTACGACAGCACGCCGTCGATCAGCTTGCCGAACCGCCGGCACTCGTCGGCGAGCCGCCGCAGGGTCCAGTTCGCCTCCGGCCACAGCTGGCCGGCCGGGTCGCCGGCGAGCGCGTCGATCCGCCGGTGAAGGGCCGTCAGCGCGCCGCCGAGCTCGCTCTCCAGCACGGCGGTCAGGTGCTCGTTGCGGGCGACCAGCGCCAGCTCGCGGCTGCGGTCGGTGAAGGTCATCACCGCACCGACCAGCTGGTCGCCGTCCCGGACGGGGGCGGTGGTCAGGTCGACGGTGACCGGCCGGCCGTCCTTGCGCCACAGCACGGCGCCGCGGACCCGGTGCTTGCGGCCGGAGGTGAGGGTGTCCAGGAGGGCGGACTCCTCCAGCGTCAGCGGGGTGCCGTCCGCCTTGGAGTGCTGGATCAGCGGGTGCAGCTCGCGCCCGCCCAGCTCGCTCGCCCGGTACTCCAGGATGTGCGCGGCGGCCGGGTTGACCAGCACGCAGCGGCCCTCCAGGTCGACGCCCAGCACGCCCTCGGCGGCGGCCCGCAGGATCATCTCGGTCTGCTTGTGCTGGCGCCGCAGCTCCGCCTCCACGCCGAGCCGGCTGGAGAGGTCGCGCACCAGCAGCAGCAGCAGGTCGCTGCCGGAGGACTGCCGCGGGGTGTCCCGGTACGGGTCGTACGGCACCAGCGGCGAGAGCGCGTACCCGCGGCCCTCGCTCGCACCGTCGTCCGCGAAGTCGTTGCCGGACACCTCCACGGGGAAGGCGGTGCCGTCCGTGCGCCGCGCGGTCATCCGCACGGGCCGGTCGAGCGCGTCGTCCTCGCGCGGGGCGGGCCGCATCGAGCCCGGGATCCGACTGGGGTCGAACTCGGGCAGCAGATCGAGCACGCCCATCCCGACCAGTGAGGTCCCGGGCGCCTGCAGGCTCTGCACGGCGGCGTTGTTGGCATCGACGACGGTGCCGTTGCTGTTCACCAGCAGCAGCGCGTCGGGCAGGGCGTCGAGTATGGCGGCGAGGCGAGCAGCGCCTCGGATCGGCCTGCTGCTCACGTCGACAGGTCTCCTCGGCTCAGGGCAGCTCCTCCGGAGACTGGAGTATCTCATTGTTCTTTGCGGTGGGGACGACCCGCCTAGTAACGTAAGCGGTGGTTGGTGCCGGGCCGGTAGGCTGTGGCATCATCACAGGCACACGGAACGGATCCGCCATGCGGGGACGGTCCTTGTGGAGGAGGCTTCGCCTAGTCCGGTCTATGGCGCCGCACTGCTAATGCGGTTTGGGTTTTAAAGCCCATCGAGGGTTCAAATCCCTCAGCCTCCGCCTCCGGAAGCCCCGTCGGCCCTCAGGCCGGCGGGGCTTCTGCGTGCCCGGGGCCGGCCGCCCTGCCGGCGGTCTGCCGACGTCCCGCCCCACCCCGTGGCCGAAGCCTGCCCGCCCGGCCGGCTGGCCGCCCCGCAGGCCGCGGGCCGCGGGCCCGTCCGGTGCTCTCCGGCCGGGCCGCCGGGCGCCCGGATCAAACGATTTCGCCCCACGTCGCAGGTCATGTAATGTTGTTCCCGCACCGCCCCGGCGGCAACAACGCCAGGGCGAGCGCTCATAGCTCAACGGATAGAGCACTTGACTACGGATCAAGAGGTTGCAGGTTCGAATCCTGCTGAGCGCACTGCAATCGCGAGGCCCCAGGCTCCGGCCCGGGGCCTCGCCGCTTGCCGCACGCGCCGCGCCGGGTGTGCGGGGAGGGCCCCTGGATCAGGTAGGCTTTCCCGAGTACCACAGGGTGCCGCAAGGTCCCCGAGGGCGCTCATAGCTCAACGGATAGAGCACTTGACTACGGATCAAGAGGTTGCAGGTTCGAATCCTGCTGAGCGCACCAGCTGAAACGGAAGCCCCGCCGACCACCAGGTCGGCGGGGCTTCCGTCGTTCGCGGGGCCGCCGCCCGCTACTCCTCCGGGGCGGGTGGCTCGGTGCGGCCGAGCTCGGTGCGGTTGATCCAGGCCACGTCCCGGCGGTCGAGGAACCAGTCGGAGGAGGTCAGCGGGCGGGTCCGGTTGAGCGTCTCGGGCACCGGGTCGTGCCGGATCCGCTCCGGCTCGGCGCCGAGGCCCAGCAGCAGTTCGGTGATCTCGGGGGCCAGGCCGGGCGGGCCGCTGAGGTGGACGTCCCACCCCTCCCAGTCGCCGTGGGCCCGCAGGCCGTCGGTGAGGAGCCCGTTCGCCGAGGTGCGGTCCGCGCCGTCGGCGGGGGCGGCCAGCAGGACGTCCAGGCGGCTGTAGCGGTCGACCAGCTGCTCGACGGCGGCCAGGTCGTACTGGTCGGCGTCGCTCCGGGCGGCCAGGTAGACCATCACCCGGCGGGGGTCGGGGGCGGCCAGCAGGTCCTCCAGCAGGGCCTTGATCTGGCCCCAGCCGGTGCCGCCGGCCACCGCGAGCAGCGGCCGCCGGGAGCCGGGCACCAGGCAGGCGTCGCCGATGGCGGGGCCGAGCCGCAGCCGGTCGCCGGGCATCACGTCCTCGACCAGGGCGGTGCTCAGCAGCCCGCCGCGGACCCGGCGGACGTGGACGTCCAGGCTGCCGTCCGGGCGGGGGGCGTTGGCGATCGAGTACGGGCGCCAGACCCGGGGCACCCGCGGGCTGCACAGGCTGAGGTACTGGCCGGCGGTGAACGGGTACGGGCGGTCCGGCGCGAGGGTGAGCACCACGACGTCGGGGGCGCCCCGGCGGCGGTTGGTCACCTCGGCCTCCCACCAGGCGGGGGACTCGGGCTCGTCCTCCGCGGCGGCCTCGGTCATCACCTGGGCGATCACGGTGAACGCCTCGGTCCAGGCCTTCTCGATCTCCAGGGTCCAGCTGTGGCCGGAGAAGTGCCGCAGTGCGGCGATCAGGCTGGCCCCGACGGCCGGATAGTGCTCGGGCGCGGCCTGGAACTTGCGGTGGTCGCGCCCGAGCGCGCGCAGGTAGCCGGTGAGCTGTCCGGGGTTCTCCAGCCGCAGGACGAGCTGGGTGAGCGCGGCGAACAGCCGGTCGCGTTGCTCGGCCATCTGCTCGGGGAAGAAATCGCGGACGCCGGGGTGGTGCGCGAACAGGTGGGCGTAGAAGTACTTGGCCATGTGGTCGGCGCGGCGCTCGACGACGGCGAAGCTGGCGCGGATGACCGCGGGGTCGAAGGGCACCGCGGCGGCCTCAGGAGTGGGACTGCGCGGCGGTGAGTGCCTCGGTCATGGTGCCGGCGATCACGCCGTAGACGGCGGTCCAGGAGGCCTCCACCTCGGCCGTCCAGGCCTCCTCGCCCGCGAAGTGCCGCAGGGTGGCCAGCAGGCTGGCCCCGACGGCGGGGAAGTGCTCGGGCAGGGCCCCGTAGCGGGCGTGCCGGGCGCCCAGGTCACGCAGGATGCCGACCAGGGTCTCGGTGTCCTCCAGGTGCGTGACCAGTGCGCCCAGCGCGCCCCAGAGACGGTCCTGCTGGGCGTCGAGATGTTCGGCGAAGAGCGGGCGGACGCCGGGGTTGTGCTCGAACAGGTGCTGGTAGAAGTGCGCGGTGACGTCCGTGCCATGAGGTTCGACGACCGCGAAACTGCTCTTGATGAGAACGGGATTGATGGTCACGGGCGCCGACTCTACTGAGCCTTTCGGCAATTCGAACAGGGATGACCGATGAATGGTCAAATACTGGTCAGTAACGGTCGGTTGGAATGATCTGACGATCCCTCGGCGGCTGTCACACCGGGCGGCCCCCGGTGCCATCCGGGCGGTCGGCCGGGTGGGGGGCCGCCATTTGGGTACGACCTGGGCAATGTTGCCGGTGTCGGAGTATTACCGGCTCGTGATCGTGATTCCGTTTTGTCGGATCTTGTGCCCAGACCCCCTTCGGGTGGCCGACGCCGAAGGAGAGCCGGATGAGCCGACAGTATTCCCGCCCCGCCGCCGGTCCCACCTTCGGCGGGTGCCCGGACGAGCCGCGGAAAGCGCGCCGGCGGGTGTTCGGCGCGGCCACGGCCGCCCTGTTCGCCACCGGCCTGCTGCTTGGCTGGAATTCACCCCCCGTGCTGGCCCAGCAGTCCCCTGACGGTTGGTCGGGCCAGGGCCGCGCGACGCTTCCCTCCGGCCTCACCGTCCGCCTGGACTTCGCCGCCGCCCCGGGCGTCACCGTGACGGCGGAACCGGGCCGGCTGGCCGACCGCGCCGGCGGCCGGCCGGCCGGCTACGCGGACGGGCTCGCCGCCGGAGCCCCCGCCGAGGCCTTCGGCCTCGCCCCCGACCGCCTGCGGGCCGACGGTGCCTGGAGCACCCTCGGCACCCTCCAGATCTCCTTCTCGCGCGCCGTCCGCAACCCCCGGCTGCACGTCAGCGGCCTGGCCGCGCTCGCCACCGGCCGGGGCGGCAGCACCGCCACCGCCGCCCGGCTGACCGTCACCGGCGGCTCCCCCGCCGCCCCGGTGCTGACCGCGCGGAGCAGCTGGACCGGTTGGACGGTGGCCGGAAACGCCCTCGCCCCGGCCGGGCCGGACGGCGGCTCGGACGCCTCGCCGGAGGCCGTCGCCGAGGGCAGTCTCGAACTCGCGGGCACCTTCAGCACCGCCACCCTGCGGGTCGAGCAGCGCTCCACCGCGCGGGCCGGCAGCAGCACCGCCCCGGCCGCGCTGCGTCAGGCGTACACCGTCACCCTCGACGAGACGGTCGGCACCGCACCCGCCGGCTACACCAACGCCTCCCACCTCGCCACCGACCTGCTCCTCGGCTCCGCGGCCGGACTCGGCCCGGCCCGTACCGACCGGACGGCGGCCGCCGACGGCGCCGCCGAGGGCGGCGGGCCGCTGGTCGAACTCGACCACGGCGCCGCCCGGCGCAGCCCCTTCGCCGGGCTCACCCCGCCCGGGCCACAGCCAGGGCGCACCGACCGGCGGGGCACCGGCCCCGTCGTCAGCTACCCGGCCGAGGCCTCCATCGGGCACTACTACCGGCTGAGCGTGCCGGTCGCGGTGGGCGGCGCCCCGGCGACCCTGGCCGGCTGGATCGACTTCGACCGCAACGGCCGCTTCGACGCCGCCGAACGGGTGCAGGCCGAGGCCCCGGCCGGTGCCACCACGGCCGGGCTCGAATGGACCGTCCCGCCCGGCGCCTCGGCGGGGGAGACCTGGGCCCGGTTGCGCCTCGCCCGGGAGGCCTCCCAACTGGTCGCCCCCGGCGGGTTCGCCGACTCCGGCGGGGTCGAGGACCAGCGCGTCCGGCTCACCGTCGGCGCCGCCCGGCCCGAGATCGGCCGCCCGGTCGAGGGCGGCACGGTGGCCGACGCCCGCCCCGAGGTCCGGGGCGAGGGCGCGGTGGTGGGCGCGTCCGTCGAGATCCGGGAGGGCGGCTCCGTGCTCTGCCGGGCCAGGGTCGACCAGGGCGGCGGCTGGGCCTGCCGGCCCGACGCGGCGCTGGCGCAGGGGGCGCACGCCCTGACCCCGGTCGAGACCACCACCGGCGGGGTGGTGCTGACCGGCGACCCCGTCCGGTTCACCGTGAAGAGCGCGCCGCCGGCCGTGCCCGTGCTCGACCTGCCCGAGTTCACCAACGACCCCGGACTGCTGCTCACCGGCACCGGTGATCCCGGCAGCACCGTCTCGGTCGCCGACCAGGCCGGCGCCACGGCCACGGCCACGGTCACCGAGCTGTGCAGCACCCTGGTCGGACCGACGGGCGGCTGGTCCTGCCTGCCGGTCGAGAACCTCCCGGACGGGACGCACCGGCTCACCCCCTCCGCCGTCGACGCGGCCGGCAACCGGGCGACCGGCCGGGCCTCCGCCCTGGTCGTCGACACCGTCGCCCCGGCCGCCCCGGTCCTGACCACCCCGGCGGCCGGCGAGGTCCTCCGGACGGCCCGCCCCCGGTTCGCCGGCCGCGCGGAGGGCGGCAGCACCGTGATGGTGGGCACCCGGGCGGCCGCCCCGGCGGCGGAGCGCGTCCCGTCCTGCAGCGCGGTGGCCGCCGTGGACGGCGGCTGGAGCTGCACGGCGGCCCGGGACCTCGCGCCGGGCGAACACTCACTGGTCGTCAGCGCCACCGACCGGGCCGGCAACGGGACGACGGCGGACGCCGTGACGGTCCGGCTCGCGGCGCCCTCCGCCTCGGCCTCGGTGACGCCCTCCGCGACGCCTTCGGCGCCGGCCCCGGCGGGCGTACCCGCGGCCACGCCGTCGCCGTCGCGGCCGTCACCCTCGCCTTCGCCGCTGTCACCCTCGCCTTCGCCGGTGACGCCGGCCGCGTCCGCCTCCTCCCCCGCGCCGGGGAGGGCGTCCACGGCCGCGGCGGCTCCCTCGGGGCAGTTCCCGCCCTCGCCCTCGCCCCGGCCCTCCGCGTCCGCGTCCGCGTCCGCGTCCGCGTCCTCGCCCAGGCCCTCCTCGTCCGTCCCGCCGAGCCCTGTTGCCGCCGCGGCGGCGTCCTCGGCAGCCGCCGCCCCGGTGGTGAGTCCGGTCCCGTCGACGACGGAGGCCGGGACGGCCCAGTCGCCACCACCGGCACCGCCGGGCCTGCTGCCCATCCTCGTCCCGCCGGCCGGCGCTCCCGCCGCGCCGTCGGCCTCCGCTGCCCCCGCCGCCCTGCCCGCGGCCTCCTCGGCGCCGTCCGGACGGCCGTCCGCACCGTCCGCGGTGCCGTCGCCACTCACCCCGCCGCTCACCTCGTCGTCCCCGTCGCCCGTCCCGTCCGTCTCCGTCGCCGCCGTCTCCGCCGCCTCGTCCGCGGCGCGGGGCTCCGCCCGGCCGCTGCCGCCCGCCGGCCCGTCCGCCGTCCGGTTGCCGGGGCCGGGGGCTCAGGACGCTGCCGCAGGGGAGGGGCCGCCGGGGAAGCCGCCGAGCCGGCCGGGGCGCTGGCGGAGCCCGGCGGCGGCGGAGCGGTGGCCCGGCACCGGCCGGTGTCGACCGGATGGCGGGCCGCCCTCGCCGGAGCCCTGCTGCTGCTCGCCTCGGTGGGGCTGATCACCCGCCGGGTGTTCGGCCGGGGGGCCGGCCGGCGGCGGCGCTGAAGATGTTCGTCCCCACACCCAGCATGTGCCTGCGCGTCAGGTCGAACTCAGACGGTTCGTCAGTGAATGTCGACACGCTACGCGTTAAATGTCGCATTTGATGACATATGAACCTAGCCTGAGTCTGGCACTGCCCGTCAGATCCGGGCCGCCCGTTGCGCGACACACCGACCCCGAGGATCCGTGCATGGACGTCACCCGCGATTCTTCGCAGCGACCCGACAATCTGGCCAACGCCCTCATCCGGCCGTTGCCCGAGTCCCCGACGGCGGGGGCCACGCCGCTCACCAGGATGGCGAAGCTCCCGCTGGACCCGCCGGCCCGCCGGTCGGGGCCGCGGACCGTCCTCGACCCGCTGGACGGTCCGGCCGCCGGGCCCGTGACGGCGCAGCCGGCCCAGCCGGCCCACCAGATGCCGCCGGTGCAGGCCGTTCAGCCGGTTCAGCCGGTCCTGCCGCTGGGCGCGGCCCGGCCGGCCCGGCCGGAGGAGGAGACGGTGGTGCGCGCCACGACCACCCGGCGCCCTCCGCGCGCCGATCCCGCCCTGCGGGAGCACGGCGCGGTGGCCCTGCCCGGCTGGCTCGCGCTCTTCGCCCTGCTGGCCGGCTTCGCCGGTGTGGTCCTGCTGCTCGCCCGGACGGGGGTGATCCCGCACTGGCAGGTCCTCCCCGACGTCCGCGTCGGCGCCGCGCGGGCGGCCGGCCGGCCGGTGGTGGCCCTGCGGGACGTCGCCGCCGTCAGCGGGGCGGGCCTGCTGATCCTGTTCGTCCTGGCCGGACTGCTGGCCAACGCCGGCGGCGAGACCCGGGTGCTGACCCGCTGGGGCCGCTACCGCGGCACCGTCCGGCGGACCGGGCTGGTCTGGGTCAACCCGCTGCTCCGCCGGCGCCGGCTGGACGTCCGGCTGCGGCACTGGCGCAGCGAGCCGGTCAACGCCGTCGACCGGACGGGCACGCCCATCGTGGTCCGGCTGCTGATCGTCTGGCGGGTCAAGGACACGGCGCGCGCCCTGCTCTCGATCGCCGACCACGAGAACTACCTGCGCGAGCAGGTTCACGCGGTGCTGACCCGCACCGCCTCCACACTGCCGTGCGACAGCAACGCGGTGCCCGGGCCGGCCCTGCGGGACGGCCAGTGGTTCGCGGACGAGCTCACCCGGGCGCTGGCGGCCGAGGTCGCCCCGGCCGGGCTGGAGGTCTACTCCGTGCAGCCGATGGCGCTCGACTACGCCCCCGAGGTCGCCGAGTCGATGCGGCGCCGCCGTCTCGCCGACCTCGACGCGGGCCTGCGCACCGTGCTCGTCGACGACGCGGTGGAGGCGGCGGCCCTGGCGGTCCGCCGTCTGGAGCGGGCGACCGCCCACGAATTGGACGAGGCCGCGCGCAGTGCCCTGATGGAGCACCTGCTCGTCGCGTTCGTCGCTCCGTCCGGAGTGGCCGCCTCGGTGCCATCCCCCAGTGTCCGCGCCGGCGGACCGTCGCCGGCCGTGCGGGCCGGGCGTAAGGAAGGACGATCCCGATGAAGATAGCCACCGCACCCGCCGTCGCCGATCCGGCGCTGGCGGGGTTCGTGGAGAGCCGCGGCAGCATCCCCGCGTTGGCGGGCTGCGGCTGCCTCAGCTGCGCCGCCCGGGTGCGTACGCCCGCCCGGGCCGCGCGGCCGGGGGACAGCCGAATACTCCGCACGGTTCGCGGCACCTGCCTGGCGACCACGGTGGTGGCCGGCGCCGGAGTGGTCGGGCTGACCGCCGGCACCGGATCGGCGCACGCGGCGCCCGCGCCGGTGAAGCAGGGCTGGGACGGTTCGAAGTACTGGTTCAAGGGCGTGGGCGGCGAGTGGCGGTGGACCGGCCACTACGACGTCTACCTGGACCGGACGGGCGGTACGTCGGCCGGCCGGCCCGCCGCGTCCTCGGCCGGCCAGGCCCAGGGCACCGCGCCGAAGGGCACCGCCTCGAAGGCCACCGCGCCCAAGGCCACCGCGCCCAAGGCCACCGCGCCGAATGGCACCGCGCCGAAGACCGCCGGCGGTGCGAGCGGCAGCGGTCCCCAGCAGGGCTGGGACGGTTCGAAGTACTGGTTCCGCAGCGTCAGCGGCGAGTGGCGGTGGACCAGCCACTACGACGTCTACCTCAGCCGGACCGGCCAGGGCGCCGCGTCCGGCCAGGCGGCCGGCCCGGACTCCGACGGGCCGGACACGGCCGGGGAGACCGACCGGGGCAGCACCGAGACGGCGGTCGCCTACGCACTGGCGCAGGTGGGCAAGCCGTACGTCTGGGGCGGCGACGGCCCGGGCGGCTTCGACTGCTCGGGGCTGGTCCAGCAGGCCTACCGCAGGGCCGGCGTCAGCCTCCCTCGGGTCGCCAACGACCAGTACGCGGCGACCACCCCGATCGACGCCGGCGACCTGCGCCGGGGTGACCTGCTCTTCTGGTCGGACAGCGGCCGGGCGTCCGCCATCCACCACGTCGGGATCTACCTGGGCGGCGGCAAGTTCGTCGAGGCCCCGCGGCCCGGCAAGAACGTCCGGGTCTCCACCCTCAGCAGCGGTTTCCATCCGACCCACTTCGGGCGGCCGTAGCGTCCCGGGAGCCGCGGGCGGCCCTCGTCGCCGGAGACCCCGCCCGGGCGTCCGCAAGCACCGTGCCCGGTCCGCTTGTCCACAGGCCTGTGGACAAGCGGACCGGGCACGAGTCCGTCCACAGCCTGTGGACACGGCGCCGGGCGGATCAGGCCGAGGCCTCGTCCAGCAGGGCCAGCTCCTCCGGGGCGAGCCGCAGGGTGGCGGCGGCCAGCAGCGGCGGCAACTGCTCGACCGTCCGGGCGCTGGCGATCGGCGCGGCCACGGTCGGGCGGGACGCCAGCCAGGCCAGCGCGACGGTCGCCGGCTCGGTGCCGTGGGCGGCCGCGACCGCGTCGAGGGCGGTGAGCACCTTCGGTCCGCGCGGGTCGTCCAGGTAGCGGGCGGCGCCCTGGGCCCGGGCGCTGTCCACGTCGGCGCCGCCGGGCCGGTACTTGCCGGTCAGGAACCCGGAGGCCAGCGCGAAGTAGGGCACCGAGGAGAGCCCGTGGGCGGCGACGACCTCGGCGAGCGGCCCCTCGTAGGTGTTGCGGGAGACCAGGTTGTAGTGCGGCTGGACGGCCACGTACCGGGCCAGGCCCTCCCGGGCGGAGAAGTCCAGGGCCTCGGTGAGCCGCTCGGCGCTGATGTTGGAGGCGGCTATCTCCCGGACCTTGCCCTCCTTGACCAGCTCGTCCAGGGCGGCGATGAACTCCTCCACCGGAGTGTCGGTGTCGTCCCGGTGGGTGTAGAGCAGGTCGATCCGCTCCACGCCGAGGCGGCGCAGCGACTCCTCGGTGGCGGACTTGACGGTGTGTGCCTTCAGGCCGGTCGACTCGGGGTGCGCGCCGACCTTGGTGGCCACCACGACGTCGTCCCGGTTGCCCCGGCTGCGCAGCCAGTTGCCGATGATGGTCTCCGACTCGCCGCCCGTGTTGCCCGGCACCCAGGCCGAGTAGACGTCCGCGGTGTCGATGAAGTTGCCGCCGCCGGCGGCGAAGGCGTCCAGCACCGCGAAGGACTGCGCCTCGTCCGCCGTCCAGCCGAAGACGTTGCCGCCGAGCGACAGCGGGAACACCGTGAGGTCGGAGGTGCCGAGCGTCACACCGGGGCGGGAGTCACTGTGGTTTTCGGTCATGCCCGAAGTCAACCTGATCGCGGGAGCGGCCATTCCGGGACCGCCAGGACTTCACGATGTTGTCGTGCGGCCGTTGCAGACGGGCCGCCGGCACCCCCGCGGTGCCGCCCGGCCGGGCGGCCCGCCGGTCGGCGGGGGATCCGGGGTGTCGGTAGGGCGGGCGGATTCGTTAGAGTCCCTGCCATGGCTGACAACGACTACGACCCCGCCGGCAGCACCCAGATGTTCCGGGCGTTCGTCGACGAGACCCCGGCCCCCCAGGCGCCCGGCTCCGTCTCCACCTATGGCAGCAGCCGCGGCAACAGCCGCACCGGCGTGATCGCCGGCGTGGCCGTCGTGGTGGTGGCCGTGCTGGCCGTCGTCATCTGGCTCGCGGTCAAGTAAGAACGTCCTTACCGGGCCGGGCAGTTCGCAACTGCCCGGCGGCTCCCGCCCGACCTCGTCCGATCCCGCCCGGCCTGACCCTGCCCGGCCAGGGCCGCCCGCCGCGCGGGCCGGCCCCGGCCCGCCGGCCGGACCGACGCGTCGGCCGGGCCTGCTGGGCAGGCCCGGCCGCTCGTCGTGGTGAGCCGGTCAGCAGGGCTGGCGCCAGGCGTCCAGCTCCAGGTGCTTCTCCATCGAGCTGAGGCCCAGGGCCTTTGCCTGCCCGCAGAACTTGCTCGTCGGCACCTTGTACTCGACGTGCAGCACGGCCTTGCCCGCCTTGATGAACGGGCTGAGCTTGTCGCACTCGCTGAACTCCGCGCACTGCTCGTTCACCGCGAAGTCGAAGTCGCCGACCAGGGCGGGGATCTGGTCGAGGTCGTTCTTGAGGGCCACCGCCATGCCGCGCTCGTGCGCCAGGCCGGCGATCATGCGGTTGTACTTCAGCTGGTCGTCCGCGGTCAGCGGGAAACCGGTCTTGTTGATGTAGGCGTCGAGCAGGTCGGGCTCGACGGCGTCGAAGCCCTTCGCCTTGCACATGTCGAAGCGGGTCGCCATCAGCGGCTTCAGCTTGTCGATCTGCCGGATGTCGAACCACTTCTCGCCCTGCCAGCCGTTCCCCGAGCCCTGCATGCTCTTGGAGAAGGCGGCGGCGTCCGGGCGGAAGTCCTCCCAGGAGCCGGCGTTGATGTAGCAGATCACCTTGCGGCCCTTGGCGTGCAGCGAGGCGACCACCGAGGCGTCGTGCTCGAAGCCGTCGATGTCGTACACCGGTACGTCCACCGACTGGTCGAGGGTGCCGCCGAGCTGCCACTGCCAGGTGACGCCGGGCTTGGGCTGCCACACCGCTCCGGCCGGTCCCGGGGCGGGCGGCTGGCCGGTGGGCCGGGGGGTGCCGGGGGCCGGGGGCGTCCCGGGGGCCGGGGTGGCCGGCGCGGACGGGGTCGCGCCCGGGGTGGCGGAGCCGGTGTCGGTCGGGGTGTCCGAAGGGGTGGCCGGCTGGGGGACCGCCGGGGCGGTGGCCACCGGCGATCCGGAGCCCGTCGCGTCGGCGGAGGTGTCGTCGTCGCCGTCGTCCGAGCTGCTGCAGGAGCTGGCCAGCAGGGCGGTGGTCAGGGCGATGGCGGCCAGCAGGGGCCGGGAACGGCGGGTCACAGTACTCGAACTCCGGATCGGATCGGGTCGGTCTGGTCTGTTGCTCGGATCTCTGTCTGGTCGGGCTCCGAGCCGGGCCGGCTCGGTGTCGTGAGGTGTCGTGCGGCGCGGGGCCGTGGCCGGTCGGTGGTGCGGCCGGTCAGCCCTGGGTCTGGAGCGCCGACAGCTCGAACGGCAGGGTCGACCACGGATTGTCCCCGCTGCCGGGGACCGCGCAGCCGACGCCGGCTCTTCGTGCGGTGATCAGCGCCGCGGCCTCGGCGGCCGCCTCGGCCGGCACGTCGTACACCAGGTGGCAGAAGTGGGCGGCGGCGTGACGGCCCGTCCACAGCGGCAGGGTCATCTCGCGGTACGCCTCCCAGTCGCCCTCGAAGGTGACCAGCAGATCGGCCAGCCCGATCTCGGCGTAGCCGGGTTCGGGGTGGTCGCCGTGGCCGAAGACGACCGTGCCGCAGCCGGCCGCGCGGGCGGCGGTGGCCAGCCGGCGGTAGTGCGGCAGGGCGCCGGCGTGGCCGGCGACCTGGTCGAAGTAGACACCGTCGGGCGCATACCACTGACGGTAGGTCAGCAGGTCCCCGACCACGTCCGCGTGGGGCCGGCGGCCGTAGTCGGTGTCCGAGTAGGCGAGCAGCGGTATGCCGGCCGCGCGCACCTCCTCGGCGCCGGCCGCGAAGACGTTGTCGAAGGCGTCCCCGGGGCCGTCGGCGATGTTGATCACGACGCCGGCGACCCGGGCGGGGCCGGCGGCGGCGACCGCCCGCCAGGCCGCCGGGTCCACCGCGGGGTGGACGTACAGCGGCACCAGCAGGCGGCCGTCGTGGGAGGAGCCGGCGGTCATGCGGCGACCGGGTCCGGGCCGGTGCTCAGCCACAGGTCGCGCAGGGTGTCACCGAGGTCGGTCTCCGGCTTCCACCCCAGCTCCCGGGCGGCGAGCGAGATGTCGGCCTGCTGCCAGGAGACGGCGGCGGACCGCTCCGAGCCGGCGCCGCTCTCGTCGATCCGGCCGGCGAAGGCGGCCGCGGCCACCAGGCCGTCCGCGATCGCCCGCACCGGGCGGGCCACGCCGCCGGCCAGGTTGATCACCCGGGGCAGCGGGCCGTCCGCCGAGACGGCCAGCGCGACCGCCCGGGCGATGTCCCGGGCGTCCACGAAGTCCCGGTACGCGGAGAGGTCGCCGACCTCCACCACGCCGTCCGGGCCGGCCCGGCGCAGCTCGGCGGCGAGCCGTCCGGGCAGCGAACCGGCCGGCGCGCCGGGCCCGACCGGGTTGAAGACCCGCAGGACCACCGCGTCCAGCGCGGAGCCGGCCACCGCCAGGCTGCCGGCCAGCTTGGTGGCGCCGTACACCCCGACCGGGCGGGGCTGCGCGGACTCGCCCAGCGAGGTGCCGTTCTCGCAGGCGCCGTACTCGCCGGCCGAGCCGATGTGCACCAGCCGGGCCTGCGGGGCGCCCTCCCGGAGCGCCTCGCAGAGCACGGCCGGGCCACGGGCGTTGACCTCGGCGAGCTTGACGGCACTGCCGGCCACCGCACCGGCGAAGTTCACCACCGCGTCGACCGCGAGCTGCCGGAGCTGCTCGGCCAGCACGTCGGCCTGCGCCGTCGCGAGGTCGACCGGCAGGTCGTGGGCGGCCCGCCGGCCGCCGGTGAGCACCGTGGCGCCGGGCAGCGCGCGCAGGGCGTCGGCGGCGTGCCGGCCGAGGAAGCCGTCGGCGCCGAGCAGCAGGATCCTCACGCGGCCCGCCCGTCGGCGCCGGTGGGCTCCACCGGCTCGGAGGGGGCGTCCGCGGCGGTCCGGGCGGCGGGCACCGGCGCGGCCGGGGCGTCGGCGGACGGCACCGAGCGCAGGCCCTCGGGGGCCTCGTCGCGCAGCAGCAGCGAACGGTGCGTCGCGAACTCGGCGTTGGCGCGGTCGTAGTCGTCGGGCCGGCCGATGTCGAGCCAGTAGCCGCTGAACTCGTAGGCGGAGGGCGGGGTCTCGGCGGCGAGCAGGTCCAGGACGAGCTCGTCGAAGCCGAGCGGCAGGCCCGGGGTGTACTTGGCGAGGGTGGAGCGCGAGACGCCGTAGACGCCCATCGAGACGCGGTAGTCGATGCTGGGCTTCTCCTGGAAGCCGGTGATGCTGCTGCCCTCGGTGGTCAGCACGCCGAAGTCGATCTTGACCTGGCGGGCGTAGGTGGCGATGGTCAGCGGCGCCTTGGACTCCTCGTGGTGCTTGAGCACCCCGGCGAAGTCCAGGTCGGTGAGGATGTCACCGTTCATCACCAGGAAGTTCTCCGGCAGCCGGTCCTGCATGGTGAGCAGCGGGCCCATGGTGCCGAGCGGGCTGTCCTCGACGGCGTACCCGACCCGCAGCCCCCACTGCGAACCGTTGCCGACGTAGGCGCGGATGATGTGGCCGAGGTGGCCGATCGCCAGCGTCACGGTCTTGAAGCCCGCCGAGGCGAGCTGGCGCATCACGATCTCCAGGATCGCGTGCTGGTCGCCGATCGGGACGAGCGGCTTGGGAAGGGCGGTGGTGTAGGGACGAAGGCGTACGCCCTTGCCGCCGGCCAGGATCACTGCGTGCATGGTGGTTCCCCCACGGAAGACGATGTCTGCATGTGCTGGACGGATCAGACGTTGTACAGGTCGGTCTTGTAACGGGACAGGTTGGCCGGGTCCCGGAAGAACTCGATGGTCTGCTCCAGGCCCTCCTCCAGGGAGTGGCCCGGGGCCCAGCCGGTGGCGGTGCGCAGCCGGGTGGCGTCCGCGACCAGGCGCATGACCTCGGAGTTGGCCGGGCGGATGCGCTGCTCGTCCTCCTTGACGGTGACGTCGACGCCCATCAGCTTGCCGACCAGGGTGACCAGGTCGCCGACCGAGATCTCGCCGCCGGTGCCGGCGTTGAAGGTCTTGCCGACCACGGTCTCGGCGGGCGCGGTGCCGACGGTGCGGAAGGCCGCCGCGGTGTCCTTGACGAAGGTGAAGTCACGGGTCGGGCGCAGGTCGCCGAGGGTGATCACGGTCTCGCCGGCGGCGAGCTGGGCGATCACGGTCGGGATGACCGCGCGCATCGACTGGCGCGGGCCGAAGGTGTTGAACGGGCGCAGCGTGACGACCGGGGTCTCGAAGCTCGCGTGGTAGCTGTCCGCGAGGCGGTCCCCGCCGGCCTTGGAGGCCGCGTAGGGGGACTGCGTGTTGATCGGGTGGTCCTCGGTGATCGGCACGGTCTGCGCGGTGCCGTAGGTCTCGCTGGTCGAGGTGTGCACCAGGCGCGGGATCTCCAGGTGGCGCACGGCCTCCAGGACGTTGAGGGTGCCGGTGACGTTGGTCTCGATGTACGAGTGCGGTGCCCGGTAGGAGTACGGGATCGCGATCAGGGCGGCCAGGTGGTAGACCGCCTCGGTGCCCTTGACCAGGCCGTTGACCGAGCCCGGGTCGCGGACGTCGCCGAGGACGATCTCGACCGAGTCGAGCACCTCGCGGTCGAGGGTCTCCAGCCAGCCGAAGGAGGAGAAGGAGTTGTACTGGACCATCGCGCGGACCTGGTGGCCGTCGGCGACCAGGGTCTCGACGAGGTGGGAGCCGATGAAGCCCTCGGCTCCGGTGACGGCGACGGTGCTCATACGCGTTCTCTTTCTGGTGGGTGATCAGCTGAGGTGGGTGGCGTGCCCGGCCCCGCGGCCGGAGCTGTTCAGCGGTGCTTGGTGGTTCTGCCGAGCGCGGGCCCGGCGATGGAGGTGAGGACCAGGGCGGCCGCCCCGCAGCCGATCAGCTGCAGGAGGGTCGGGTCCGCACCGGCCAGCAGCCCGGCGCACTCCGCGATCGCGGCGGCCAGGCAGATCAGGGCGGTGCTCCAGCTGTGGCCGAAGGCGTTCAGCAGCAGGGCCAGCCAGAGCGCGCCGCCGAGGACCAGCAGGGCGCCCAGCTGGACGGTCCCGAGGTTCGGCGCGCCCGGCCAGAGCACGGTGGCGGCCGCGTCCAGCGCGGCCACCGTGGTGAGGTAGGTGAGCAGGCAGCCGAGCAGCACGCCGCCGGTCCGGCGGACGAACTGGCCGGGGGTGTGGCTGGTGCGCAGCGCGGCCACGGCCATCGCCCGGTAGCGGAAGAGCAGCCACTCGGCGAGGCCCAGGCTGAGGGTCAGCGCGACCATCGCCGGCCCGGTCGGGGCGGCGGCGTCGGTGGCCCGGACGCCCCCGTCGACGGCCTGGTGGATGGTGGTGCCGAGGCCGGCGATCAGGGTCAGGGTGCCGACCGCGAGGCCGAACAGGCCCTGCGGGATCTCCTTGCTGAGCGGCAGCCGCAGCACGGTGGCGTCCTGCTCGGAGCGCAGGCAGCGGACCACCTCGCGGACGGCCAGCGCCAGGGCGAGCGCGAGGGTGGCGAGCAGGACGCAGGTCCGGACCACCTGCGGCACGTCCACCGCGAGGACCACGCCCGCGCCGAGGGCCGACGGTGCCAGGGCGACCAGCAGGGACTTCTCCCGGCCGAGCACCAGCAGCACGGTGGCGGCCGCCAGGTACCCGGACTGCCCGGCCGCGAACAGCAGGGAGCTGAGCGGCCCGCCGACCACGTAGGCGCTGACGGCCGCGACCAGCGCGCCCGCGGGTGCGCCGATCGCCAGGCAGCGTCCGGCGGCCCGGCGCCGGCCGCGCCCGAGCCAGGCGTAGGAGCGGTGGGCGAGCGCCTGGTTCCAGCACCAGCTGGCCAGGGTGGCGACGGAGAGCGCGACCATGCCCGAGGGCAGGCCGAAGCGCATCCGGTCGACCGCGAAGAGGTTGGCGCCGAGCAGGTAGCCGAGGCCGGGCAGGGCGAACACCAGGCCGCGCACCACGCAGCGCCAGGGGTCGGCCCGCCAGGGGTTGGCGAACTCGGCGCTCGGGCCGGGGTAGCGCCGGGCGACCTTGGTGAACAGCTCCTCGGCGAGGGTGAAGGAGTCGGGCCGGCCGTAGTTCAGCGCGGCCTGCTCGTCCGTCAGCCCGTCCGACTCCAGGAACGCCGCGATCTCGTACGGGTGCACGGCGTCGGCGCAGACGTCGGCGAGCCGCTCGGCCAGCGCGTCGATCGGGTCGGCGGAGAGGTCGAGGCCGTCGTCGGCCGGCTCCGGCGGGGCCGGCCGGCGGCGCTGGCGCGGGAGGGTGCGCAGCTGCATGGTCTGCTCGGCCCACTCGGGGCCGGCCTCGTCGGGGACGAGCCGCAGCGGGCCGCTCATCGGGCCTCCTGCAGCTTCTCGGCGCGCCGGCCCCAGCTGGTGACGGGGCGCCCTTCGGCGGTGCCGGGGCGCTCCTGCGGGAGGTCCGGGCCGTCGGCGCCGACGGCGACGACGCCCTCGGGCAGCCAGCGGGCGGTGCCGAGCAGCTCGGTGTAGATGTTCCGGAAGCCGTCGATGTTCTGCCGCAGGGTGAACTGCTCGATCACCCGCAGCCGGGCCTGCTCGCCGAGCCGGGCCCGCCGCTCCGGGTCGCGGAGCAGCTCCAGGGCGGCGGCGGCCATCGGCTCGGGCTCCCGGGGCGGGACGACCAGGCCGGTGTCGCCGACGGCCTCGCGGACGCCGCCCACGTCGGTGGAGACGGTCGAGCGGCCGCAGGACATCGCCTCGATCAGGGTGAACGGGAAGCCCTCGCTGATGCTGGAGAGCATCACCACGTTCCCGGCCGCGTAGGCGTCGGTGATGTCGGCGACGCGGCCCTCGAAGACCACCGAGTCGGCGATGCCGAGCTCGGCGGCCAGCGCCACGCAGCCGTCGCGGTAGCCCTCGCCGCCCTTGGGGGTGCCGCCGAACAGCCGCAGCTTGGCTTCCGGCAGCTCCTTGAGGACGATCGCGAAGGCCCGGATCAGCGTCTCCAGGTCCTTGATCGGGTCGACCCGGCCGGCCCAGCTGAGGGTGGGGGTCTCCGGCTCGGGCCCGGCGGGCGGGAAGGCCGCCGGGTCGACGCCGTTGTACACGGTGCGGATGTGCGCGGACGGCGTGCCGCCGCGCTCCTCCCAGCGCCGGTTGTACCGGTTGCCGGGGGTGACCAGCGCGGCCCGCCGGTAGCTCTCCTCGGCGAGCATCCGGTAGAAGCCCAGCAGCAGCGCCTTGACCGGCCAGCGGTACGGGCCGGTGCGGTAGCCGAGGTAGCGCTCGCGCAGGTAGATGCCGTGCTCGGTGAGCAGGAACGGTACGCCGAACTGCTGCGAGGCGATCAGGCCGGGCAGGGTCGCCAGGCCGCCGCTGGCCGCGTGCGCGACGCCGTCCTGCGGCGGCTCGACCGAGAGCGGCCGCAGGGCGTGCTCCAGCAGGTCGGTCGCGTTGAGCGCGTCGTGGAGGGTGGGCCGGGAGACGGCGGTCGGCAGGTAGTCACGGGTCCAGACGCGCTGGAGGGTGCGCAGGGCGGGTTCGCTGCGCAGCGCCGGGCTGAGCAGGCCGCGCCTGGCGAGGTCGGCGAAGCCGTACAGCTCCGTGCCGAAGTGGGTGGTGTAGACCGGGTCGAGGATGGAGTGCAGGAAGCGCTCGTACGCGTCGAGGAATCTCCGCAGCTCCTTGCGGCGCGGAGGCTTGGCACCCGAGGCCGGGCCCCAGAGCGGTGCGGTGGTCACCGACCGCACGTTGGCGGGCAGTTCCCAGGCGAGCGGCTCGTGGCCGGTGCCGGTCACCGCGACGATGTCGAAATCGACGTCCGGCATGCCCTGGACGAGCTGGTCGCACCAGACACTCACGCCCCCGTGCTGGTGCGGATACGTCCCCTCGGTGAGCAGGGTGACGCGCATCCCCGATCCCCCTCCTTCTCCCGTCGACGTCCGATGTGGTGGCGGACGTACAGCCGGTGGTGGGGCGGGATCGCCCGCCCCACCACCGGTCCTGCGTCTTACTGCTTGCCGGTCTTGCCGGCGGGCTTCGTCGCCGTGCTCTTGCCCGCGGCGGGCTTGCCCGCGGTGTTGTTCCCGGCCTTGCCCAGGAGGGCCTTGCCGAGGACGGGCTTGCCACTGCCGGGCACCAGCGTCGCCGCGTCGGTCCGGTCGGTGTCGGTCGGGCCGACCGGGACCGCGGTGGCGGCGCCGCTCGGCACGACCGTCTTGGCCGCCGGAGCGGTGACGGGCGCCGTCTTGGCGGCGGCGGCAGCGGCGGCGGCCGGGGCCGCCGGGGTCTGCGCGGCCGTCAGCTTCAGCGTGACGGTGCTCTGCAGCGAACCGGCCTTGACCCAGCCGGACAGCGTACCGGCGTAGGCGGTGCCGAACGCGGTGCTGCCGAAGGTGAGCTTCTGGACGGTGCCGGTCGGCATGGTGGCCTCGGTCGCGAGCCCGGCGGGCGCGTTGACCGTGACGGTGTCACCGATCCGGTACGCCGTGACCTGGCCGGCGGCCAGGGCGGTGTTCCAGGCCGCGCGGCGCTGGAACTCGGCGCCGATCTCGCGCTGCGGGAGGTTCACGATCGGGGCGTTGTCCGCGTGCAGGTTGCGGTACGTGGAGAGCACCGTGTCCAGGACGGGGTAGACGATCCGGCCCTCGGCCAGGTTCGACTGGTGGATGAAGTGCGGCCGCGGGTCGTTGCTGAGCACGTGGCCCAGGTCGATCCGCGCCTCCAGCGGCACGATGTACGAGGTGTAGCCGGTGGAGGTGTTCAGCGGGGTGGTGAGGCAGGTGGAGTTCGCGTTGTTCTCGCAGACCCCGCTGCCGCCGTTGGCGACGCTGGTGTAGATCCAGTTGTACTCGTCGGTCTCCTCCACCGCCGTGCCGGCGTTGTAGAAGACGTTCATCGGGTACCGCGGGACGGTCAGCGTGGAGCTGCCGACGGCGCGCTGGCCGGCCTCGCGGGAGGCGTCGCTCGCCGTCCACTTGACACCGTTGGTGACCAGGGAGGGCGCCAGGTACGGGTTGTCGCTGGTCTCCTGGGGAGCGGTCAGCAGACCGGAGTGCTCACCGGTGACGAGCTCGCTCTTGTCGAGCGTGATGTGGTGCGCGGCCGCCCAGTCCAGGTTGTTCTTGATCTGGCCGGTGATGGTCGCCTGGTCCACCCAGACGGTGTTGCCGCCCGCGTCCTTGGTGCACTTCCACGGCACCACCGAGACGTCCTGCAGGCAGCCCAGGTACGGGTGCGTGTAGGTGTGGTTGATCCAGCGGTAGCTGGCCTGGTCGGCCACCATCTGGTCGACGACCGGGTCGGCGGTGACCTCGTGGTCCGCCTTCCAGTCCTCGCTGCCGCCACCGTTGAACACCATGTCCATGGTGAAGTTGTGGTCGATCTGCCACTGCTTCGCGTACTGCGCGTCGGCCGGCGTCATCCGGATCGGGTTGCTCGACTCGGGCGTGCCGGGCGGGCAGGTGACGTCACCGGGGGTGCACTTGAGGCTGGTGTCCCAACGGTCGTCCGCGAGGAAGACGTCGTCGACGTGGGCCGCGAAGTAGTTGCGGTCGTAGCCGAGGTGGATGCCCTGGGTCACCCAGTCGACTATGCCGCGGGCCAGCAGCCGGTACTGCTGCTGGTACTGGTTGTAGACGAAGGTGACGACCAGCTCCTTGCGGCCGTCGTGGGTGTACTCGCCGACCAGCGAGCCCTTCTCGGTGGTGTCCGGGATCGGGGCCTCGACGAGCGGCTTGAAGTCGGCCCCGGCGAGCGGGGTGGCGAGGTAGCCGTAGCTCTCGCCGATGTTCGGGTCGTTGTCCTCGAACGGGACGCTGCCCTTGAGGTAGCTGAACGGGCCGGCCAGGCCGGTCGTGGTGACCTGGCCCTGGGCGCCGTCGAGGCTGCCGATGTAACCGGGGTTCTGCGCCCAGTTAAGACCGACGTCCGGGCGGGCATAGGTGTAGGCGTCGACCTGTCGGATGCCGAAGGCGGCCTCGAAGGCGGCAAGGGCCGTCATCTCGGCGGACCCGGCGGCGAAGGGGTTGTCGTTGGGCAGGACGACACCCTGGAACTTCGCGCGGGGCTGCCCGTTCACGGTGTCGCTCAGGAAGGCGGCATCGATCACGGGCCGGTTGGCGTCGTTCAGATTGACGATCTTGTAGGGGGTGCCCTGGCTCGCCAGTTCGGCGGCGATGGCGGCGGTGGCGGGGCCACCGTCGCTGATCACGAGCACGGTGAGGTCGATCCGGGTCGTCGTCGCGGCGTTGGCGAAGGACGACTGGAGACCGCCGGCCAGCAGGACTGCCACCGCGCAAGCGGCAGCTCTTCGGGTCGCTCGACCCATGTGGTTCCTCCCCATTGGGCAGGGGCGGTCCGCTGCTCGGCGCGCCTGCCCTGACTCTGTTCGAAGGCAGCAGGCTGCCTGGTGTCATCTTGGTGGAGGTTCAGGGGTGCTAGGGACCAAATGGGTGAGAGTGCAGCGAATCTGTTACCAACGTTCATGGCGATGCCATAAAGGGTTTGAACGTGGTCAGAAAGCCACAATCTACGCAAATAATTAAATGAGAACAACAATCCGTCAGCAGCTGACAGCAATCTGTTGACCAATGCGGCCGTCGGCCGGATACCTGCTGGTCACCGACTACTCCCGGGTAGGCCCCACCGGGCTGCCTAGACTGATCAAGCACCACCACTCTCGCACATCTGTGCCCCCCGTCGGGCAGGTTCATGCAACATCGTGCGAGGTTCTGCGCTGCGGCGTTCCGAATATTCGATGGAGGCCCGACCCGTGACAGATCAGCAGACCGAGACCGCAGCCCCCGGCGCCACCGGCCGGGCCGCCGACGTCCTGGCCGGCGGGCCGCTCGCCGGCCTCGCGGCCGCCCGCAGTCTCGGCCTGCGCGGGGCCGTCAACGCCCGCGACCTCGGCGGGTACCGGACGGCCGACGGCCGGGTGCTGCGGCACGGCGTCGCGCTGCGCAGCGACGGCCTCAACCGGCTCACCGACGAGGACCTCGACGTGCTCACCGGGTACGGCCTGCGCCAGGTCGTCGACCTGCGCAGCCTGGACGAGGTCCGCGAGGCGGGCCCGGACCGGGTCCCCGGCCTGCCGGTCGCCGAGATCGCCGCCGCCGAGCTCTCCGCCACCCCGATCACCGTCGGGCGCACCACCCCCGACGGCGTCACCCTGCACCACCTGCCGGTCTTCGCCGCCGACTTCGACATCTACGTCGCCCTGCGCGACGCGCTGGCCGACCGCAGCCCCGAGAAGCAGCGCGCGCTGCTCGGCGACGGGCGGGCCGCCGCGATGATGGTCGGCCTCTACCGCTGGTTCGTCACCGACCCGGTCGCCCGGGAGCGGTTCGCCACCGTGCTGCGACTGCTGGCCGCGCCGGACGGCGCACCGCTGCTCTTCCACTGCTCGGCCGGCAAGGACCGGACCGGCTGGACGGCCGCGATCCTGCTCACCGCCCTCGGGGTGGACCGCGACACCGTCTTCACGGACTACCTGCTGACCAATGAGCGGTCCGCCGCGATCGTCGAGCACATCGTCGACAGTTTCGGCACCCGGGGACTGATGGAGGAGCCGGAGCTGTTGCTGCCGGTCTTCCGCGCCGACCGCGCCTACCTGGACGCCGCCTTCGAGGAGGTCGCGGCCGGCTGGGCGTCGTTCGAGAAGTTCTGGCAGGACGGCCTGGGCCTGGACGACGAGGTGCTGGCGGGCCTGCGTGCCAACCTGCTGGCCGGCTGACGCCCCGGAGGGCGCCCGGCGGGCCCTGGGCCCGCCCTGGGCGGGCGCCGCGCGAGGGCCGGGGCCCGGAGGCGGCCCGGTGGGTCTCCTGAGGCTCTGAGGGGCCCGTGGGGCGCCTGTGACAGGTGTGGCCGGGAGCCACGGGCTCCCGGCCACACCTCCGGGGCCTCTCAGGCCTCGCTGATCAGGCCCTCGCGCAGCTGGGTGAGGGTCTTGGTGAGCAGCCGGGAGACGTGCATCTGCGAGATGCCGATCTCCTCGCCGATCTGCGACTGGGTCAGGTTCCCGAAGAACCGGAGCATGATGATCCGGCGCTCCCGCGGCGGCAGCTTCGCCAGCAGCGGCTTGAGCGACTCGCGGTACTCCACGCCCTCCAGGGCGAGGTCCTCGTACCCGAGGCGCTCGGCCAGCGGGCCGTCGCCGTCCTCCTCGCCGGGGCTGGAGTCGAGCGAGCTCGCGGTGTACGCGTTGCCCACCGCCAGGCCCTCGACCACGTCCTCCTCGCTGACGCCCAGGCAGACGGCCAGCTCGGCGACGGTGGGGGAGCGGTCGAGCTTCTGCGCCAGCTCGTCACCGGCCTTGGTGAGCGCCAGCCGCAGCTCCTGGAGGCGCCGCGGCACCCGGACCGACCAGCTGGTGTCACGGAAGAAGCGCTTGATCTCGCCGACCACGGTGGGCATCGCGAAGGTCGGGAACTCGACGCCGCGCTCCGGGTCGAACCGGTCGATCGCCTTGATCAGCCCGATGGTGCCGACCTGGACGATGTCCTCCATCGGCTCGTTGCGGCTGCGGAAGCGCGCGGAGGCGTACCGGACCAGCGGCAGGTTGAGCTCGATCAGGGTGTCCCGGACGTAGGTGTGCTCCGCGCTGCCCGCCTCCAGGGTGGCCAGCCGCAGGAACAGCGCCCGCGAGAGCGTGCGGGTGTCCAGGGCCGGCGCCGCCGGTGCGGCGGGGGCCGCGGCCGCGACGGGTGCGGCCGGCGTGCCGGGCGTGTCGACAGTGTCCGGCGTGGGCGGCGGCCCGGCCTGCCGCCGGGCCCCCTGGACAGGGATCTGGTCGACGACCGTGATGGCGCCGTGGATCTCAGCAGTGCCCAGCTCTGCGGACATGCACCCACCCCCTTGTGACTGACTGTTGAACGCTCGTCACCGCCCGGTGGTTCCCGCGCGGCGCCCTCCCCCTCCATACCGGTCCCCGGGCGCCCGCAAACCCGAACATCGCAAGATGTCACGTGGCAGTAACGCGCAGCAATCCTGGTTCGGTTGGTCCGATTCTGGCGGTATGGGTGGGTCTGTGACGGTCAGTCTTCCCAGGAATTGCCGGTCCGAAGCCTCGTCAGGATCCGGGACAGCAAACGGGAGACGTGCATCTGTGACATGCCCAGCTCATTGCTGATCTGCGACTGCGTCAGATTGGCGAAGAACCGCAGCATGATGATCCGCCGCTCGCGCTCGGGCAGCTGCACCAGCAGGTGCCGCACCATGTCGCGGTGCTCGACCTCGGCCAGCGCGGAGTCCTCGTAGCCGAGCCGGTCCAGCAGCGCCAGGCCGCCCTCGTGCTCCTGCGCCGCCTCCAGCGAGGCGGCGTTGTACGCCCGGCCGGCGTCCAGGCAGGCCCGGACGTCCTCCTCCGGGATCCGCAGGCTGGCCGCGATCTCGGGGACCTTCGGCGCCCGCCCGTGGGTGACCGTCAGCTCCTCCATCGCGCCGCTGACCTGGACCCACAGCTCCTGCAGCCGGCGCGGCACGTGCATGGTGCGGACGTTGTCGCGGAAGTACCGCTTGATCTCGCCGAGGATGGTCGGCAGCGCGTACGTCGGGAACTGGACCCCCCGGCTCGGGTCGAACCGGTCGATCGCGTTGATCAGCCCGATGGTGCCGACCTGGACGACGTCCTCCATCGGCTCGTTGCGGCTGCGGAACCTGGTCGCGGCGTAACGCACCAGCGGGATGTTGACCTCGATCAGGGCGGCCCGCACCCGGCGGCGCTCGGGGGCGTCCGGCGGCAGCTCGGCGAGCCGCTCGAAGAGCACCCGGGTCAGCGTCCGGACGTCCACCGCGGGCCGCCGCCCGCCGGGCCTGAGCTCGCCCGCCGGTCCGAAGACGGCCGCGACCGCCTCGTCCGGCGAGGGCCTGGGCGGGGGCTCCTCGGCCGGATCGTCGTCGGGCTCGGCCCGGCCGGCGAAACCGGTCCGGACGGCCCGGGCGGCCGGGGTGCCCCGGGCGGGCCCGGTGGGCCGGCCGGCCTCGGCGCCCTGGACGGTCTGGGTGCTCTGGGTGCTTGGGACGGCCTGGAGGGGTTGGACGGTCTGGAGAGGTTGGAGGGGGTGGACGGCCGGGAGGGGCTGGGGTGCCTGGGCGCCCTGGGGCGGCGGGGGTGCCTGGACGGTCCCGGCGGCCTGTACGGCGGCCACCGTCGAGGCGGCGGCGCCGGTGACGGCGGTCGCCGGGACGGTCACGGCCGCCGGGCCCGCGCCGGTGTCAGGTGCACTCCCTCGAGTCCGCACGGACTCACCCCTCCCAAGATCGACAACGGTGGGGACCTGCGGGTCGGGTGTCGTGCCCCCGTTCATCACCTCGCCATGTCCGGCAAAACCGGTCATAGCATCACAAGGTGGGCACAGTTCGTTCAAGTACCGCGCCGAGGTGTGTTGAAGCACCGTTGGGGCATCCGGCGCAGCGCCCGGGCGCCCCGTCCGGGCACGCGAAAGGCGCCCCGGCTCGGTCGGAGGCGGGGCGCCAGGGGTCGTGCGGATGCGACCGACGTGCTCGGGGGATCAGACCTCGATGTCGGCAATCACCCAGGTGGCGAACTCCCGCCACTGCCCGGCGGCGGCCTGGTGGGCCGGATGGGCGATGTACGCCTGCAGCGCCGCGCGGTCCTCGACCAGGCTGTTGATCGCGTAGTCGTAGGCGATGTCGCGGTCGGTGATGTTCCAGGCGCACTCCCACTCACGGAGTTCGGGGATCAGCGAGCCGAGCTCCTCGAAGGCCTTGGCGCCGGCGAGCGCGCGCTCGTCGTCCTTGGTGACGCCTTCGTCGAGCTTGAAAAGGACCAGGTGCCGGATCATGATGCCGCTCCCAGCGGGCGAGGGTTGTGGACCGTGCCACGGTAGCCGCCGGTCCGGCCCGGCCCGGCACGCCCCTGACCGGGCCGGGTGCCCGCCGGGGTGCGGCCGGCCGGGGGAGTTACTTGACCAAACCGGTCATGAACGTGCCGACGGCCTTGGCCGCCGTCGAGATCCCCTCGAACCCCGACTGGACGAGTTCGGCCGCGCGGGCGGGGGAGGTGATGATCGTGTAGAGGACGAAGATGAGCAGGAGGTACATGCCGATCTTCCGCGCCTGTGCCATCGAACTGCCCGCCTCCCTGCCGTGGGCCGCCGTCATCCGGTCCCCGAGCGGCCCCTGCTGTGCAGCAGCTTAGACCGACCGGCCCAGCGCGGGCGGCGGCGCGGCGCCCGGATTCGCGCCCTTCTGCGGCACTGCCCGCCGGCCGGCCGGTTCCACCGGACGGCGCAGCGGATCAGCATCCCGTTCGCCCGACGGGACGAAGGTCCCCGCGAGTGGGGGCTTTCTGCGGGTGCCCCGGCGGGGCCGGTGGAGCAGGATGGTTGTTGTACCGAGGATCTGGCAGGAATCACCGGTACAACGATCCGGAGCTCCCCGCTGTGGGACCGGCCGCCGCGGCTTCCCCCCGACGCGGTGCCGGTTGTGGGACTCCGCCGGGGGAGCGGTTCGACCCCCCCGGAACCGTTCCCCCTCCAGGCTCCGCACCCGTCCGACGATGGTGGTCGTCGTTCCGGGTGCGGAGCCTTGCCATGTCAGGAGAGCCGGGCCGCCGCGGCGGCCCGGGCAGGATCCGGGGCACCCGCCGGTGCGGGGCCGGGGGAACGCAGAAGGGCCCGTCCGCGAGGACGGGCCCTTCTGACGAAGTGGCGGTAGCGGTGGGATTCGAACCCACGGTGAAGTTGCCCCCACACACGCTTTCGAGGCGTGCTCCTTTGGCCGCTCGGACACGCTACCGAGGGAGACTCTACCGGACGCCGGTGGCGGTCACGAAATCCGTTCCGCGGAACCGGGCCGGTGGCCGTCGAAGAAGGAGCGGAGCTGTTCGGCGCACTCGTCGGCCAGGACGCCCGCGATCACCTCGGGCCGGTGGTTCAGCCGGCGGTCGCGGACCACGTCGAAGAGCGAGCCGGCCGCGCCGGCCTTCTCGTCGAAGGCGCCGTACACGACCCGGGCGATCCGGGAGAGCACGATCGCGCCCGCGCACATGGTGCAGGGTTCCAGGGTGACGACCAGGGTGCAGCCGGCCAGCCGCCACTCGCCCGCCCGCCGGTCCTCGGCCTCGCCGTCGGTGCCGGGCAGGGTGTGCAGGCCCTCGTTCAGGGCCTTGGCGGCCGCCCGGATGGCCACCACCTCGGCGTGGGCGGTCGGGTCGCCGACCGCCTCCCGCTCGTTGTGGCCCCGGCCGAGGACGGTCCCGTCGGGCCCCAGCACCAGCGCCCCGACCGGGACGTCGCCGGCGGCCGGCGCCAGGGCGGCCTCGGCGACGGCGAGGCGCATCGGCGCCGCCCACCGGTCGCGGACCGGGTCGGGGCGGACGGGTGCGGGCAGCGGGGCGATCTGCGGGGCGGACTGCATGGCATCCAGTGTCGGGCATCCGCGGCGGCGTCCGGGCGGCGTGCGCCGCCGGGGCCGTCCGCCGGGGCCGTCCTGCGGGAGCCGCCGGACCCGGCCGGCGGGCCGCCCGCGCCGGGCATCCGCACGGCGGTTACCGCACCGCCTCCAGGATCTCGCCGCAGCCCAGGGCGTCGGCGATCTCGGCCAGGGCGTCGCCCGGCACCGCGCCCTCGCCGCTGAGGTCGACGAGGTCCTTGGCGGCGAGCCCGAACTCGGCCAGGATCTCGGAGTCGCCGAGCGGGCCGACCGGCACCCCGCCGGGGCCCACGGCCGGGCCGTCGTCCTCGTCCTCTTCCTCCTCGGAGGCGGAGTCCTCGTCGTCCAGTTCGGCGACGAGGTTGTCGAGGTCGTCGAACTCGCTCTCGCCGGCCTGTTCCACCAGTTCGTCGGTGAGGACCGACCCGTAGGAACTCCGGGCGGCTGCGGCGCCGTCCGAGACGAAGATCCGTGGGTCCTCCTCACCGTCCACCCGGACGATGGCGAACCACGCGTCCTCCTGTTCGATGAAGACGAGCACGCTGTCGTCCTCCTGTGCGGCCTCGCGGGCCAGGTCGGCCAGGTCGGCGAGACTCTCGACGGCGTCGAGTTCCGTCTCGCTCACATCCCACCCGTCCTCGGTGCGAGCAAGCACTGCAGCGAAGTACGCCACCAGGGACACTCCCAAGATTGGTCTCGGCTGTAGGCGATCTCGGGCGAACGCGGTCTGGCCGCCCCCGCGCCAGAGGCGGTCCGCTGTTCGGACCGTCCCATCGGAATCGTGACAGAAAGCCCGCGATTGCGGGGGGTGTTCGGCAGCGCGTCTTCGCAGGTCGTGTCGGAAGTATTGGCCGGGGGCCGAGAAGTGGGGCGACACGCCGTCAGATCCGGAAGGTCCGCATCCGCATGGCCTCGCGCATCCGGCGTTCCTTGGTGCGCCGGGGCTGCACCCGGGCCCGCAGTTCGCGGGCCTCGGCCAGCTCGCGCAGGAACACGGCCCGCCGCTTACGGCGTTCCGTCTCGGTCTCCGGGTGGTCCGGGGCCGCCCTCGCGGGCCCGCCCGACGGGCCCAACGGCCCGCCCGTCGAGCCGCCCCCGGCGTTCGGGTTGCTCGTCATAGCGTCTGACCTTCCCAGATCCGCCGGTTTGATACCACAGGAGCGGGACCGACTCGGGCATGCGCGGTGTGTCACGGCGTGCCGCGGATCGCGTGACGGCCGGTGCCCGCCGCCGGCCGGCCCCCCGGGCATCCGGCGAACGGGCCGGTGGGGCGGCCGGAGCGGTCGTCCGGGGGCCGTCGGGGAGGGCGTCCCGCGGGCACCGCCCCGGAAGCGGCCGGAAGGCCCCGGTCGGCGGGTCGTACGGGTGTCCGGCCGCGGTTATGGTCGAGACATGCGGATCCACGTCGTCGACCACCCCCTGGTCGCCCACAAGCTCTCCACCCTGCGCGACGAGCGCACCGACTCACCGACCTTCCGTCGCCTCACCGACGAGCTGGTCACCCTGCTCGCGTACGAGGCCACCCGGGACGTCCGCACCGAGGCGGTGGAGATCACCACACCGGTCGCGGTCACCACCGGCACCCGGCTGAGCTACCCCCGCCCGCTGGTCGTCCCGATCCTGCGGGCCGGCCTCGGCATGCTCGACGGGATGACCCGGCTGCTGCCGACCGCCGAGGTCGGCTTCCTGGGCATGGTGCGCAACGAGGAGACCCTGGAGGCCTCCACCTACGCGACCCGGATGCCGGACGACCTCTCCGGCCGCCAGGTGTACGTGCTGGACCCGATGCTGGCGACCGGCGGCACGCTGGTGGCGGCCATCCGGATGCTGATCGACCGCGGCGCCACCGACGTCACCGCGGTCGTGCTGCTGGCGGCCCCCGAGGGCGTCGCGGTGATGGAGAAGGAGCTGGCCGGCCTGCCGGTCACCGTCGTCACCGCCGCCGTCGACGAGCGCCTCAACGAGAACGGCTACATCGTCCCGGGCCTCGGCGACGCCGGGGACCGCCTCTACGGCACCGCGGGCTGAACCGGACCGGCGCCGCCGGCCCCTGACTCCCGAGCACGGCGAAGGCCCCCGGTACCGGTACCGGGGGCCTTCGCCGTGCTCGGGGATCCGCGGCCGCTCAGCAGCTGCCCGGGGTGGGGCTCGGCGAGGGCTTGGTGGCCAGCGCGAGTGCCGCGGCGGCCTGGGTCTCGTCGAGCAGGGCGTTGTAGCTGTCGCCGATCACGAAGTCGACGCTGCCGTCCGTGCGGGCGTCGGGGGTACTGGTGGCGCCGGCGATCTGCGAGGTCAGCAGGGTCATGGCGCCGACGGCGGCGGGGCCGCCGATCACCTGGGCGGTGCCGGGCACCTTCTTGTCGAGGGCGGTGGGCGCGTTGCCGACGGTGCCGATGACGAAGCCGCGCTTCTTCAGCTCCTCGGCGGTGCGGCCGGCCAGGCCGGCCTTGGCGGTGGCGTTGTAGACGTTGACGGTCACGGTCTGGGGCTGCGGGATGGCGGCCGGGTCGACGGGCGCGGCCGGGGCGGGCGTCGCCCCCGGCGGGGCGTCGGCGGCCGGTGCCGCCAGTGCCTTGCCGCTGACGGCGGACGAGGGGGTCGCACAGGCCTGGGCGGTGGCGTGCTTGCCCTTGCCGGTGAAGATGTCCACCAGCTGCACACCGCCGAGGCCGATCAGCGCCAGCGCGAGCAGCGAGCCGATGAACGCGAAGATCTTGCGGCCCTTCCTGGGGGGTCGGCCGAGCCGCGGATACGCGGTGCCGGTGACCCGGTACTGCTTCCCCTTCAAGCCTTGGGGAGTCAACATGCTCACGGTTTGTCTCCCCCTCGTGCCAGGGCGGGGTTCGGTGACGGGTACGGCCGGTCGGGCGGGGCGCCAGGGAGATTTCGGCCGTTGTCAGCAGACTAGTGCGGGACCGCTCCGAAGGTACTAAATGATCATCATCTGGAGTACGGCGGCACCCGAAAGGATGTACGGGCCCGGCCGGGGGCGCCCTGGTCCAGGGCGCCGCGGAGCAGGCAGGGCCGCCTGCCGGACGCGGTGGAGCGACGGAGCGGGCCCGTCACTCCATTTCGAGGACGCGGGCGTGCAGCACCTGACGCTGCTGCAGGGCCGCCCGGACGGCCCGGTGCAGCCCGTCCTCCAGGTAGAGGTCGCCGTGCCACTTCACGACGTGGGCGAAGAGGTCCCCGTAGAAGGTGGAGTCCTCCGCCAGGAGGGTTTCGAGGTCCAACTGCCCCTTGGTGGTCACCAGCTGGTCCAGTCGCACCGGGCGTGGGGCGACGTCCGCCCACTGGCGGGTGCTGGTCCGGCCGTGATCCGGGTACGGCCGCCCATTGCCGATGCGCTTGAAGATCACACGGAAAGCCTACCGTTTGGGTGGCGGCCGGCGCAGCAGACGCGGCCCGGCAAGACTGCGTGAACATGGCCGACCTGCGTCGATGCCCGGAACCGCGGGCGAAATGTTCCCTGGTGAAGTGGCCTGTCGTTCAGGCCCGGCGGGCGATTGCGGATGTTTCATGGGAAATGTCGCGATCGTTGCCCAGCCTGCCCAGGAGCGTGCCCGGATGACCACCGACCAGAAGCCGGGCCCGGCGGGCGAGGACGGATCCGGCGGGCCGGCGGCCGGCCGGGACGCCGGGCTGCCGGACGCCGTCCGGGAGATCGCCGCGGGCTACGCCTTCACCGGTCCGGCCCTGGACCTCGGCGCCGCCCTGCTCGACGGCACGGCCTACCCGGCCGCGCCGGTCCGGATCCCGCTCCCGGTGCTCAACCGGCACGGGCTGGTCGCCGGGGCGACCGGCACCGGCAAGACCAAGACCCTGCAGCTGATCGCCGAGCAGCTCTCGGCCCAGGGCGTCCCGGTGTTCCTCGCCGACATCAAGGGCGACGTTTCCGGCATCGCGGCGCCCGGCACCCCCGGCGCCCGGATCACCGGCCGGGCCGCCGACGTGGGCCAGGACTGGACCCCGCGCGGCTGTCCGGCCGAGTTCTACGCGCTCGGCGGGCAGGGCACCGGCATCCCCGTCCGAGCCACCGTCACCAGCTTCGGCCCGCTGCTGCTCGCCAAGGTGCTCGACCTGAACGAGACCCAGGAGGCCTCGCTCGGCCTGGTCTTCCACTACGCCGACAAGCAGGGCCTGGAGCTGTACGACCTCAAGGACCTCACCGCCGTCATCACCTTCCTCACCTCGCCCGAGGGCAAGGAGGAGCTGAAGGGCATCGGCGGCCTCTCGGCGGCCACGGCCGGTGTCGTCCTGCGCTCCCTCACCGTGCTCGACAACGAGGGCGCGGGGGCGTTCTTCGGCGAGCCCGAGTTCGACACCGCCGACCTGCTGCGCGTCGGCCCGGACGGGGAGGGGACGGTCTCCGTGCTGGAGCTGCCGGCCGTGCAGGACCGGCCGAGGCTCTTCTCCACCTTCCTGATGTGGCTGCTGGCCGACCTCTACCAGGAGCTGCCGGAGGTCGGCGACCTGGAGCGGCCCAAGCTGGTCTTCTTCTTCGACGAGGCGCACCTGCTCTTCAAGGGCGCCTCCAAGGCCTTCCTGGAGGCGATCACCCAGACCGTCCGGCTGATCAGGTCGAAGGGGATCGGGATCTTCTTCGTCACCCAGTCGCCGAAGGACGTGCCGGGCGAGGTGCTGGCCCAGCTGGGCAACCGGGTGCAGCACGCGCTGCGGGCCTTCACCCCGGACGACGCCAAGGCGCTGAAGGCGACGGTCTCGACCTTCCCCCGGTCCTCCTACGACCTCGCCGAGGTGCTGACCTCGCTCGGCACCGGGGAGGCCGTGGTGACGGTGCTCTCCGAGACGGGCGCGCCGACGCCGGTCGCGGCGACCCGGCTGCGCGCGCCGCGCTCGCTGATGGGCCCGCTCGGGGAGCCGGCCCTGCGGGCCGCGGTGGACGCGTCCCCGCTGGGCGCGCGGTACCGGGACGCGATCGACCGGGAGTCGGCGTACGAGAAGCTCGCGGCCCGTGCGGCCCGGCCCGCGCCGGCGGACGCACCGGCGCCGGCCGGGCCCGCGCCGACGCCGGAGCCGGAGCGGGCCGGGAAGGCGGAGCGGGCCGGGAAGGACGAGGGCGGTCTGCTCGGCTCGCTGCTGGCCAACCCCGCGCTGAAGTCCTTCGCCCGCTCGGCGGGGACGCAGCTCGGCCGGGAGATCAGCCGCAGCCTGTTCGGGACGTCCCGGCGCCGGCGGTAGCGGGCCGGCCCGGCCCGGCCAGGTCAGGGGGCAGGTCAGGGCTGGGCAGGTCAGGGCCGGCAGGTCGGCGAGCCGGTCCGTCAGCCGGCCAGTGCGGCGCCGATCCGGTCCATCGAGGAGAGCCGCATCAGGCCGTAGTTGTAGAACTCGACCTCCGGCACGCCGAGCGAGCGCAGCACCTCGATCTTGGCTGCGAGGTTGGCCGGGCCGTCGCAGTCCGAGGCCATCGGGCGCAGGATCACCGCCATCGACTCCGGCCGGACGCCGTGCAGCGCGAACGCGGCGACCTTCTCGCGGACGGCCTCCGGGGTCTTTGCGTAGCCGAGCGTCTCGATCTGGTGCGCGGCCTTCGCGAGGGCCGGCAGCTCGATGCCGGACAGCCACCCCGTGCCGGGGCCGCCGCCGTCCATGAAGGTCAGCCGCATGCCGTGCTGCTGCGCCGCCTCGGCCACGTCGGCGGCCAGCGAGGTGACGGTCGTCGCCGAGGCGTCCACGTACCCGGCGACCGCGCCGCCGGCCAGCTGGTCCAGCGGCGTCGGCTCGGCGGCGGCGGCCTCGTCGGTGAGGCGGCGGCGCAGTTCGGCCCGGACGGCGGTGCGGACCTCCTCGGCGGGGACGCCCGCGCGGACGGCGTTCGCCCGGCAGTGGTCGCAGAAGCAGATGCCGAGCAGGGCCTCGGCGAGCGGGCCGAGCTCCTCGAAGTAGCGCTCGTGGTGGTAGCCGTGCCGCAGGCCGTGGAAGTGCAGCGACTCGGCCCGGATCGCGTCGACGCCGTACCGGGCGAGTTCGGCCACCAGGGTGACGGCGTACTCGCGGACCTCCGGGTTGGCCGGGCACAGCTCGGTGAGGTGGCGGTCGCCGAAGGCGTTGGCGGGGGCGCAGTCCGGGTGCTGGAAGCCGAGCCGGTCGTTGTGGCAGAAGACCGTCCAGGCGTGCAGCTTGAGGCCGCGCCGGCGGGCCTCGTCGGCGGCCTCGGCGAAGGGGTCGCGGTCGCCGATCGCGGTGGACGGCGCCGGGGCGAGCCGGCGGCCGGCCCAGCGGGCCGGGTCCGGGCGGAAGTACGCGGCGCCCGGCTCCAGGTACCTGACCACCCGCCCGGGGTTGTGCGGGAAGACGTCGCGGGCCTCGTGGTAGACCGAGGCGAGGGTGACGCCGCCGACGCCGGCGCGGTCGGTCAGGTTGCCGAAGAACGTGTCGGCGCCCTCGTCGATCAGGTCGGTGGCGAAGGCGAGGACGGACGACTCCACGGCGCGGCTCCGGAGCAGGGGGTACAGGTGCTGCTCACGCTAGCCCGGCGCTCCGGATTGGTCTATACCTGGAGGGCTCAGATGCCGAGGTCGTCCAGCTCTTTCAGCAGGTCGGCGTGCGCGCTGCGGGCCGGCCCGGGCACCGAAGCGGTGGCGGCGGGCGCCTTCCTCCCGCTCCGGTCGCGGAAGATCCAGGCGCCCGCCAGGCCGCCGGCCAGGCCGCCCAGGTGGCCCAGCCAGCTCACGCCCGGGGTGCCCGGCAGGGCGGTGGTGAGGATGTAGGCGAAGGACGCCCCCATCACCACGCCGATCAGCGTGTCGACCAGGTTCCGGTCGAAGACCCCGCGCAGCACGACGTAGCCGAAGTAGCCGAAGATCACCCCGCTGGCCCCGGCCGAGATGGTGTCCGCGCCCTGGAACAGCCAGACGGCCGCCCCGCTGGTCACCGTGATCAGCACGGTCAGGCCGAGGAACTTGCGCACGCCCCGGTACGCGGCCAGGAACCCGAAGATGAACAACGGCCCCGAGTTGCCCTCCAGGTGGCTCCAGCTCATGTGCAGGAACGGCGCCGCGAACACGTCCCCGAGCCGGCCCAGCTGCTGCGGGCGGATGCCGAAGTCCTGCGTCAGCCGGTAGTCGCCGGCCCAGTTGGCGACCTGGATCAGCCAGACGGCGGCCAGGGCGCCGATCATCACGAAGAAGGCCCGGCGCGCGTCCGCGATCATGCGGGCCGGGTCCAGGGCGGGAGTGCTGCTGCGGTCGTCCGAGGCCATGGGCAGACTCTAGGGCGAGCTGCTGCCCCGGCGGGAGGGGGAACCCTAAAGTGGGGACGCCCGGCCGCCCCCGTCGAAAGGTGACCCATCGTGAGCGCCCGTCCGCCGATTCCCTACGACTTCCTGCCGCAGGTGCCGTCCTTCGAACTGACCAGCAGTGACATCACCGACGGCGGTGTGCTGCCGAAGGAGTTCGCCCACGCCGGCGGCAACCTCTCGCCGCAGCTGGCCTGGTCCGGCGCGCCGGAGGGGACCCGCGGCTTCGCCGTCACCTGCTACGACCCGGACGCTCCCACCGGCAGCGGCTGGTGGCACTGGCTGGCACTCGACCTGCCCGCCGGCACCACCGGACTGCCGCGCGGCGCGGGCTCCTCGGACGCGGACCTGCCCGGCAGTGCGTCCTTCCACGCCCGCAACGACTTCCCCGGCCACCGGTACGACGGCGCCGCCCCGCCGCCCGGCCCGGCCCACCGGTACCTCTTCGCCGTGCACGCGCTGGACGTCCCGGCGCTGGACGTCACCCGCGACACCCCGGCCGCCCAGATCGGCTTCCACCTCACCTTCCACACGCTGGCCCGCGCGGTGATCACCGCCGAGTACAGCGCCTGAGGCGCCGCCGAGCAGCCGAACAGCCGAGCAGCTGAGCGGTGCTCAGCCGGGGCCGCCCGCCGTCGCGCGGGTGGCCCTGGCGCCGAGCGCGCGCAGGTGGCCGGCCAGCTCCGGCGGCTCGTGCACCTCGAACTCGCAGCCCAGCATGAGCAGCCGCATCGCCAGCCACTCCAGTGAGTCCTCCCGGCTCTGCAGCCGGCAGCTCCGTTCGTCCAGCGGCAGCACCTCGTCGGCACGGGGGAAGCGCCGCAGGACCTCCTCGGCCGGCGCGTGGACGGTCGCCACCGCCCGGAAGGACGGGGTGAGCCGGGAGAACTTGGCGGCCACGTACGCGGCGGCGTCCTCGGCGGGCAGCTCGCGGGGCGGGGTCCGCACCCCGGTCGCGAACGGCTCCGTGATCCGGTCCACCCGGAAGATCCGCCAGTCGTCCCGGCCGTTGTCGTAGGCCACCAGGTACCAGCGGCGCCCGGCCGGGACCAGCCGGTGCGGCTCCACCAGCCGCTTGCTCTCGGCGCCGTCGACGGCCCGGTAGCCGAAGCGCAGCCGCTCGCGGTTGGAGATGGCGGCGGCCAGCAGGGTGAGGTCCTCCGGGTCGACGGTCGGCCCGTCCCCCCTGAGCAGCGGGACGGTGGCCTCGTTCAGGGTGCTCACCCGGTGCCGCAGCCGGGACGGCAGCACCTGGACCAGCTTGGCGAGCGCCCGTACCGACGCCTCCTCGATGCCGCCCACGGCGTGCCCGGCCGCCGCCCGCAGGCCGACGGCGATGGCCACCGCCTCCTCGTCGTCCAGCAGCAGCGGCGGCATCGCGGTGCCCGCGACCAGCCGGTAGCCGCCGACCGCGCCCATCGTCGCCTGGACGGGGTAGCCGAGGTCGCGCAGCCGTTCGATGTCGCGCCGGATGGTGCGCGGGCTGACCTCCAGGCGCTCGGCCAGTTCGCTTCCGGGCCACTCGCGCGGGGTCTGCAGCAGGGAGAGCAGATTCAGCAGTCGTGCCGGGGTGTCCGTCATGGCCGTCAGCATGCCGCAGAACGAGGACAGGATCCGGCCTACATCGCTTCTAGAGTCGGCGACGTGCCCCGGACAGCCAAGGAAAGGCGTGCGATGACCGCCGCAGCAGTACCCAGGACCGCCACCGGAACCGAACCCGACGGCGCGGCCGACCGCCGTCGCTGGATCGCCCTCGCCGTGGTGATGATGGCCTCCTTCATGGACCTGGTCGACGTCACCATCGTCAACATCGCCATCCCGAGCATCCAGCAGGACACCGGCGCCTCGTTCAGCGCCGTCCAGTGGGTCACCGGCGGGTACGCGCTGGCCTTCGCGATCGGCCTGATCACCGGCGGACGGCTCGGCGACATCTACGGCCGCAAGCGGCTCTTCCTGCTGGGCATCGGCGGGTTCACCGTCGCCTCCGCGCTCTGCGGCCTGGCCACCGGCCCGGAGATGCTGGTCGCCACCCGCGTGCTGCAGGGCGCGACCGCCGCGCTGATGGTGCCCCAGGTGCTGTCGATCATCCACGCGACCTTCCCCGCGCACGAGCGCGGCAAGGTGTTCGGGATGTTCGGCGCCATCGTCGGCCTCGGCGCGGTCTCCGGGCCGCTGATCGGCGCGCTGCTGACCCAGTGGGACCTCTTCGGCCTGCAGTGGCGGCCGATCTTCCTGATCAACCTGCCGGTCGGCGTCGCGGGCCTGCTGCTCGGCCGCCGGTACATCTCCGAGTCCCGCGCCGAGAAGGCGCTGCGCCTGGACCTGGCCGGGATGGCGCTGGCCAGCGTCGGCCTGCTGATGCTGATCTACCCCCTCACCCACGGCCGCGAGGCGGGCTGGCCGCTCTGGGGGCACCTCTCGATGGCGGGCAGCCTGCCGGTCTTCGCGCTGTTCGTCCGGTACGAGCAGGTCAAGACCCGCCGGGACGGCTCGCCCCTGGTCGAGCTGACGCTGTTCCGGGTGAAGAGCTTCGCCGCCGGCATCGGCGTGCAGCTGACCTTCGGGATCGTCACCGGCATCTTCTTCCTGGTCTGGACGCTCTACATGCAGGTCGGGCTCGGCTGGAGCGCGCTGAAGGCGGGGACGACCGGCATCCCGTTCTCGATCGCGGTCTCGGTGGCCGCCGGGATGTCGGTGCAGAAGCTCGTGCCGCGGTTCGGGCGCAAGGTGCTGCAGGCCGGCGCCCTGGTGATGGCGGCGGGCGTGCTGCTCTACATCTGGGAGGCCGACCGGTACGCGGGCGCCGTCGCGTCCTGGCAGATGGCGCTGCCGCTGGTGGTGATGGGCGCCGGGATGGGCCTGATCGTCGCCCCGATCACCGAGGCGATCCTCTCCGAGGTGCCGCGCGAGCACGCCGGTTCGGCCTCCGGGCTGATCAACACCACCGGCCAGCTCGGCATGGCGCTCGGGCTCGGCCTGGTCTCGGTGGCCTTCTTCGGCGTGATCGACGGGAACACGGCGCCGCAGGCGGTCGGGGCGGCGTTCACCGCCGGGTTCGTCCACGCGATGTGGTGGGTCGTCGGTGTGCTGCTGGCGGTCTTCGCGCTGATGTTCGCCCTGCCGAAGCACTCCGCCGGGCACGCCGCCGGGGACGCGGCGGACGGCATCGCCGGGGAGGCCGCCGACGGTCCGGCGACGGAGCCCGCCGCCGGGGTGCCCGCGAAGGGGGAGCCGGTCGCCGTCCTCTGAGCCGGAGCGTTCCCGAGGGGTCCCGGCCGCCGGCCGGGACCCCTTCGCGTCGTAGGCCTGACGGGCGCACACTGGACGGGGGGCCAGGACCCGGGACGGCGAAGGCTGGTGGCCCCATGGCACGGACGCGGACGGCCGGCGGCCGCCGGCCGGTGGACTCCTCGGCGCTGCGCTCGGTGGGCTACGACGCGGCGAGCCGGGTGCTGGAGATCGAGTTCGTCAGCGGCGCGGTGTACACCTACGCGGACGTCCCCCGGCGGGTGCACGAGGAGCTGGTGGACGCCCCGAGCCACGGCCGCTGCTTCGGCCGGACGGTCAGGGGCCGCTACCCGTACCGCAGGATCCGCTGACGGAGCCTCGGCCGCGGGCGACGGCCCCGGGGGCGTCCGGTCTCAGGAGCACCAGAAGAGGATCCGGGTGCAGCTCGGCGAGGCCGTCGGGGAGGGCTGCGGCCGGGGCGTGGTCGGCGCGGGGGCGGGCGTGGTCGGCCCGGGTGCGGGCGTGGCGGGGGCC
Source organism: Kitasatospora indigofera (assembly GCF_014655955.1). Classification (GTDB taxonomy): domain Bacteria; phylum Actinomycetota; class Actinomycetes; order Streptomycetales; family Streptomycetaceae; genus Kitasatospora; species Kitasatospora indigofera. The sequence continues at coordinate 165,086 of NZ_BNBO01000011.1, forward strand.
GTCCCCGGCGCGGTCGCGGGCCCGGGTGCGGCCGGCCCGGGCGAGGGCGCCGTGGCGGTGGCCGAGGGGGAGGCGGTGGCGCTCGGCCGGCCGCTCGGCGTACCCGTGGCGGGCTTCGCGCTGGTGGCCGCCGGGGCGGGCGCCGGCGCGGCGGTGGTGGCGGGCCCGCCGGCGGTGGGCGCCGGGGACGGCGCGGCGGGGGTGGCGGCCGGTGCGGCCACCGGCTCCTGGTCCGTACCGGCCAGGGCCACCGCGCCGAGGCCCGCCAGCACCAGGACGGCGGCGCCCAGCACCAGCGCGCCGCGCCGCCGTCGGGGCCGGCCACGGCCGCGCCGGTCGGCGCGGGCCCGGGGTGCCGGGGGCACGGCGGGCAGCAGCTCGGCCGGGGTCCCGGCCGCCGCCGGCCGGGCGGGCCCGGGCGGTGGGGCGGTGGCCGTCGCGGCGGCCGCACCGCACCCGGGGCAGGAGAGGGCGCCGTTGAGATGGCGTCGGCAGGATGCGCAGTAGTCCATGTGATCTTTCCGTACGGGCGGAGGCGCGAGGACGCGCCGCCGGCACCGGAGGCCGCACACGCCGTTGGGCACGCACGCGGAGCCTAAGCAGCCCGCGCCGCCCACGAACAGACGTTCGTGTGAGGCTTCTGAAAAGATCGCATGGACACCTCAGGCCTTCTTCGCCGCGCGCTTCGCCTCCTGCTTGTACGCGCGGACCTGCTCCAGCGACTCGGGGCCGGTGATGTCCGCCACCGAGCGGTGGCAGCCCTGCTCCCCGTACGGGCCCGCGGCCTCCCGCCAGCCCTCCGGGGCCACCCCGAACTGCTTGCCCAGCAGGGCCAGGAAGATCTGGGCCTTCTGCTTCCCGAAGCCGGGCAGCTCGTTCAGCCGGGTCAGCAGTTCCTTGCCGCTCGCCACGCCCTCCCAGACGGCGGCGGCGTCCCCGTCGTAGTGCTCGACCAGGTACTGGCAGAGCTGCTGCAGGCGCTTGGCCATCGAGCCCGGGTAGCGGTGCACGGCCGGCTTCTGCGAGAGCAGCGCGGCGAAGGCCTCCGGGTCGTAGGCGGCGATCTCGTGCGCGTCCAGGTCGTCCCGGTCCAGGCGGCGGGCGATCGTGTACGGCCCCGAGAAGGCCCACTCCATCGGGACCTGCTGGTCGAGCAGCATGCCCGCCAGGGCGGCCAGCGGGCTGCGGCCGAGCAACGCGTCGGCCTCCGGCTGCTGGGCGAGCCGAAGTGTGATGTCCATGGGTCCGGTCCTCGCTTCCGGCCGGCCTTCGTCCGTCCGGCGGTGCCAGTCTCCCGGACCGGGCCGGGAGCGCCGGGGCAACACGCCAGCGCGCGGCGCCGCTGCCCGCGCCCGCGGTATCCCGCCGGGCCGGATACCGCGGGCGCGGTACGCCCGGTGTCTGCGGACGGGTGACGACAGCGCGGCCGCCGGAAGGGAGGGTGGAACGGACCGGGGGAGAGGCCCGCGGCCCCGCCGGGCCGGGCCGGACAGTGCCGTCCGCACCCCGGCCCCGACCCGTGCGACGGCCGGGCGCCCACCGGGCGCCGGCCGCGCCCGGCCGCAGGACCGCCGTCAGCGGCGGGGCCCGCGCCGGGCACCCATGGCGACGTGCGCGGCGGCGCGCCGGCCGGCCCGACCCCGGGCCCGACACCTTCTGGAGACCCGATGTCCGCGCTTGCCCGCTGGTGCCACCGGCACCGGCTCGTGACCGTCCTGCTGTGGCTGGGCCTGCTGGTCGGCCTCGGCGCGGCCTCGGGAGCCTTCGGCACCAAGTACAGCGACAGCATGTCGATGCCCGCCACCGAGTCCAGCAAGGCCCTGGACCTGCTGAAGGCCGGCATGCCGGCCGCGGCCGGCGACACCGACACCGTGGTCTGGCACAGCACCGGCGGCTCGGTGAACGACGCCGCGACCAAGGACCGGATGAGCAAGGTGCTGGAGGAGATCTCCACCGCCCCGTCGGTGGCCTCGGTGGTCAGCCCCTACGACCCGCAGGGCGCGGCGCAGGTCAGCAAGGACGGCACCACCGCGTACGCCCAGGTGAACTTCACCGGGAACGCCCGGGAGATCCCCAAAACCGACGTCGAGCACGTGGTCGGGCTGGCCCAGCAGGCCCGTACCGACGGCCTGGACGTCCAGCTCGGCGGGCAGGCCGTGCAGAACAGCGAGAGCGAGATGGGCGGTGCCAGCGAGCTGATCGGCATCGTCGCCGCGCTGATCGTGATGACACTGGTCTTCCGCTCGCTGTGGGCGGCCGCGCTGCCGGTGCTCACCGCGGTGGCCGGGGTCGGCACCGGTGTGATCGGCACCGGCCTGCTCAGCCACGGGATGAGCGTCGCCTCGGTGGCCCCCACCCTCGGCGCCCTGGTGGGCCTGGGCGTCGGCATCGACTACGCCCTGTTCATCGTCAACCGGCACCGCAAGGGCCTGATGGCCGGGCTGACCGTGCAGGAGTCGGTGGTCCGGGCGCTGAACACCTCCGGCCGGGCGGTGCTCTTCGCCGGCCTGACCGTGGTGATCGCCCTGCTGGGCATGCTGATCCTCGGCATCGGCTTCCTGAACGGGATGGCCATCTCCGCCGCGCTGACCGTCGGGCTGACGGTACTGGCCGCGATCACCCTGCTGCCCGCCATGCTCGGCATGCTGAAGCTGAAGGTGCTCAGCCGCGCCCAGCGCCGGCAGCTGGCCGAGCAGGGCCCGGCGGAGCTGCAGTCCGCCGGCGTCTGGGCCCGCTGGGCGCTGCGGGTGCAGTCCAGGCCGACCGGCAAGGCGCTGGTCGCGCTGCTGGTGATGGCCGCCGTCGCGGTGCCGGTGTTCTCCCTGCGCCTCGGCAGCTCGGACGCGGGCAACAACCCGAGGACCAGCACCACCCGGCAGGCGTACGACCTGATGGCCGACGGCTTCGGCGCCGGCTCCAACGGCCCGCTGCTGCTGGTCGCCGAGGCGCCCGGCGCGCCGGAGAAGGCGGCGCTGGCGAAGCTCGTCACCGAGCTGAAGACGGTGCCCGGGGTGGCCCAGGTGGCCTCCGCGCCGCTGAAGGACGGCCAGAGCATCGGCACCGTACGGGTGGTGCCGAGCACCTCCCCGCAGTCCGAGCAGACCTCGGACCTGATCACCGACCTGCGGGAGCGGGTCGTCCCGCAGGCCGAGGCCGGCACCGGGCTGCAGGTGTACGTGGGCGGTGCCACCGCGACCGCGGCGGACTTCGCGGACGTCCTGATCTCCAAGCTGCCGGTGTTCATCGCGATCATCGTGGGCCTCGGCTGCCTGCTGATGATGGTGGCCTTCCGCAGCCTGCTGGTGCCGCTCATCGGTGTGGCGATGAACCTGCTCACGATGGGCGCGGCGTTCGGCGCGATCGTCGCGGTCTTCCAGTGGGGCTGGGGGTCGGAGGCGCTGGGGGCCGGTGCGGCCGGACCGATCGAGGCCTTCGCGCCGGTCATGATCATCGCGATCCTGTTCGGCCTCTCGATGGACTACCAGGTCTTCCTGATCAGCCGGATGCACGAGGAGTGGACCCACACCCGGGACAACCGCCGGGCCGTCCGGGTCGGCCACGGCGAGACCGGGCAGGTCATCACCGCCGCGGCCGTCATCATGGCCTGCGTCTTCGCCGCCTTCATCTTCGGCGGCCAGCGGATGATCGCCGAGTTCGGGATCGGCCTGGCGCTCGCCGTCCTGCTCGACGTGCTGGTGCTGCGGATGGTGCTGGTCCCGGCGCTGATGCACCGGTTCGGCGCGGCCAACTGGTGGCTGCCCCGCCGGCTGGACCGGCTGCTGCCGCACGTCTCGGTCGAGGGCGAGCCGGACCAGGCTCCGCCGCTGCGGGTCGTCCCGGAGCCGGCCCCCGAGCCGGTGGACGCCACCCACTGACCGCCCGGGCGGTGCGGGGCCCGGACCGGGCGGCAGGACCGGTCCGGGCCCCGCCCCGTGCCGCCCGTGCCCGACCTGGACCGTGCCGGACCTGGACCGTGCCGGACACGGACCCGGACCGTGCCGGACCTGGACCGTGCCGGACACGGACCCGGACCGTGCCGGACCTGGACCACGTCCGACCCGGACCACGTCCGACCCGCCCGTTACCCGCCCCGCCGGGCCGCCGCCCGGCCCGCCGACCGCCCCGACTGCGTACGGTGAAGGAGTGCAGATGGCCGACCCGATCAGGCAGTGGCTGCGCGCGCGGCCGCTGATGACCGACCTGGCCGTGGCGCTGGTCTGCTTCGTGCTGGTCGCGCCGTTCGCGGCGGCGACCGCCTATCACCGGAACGCCTCGATCCCGGTCTACCTGGTGCTGCTCGCGATCTCCTGCGTGCCGCTGCTGGTGCGCAGCCGCTGGCCGGTCCAGGTGGCCGCGGCGACCGTGCTGATCGGGGTGGTCGAGTTCGTCCTGGTGCCGGTCGACGGGCCGCCGCCGGGCGCCGTCGGGTTCGCCCTCTACGCCGTCGCGATCCGGACCGACCGGCGCACCGCCTGGCGCACCGGGCTCTGCGCCGCCGTCGCGCTCACCGTCGCCGGGCTGGTCAGCCGCCCCGGCGTGGAGGAGCTGCCGCAGAACCTCGGCCTGATCGCCTGGACGTCCCTGTCGGTGGCCGTCGGGGACGCCGTCCGCAGCCGCCGGGAACTGCTCGCCTCCGCGATGGAGCGGGCCGAACGGGCCGAACGCACCCGCGAGGAGGAGGCCCGCCGCCGGGTCACCGAGGAGCGGATGCGGATCGCCCGCGAGCTGCACGACGTGGTGGCCCACCACATCACGCTGGTCAACGCCCAGGCCGGCGTCGCGCACCACCTGATGCGCACCGACCCCGAGCACGCCTACCAGGCGCTGGAGCGGATCCGCGACACCAGCCGCGCCGCGCTGGACGAGCTGCGCGCCACCGTCGGCCTGCTCCGCAACAGCGGTGAGCAGGCGGCCCCCCGGGAGCCCGCGCCGGGCCTGGCCGGCCTGGACGACCTGCTGGAGGCCTTCCGGCACTCGGGGCTGCCGGTCCGGCTGGAGCGCGTCGGCCCGGTGGCCGACCTGCCGCCGATCACCGACCTGACGGCCTACCGGATCATCCAGGAGGCGCTGACCAACACCCACAAGCACGCCGGGCCGGTCGGGGCGAGGGTCCGGCTGGAGTTCGGCACCGACACCCTGCGGCTGACCGTCGAGGACGACGGCCGCACTCCGCCGGCCGGCCGGCCGCCCGGCACCGGCCCGGGGGCGGGGACCGGGCACGGCATGATCGGGATGCACGAACGCGCCCGGGCCGCCGGCGGCACCCTCGCGGCCGGCCCGCGCCCCGGCGGGGGCTTCCGCGTCCACGCCGAACTGCCGCTGCCCGCCGGCGCCGGCCGAAAGGGCTGCTGTCCATGACGATCCGTGTGCTGCTCGCCGACGACCAGGCACTGCTCCGGGGCACCTTCCGGATGCTCATCGACTCCGCCCCCGACCTGGAGGTGGTGGCCGAGGCCGGCACCGGGCGGGAGGCCGTCCGGCTGGCCCGCACCGCCCGGGTCGACCTCGTCCTGATGGACATCCGGATGCCCGAGCTGGACGGCCTCGAAGCCACCCGGCTGATCACCGCCGACGAGGACCTGGCCGGCGTCAAGGTGCTGGTGCTGACCACCTTCGAGAGCGAGGAGTACGTCGCCGAGGCGATCCGCGCCGGGGCCAGCGGATTCCTCGGCAAGGGCATCAACCCGGAGGAGCTGCTGGACGCGATCCGGGTGGTCGCGGCGGGTGACGCGCTGCTCTCCCCGGCCGCGACCAAGGCCCTGATCGGCCGGTTCCTGGCCCAGCCGGCGCCCGCCGACCGGGCCGCGCTGCCCCGGCTCGACGTGCTCACCGCCCGCGAGCAGGAGGTGGTCACCCTGGTCGCGGCCGGCCTCTCGAACGACGACATCGCCGAGCGGCTGTTCGTCACCCCGCTCACCGCGAAGACCCATGTGAACCGGGCGATGGCCAAGCTCGGCGCCCGCGACCGGGCCCAGGTGGTGGTGATCGCCTACGAGAGCGGGCTGGTGCGGCCGGGCAGCGCCTAGGTCCGGACCGGTCCGGGACGGGACGTGGGTCGGGGCCGGGGCCGGCGACCGGCCCGGCCCTGGTGCCGTGCCGCGGTGACTTGTAGGCAGGAGGCGTGCGTTTCGACCGCGTTCCGATGCCGCCGGCCGTCGCGGGCAGGCCCCGCGACACCCGCGGCTACCCGGTGCCCGCCATCACCCCCTGGACCGGCGGCGAGCCGCAGTTCGCGCGCACCGACCACGGCCGCAGCGCCGACTGCGCGCGGCAGCGGCGCTGCTCGGTCTGCGGCCGGGAGATGGCGCCCGGACCGGTCTGGCGGGTGGTCGGCCCGGCGGAGTGCACCGCGATCGAGGCCGCCCTGGCCGCCGGCCGCCCGTACCGCAACCTCGTGCCGACCCCGGAGGCCCCCGGCCACCGGGTCTGCATGCTGTACGCCTCGATGGTCTGCCCGTACCTGGCCCGCCCCGGCGCGCGGCGCGGGCTGACCGCCGACACCCCGGACGAGCTGACCGGGCACGTCGTCCGGGGCGCGGCCAGGGGCGCCGTCGGCGCGGTGGCGGGCTTCGGCGACTACGAGTACGCGGTCACCGGCGCCCAGGTGCTGTTCCGCTTCCTCGGGCTGGCCGAGTTCCTGCCGTACGGCCTGGCCGACGAGCAGCTGGCCGAGCTGCGAGCCGAGATCGCCCGCACCGGGCGGTAGCCCGGGCAGCCGTCGCCGGGCAGCCGTCGCCGGGCGGTGCCCGCCGGGCACCCCCGCCGGCACCGGCTCCGCCTGCCGGGGCCCGGCCGCCGCGGGCTCCGCCGCCGGGCCGTCAGGGCCGGTAGGCCGGCAGGCCGGTGTACGTGGAGATCTTCACCGGCGCGGCGGACCCGTCCACCGGGAGGGTGTAGATGCCGTCGGGCGCCCGGACCGCCAGGGTCCTGCCGTCGGGGGACCACGCCGGCTCGGTGAAGTCGGTGGTGGCGTTCGGGGTGAGGTCCTTGGCCGGCCGTTCGGCCACCCCGCCCTCGAAGACGTGGTCGTGACCGCCCACCGCCCGGACGAAGACCAGGTCCTCGCCGCCCGGCGCCAGCGCGGGCTGGGACCCGGGGAGGAGCGAGCTGCCCTGCTGGCGCAGGAAGTCGTCCCGGATGTAGACCTCGCCGGTGTCGCTGTTCGCGTAGACCGCGGTGCCCTGTGCGCCCGCCGCGCTCGGCCAGGTGTTGCCGGTCTGCGGGAGCTGCTTGTTGTCCGGGCCCTCCTCGGTGCCCAGCCGGAGCACCTGCGGCGTGCCGTCGACGCTGGTGGCGGCGATGCCCTTGAGCCGGGAGACCCCGCCCTTGGCGGCGGCGAAGAAGATGTTGTTCTTCAGCGGCAGCTCGACGTCCGGCAGCACCGAACTGACCTGCCAGGTGGGGTGGGACCAGGTCTCCCCGCTGGGCGCCCGGGCCACCAGGACCCGGCCGCTGCCGTCCGGGTTGGCGACCATCAGGTTGCCGGCGCCGTCGACGAAGGCCGCCTTGGCGCCGTCCGGCGACCACGCGAGGTCCCGGACCACCGTGCCGAAGTCGACCGAGGTGCCGTTCATCAGGACGTGGTCGGTGCCGTTGCTGATGGTCAGGTGGTTGCCCTCGGTGCCGTTCACGGCCGGGGCGGTGGGGGACGCGGTGCCGCCCGGTCCTGGCGCCGTCCCGGCCCCGGCCGGCGCGGTGCTGACGGGCGGGGCGGCCGCCGGCCCGGCCTGGTCCTCGGGCCCGCAGCCGGCCAGCAGCGCGGCGGCGCCGGCGGTGACGGCGGTGGTGAGGGCCACGGCGGCGACGGTGCTCAGGCGGGTGCGTACGGACATCGGTGCTTCCCCCCGGGTACGGTGACGGTCCCCAGCAGGGTGACAGCCCGGCTTCCGGATCCGATGTGGCGCACGTCACAGTTCTGCTACAGCTTCCGCGACCGCCCGCCTCACCCGGTCGGAGCAGTGCGGAGCGTCCCCGGGCCGCCCGTCCAGCAGGCTGGGCCTGACGCCGGCCGTGCCAGGCCGGCCCTGCCGGAGGGGGCCTCCCGTGCCGACGCACCTCGCCCGCGCGGCCCGCGCCTACTGGGCGTACATCCGCCGGGCCCCCGGCACCCACATCTGGCTGGCGATCCTGTTCGCGACCACCGTGGTGATCCGGCACGTGTCGCCCGAGACGGCCGAGCACATCCTGGAGCGGCGCTCGACCAACCTCCACCAGCTCGCCGAGTCGCCCGTCCGGGTGCTGGTGACCAGCGCGATGTGGATCGCCGGCGGCGGTTGGTACTTCTACTTCGTCCTCTACAACGTCTTCCACGTGCCGGCCGAACGCTGGCTGGGCACCCGGCGCTGGCTGGCGGTGCTGCTGATCGCCCACGTCGGCGCCACCTACCTCAGCGAAGGCGTCCTCTACTGGGCGATCGAGCACGGCCACGCGCCGCAGAGCGCCGTCTACACGCTGGACTACGGCGTCAGCTACGCCCTGGCCGGCGTCGAGGCCGTGCTGACGTACCGGATCACCGCGCCCTGGCGTTACCTCTACGTCGGCGGGGTGCTGTTCTTCTACGGCCTGGCCCTGGTCGAGGGCCGGGACTTCACCAGCGTGGGCCACTTCTCCGCCGTGCTGCTGGGCCTCGCCTGCTACCCGCTGACCCGCGCCCGCCCGGGCCTGTGGGACCCGGTCCGGGCCGGCCGGACGGCCTGGCGCAGGCTGCGCCGGCGGCCGGCCGCGGCGCGCTGAGCGGGGCGCCGCGCCGTCAGTAGACGTCCCGGACGTAGCGCTTCTCGGTGGCGAGCTGCTTCACGTACCCGGCGGCCTCCTCCTCGGTCAGGCCGCCGTGGTTGACCGCGATCTCGCGCAGGGCCAGGTCGACGTCCTTGGCCATCCGGCCGGCGTCGCCGCAGACGTAGAAGTGGGCGCCGTTCTGCAGCCAGTCCCACAGCCGCGGGCCCTGCTCGCGCATCCGGTCCTGGACGTAGATCTTGGAGCGCTGATCACGGGAGAAGGCCAGGTCCAGCCGGTCCAGGTGGCCGGCGCGGCGGAACCCGTCCAGCTCCTCGCGGTAGTAGAAGTCGGTGGCCTCCCGCTGCTCGCCGAAGAACAGCCAGTTCGGGCCGGTGTGCCCGCGGGCCTGACGCTCCTCCAGGAACCCGAGGAACGGCGCCACGCCCGTCCCCGGCCCGACCATCACCATCGGCGCGGTGGGGTCGGCGGGCGGCCTGAAGTGCGGCGACGGCTGGACGAACACCGGCACCGGGCCGTCGTCGGCCGCGTCGGCCAGGTACGTGGAGCAGACGCCCTTGCGGCCGCGGCCCGTCTCGCCCGGGTACCGGACGACGGAGACGGTCAGCCGCACCTGGCCCGGGTGGGCCAGCGGGCTGGACGATATCGAGTACAGGCGCGGCTGGAGGCGCTTGAGGACGCCGCCCCACTCCTGCGCGGTGGCCCGGACGGGGTGGGCCCCGACCACGTCGACGGCCTGCCGCCCCCAGCTCCACCTCGCCAGCTCACCCTTGTTGTCCGGGCGCAGCAGCCGCTTGAGGTCGCGGTCGCCGGTGCGCTCGGCGACGAAGCGCAGCAGGTCGGGCGTGATCCGGGCGATCTCCAGGCGGGTCCGCAGGGCCTCGCGCAGCGGCACGGCGTCCGGCCCGCCCGCGCCGCCCCCGGCCGGTGCGACGAGGTCGTCCGGGTCCAGTCCGGTGACGGCCAGCCACTCCGCCACCAGCCCGGGGCAGTTGACGGGCCAGACGCCGAGCGCGTCGCCGGCCTGGTAGCCGAGGCCGCCGTGCTCCCCGCCCCGGGTGTCGAAGGCGAACTGCCGGACCTCCTTGCCGGCGCCCGGCAGGCTGAGCAGCCGGTTGCCGACCAGCAGGGTGGCGAACGGCGAGGTCCTGGAGTACCCGGAGCCGGCCGCCGCGCCGGGCCGCTGTGCGGCGGGCGTTCGTGCGGCGGACAGCCGGGCGGCGGCCCGGGCCCTGGCGCGCCGGGCGGTCAGCGCGGCGAGGACCTCCTCCAGCCACCGCGCGGCGGCCTGCTCGTCGTCCGGTTCGCAGTCGGCCCGGGCGGCCAGCCGGGTGCCGCCGAGCTCGCCGAGGCGCTGGTCGATCCGGCGGCCGTGGCCGCAGAAGTCGTCGTAGCTGGAGTCCCCCAGGGCGAGCACCGAGTACGCCAGGCCGCCGATGCCCGGGTGCCCGTCGGCGCTGAGGGCGTCCCAGAAGCCGGTGCCGTTGTCGGGGGCCTCGCCGTCGCCGAAGGTGCTGGTGACGATCAGGACGGGCACCCCGGGCGGCAGCGATCCGGGGGTGCGGCCGGCCATGCTGAGCACGGTGGGGGCCCAGCCCGCCTCGGCCAGCCGGCGGGCGGCGCCGGCGGCGGCCTTCTCCGCGTTCCCGGTCTGCGAGGCCCAGAGGACGATCACCTCGGCCGCCGGCTCGCCTCGGCCGCCGTTGCCGCCGGGGCCGTCGCCGGCGGCGGTCTGCGGGGCGAGCGGGGCCCGCGAGAAGAGCCCGGCCAGCAGCCCGTTCACCCAGCGGGCCCGGTCCTGGTCGAGCGGGGCCTCGACCGGCAGCACGGGTACGGCGCCGCCGGCGGGCTGCCCGGCGCTGCCGAGGCCGGCCAGGTACCCGGCCAGGTAGCGGCGTTCGTCCGGGTCGAAGGCGGGCGGTACGAGGTCGGCGACCCCGAGGGCGCGGGCCAGCAGGGCGGCGGGGCCGGCACCCGGCTGCGCCTGGGCGGGGCCGGCCGCTGTTGCCTCCGGAGCGGGGGCGGGCGCCGCCCCGGCCGGCCGCCGGCCCGCCGCGGGCCGGGCCGGCGCGGCGACCTTGGCCAACGAGACCGCGCAGGCCTTGAACTCGGGTTGGAAGGAGAGCGGGTCGACGGCGTCGTTGG
>NZ_BNBO01000012.1 GCF_014655955.1 Kitasatospora indigofera
TGGTCGACCGCCTGCGGCTCGCCGATGTAGAGCTTCAGGTAGGCGTTGTAGGTGACGGCAACGGTCGCCGTGAACCAGCCTTGGCCCTTCGGGGCGAGCTTGAACCGATGGGTGTGGCCGGCCTCCCCGTCCAGGTGCACGATGCGGTGCCGGCTGGAGCAGGGACCCGGCACGCCGTACGGGTCGGACAGGATGCCGGGCGCCACCGGCCGCCGCTGTCACAAGTCGAAATCACTTGCAGGTGGCGCCGGAGTTCTTCCAGGTGGCGGCGTCGATCATGGTCGTGGGGGCGAACGCCTCGGCGGGGAAGGGCGTCCCCTTCCGGAGTTTGTCGTACATCGTCTGGACGGCCAGCGCCCCGACGTCCCGGCCGTTGATGAACAGGGCGGCCTTCATACCGGACGGCTTGGGGCCGCCCCAGTCCTTGCAGGCGAGGTAGCCCCCCAGGCCCACGCCGATGACGTTGTCGGCGCTGACGCCGGCGCTCTGGAGGGCGGTGACGGCACCCTGGACGTTCTCGTCGTTACAGCCCCAGACCACCCAGTGCTTGACGCCGGCGCCGTCCGTCACGATTCTCGATGCGACCTTGCGCTGAGCGCCCTGGGGGGTGTTGTCGGTCCCCACGTCGAGGGAGCGTATGCGGCCCGCTACCCGGTCGAAGGCCAGGCCGGCCGCGTTGACCCGCTCGCGGCAGACGTTCACGTCCTGCTGCCAGGCGTAGACGATCCGGGTGTCCGTCGCAGTCCAGCCCGCCTTCCGGTACTCCTCGCCGGCACGCCGGCCGACCTGGGCGCCCATCTGCTCCCCGCTGAAGCCCACGCGGGGTACGAGGTTCTGATGTGAGCAGACACTCGGGTCCGGAAAATCGGTGCAGATCTGGTCGTCCGAGGTGAGCAGTGCGACCCCGGCCTCCTTGGCCGCCTTCGCAACGTCGGGGCCGACCGCCGGGTCCGGGACGACGACGATCAGGCCGTTGGTCCGGTTGGCGATGGCGGAGCGCAGCGCGGCGAGCGTCCTGGCCCCGTCGTTGCCCACGTCCACCACCGTCAGGTCGACCCCGAGTTCGGCGGCCTTGGCGCGGGCGCCGGCGGCCTGGTCGAGGAAGTACTTCTGATCGCCCTGCTTCTGCAGATAGGTGATCGAGATCTTCGCGGAGGCCGGAGGGAGCGGGGCACCGGTGTCGGCCGAATCCGCACCGGCGGGAGCACGCGCCGACCAGGCCGGCCGCGAGGAGGAGGCAGGTGGGGGCGACGAAGCGCCTGGTGAGGGAGCAGAACATCAACAAGCACTCCTGTATGGGGATGGACAGCGGGTCGGCCTGCTGACGCCACGGGCTGTCGGTGGCGTCTGGTCCCGGTGGACGCCGCGGCGGCCTGCGGCGGGGGCGAACCTGGGAGAGGCGGGTCCTGTCGTACGGCGGCCGGGCGGGATGGCCCCGCCGGGGGCCACGTCCCTGTCAGCCGGTCGGCTTGGGCGGGGCAACGGGCGCTTCGAGGGGGTGCTTCTCGATGGCCGTGATGGTCCAGGTGTCGCCGGTCCTGACGAGGCTGATGGTGCGGTGCTGGGTGTAGGGCTTGTTCAGTTCGAACTTGTTGGCGCTCAGGTAGGCGGGGTCGGCCTCGGTGAACTCGATGGTGCTGTCCATCTGCACCTTGGCGGTGGTCATGTCCTTGGGGAACGTGGACTGGTACCAGGCGATGCTGACCTGCCGCGTTGCGAGGTGGTTGGTGGTGAACAGGGCGGCGAGTTTGGTGTCGTACTGCTGGGAGCGCAGTTGGTCGGCGAAGTCCTGGTTGTAGAAGGTGAACTCCTGGGCGGTGCTGTCGCCGATGGTCCGGTGGTCGCGGTTGTCGACCGCTCCGGAGTGCAGGACGACGGTCTTGCGGACGGCGGTGACGACGGGGTCGTCGTCCCCCAGCTGGGTGACGGTGCTGCCGTTGCTGTCGATGACGTGCCAGAGGCTCTGCCCGGAGTGGTCGGGTGCTGTCGGAGCGGCCGGGGTTCCGGCGGCCGTGTGGGCGGAGGAGCATCCTGCGGTGAGCAAGAGGGCGGCCAGGATCAGCGGAGCGGTTCTCCTGAGCATGGCGGCTTCCCTTCGGTGGGGGGTGCGGGCCGCCCGCGGACAGGGCGGCCCGCACCGGGGTCAGGGGGTCAGGAGGCGGGTTCGAAGGTCCACTGGCTGGTCCACCAGGTGCTGGGGGCGGCGCCGTGCTGGAGGTTGCCGGTGAGGTTCTCGGTGTGGGCGTAGGTGCCGGTGGAGCGGTTCTTCAGCCGGGTGTAGCCGGAGATGGGTTCCTCGGTCCACTGGCTGGTGGTGTCGGTGGCGGGCAGGCTGCCGTAGTGGACGACGGCGTTGCCGGTGGTGGTGTTCATGTACTCGCCGGTCCACCGGTTGCGGTAGCGGGTGTAGCCGTCGGTGGTGGTCTCCTTGGCCCACTGGGAGCTCCAGTAGGTGGCGGGGACGTTGCCGTACTGGACGTTGCCGGTCTGGTTCTCGATGTTCAGGAACTGGCCGGTCTGGTGGTTCTTGATCCGCTGGTAGCCCGAGCCCTCGGAGTAGCCGGCGTTGTCCTTGAACACCCGGAGGTAGTCCACGTTCCAGGTCTTGGGCCAGACGTTGTTGTGGACGCCGGAGCCGGCGTCGGTGTACAGGCCGAGGATCATGCCCATCGGCATGTTGGGGGCGTCGTTGATGGTCTTGTAGAGCTGGTTGTCGTAGTAGAAGTTGAGCTGGGTGGGGGTCCAGTCCATGCCGTAGAGGTGGTACTCGGTGGTGGGGCTGCCGCTGGGCACCGGGTTGTCGGACGTGTACCAGTCACCGAGGAAGTTGGGGTCGCCCCAGCCGTAGGCCGCGATGCGCCAGTTGTTCGGGTTGGAGAAGAACGTCTCGACCATGTCGATCTCGGAGTTGGCGTTGCCGAGGGTGGTGTCGTCGGTGCCGACCAGCCACAGCGCCTGGTGCCCGCCGCCCCCGACGTTGGAGTTCTTCGCGCGCATCTCGAAGTAGCCGTACTTGGTGGAGTAGCCGTTGAAGTCGGGCTCGTGGTGGTCGTTGGGCATGGAGCCGTTGAAGCGGTGCCAGTTGTCCTTCTCGTAGGACTGGATGCTGGAGATCTTCACCGTGCCGTCGTACTGGGCGTTCCAGGCGGGGGTGTCGGCGTCGAGGCGCTCGGTGAGGGTGCCGTTGGCGATGGTGTAGCGGGCCTGGGCGTTGGCGGGGGTCGACGTCCAGTGCGGGAGGTAGGACGGCAGCCACTTGCTCGTGTTGAGCGAGGTGCCGTCGAACTCCTCCTGGAAGTCCAGGGTGTAGCCGGACTTGGTGGTGGGGTTGGGCGGGGTGTCGGCGGCGTGGGCGACGGCGGGCAGCAGGAGGGCTGCCGCTGCCGCCATGCAGATGAGGGCGCTGTGGGTGAGGGGCCGGCGGCGCCGGGTGGGGGTGGGGGCCGGCGTGGTGCCGGGGGTTTCTGCCATGACGCTTTCCCTTCGGGGGTGGGGGTGGGGTGGTGCATGGCGGCCGGTTGCGGGCGGGGCGGCGGGGCGCTCTGTCCGGAACCGGGGTTCTGGGGGCCGGCGGTTGCCGGCCTGGTGGGTGAGGTCCGGGGCCTTCTGCCGGCGGGGGGCGGGATCGGCGGGGGGCGGGGCTCACGGTGGGAGGTGGGGTGCCGGCCGGGCCCGGTGCGGCGGGTCCGGCCGGCACCCCGGATGTCCGGCCCCTGTGAGTCGGGGGCCTCGGGGCCGGAGACGGAGGGACGGTGCCCTAGTTCGCGAGCGCCTGGACGGTGTCGGTGCGGCGGGCGCGTTCGGCGGCCCAGGCGACGAGGTGGCTCTCCAGACTGGTGGCGGGGTCGGAGAGGATGTGGACGGGGTCGCCGCTGGTCAGGGCGTCGAGGAAGGCGTCGACCAGGCGTTCGTCGCCACCTCCGTGCCCGCTTCCGGCGTCGGGGCCGTCCACGCCCAGGAGCAGGGTCTCCTCCCGGCCGGTGACGAAGTCGGTGACCGTGGCGTGGACGCCGTCGCCGTCGAGGCTGCCCAGGGTGCCGAAGATGCGGGTCTTGCGGTGGGTGAACGGGGTGAAGGCGGTCATGGTGAAGGAGGCCGTGGCGCCGCCCTGGTACTCGATGTTGACGACCTGGTGGTCGACGACGTCGTTGTCGCAGGCGTAGACGCACCGCCCGTACGGTCCCTCGCGCAGTGCCTGCTCGACGCCCTCCGGGGTGCGGGCCCCGGTGACGGCGTTCAGCGGCCAGCGCTCCCGGTCCGCGTCACCGAGGCAGCCGAGGTAGAGGCGCTTCGCGGAGTAGGGGCAGGTGGATTCGACCGGGCAGTCCAGGCAGTTGTCGGCCGCTTCGGCGGGGCGGTTCTCGGGGCGGAAGTGCATGAGGGAACCGAAGGAGGACACCTTCCGCACCGGCGCACCGATGATGTAGGAGATCCAGTCCAGGTCGTGGGACGACTTGGCGAGCAGCATCGGGCTGGCCTGGTCCTCACGCCGCCAGTTGCCGCGGACGTAGGAATGGGCCTGGTGCCACCAGCCGACCGGCTCCAGGTGCTCGACGCTGACGATGTCGCCGAGCCGTCCGGAGTCGACGATCTCCTTCACCCCGGTGGTGTAGGGGGTGTAGCGCAGGACGTGGCAGACGGCGAGCATGACGCCGGCCTTCGCCACGGCGTCGGAGATCTGCCGGGCGTCCTCCTCGCTGGTGGCCATCGGCTTCTCCAGCAGGATGTGGTAGCCGAGTTCGGCGAAGCGCACGGCCGGCTCGACGTGCTCGGCGTCCTGTGTGGTGATCAGGACCGCGTCGGCCTCGGGTGTCTGCTCCGCGAGGGCGCGCCAGTCGTCGAAGACTTCGGCGCCCGGGTGGCGCTCCCGCGCGGCGGTGGCCCGGGCGACGTCGGGTTCGGCGATCGCGACGATCCTGGCACGGCCGGTGGTGGCGGCGTAGGTGGCGTAGGTGGATCCGCGTCCGCCGGCGCCGACCAGCATCAGGCGCAGCGGCTCTCCAGGTGTTCGGGGCCGGGTGGTGGCGGGTACGCGGGCATGGCTCATGGCGGTGTGTCCTCCGGGGACGAGTGAGGAGAGGCGGGCAGCGGTGCGGTCGTGGGCGTGCGGTCAGCCCTTGACGGCGCCGGAGAGCATGCCGGCGATGAAGTGCCGCTGGAAGAAGAGGTAGACGGCGACCACGGGGGCGATGACGATCAGCGTGGCTGCGGACAGCAGGGGGACGTCGATGTTGTGGGCGCCGACGAAGAAGCCGAGGCCGGCGGGGGCGGTGCGTCCGCGGGGGTCCTGGATGAGGATGAGGGCGAGCAGGAACTGGTTCCAGGCCCACAGGAAGTAGAGCAGGCCGAGGGTGATCAGTGCGGGCTTGGCGCAGGGCAGCAGGACCTTCCAGAGCACCGTCCAGCTGCCGGCGCCGTCGACGGCGGCCGCCTCGGTCATCTCCTTGGGCAGGGCGAGGAACTGCTCACGCATCCAGAACGCTCCGAACGGCATGAACAGGCCGACCAGGGCAAGGATCAGGGCGAGCGGGGTGTCGGTGAGGCCGAATGCGCGCAGGTCGTAGTAGAGGGGGACGACGGCGGCTTCGTAGGGCAGGGCCAGGCCCAGCAGCAGGAAGCCGAAGAGCATCGTGCGGCCGCGGAACTCCATGGTGGCGAAGGCGTACCCGGCGAGAGAGGCGCAGACCAGCGCGATGGGGACGACGCCGAGGGCGACGACGGCGCTGTTGCGCAGCAGTTGGCCGAAGCCGGCGTCGGACCAGGCCCGGCCGAAGCTGTCCAGGGTGGGGTGTTCGGGCCAGTGGAGTCCGTCGACGATGGTGCCCGGCGGGTTGAGGGCGGCGAGGACGATGCCGGCGAACGGGACGATGACGGCCAGGGTGAAGGCGGCCATCACGGCGCGGCCGGCGAGGCCTTCGAAGCGGCGGTTCATGTCTTCTCCCGGGTGATGCGGCTGATCGCGAGGACGATCAGGGCGATCAGTGCGCTGAGTACCACGGCCAGGGCGCAGGCGGCCCCGACCTCGCCGTTGGTGAAGGCGAGCCGGTAGATGAGCACACCGGGAACGGTGGTGGAGTCGCCCGGTCCGCCGCCGGTGGTGACGTAGACGACGTCGAAGCTGGCGAGCGCGGAGATGACGGTGATGGTCAGGGCGACGCCGATCTCGGCGCGCAGCCCCGGCAGGGTGACGGCGAAGAACTCCTGGACGGGGCCTGCGCCGTCGAGGCGGGCGGCCTCGTACAGGCTGCTGTCGATCTTCTGGATTCCGGCCTGGAAGACGATCAGGCACAGGCCGAGCATCACCCAGGTGCCGACCAGGCCGACGGCGACGTAGGCCCAGGTGAAGTCGCCGAGCCAGGCGCGGGTGATCGAGCCGAGGCCGACGGCGCGCAGTGCCTGGTTGACGATGCCGTCGGTGGAGTACATCCACTTCCAGGTGACGCCGACGGCGACCAGCGGGATGATCTGCGGCAGGAACAGGACGGTGCGGCTGACGGGGTGGCGGCGCCCGCCCCGGCCGCCGATGACGGCGGCCAGGAGCAGGCCCAGCGCGATCGGCAGCAGCGAGTAGAAGCCGATGAAGCCGAGCGCGTGCACGATCGAGGAGCGCAGGGCCGGGTCGGTCAGCACCTCGCGGTAGTTGGCGAGGCCGGCCCCGGTGCCGACTGTGACGCCGTCCCAGTCGAAGAAGGAGAGCCACATGGTGTGCAGCCATGGCAGTACGACGAAGGCGGTGTACAGGGCGAGCGCCGGCGCGAGGTACAGGTAGGCGATGCGGCGGGAGCGGGGCCGGCCCGGGCCTGCGCGCAGGGTGCGCGCGGACCGTCCGCTCGGGGCCTGCGTCCGGTGACCGCACGGTGCGTCCCCTGCCGGGCCGGCCGCGCGCCGGGTGGTGGTGTCGCGCCGGTGGGAGGGGGTGGTGGTGCTCACTGGTGCCCCTTGAGCCAGTCGGCCTGGAGTGCGGCGAGGTAGGCGTCCGGGGTGGTCTTGCCGCCGATGAGCTGCTGGCCCTGGGAGGTGAGGGTGTCGTTCATGGTGGCGTCGGTGTTGGCGAAGAAGTTCACCAGGCCGTTGTCCGTGTTGACCTTGCCCCAGGCGGCCGTGACCTCGTTCATCACGCTGTTGGCGGGGGCCTTGACCTGGTCGGCGTGGGCGACGGGCAGGAAGCCGGTGGAGAACTGGATCTGCGCGGCCTCGGGGGTGTTCATGAAGTCGAGGAAGGCCGCCGCCAGGTCGGGGTTCTTGGACTTGGCGGGAATGGCGTAGGCGACGGAGGTGCCGATGCCGGTGGCCTTGGAGGCGGCGTCGGCGCCGGGGAAGGGCAGGAAACCCACCTTGCCGGGTGCGGCCTTGTCGATGACCTGTGCGTCCCAGCTGCCGTCGAACAGGAACAACCCGGAGCCCTTGGTGAAGGCGGCGACCGAGCCCGGCAGGTCGGTGCCGTTGGCGCCCTCGGGCAGGTAGCCCTTCTTCGCCCAGTCGGAGAGGGTGGTCGCCGCGTCCGCGCCGCCGCGGGTGTCGACGGTCGAGCCCTGCTTGCCGTTGACCCAGTCGCCGGTCTTCGCCGCGCCGTCCACGGAGTCGACGATCGACTGGACGACGAAGGAGGAGTGGCCCTGCAGGTTGCCGAGCTGCACCGGGAGCTCGCCCGCGGCCTTCGCCTTGGCGAGTGCTGCCTCGAACTCCGCCCGGGTCTTCGGCACGCCGATGCCGAGCTTGGCGGCGATCTCCTTGTTGTAGTAGACGCCGACCACCGAGAACCCGGCCGGCGCGGCCCACAGGTGGCCGGTGCCCAGCTGCTTGCCGTCGTCCGAGGCGCGCCACTGGTCGAGCTGACTGCTGGGGTACTTGGTGTCCCAGCCGTAGGCCCGGGTGTAGGGGTCCAGGTCGCGGACGAGGTTGCCCTTGACGGTGGTGCCGAGCTTGTTCAGCAGCGCCAGGTCCGGGGCGTTGTCCGAGGAGAGCTTGAGGTTGAGGCTCTTGTCGTAGTCGTCGGGGCCGGTGTACTGGAAGTCCACCGTGATGTTCGGGTGCTTGGCGTGGAAGGCCTCGGCCAGGGCCTTGGTCGTGCCCGCGTTCTCGGAGCTCACGACGGTCAGCGTGGCATTGCCGGTGGGAAGCGCGGTGGAGACCGGGCCGGAGGTAGCCGCACTCTTTGTGCCGCCGCCGGGGGTCAGGCCGTTGCAGGCGGTCAGGCCGGTGGCCGCCACCAGCAGGGCGCACATCGCCGCGGTGCGGCGGGGGGATCTTGCGGACATCGGGGGCTCCTAGGACGAGGTGACCTGCGGGACGACGGACAGCGTCAGCGCTCGAACGAATTACGTCGAGCTGTTTCTAAACTGAGGCGATGCTAGGAGTGGCCTCCGACATTGGTCAAGACATATATGCAATACCGTTACGTAATGACTTGCCGTAAGATGGCAGCGTGGATGCGGGCCGCAGGGGCGTCCCGGACAAGAAGCGAGGTCTCGTGAACCGCACTGGTCTCACCGGCGGCGATCCCGCCCTGCTGCGGCGCCTGAACGTCGAAGCCGTCCTGCGCGTCATGCGCAGCGCGGAACCGATGACGCTCACCCAGATCGGCCGAGCGGCCTCGCTGTCCCGGCAGACCGTGGACGTCGTGATCGCCGAGCTCGACGAGGCGGGCTGGATCGAGGAGGTCGCCCCCGAACGGAGCATCGGCCGCCCCGCCCGTCGCTACCGCTTCCGCGCCGAGGCCGGCCACGTCCTCGGCATCGACGTCGGTGTCGCGGGCATCCGCATGACCCTCACCGACCTCGACGGCGCCGTGGTCGCGTCCCGGAGTGCCGAGATGGCCCCGGGCATCAGCGGCCCGGACCGTCTGACACGCATCCATGCCTGTGCCGCCGGCTTCCTGGCCGAGCACCCGCACGCACGGCTTCGAGCCCTGTGCCTGGGCGTGCCCGCCATCGTCGACACGTACGGCCGCATCCGGCTCTCCACCCCGCTCCCGGAGTGGAGCGGAACCGACCTCGCCAGCATTGCGGGGACCTGGTTCGACTGCCCCGCCTACGTCGAGAACGACGCCAACCTGGCTGCCCTCGCCGAGCACTGGCGCGGCGCCGCGCGGTACGCCGACGACTTCATCCAACTGATCGCCGGCAAACGCTCCGGCGCGGGCATGATGCTCGGCGGACGCCTCCACCGCGGCCGGGGTGGCGCGGCCGGAGAGATCGGCGCCCTGGCTCTCCTCGGCTGGGAGGGTGACGCCATGAACGATGTGCGCGCCTCCCCCGACCCTGCGCAGATCTTCGCCGACGCCGCCGCCGGCGACCCCTCCGCGACCGCCCGCGTCGACCGCTTCGCCCGCGTCCTCGCCCAGGGCATCGCCGCCATGGTCCTCACCGTCAATCCCGACCTCGTCGTCATCGGCGGCGGTCTCTCCCAGGCCGGCGAGGCACTCGCCGGGCCGGTGCGCGGTCATCTCGACAAGCTCTGCCTCGACCCGCCGCAGGTGGCCGCCTCGACCGTCGGCGTCGAAGCGGTCGCCCTCGGCGCCGTACGGCTGGCCCTGGAACACACCAACGCCGAACTGTTCGGCGCTCATACCGAGGGCGGCCGCAAGGTCGCCGGGACCGGTGCGCCGGTCACAGGCCGTTCCGCCGGCCAGGGGTTGTTCGAGTCCGTTCGGGGAGCCTCGGACTGAAGGGCCGGCCCCCGAGGACCTCGGCCGGCAGTCCCCTGGGCGGCTGCCGGGAGGGCGGCCGCCGCGGTGGCCTCGGGTCCGCCCGGTGCTGGGCGCCGTGGTGTGGCCGGTTGATGGCCGTGGACGGTGGCCGGCCGGGCGACGATGGCGGCGCCACGCCCGTCTTCGTCAGGCGCCTGCCCGGTGTTCCAGGCACCGTCGCGGGGGGCGGGGCCGTCGTCGTGAACCTCGACGCGAGGAATGTGGGACGAGGCGGGGCGGCCTGTACTTGGTGCTGTCGGCGGCCCTGGATGCTCGATGGCGCCGGTGACGAGTTCGGAGAGCGCGAGCAGGGCGCTCTGACCGGTCCCCTCGTCCCCTTCCCAGGCGCTGGGCACGGTACGGGCAGCGCCGCACGCGGCCCCCACCGCTCCGGGGCGGTGCCCGAGATCCCGGACCGCTTCAGGTCGGCCCGACCTCGTCCCGGTACCGAAACCGCGGGGACGGCGGTCGCGGCGTCCGCCGTCCCGGTCCACGGGCTGGTGGGTGCGGTCCTGCTGCCGCTGGTGGCGATCTCGTCCATGGCGGGGCCTCCTCGGCCGGTCCTGCGGCCGGTCGCCTGTTCCGCACCGGCGGTCTGTCTCCATGAAGCGTGTGAACCAAGATCGGATGGCCGCCGGGAGGGTCACAGCAGGGTCTCGGTTGGGTGCGGTCGTACGGTATCGGCACGCGGAAGACCACGTACCGAGCGCTCGACCGCCCACAGTCCCGACCCGCACGCCAACGCCGGCCGGCCGGCCGGCGATCGACGAGGAATCCCGACACGGCGGCACACACGTGGGCCGGTTACACCTCCCCCACGGCCCGGGACGACGGTCACCCTTGCCCTGTGGCCCGGGCTGGCCCGGGGGGGTGGCCGTGCGGGCCGTGGGGATTCGTCGCCGGTGCCGCAGGCGGCCCGGTGAGTCGGGCTCCGGACGTGGCGCTGCGGCTGGGCAGCGGTGTTCCGGCCTCGATCAGGGGGCCCGGGGTGCGGTGTGGGGGCCGGGGATGTTGTCGCGGGTGGTCCGGAGTTTCTTGAGGGTGTTGGCGACGTGTTGTTCGACGGTGCGGGGTGAGATGGCGAGGGCGTGGGCGATGTCGTTGTTGGTGGCGCCGGTGGCGAGGAGTTGGGCGACCTGGGTCTCGCGGGGGGAGAGGTGTTCGCCGTAGCTGCGGCGGCCGCGCGGGGTGGGGCGGTGCAGGCCGAGTTCGCGCAGGGCTTGTTGGCAACGGGCGGCGTCGGCGGTGGCACCGAGGGCGGCGTGGGTGGCGGCCGCTTCGGTCAGGTGGTCGGCGGCGGTCTGGGGATCGGTGGGGGCGAGGGCGCGGGCGTGGTGTTCGAGGGCGCGGGCGGTGTGGTGGGGGCGGCCGATGGCTTGGAAGGTGAGGCGGGCGCGGTCGAAGTGACCGGCGGCGCCTTCGCTGTCGGCGTCGTGCTGGAGGACCAGGCCGCGGGCGAGGTGCGTCTCGGCATGCGCGGCAGGCGCGTCGACACCTTCGAGGGCGTGTTCGGCCTCGGTGACGAGATCGTGGGCGTCCTGGTGGTGGCCGCCGGCGAGTGCCGCCTGGACTGCTACGGGCACCATGTCGCAGGCCACCGGCCAGCAGGCGGCGGAGCGCAGGGCCGCCAGGGCCGGGACGGTGACGGTCCAGGCCTGGGCCTGACCGCGGGCGAGATGGACGTGGACGAGGACCGCCGTCGCCCGTAGCTTCCATTCGGCCTCGGTGGCTGCCTCCGCGATGTGGGCGGCCTGGCCGAGCTGGTCGAGGGCGCGGGTCCACCGCCCGCGGGCAGCGGCCAGGCAGCCGGAGGCAAGGTGCGCGTCGAAAGCCGCACCGGCCATGTCGGGGTACTGGGCTGTGAGCGCGGCGTGGTCGGCCTCCAGGTGTTCCCAGCGCCCTGCCAGCCAGTCCAGCCTCAGGAGGTCCAAGGCACCCAGGCATTCCACGACCACCAGGGTGCCCAGTCGCCGGGCCAGGTCCAGGCTCTCGTGGATCAGGGCCGCGGCGCGGGTGTCGTACCCGGTGCCGAGCGCCGTGTCACCGACGTTGAACAGGGCACGACTGGTCTGACGCAGGACCTCGGGGTCGGGGTCGTCGAGGGGCAGCGCGTCGACGAGGCCCCACACGTCGCGGTCCCCGGCCGAGGCCATCAGACTGAGGCGGGTGGCGCGGACCGCGGCCCGAGCGGCGTGGTCGGGGCTGTCGCGGACAGTCTTCTCGGCGCGGTCCATCCACGCCCGTGCCGCCTGCGAGGACCGTTGGTGGGCCATGGCGAGGGCGACCATGGCTCGGGCGGCGAGTTCGGGGCGGGTTGCCAGTTCCTCGACGGCCCGTTCCAGCTCGGTCGGCGCGGCGGCATCACGGGCCAGGTTGAACATCAGGAGGCCGAGGGCGAGGCGGATCTCACCGCGCGCGGCGGTGGGGAGCTGAGGATCGGCGAGGATGCGGCGCAGGGTGCTGGTGGTGGTGGTGTAGTCGACGCCGTTGACGGCGATGCGGGAGAGGGCGAGGGCGGAGCGGGTCCGCAGGTCGGGCTCCAGGCGGGGTTCGGCGAGGATCTCGTGCAGGAGGGTGGTGGCGGTGCCTTCGTCGCCCAGCGCGGTGGCCTGGTCGGCGGCGGCCTCGGCCTGCCGCAGCCAGGCCGGGATGTCCCCGAGGGCGCGGGTGTGGTGGGCGATCTGGACCAGCGGGGGCTGCGGGGTGGTCCACAGGACGCGGACGGCCAGGCGGTGCAGATCCTGCCGGTGGGGGCCGGGAATGTCCTGGTAGACGGCCTGTTGGGCGAGGGCGTGGCGGAAGCCGTAGTGGCCGGGCGCGGTCTCGCGCAGGACGGCGGCTCGGAGAGCCTCGGTGAGGGCGGGGCCGGCCTGGCGGGGGTCGAGGCCGGTGAGCTCGGTGAGCAGGTGCCGGCTCGCGGGGACGGCGAGGACGGCGGCGGCCTCCACCACGGCGGTGGCGGGCTCCGACAGGGCCGACATACGGGCGGTCACGGCCTCGCGCAGTCCCCGGGGCACGGCGGCCTCCGTCAGGACCGAGATGTCGTCCGCAAGGGCGTCCTTCCGAGGCGTGCGGCCGGAACCACGCCGGGCGTCGCGGGCCCGGTCGGTCAGCGTGAGCAGGTCCTCCTCGACGACCAGGGGCAGCCCCGCACTGCGCTCGAACAGCGTGCGACTCAGGGCGGGGTTGGCCCGCGGGCCGAGCACGGCGGCGGCGAGGGCGTGGACTTCCTCCTCGGCAAGGGTGTCGAGGTGGATCTCCGCGCCGCTGGTTCCGGGCGGGCGCCGGTAGGGGGCGCCGAGAACGGGGGTGTCGGCGGGCAGGTCCTCGCGGCGGTAGGTGAGCACCAGCCCGAGTTGCTTGGGCAGGTCCCGGGCCAGCAGGAGGAGCAGCTCGCGGGTCGCCTCGTCCGCCCAGTGGAGGTCCTCGATCGCCAGGACCAGCGGGCCGACGGCGTCCAGCAGGGACCGTACCGCCCCCATGAGCTGGAAGCGTCCGGTCCGGGGGTCCTCCGGCCGGGCCGGCGGTGGGGGCAGCCGTCGGGCGAGGGCGGGCAGCAGTGGTGCGAGTGCGCCGGTCTGCGGATTGAGCCGGTCGGGTTCGGGGAGCCAGTCGGCGGTGCCGCGCAGGGCGTCCAGGACCGGGCCGAACGGCAGAGGTTCGCGCAGGGGATGGCACAGTCCGGTCACCACTCGGATGCCACGGCCGGTCAGCGTGCGGCCGGCTTCCTGGAGGAGGCGAGACTTGCCGATCCCGGGCTCGCCCTCCACCGTCACCACGGCCGGCGGTATCTCCAGGGCGGCCAGCAGCAGGTCCAGCTCACGGCTGCGGCCGGTCCAGGCAAAGCCACGCCCCGCACCGTCGTAGGGATCACGCTCCACTGCCGACCTCCACGGAGACTGGCACCCGCCGGCCCCCAGCGTCGTCCTCAGCGTAGCCCCGGCCACGAATCCAGTCATGTGGATCCCGGCACCGGCACGCTGGGGGCGCAGGTGAATCAATGGCTCGTGGCGAGCGGGCCCACGTCCTCACGGCTCCAGGTTGTCGCCCGACCGCCGGGAAGACTTGTTCGCGGTGGCCGTGCACCAGACCGACCGGGTCCGGCTGCCCGAGCAGCCTGGCGACTTCCTTGTCCACGGTGTGCCGGGCCGTCTCGGAGCAGGTCTGCATCTCCTCCGGGTCGGGGCCGAGACGCTGCGGGGCGGTGGCGGCGGTCCGACCGGGACGAGTTCGACGGACAGGATGGGCAGCCGGTCCTTGCGAGGCAGGAGAAGCGCATCGCCGACTCTGCGGCCGACCTCCTGGAGCGGCCGCGACGCCGAATGCACGGCTCAGCGCGCCGAGTCGCGGGTGAAGACGGCGGCCGTGGACCGGCCGGGGGATCCGGCTGCCGGCTCGGGTCAGGGGGCGGCGGCCAGGGCGGCGGTGATCTCCCTCGGGGTCGACGACACCAACACCGCGATCACGTCCGCCAACTTCGCCCACTCCGGGAATCGCGGTTACGGCGACTACCAGAACGACATCCACCACGCGACGGCGAACGGCTCGACCGCCTCCTTCACCTTCACCGGCGCGGGGATCCAGGCTCGCGGCGAGCGGTCCACCAACCGGGGGAACATCGGCGTCGGCATCGACGGAGGAGCGCAGCAGCCCGTCAACACGTGCCCACAGACGGTCCCCGGCACGCCAACGTCGCCCTGTACGGCTCCGCGGCCTCCTCTCCCCGGGCAGCCAACCCTCGTGGCGACCAAGCTCTCCGGCCGGGTACGCCACCCTCGACGGAGTCAGCATCTACGGCAGCCGGGCCGGCCGGTCAGCATTCGATCAACCAACCCCGGCCCCACCGCGACAGCGGTGGGGCCGGATGCGTCGGGCGACGGCGGCTGGAGAACCTCGCAGGCCCAGGCATCCCGGCCGCTCTGCAGTGGCATCGACCACACGAGTTCACTCGAGGTTCCGCGCGACGGTGCCGGCAACCTGGCAGCGACCATGTCCCCACCTGGCAACCCTCGGCTGACGTCACAGAACAGAGCGTTGCAGCACCCGGGCCGTACCTACGGCTCCACCCATCGACCACCTGGTCTTCCACTATCGAGCCCGTGCCTCCGGAGCCTTCCGTTACCTGGCTGTGACTGCTGACGCGATCGGTCGATCTTCGTTCACAGGCCTCATGGACGGGAGCGAGGGGGACGGAGCGGACTATTCCGACCAGCGTGTCGGTAGAGGAGAGCCTTCATGGACGCCGTCGCCACCCTTCCCGGCAGAACGCCGACCGAGCCTGCAGGCCGCACGGCAGATCCTGCGGGCGGCCGTCCGGATTCCCGCGCCGGCGACGAGCCGGCCGGCGACCGGACCGACACCGTGTGGTCACTCGCCCACCACCCCACATCGGCGGGCGCCGCCCGAAGCATCACCCGCGATGTGCTCGGCACCTGGGGCTTCGACGAAGACACCATCGACCAGGCCCTGCTCGTCGTCTCCGAACTCGTCACCAATGCCGTCGAACACGCCCTCCCCCCGATCACCCTCCACCTCGACCACGCGACCCCCGGCGACGCCCTCCATATCCAGGTCGACGACGGCGGCCCCACCACCCGGGACGGCACCCGGACCACCGGCCGCGCACCCGATGAACACGGCCGCGGCCACGCCATCATCGCCCGGCTGGCCACCGCACACGGCCACCGCACCGCACCCCACGGCACCGCCTACTGGGCCCACCTGTGAACGACCCGCCGGATGTCGCGGGATCGTTCGGACGCGCGGTGGCCCGTGTCGGTCGACGTGGGGTCCCGCATCGCCGAGCCAGGTCACGGGGGAGCCCCGCTGTCCCGGGGCGGGCAAACGGCGGCCCCCGTGTCGGCAGGCGATCCTTCGTCGAGCTCTCCGGAGGCACTACAGATGCATCCGCACATGTCTGACACGTCCATCCCTCTGCAGCCCGCGGCATACCTGCGCCGCTGCCCTTCGCCCGGTCCGGCGTCGCCGGTGGAGGTCCACCGTGAGACCTTCCGGCGCTTCGCCGCCCGACTGGGCCTGCCCGCACCGGCGCTCTACCTCGACGACCTCCCGGCCGCCCGCGGCCCGCGGCCCCGGCCTCAGTTCGAGGCGCTCGTCCACGCGGTGATGGACGGCTCGCACCGGGTGCTGCTGATACCGGGGCCATGGGTCTTCTCCAGCGAGGACCACCGCGTCCGTCTGGCCTACAGGGTGCTCATGGCCGCCGGGTGCCGCCGCATCCTGATCCTGCCCACGCCGCTCGCCACGGCCTGGCGCCTTCGGCTCAACCTGCCCGACGAGCACACCGAGTAGGTGTCGGGCTTGAAAGGCGGTTGTGGCAACGGCGGGGCGGTGACCGAGAGGCGTCGTCGGGCAGGCGGACCGGGCTGCGGCCCCACCTGCGCAGCTCCTCCCCCTCCCAGGATTCGATGCAACCCCCGGCGAGGCGTGCGGAATCGTTACATCGGCCGAGTTTCGTGCCCTTGACAGGAGTTGGGGCAGGTGGTGATTATTTAAAACATCTTAAGTAAAACCGTCTAAGAAACTACGGCGGACGACCGAGCCGGAGAGAGTGAGACGCCGTGAGTGATCCCCTCCGCCCCGCAGCGGCCCCGGGCCGCCGCCCGCCGCGAGGCCTGTTCGATGCGCCGCCGGCCCCACGTCGGCGGGCGGGGCGGACCAAGGCGCAGACCCAGGACAACCGGGTCCACAACCGTTCTCTCCTCCTGGCGACGCTCTACCGCGAGGGTGCGATGAGCCGCGCGGACCTGTCGCGGGTGTCGAGCCTGACCGCGCCGACGGTCTCCGCGCTGGTGGCCGATCTGGAGTCCGACGGCCTGGTCGCGGACGTCGAGCCCCGCCAGGAAGGCGGCCGGCGCCGGGGGAAGCCCTCGATGCTGGTGGAGATCCAGGACGACGCGGTGAACCTGGTGGTGCTCGACCTGTCGCCCGGTGAGTACTTCCGGGGGGCGGTGACGAACCTGCGCGGTGAGATCGTCGAACGGTCGCAGGTCGCCATCGGCACCGCGCTCGGCGAGGCCGCCCGCGACCTGGTGAACCAGCTGGTCGCCGACCTGCTGGGGCGTGCTCCCCGCCGGGTGCTGGGGATCGGCGTCGGCTCGCCCGGCATCGTCGACGACACAGGCGTCATCCGGCAGGCCGCCCACCTGGAGTGGCACGACCTGCCGATGGCCCGTCAGCTCACCGAGGACTTCGGGGTCCCGGCCTACGTCGGCAACGACGTCAACGCGGCAGCCCTGGCCGTGCTGCACTTCCGCGGCACCGAGGCGCAGAACCTGATGGTGATCGCCACCGAGCACGGTGTCGGTGCCGGACTGGTGGTCGGCGGCGAGCTGGTGGCCGGGGAGCAGTTCGCGGCCGGCGAGATCGGACACCTCACGGTCGACGTCGACGGCGAGCCGTGCGTCTGCGGGCGCCGGGGCTGCCTGGACCCGATGATCGACGCCGGGCATCTGCGAGCACGCCTGGCGGCCACTGCGGACTCGGGGCACGACGCGATCCTGGCCGACGCCGGCCAGGCCCTGGGCACGGCACTCGCCCCGATCGCCTGCGCGCTCAACCTGAACGAGATCGTTCTGACCGGGCCCGCCGACCTGATCGACGGCCCGTTACTGCGCGCAGCCGTCGAGACGGTGCAGGCGCGCACGCTCGCCCCGATCGGCGCCTCGCTGAAGATCCGTTCACTGGCCGGGGACGACGACCTGATCCTGCTCGGCGGGGCCTGTTTGGTGCTCGCCGGCGAACTCGGCGTCCTCTGAGCCCCGGCCGATCCCCGACCGGCCAACAGATCTCTGGGTCGAGATCACCCGGCGGCACCGCGGCTGCAACCGCGAATCGCCGGCTCGACCCAGAAACCCGTGAGTACTACCCAACAGTTCGGTGATCCTACCTGCCGGACATACTGCTAGGAAAACCCATGAACCACAGATCAAGCGGTGCCGCCACCGTCCTCGCCCTGGCCGTCGCCGTCGCACTCAGCGCCTGCTCGGCCGCCGGCACGGCGCCCTCCGCGGCCACCACGCCGCAACCCGTCGCCACCGCGAAGGGCGAAGGCAAAACCCTCACCGTCTGGGTGATGGACGGCGACTACTCGGAGCCGTCGCTCCAGGCGATCAACGACGCGTTCACCCAGCAGACCGGCGCCAAGGTCGACGTCCAGGTCCAGGCCTGGGACGGAATCACCACCAAGGTCACCACCGCGCTGGCCACCTCGAACCCGCCGGACGTGCTGGACCTCGGCAACACCCAGGTCGCCAGCTTCGCCGCCAACGGCGGCCTCAAGGACCTCACCCCCTACGGTGCCGACCTGAGGCAGGGTCAGACCTGGCTGTCGGGCCTGGTCGCCCCCGCGACCGTCGACGGCAAGCTCTACGCCGTCCCCGGCTTCGCCGGCGCCCGCGCGGTGATCTACAACAAGACCATGTGGGCCAAGGCCGGCGTCGACAAGGCCCCGACCACCTTCACCGAGCTGACCGACGACCTCGCCAAGGTCAAGGCCGCCAACCCCGGCACCGACTTCTCCCCGCTCTACCTCCCCGGCCAGAACTGGTACGCGGGCATGCAGTTCATCTGGGACGCGGGCGGCGACATAGCCGCCGAGGCGGGGTCGAAGTGGACCGCGGGCTTCGGTGCCGACGCGGCACAGGCCGGCCTCGCCGACTTCAAGGCCTTCCAGAACCAGTTCTCCACCGCCGCCTCGCGGACCGTCGACACCACCACCCCCGACCAGGTCCAGGTCTTCGCCGACGGCAAGGCCTCCGCGATCATCGCCACCAGCGGGTTCATCGGACGCATCCAGAAGGCCAACCCCAACCTCACCGACTCCGACCTCGGCACCTTCCCGCTGCCCGGCAAGTCCGGCAAGGCCCAGCCCGTCATGCTCGGCGGCTCCGACTGGGGCATCGCCGCCCGCAGCGCCAACCCCGACCTCGCCCTGCAGTGGACGAAGATCGCCGCCGGCCCGGACATCCAGGGCAAGTGGGTCGTCGGCCACGAAGGCTTCATCCCCAACAGCCTCGAAGGCATCAAGGCCGCCATGGCCTCGGTCGGCGAGCTGAAGAAGGGCTTCTTCGACGCCGCCCTCAGCTCCAAGGCCACCCCCGCCAACGCCAACTGGGCCCAGATCGAGGCCAACAAGGACATCAACAACCTCTTCGCGGCGGTCGCCTCCGGAAGCAAGAGCACCAAGGACGCCGCGAGTGCCTTCGACGCCACGGCGACCAAGGCGCTGAACGCCGGTCAGTAGTGCCCCCGGGCGCCCCGACGATCCCGGGGCGCCCCTCCCGCCCTAGGGCGTGGCTCACCGTTCCCGCCGGGCGCACGACGCGACCCGTGAGGCACGCCCTACGCCGACCGGACAAGAGAACACCCATGACGACCCAACCCCTGGCAGGCACGAGCCGCACCAGCAGGCTCCGCCCGCACGCCCCGTCCCGCCGTCGCCCCTCGTGGGCCCCGTGGTGGCTGCTGTCCCCCGCGGGCCTGGTGATGCTCACCGTCACCGCCGCCCCGATCGTCTTCCTGATCTACACCTCCTTCACCGACTACAGTCAGCGCTCCCTGTTCACCGGCACCTACCACCAGGTCGGCCTGCGGCAGTACACCGCACTGTTCGACGACCCGCAGTTCTGGCAGGCCCTGCTGCGCAGCGTCCTGTTCACCGCCGCCATGGTGGCCGGCAGCATCGCGGTGGGCACCGCCGTCGCCCAACTCCTCACCCGCCTCGCCACCGCGATGCGCCTGACCGTGACGATCGTTCTGATCCTCGCCTGGGCGATGCCGACCGTGGCGTCCTCCCTGGTCTGGAAGTGGCTCTTCCAGCCCGGCTACGGCGTCGTCAACTGGCTGCTCACCCAAGCCGGCGTGTTCGGCGACATGACCAACACCGACTGGGCCAACGACCCGTTCCTGGCGTACCTGTCGATCTGGCTGCTGATCGTCTGGCAGGCCGTCCCCTTCATCGCCCTCACCCTGTACGCCGCGCTGACCCAGCTACCCCTGGAACTGCAGGAGGCCGCCCGCCTCGACGGCGCCGGCGAGTTCCGGGTCTGGTGGTCCGTCACCCTGCCCTTCCTGCGCCCCACCCTGATGCTGGTCGCACTCCTGTCAGTGATCTGGGACTTCAACGTCTTCAACCAGATCTGGCTCGTCTCCGCCGGCGGCCCCGACTCCGCGACCACCACCCTCGGGATCTTCGCCTACCGGACCGCGTTCGTCGCCTTCAGGATCGGCCAGGGCGCCGCCCTGTCGGTCATCACCACCGCCATCCTCGTGGCGGTCACCGCCCTCTACATCCGCAACCTGCTGCGCTCCGGGGAGGACCTGTGAACAACCGCCTTCGCCGCAGCCGGGCCGGCAATCCCAAGGGCGGCGCGCTCGCCAATGCGATCGCCGTCGCGTTCTGCCTCGTGTGGGTCTTCCCCGTCTACTGGATGGTCAACACCGCCTTCAAGCCCCGCTCCGAGGCGATGACCTCCACCCCGCTGTTCCTTCCCAAGTCCCCGACCCTGTCGAACTTCGACGCGGCGATCAACCAGACCACGTTCTACCGCACGTTGTGGAACAGCCTGATCGTCGTGGGCGGCACCGTCCTGTTGGCCGTCGTGCTGGGGATGTTCGCGGCCGCCGCACTCTCCAGGTTCAGGTTCCGGGGCAGGCGCGCCATCATGGTGGCGATCCTGATCGTCCAGATGCTGCCCGGCTCCGCCCTGCTGATCCCGACCTTCCTGGTGTTCAACCGGGTCGGGCTGCTGGGCACCTACGCGGGCCTGATCCTGGCCTACGTCGCCGTCGTCCTGCCCTTCTCCATCTGGGTGATGCGGGGCTTCTTCATCGCCGTCCCGGTGGAGATCGAGGAGGCCGCCCGCATCGACGGCGCCTCCACCTGGCAGATCCTGTACAAGATCCTTTTCCCGCTCGTCGCCCCGGGCATGGTCGCCTCCAGCATCTTCGCCTTCATCGCGGCCTGGAACGACTACCTGGTGGCCTACACCTTCATGAAGGACCAGGACCAGTACACCCTCCCGGTGTGGCTCGCCTCCTTCAGCACCCCGATCACCGGCACCGACTTCGGCGGCCAGATGGCCGGCTCCGTCATCTTCTCGCTCCCGGTCGTCGTCTTCTTCCTGATCATCCAGCGCAAGCTCGTCTCCGGCGTCTCCGCCGGCGCCGTGAAAGGCTGACCCCACCCCATGCTGCTGCCCCGCCCCGCCTCGCTCCAGACCGGCGAAGGCGAGTTCCTTCTCGATGTCTCCACCGCCATCGCCGCCGGCAGTCACCTCACTTCCACCGCGCTGTGGCTCCAGTCCGTGCTGCGTCCCGCCACCGGCCTTCCCGTCCCGATCAGCCCCGTCGCCAGGCGGCCGATCCGCCTGGGGCTCCGCCCGGACCTCGGGCACGAGGCGTACCACCTGACCGTCACCGCCGAGTGCGTGCTCATCGAGGGCGGCTCGCAGGCGGGGGTCTTCTACGGCTGCCAGGCCCTGCTCCAACTGCTGCCGCCGGCGGTCCACCGCCGCGCCCGGGCCTCCGGGCAGCGGTGGGCGGTGCCGGCCGTGACGGTCCAGGACGCGCCGAGGTTCCGATGGCGCGGCACGATGCTCGACGTGGCGCGGCACTTCATGCCCAAGCACGATCTGCTGCGGTTCGTCGACCTGATGGCCATGCACCGGCTGAACGTCCTGCACCTGCACCTGACGGACGACCAGGGCTGGCGGGTGGAGATCCGCCGCCACCCGCGGCTGACCGAGGTCGGCTCCTGGCGCAGGGAGTCCCAGGTCGGCGTGCCGCAGGACGCCCCGGGCGACGGCCGGCCGCACGGCGGCTTCTACACCCAGGAGGACATCCGCGAGATCGTCGCCTACGCCGCCGACCGGCACGTCACCGTGGTGCCGGAGATCGACGTCCCCGGGCACTCGCAGGCGGCCATCGCCGCCTACCCGGCGCTCGGCGTCGGCGGCGAGGTGCTGGCCGTCCACACCCGGTGGGGCGTCAACCCGAACGTCCTCAACACCGAGGAGAGCACGGTCGCGTTCTACTGCGACGTCCTCGACGAGATCACCGACCTCTTCCCCAGCCGGTTCATCGGCATCGGCGGCGACGAGTGCCCCAAGGACCAGTGGCGCGCCGACCCCCGCACCCAGGAACTGATGCGGCAGCGGGGAATGACGGACGAGAACGCGCTGCAGTCCTGGTTCATCGGCCGGCTCGGAGAGCACCTCGCCACCCGCGGGCGCCGCGTGTTCGGCTGGGACGACCTCCTGGAGGGGCCGGTCCCGCCCGGCACGGCCGTCGCCTCCTGGCGCGGCATGACCGGGGCACGGACCGCCGCCCGCAGGGGCCACGACGTCGTCTCGTGCCCGGACGACCAGGTCTACCTCGACTACCGCCAGTCCGAGCACCCCGACGAGCCGATCCCCTTCGCCGTCCCGCTGACCCTCCAGGACGCCTACGGCTTCGAGCCCGTCCCCTCCGGTCTTTCCCCGCACGAGGCGGCACACGTCCTCGGCGGCCAGGCCAACATCTGGACCGAACACATGGACAACCCCCGCACCGTCGACTACTACGCCTTCCCGCGGCTGTGCGCCATCGCGGAAGCGCTCTGGAGCACCGGCGAACGCGACTTCGACGACTTCCGCACCCGCCTCGCCACGCACCTGCCCCGGCTGGAGGCGATCGGCGTCGAATACCGCCGCGAGACCGGCCCGCTGCCCTGGCAGACCCGGCCCGGCATCGAGGGCAAGCCCTCCACCAGGCTTGAGTGGGCCTCCTTCATCGACCAACTGGTCGCCCACATCAAGGTCTGAGCGCACCCCCCACGGCGCTCAGCGCACCATCCACCCCCACAAGGTACGGAGAACGTCATGTACCGAAGAATGACCGCGGGACGGGCCGGCCTCGCCGCCGCCCTCTCCCTCGCGGTGGCCGCGGCCGCGGCCGTGACCGTCACCCCCGCCGCCACCGCGGCCGGCGCCCCCGGCACCGTCACCATCGGCGGCAAGTGCCTGGACGACGCCAACTTCAACACCGCCAACGGCGCGACCGTCCAGCTCTACGACTGCAACGGCGCCGGCGCGCAGAACTGGACCTGGCAGGACAACGGCAGCCTCACCGTCACCGTCGGTGGCACCACCAAGTGCCTGGACGTCGCCGGCGGCTCCAACGCCACCGGCGCGCTCGTCCAGCTCTACGACTGCAACGCCGGCGCGCCCCAGCAGAGGTTCAAGTACCTGCCCGACGGCACCATCTACAGCGCCAAGTCCGGCAAGTGCCTCGCCGTCCAGGGGGCCGTCGTCAACAACGCCCGGATCGGCCTGGCCTCCTGCGACCCCGCGCAGAGCACCCAGAAGTGGGGCTCCGCCGCCGCCCCCCAGCCCGGTGTCTTCCTCACCGCGGGCAACAGTCTCTCCTTCAACCAGGGCACCGACTCCCCGAGCTCGGGCTACACCGACGCCGACGGGAAGTTCTACGTCCAGAACGCCTTGGCGGGGTACGGCAACGACCTCCGGTACTGGAGGTTCTACTCGGGCGCGAACTACGACAGCGCCACGCTCGACCCCATCAGCAACGCCGTCAACCCGAACAACGCCCTGGACCAGAACAACGACACCACCTGGCGGTGCAACAACAGCCCCACCGGTCTGAACGCCACCCCCACCGCGCCGGGCACCACCTACTCCCAGCCCAACTACTGCGACCTGGTCGGTGTCTGGGTCGACCCCGACACCGGCTGGTGGTACGGCCTGATCCACAACGAGTTCACCGGCGAGCCCTTCGGCGACAACCTCCACTTCGACGCCATCGACAACGCCGTCTCCAAGGACCACGGCGCCACCTGGACCATCCAGGAACACGCCCTCACCTCGCCCTACAGCACCACCCGGGGCGACACCGCGGCGTTCCCGAACCAGACCTACTACTACGGCGACGGCGACCAGCGCCTGTTCGTCGACTACGCCTCCGGCTACTTCTACGTCTTCCACGCCACCCGTGTCCTCAGCAAGCCCGGTGCTGCCGGCGGCGCCATCTGGGAGCAGCACGTCGCCCGTGCCCCGATCTCGGGGAAGATGGCGGCGTCCTCCTGGAAGAAGTGGTACAACGGCGCCTGGCAGACCCCGGGCGTAGGCGGAGCCGAGAGCGACATCATCCCCGCGGACGGCGGCGGACTCGGCTACATCCCGTCGGGTGACGACTACAAGCCGGCCACCACCGAGGGGACCACCGAGCAGGTCAAGGCCGGCACCCTGCCGGACAACTCGCAGCTCGCGGTGATGAACATCGCCTGGAACGCCTACCTGGGCAAGTACATCGGAACCCCGCAGAACAACGTCGCCCAGAACACCAACGTCGGCACCCCGTTGCACTTCTACTCCACCGACGACCTGGCCACCCAGAAGTGGACCGACATGGGCCTGGTGGCCGGCACCGAGAACGGCTCCTGGTACCGGTGGCTGGTCGACTCCGGCAACAAGACCGACAACACCGTCCTCGGCAAGACCTTCCGCTCCTACTGCACCTTCTTCTGCGGGAGCAGCTCGCGGGAGATCACGCTCCGGCCCCGCAGCAGCGCCGACCTGCCGTCCCCGGTGGACACCGGCCGGACCTACCAGATCGCCGCCGGCAACGGCCGCTACCTCGACCAGAGCGGCAGCAGCCTGGCGACCAGCGGCACCGCCTCCTCCCAGCAGTGGAAGTTCACCGCCACCGGTGACGGCTTCTACACCATCACCAACGCCGCCTCCGGCCAGGCACTGGGCGTCGGCACCGGCAACGCCGGCCGCGCCTGGGGCGCCGCCGTCAGTCTCGGCTCCCTCAGCACCCCCGCCGGCATCGGCCAGCAGTGGTCGATCCAAGCCACCCGCACCACGCCCAACCCCAGCGGCGCCTCCACCCCCACCGGCGCCGTCCGGCTCGTCAACCGCTACAGCGGCCTCGCCCTCAGCCTCACCAACCAGGGCACCCAGTCCGTCCTGACCTCCCCCCAGCGGAACTGGGACAACGCCGGAACCGGCCCCGACACCCGCCCCGCCAACGCCCAGACCCTCACCCTGACCGCCGTCGGCGGCACCAACGCCACCGCCGCCAACACCGTCACCGTCACCAAGCCCGGCGACAAGAGCGCGGCGCCCGGCACCGCCATCACCCCGTTCCAGGTCAGCGCCACCGACTCCGCCACCGGCCAGACCCTCACCTACGCCGCCTACGACCTGCCCGCCGGCCTGAGCATCAACTCCACCACCGGCCAGATCAGCGGCACCCCCGCCTCCATGACCACCACCTCGGTCACCGTCACCGCCACCGACACCACCGGCGCCTCCGGCGCCTCCACCTTCACCTTGGAGGTCACCACAACCGACCGGGCCCAGGGCCGGCCGACCACCGCCTCCTCCGTCGAGGGCAACAACACCAGCCTCACCGCCGACAAGGCCACCGACGGCAACCCCGGCACCCGCTGGGCCAGCGCCAACTCCGACCCGCAGTGGCTGCAGATCGACCTCGGCACCACCCAGCCGATCAAGGCGGTCAAGCTGACCTGGGAGACCGCCTACGGAAAGGCCTACCAGATCCAGACCTCCAACGACGGAACCACCTGGACCACCGTCTACACCACCACCACCGGCGACGGCGGCACCGACAACCTCACCGGCCTCGCCGGCTCCGGCCGCTACATCCGGATGAACGGCACCACCCGCGGTACCGGCTACGGCTACTCGCTCTGGTCCTTCCAGGTGTACAGCTGGTAGGGATACCGGAGCGCCCCCGTGGCCCGACGGGGCGGTTCCTGCAAGCCCGGGATGAACAAGTGATCACGTAGGCCGCAGACCCGAGCCGTCCGCCCGGCCCGCCACACCCGCACAACGGCTCCGGTGGTTCGGGGCGCCCTCACAGGAGGCCCCAAACCACCGGAGTTCGCCGTTCACCCAGACCAGCCTCCTCACCCCCATAACCAACACCTCCGACAGAAACCGGCGCCCGGGATCAGCCTGGTCGCACCGCACCCGAGCCCGGCCCCCGCCCCGAGTCACCTCATCCGCACATTGGCAGGGAAGCCGGCGGCGACTACGTTGGGATCCAGAGGGGCGCAAGCCAAAGGCTGTGCCGCTTGGAGGCCGGCTGTGGCAGTAGACCGTCGTTCCGACGCCGCTACGGGGCGAGGTTTCGCCTGGGTCGGCCGACGCCGGGAACTGGATCTCCTGCTCACTGCGCTGGAGATCCCGCCGGCCGTGGTGCTGGTGGAGGGCGAGCCCGGAGTGGGCAAGTCCCGCCTGATCCACGAAGCCACCCTGGCCCTGACCAGGCGCGGGGTGCGCGTGGTCACCGGCATGTGTCACCCGCTGCGTGAACCGCTGCCGTTCGGCCCGGTCCTGGACGCCCTGAGCGACACCACCGACTGGCTGCCCCCTCCCGAGCGCCTCAACCCGCAGGCCGGCGCACTGGCGCCGCTGCTGCCCGCGCTCGCCCACCGGTTGCCCCCCGCCACGGCGCAGCTGCAGGACGTACGCGCCGGACGCTTCCAGCTGATGGGCGCGGTGCGCTCCGTGCTCGACGCCGTGGGTCCACTGGTCCTGGTGCTGGAAGACCTGCACTGGGCGGACGAAGCCACCCGCGAGCTGCTCCTGCTCCTCGCCCGTGACCTCCCCAAACGGCTCGGCCTGGTGCTCACCTACCGCGGAGAGGACCTCTCCGACGACACCCCCGTGCTCGGAGTTCCCTACCGCCGCCCGCCGGGGACCGGCGGCGCGGACATCCACCTCGGCCCCCTCACCGAGAACGAGGTGCACGATCTCGCCGCCGCCGTGCTCGGCCCACGCGTGAGCACGGCCCTGAGCCGGACCCTTTTCGAACGCAGCGCGGGCCTGCCCCTCGTCGTGGAAGAGGACCTGCTCACCCTCACCGCTCAGCCGCGCCCCCGCCCCCGCCACCTCAATCACGGCCCTCCGGCGGACGACGTGGCAGTGCTGGCGGAAGCGGAGGTCCCCCGAGGACTGCGCGAAGCGGTGGCCTCGCGCATGGCAACCTTGTCCGACTCCGCAGTCGCCCTGGTGGAAGCCGCCGCCGTCCTCGCCGTACCCGCCGACCAGCACCTGCTCACCGTTGTCGCCCGCATCGACCCCGACCGCGCCGACGCGGCGCTCACCGAAGCCCTGCGGGCCACCGTCCTCCGCGAAGGCACCGCTGGTCACTACACCTTCCGCCACGCACTCGCCCAACAGGCCGTCCACCGAGGCATCCTCGGCCCCCGCCGCCTCGATCTGCACCGTCAAGCCGTCCGGGCACTCTCCTCCGCCCCCTCGCCTCCCCTCGTCCAGATCGCCCATCACACCCGCGCCCTCGGCGACACCGCGGCCTGGCTGCGTCAGGCGGAAGCCGCTGCCGACCAGGCCATCACCCTCGGCGACGACGGCACGGCCGCCACCCTCATCCACGAGATCCTCGCCCTACCCCGCCTGGAGGGTGACCTGCGTACCCGCGCCGCCCTGGCGCTGTCCCGGATCGCCGTCAACGGTGTCGACCACACCACCGGCGCCACCGCGCTGCGCCGCATTCTCGCCGCTTCCCACCTGCCGGCTGCCGCACGCGGCGAGATCCGCCTCGCTCTCGGCCTGCTCATGGTCAACCAGGGAGGCGACACGGCGGGCGGCGAACGCGAACTGGAGCGGGCGATCGAGGAACTGGCCGCCCGGCCCGACGTGGCCGCCCGCGCGATGGTCGCCCTCGCCGTGAACCCGAGCCGGCCCCCGCGGGAGGTGCAGGCGTGGATGGCGCGCGCCGAGGACGCCGTCCACGACAGCCCCAACCGTGGCGCGCGCGCCGCCGTCCACGCCACCCGTCTCACGCTGATGGCCAGGGCCAACGACATGGCCGTCCGGGACCTCGCCGAGCGGCTGCCCCGCGATGACACGGATCCCGAAGTCCTGCGCCAGAGCGCCCGTGCCCTCTTCAACGTCGGCTACTACTCCCTCGCGACCGGGCACGACCGCCAGGCGGAAGCCCTGCTGCGGGAGAGCCTCGACCTCGCCCGTCGGCTGGGCACGGCTCCTCTCATCGAGTCCTGCAGTGCCAGCCAACTGCTGCGGCTGGACTGGATGGCAGGCCGCTGGGAACACCTGGAGGAGGACCATACGACCCTGCTTGCGCGCTATCCCGACAACGCCGACATCCTGATGGAGGCCTGCCTGGGCCGTGGAGCCGTGGCTGCGGTCCGCGGGCAGTGGGAGCTTGCCCTGGAGCACCTCCGGTACGCCGCCCGCCTCGGGGAAACGGCCCTGGAGGCCGACTGCGCCCTGCGTGCGGCGACCGCCATCAGCACCATCCACATTCACCGCGGTCAGCCGCAGGAGGCCTGGGCCGTGGTGCGTTCCGCCCTGGAGAAGCTGCGCGGCACGTCCGACTGGGGGCAGTCCTCCCTCTTCATCGCAGCTGCCGTCAATGCTGCGCTCGCCGACGGTCATCCCGAGGCCGCGCGGGGCATCGTCGCCGAGGCCGAAGAGGCTCTGGAGGGTGAGGACGCCCCTGTTCTCCTCGCAGTCCTCGCATACGGCCGCGGTCGGATCCTGCTGTACGACGGCGACGGTGCCGGCGCCACCGCATGCCTCGACCGTGCCCGCCGCATCCTCACCGCCATGGGCCGCCCCTATTACGCCTCCCTCGCCCTCGAACTCACCGCCCTCGCCCTCGCCCCTGCCGACCTCGACACCGCCGCCCGCCACCTCACCCACGCCGCCACCGCCTTCACCGCACTCGGTGCCACCGCCGACGCCGCCCGCTGCCAACAGCACCTGCGCGCACTCGGCCTGGGCCGCCCGGCACCGCGTGGCCGCCGCGGCTACGGCGACCGGCTCTCCCCCCGCGAGACCCAGGTCGCCCGACTCCTCGCCACCGGCGCCTCCAACAAGGACATCGCCCAAGCCCTCTCCCTCTCGCCCCGCACCGTCGAGCAACACGTCGCCAAGACGCTGAAGAAGCTCCACACCACCCGCGACGAAATCCCCGGCCCCCACAGCACCGTCGACTATCCCTGAGGACCACCCCCACGGCGAGCTGTCCGTGCTGAGCTGCGGAGTCGGCCAGATCGCCGCGCAGCCCGGGGCTGCCTCGGCGAAGCCGGCGGCGTTGGCGGCCTCGTCGGTGGACGGGGTGACGATCCGGATGGAGCCACTCAGCACGATCCGTCCGCCGCCGGTCCGCTGCTGGACGATGGGCTGGACGGCGGGGGAAGTGTCCACGGCGACGGTGTCGTGAAAACGGTTCGAGCCACGGGCAACGACACTCATGGCAGCGAGGACGGCCCGAGCGGGGCTTGCAGTCCACCGCTCGGGCCGCCGGTCGTTGGTGTGGATCAGCCGGTGGTGACGGCGGTGTCGTCGATCAGGAAGCTGGTTCTGAGGCTGGCGTCCTCGGTACCGGTGAACTTGATCGTGACGGCCTTGCCCTTGAAGGCCGTCAGGTCGAGCGTGCGCTGGACGTAGCCGGCCGTGGCGTCGGCGTTGGAGAGGTGGCCAGGGTGGTCGTGGTGGTGCCGTCGACGACCTGGACCTTGAGGGTGTCGTACGCGGTGCTGCCGGTCTCCAGGGTGGTGATCTTCTCCCAGAAACTCAGCTTGGGGGCGGTGGCGGTGGCCGGGACGGCGACCGCCTGGGAGAGGGTGTCGGTGTGGGAGGAGCCGTAGCCGTCCAGCCAGGCGTAGGAGGAGCCGGTGTGCGGGGTGGCGCCGTCGCCGTTGGTGATGACACCGGAGGTCGCGTTCCAGGAGGTGGAGCCGGACGCGAAGCCGGGTTTGAGCAGCAGGTTTCCGCCCGGCGTGGGCGTCGGGGTGCTGCCGCCGCAGGTGACGCCGGTCGGGGTGACGTCCACGGCGCTCCAGGCCTTCTCCACGGTGGCGCACTCGGTGCTGCCGGCGCCGTAGAGGTCCTTGGCGGCCTTGACGGTGGCGGTGCGGGTGCCCGGATAGTCGGTGTTGGAGACCACGTATCCCCGAGGAGTGCCCCGTGTTCCGGCTGAGACGACGAGCGCGGCCGCTGCCGCGCACGACCGAGACCGGCGACCGGCAACCACCACCCCCCGCGACCCGCGCCCGCCACGGGCGGGCCGCGCGACCGTTCCCGGACCAACTCGTCACACCGGTCAGCGCAGTGGCGGCAGCGCCGGCGGGCCGCTCCCCCAACCGGGCGGGCCCGTCAGATCTCGTCCCAGGGCGCCTCTCGGTGCAGCCGCCGGGCGGTCGCCAGCAGGGGTGCGTCCAGCGGCAGGTCCACGGTGTCGATCCGGCCGACTGCAGCGAAGCCGCGCGAGTTGGTGAGGAAGGCACCGTCGAACGACGCCACGTCGCTGAGGAAGACCGGCCGGCGCTTGGACTCCACGCCGGCGGCGGCCAGTTCACGTACCAGCACCTGCATCGCGATGCCCTGGAGCACGGGAGCGTCCGGCCAGACCACGGTGTCGCCCTCGACGAAACCGACGTTGGTGATCGCACCCTCGGCGATCACGCCGCCCTGACCCACCAACAGCGCCTCGTCGTAACCCTCCGCCACCGCGACCTGCCGGTAGTAGGTCTGGGCGAAGCCGCCGCTGTGCTTGATGTGCGCCACGGGCCGCTGGTAGTCCACCGCGCGCAGGCTCAGCACCTCGGCGGGGGCCTCGCCCGGGGGCCGGACGGCGACCAGCACCCGGACGGGCGCGCCGGGGGCGTCCTCGGGCCGGAACACGTGGACCCGTACCGAGGCGTCCAGGACCGCGTCGCCGTCGTCGCCGTCGTCGGCGCCGTCCGCGCCCTGGCCGAGCGCGTGCCGGATCAGTTCGCGGACCCGCTCCCCGGCCAGTGGCTCGCCGTAGAACTCCCGGGTGGCGGCGTCGAGCCGGGCCAGGTGGAAGTCCAGGCCTTGGGTGCGGCCGCCGCGTACCTGCATGGCGGTGAAGTGCCCGTACCCGCCGAGGGCAAGGTACGCGAGGTCGTCCACGGTCACGGCCAGGCCGTCGGCCTCCAGCTTGAGCTGCGGAGCAACAGTCATGGGGACGAGCCTACTTGACGCCCCGGCGGGCTCCCGGGACGGGCCCGGCGGCGGGCGGCGGCCGAGCACCGGGCCGCCGTCGGGCCGTCGTCGGGCGGCGGTGGCCGTCGAGGTTTCAGTGACCGCGCGCGATCCAGTCGGCCAGGCTCGGCGCCTCGGCGCCGACCGAGGTGGAGTCACCGTGACCGGTGCGGACCACCGTCTCCGGCGGCAGGGTGAGCAGCCGTTCGCGGATCGAGTCGATGATGGTCGGGAAGTGCGAGAACGAGCGTCCGGTGGCGCCCGGCCCGCCGTGGAACAGGGTGTCGCCGGTGAAGACGGTGCCCAGCTCCGGTGCGTACAGGCAGACGGCGCCCGGCGCGTGGCCGGGGGTGTGCAGGACGGTCAGGGTGGTGCCGGCCACCTCGATCGCCTGGCCGTCCGCGAGTTCGCCGTCGGGGAGCCGCTCGGGGTGGGTGAGCTTCCACAGCGGCAGGTCGTCGGGGTGCAGCAGGACCGGCGCGCCCGTGCGGGCCGCCAGCGCCGGGGCCGCGTCGATGTGGTCGTTGTGGGCGTGGGTGCTGACGATGGCGACCAGCCGGCGGTCACCGAGCGCGCCGGCGATGGCCTCGGCGTCGTGGGCGGCGTCGATCACCACCGCCTCGGTGTCGTCCCCGACGATCCAGACGTTGTTGTCCACCTCCCAACTGCCGCCGTCCAGTTCGAAGGTGCCGGAGGTGACCAGGTGCTCGATCCGGGCGGCGCTCACA
Organism: Kitasatospora indigofera; assembly: GCF_014655955.1. Taxonomy (GTDB): domain Bacteria; phylum Actinomycetota; class Actinomycetes; order Streptomycetales; family Streptomycetaceae; genus Kitasatospora; species Kitasatospora indigofera. The sequence goes on from NZ_BNBO01000012.1 coordinate 31,464, forward strand.
GGATCACCACCGAACGGAGCACGTCGCCGTGGTGCATGCGCTCGAAGGCCTGCTCCACCGCGTCGAGTTCGATCGTCTCGGTGACGAAGGCGTCCAGGTCCAGGCGCCCCTGCAGGTGCAGGTCGATCAGCAGCGGGAAGTCCCGGGAGGGCAGGCAGTCGCCGTACCAGGAGGACTTCAGCGCGCCACCGCGCCCGAAGACGTCCAGCAGCGGGAGTTCCAGGGTCATCTCCGGCGTGGGGACGCCCACCAGGACGACGGTGCCGGCCAGGTCGCGGGCGTAGAAGGCCTGCTTGTAGGTCTCCGGACGGCCGACCGCCTCGACCACCACGTCGGCGCCGTTGCCGTCGGTCAGCTCGCGGATCGCCTCCACCGGGTCGGTGGTACGGGAGTTCACGGTGTGGGTGGCGCCGAGCCGGCGGGCCGTCTCCAGCTTGCGGTCGTCGATGTCCACCGCGATGATCTTCGCCGCACCGGCCAGCCGGGAGCCCATCACCGCCGCGCCGCCGACGCCGCCGCAGCCGATCACCGCGACCGAGTCGCCGCGGCCCACGCCACCGGTGTTGATCGCCGCGCCCAGGCCCGCCATCACCCCGCAGCCCAGCAGTCCGGCCACGGCCGGCGAGGCCGCCGGGTCGACCTTGGTGCACTGCCCGGCCGCGACCAGGGTCTTCTCGGCGAAGGCGCCGATGCCCAGGGCGGGCGACAGCTCGGTGCCGTCCAGCAGGGTCATCTTCTGCTTGGCGTTGTGGGTGGCGAAGCAGTACTGCGGCCGCCCGCGCCGACAGGACCGGCACTGCCCGCACACCGCACGCCAGTTGAGGACCACGAAGTCGCCCGGGGCGACCTCGGTGACGCCCTCGCCCACCGACTCCACCACGCCGGCGGCCTCATGGCCGAGCAGGAAGGGGAACTCGTCGTTGATGCCGCCCTCGCGGTAGTGCAGGTCGGTGTGGCACACCCCGCACGCCTGCACCTTGACCACCGCCTCGCCCGGCCCCGGGTCGGGCACGACGATCGTCGTGACCTCCACGGGCGCACCCTTGGCGCGCGCGATCACTGCCTTCACCTGCTGGGACATCCGGTTCCCACCTCCGTCGGCCGGCGCGGCTCTGCGCCGGGACTTCGAATTCCGCTTGCCCACGAAGCCTAGCCCCGGCCGGCGGCCGACCCGCCGAGCGCGGCCGGGGAGCAGCCGGCCGGCGGCCCCGACGGGCCGGGCCGCCCGGGGGCGCCGCCCACCCGCGCGGCCGGCGAACTCGGCGGGATCCGCCCGTCGATGGCCGGATCTGCCGCTGTCCCGGGGCATCCGGCGCACATACCGTCGTACGCAGCGACTGCCTCGTGCACCCCATCGCCGTACCCGGGCCCCGGACCTCTCGAAACCCCCGCCCGCCGACCGGGCCCACCCGTTCCCCACCCGTTCCCCGGCACCGGGGACACCCCCACCGGTGCCCCGAGCCCCCGAGCACACCCGCCAGAGCCAGCAGACCTCGCAGACCTCGCCGACTTCGCAGACCGCACCCCGCGGTCGACCGCCAGGAGGATGGATGTCCGTCGAACAGCGCCCGGCCGAGTCCGCACCGCCGCTCGTCCCGCTGCACTGCCTGCGCCACGCCGAGCCGGGGCCGCCGCGCCTGGCCGCCCTGCCCACCGGCACCCCGGTCTGGCTGGTCAGCCGGCACGCCGACGTGCGCCAGGTGTTCACCGACCCCCGCCTGAACCGGGCCTCGCTGTACACCCCGGACGCGCCGCCGGTGTCCGTGGTGCCCAACATCCTGGACGACCCGGACGCACTGCTGAACCTCGACGGTGCCGAGCACCAGCGGCTGCGCCGTACCGTCCAGCGCGCCTTCACCCCGCGGGCCATCGCCCGGTGGCGGCCCTGGGTCGCCTCGGTGGTCGACGGGCTGCTGGACGACCTGATCGACCAGGGCTCCCCCGCCGACATCGTCGCCGAGTACACCAGGCCGCTCCCGGTGGCCGTGATCAGCCGTCTGATGGGCCTGGACGGGCTGGACCTGAAACGGCTCGGTCACTGGAGCGACCACGCGCTCTCCGCCACCGCCCACTCGGCCGGGGCGATCGCCGCCGCCATGGGCGAGTTCGCGCAGTTCGCCGCCGAGCTGATCGCCGAGCGGCGCGCCGCCCCCGGCGACGACCTGGTGAGCGGTCTGCTCGCGGCGGCGCGGGAGAGCGGCGGGGTCAGTGAGCGGCAGTTGGTCTCACTGGTCGTCGGACTGGTGGTGGCCGGCCACGAGACCACCATGACGACCCTCGGCAACGCCGTGGTGTACCTGCTCGGCGACGGCCGGGCCGCCTGGCAGCGGCTCGCCGCCGACGAGGAGAGCGCGGGCGCGGCCACCGAGCAGTTGCTGCGCGCGATCCCGCTCGGGGACACCGAGGCGCTGCCGGGTCTGCTGCGCCGGGCCACCGAGGACGTGGAGATCGGCGGCGTGACCATTCCGGCCGGTGCCGTGGTGGCGGCGGACGCCGCCACGGCCAACCACGACCCGGCGGTCTTCCCGCGCACCCTGGCCGAGGACCTGTTCGCGCCGCTCGGCTCCCCCAGCCTCACCTTCGGCGCCGGCCCGCACCACTGCCTGGGCGCCTGGCTGGCCCGGATGGAGCTGGAACTCGCCCTGCACCGGCTGGCCCGCCGGCTCCCGGGCCTGCGGGCGGCCGGCCCGCAGGAGGCGATCGTCTGGCGCGAGGGCCTGCTGACCCGCAGTCCGCTGGCCCTCCAGGTGGCCTGGTGACGGGCGGCGGGTCGGTCGGGACGGGCGGGACGGACGGGACAGGCCGGTCGGTCGGGACAGGTGGGACGGACGGGACAGGCAGGACGAGCGGGTCGGACAGGACGGACGCCACCGGCGGCGCGGCCGGCGATGTCGTGGTGCGGGTCGACCGGGCCCGCTGCGTCGGCACCGGCCTCTGCGCGGCCACCGCGCCGGACGATCTCGCCCTCGGGGAGGACGGCCGGGCCCGGGCACGGCATCCGGTCAGCGCGCCCGGGGAGCAGCTGACCGAGGCCGCCGAGATGTGCCCGGTGGAGGCGATCACCGTCCTGTCCGCGCTGGACGGACGGCGGATCGCGCCGGTGCTGTGAGGCCGCCGCACCCGTGGCCTCCGTCCCCGAACCCGTCCCCCTGGCCGCACCCGTACCGGCTGCGCCCCTGCCCGCCGTACGGGCAGCCGCGCCGGAACGGGCGGCGGAACAGCGGCGCGCCCGGCCCCGCCGTGATCGGGGGGCCGGGCGCGCCGGTGAGCCGGGAGGGTCAGACGCGGGCGACCGCCAGCTCCTTGATCTCCTCGAAGCCGAGGCCCAGCTTGTTGTACGTCCGGACCTGCTGCTCGGTCAGCCCGCCGCCCTGGGTCAGCTCCTTCACCTGGGCGTCGGTCAGCGGCTCGGCCGGGCCGCCCAGGCCGCCGCCGAGGCCGCCCCGGCCCCCGCCGGAGATCTCGCCGAAGAGGCTGTCGAGGTCGGCCTTGGTGATCTCGGTGGCGCCCGCGGGCGCCTGGACCGCCGGGGCGTCCTTGCCGAACGCGATCTTGATCGGCAGGCTGGTGCCGGGGGCGATCTTCTCGTCCAGCTGGGCGAGGTCGAAGGTGACGGCGGACAGCGCCCCGTGGTCGAGGAGGACGTCCATGGCCAGCTTGCGGTCGGGCAGGTCGCTCGGGACGGCCGTCGGCAGCTTGCCCAGGTTCGGGATCTCCCCGGCCAGCGGCTGGAAGGCCTTCAGCAGGTCCTCGGCGAGCTTGCGGGACGGCACGCTGACGGTCACGCGGTCCTTGCCGTCCTGCTTGCCCTTGTCCTCGAAGGAGACGTCGCGGCTGAAGACGTCCTTCAGGGACTTGAGCAGGTTCTCCTCGGTCCCCGGGGCCAGGGTGGGCGGTGCGGACGGCGTGGCACCGGCCTTGCCGCCGGCCGCGCCCCGGCCGCCGCGCAGCGACTTGCTGAAGTCCTGCAGCGTCCCGGCGTCCAGCGAGACCCACTTGCCGTCCAGTGCGCCGCGCACCGAGGCCGGCAGGTCCGCCGTCATCTCCCGGACCTCGGACGGGTCCTCGCCGACCAGGGTGGCGAATCCGGCGAGGTCGGCCTGGGCGAAGGTCCTGCCGCCGACCTGACGCAGCTCCAGCAGCGACTTGCCGCCCTTGCCGGTGAGCGCGTACGAGAACGAGAGCGCCTTGTCCCCCAGCAGTGCGTCGGGGTCGGCGGGCTTGCCGTCCGCGCCCTTCGGCGACTGCAGGTCCTTGAGCGGCTTGTCCGCGCTCAACGAGACGGCCAGGCTCACGGTGGACAGCGCGGCCGCGCTGTCGGCGCCGATCTTGTCGCCGGTGGCGGCGCCGAAGGCCTCGATCTGGGCCGCGGTGGCGTCCACCGAGAGCTTGGCCGAGAAGGACTTGCTGTCGCCGAGCTTCCCGAAGGCGTCGGAGACCTTCTGCGCGGCGGACAGCTGCTGGACGGTGCCGCAGGCGGCGAGCCCGGCCGCGAGAACGGTGCTGCAGGTGGCGGCGACCAGGGTGGTACGGACGGTCCTGCGTATCACGGTGTTGATGAGGTACTCCTGCTGCTGCGTCGTCAAGATGATGGAAGCGACTGGTCCGCTGCCTGCGTTCGGCAGGACACAGGCAAGCACAGGAGCCCTGGCCCGGGCATCCGAATTCCGGTGGCCTCCCCCGGGGCGAGCACAAACTATCGCACCCGGCCGACAGTCCGGGCGCCCGCCGCCGGGCCGCCGGGCCCCCGGGAGACCGGCCGCGCGCCGTGCCCGTTCCGTGTGACGTGACCGGCACGGCTCGCGGTCCACGACGCCAAGGTCGGACAGGTGATCGTACGGCTCGACAGCACCCCTGGCGCAGGCAGGGCGACGACGAGTCCACCCGTACGGACAACACGCCGGATCAGGCCGCCCGGCAGGTCGCGGAGGCCGTCAGGAGCCGAGTCCGCCTGCCCGGGGAGAAGGCGGACGACGAGGAACGGCCTCCCCCGGCCAAGGGCACGATCAGTCCGGTCGGGAAACCCGGCCCGGCCGTCCGGCTTCCTCCGCGTTGAGGCGCCGGAGCAGGTCGAGCAGGGTCACGCGGTCCGCCGCGGGCAGGGCGGCGAAGCAGGTGGCGAGAACCTCGTCGGCGATCTTGTCGGCGGCCGCCAGGGTCCGCTCACCGGCGGAGGTGAGGTGGTGTTCGATGCGCCGGCCGTGTCCCGGGCGCCGTTCGACCACGCCCTGGGCCGTCAGGCGGCCGACGAGCGCTCCGAAGGCCTGCTCGCTCTGGAACGTCGCGGCGGCCAGTTCGCGGGCCGACGCCCCTGCTGCGCGGCCGATCGCCCGCAGGGCGTCCCACTGGGCCAGCGTGGTGCCGACCGTCGAGAGCGCCGTGTCGAGCGCCCGGTGCTGCCGGTACTGCGCCTGCTTGACCGCTCTGCCGAGTTCCTGCAACTCACCCATCATGGGCCCAGTCTACGACTCAACCAAACTAGCTTATATAAAGATCTTTAGTTACTCTGGGGGCATGCTTCCAGACCACCCCTCAGCCGGGTACTCCGACCTGCCCCTCACCCTGTCCGAAGCCGGAACGGGCCGGCCGGTCCTGATCCTGCACGGGGGCGGGGGCCCGGCCACGGTCGCCGGCCTCGCCGGGCACCTCTCCCGCACCGCCCACGCCATCACGCCGGTGCACCCCGGCTGGGACGGCACCCACCGCCCCGAGTGGCTCACCGGCATCGACGACCTCGCCCTCGGCTACCTCCACCACCTGCACGACCGGGGCCTGGACGACGTCCTCGTCGTCGGTTCCTCGCTCGGTGGCTGGATCGCCGCCGAGATGGCCGTACGCGACACCGCCGGAGTCATCACCGGCCTCGTCCTGATCGACGCCGTCGGCGTGAACGTCGAAGCGGAACCGATCACCGACTTCTTCGCCCTTGACGCGCGCGGCGCGGCAGAACACTCCTGGCACGACCCGGACCGCTTCCACGTCGACCCCGCCGGTCTCCCCTCCGGTGAACTGGCCCGCCGGCAGGGCAACATGGCCACCATGCGCACCCTCGCGGGCGACCCCTACATGCACGACCCCAAACTCCTGCGCCGGCTCGGACGCGTGCACGCGCCGGCCCTCCTGCTCTGGGGGGAGAGCGACCGGATCGTCACCCCCGCCTACGGCGCGGCGTACGCCGCCGCCTTCGCCGACGGCTCTCTCGACATCATCCCCGGGGCCGGCCACCTTCCGCAGATCGAACAGCCGGACGCCACCACGGCCCTGATCGACGCCCACCTGCACCGGACGAGCACCCGTCACATCAGCGTCAAGTGACCGCCGGCCCGCAGTCGCACCCCGCCGACCGACCTCGGGGAGCGTGTCCGGGGAGCGCGTCCGGGCCCGCGCCGGGCCCGGCCCCTCCGCGACTGCCGACCGGGTCAGCCGGCCCGCAGCAGCCCCTCGACCGACCGCCGGAAGGCCTGCGCGAACGCCTCGCGGGTGTCCGCGTCCACGAGGTCGAGCGAGAGGTACGGGTTGAGGTCCTCCAGCTCGACCAGGAGCAGCCCGCCGTCCTCGGTCCGGCAGGCGTCGACGCGCTGGATCCCGAAGGGCAGGGTGTTCCACTCGATGAACCGGGCGGCGAAGGCGAGGTCCTCGGGGGTGGCCGCCCAGGGCTCCAGCTCCCAGCGACGGGCCGGGTCCGGGGCGTACAGGGCGTACTGGAACTCGCGGTCCACGTAGTAGAACGACACCTCGTGGCGCAGCGCTATGTACGGCTGGACGAGGCAGCCGGCCAGCGGCTCGGTGGCGAGGGCGGCGGCGTCCAGCACGCGCAGGCCGAGCGAGTCGGCGCCGAGGCGGGGCTTGACCACGTACCGGCCGGCCGCCGGGAGGGCGGCCAGAGCCGCGGCGGCGCCGAGGTCGCCGTCGGCGGTGGGGATCACCGGGTGGCCGGCCGCGCCGAGGTCCAGCAGGTACTGCTTGCCGGCCATGTCGCCCCGGCCGGTCAGCGGGTTGTGGACCCGGACGCCCGCGGCGAGCGCGGCCCGCCGGAAGTCCTCGTACTCCTGCTGGTAGTGCAGGACCGGGCCGCTGTTGCGGACCACCACGGCGTCGAAGCGCCCCATCAGGGCGCGGGCGTCCAGCGGGTGGCAGAGCGCGAGGTCGAAGTACTCGCGCAGGCGGGCGGTGAGGCGGATGTCCTCGTCCCCGTAGCTGCGGCCGTTGGCGGGGTAGGCGGGGTCGGAGACGTACAGCAGGGACGGGCGGGCGGACGCCATGGGTGGTGCCTCTCGATCACGGGGGTACGGGTTCCGGGGCTCAGCCGCAGGCCAGGGCCGCGCGGATCTCGGACGCCGGATCGCCCTCATGGTAGGGCCGCTCGGTGGCCTCGATGCTGTCCAGGAACTCCTGGTAGCGGACCGCGTACAGCAGGTGCGCGAGCGGCTCGGCCAGGGCGAGGGCGCGGACCGGGTCGGAGCCGGGGGCGTGGACGGCCCAGGCGCGCGCCCAGACGTCCGCCACCTGGGCCCAGCGCTCCTCGGAGACGAAGGCGCGCGGGCGCAGCCCGTCCAGGGCGGGGTGGCCGTAGCAGCTGTCGGCGAAGTCCAGGACGACGGTGCGCCGGCCGTCGGAGCGCCAGTTGCCGGGGTGGAAGTCGCCGTGCACGAGGGTGTCGGGCAGCCCGCAGGACTCCAGTCCGGCGATCAGGGCGGGCAGCCGGCCGAGCAGGCTCCGGGCCGCGGCGAGCTCCCCGGGCGTCAGGTCACGGGCGGCCTCGCCGTCCAGTACCCGGCGCAGCCGGGCGGGGAGGTGCCCGAGGGTGCGGTCGGGCAGGCCGGCCGTGGCGGCGGCGCCGCTGCGGGCGAGGGCGGCCTGGGCGGCGACCAGGCGCGGCACGACGTCCGCGACGGTTTCGGCCGAGGGGCCCCAGCAGTCCTCGCCGGGCACCTCGGCGAGCAGCAGCCGGCGGCGGTCCCGGTCGGCGGCGATCACCTCGGGGACGAGGCCGGGGTCGACGGCGCGCAGCAGCCCGGCGACGCTCGCCTCGCAGGCGTTGAACGCGGGGTTGGTGGTCTTCAGCCAGGCCGCGCCGCTCCCGGTGGGCAGCCGGAACAGGCCGGAGAGGTTCCAGGTGCGGATCTGCTCGGCGGGCCCGACGGGCGGCCGGCCGGCGGCCCGCAGGGCCTGGCCGGCCCAGTCGAGGCCGGCCCGCAGCCCCTCGGCGGTGGCCCAGTCGGCCCGGCGGGCGGCGGGGCCGAGCAACGCGGCGTCGTCCTCGTCCACCGCTCCGGGGAGCCCGCGGACGGGGCGCTCCAGCGCCTCCGCGTGGTACGTGGTGTGCCCGCCCCGGCCGCCCTCGCCGTCGGTGACGCCGATCAGGCGCAACACCGCCACGGGCACGCCGAGCTGCTCCTCCAGCCGGGCCACGGTGCTGCCGACCATCGGCCAGCGGACGCCGTCGACCTCGAACGGACCGAGCCGCCCGAGCCGGCTCCCCCGGTGGGTGAGATGGACGGTGACCGTTCGACCGTTCGTCTGTTCCATCCGGGCAGGCTTCCGCACACCCCGGCCGGGCGCCACCGAATATCGGGTGGCGCCCGGCCGGGCGGCGGTCGCGCGGTCCGGCAGGCGGGCAGGCACGGGCAGGCGGTCAGGCGGGCACGGCCAGGCGGCCAGGAAGGAATCAGGACGGGATCAGGACGGGATGACGACCGCCGTGCCGGAGACCCGGACCCGGTCGTCGCCCTCGTGCAGCGTCACCCGCAGCTCGCCCGGACGCCCGAGGTCCTCCCCTTGGTGGAGGGTCAGCTCCACGGGGGCCTTGACCGCGCCGATCTCGCGCAGGTAGGCGCCGAAGGCGGCGGCGGCCGCGCCGGTGGCCGGGTCCTCGACCACGCCGCCGACCGGGAACGGGTCCCGGACGTGGAAGGTGTGCGCGTCCTCCCGCCAGACCAGTTGCAGCGTGATCAGGTCGCGGGCCGTCATCCAGGCGGCGAGCCCGTCGAAGTCGTAGGCGAGGTCGGCGAGCCGGGCCCGGGTCCCGGCTGCCAGCACCAGGTGCCGGGCGCCCGCGTAGGCGATTCGCGGCGGCAGCTCGGGGTCGAGGTCGGCGGCGGCCCAGCCGAGCAGGGCCAGCGCCTGCTCGACGTCCGCCTCGGTGACCGGCTCGGTGTGCGGCGCGAGGCTGGTCAGGGTGGCGCGCAGCAGGCCCGATCCGTCCTGCTCGACCTCGACCGGGACTTCGCCCACGCCGGTGTGGAGGGTGAACCGCCCGGGCCCGGCCCGTTCGGCCAGCGCCACGGCGGACGCGACGGTGGCGTGGCCGCAGAACGGAACCTCCATCAGGGGGCTGAAGTACCGCACGGTGTGGTGGCCGGGGGCCGTGCCCGGGGTGAGGAAGGCCGTCTCGGAGTAGCCGAGGCCGGCGGCGATCCCCAGCATCGCCCCGGCGTCCAGCCCGGTGGCGTCCAGGACGACCCCGGCGGGGTTGCCGCCGGCCGGGTCGGCGGCGAAGGCCGCGTAGCGCAGGATCTCGGGGGTACGGGGTGCGGATTCGCTGGTCATGCCAATCGAACGCGACGCGCCCGTACGGTGTTCCCGGACGGGGGAAGCGCCGCCGGGTGCTGCCGCGCGCCCCGCCCCGGGTGCGCCGGGCGGGGCGGCGGATGCGCGATGCTGTGCTCTCGGCGGCGCGGTGACGCGGTGGCGCGGTGGTGGCTCGCGGGGCGAGGAGGGTGTCCGGTGGCAGGCGGCAGGGAGATCTCGACGGCGGCGCAGGCGGCGGGGGACGACAGGGTGCTGGCGTTCGGTCATCTGCTGGGGGCGGCCGGCCGGCTGGAGCACATCTTGGGCCGGGCGGTCGAGGAGGAGTGCGGGGTCGGCCACTCGGTGTTCGAGGTGCTCCTGGTGCTCGGGCGGGCCGGTGCGCCCGGTCTGCCGATGCGCGAGATCGGCCGCGAGCGGGTCCTGACCACGGGCGGGGTGACCCGGCTGGTGGACCGGATGGTGGCGGCCGGGCTGGTGCGCCGCACCCAGCACCCGGAGGACCGGCGGGTGCAGTTGGTGACGCTCACCCCGCTGGGCGAGGAGACCTGCGTCCGGGCGGCCCGGGTGCACGCCGAGAACGTCCAGCGGCTCTTCCTCGACCGGCTGCCGGCCGAGCGGCGCGAGCGCTTCGTGAGTGATCTGCGGATGCTCAGCCGGAGCGCCCGGGAGGCGCTGCCCCGGCTGCACTGAGCGCCGGGGCCGCCCGGGGCCCGCCGGGGCCCGTGCCGTGCGTCCCGGACGGCTTCCGGCGGGCTGCCGGCCGCTCCCGCCCGGCTGCCCTGTTCGGCGCAGCCGTGGGTGCGGGCGGGCACCGGACGGCGGAAGCTGACGGCAGAGTGCACGACGGCGACAATGCCTGTTCAGTCAGTTACTGCAAGGTCAGGAGAAATGCCCCGGCGTGCGGGCGCAGCTTCCCGCCCCCGCCACTGCCGTCCGGGCCGGCTGAGGCACCCCGCCACCCGAGGAAGGACCCCCATGAGCACCCTCGACTTCCAGGTCGTCGACAGCCCCGACAGCTCGCTCAACAAGACCGCCGTCCTGGTGACCGGGCAGCAGGAGGCGATGCTGGTCGACGCCGGCCTCACCCGCTCCGACGGCCGCCGCCTGGTCGAGGCCGTCCGGGCCACCGGCAAGCGGCTGACGACCGTCTTCATCAGCCACGGCGACCCGGACTTCTACTTCGGCGCCGAGGAGATCCAGGACGCCTTCCCCACCGTCCGGTTCCTCGCCCCGCACCTGGTGGTCGAGCACATCACCGAGACCTATCCCGCCAAGCTGCGGGCCTGGGCGCACCTCGGGGACGACGAACTCCCCTCCCGCCTGGTGCTGCCCGAGATCCTGCCCACCGACGAGATCGACTTCGCCGGCCACCGCTTCGAGCTGCGCGGCGCCGACTTCCACCTGCCGGACCGGCACTACCTCTGGCAGCACCAGCACCGCGCGCTGCTCGGCGGCGTGCTGCTCTTCCAGGGCCTGCACGTCTGGACGGCGGACACCCCGGCCGCCGAGCAGCGCGCCGCCTGGATCGACCTGCTCGACGGCTTGGAGGCGCTCGGACCGGAGTTCGTGGTGGCGGGCCACCGCACCGCCGGCGCGCCCACCGACACCACCGCCATCCGTTACACCCGTGACTACCTGCGCACCTTCGAGACCGAGGTGGGCAAGTCGCCGGACGCGGCCGCCGCCAGGGCCGAGCTGGAGCGCCTCTACCCGGACGCGGGCCTGCCCCTGGCCGTCGACCTCGGCACCAAGGTCGCCAAGGGCGAGACGACGTGGGGCTGACCATGACCGGCACGCCCGAGCCCTCCGCCGCCCCCGCCGACGTGGTGCGCCGCCAGTACCTGGCCTCCGCCCGCGGCGACCTGGCCGCGCTGCGGGCCACCCTCGCCGACGACGTCGAGTGGACCGAGATGGCCGGGTTCCCGCTCGCCGGGACGTACCGGACCCCGGCCGGCGTCACCGCCGCCGTGATGGAGCGGCTGGCCGCCGACTGGGAGGACTGGACGGCCCACGACGACAGCTACGTGGTGGACGGCGAGAACGTGGTCGTGCTGGCCCGCTACACCGCCCGCCACCGGACCACGGGCAAGCCGCTGGCCGTCCGGGTGGCGCACCACTTCGTCGTCCGGGGCGGGCTGATCGTGCGCTTCGAGCAGTTCGCCGACACCGCCCTGGTCCGCGACGCGACGACCGGCTCCGCGCTCGCGCAGGTGCGCTGAGCCGGCCGGGCCGCGGCCTGCGGCGATCCCGCCCGGCGCGGGCCGTCACCCGAACAGGGGAGCCGGTCGCGCCGCGCGCCCTATGGTCTCGACTCGCCCCCGGCCGCCGGGCAGGCTGTCCGGGGCAGGGCGCGGGCGAACCGACGAGGAGCTGACCATGGGCACAGGCACGGACGAAGCAATCGTGATCGTGGGCGCGAGCCTGGCCGGGGCCAAGGCCGCCGAGGCGCTGCGCGAGGCCGGGCACGACGGGCCGGTCCTGCTGCTCGGCAAGGAGCACGAGCGCCCGTACGAGCGGCCGCCGCTCTCCAAGGGGTACCTGCTCGGCAGCACCGAGCGGGAGAAGATCTACGTCCACCCGCCGCAGTGGTACGCCGACCACGACGTCACCCTGCGGCTCGGCACCACCGTCACCGCCGTCGACCCCGCCGCGCACACCGTGACGCTGGCCGACGACGGCCGGATCGGGTACCGCAAGCTGCTGCTCACCACCGGCTCCTCCCCGCGCAAGCTGCCCGTGCCCGGCGCCGACCTGCCCGGCGTGCACTACCTGCGCCGGGTCGGGGACAGCGAACGGCTGAAGGAGGCGCTGCGCCCGGGGGCGCGGATCGTGGTGATCGGCGCCGGCTGGATCGGCCTGGAGACCGCCGCGGCGGCCCGCGCGGCCGGCGCCGAGGTGACCGTGCTGGAGAGCGCCGGGCTGCCGCTGCTGCGGGTGCTGGGCCGGGAGGTCGCGGAGGTCTTCGCCGGCCTGCACCGCGACCACGGGGTGGACCTGCGCTTCGGCGTCCAGGTCGAGGCCCTGACCGGCGGCCCGGGGGCCGTGACCGGGGTGCGGCTGGGTGACGGCGCCACGGTGGCGGCCGACGCCGTGATCGTCGGGATCGGCATCACCCCCAACACCGCACTCGCCGAGGCCGCCGGCCTGGAGACCGACAACGGCGTGCGGACGGACCAGTGGCTGCGCACCTCCGACCCGGACATCCACGCCGCCGGGGACGTCGCCAACGCCTTCCACCCGCTGTTCGGCAAGCACATCCGGGTCGAGCACTGGGCCAACGCCCTCAACCAGCCGCAGACCGCCGCCCGCGCGATGCTCGGTCAGGACGCCGCCTACGACCGGGTGCCCTACTTCTTCTCCGACCAGTACGACCTGGGGATGGAGTACACCGGGTACGTCGAGCCCGAGGGCTACGACCGGGTGGTGTTCCGGGGCGACGTGCCCGGGCGCGAGTTCATCGCCTTCTGGCTCTCCGGCGGCAAGGTGCTGGCGGGCATGAACGTCAACGTCTGGGACGTCACCGACCCGATCCGGGAGCTGGTCCGCTCCGGCCGGCCGGTGGACCCGGCCGCCCTGGCCGACCCCGCCCGGCCGCTGACGGAGCTGTAGCCGCACGACCGGTCGCACCCGTCCGGACCCGGCCGGCGGCAGTGCCGTCGCCGGCCCGGTGTGCGGGTGCGGGCCCGGCCGGGGGCGGCGGCCGACGCGGCCCGGGCCTGCCCGCAGTGCGCGGAGGAGCGCGGACGGCCCCGCCCCTGACCGCCGGGCGCCCGGGCGCCGCGTGCGGCTCGTGGAGCCCGGTGCGGCCCCGGGCTGCCCCGGTGCAGCCCCACATCCGAGCCCTGAGCAGATGATCGCGATTCCCGCGCTTTCCCAGATCATTTGATCATTTGATCCCTTTATCTTGACTCCGATCAGCGCGGCCGCTCACGATGTCCGGTACCCAGCCCGGCCGGAGCACCGCCCGCCGCCCCCTCCCGCTCCTGCCCGCCACCCGCTGCCGTCAGGAGCCCGCGCATGCCCCCGCCCCCTCGGCCGCCGGCGCCCCGGCGCAACCCGCCGCCGCCGTACCGGCCCTGTCCGGCCGTCAGCCCGCCGGTCACGCCGCGCGGACCGCTCCCGGCGGGAGGCTGGACCACCGCTCCCTTCCCGCGGACCGGTCCACCGGGCCGCCGGGGGACGGTCACCCCGGGGACATGACCGGGCACCTTCCCACCCGCCGGGCAGCCCCGCGAAAGCCGAGGACCGGCCCCCGGCGCCCCGGACCACCGCACTGTTGCGGCGACCGTTCCCGAGAATCCTCCCGAATGCATTCCGGACCCGAACCGGCCGAGCTATTTCCCGGCCGGACATCACGCGTCGCCGTTCGGCATCGCGGCTTTCCGCACGCCCGGGAAAAACGCCACCGGGCCACGACGGCCGCGTCCCGTCAGGCCAGGGAATTCCTTTCCGGGCGGGCCCCGGACATTCCGATGTCCTCGTCAGACGTATTGACAGCCGGACTCCACGACTCCCAGGATCGGCACACCGCCGAATGCCGTCCGCCTCGTTCTCCCGGCCACGGACGGCTGAATTCCCGCTCGGCATCGGAGCACCACGCTCACCCCCCACCCTTTTGTGGAAAGGCCCCGATGAATTCCTTCGGACGCACCACGACCAGCCTGCTGGGCGCCGCCGCCCTGGTGGCGGGCCTGGCCCTCGGCACCGGCACCGGCACCACCGCTTCCGCCACCGGCACGTCGTACTTCCTCGACTGCTCGGCCGGCTCCGCCGGCAGCGGCACCCAGTCCAGCCCCTGGAACTCCCTGAGCGGCGCCAACGCGCACGTCTTCGGCCCCGGGGACACCCTCAGCCTGAAGGCCGGCACCACCTGCACCGGCACCCTGCAGCCGCAGGGATCCGGCGCAGCCGGACAGCCGGCCAGCATCACCGCGTACGGCACGGGCGCCGCACCGGTCGTCGACGGGGCCGGGGCGACCGCCGGTGTCCGCCTCGTCGACCAGTCCTACTGGACCGTCAGCGACCTGCACGTCAAGAACGACGCGAGCGACCGCGGCCTGCGCGACGGCGTCCTCGTCGAGTCCACCACCAGCGCCCACAAGGCCGGCATCGTCATCACCGGCCTGGAGGTCTCCGACACCTCCGGCTGGGGCGACAAGACCGGCGCCAACGCCCCCTGGTTCTCCGCCTCCGCCGGCATCGTGGTGAAGGTCTCGGGCACCGGCGCCGGCCACTTCGACGGCATCACCGTCACCGACAACCACATCCACGACACCGGCGGCGGCGGCATCAAGCTCGCCGGTGACACCAGCACCAAGCACACCTCCGTCCGGATCGCCGGCAACACCATCGACGAGGCCGGCGGCGACGGCATCGTCGTCCACAACTCGGCCTCACCGCTGGTGGAGCACAACACCGCCACCGACCTGGGCCTCGGCAAGTACCCCTTCGTCGCCGGCAACTTCGCGGGGATGTGGCCCTACAACAGCAGCAACCCGACCTTCCAGTACAACAGCGTCGGGGGCAGCAAGCCCTCCACCTTCGACGCCACCGCCTGGGACTGCGACATCAGCGTCACGGGCACCTGCACCTACCAGTACAACTACTCGTACGGCAACGCCGGCGGCTTCTACCTCAACTGCGTGTCCGGCTGCGTCTCCAACCCGGCCTCCGCCGGCCCCAGCACCACCGACGTCGTCCTGCGCTACAACGTCGCCGTCGACGACTGCCGCCTGGTGCTCAGCAGCGGCGCCCCCGGCACCCACTACATCTACAACAACACCTTCTACTGCCCGTCCCGGCCCGTCGTCGACACGATCGGCAACAACAAGGTGATGAAGAACAACATCTTCGTGGCCCCCTCCGGCTCCTTCGCCACCGGCAGCGGCGTCGTCCTCGACTCCAACGTCTACTACGGCGGCATCGCCGCCCCCGCCGGGGACACCCACGCCGTCACCACCGACCCCAGGCTCACCGGTGACTCGGCGGCCAAGGGCCTGCGGCTCAGGTCCGGCTCGCCCGCCCTCGGCAGCGGCGCCGTGATCGCGGACAACGGCGGCCTGGACTTCTTCGGCCACGCCGTCCCCGCCACCGGTTCCCCCAACCGCGGCGCCTACCAGGGCGACGGCGCCGACGAGGCGCTGCCGATCACCAGCCTGTACAACGAGACCGGGGTCACCGCCGACGACAACGCCACCGCCGGCGGACACGCCTCCGCCACTCTCAGCGGCCGCACCTTCTCGGGCGACGCCCTGGAGGCCGCCGGCCTGACGCCCGGCCGGCAGGTCACCACCGCCGGGGTGACCTTCACCTGGCACCCCGGGCGCTACGGCACCCCCGACAACATCCACGCCACCGGGCAGACCGTCGCCGTCAGCGGCACCGGATCCACCCTCGGCATCGTGGGCTTCGCCACCAGCAACGCCCCCTCCGCCCAGGGCACCCTGCGCTTCTCCGACGGCAGCACCCAGGCCTTCACCCTCGCCCTGACCGACTGGTGGAACACCTCCGCCACCAACGGCAACACCCTCGTCAAGCAGGTCTCCCACCAGAACCAGCACGACGTCGCCTACAACGACGCCAGCACCCCCGCCTACAACCACACCGCCTCGCTGTGGCTCGACAAGATCGCGCTGCCCGCCGGCAAGCAGCTCACCTCCGTCACGCTCCCCGCCGGGACCGGCACCTCCGGCACCGCTCTGCACGTCTTCGCCATGGCCGTCGCGCCCTGACCGGGAGTTGAACACCGGGCCTGCGGGGCGGTTGTCCGCCCGGCGGGCCCGGCGCCGAAGTGCCCTTGCCGGCCAGGGACGGGTACCTCGCACGCGGCACCGGAACCGCGCCCACACCCGCACCCGCACCCGCACCCGCGAAGTCACCCCCTGCCGAGGAGGCTCGCCTTCCGACGCCGAATTCGACGAAAAGGAATACCGCTCCCGGGGAAACCGCAGCGGGTCCTTTCCCGTCCTCGGCCTTGTGGTCCCGGGTCACCGGATCGACCCGGAGGCCCCGACGGAAAGCCAGCGGGCCCGCGAAATCCATCCCTGGTATTTCTGGATTCTTCGCCTTCGCGATGCCTTTCGTGCGTCGGTCGTCACGCCGGATCCTATGCGTGCCGTTTCTCGATCTCTTCGGCCGGGGCTGTGACCGGATCGGTCCCGGGTGAGCGTCGGCGGGCGAGGGCGAGGGCGGCCGTCGTCGTGATCGCCATCGCGGCGACGCCGACCAGCGCCGCGGTCGTGTAGGCGTCCTCGTCCGGGAAGAGGTGGCCCGTGGCGGTGCCGGCGGCCAGGACCAGACCGCCGACGGCGCTGCCCAGGGAGTACCCGACGCTGCGGACGACGTAGTTGAAGCTCATCGCGCTGGACGTCTCGCTCTTGGGGGTGACGGCCAGGATGACGCCGGGCACGGCGGCCGAGAAGCTGCCGACGCCGAAGCCCAGCACGCCCATGGCCGTGAGCAGTTCGGCCAGGTTGGACCGGGCGGTGGCGAACAGGACGAACCCGCCGCCGACGACGGCGGCGCTGCCGGCCAGGAGCAGGGGACCGTCGATCCGCGTCCGGACCCGCGGCGTGAGCTTGCCGGCGACGAACCCCAGCACGGAGAACGGGACGAGGACCAGCCCCGCCACGAAGGTGGTCAGTCCGAAGCCGTAGCCGGCGCTGTGCGGCGTCTGCGCGTAGCGGGTGATGAGCGTGAGCAGGAGGTACATGCCGATCCCGCCGACGAACATGGCGATGTTCGCCCCGGCGACCGCCGGGTGCCGTACCGCCCGGACGTCGACCAGGGGCGTCCTGGTCCGCAGCTCGGAAAGGGTCCAGAAGCAGAGCAGGAGTACGGCGGCGACGGCCAGGGCCACCGCCACGGCGAGGTGCCGGCTCCAGAGGCTCCTCCCGCCGGCCAGGAACAGGACGAGGAGCAGTCCACCCGCTAGGGCGAGCGCACCGCCCACGTTCACCCGAGCGGAGCGGCCTTCGGGAGCGGCGGGCATGGAGCGCCACGCGGTCACGAAGGCGATGGCGGTGACGACCAGGCCGAGGCCGTAGGCGGCCCGCAGTCCGCCCAACTCGGCGAGCAGCGCGGCCAGCGGGTAGCCCACGCCGGCTCCGATGACCGAGACCACCGAGATCAGGGCGATCGTCGCCGCGCTGCGCTCCTCGGGGAGGTGGTCGCGGGCCACGCCCATCATCAGCGCCGTGAGACCGAGTCCGACGCCTTGGGCCGCCCTGCCCACGAGCAGCCAGGCGAACGGCAGCGGCAGCACGGTGAGCGCGCTGCCGGCGACGACGATCGCCAGTGTGACGAGAATCGTGGCCCGCCGGTGCGGACCGGCTCCGAGCCGGCCGAGGACGGGTGTGGCGACGGCGCCGCTGAGCAGGGCGATGGTCAGCGTCCACTGCGCGCTGTCGAGGGAGACGTGGAACGTGGTCGCCACGCTGGTGATGAGCGGCGTCCCGAGGCTGGCGACCGCCGCCACGACCAGGGCGACGAACACCAGGGCGGGGACCAGCAGACGTGCCCCGGGACGTGCCAGGGCCGTGCTCACGGGCTGGTCATGAGCCTGGGCCGCGGTCACCGGTCCGACTCCTCTCGGACGTGGCTCTGGAGCTCCGCCAGATGCAGCAGCGCCGGAAGGGCAGCTGCCAGGGCCTCGGCCTCGTCACCGGTGAGTTCGTCGACCAACCGCGCGTACGCTTCGA
Source organism: Kitasatospora indigofera (assembly GCF_014655955.1). Classification (GTDB taxonomy): domain Bacteria; phylum Actinomycetota; class Actinomycetes; order Streptomycetales; family Streptomycetaceae; genus Kitasatospora; species Kitasatospora indigofera. The sequence continues at coordinate 49,694 of NZ_BNBO01000012.1, forward strand.
CGCCCGCCCGGCGTCGCGTCCGGACGTACGACGCGCCGGCCTCGGTCAGGCACACCAGCGTGACCCGCCTGTCGGACGGATCGCCCTTCCGCTCGACCAGCCCGGATTCCTCCATCACCCGGACCAGGACGGTCATCGCGGGCTGGGTGACGCCCTCGGCCACCGCCAGGTCGGTGATCCGTCGCGGACCGGTCCTGTCCAGGGTGGCCAAGGTGGCGGCGGAGGTCAGGCTCATGTCGCGGGGAAGGCGTCTCACGGCCCTGGTGGCCAGACCGTAGAGGGCTGACCCGATGGCATCGGAAGCGGCGTGCGGGGCGTCTCGGCGGCTCATTCCTGAAGCATAGCAACTTTATATGAATTCTTTATGCATCTCCCGGTCAGGGTCAGACGGCACTCGACGTGCCATCCGTCACGCGACCGCGGGGATGGACGCCGAGTGCACCCGCTCCCCTTCCAGGGCCCGGCCCGGTCAGAGGCCGGCCAGGAAGTCCACCAGCGCCTCGGAGACCTCCTTCGGCCGCTCCTGCTGGGTCCAGTGGCCGCAGCCGGACAGCAGGCGGACCTCGCGCAGACCGGGCACGTGGCCGGACAGCGTCGAAAGGCTCTCCCGGGCCTGGGGGTTGGCGACCACGAGGTCCTTGTCGCCCACGATCAGCAGGGCCGGCGGCTGGATGCTCGCGCCGTGCCAGGGCGCGGTCAGCTCCCAGTTGCGGTCCAGGTTGCGGTACCAGTGCAGCGGGCGGCGGAACCCGTTCTCCTCGAACTCGGCCACCAGGAAGGCGATGTCGGCCTCGGTGAGCCAGTCGGGCAGCTCCTCCGGATCCTGGAAGACGTCCAGGAACCCGCCGCCCTCCGGCACCATCGGCAGGCCGTGCGCGGCCATCACCGGGGCTCCGGCGAGCAGCCGCCGGAAGGTGGTGTCCAGGTCCCGGCCCAGCTCGGCCTCGGGGACGCCCTGCTGCTGGAAGTACATCATGTAGTACGCGAGGTAGGCCGGGTCGCCCAGTTGGCCGCGCAGCGTCTGCGACAGCCCGGCCCGCCCGCGCGGGTACGGCGGGACGGAGAGGCCGACCACTCCGCGGACCAGGTCCGGACGGAACAGCGCGGTGTGCCAGGCCACCGGCGCGCCCCAGTCGTGCCCGACCACCACCGCCCGGTCCGCGCCGAGCGCCCCGATCAGCCCGGCGACGTCACCGGCCAGGTGCAGGATGCTGTACTGGTCGACCTCGTCCGGGCCGCCCGTCCGCCCGTACCCCCGCTGGTCCGGCGCCACCGCGTGGTAGCCGGCATCGGCCAGCGCCACCAGTTGGTGCCGCCAGGAGTACCAGCTCTCCGGGAAGCCGTGCAGCAGCAGGACCAGCGGCCCGCTGCCCGCCTCGGCGACATGCATCCGCAGCCCGCTCGCCGACTCGACGAAACGGTGTGAAATCCCGGTCATTGACGCTCCCTCACCCGGTCGGTCCGGGACCGCCGGCCCTGCCCGGCGGTCCCCGGCCCCCAGTGTCGGGGGCGGCGACGGTACTCGGTCAAGAGGGCACCGTCGGCAACGGGCCACCCGGCCGCCGGCCCCGGACCGCTCCCCCGCCCCGCCGGGTCAGGAGCTGATGATCTCCAGGAAGGGCTGACGGGCCGCGTTCTCCCGGCTGTTGAGGTTGACGGCCAGGCCCACCGCGCCGAGCGGCTGCCAGACCGCGAGGGTCAGCTCGCCGCCGGCCGCCGCGGCCACGGCGGCGGTGACGTCCAGGCCGGCCCAGTCCGCCACGTCGCAGACCCGGCCGGTGCCGAGGGCGGCGCCGAGCGAGGGTGAGCGGTTCCAGGTCACCGCGGTCTCCGTCCAGGCCTCGCCGCCGGTGGCGAAGGCCTGCAGCGAGGCCTGGGTACCGCCGGAGTCGGCCACCGCCCCGTACGTCCACAGCACCGCCCGGCGGACCGTCCCCCGGACGGCCGGGACGTCGAAGCCGAGCAGCGCCCTGCGGCCGAAACCGCTCCCGGCGGTGTTGGTGTTCTTCACCGTGAGGGTGCTCGCCGTACCGTAGTTGGTGTCGCCGTAGGTGCCGTCCCGCAGGTAGCCGTCCCGGGTGGGGGCGAGGGCCGCGGCGACGGCGCCGGCGGGCGTACCGGTCCTGCTGAGCGTGACGGTACGGCCGGCGCCCTGCGCCCCGCCGACCTCCACCAGCAGCTCCACCGCACCGTCCACCGACAGCACGGTGACCCCGGGACCGGCCACCGCGCCCAGGTAGCCGGAGCGGGCGACGGTGACGGTGACGGTCGCCGACGCCCGCGACGGGTCGCAGACCGTGATCGCCAGCTCGCCCGCGGACTCCCGCAGCAGCACCGAGGCGGGCGCCGACACGGTGACCGGCCCGGCCGTCCCCGCGGCGAAGAAGTTGGCCGCGGTGACCCCCGAGGCACTGTCCGAAACGGCCTGCGCCGAAGCGGTGTTGGCGAGCACGGTGACGGTGGGCGCGGCCGCCCTGGCGGCCGCCGCCGCGGCGTCCGCGCCCGGCATCAGCAGATAGGCGTAGGCGGCGTCGGCCGGGTCCGTCCCGTGGTCGAACCAGACCGTCAGATAGCGCCGGGTCAGTGCCTGCGTACTCCCGTTGACGTTGATGTCGTGCCAACTGCCGCTCCGCTCCTCGCGGGTGGCGTTCACCGTCGCCCCGCCGGGGAAGACGTACCCGCCGAAGCCGGCGACCGCCAGCGACCGGACCCCGGTCAGCCGCCCGGACCAGCCAAGGGTGTCGGGCTGCCGGACACCGTCCACCGTGAGGACGTGCGTGCCGGCAGCGCCCAGGTTGCGGTTGTCCACGACCGTCTCCACCGGCACGCCGTCCGCACAGCTGATGCCCGCGCCCAGGCAGACGATCGAATCGTCCAGCAGGAACCAGGACTTGCGGCCGCTCAGGGTGGAGGACAGTCCGCGGACGTCCTGGCCGACCGCCGCGTAGCTGCCGTCCGTGGCGCCGCCCGCCCAGACGGCGGCGGGCCGCGCGGCGCCCCAGGCACCGCCCGCGGCGTCGGCCAGCGGCTTGCGCGACACGGTGGTGCCGGGCAGCCGGTACGGGTCCACCGTCGGCCAGAACGCGTCCGAGTACTGGCCGTTGCCGTAGTCGGCGCCCCACCAGGCCAGCAGGCCGCTGTTGGTGTGCCAGCCACGGAGGTTCTCCCCGTTGCCGGTCTCGTAGAAGGTGGTGCGGGCCGAACAGAGGCTCAGCGAGGCCGCCCAGCCCGGCCGCCGCACCACCGCCCGGTCCATCGCGAACACCCGGGCTCCGGCCGGCTCGCCGCTCGCCGTCACCGAGCTGTCGGCCAGCAACTGCTGCGCCCGGGCGAGTTCGGGCAGGTCGACGGCCGCGTTCGCGAGGTAGGGGCGGTAGTGGTCGCGGGTGATCCAGCCCTTCACGGCGGCCCGCCAGCCGGCGGACTGCGCGGCCGGGGCGGCGCCCGAGTCGGCGAGCCGCAGGATGTGGCCGATGATCGCGTGCCCGCGCCCGTGGTCGTCCTGCTGGAGCTGGAGCAGGTCGGCGCTCTGCAGGCCCCGGCTGGGGGCGCGGCCCGACACCGAGTCCATCACCAGTCCGTTGTACAGGAACGGCGCGTAGGCGGCGCCGACCGAGTCGAAGACGGTCTGGCGCAAGGGATCGCCGATCTGCCAGGCGGACCCGGCGAGCAGGGCGAAGAGCTTGCTCAGCCCGCCGAGCATCACCTCGCCGTACGAGCCGGTGTACGGGACCCAGGTGTGCTGCACGAACGAGCCGTCGGCGTAGAGGCCGTCACCGCTGCGCACGTACGGGAAGACCGGGGAGAGGGCTCCCGCGGCGGTGGTGAGCTTGGCCGGACTCCGACCCAGCACCCCGCGCAGGGCGAGCACCCGGCAGAGGTCGACCCGGTTGGCGCCGGTGCTGGTGCCCGTGTAGGAGGCGACCCTCGCGTCCGGCACCTGCCGGTCGACGGCGGCGAGTTGCCCGCTCAGCGAGGCGGCGGTGAGCAGCTCGTAGGCCAGCACGCAGGTGTCCAGCAGCGCCTGCGGCGCGCCGATCTGCCAGTCCCACCAGTTGCCGTAGGCGGTGGCGGTGGGGGTGTAGGCGCTCGCCCGGAGGTGGTCGAGGCCGGCGGCGATCGCCGCGCCGAGGCCGGCGTCCCCGGTGAGCCCGGTGCCGGGCTGCGCCCAGGCCAGCGCCATCGTGCGCAGCCGTACGTAGCTGCCGGTGATGTTGGCGGAGACGCTGCCGAGCGGCAGGTCCGGCCAGAGCGAGCCGGTACCGGGCGCCATGGTGCCGTACAGCGCCCCGGCCCGGTCGCCGAGGCCGCGCAGGGCGGTGGCGTACGGCTCGGCGGCGGGGGCGAAGCCGGTGCCGGTGAGCAGGTCGCGCCAGCGGAGCCGGAGCACGTCGTAGGCGTCGGCGGCGGCCCGGGCGGGCGCGGCGGAGAGCAGCAGCGATCCGGCGAGGGCGGATCCGGCGGCGAGCCGGAGCACTCCTCGGCGGGACGGCCCGGCCGGACCGGACGACGGGGTCGCTTCGCAGGGGGTGAGGTCGTGCGGGTCGGCGCTCATCGGGCTCCTTGCCGGGGATCCGGGCAGCGGGGGGCCGCGGGGCGCTGTGGGGGGATGCGCGCCGCGGCGCCCGGCAGGAGCTGCTCCGGTCCGGGCGAGGCCGACGGTAAGCGCTTTCCTCGCACGCGTCAACGAACAGCGCGAACCTGGCGGCCCAGGGGCCGTCAGGCGGACGCGGGAGGGGAAGGCGAGGGGGGAGGACGACAGGGAAGAACGGGGACGGCCCACGGCAGGGGCGGTGGCGGGCCGGACGGCGGGCCCGCCACCCGGCCCGGAGGCCCGGCCCGGAGGCCCGGCCGACGAACGGCCGACGGGACGTCCGGCCGGCTGTCGGCCGCCGGACGTCCCGTCAGCACCGCTCAGGCGTGCTTCGCCGGACCTCGGCGCCGGTCCGGCCCCGGCTTCGACGCGTGGCCCTCCGCACGGTGCCGTGCGGCGGACGCGTTCAGACTGCCCCAGGCGAGTATCACGGCCAGCAGCAGCGGGGCGAGCATCAGGATCAGGATTCCCATGGGGTGGTTCCTCCTACGCTCGGCGGACTTTGGAACGACCTCCTACCCGCTCACGTCGGCGCGAATCCGCCGGATGCCCGGTCCGCGCCCATCCCGCCGCCGGACGGGCGGCCGCAGGCTCCGCAGCGGACGAACGTCCGTGCGCCAACGGCGGCGCAGCGGCAGGGCAGTACGTGAACGGCAGGAGTGAACGGCCGCAGGAGAGCGGCGGCACGTGAACGGCGGCCCGTGAACGGCCGAGGACGCGCGGTCAGTCGTCGGTGAGCAGGCCGGCGCGCAGGCGCCCGAGGATCCGCAGCAGGATCCGGGAGACCTGCATCTGGGACAGTCCGAGCCGCTCGCCGATCTGCGCCTGGGTCAGCTCCGCCCCGAACCGCAGCGCGAGCACGGTCCGTTCGCGCTCCGGGAGCTCCGCCACCAGCGGCTTGAGGGATTCGAGGTGCACCGTCGCCTCGAAGCCCTTCTCCTCCACGGCGAACCGGTCCGCCGTCGTGCCGCCGCCGTCCCCGTCGTCCGGCGCGTCCAGCGACCGCGGGCAGTGCGCGTTGGCCGCCTTCTGCCCCTCCACGACCTCCCGCTCCGAAAGGTCCAGGTAGGCGGCGAGTTCGGCCACGGTGGGCGTCCGCTCGGAGCGCTGTTCCAGCTCGTCGCCGGCCTTGGCCAGGGCCAGCCTGAGCTCCTGCAGCCGGCGGGGGACGTGCACCATCCACCCGGTGTCGCGGAAGAACCGCTTGAGCTCCCCGCGGATGGTCGGCAGGGCGAAGGTCGGGAACTCCACCCCGGCGGACAGGTCGAACCCGTCGATGGCCTTGATCAGGCCCACCGTCCCCGCCTGGACGATGTCCTCCATCGGTTCGCCGCGCCCGCGGTAGCGCGCGGCCGCGAACCGCACCAGGGTCAGGTTCAGCTCGACCAGCGTCCCGCGGACGTAGGAGTACTCGCGGGTGCCCTGCTCCAGCCGGCCGAGCCGGACGAACAGCTCCTTGGACAGGGCCCGGGCGTCGGCCGGCCCGAGCGTCCCGAGGTCCTCACCCGGGCGGACCGTCCGGAACGGCGGCGCCGGCAGGGCTGCCGGGCCGTCGGCGGACCGGTCCCGGGACGGTGCCGCGGGCCCCCCGTCGGGAAGTGGTTTCACGTCTCGCAGAGCCGGCATGAGGTTTCCTTCCGCTGGTCGGGCCTGACGTTGTCCTCCGACCCTTCGTACCCACGCACCGGCACCGGGCGCAAACCCGATGCCCGGAATGTCCCGTTTTCATGGCTCTTCGCCATGACATGTCCCACATCCGCGCGGCCCCGACGGAGCCGGCCCGCGCCGGCCTCCCGCCCGGGGCGACCCCCGGCAGCGCGACGCCGTCCGGGACCTGGACGGGCCCCGGACGGCGAGCGGTGCGGCGTGCGCGTGCCGCTGTGCGGTGCGCGCGGTGCGCGGTGCGCGGCGGGTCAGCTGACGCTGACCGCGCTCCAGGCCGCGGCGACCGCGTTGTACTCGGCGCTGCCCGCGCCGTACAGGTCCTTGGCGGCGCTCAGCGAGGCGACCCGCGCGCCCTTGTAATTGGTGGTGGACGTCATGTAGACGGTCAGCGCCCGGTACCAGATCCTGGCGACCTTGTCGTTGCCGATGCCGGTCACCGTGGAGCCGTTGCAGGTCGGGCTGTTGTAGGCGACGCCCTTGACCGTCTTGGCGCCGCTGCCCTCACTGGCCAGGTAGAACCAGTGGTTGCCCACCCCCGAGGAGTTGTGCACGTCGAGCTGGGCGACCTTCTTGCTCCAGCAGTCGGCGGAGGCGCCGTCCAGCGAGGGCTTGTCCATCCGGCGCAGCCACGGCGGCGTGGACTGGTCGCTGAACAGGTAGTCCGGGGTGTCGACGGCGTTGTTGGCGTACCACTCCACCATGGTGCCGAAGATGTCGCTGGTGGCCTCGTTCAGCCCGCCGGACTCGCCGCTGTAGCGGAGGTTGGCGGTCGCGCTGGTGACGCCGTGGGTCATCTCGTGGCCCATGGTGTCGAGGTCGACCTGCTCGGGGTCGGTCACCCCGTCGCCGTCGCCGGTCATCATGCAGAAGCAGGCGTCGGACCACTGGGCGTTGTCCCACTTGGTGCCGACGTGCACGAAGACGGTGGCGCCCTTGCCGTCGTTCTTGATGCCGCTCCGGCCGAAGGTGTTCTTGTAGTAGTCGTAGGTCCAGGCCGTGTTGGCGTGGGCGTCCACGGCGGCGGTCGCCCGGTCGGTGGAGAACTTCTTGCCGTCGCCCCAGACGTTGTCCGCGTCGGTGAACAGCACGCCGGAGGTGGCGCCGATGGAGTTCGCGGAGGCGTTGCGGGCGTCCCGGGTGCTGTGCCCGCGGACGGCGTCGACCAGGGCGTAGCCGCCGCCGGTCTGGGCCGTGGTCTCGATGCCCACCGTGCCGGTGTACTCGGACTTCCCGGTGCCGGTGGCCTCCTGATCGGCGTCGTAGGCCTCGATCTGGTCGCCGGTGGTGGCGTCGGTGACGACGATCCGGCTCGCGGGCTGGCCGTGCTCGCCGACGCCCGCGACGGTGGTCCGCCAGGCGAGCCGGGGCGTGCCGTCGGCGGCCCAGACGACCAGCTCGGGGCTGCTGGTGGCGGCCGTGATGCCGGGCGCCTGGCCCAGCGCGCGGCCGGCCGTGGTCTCGGCGGGGACGGCGGGGACGGTGGACTTCACGGCGGCGTCGTGCGCGGCCGCCCGGGAGGAGTCCTTCAGCCGGCCCTTCGCGTCCTGATGGACCACCAGGTCGCCGCCGACGACGGGGAGCCCGCGGTAGGTGCGGTCGAGACGGACGTGCTGGCTGCCGTCCGGGTCGATGACGACGTCCTTGACCTGGAGGTCCTGGCCGGCGCCGAAGCCGAAGACCGAGGCGTTGCGGGTGACGTTGGCCTTGGCGTGGGCGATCGCCGTGTCGCGGGTGGTGACGGCGGCGGCCGATCCGGTCTGGACGGTCACGGCGAGAAGCGCCGTGGTGGCGGCGACCGCTATCGCTGCGGGTAGGGTGCGACGGCGGCGCGCGGAGATGGGGCTCACGCTGACTCCTGTGGGGGTAGCTGCAGGGATTGAGCTGCCCAGAGTTTGACGATGAGCAGACAACCAGCGCTATGCACCGGAGCGAAGCTTGACCAATTCGTAGCCAAAAACGATCAGATTCGGTCAGAGTGGGTACCGGTGACCAGGCCTGACGGACCGCCTCCCCCGCCCCCGGGGCCCCACCCTCCCCGGGCGGTCGTCCGCCCCCGCCGGCCGACCGGCCTTCGACCCGGCCGGGAATCGATGAGCCCTGGTGACCGGTCCGCTGCATGGGCGAACTGGCCGGACCAGGACGAGATCGGGTTGACTGGTCCGATGTCACCGACACCGGAGCGGTCCCGCAGTGGCCTCATCGCCATGGTCCAGAACCTGTTGGACGGCCATGGTCCGGAACACCGGGAGCAGGCAACGGTCCTCCAGCTTCCCGAGGAGACGGACCCGGACGAGTTCGCGGAGCTCGTCTCCGTACTGGGCGAGTGGTCGGGCCGGCCTCGGAGCCTGGCCATGGACCGCTTCGTCGACCCGACCGTCACCCGGAAGTCGGGCCTCGCGCTGCTGGAAGCGTTCGGCGACGAGCTGGTGGAGCTGGCCGGCTGGGGATACCGGGCCCACTGGATCGGCCTGGGCCGGATCGCCATCGGCGGCGGACCCGGAACCCGGCCGGTCGTGGTCGTCGCGAACCGCCCGGACCCCGCATGGGCCGGGCTCCCCGCAACAAGCAGCTGGGTCGAGAGACTCTGCGCGATCACCGGCTGGAAGCCGGGAGAGGGCCCCGTCGTCGACTGGCAGGCCACGGAGACCGCGCTGGGGGCCACCCTGCCGAAGGAGTACAAGGAAATCGTCGACGTGTTCGGCTCCGGCAGCTTCGACGGATACGTCGACCTTCTCGTCCCGAACGACCGGGACCTCGACCTCATCGCGTGGTCCAGGACCGCTGCCGACCGGTTCGCTCCGCGGCCGAGCTTTCCGGCGCCGCACGGGCTGCTCCAATGGGGCAGCTCCGAGCAGGAAATCGACTTCGCCTGGCAGACCGGCGCGGCCGACCCGTCCGACTGGCCTGTGCTCGTCCGTGCGGACCGCTACGACGAATGGCAGCGGTTCGACTGCAGCCTGGGCGAGTTCCTCGTCCGGCTGCTCACCGACACCAGTTTCGGCTTCGAACCGAGCAGCCTGCTGGAGAGCCACTTCTTCGACAGCTGGGACCGCTGATCGCAGCGGTGCCCCTCCCACCGGTCACCGGCGGGCGCACAGCCGGCCGGTGACCGTCCAGGGCCGGAAGCCGCCAGGCCACGGACGACTGCGGGGGCAGTGACGAGCACGGAGAGTACGTCAGTCATGGCGTTCCGGCGCGGGATCGCCCGCGCTCCGCGTCGCCGGCCGGGCGGTGCCGGCGTGCTCCAGGCCGTCGTGCAGGTAGAGCACGCCCGCCGTGGCCGGGGAGCGGCAGACGGCGGCGAACCAGGCCCGTTGCTCGGGCTGCAGACGGGGCCACCAGCCGGCCGGGGTGCGCCAGGCCGCCTGGTCGTGCTCGGCACTGAGGGCGACCGCCGTCCCGGCAGGCAGGACCCCGGCGTCGAAGCAGAAGTCGATCACCGGCGGCCAGCCCCCGGCGGCGCTGCGGTGGTCGACGGCGAGCAGTCGCAGCGCCCGGGCGGGGACGAGTCCGGTCTCCTCGGCCAGTTCGCGCAGGGCGGTCCCGTACGGGCGCTCGCCCGGGTCCGCGAGCCCTCCCGGCGGCTGCCACCAGGGGGGATGGCCCGGGTAGGGGTGGGCCTGGTGCAGCATCAGGAGCCGCCCGCGCGGATCGGCCAGCAGCAGGCTCGCGGAGACCACGTGCTTGGGCAGCCCGGCGGTGAACTCGGCCACGGGCAATACCCGGTGCTGCCGGTCGCGCGTCGGCGGCGTACCGGTGGCCATCTCAGCCCTGCCCCGGCCGGAGGTCGCGGGCCGCCAGCCGGCCCAGGTGCTCCTCGAAGGTCCGCCGCGGGTCGCCGCCCATCCGGGCCAGCAGCACCATGCCGGTGGTGATCACGTCGCAGGCCTCGGCCCGGACGTCGTCCCAGGAGTGCGAGTACCCCTTGCGGGGGTTCTCCCCCAGGGCTCCGATGGCGGCCTCGGCGACCTCCCCGACCTCTTCCTGCAGCTTGACGATCTGGATCAGCCAGCGCTGCTCGCCCTGCTGCTTCGATCGTGAATCAAGTTTTGCGGCCAGCGAGTTGATGATGTCCCAGGTGTCGTCCACCCGGACGATGATGACCCTGTTCGATTCGCCCCCTCAACCCGGGAGGTTCCGGGAGCGCCCGGGCCGAAGCACCCGTTTTCGATCACCCCGGCCGCCGTCCGGCGACGCCCCCGCTCAGCGGAATCGCCGGACGAACCGGCGCTGCCACGGGGTCTCCACGGCGTGCCGGGAGTAGTGCTCGCGGACGTAGCCCACCGCATCCGGGGCCGGCACGCCGTCCAGCACCGCGAGGCAGGCCAGGGCGGTTCCGGTGCGGCCGCGGCCGCCCGCGCAGGCGACCTCGACCCGTTCCTCCGGGGCGCGCTCCCAGAGTTCGAGCAGGGCGGCGCGGGTCGCCTCCCGGTCCGCGGGCAGCCGGAAGTCCGGCCAGCGCACCCAGCGGGCCTCCCAGCCGGCCGGGGGCGGCGGGTGGCCCAGCAGGTAGAGCGCGAACTCCGGCTCCGGGCCCGGCGGGAGCGGCCGGCTCAGCCCCCTCCCCCGGACCAGCCGCCCGGAGGGGAGGCGCAGTACGCCGGCGGCCGTGGCGTCCCAGGTGGTGTTCACCCCGCGAGCCTAGCCCGGACGGCGGGTGCGGACCTGCCCGGAGCCCGGCCCGGACGGCGGGTGCGGACGTGCCCGCCGGTCCGGTCGTCGGGGGCGTGCGACCCGGCGGAGGGCCGCCCCCGGCGAGGCGTCATGCCCATGTTGACCGGCCGGTAACACGTCCCTAAGCTCGTCGGCGTCCACGGACCGGCGCCGCCGGCCCCGGCCTCCGCGTGAAGGGCCAGGCGATCAGCACCTCCACCCCCGACCGTGCGTCCGTCGGACGCCGCAGGTTCCTCACCTACCTGTTGGCCGCGCCCACCCTGACCGTCGCCACCCGGCTCGCGGCGCCGCCCGCGACCGCCGCCGCCGCGACGGCCCCGGACCCGGCGCCCGCACCCGCACCCGCACCCGCCGTCGGCGCCCTGCCCGGCCTGCCGGGCGTGCCCGACGTCGTCGACCTCGGCGACGCGCTGATCCTGGCGGGCCTGCCCACCGCCCACCTGCTGGTGCTGGAGGTGACGGCCGCCGGCCGCGTGGTGCTGCACCTGCCCCGGGCCGAGGTGGGCCAGGGGCTCACCACCGCCGTCGCGATGCTGGTCGCCGAGGAGCTGGACGCCCGGCTGGAGGACGTCGACGTGCCGCTCTCCGACGCCCGGCCCGACCTGCTGTTCAACCAGCTGACCGGCGGCTCGAACTCCGTCCGCTCGCTGTACGACCCGGTCCGCGCGGTGGCGGCCGCCGCCCGGGCCCGGCTGGTCACCGCCGCCGCCCGGCGCTGGGACCTGCCCGCCGGTTCGCTGCGCACCGAGGACACCGCCGTCCTCGCCCCCGACGGGCGCCGCGCCGGGTTCGGCTCGCTGGCGGTGGCCGCCGCCGCGGTGACCGTCCCCGCGGTGCCGGCCACGCCCAAGCCGCCCGGACAGCAACGGCTGGTGGGCACGCCCACCGGGCGGATCGACGCCCGCGACATCGTCACCGGCCGGGCCCGGTACGCCGGCGACCTGGCCGTCCCGGGCGCGGTGCCGACGGTGGTGGCCCGGCCGCCGACGATCAACGGCGGCGTGCAGTCCTTCGACGCCTCCGCCGCCCGCGGCATGCCCGGGGTGCTCGCGGTGGTGCCGCTGCCCGGCGGCGGCGGGGTGGCGGTGCTCGCCGAGACCTTCGACCAGGCGCTCAAGGCCCGCGACGCGCTCCAGGTGTCCTGGCGGCCGGGCCCGCTGGCCGACCTCTCCGACGCGGGCATCCGCAGCCGGCTGCGGGCCGCCAACCTGCCGTTCCTCGTACCGCCGCTGCTCACCCTGCACGTGGACGCCGAGTTCGACTTCGCCTTCGTCAGCCACGCGCCGATGGAGGTGCTGACCGCCGTCGCCGACGTCCGCCCGGACCGCGCCGAGCTGTGGTTCTCCTCGCAGTCCCCGATCGTCGCCCAGCAGGCCGTCGCCGCCGAACTGGGCCTGCCGCAGGACGCCGTCACCGTCCATGTCGTGCGCGGCGGCGGCTCCTTCGGGCGGCGGCTGTTCTTCGACGCCGCACTGGAGGCCGCGCAGGTCTCCAGGGCCGCCGGGCGGCCGGTCAAGCTGATGTGGACCCGGAACGACGACATGCGGCACGGCCGGATGCGCCCGGCCGGCCACCACCGGATCCGCGCCACCCACGCGCTCGGCCAGGTGCTGACCTACGAGCACCGGGTGGCAACCGTCCGGACGGACTTCCGGCACGGCCTCGGCGAGGCGCTGACCGCCGCCGGATTCGCCGTCCAGGCCGGCGGGCTGAGCCTCAGCCAGGGCTTCTTTCTGCTCACCGAGAAGAACCCGTACCAGCTCGGGGTGACCACCCAGCTGCTCGCGGAGGTGCCGCTGGACATGCCCACCGGCAGCTGGCGCTCGGTGTACTCGGGGACGGTCCGGGTCGCCGACGAGATCATGATGGACGAGATCGCCCGCACCCTCGGGCAGGACCCGGTCGCCTTCCGCCGCGCCCGGCTGGGCAGCGCGAGCGCCCGGGCGGTGCTGGACACCGTCGCCGCCGAGGGCCGGTGGGGCCGGCCGATGCCGGCCGGGCACGCCCAGGGCGTCGGCTTCCACGAGGAGCACCGCTCCTGCGCCGCCTACCTGGTCGAGATCGACGCCACCGACCCGGCGCAGCCGCGGGTCACCAGGGCGGTGATCGCCGCCGACGTCGGCCGGGCGGTCAACCCGCGCGGGCTGGAGGCCCAGCTGACCGGCGCCCTGATCGACGGCATCTCGGTGATCCTCCAGGCGGGCAACCACATCGACCGCGGCGCGGTGCGCGAGGGCAGCTTCGCGGACTTCCGCTACGCCCGGCAGCAGCACAGCCCGCCCGTCGTCGAGGTGCACCTGATGCCGCCGAGCGGCCCGCCCGGGGGCGCGGGCGAACTGGGCGTGCCGGCCGCCTCGGCCGCCGTCGCCAACGCGTACGCCCGGGCCACCGGCCGGAGCCCGCGTTCCTTCCCGATCACCTTCTGAGGGGCCCCGAACCGATGCCCAGTCACACCTTCGTCCTCAACGGGCGGCCGGTCACCGTGGACGCCCCGGACGACATGCCGTTGCTCTGGGTGCTGCGCGACAAGCTGGGGGTCACCGGCCCCAAGTACGGCTGCGGGGTGGGTGTCTGCCGGGCCTGCACCAGCCACCTGGACGGCGCCGAGTTCCAGCCGTGCACGGTGGCGGTGAAGGACTGCGCCGGGCGGCGGGTGACGACGATCGAGGGCCTCGCGGACGGCGAGGTGCTGCACCCCGTCCAGGAGGCCTGGCTGGAGTGCGACGTGGCGCAGTGCGGCTTCTGCCAGCCGGGCCAGATCATGACCGCCGTGGCGCTGCTGCGCCGCACTCCGGCGCCGACCGACGCCGACATCGACCAGATCCAGAACATCTGCCGGTGCGGCACCTACCCGCGGATCCGGGAGGCGATCAAGCGGGCCGCGGCGGCGGGCCCGGCCGGCCGGTAGGCGGCAGGGCCCGCGGCCCGCGGCCCGGGGCGGGCGCGGGCCGAGCGGTCGGTGCGGTCAGACGCCGGCCGGCCGGCGGCCGGCCCAGGCGGCCAGCTGGTCGTACACCGGGGCGTCCGCCGCGACCGGGATCTCGGGGCCGAAGTCGTGTCCCTCGCTCTCGGCGCCCCGGAACTCCGGGCGCAGCGCGCCCCGGCCCCAGTCCAGGGCCGTCCGGCCGACCGTCTCGTCCAGGTCGGTGGACTGCCCGGTGGCGGTGGCCAGGTCCCAGGTGTGGACGGCGAACTCGACGATCTGCTGGTCGACGGGGAACCGGGCGGGCACCTCGCCCATGCCGGGCACGTCCAGGACGCCGCTGAGGTCGCCTGCCCGCTGCCAGGCCGCGATCAGCTCCTCGGCCCCGGCCCGGAAGGCCTTCTCCCAGCCTTCGGTGACCCGCTCCGTCGGTGCCTTCCAGTCCGGGGTGCCGCCGTTCGCCCGGACGAGGGACTGCCGCAGGTCGCCGAGCAGGTGACTGACCAGGCCGGTCACGTCCCAGGAGCGGCACGGCGTCGGCAGGGCGCCCTGCTCGGGCCGGGTCGCCGCGACGACGTCGGCCGCCTGGCGCAGTGCGCGGGCGAGCAGCTCGACCGGATCGTCGGAATCGGACATGACGGCCTTTCGGGACGGATCGGATACCGGTCCGCCCGATCGTGCCACCCCGGCACCCGCTCACCCGGGAGGACGGGCCGGGGCGCGCCGCCCGAGTACGCCCGAACGGGCCGGCGCGGTCACCAGGGACTTCCCCCCGGCGCCGCCCCGCACCGTCACGTAGCGCCACCTACCACCACGTGCCGCTCCGGCCTCGCGGGGCGGCGGACCGCCCGCGTCAGCGGACCTGCCTCACCGGGCGGCCCGGCGGCGACGGGCGCGCAGCGCCACCACGCCGGCCGTGCCGACCACCACGGCGGCGATCGCGCCGAAGGCCCGGCCGGCCCGGGAGCCCTGCGCCGGGGCGTGGGCCGCGGTGGTCACCGTGGCGGGGGCCGAGTCGGTCGCGGCCGTCGCGGCGGAGGCCGCGGCGGTGGGGCCGGCCTGGGTGGCGGTGCCCAGGGAGGGGCCGGGCCGGACGGGTGTGGCCGCCCCGGGCACCGGGGATGCCGGGGCCGGCGTCGCGGAGGGGGCCGGGTCCTGGACGACGTCCACCGTCAGCTCCGCCTCGCCCCGGCCGAGGGCGGGGAACCCGGACTCCACGGTCACCTTCCACCGGCCGACCGGCAGCGGTTCGCGGGTGCTGAAGGTCGCCGGGCTCCCCTGCACCGGCACCAGCCGCCAGGGGCCCACCGAGCGGCCGTCGTCGGACACCGCGCTGAGGGTGGCGGCGACCTCCTCGTCCACCGGCTCCCCGTCGTTCTCCCAGCTGGCGACGGCCCGGGGGTGCCCGTCGGGCGCGCCCGCGATCCGGAAGCGGATGGTGTCGCCGTGGGCGTCCGCCGTCCCGGCCGGGCCGAGGGCCGCCAGGAGGGCCAGCAGGAACACCGCCAGCAGGCCGGCGGGGCGTTTGGGGGTCAGCACGGTGACTCCTCGTCGGTTCTCGGGGCGGTGGCAGGGCCCGCCGGGGGTCGGGCCCTGCCGGATCGGGGAAAGGCCGTACGGGGGAGGAACTCCCCCGTACGGCCGGTGACCACGTCGTCCGGGCGGGCCCGGGACGGGTCGGGGGCGGTCCCCGGCAGGGACCGCCGTGAGCTAGGAGACCTGCTGGACGGTCCAGTTCTGGTAGCCCTGGGCGTCCGGCTGCTGCAGTTCGAGCAGGCGGCCGCCGTAGTACCAGCGGCTGCTGACGCCGAGGGCGAGCGGGGCGCCGTCCGCCGTCAGGGTCCAGCCGCTGCCGGCCGCGGTGAGCTTCCAGCGCTGGGAGGTGGCCGCGGTGTTGCAGGGCTGCTGCATCACGTACTGGCCGGCCACCAGACGGCCGCCGACCTGGAGGCACTTGCCGGAGACCGCCGACTTGATCCGCAGGAACCCGTCGCCCGCGTCGTCGAAGAGCCAGCGCTGGTTGGCGTAGCCGGTGCGCTGGTAACCGATCAGCACGGCACCGTCGTTGGTGGAGCTGCCCCACATGTCGGCCGACTGGCCGGTGAGGCTGTTGAGCAGCAGGTACGACTTGCCGGGAGCGGTCGGGCCGGTGCTGCCGCCGCCGGCCGCCGGGGTGCGGAAGGCTGCCGGGCGGCCCGGCTTGGTGGTGGCGCCGCGCTGGTCACGGACGGCGACGGCGAAGGAGTAGGCGGTGTCGGGGCGCAGCTGGACGACCCGGACGACGGTCGACCGGACGGTGGCCAGCGGCTTGCCGTTCAGCTGGATCTCGTAGCCGGCGGCGGAGGCCACGGCGGGCCAGCTGAGGACGGCCGAGTTCTGGGTGATCTGGCTCGCGGTCATGTCCGGGCCGCCGGTCGGCGCCGGCGTGCCGGTCGGGCTCGGCGAGTTGGTCGGGTTGGGCTTGGTCGGCGAGGCGCTCGGGCTCGGCTTGGCGCTGGTGCTCGGGCTGGGCGAGGCGCTGGTCGTCGGGCCGGTGGTCGGGGTGGGCGAGGGACTGGTCGTGGGGTCGGGCTTGCTGCCGCCGCCCGCTATCAGGAACTGGTTGTTGGCGATGTTCCAGTGCGTGGTCAGGTAACTACCGGGCTGCGGGGCGGTGTTGTAGTAGTCGTCGTGGTTGCAGTCGAGCCGCTCGTCGTGACCGCGGTCGGGGCAGATGGTCTGCATCTTCGGGTAGTACGGCGCGTCCGAGTAGCACATGATGTCCCACTCGTCGACGCAGTGGCCGGCCTTGCTGGTGTGCGGGGCGCTGTTGTTCACCGCGCCGAGGTTGTGGCCGAGTTCGTGCGCGGCGGTCGAGCCGCCCCAGCAGCCGGAGTCGGTCCGGCCGTACGAGGGGCCGAAGTTGCTGCGGTTGTCCTGGCCCGGGCGCTCGTCACCGTTGAAGGTGCCGATGCCGCAGTAGACCTGGGCGTCCGCGAAGATCATGTACTTGCGGTCGCGGCGGTTGTAACCCTGCGACGCCAGGGCGTCGTTGGCGGAGCCGAACTCGTGCAGCGCGGCCGCCGAGATCTCGACGTTCAGCACCGACACGGTGCAGTCGGCGCCGGTCACGTACCGGACGTGGCGCACGCCGCCGGTCTCGCCGGCGCTGGCGTTGTAGATCGCGTCGGTGTCCGCGGCCCACTTCTTGAAGGAGGGCAGGTACTGGGCGAAGCGGTCCTGGCCGGGGGCGTGCAGGTACAGCACCTGCACCCGGTTGCCGCTGGTGCCGTCGCCGTCGCAGACGACCGAGGCGTCGCCGGTGGCGGCGGCCGTGCCGGCGGGGGCGCCCGCGACGGCGTCCGGCGCGGCCGCGGCGGCCTGTCCGGCCGGGGCGCCGACCACGGCACCGGTCTGCGCGTCGATCACCGGGGGCTGGCCGGCCAGCAGGTCCGAGGCGGACGGCGGCTTGGCGTCGCCCTCGCCCGGCACGGCGGGCGCCGGGGTGGTCGCGGCCACCGCGGGCTCGGTGTTCTTGTGGATGTCCACGCCCGCCGGCGGGGCGTCGGGCCCGTGCGTGCAGAGCGCCGCGTCGGAGACCCGGTAGACGCCGACGCAGGGGTCCTCCTTGGGCGCCGGGGTGAGGCCCGTGTAGACCAGGCCGCGGGCCGGGTCGTCCTTGGGTATCTCCTTGATCGGCGTGGGCGGCTCCTTGTGCTCGGGCTTCGCCGCCGGCGAGGCGGTGCCGGCGGCGGCCTCGCCCACGACGCCGTCCTGCGCGGGCTGTTCGGCCGCGGCGACCGCGGAACGCTGGCCGTCCGTCACGGTGTTGACGCCGATCACGCTGGCGGCCACCGCGGCGGCCAGTGCCGCCGCGGTGACCAGCAGGGTGCGGGGACTGCGTTTCGGAAGGGAGCGCCTTCGTGCCATCTCGATCGTCCTGTCTGCTTGTGCGGGGTCGTCCCAGGGCATGCCTGAGGAGGGATTCGCCAGGAAGGGTCCTGGCGGGGGAAAACGGCCGTGCGGCCGAAGGGTCGAGGGTGCGGTCGGGGAGGGGTTCAGGTGGTCGACGGGGGCTCAGGGCCCGGTGGGGAGCGGCCCTCGGGTCAGCGGGCCGCCCCGAAGTCCTGCGTCCACCAGGGCCCGCCGGGGCCGGAGCGGGCGCCGACGCCGATGTCCTTGAACGCGCAGTTCAGGATGTGCGCCCGGTGGTCGGGGGTGTTCATCAACTCCCCCACCACCACGGCCGCGTCGTCCCGGCCGAAGCCGATGTTCTCGGCGTACGTGGTCCAGTGGTAGCCGGCCGCGGTGATCCGCTGCGGGGCGGTGACACCGTCGGGGTCGGTGTGGTCGAAGTACCCGCGCGCCGCCATGTCGTCCGAGTGCCGCTGCGCGGCCTCGCTCAGCCGTGGGTCCACCCGGAGCGGGGCGCAACCCTGCTTCGCCCGCTCGGTGTTGAGCAGGTCGACGAGCTGCCGTTCGAACGGGTCGAGCGCCACGGCCGGTACCACCGAGGGCACGGCTGCGGGCGCGGGCGGCGGCACGGTGGCCGTCGTGCGCACCGGCCGGGGGCTCTGCGAGGGGCTCGGCGGCGCGGACGGGGGCAGCGGCGCGGCGGTCGGCCCGGAGGCGGTGACCGTCACCGTCACCGACGGCTCGGGCAACGGCGGTGCGGGGGTGGGTGGTTCGGAGACCGTCGGCACGGGGGCGGGCTCGGCGGCCGGGGCGACGACCGCCCGGACGTCGGCCGGCCGCGGGCCCTCGGGCACCACGTACGCGAGGCAGGCGACGGCGGCCACCGCCGCGATGCTGCCGAGCACGGCCGGCGAGCCGGGCACCTGCCGGAACGGGTGGCGGGCCAGCTGTCGCAACGCCGTCCCGCCGGGGCTCGGCACCGGGGCCGGCGCGGGGGCCGGCGGGACCGCGGCGGGTGCGGGCGCGGCGGGTGCGGGCGCGGCCGAGGAGGCACCCGCGGCGGCGCCGGACCCGGCCGGGCCGAAGGCCGTCGGCAGCAGGCCGCCCAGGTGCTCGGGCACCGGGACGAACGCCAGGCCGGCCAGCAGCCCCTCGGCGGGCACCAGACCGTTGCGATGACCGCCGCAGGCCACGCAGTCACGGGCATGACGGGCTATCCGCTTGCGCCAGAGCGAGCCAGGGGCGCCGTCCCAGGCGGCAGTGAGCGACTCCAGCTCCTCGCAGGGCGGCAGCGCCGAGAGCGCCCGGACCACCACCCGGGCGACCTCCAGCTGGGTCTTCATCCGCTGCACCCGGACGGTCACGTGCTGCTGGGACTGGCCCAGCGCGACGGCCACGTCCGCCCGGGTCAGTTCGCCGGCGGCCTCCAGCCACCAGAGGGCCAGCAGCTCCCGGTCGTCGCGGTCCAGCCAGCGGGTCGCCTCGGTGACCTCCCGGCGCTGGCCCGACAGGCCGAGCCGGACGATGGTCAGGCCGACGAAGTCGGCGCCCGGGTCGGCGACCTCCCGGGCCTCGTGCAGGCCGTCGCAGAGCGCCTCGGAGCTGTGCGCCCGCTGCCGGCGGCGGACTTCGTTCATCGCGATGGCCACCAGCCAGGAGCGGAAGCAGGTCGCGTCGCGCAGGCCGCCCAGCCCGTCGACGACCCGCAGCATGGTCTCCTGCACCACGTCGTCGACATCGGCGTGCCCGCCGAGGGCCCGGCCGACGATGTTGTAGACCAGCGGCAGGTACTCCGCGATCAGTTCGCCCTGCGCCCGCTCGTCCCCGGCCTGCGCCGCCGCCACCGTGGCGGCCCCGTGTGCACTGTTCACCTGCGTCCGCTCTCCCCGTGGACCTGCCCGTACATGCCCTGACACCTAGGAGACCTGTGGTGCCCGGCCGGATAACAGAAATCCGGAACGACTTCTTCGGAAGTTCGGAACGGGCTCTCGGACGCAGGGCGGACGGGCCCGGACGCGGGGTGGGGCGGGGGTGGGGGTGGGGCGGCTGCCCGGGCGGGGGCTTCGGCGGGAGGGGCCCGAAGGCGGCCGCGGACGGGCGGCCCTGACGCCGGGCCGGCCGGCCGCCGGAACGCGGACAGCCGCCCCCTCCGAGGAGGGGGCGGCTGCCGGTGCTGCGGGGCGGGATCAGACGGTGATGGTCTGGCCCGGGTAGATCAGGTCGGCGTTGGCGCCGATGACCTGGACGTTCTTGGCGTGCAGGCTCGACACCGAGGTGCCGAACTTGGCCGCGATCGCGCCCAGGGTGTCACCGCTCTTGACGGTGTAGCTGCCCTTGGCGGTGTTGTGCCGGCCGTCCTGCTTCCACGACTTCACGGCGTCGGTGGAGGCCGGCTTGCTCTCGGACTTCGGCGCCTGGGCGGCGGCGTCCGAGGAGGTGGCCGGCTTGGTGTCCTTCTTGACCGGGGCGGGCGCCTCGGCGGCGGGCTTGGCGGCCGGGGCCTCGGTGTCCACGGCGGCGGCCGCGCCACCGGCGGTCAGGCCGGCCTTGACCGAGCAGACCGGCCAGGCGCCGGGGCCCTGCGAGGCCAGCACCTTCTCGGCGATGGCGATCTGCTGCGCCTTGGTGGCCTGGTTGGCCTGCGGCGCGAACGCGGTGCCGCCGAAGGCGGCCCAGGTGGAGGAGGTGAACTGCAGGCCGCCGTAGAAGCCGTTGCCGGAGTTGATGCTCCAGTTGCCGGTGCTCTCGCACTGGGCGACCTTGTCCCAGGTCGACACCGAGGCGGCGGAGGCCGAGTTGGCCGTGACGAGGCCTGCCACCGGAAGGGTCACAACGGCCCCGCCGATCAGAGCCATCCGCACGCGGTTGCGCTTGGTGGCGGTCTTGGTGGTGGCAGTGGTGGTCTCGTTACGGAAGCTCATGTAGATCCTCTCGACAGTCCCGGGCAGGCATGCGGAACCAGACCCCAGGGGCCTGTCCCACTCGCCTCGCTCGAAGAGCGGCCGGACACGCGGAAGAGCGTGCCGCGCCGCCCCGGAAACCCTCCGCACACCTGCGACCTGTTCGAGCGGTCGCTCCGGCGGGCACGTCCCGCACCGGATGGTCCGGCGGGCCGTGCGTCGGGGGTGAACCCGGGTGGTGCTCGTTGCACCGACGACAACGAACCTACGGTCCTGGGAGGTTTGGTTCAACCATTGACGAGTTCTCCCAGGTCAGTCCACTGTTACCGGCGGTATTGATCAAGGAATGATGCCTGAAATGCCCCTTTTTATCCGTATTTGCATGATCAAATCAGACATTTCGGTGCCCGCCCTCACACCTGAGGGCCTGTGAGCCCGCCCACACGGACGACGCGCAGCGAGCCCGGGCGGACGCTCCGTGACATTCCGCCCCCGCCGGACAGCGCGCCGCCCGCTCCCGGGTGGCGCCCGCCACACGGCACCGCGGGTCCGACGGTCCCTCAACCCCCGGAAACCTCAGCGCCACCCGGCAGCCGGGCCCACCCCACCCCGTTCCGGCGCGCTGTTCCGGCGCCTCCGGGGCCCGGCCCGCCCGGGGAGGGGGCCGGCTCAGGCCGGCAGTGCCAGCCGCACCGCGTAGTACGCCACCAGGCCGTAACCGGCCCCGTAGGTCAACGTCCGCGCCACCCGTCCGGTGAGCCGGGCGCCGGCCAGCGCCCCCAGCGCGGCGAGCACCTGCTGCCAGAGCAGCGAGGCCACGAACACCCCGCCCGCGAAGGCCGCGCCCGCCGCGGCGCCGGTCACCGCACCGCCGCCACCGGACCCGCCCGGGCCGCCCGGGCCGCCCGCCGAGACCAGCGCCAGGAAGTAGAGCGCCGTCGCCGGATTGACCAGCGTCAGCAGCAGGAAGCGGACGAAGGCGGGCGCCGCTCCCCCCGCACCGGAGTCCCGGGGCCCACGGCTCGCGGCTCCTCCCCCGTCCTCGGCCGTCCCCTCGCCCCCGGCGCCGGCGACTCCCCCGGCGCCCGCCCCGGCCGGCGCGCCCGGGCGTTCGCGCGGGCGCAGCAGCGCGAGCAGCCCGCGCACCGCGATCACGCCCAGCAGCGCGGCCGAGGCGGCCCGGGTCCACCCCTCCCACCCGGCGAGGAGGGCGGAGAGGCGGGAGCCGACGGTCACCGCCAGCGCCGCGTACAGCAGGTCGGCCACCGCGACGGCGGCGGCCGCGCCGGCCGCCGCCCGCCACCCCCGCCGCCCCTCCTCCAGCAGCAGGACGCCGATCGCACCGAGCGGCAGGGCCACCCCCAGGCCCGCCGCACCGCCCGCGAGCAGCGGCCGGGCCAAGGAGGGGTCCACCAGGACGAAGTAGTCGGTCATCGGGCCACCGTCACAGACCGGCGGCGGCTTCCCCGGCCGCATCCGCCCCGGGGCCGCGATAATCGCGGCATGGACGAACTGGACAGCGACATTCTCGGCCTGCTGCGGGCGGACGCGCGGATCTCCTACCGCGATCTGGGGGCCCGGGTCGGCCTCAGCGCGAACGCGGCGGCGGACCGGGTGCGGCGGCTGGTCCGGACGGGCGTGATCCGGGGCTTCACCACCCTGGTGGACCCGGCCGCCGACGGCCGCCCCGGCCTGACCGTCTTCATCGACGTGACCCTGCGGCCGGAGACGGACAGCGACGCCTTCGAGACGACGGTGCTACGCCTGCCCGGTGTCACCGAGGCCGTGCACGTCACCGGTGCGCACGACTACCTGCTCCGGGCCAGGGCCGCCGACGCGGCCGCGCTCGACCATCTGCTGCGACGGCTGAAGCACGAGGCCGGGGTGGCCCACTCCAGCACCCGGCTGGCGCTGCGGATCGCCTCCCGCTGAACCGGGGCACCGGCGAGGAGGCCCGCGCCCGGGGCCGGACCCGGGCCGGGAGGTGGCCGGTGGTCCCTGCCTCCCCGGCGGGCGGACCGCTCCGGGACACCGGCCCGGTCAGCCAGTGGTGTCGAGCCCCGCGTCCCGGGCCAGCAGCGCCGCCTGGACCCGGTTGTCGCAGCCCAGCTTGGCGAGGATCCGGCTGACGTACGTCTTCACGGTCGCCTCGCTCATGTGGATCCGCGCGCCGGCGTCCGCGTTGGAGAGCCCCTCCCCCAGCAGGGCCAGCACCTCGCGCTCGCGCGGGGTGAGCGCCTCCAGCCGCCGGCGGGCGGCCTCGGCCCGCGCCGCCGCGGGACCGGCCGGGCCGGCGGCCAGGCTGTCCACGATGAACCGGGTGGCCACCGGCGAGAGGAAGGCGTTGCCGCCGGCCGCCGCCCGGACGGCCTGGATCAGCTCGGCCGGCGCGGTGTCCTTCAGCAGGAACCCGGCGCCGCCGGCCGCCACCGCGCGCAGCACGTTGTCGCGCTCGCCGAAGGTGGTCAGGACCAGGGCCCGGGCCCCGGGCGCGGCCCGGGGCAGCTCGGCGAGCGCGGTGAGGCCGTCCATCACGGGCATCTGGATGTCCAGCAGCACCACGTCGACCCCGTGGGCGCGGGCCAGCTCCAGCGCCTCGCGTCCGTCGGCCGCCTCGGCCACGACGTCGATGTCGTCGGCCGAGGAGAGGATCATCCTGATCCCGGCGCGGATGAGTGGCTCGTCGTCGGCGACGAGGACTCGGATCACTGCTGGTCCTCCTGGACGGGCAGGGGCCGGGCTCCGGCCCGGCCGGGGCCGGCCGCGTGGCACGCGGCACGGTCATACCTTCGCACGGTAGTGCTGCTTGTCGATCAGCACGCCGTCCTTGAAGCAGAACCGGGCCACGTACTCGTCGTCGAAGCCGTCCGCCCCCGGTTCGTCCGAGATGAACCAGGAGCAGGACGCCCCGGCCGGCGGGGTCGGCCCCGTCCCCTGGTAGCCCTGGGTGAGGGCGCGGCTGCCGGCCGGGAGCTTCGCCCGGACGTCCGCCTCGGCGCTGCCGACCGCGATCGACTCGTACGTGCTCTTGCTGACGGTGGCGTCGTCCAGGGCCTGCACGAAGGCCAGCCCGCCCCAGACCAGCAGGCCCGCCACGGCCAGCACCACCGCACCGGCGCCGGCGGCGCACCCGACGGCGGGGTTGCGCAGTCCCGTCCGGCCGGGCCCGGCGGGCCGGCCGGTGCCCAGGCCCGGTCCGGCCCCGGCGGCCGGGTCACCGGGCAGGGCACCCGGCCGCCCGGCCGTGCCCTCGGCCGGTGCGGCCGCCCCGTCGTGGTCGTAGGGCAGCACGGCGGCCAGCCGCCAGCCGCCCTCGCCGGACGGCCCGGCGTGCACCATCCCGCCGACCAGCCGGGCCCGCTCGCGCAGCCCGGTGAGGCCCTGGCCGCCGCTGACCACCTGCCCGGGCGGCGGCTCGGGCGCCGGGCCGTTGGCGACCTCGACCACCAGCGCGTCCGGCTCGTAGCGCAGCGCGACGGTCAGCGGCGCGCCGGGCGCGTGCTTGTGCGCGTTGGTCAGCGCCTCCTGGACGATCCGGTACGCGGCGTGCTCGGTGGCCGCCGGGAGCGGGCGGGCGTCCCCGCTGCGGCTCAGCTCCACCGCGGCGCCGGCCGCCCGGGAGCTCTCGGCCAGCCGCCCGATCCCGTCCAGCCCGCCGCCGGAGCCGCCGGCCCGGCCGGCCCCGGGCGGCGCGGACTCCTCGTGCAGCACCCCCACCACCACCCGGAGCTCGCGCATCGCGGCGACGGCGGCCTGCCGCAGCACGCCGACCGCCGCGCGCTGCGGGTCGGTCAGCGAGCGGTCCACCTCCAGCGCGCCCGAGTGCACGGAGATCAGGGCGAGCTGGTGCCCGAGGCTGTCGTGCATGTCCTGGGCGATCCGGTGCCGCTCCCGCAGCCGGGCCTGGTGCGCGATCATCACCCGCTCGCGCTCCAGCTGGTCGTTGCGCTCCCGCAGGGCGACCAGCAGCGCCCGGCGCTGCGCGTGGTAGCGGCCGGCCAGCGCGGGCAGCGCGGCGAACAGCAGGAAGCCGCCGAGCGCGAACCCCGCGATCCCCTTGGCCGGGACGACGTCGTCCCCGTGCAGGACGGCGGTGGCCGTGATCAGGGTGAAGGAGGCGGCCATCACGCCGAGCGTGGGCAGCGCCCGGGTGACGCGGTAGCCGGCCGACCAGGCGGCGCAGACGAGCAGCGGGGCGAAGCTGTCGATCGCCCCGGCACCGGCCGCCGTCACGAGCATCACCGGCACCGGCAGCCCCCGGCGCATCGCGAACAGCAGCGCGACCGCGGCCACGTACAGCACCGGCTCCAGCGGCCCGCGGTGCGCGACCGCGACGATCAGCGCCGCCAGCCCCGAGACGACCAGCAGGCCGATGCCCTCCCGGAGCAGCGCCCAGGCCCCCCAGGGTCCGGGGAGGACCCGGCGGACGGCCCGGCCGGCGAGCCCGCCGAGCGCCGCGCGGCGCTCCGCCGCCCGGCCCGTGCCCCGGCCGGGGGTGCCCCGGCCGAGCCGGCCCCGGCCGCCCCTGTCCCGGCCGGGGGTGCCGGCCCCCGTCCCGCTCGTCGCCGTCCCGCTCGTCGCCGTCCCGCTCGTCGCCGTCCCGCTCGTCGCCGTACCGCTCGTCGCCCCGCCGGCCGGACCGGTACCGGCCGCCGTCGTTCGGTCCGTTGCCCCTGGTGTCGCTGCCACCCGGCGAGGCTAACCGGCCCGCCCGGCGGCCGGCCGTCCCCCTTGGTCGTCGGGTGCCGCGACGAAAGTCGCGACCCCGCCCGGCAAGGACGGCCGGCGGACGGCGGCGGCGGCGGACGGCGGCGGCGGCGGACGGCGGCGGCGGACGGCGGCGGCGGACGGCGGGGCCACGGACGTCCGGCGTGGTCAGTCCGGGGTGTACGCGGCCAGCAGCAGGGCCACGTCGTCCGCGCGGTGGGCGGAGCGCCGGGCGTCGCGCAGCAGGCGGTCGGCGAGTTCGTCCAGGGTGGCCGCCTCGGCGTGGGCGAGGGTGGTCCGCAGCCGGTCGACGCCCTCGTCGATGCCGGTGCCGGGCTCCTCCACCAGCCCGTCGGTGTAGAGGGCGAGGATCGAACCGGGCGCGAGGTCCAGTTCGGTGACCGGGAACTCGGCCGTGTTGTCGATCCCGAGCAGCGGCCCGCCGGGCAGGTGCAGCGCCTCGGTGTGCCCTTCGGGGTGGCGCAGCAGCGGGGGCAGGTGGCCGGCCCGGGCCGCGCAGGCGTGGCCGTCGGCGCGGTCCAGGTAGATCAGGCAGCAGCTGGCGAGCAGCCCCGGGTCGAGGTCGACCATCAGCCGGTTGGTGCGCCTGAGCACCTCGCCCGGCGGGTCGCCGCCGCTGGCGAAGGCCCGGACGGCGCTGCGCAGCTGTCCCATGGTGGCGGCGGCGCCGACGTTGTGCCCTTCGACGTCGCCGATCACCAGGCAGGCGCCGGCGCCGGTACTGATCGCGTCGTACCAGTCGCCGCCGATCTCCATCCCCTGGGTGCCGGGCAGGTAGCGGGCGACGATCCGGACGGCCTCGATCCGGGGCAGCCGGTGCGGGAGCAGGGCCTGCTGCAGCCCGCGGGCGAGGGCGAACTCGGCGTCGTAGAGCCGGGCGCGTTCCAGGGCCTGGGCGATGAAGCCGCCGAGTGCCGTGAGCAGGCCGCGCTCCTCGCTGCTGAAGGGCCGGGGTTCGTCGAAGCCGAGGATGCAGCTGCCGACCGGGTGGCCGGAGGCGATCAGCGGGAGGAAGGCCCAGGCGCGCATCTCGTCGAGCGGGATCCCGGGGTAGGCGGCGGAGAGCTGGTGGACGGACTCGAAGAAGATCGGGGTGCCGGTGCTGAGCGCGTCGACGCCGGGCAGCCGGGTGCCCATCGGCGTGCCCTCGAAGCGGTCCAGGAACCCGTCGGGGTATCCGGTCTGCGAGACCAGGTGGAGCCGCTTCTCCCGGGCCGTGTAGATCGCGAGCTGCTGGCCGCCGAAGGCGGGCAGGATCTGCTCGCCGACCGCCTGGCAGACCTCCTTGACGCTGACCGCCTCGGTGAGGGCGCTGGCCAGCTGCAGCAGGTGGTAGGTGGAGCCGATGCCGGGCCGGGACAGGGCCGGCGTGACGACCGGCGCCGCGGCCGCGCCCGGGGGCGCCTCGGCGGCGACCACCCGCCCGGTGACGCCGTGGGCGTCGGGGTAGAGCGAGAAGGCGAGCCAGGTGTCGGGCGGGCGCAGCGCGAGGAAGGCGGTGGGCTGCTGGGAGAGCATCGCGGCCCGGTAGCGGTCCTCGTAGACCGGGTCGGAGAGCCAGGGCAGCACGTCCCACGGGTGGTGGCCGAGGAGGTCCTCGCGGCGGGTGGCCAGCAGCAGTTCGCAGCTGCGGTTGACGTAGCCGGCCACCCCGTCCGGGTCGAGCGAGAAGACGCCGTCGCGCAGGCGCTCGACGGCGGCCGCGGCGGCGGATCCGGTCCGGCTGTCGAGGACGGCGCCGACCAGGTGGGTGCGGCCGCCGGGGCCGGTCTCGGGCACCCGCCCCCAGAGTTCGACGGGGTGGGTGTGGCCCTCGCGGTCGACCACCCGGATCCGGGCGGCCAGCACCCGGCGGTGGTCGAGCGCGGCGCGGGCGGCGGCGCGCAGTTCGGGCAGGTCGGCGGGGGCGATCCGGTCGGTGAGGGTGACCGCGCGGCCGTCGTACTCGGCCGGCGGGACGCCGAACAGTTCGCACATCTCCTCGTCGGCGTTGAGCCGGCCGGTGGCGAGGTTCCAGTCGAAGAGCCCGACCCGGGTGACGGCGATGGCGGGGGTGGGCAGCTCGACCACGGCCGTGTCCCCGGCGGCCTCCACCGGGTGGCCGCCGCCCTCCAGCCCGGCGAGCGCGCCGCCGAGGCGGTTCGCGATGGTCCGCAGGTGGCGCGGGGCGCGCTCCGGCACGCCGTGCCGGGAGGCCGGCCAGAACGCGGTGAGGACGCCGAAGGTGTGCCCGTCCGAGGCGATCGGCACGCACGCGGAGGAGAAGTCGTAGGGCATCCCGACGGCGAGCTGGGGGAAGCGCCGCATGGTGTCCTCGGTGTCGGCCAGGGTGACCGTGCGGCCGGTGCGGTAGCTGACCGCGGCGGGCAGCGGGCCGGCCACCGCGATCCGGCGCATCGGGCTGAGCAGCGACAGCGGTACCCCGGCGACGGTGGTGAGCACCAGCGAGCGGCGGTCCCGCGAGTGCAGGTAGACCACGCCGCCGTACGCCTGGGTGCTGCTGAGGGCCTTGCGGACGGCCGCCGCGAGGAGCACGTCCACCTCGTGCGCGGCGGCGGCGGGAACGTCCGCCCGCAGGCGGTGCGCGTCACCGCGCTCCGCCCTGGTACCGCCGGTCTCGCGCGGGCCGTGCTGGTCCGCCGGTACACCTTGGCGCATCTCTTCTTGCTACGCCGGGGGCCGGGGCCTGTCAAGGCGGGCGGCGGCGGGCCGGACGCCCCGCCCGGCCACTCGGACCGTCCGGGTTGCGGGGCACCGGCGCTGCGCCAGCATGGCCCTGACCGCGCGCGCCCGGCACCGGCCCCCGGCGCCCCTCCCCGAGATCGGTGGTCCCGATGAGGTTCACCCCCTGGTGGTCCCGAGTGCTGTCGTTCCTGGCCGACTACTTCCTGGTGAGCATCCCGTCCGGCGTGGCGGGCCTGGCCGCCCCGCGGAGCACCGCCCTGGAGGCCGGGCTCGGCGTGGTCACCTTCGCCCTCCTGGTCCACAACCGCTGGTACCTCGGCGGCCGCGGGCAGAGCTGGGGCAAGAAGCTGATGGCCACCCACCTGCACAAGGAGGCCTCCGGCCGGCCGATCGGCACCTGGATGTCGTTCGTCCGGGACGTCTGCCACCTCCTCGACGCGCTGCCCTGCTTCCTGGGCTTCCTCTGGCCGCTGTGGGACGGCCGGCGCCAGACCTTCGCCGACAAGCTCGTGGGTACGGTGGTGACCCCGGCCGAGACCCCGCTGCCGGAGCCGCTGGCGCCGAACTGGCAGGCGCCCGGGCGGACGGAGGGCGCCGCGTGACCGCCGGCCGGACCACCGTGGTCAATCTCAAGGGCCATCTGAACGACCCGGACTACGCGGACGTCGTCTACGTCGGCCGCCCGATGCACCGCGGCGGCTGGCACCTCGCGGGCTCGCCGTTCTCCTGCCCGTTCCGGCCCGGCCGGGACGGCACCCGGCAGGAGGTGGTCGACCGGTACCGGGCCTGGCTGCTGGAGCGCCCCGAGCTGCTGGCCAGGCTCCCGGAGCTGCGCGGGCACCGGCTCGGCTGCTGGTGCGTGCCCGAGCTGTGCCACGCCCAGGTGCTGGCCGAGCTGGCGGACGCGGGGCCCTGACGGCCTGCGGCCCGACGCGCACGGGTGCCTGACGGCCCGTCCGCCGGGCGTGCCCCGGCCGGGACCGGGCGGACGGCGGTCGCGGTGGCGGTCGCGGGCCGCCCGGGAACGGCGGCGGGCCCGGCGGGCCGGCGGCGTGGGCCGGCAGGGCAGGATGGCGGTGTGCAGGTACGCCCCATCTCGCCCGAGCGGCTGGCCGAGCTCCTCGCCGGCCGCATCACCGACCTCGCCGGCGCGCTGCCCGAGGGCGGCCGGCTGCGCGTCGCCGTCGACGGCGCGCCCGCCGCCCGGCCCGGCGCGCTCGCGGACGCCCTGGCCGAAGCGCTGCGGCTGCGCGGCCGCCCCGCCCTGCGGGTGTCCGCCGCCGACTTCCTGCGGCCGGCCTCGATCCGGCTGGAGTACGGCAAGCAGGACCCGGACGCCTACCACGACCTGCGGCTCGACGAGGGCACCCTGCTCCGCGAGCTGCTCGACCCGCTGGAGCCCGGCGGCAGCGGCCTGGTGCTGCCGACCTTCTGGGACGCGGCCGCCGACCGCGCCACCCGGGCCGGGTACACCCGGCTGCCGCCCGGCGGGGTGCTGCTGCTCGACGGGGAGCTGCTGCTGGGCCGCTGGCTGCCGTTCGACCTGACCGTCCACCTGGCGCTGACCCCGGCCGCGCTGGCCCGGCGGACCCCGCCCGAGGAGCACTGGACGCTGCCCGCCTTCGCCCGCTACGAGGCCGAGACCGGGCCCGCGGAGGCCGCCGACCTCACCGTGCGGGTGGACGACCCCCGCCACCCCGCCCTGGTCGAGCGGCCGTGACCGGGCGCGGCGTGCCCTGCGGGGCCGGGCCGCGCTGGCAGTACGGGCACCAGTAGCCGATCCGGTCCTGCGGCGGGGTGCCCACCCGGGCGGTCAGCACGGCGGTGCCGCAGCGCGGGCAGGGGCGCCCGGCCCGGCCGTACACCCAGTGCTGGTGGCCCGGCCGGGTGTCGCCGGTGGTGACATGGCCGGGGCGCAGCTTGTTGGCCTCCAGCAGCTGCCGGGCGCGGTCCACCAGGCGCTCCGGGGAGGGGAGTTCACCGACGGGCGTCCAGGGGGTGCGGCCGGCCAGGAAGCAGAGTTCGGCGGCGTAGACGTTGCCGATGCCCGCCAGGTTGCGCTGGTCGAGCAGCGCCTCGGCGAGCGGCCGGTCCGGCCGGGCGCGGAGCCGGCGGACGGCCTCGGCCGGGTCCCAGCCGGGGCCGAGCAGGTCGGGGCCGAGATGGCCGACGGCCCGCTGCTCGTCGGCGGTGCGCAGCAGCTCCACCACCGGCAGGCGGTAGCCGACGGCGGTGGCGCGTCCGGTGCCGAGGACGGCCCTGATCTGCCAGGCGGGGCCGCCGGACCAGCGCTCGCCGGGCCGGTGGACGGCCCACCGGCCGTCCATCCGCAGATGGGTGTGCAGGGTGAGGCCGCCCTCCAGCCGGGTGAGCAGGTGCTTGCCGCGCGGGGTGACGTCCAGCACCGTGCGGCCGGTGAGGTCGGCGGTGGCGTGCGCGGGCACCCGCAGGTCGGCGACGGTCAGGAGCTGGGCGGCGAGTGCGGCGTGCAGGTCCGCTGCCGTGCGGTAGACGGAGTCTCCTTCTGGCATGACTCCATCCTGGCGGGTCGGCGGGCGGCTGTCAGGCCCCGGCCCTGGCCGGCCCTGGCCGGGCCCGGCCGGGCCCGGCCGGAGCAGCCCGGGCAGGCGGTGCGGGGCCGGTGGCAGGTGCCCGGGGCCCACGGCCGGTGCCCGGGTTCAGGCGGCGGTGTGCTCCTGGCCCTCGCGGAGCACCACGACCGGGCAGGGCGCGTGTTCGGTGAGGTGGCGGCTGACCGAGCCGAGCAGGGCGCCGGAGAACCCGCCGAGACCACGGCTGCCGACCACCAGCAGGGCCGCGCCGGAGGCGGTGTCCAGCAGGGCCCGGGCGGCGTTGCCCGGGAGCACCATCTGGGTGATCTTGACCGGCGGCTCGGCGCCGGCGGCCTCGGCCACCGCCTCGGCGAGGGTCCGGGTGGCCAGCTCCTCCGGGTCGAAGCCGTCGGCGACGGGCACCGAGCCGACCCAGCCGTAGAAGGCCGGGTACTCCCAGGCGGAGAGCGCCTCGACGGTGCCGCCGGTGACCCGGGCCTGCTCGACCGCCCAGCGCAGCGCGCTGCGCGACGCCTCCGAACCGTCCACGCCGACCACGATCCTGCCGCCGGTGCCGTTGCCCATGCCGTCCTCCTCGCTCGCCTTCGGATACTCCCCTATATATAGATCAGTCCGACATTTCTCCGACCGGCGCCACACGGTGCTCCGGGCCCTCCGCCGAGCGGGACCGCCGCCGCCCGCCCCGGCCGCCGGCCCCCGCCCCGGCCGCCGGCCCCCGCCCCGGCCCTTACGAACCGCTGACGGACGGCCACGACGACCCCCCGGCACCGCCCGGCCGCCCTAGCGTCGGCGTCATGGATGTTCTGCTCACCGGCGGCGCCGGTTTCATCGGGTCGGCCGTCGCCGCCCGGCTGCTCGGCGACGGGCACACCGTCCGGGTGCTGGACGCGCTGCTGCCGGCCGTCCACCCGGGCGGCCCGGCCGCGGTCCGGCTCCCCGAAGGCGTGGAGTTCCAGCACGGCGACGTCCGGGACGCGGCGGCCGTGGCCCGCGCGCTGGACGGCGTGGACGCGGTCTGCCACCAGGCCGCGATGGTGGGACTCGGCCTGGACTTCGACGACGCGCCCGACTACGCGGGCTGCAACGACCTCGGCACCGCCGTGCTGCTCGCCGGGATGAACCGCGCCGGCGTCCGCGACCTGGTGCTCGCCGGCTCGATGGTGGTCTACGGCGAGGGCCGCCACCACTGCGCCGAGCACGGCGAGGTCGCCCCCGGACCGCGGGTCGCGGCCGAGCTGGACGCCGGGCGGTTCGAACCCCCGTGCCCGGTCTGCGGCGCACCCCTGACCCCCGGGCTGACCGGCGAGGACGCTCCCGCCGACCCGCGCAACGTGTACGCGGCGACCAAGCTCGCCCAGGAGCACCTCGCCTCGGCCTGGGCCCGGGCCTGCGGCGGCCGGGTGCTGGCCCTGCGCTACCACAACGTCTACGGGCCGGGGATGCCGCGCGACACCCCGTACGCCGGCGTCGCCTCGCTGTTCCGCTCGGCGCTGGCCCGGGGTGAGGCCCCGCAGGTGTTCGAGGACGGCGGCCAGCGCCGGGACTTCGTCCATGTCGGGGATGTCGCGGCGGCCAACGCGGCGGCCCTCGACGCCCTGGCCGCCCGCCCGCCCGGCAGCTCCCGGGCGTACAACGTGGGCAGCGGCGAGGTCCGCACGGTCGGCGAGATGGCCGCCGCGCTGGCCCGGGCCTTCGGCGGACCGGATCCCGTGGTCACCGGCCGCTACCGGCTGGGCGACGTCCGGCACGTCACCGCGGACTCGTCCCGGCTGCGGGCCGAACTGGACTGGCGGCCGCGGGTGTCCTTCGCGGCCGGGACGGCGGAGTTCGCCGGGGCACCACTGCGGGGTGACGGGTGACCGGGCCGGGTGGCACGCTGGGGCGGTGCCGAAGAAGCGATCACGTGCCGCGAGCCCCGCCGTCGCGGACCACGACCCGGCGGACCACCGGGCCGGGACCGAGGACGAGGACGAGCATGAGCAGTGGACCAACATGGAACTCCACCACCCGGTGCGGGAGAAGGGGTTCACCGACGCCGAGGGCGTCCGGTGGGCCCTCGCCCGGGGGCCGCTCGACCCGCGGCGGGCCAGGCGGCTGGCCCGCACCGCCGACCTGATGTGGATCGGCTCGGACATCGGGCACGACTGGGAGCACCACACCTTCGTGCCCGAGTACGTCCCGGCGGCCGAACGGCCCGCCAGGTGGCTGGAGATCAGGAAACGGCTCGACCTGCGTGACTGGGACCCGACGGCCGGACCGGTCCACCAGGCCTTCGAGTTCGTCTCCAACGGCCGGGTCCTGGTCTACTTCGATGTGCACTGCTGAGCCGTCGGGCCGGCCGGCGCGTCCACGGACCGGAATCGCCGGCCGGCCGCCAACGGCCGGTGCGACGATCACGCCATGACTCGTGACCTGCGCATCTGCTTCGTCGGGGACTCCCTGGTCGCCGGGGTCGGCGACCCCGACGGCCTCGGCTGGGCGGGCCGGCTGGCCGCCCGGTCCTTCGCCGACGGCCTGCCGTCGACCCGCTACAACCTCGGGGTCCGCCGCGAGACCTCCGCCGACATCCTCGGCCGCTGGGAGGAGGAGTGCGCCCGGCGGCTCCGGGACGGCACCGACCTGCGGGTCGTGTTCTGCTTCGGCGTCAACGACGCGACCCACGAGGACGACCGGCCCCGGGTGGCGCCCGAGGAGTCGGCGGCCAACCTGGCCGCGATGCTCGGCCGGGCCGCCGGCCGCGGCTGGAACACCCTGGTGGTCTCCCCGCCGCCGGTCGCCGACGCGGCGCACAGCGCCCGTACCGCCCTGCTCGACGAGCGCTTCGCCCTCGTCTGCCGGGCGGCGGGCGTCCCGTACGTCTCCGTGCACCGGGCCCTGAGCGGGAACGCCGTGTGGCTGCGCGAGGTGACGGCCGGCGACGGGGCCCACCCAGGCGCGGACGGGTACCGGGAGTTCGCCGCCCTGGTCGCCCCGCACTGGGACTCCTGGCTGGGCACCTCCGGGGGCGGGACCGACGCGCGGTGACGGATCAGGACCCGGACGAGGGCCCGGACAGGGTGTCCTGACGCTCCGTAGGGCGCGGGGCGGAGCGCTCCCGGGCCGCTGCCGCATCCGGGGACCCGCGGCGGCTCCCCGGCGGTGGGCCGCACCCCGTGCGGCACGCGGACGGTCCGCACGGCGGCTGCCGGGGGGGCGGGAAGGGTCGTCCGTACACCGAGGGACGGGCCACGGAAGGACGGGGAACGAGGGGGGAGTGAGGGAAACCCACCTCTCTCCACTTCTAATCTATAGCGCACAGGGGGCCTTGCGGCAAGGCCCCGGTCGTCCCGCAGAATCGTCCACCTGACCCGGAAACCGGGCCGGGTTCCCGGGCCGGGTTCCCGGGCGGCCGGCACGCCGCCGCCCCGCTGCACGACCACCTAGCGATTCCTGATCCGATGGAGTGAGTTTTGCCCCGTTCGTCATCGTCCCCGTCCGAATTCCCCGCGGCCGCCACGACCGGCGCCGGGCAGGAAGCACTCCCCGGCGACGCCGGCGCCCGGACCTCCGAGGCCTGGCGGAGCGCGGAGCTGCGGGCGGAGAACGCGTACGTCGGCGCGCTGTACGACCGCCTGGAGGACCAGCGCGCGCTGGCGGCCGCCCGGCTGCGCGAGACCCACCTCCAGGACCAGGGCGGGACGTACCAGGCCCGGATGGAGCGCGACACGCTGGAACTCCACCACACCCGCCGGCTCTCGGAGTTGCACGCCGCCGAGTACGGGCTCTGCTTCGGCCGGATCGAGAACGCCGACGGCGAGCGGCGGTACATCGGCCGGATCGCCCTGGCCGACGAGGAGCACGAGCCGCTGCTCACCGACTGGCGGGCGCCGGCCGCCGAGCCGTTCTACCGGGCGACGCCCGCCGCGCCCGGCGCGGTGGCGGCGCGCCGGCACCTGCGGAGCAAGGGCCGGACGGTCGTCGACTTCGACGACGACGCCTTCGGCGTGAGCGCCCCCCAGGGCCGGGCCGGGGCCGGACTCAGCGGGGAGGGCGCCCTGCTGGCCTCGCTGACGGCGGCCCGGACCGGGCGGATGGGCGACATCGTCGCCACCATCCAGGCCGAGCAGGACCGGGTGATCCGCTCCGAACTGGGCGGCGTGCTGGTCGTCCAGGGCGGCCCGGGCACCGGCAAGACCGTGGTCGCCCTGCACCGCGCCGCCTACCTGCTGTACACCCACCGGGACCGGCTGGCCAAGCGCGGCGTGCTGGTCATCGGGCCGAACACGACCTTCCTGCGCTACATCGACCAGGTGCTCCCGGCGCTCGGCGAGAGCGAGGTCGTGCTCAGCAGCATCGGCGTGCTCCACCCGGGCGTGACCGCGACCGGCCCGGACACGCCCGGGGCGGCCGCCGTCAAGGGCGACGCCCGGATGGTGGGGGTGCTGGCCGCCGCGCTGGCGGGCCTGCGGCAGCTGCCCGAGGAGTCCTGGACCATCACCGTGGGCCGGCGGTCGTCCCGCCAGGAGGAGCTCCAGGTGGGCCGGGCCCTGTGCGAGCGGGCGCACGCCGCCGCGCACCGGAGCGGCGAACCGCACAACCTGGCCCGGCCCGAGCTCGTCGAGCGGCTCACCTCGGAGCTGGCCCTGCGGATCGCCCGGGAGCGCGGCGGGGAGCTGGACCTGGACGCCGTGGCGGACCTCGCCGACGCGCTGGTCGACGAGCCCGACGTCCAGGCCCTGGCCGACCGGCTGTGGCCGCTGCTCACCCCGGAGCAGCTGCTCACCGCCCTGTACGGCTCCGCCGAGCTGCTGGCCGCGGCGATGCCGGACTTCACCGGGGCCGAACGCGCCGCGCTGCTGCGCGAGCGGCCGGCGCCGGAGCAGGCGGCCCCGGACCGGACCGCCCAGAGCCGGACCACCCGGAGCCGGACCGCACCGGAGCAGGCGGCCGGCCCCTGGACCGTCGCCGACGTCCCGCTGCTCGACGAGGCCGCCGAACTGCTCGGCCCGCTGCCCGGCGGGGCCGGCGCCGACCGGGCCGCGGCCGTGGCCGAGGCCCGGGAGCTGGAGTTCGCCAAGCTCGTCCTGGAGGACTTCGGCGAGGGGCTGGTCGAGATCGACGCGGAGATGCTGGCCCGCCAGTACCGCGGTGAGCAGTCGCTGCGCCCCCTCGCCGAGCGCGCGGCCGAGGACCGGACCTGGGCCTACGGGCACGTGATCGTGGACGAGGCGCAGGAGCTGTCCCCGATGGACTGGCGGATGCTGACCCGCCGCTGCCCCGGCCGCTCCATGACGATCGTCGGCGACCTGGCGCAGACCGGCGCACCGGCCGGGCTCAGCTCCTGGGGCGAGGCGCTCGACGAGTACACCGCGGGCCGCTGGCGCACCGTGGAACTCTCCGTCAACTACCGGACCCCGGCCGAGATCATGCGGGTCACCGAAGGCGTGCTGCGGACGCTCGACCCGGAGCTCGGCGCCCCCGTCGCGGTGCGCGGCGGCGGCATCCCGCCGTGGAGCCTGCGGATCCCCGAGGGCGACCGGGGGCCGGCACTGCGCTCCGCCGTCGAGAAGGAGATCGCGGCGCTCGACGGCGGCCGGACGGCGGTCATCCACGCCCCGACCTGGCCGGCCGGACTGGTCGAGGAGCTGGCCGGGCTGGACGGCGTCGCCGTCTTCGACGACCCGTCGGCGCTGGACTCGCCGGTCGTCCTGCTGACGGCCGGCCAGTCCAAGGGGCTGGAGTTCGACACCGTCCTGGTGGTGGAACCCGCGGAGATCCTCGCGGCGCACAACCGCGGCGCGAACGACCTCTACGTCGCCCTCACCCGCGCGACCAAGAGCCTGGGGGTCATCCACAGCGGGGACCTGCCGGAGCTGCTGGCGGGCCTGGAGCCCCGCTGACCGGAGGGGCGGGTGCCGCCACGCACCCGCCCCGGGGGCCCGTCGGTGCGGGCCGGCCCGGGCCGGCCCGCACCGCCGAAAGTGGATTGCCCGGCGCGGGGGCCGTGGGTAGCGTCGCCGTCCGTGATCCCGACCCTGCGCACCGAGCGCCTGCAGCTGAACCCGTACGTCCCCGCGGACGAGGAGAGGTTCGTCGCCCTCTTCCTGGACACCCGGGTGTCGCGGTGGATGGGTGACGGCCACTTTCCCGAGGAGGAGGTCCGGGCCCTGTTCGGGCGGATCTTCACCAAGGTCTACGCCCAGGGCCTGTTCGAGGTGTGGGCCGTGCGCCGGGACGGCCGGTTCGTCGGGCACGCCGAGATCAAGCCGTCCGAGCTGCTCGGGGGCCACGAGATCATCTACGCGCTGGCCCCGGAGGCCTGGGGTTCCGGACTGGGGACGGAGCTGGCCGAGGCCGTCGTGGCGCACGGCTTCGACACCCTCGGACTGTCCGAGGTGCACGCCACCGTGGCCGCGCCCAACCTCGCCTCGCTGGCCCTGTTGGGCCGGATCGGCTTCGAGCGCGTCCGGGACGTCACCGAGGAGGACGGCGGCACCACGCACGTGCTGACCCGCCGCCCGGCCCGCGCCGCTCCCGTCCCCCGGGGGTGACCCCACGCCCGGGCCGGGACACGGCGGCGGCCGGGCTCAGCGCAGGACGGCGGCCGCCGGCAGCGCGATCTCGAAGCAGCAGCCGCCGGTGACGTTGTGCACGCTGGCCCGGCCGGCGTGCGCCTCGACGATCCCGCGGACGATGGCCAGCCCGAGGCCGGCCCCGCTGTCCCCGTGCCGGGCGTCGCCGTGCCCGGCGTCCGCCCCCACCTCGACGGGCGCCCGCGGGGTGCGCGCGCTCACGCCGCGCCAGCCGGTCTCGAAGACCCGCGGCAGGTCGGGCTCGGGGATGCCGCCGCAGCCGTCGGTCACCGAGAGCACCACCTCGCCCCGCTCCTGGCGGGCGGCGACGGCCACCACCCCGTCGGCGGGGGTCGACCGGATCGCGTTGACCAGCAGGTTTCCCAGCACCCGGGTGATCTCCCGGCCGTCCACCTCGACCGGCGCGGGCTCCACACTGTCGCCCAGCAGCCGCACCCCGCGCTGACGGGCCAGCGGGTGGGCGCCCGCGATGGCGTCCCCGACCAGGTCGTACACCGAGACCCGGGAGAGCGAGAGGGTCAGCGCGCCGGCCTGGATCCGGGACAGCTCGAAGAGGTCGTCCACCATGCCGGTGAGCCGGTCCACCTCGGTCCGGATCTGGGCGTGGTAGCGGCGCGGGTCCTCGGCCACGCCGTCCTCCAGGGCCTCCGCCATGGCCCGCAGCCCGGCCAGCGGGGTGCGCAGGTCGTGCGAGATCCAGGCGATCAGCTCGCGCCGGGACGACTCCAGGGTCTGCTCACGGCGACGGGACTCCGCCAGCCGGGCACTGGTGGCGGACAGTTCGGCGCTGAGCGCGGCCAGCTCGGAGCCGAGCGGCCCGTCCGGCGCCGCGAAGCCCGCGTCGCTGCCGACCGTCCGGGCGGCGAGGGCCAGCGCCCGGCTGCCCGCCACCACCTGGCGGCCGAGCAGCGCGGCGGTGGCGAGCGAGACCACGGCCGCCATGCAGAGCACCGTTATCACCACCCCCAGGTCGTGGTGCGAGAGGAACATCGCCTGGGCGACCGCCAGCGTCCCGGTGGTCATCGCGAGGACGGTGACCACGGCGACGCCGAACAGCGAGAGCGCGACCGACCGGCGGCGCAGCAGCCGGACGGCGGGCCAGCCGAGCAGGCCGGAGGCGCCCGCGCCGAGGGCGGCGAAGGCGGCGATGAGCAGCAGGTCCTTCACAGGGCGGGGCCTTTCCCGGCGGGGTCGAAGCGGTAGCCGACGCCCCAGACGGTGGTGATCAGGGCGGGCGCGGCCGGGTCGTCCTCGACCTTCTCGCGCAGCCGCCGGACGTGCACGGTGACGGTGGACAGGTCGCCGAACTCCCAGCCCCAGACGCGCTGCATCAGCTCCTCCCGGCCGAAGGCGGCCCCCGGGTGGCGGAGCAGGAAGGCCAGCAGGTCGAACTCGCGCAGGGTGAGGGCCAGCTCGCGGCCGGCCCGGAAGGCCCGGCGGGCCGCCGGGTCGAGGGTGAGGTCGCCGGCGGTGAGCCGGCCGGGCCGGCCGGCGGCGGCGCCGGCGGCCGCCGAGCGGCGCAGCACGGACTGCACCCGCAGGACGAGTTCGCGCGGGCTGAAGGGCTTGGTGACGTAGTCGTCCGCGCCGAGTTCCAGCCCGAGGATGCGGTCCGCCTCCTCGCCCTTGGCGGTGAGCATCACCACCGGCAGCCGCTCGCCGCCCTCGGCCGCCCGGAGCCGGCGGCAGACCTCCAGTCCGTCCAGGCCGGGCAGCATCAGGTCGAGGACGACCAGGTCGGGGCGGGTGGCGGCGGCGCGGGCCAGGGCCTCGTGGCCGTCGGCGGCGCGGTCGACCCGGTAGCCGGCCCGGAGCAGGTAGCCGGTGACCACCTCGGCGACGGTGGGGTCGTCGTCGACGACGAGGACCCGGCCGGCCGGGGCCGGGGAGGGTTCGGCCCGGACGGCGCCGGACGGCGGCGCTTCGGCGCGGGGAGGCCGGACCCCGGCAGACGGTGCGCCGGGAGACGGTGCGCCGGGGGGCCGGGCCCGGGAAGGCTCGCTCCCGGGAGGCTCGGCCCGGGAGGACTGGGGAGTGGTCACGCCTCCGAGGATAGGAAGCCGGGAGCGGCCGCCGGGCCGGCCGGGGCGGCCCGTACGACTTCCGTAAGGTGGCGATGCGGCTTTTGTCATGGTTGTGCTGGGTAGCGTGAGCCGGGTGACTACCACTCCCCCTCCCCCGCCCGTCGACGTGGTGCTCCCCTGCCTGGACGAGGCCGGGGCCCTGCCGTGGGTGCTCGCGCGGATCCCGGACGGCTGGCGCGCGATCGTCGTGGACAACGGCTCGACGGACGGGTCGGCCGGGCTGGCCCGGTCGCTGGGCGCCCTGGTGGTGGACGAGCCGCGGCGCGGTTTCGGGGCCGCCTGCCACGCCGGGCTGCTGGCCGCCACCGCGCGGACGGTCTGCTTCATGGACTGCGACGGCTCCCTCGACCCGGCCCAGCTGCACCGGGTGGTGACCCCGGTGACCGACGGATCGGCCGACCTGGTGCTCGGCCGGCGGCGGCCGACCACCCCGGGGGCCTGGCCGCTGCACGCCCGGCTGGCCAACCGGGTGCTCGCCCGCCGGCTGCGCGCGCACACCGGTGCGCCGCTGCACGACCTGGGCCCGATGCGGGCCGCCCGCCGGGAGCGGCTGCTCGCCCTCGGCCTGGGCGACCGCCGCTCGGGCTACCCGCTGGAGATGGTGCTGGCCGCCTCGGCCGCCGGGATGCGGATCGCCGAGCGGGACGTCGCCTACCGCCCGCGCGCCGGCCGCTCCAAGGTGACCGGCACCCTGCGCGGCACCCGGCAGGCCGTCCAGGACATGCGGGCCGTACTGGCCGCTCCGGCACCGACCCTGCTGGTGATCGCCAAGGCGCCCGTCCCCGGCCGGGTGAAGACCAGGCTGACCCCGCCGTGCACGCCCGAGCAGGCCGCCTCGCTCGCCGAGGCCGCGTTGAGCGACACCCTGCGGGTGCTCGGCTCGGTGCCGGCCGGCCGCCGGCTGCTGGTGCTGGACGGCGAACCCGGCCGGTGGCTGCCGCCCGGCTGGGAGGTGGCGCCGCAGGTCCCGGGCGGGCTGGACGTCCGGCTGGCCGCCGCCTTCGCGCTGGCCCCGGCGGGCGCCCCGGCGCTGCTGGTCGGGATGGACACCCCGCAGTTGAGCGCCGCCGTGCTGGCCGGGCAGCTGTCGCCGGCCGCCCGGGCGGGGGCCGACGCCTGGTACGGCCCGGCCCGGGACGGCGGGTTCTGGGCGCTTGGGCTGGCCCGGCCCTCCCCCGGGCTGGCCCGGCGGCTGCTGACCGGGGTGCCGATGTCGACCCCGCGGACCGGCGCGCTGCTGCTGGAGCGGCTGGCGCAGGCCGGTCTGACCGTCCGCCGGCTGCCGGCGCTGACCGATGTGGACACCGCCCGGGACGCCGCCGAGGTGGCGGCGCTCGCGCCGGCCGGCGCGTTCGCGGCCCGCTGGAGGGAAGTCGAGGCGGTCACCGGTGCGGCCGGGGCGACCGGATGACGCCCGCCGCCGGCGCCCCGGCCACGGCCCGTCCCTGGATCGACGACCCGTTCAGCGAGGCGATCCGCACCGGGCGCGGCCCGCTCTGGCTCCGTACCGCCGACGGCCGGCGGCACCGCCTGGACGTGGAGCGCTGGTGCGCCCCGCCGGACGCGGCCGACCGCAGCCTGCTGGAGCGTTGCGCGGGGCTCGGCCGGCCGGCCCTGGACGTCGGGTGCGGCCCCGGGCGCCTGGTGGCCGGGCTGCTGGCCCTCGGCCTGCCCGCGCTCGGGGTCGACCTGACGGTCGCCGCGGTGGCCCGCACCCGCCGGCTCGGCGGCCCGGCACTCTGCCGCTCGGTGTTCGAACGGCTCCCCGCCGAGGGCCGTTGGGGATCGGCCCTGCTGGCGGACGGCAATCTCGGCATCGGCGGCGACCCGGCGGCGCTGCTCGGCCGGATCGCCCAGCTGCTGCGGCCGGGCGGCCGGCTGTTCGTGGAGGTCGAGCCGCGGGAGGTGGACGAGCGGCTGACCGTCCGGATCGAGGACGCGGCCGGGCACCGGGGCCCGCCGTTCCGCTGGGCGCGGCTGGGCGCCGCGGCGACCGCGGGCCTGTCGGCCGGCGCCGGCCTCGTGGAGACCGAGCGCTGGAGCGTCCTCGGCCGGCACTTCCTGGCACTGACCCGGCTGCCGGAGGCTCCCGGCCGGTGCGTCCGGCCCCGCGGCCCGGCGGCGGGCCCGGCCGGACCGGGGGAGCCTGGGGCCCGGTACTGACGCGGGCCCGGTACCGACGGGTGCGCGGGCCGGCCGCCCACGCACCCGTCAGGATCGTCAGGCCCGGTAGGCGGCCCAGGCGTTGGTCATCCGGGTGACCTGTCCGGCGGTGAACTGGGTCATGCAGGAGTCGTAGGTGTAGTCCATGAAGTTCTTGATCGGGTCGAGGCCCGTGGCGGTGCAGGTGTCCCGGCCGGTCGGGCACTGGTAGGCGGCGCTCTTCTCGGCGGGGGTGTCGGAGACGTAGTCGCCGTTGCCGCTGCAGCCGCCCTGGAAGGTGTGGTAGAGGCCGAGCCAGTGGCCGACCTCGTGGGTGGCGGTGTCGCCCTCGTTGTAGTTGGTGGACGAGCCGCCGGGCAGCGAGGTGTCGAGGATGACGACGCCGTCGTCCTTCGGGTTCGAGCTGTACGAGCTGGGGAACGTCGCCCAGCCGAGCAGGCTCTGGCCGAGGCTGGCGGTGTAGAGGTTGAGGGCGCCCGCGCCGCCCTTGCGCAGGGCGGTCTTCATCGCCTTCTCCGCCGAGGAGCCCGGCGAGATGCCGCTGTACCAGGCGGCCTTGTCGGTGTAGTCGGTGCCCGCGAGCGTGAAGGTGAACGGCGTCGCGGTGTTGCCCGAGCCCTGGCCGCCGTAGGCCGCGTTGAGCACGGACAGCTGCTTGCTGATGTCCGAGGCGGTCAGCTTGCCGGTCGTGCCGGAGTGGATGACGTGCACGTACACCGGGATCGAGGTGGCCGCGATCGCCGGCGAGAGCAGGGCGCTGCCCTGGGCGGACTTGCCCAGCTGCTTGACCTTGGCGTTCAGGTCGGCGTCCATGGCGCCGGCCTGGGCGTCGGTGACGGCGTTGGGCTCGTGCGCCTGGCTGCCGGCGGCGCGGCGGGCGGCGGAGTCCTGTCCGTCCTCCCCCACGCACTGGCCGGCGGCCGTGGGGGCGGAGGCGGCGGTGACCGGCGA
Source organism: Kitasatospora indigofera (assembly GCF_014655955.1). Lineage (GTDB taxonomy): Bacteria > Actinomycetota > Actinomycetes > Streptomycetales > Streptomycetaceae > Kitasatospora > Kitasatospora indigofera. The sequence goes on from NZ_BNBO01000012.1 coordinate 92,100, forward strand.
GGGCGCGGCGAACTGGGTGAGGGCGAGGGTGGCGACGAGGGCGGCGGCGCTGAGGAGTCTGCGAGGGACACGCGTGTGGACGTGGGCAGAACGACGCATCTGCTCTCCTGTGGAGAAGTGGGGGGATGGCGGTGGGGAGCCGCCGAGCCGAGGCTACGCAGGAAGGGCGTGTACGCGTCAGGTGGTAACCAGTCGTGCAATTCCTGACGACAAATCGGGCAAACTCCGGAAGTTCACCCGATCGGAGCTGGTCGGAACGGAGAATTTACCGCCCGGCAACATCGCTACCCTGTCCGAAAGTTGATTGGCCATCCCTTCCCCGCCGAAGCCGTACGCATGCCCACTGCCACCCGTACGCCCCCTCTCCGCCCCGGAACGCGCCCCGGCCGGCTACGCCGCCACGAAGGCGATCTCCCCCAGCCGGCGGGCCGCCGCCCGGTCCAGCACCACCACCGAGGCGCACTCCGCCGGCGGCGCGCCGGTACCCGCCAGCCGGGTGCGCAGCCGCGACGCGGCCCGGCAGTGCCGGGCGAAGGCGTACGCCGACACGGTCTGACCCCGCGCCAGCTGACCCTCCCTCGCCTCCGCGCTGCTCGCCTCCAGCAGCACCAGGTGCAGCCGCCGCCCCTGCCGGGCCGCCGACCGCGCCAGCCAGTACCGCACCCACGGCACCGCCCCGCAGTCGTGCACCGCCAGCGGGCCGCCCGCCAGCAGCGCCCGGCGCAGCCGCCGGTAGTGCGACAACCGGACGAACGGCCGGTACAGCGCGTAGGGCAGCCAGCGCGGCAGCCGGGCCGCGTACTCCTCGCGCACCTGCTGGGAGTCGATCACCCGGGCCCGGACGGACCGCCGCAGCAGCGTGCTCTTCCCGCTGCCGGGCAGCCCGGACACCACCAGCAGGTCCTGCGACGGGTAGTGGAGTGCGGCGGCGCCCCGCCCGCCCCTCAGGTCGTGCAACGCGCGCGGGCGCAGCGCCGACGGACGCGGCACCGGTCTCGGCGGTGGCACACGGACCGGCTGCGCGGACAGCTCGGCCTCGATCGAATCGGACACCAGTACTCCCTCCGGAGCCCGGTGCCTGACACCCCCCGGGCCTGCTCCGACTTCTCAAAGAGACAGTAAAGAGTAGTGGTCAGGGCCGGTCCCACTGAACCCTTTTCACCGAGAGGGACGGCGTCGGGAGGTCGGCCGGTTCCCGGCCGGCCGGGGCGGACCGCCGCCGGGCACCCCGTCAACGGCCCGGCCGGAAGCTCCGGGCCCGCCCCTTGCCGCGCCCGTTCGTCGCCGAAGCACCCCTCGGCGCAGTCGCCGGAGCGCCCGTCGGGCCAACCGTCGGCGCAGTCGCCGGACCACCTGTCGCGGCCGCCGCCGGAGCATTCGTCGACGCAGGCGCCGGAGCATTCGTCGAGGCGCCGGCCGCCGGAGCCGCCACCGGGCCCGGCGGCCCGGGCCGCCCCCGCCGGAGCCGCCGGACGGCCGCCCCGGCGAGCACCACGGCCAGGGCGGCCCCGTAGGCCGGCTGCTGGGCGCCGCCGCCGAGCAGGTAGACCAGCTGGCCGGCGGCCGGCACCGCCAGCCACTCCCAGCGCCCGTCCAGCCCCACCAGCGCGACCACCAGCAGCCCGTACCAGGGGTAGCCCGGCGTGGCGGTCAGCAGCGCGCCGCCGGTGACCAGCAGGGCGCCGCGCCAGGGCCGGGCCGGGTCGCCCCGGCGCAGCACGTGCAGCACCAGGGCGAGCAGCACCAGCGCCGCGCCGTACCCGGCCCAGCCGTCCGGGAGCAGCAGCCGGACCAGGCCGAACCGGTCGATCCGGTCCTGGTCGTAGCCCTCCTCCCGCAGGTAGCCGGGCAGGTAGCCGAGCACCCCGGCGCCGGAGGCGAGCACGTACGGCAGGTAGCCGAGGGCGAGAACGGCCAGTGCGGAGAGCGGCAGCACCACGTCCCGGGGGCGGGGCCGGCGGGCCAGCAGGCCGGACATCGCACCCGGCAGGGCGAGCGCGGGCAGCAGCTTGGTGGCGGTGGCCGCGCCGAGCAGCGCCCCGCCCGCGCCCGGGCGCCCCCGGCCGGCCAGCACCAGCCCGCCGACCGTCAGCAGCGCGCCGAGCACGTCCACATGGGCGTCGTTCACCGCCCAGACGGCGACCCCCGGGCACCAGCCCCAGAGCGCGGCCCGCCACAGCGCGCGCCCGGGTGCTCCCGGCCGCCGGCGCAGCGCCGCCAGCAGCACGCCGGTGGTGGCGACCGCCAGCAGCGCGCCGCCGGCCTGCGCCGCGCGTACGCCCCACCCGCCGGCCACCCGGTGGAGGCCGGCGAACCAGAGCTCGGCGGCCGGCGGGTAGACCGTGTGCACCGCCGGCCGGTTGAGCCGGCTGCAGAACCCGCCGGCGGCGCGCCGCTCGTCCCAGCCGTCGCAGTCGTCACCGACCGGGAAGAGACCCGGCGCCCGGGCCCGCAGCCCGGCCAGCGCCGGATCGTCCGGGGCGTAGGCGTAGGGCGAGAGGCCGGCCCGCTGGACCTGGCCGTCCCACACGTACCGGTACGCGTCGTCGCTGGTCCTGGGCGGGGCGAGCAGCCCGGCGGCGGCGACCAGCACGCTGCCGGCGAGCACGAGCCGGCCGGCCCGCCGCGCCGGCACCCGCCGCAGCAGGGCCACCGCCGACGCGAACAGCAGCGCGTCCACCAGGTACCAGGCGTACAGCGGCCCGCGGTCGCCGAGCGTCCCGCCGCCGGTCACGGTCAGCGCCGTCGACACGGCCAGCGCGACGAGGAGGAGGCAGCACGCCGCGGTCGTGGCACGGCGGCGGACGGACGGGGTGTCGGGCATGCCGTCAGCCTGTCACCGCGCGGGCCCGCGCCGGCGGACCGGCGGGCGGCCGTAGGACTTCCGTAAGGCGGCCGTCCGGATGACGTGACCGGCCCGGCCCGGGAGCGGCGGTCCCGGTCCGGCCCTGGCGGCCCGCAGGATGACCGGGACGGGCCGCCCGCCGGCGGCGCGGCCCACCCCTGCGAGGCCAGGCACCCATGATCTTCATCGCGGTCAGATTCACCACCCTCCCCGGACGCGGCGACGAGTGGCCCGCCCTCGTCGAGGAGTTCACCCGGGCCACCCGCGCGGAGCCCGGGAACCTCTTCTTCGAGTGGTCCCGGAGCGTCGACGACCCCGACCGGTTCGTCCTGCTGGAGGCCTTCGCGGGCCCGGAGGCGGGGGCGGCGCACGTCGCGACGGCGCACTTCGCGGCAGCCATGGCGACGCTGGCCGGCGCGATCGCCACCACCCCGGAGATCATCAACGTCGAGGTGCCGGGCCAGGGCTGGAACGCCATGGCCGAACTCACCCCGCGCCCCCGGTCCTGACCCGCCCGGCGGCGCCCGCCGGGGGCCGTAGGACTTTCGTAAGCAGGTCGGAGCGCCGTCGCGGGCCCCCGAGCGGTTCTCATGGCGGGGTGGACGACGAACACTCCGCGCCGCACCGCCGGCCCTACGCCCTCCCGCTGCCGACCCCGCCGGAGGTGCTCCGCCGCGGCCCCCTGCGCGAGGGCGCCTTCAGCTCCGCCCTGCACGAACCGCGCACCGCCGTGGTGACCGGCCGCCTGCTCGGCGCCGCCCTGCTCACCTGCTTCCTCACCGGGCTGCTCAGCCACCTGCTGCAGGAACCGCCGACCTGGCTGCGCGACCACCTGCCCAGCCGGCCGGTGGACGGGTACCGGGTCACCCAGGGGCTGCACGTGATCACCGGCATCGCGGCGGTCCCGCTGCTGGGCGCCAAACTGTGGACGGTCTACCCGCGGCTCTTCGAGTGGCCGCCCGCGCGCAGCGTGGCGCACGCCCTGGAGCGGCTCGGCATCGCCGTCCTGGTCGGCTCGACGCTGCTGGAGCTGTTCACCGGGCTGCTGAACACCCTGCAGTGGTACCCCTGGCCGTTCCCGTTCCGGCAGACCCACTTCTGGCTCGGCTGGCTCGCCGTCGGCGGGCTGCTCCTGCACATCGCCGTCAAGGCCCCGCTGACCGCCCGGCACTGGCGGCGCCGCCGGCCCGGACTCGCGCAGCGCCGGGCCTTCCTGGGCGCGGTGACCGCCTCGGTCGCCGTCGTCACCCTGACCACCGCCGGGCAGACCGTGCCCCGGCTGCGCGCCCTCACCCTGTTCGCCCCGCGCCGGCCCGACATCGGCCCGCAGGGCCTGCCGGTCAACCGCACCGCCGCCCAGGCCGGCACCGGCACCACCCCCGCCGGCTGGCGGCTGACCGTGCACGGCCCGCGTCCGTACGAGCTGACCATGGACGACCTGCTCGCCATGCCCCAGTACGAGGCCGAGCTGCCGATCGCCTGCGTCGAGGGCTGGAGCGCCTCCGCCCGCTGGGGCGGGGTGCGCGTCGCGGACCTGCTCGCCCGGGCCGGGGCGCCGCCCACGGCCCGGGTGCGGGTGACCTCGCTGGAGGCCGACGGGCCGTACCGGGTGACCGAGATGCCCGCCGCCCACGCCCGCGACCCGCTCACCCTGCTCGCGCTGCGGGTCAACGGCGAGACGCTGCTGCCCGACCACGGCCACCCCGCGCGGATCATCGCGCCCAACCGCCCCGGTGTGCTGCAGACCAAGTGGGTCACCCGGCTGGAGGCCCTCTGATGGCCCGGCTCCTGAGAACCGCCACCGCGGTCGCCGGCCTCGCCCTGATGGCGTACGGCCTGTACGGGCTGCTGAACGACCGCTACATCACCGACCCGCTGGACGTCCTGGTCTGGGCCGTCGGCGGGCTGGTCCTGCACGACGGGCTCTGGGTCCCGCTGGTCTGCCTGGCCGGCGCCCGCTTCGCCCGGGGCCCCGTCCTGCGGGCCTGGCTGATCATCGCCGCCGCGCTCACCGCCGTGGGCCTGCCCGCCGTCCTGCGGGCGGGCGACGACCACGGCAACCCCACCCTGCTGCCGCTCCCCTACCTGCGCGACTACCTGCTGACGCTGGCGGCCACCGCGGCCGTCGCCCTGCTCGGGGCCGTCGCGGTGGCCGTCCGGCGACGACGCCGGAGGCGTGCCGGGCCGGAGTGACGGCGCGGAGTGACGGCGCGGCCGGAGCAGCCGGGACGAGGACATCACCTGGTCCACGGGCGGCGGTCGGCGGGCTCCCCGCCCGCCGGTTCCCGCCGACGGCATACCCGGTGGGGTATTCTGGAGGAAATCGCCCGGACGACCCCGGAGGGGGAACGGACCATGTGCCGACGTACCACGTGCCGCACCTGCAAGAAGATCACCTACGCCGGCTGCGGCATGCACGTCGACCAGGTCCTGGCCGGCGTGTCCACGGCCGACCGGTGCGACTGCGCGAAGAGCGGGAAGTCCGGCGGTTTCAGCCTCCGCAAGCTGTTCGGCCGCGGCTGAGCCGGCGACGGCCCGGCGTGCGCCGTGTGGAGCGCCGGGGTGACCAGGAGCCGCAGAGGCCCGGTCGCGGAGCACCGGCAGCCGTACGATGCCGCGGGTGATCAGGGCCCGATTCCCGTACCCTCGGTGACCCTGACCGCCCTTTCGCGATCCTCACCCGGGTCACCCGGCATCAGCACACCCACCGCCGCTCAGGGGCTCTCCGCGAGGAGCGGTGCGATCAAGGCCTCCAGGTCCGCCGGCCCCACCTGGTGCAGGGCCCAGCCGGCCAGCCGGCCGCTCCGGTCCACGACCAGCGTGTTGGGAACCGCCTGCGCAGTGATGGTCCCCTTGGGGAACTTCAGCACCAGGGAGCCGTCGGGATCGTGCAGGCTCGGATACTTCACGCCGAACTCCTTCTCGAAATTCTGGCCGCCCTCCCGTCCCTGTTCCCTGGTGTTGATGCCGAGGAATTCGACGCCCCGGCCCTGGTACTCGGCATAGGCCCGCTGGAGGTCCCGGGCCTCCTCGCGGCACGGATCGCACCACGAGCCCCAGGTGTTGACGATCACCACCTTGCCCCGGTAGTCCGGCCAGGCGACCGTCCCGCCGTCCACGGTCGGACCGGAGAGATCGGGAGCCGGCACCCGCTCGGCGACCGGTTTCATCACCGGCGGCCGGCGGCCGGCACCGGGCGAGGCGGATGCCGCCGCGCCGACGGGCCCCGGCGACGAGCAGCCGGCGAGCAGCGCGGCGACGACGAAGGCGAGCGAGGTCCGGCCCGTCGAGCGGGCGCGGGGGCATCGGTTGGTGAACACCCGGACAGTGTCACGGACGCCCCGCGGGGGCGTTCGGCCGGGTCGGCCGGTCACGCCGGCGGACCTCTTCCGGCCACGCCTGTCAGGGAGCCACCGGAAGAGGGCCGCCCCTGGACGCTACCCGCTCGAACTGCCCGCCGAACGGCCCGGCGAACGTCCCTCGCCCGGCGGCCCGTTCACCTCCGGCGGGACCCGGCCGCGCACCGCCCGCCGGCGGTCCGCACCCATACACCAGAACTGACGAGGCGTCAATACGCTGGTCGGCGTTGGCCTAGAGTACGGCAGGTCCGCACTCCATCGGGGGAGGGCGTCGACGTCCGGGTCCCTCTTCGAGGGCCACGGCGGGATCGGAGTCAGCGATGCACGAGGACGTGGTACGGCAGTCCGCGACCGCGGGCCGGGTGGTGCTGTGGGAGGAGTCCGCGCGGGACGGCGCCCAGGCCAAAACCCTGATGTCGGCGGACTTCCGGGTGCGGCTGGCGGTCGAGCAGGGGCGGATGTTCGGCGCCGACGGACCGCGCCACGTGGTCTTCGCGGCCGGCTTCCCCGCGGTGTGCGCCGAGGAGTTCGAGGCGGTCCGCCAGGTCGCGGCGGAGGCCGAGGGCGCGGTGAGCGTCGCCGCGGTGTGCCGGGGGACGGCGGCGGACGTCCGGCAGGCGGTGGCGTCCGTGCGGGGCAGCGCGCACGCCCGGGTGATGGTCGTGGTGCCCGCCTCCGAGGCGATGGCGGCGGTGATGACCCACCGGACGGCCCGCGAGGCCCTGGAGGCGGGGGTGGCACTGGTCAAGGAGGCCCGCGGGCTGGACGACCGGGTGGCGGTGGACCTCTGCCTGGCCGACGCCTCCCGCGCCGACCACGGCCTGATGGCCGCGTACGCCGCCGCGGCGACCGGCGCCGGCGCGGGAACGGTGATCCTGGCGGACACCGTCGGCGGTCAACTTCCCTCGGAGGCAGCGACGATGTTCGCCCGGGTGCGGGCCGGCGCCGGCGACGGCGTGGTCCTGGCCACCCACGCGCACAACGACCTGGGCCTGGGGCTGGCCAACACCCTGGAGGCCGCCCGCGCCGGCGCGCGGGTGCTCTCCAGCTCGTGGCTGGGCATCGCCGAGCGCAGCGGCCTGGTGGCGACCGAACAGCTGGTCTTCCTCCTTTCCCGACGGACCGGGCACACCGGGGCGCTGCTGGGCGAGGACGGTGAACCCTGGTGGACCGCCCCGGACCTGACCCGGCTGCCCCGCATCGCGCGGATGGTCTCGCGGGAGACCGGGGTGCCGCTGACCGTGACCACCCCGATCGTCGGCACCGGCGTCGGCACCATCTCCACCGGCACCCCGTTCGTCCACCCGCGGCTGTTCCAGCCCTACGACCCCGCGGAGCTGCTGGGGACCGAGCCGGACGTGGTACTCACCCAGCTGGCCAGCGCCCGGGTGGTGACGGCGGTGGCCGCCCGCCTCGGACACGGCCTGGACCGGGTCCAGGCACGGGCCGCCACGGGCTGGGTGAAGGAGCAGGCCTACCGCTCCGGCCGGGCGGTCGTCGACGAGCGCCTGTTCGCCGGCTACCTCGACGGCCTGCGCGCCGCGACCACGGCGGACGCCCGGTGAACCCCGGCCCCGAGACCGGCCCCGGCCCCCGGCCCGGCATCGTCGACCCGGCCGGCGCCCGCCGAACCCTGCGGGGCGGGGCGGCGGTGGTGCTGCCCAATCCCGCGCCCCTCACGTACGTCGTCGCCGCGACCGTCCCGCAGGCCGTCAACACCGCGAAGGGCCGGCCCGCCGGACAGGCCGTCGCGCTCTGGGCGCACCACCCGGGCACCCTCGCGGCCCTGGACGGCGCCCTCGACCTCGGCCCGGCCCCGGCCGCCCTGGCCCGTCGGCTGCTGGCCGAGGAACGGGTGACCGTGCTGGTACCCCTGCGACCGGAGGCGGACCGGCCCGACTGGCTGTCACCGGCGAGCCAGGACGGCTGGGCGCTGCTGTTCGGCGCGCGCTGGGAGCCCCTGCTGCCCGTCCTCGACGACTTCCCGGTCCTGTACGTGAGCAGCGCCAACCGCACCGGCCGGCCGCCGGCCGGCACCTCCGCCCTGGCGGTCGCGATGTTCGCGGCCGCCACCCCGGTGCTGCCCGCCGGTTCGCTCGCCCCGGCGGGCGGCGGGCCCGCCGGGGCACCCCGCGCGGCGACCACCACGCTGCGCCTGCACACCGACGGGCGGGTCGAGCTGCACCGCCCCGGCGCGCAGGACCGGCCCTTCCCGGCTCCCGAGCGGTACCTCGACCGGATCCGCCAGGAGTACGGGGCGCCGTCCCGCTGAGGGCGAACCGGGACGCGACGAAGGACCAGGTGGCCGACCTCGTCGAGCGGCGGTTCGGCGGCCGGCTGGACCACCTGGTCTACTCGGTGGCCGCGCCCCGGCGCACCGACCCCGACACCGGCGCCGTCCACGCCTCGGTGCCCAAGCCGATCGGCCGGACGAACCGCACCAAGACCCTGGTCTTCGACGAGGAGGGTGCCCCCGAGGTCCGCGAGGTCGAGACCGCGCCGGCCGAGGGCGACGACGTCGAGCAGACCGTCGCGGTGATGGGCGGCACGGACTGGGAACGCTGGATCGACCACCTCGCCGGACGCGGGCTGCTCGCCGACGGGTTCTCCACCGCCGCGCTGTCGTACGTCGGCTCCTCGCTGACCGCGGCGATCTACCGCCAGGGCACCATCGGCGCGGCCAAGGCCCATCTGGAGGCCACCGCCCGGGTCCTGGACGAACGGCTCGGCAGGACGGTGGGCGGGCGGGCCGTGACCTCCGTCAACGGCGCGGCGGTCACCCAGTCCTCCACCGCGATCCCCGGCATCGCCCTCTACACCGGCCTGCTGCGCGGCGTCCTCGGGGACGGCCTCGTCCCGCCGGTCCACCAGCTCGCCGCCCTGTGGGACCAGCTCACCGGCGCCGCCCCGCTCGACCTGGACGCGGACGGCCGGATCCGCCTGGACGGCTTCGAACTGGCCGACGACGTCCAGGCGGCGGTGGCCGAGCGCTGGGAGAACGCCCGCACGGCGACCGTCGGGGACCTGGCCGACCTCGACTGGTTCCGCGACGAGGTCCGGCGCCTCCACGGATTCTCCGTGCCCGGCATCGACTACACCGCCCCGGTCGCCACCGACGTCCCCTGGCCCGGCCAGACCCCCTGACGCCCGGACGGCGCGGTGCCGGGCGGGCAGGCCCGGCCGGGGGAACGCCACGTTTCACTGCCCGCCGGGCACCACCCGCGGCGCTACGCTCGGGCCGTGGGAGAGCCCGAGCCCGAGCAGCGCGCCGAAGGCGCAGGACCGTTCACCACCCGCGTCACCTGGCAGCTCCCGGCAGGGGAGACGGTGGTCTGGGAGTCCCGGCTCGCGCGCAGGCGTGGCACCTTGTCGGTGCGGGCCGCCAGGGGCGCGGCCGGCCGGCCCGTGACGGCCGACGCGGTGGCGCTCGCCCGGCTGCGGCGGCTCAACAACGTCGCCTCCGGCGCGTTCGTCATCGGCGGCGCACTGTTCGCGCTCGGCGCCGCCGTCGCCCAGTTCGGCTCGGGCGATCCGACCGTGAGCGCCTCGGTCTACTTCGCCGGGGGCCTGTTCTTCAACACCGGCGGCTACGTCTCGCTGCTCCAGGTGCTGAACGCCCCCCGCCACACCGGGGCGGGCGGCACACTGGCCACCTCCGACTGGCGGTGGTGGGGGTACGAGCCGATGCGGGTGGACTGGCTGAGCACGGTCGCGCTCTTCGCCGGCACCCTCGTGTTCGCCGTCAACCTGCTGGACTCCTTCCACCAGGGCCTCACCGCCCAGCAGGCCAACCGGCTGATCTGGGCGCCGGACGTGATCGGCTGCGTGCTGTTCCTGGTGTCGGGGCACCTCGGGTTCGTGGAGATCTGCCACCGGTCCTGGCCCTGCTGGCGCTCCCGCAGCCTGGGCTGGTGGGTGGTCGCGGTGAACCAGTTCGGGTCGGTGCTCTTCATGGTCTCGGCGGTCGCCGCCTTCACCCGGCCCGCCACCGGGAGCCTGGTCGGCCCCGGCATCGCCAACTGGGCGACGCTCGCCGGCGCCCTGTGCTTCTCGGCCGGCGGCGTGCTCCAGGCCTTCGAGCGGCCGTAGGCCAGTCACGCGCGTCGGCGGACGGGACGACGGCCGCCCGGCGGCGCCCTACACCGACGCCGACGCCGGCGCCGGCAAAGGGTGCGGGACCGGGCACGGGCAGCGGCAGCGGCAGCGGCAGCGGCAGCGGCAGGGGTGACGCAGGTCACATCACCGGGAAGCGTCCGGCTGTCACATCCCGCCCGGCCGAGCAGTCATTGCTGTGGAACCACCGACACGGCAAGGAGATCGCCATGGAAGCCCGACTCAACCTCTACGGCAACACCGGCGCGGCCAAGTTCGCGAAGTACATCAACTCGGCGGGCAAGGTCATTTCGGACTCGACGCTGCCGGCCGCGACGCAGGAGCTGGTGAAGATCCGCGCCAGCCAGATCAACGGCTGCGGCTTCTGCACCGACATGCACACCAAGGACGCCGCGCACGCCGGGGAGACCTCGGTGCGCCTCAACCTGGTCGCGGCCTGGCGCGAGGCCCGGGTGTTCACCGACGCCGAGCGGGCCGCCCTGGAGCTGACCGAGCAGGGCACCCGGATCGCCGACGCGGCCGGCGGGGTCACCGACGAGGCCTGGGCGAACGCCGCCAAGTACCACGACGAGGACCAGCTCGCCGCGCTGGTGTCCCTGATCGCCCTGATCAACGCCTACAACCGGATGAACGTCATCATCCAGCAGCCCGCCGGCGACTACCAGCCGGGCCAGTTCGGCTGACCGCACCCGCCCGCGGGGGCCGGCGACGGCCCCCGCGCGGCAGCGCGCCCGCCCCGGGACCGGATGCCCGGATGCCCGGATGCCCGGAGCCGGACGGTCCCGCGGCGGGCGCGGTACCGGGGTGGGCGCGGTACCGGGGTGGATCAGTTCCCGGGCGCCGCCACCGGGCTGTTGTGATAGGCGGCGACCATCCACCGGCCGTCCCGCTTCTCCAGGACCCAGGTCGCGTTCACCTTGCGCGGGTCCGGCACCTCGGTCTCGCCGGGGAGGAGGATGCCGGACTCGCTGACCACGATCGCGCCGTCCTCGCCCAGGAAGCGGAGGCTGAGCCGCTTGTTCCAGGTCGAGCTGCCCTTGAGCGGCCCCTCGAAGCCCAGGGCCATGCTCCGCCGGATCACGTCCCGGCCGTCGCGGAGCGAGCCGGTCATGATGGCGGTCGCGTCCTCGGTGTAGTCGGCGACCATGGCCTCGGCGTCACCGGCGGCCCATGCCCGGTAGCCGGCGGCCAGCACGGCCTCGATCGCGGCCTCGTCCTGCGTACGACGGTCTGACATCGGATTCTCCCTCGGGACCGGTCCGCCGGGGTGTCCGGCGCACTCGCCCGTACATACCGGCGGCGGGGTCGGAACTCATCGCGCCCACGGCCAGGAGTTTCGAGGCGGTCCGGACGGCGGCCCGCCGCACGGCCGGAACGCCGGGCCGCGGACCACGGCGCACAAGGCCGTCGCCCGCAGGCCGTCCCCCACACCCGCAGGCCCCCCACCCCGCGGGCCCCGGCCCGCCGGGCGGGCGGCACTTTACTCGTCCAGACCGGCCGGCAGACCGAAGGCGGCGAACACCTCCGCGTCCTGGAACACCGAGTTCCGGCTGATGCCCCCGGCGGTGACGGTGAAGATCTGGAGCGTGTGCAGCCGGTACCCGCCGCCGAAGCGCCGGTAGGCGGCGAAACCGGGCTGGCCGTTGGCCGCGACCGCCCGCAGGCGCCAGTCCGGTCCGAGCTGCCCGAAGACCCAGCCCATGAACAGCCCGTAGTTGTCACGGCCGCTGAACCAGTTGAGCATCGGCGGCATCTCCATCACCACGTCCTCGGTGAGCAGCCGCTTGAGCCCCTCGACGTCGGCCTGCTCGAACGCCTCCATGTAGCGGTCGACCCAGGCCCGCTGCTCGGCCTCGGACGGCTCGCCGAGGCCGTCCTGCCGGACCCCCGCCTCCTTCAGCCGGGCCCGCGCCCGCTGCAGCGAGCTGTTCACGGACACCACCGTGGTGCCCAGGATGTCCGCCGACTCGGACGCGGAGAAGCCGAGCACGTCACGCAGGACCAGCGCGCCGCGCTGACGCGCCGACAGGTGCTGCAGGGCGGCGGCGAACGCCAGGCGCAGACTGCTGCGGCCGATCACCCGCCCGGCCGGGTCGCCGCCGTCCAGCAAGGAGTCCGGCAAGGGCTGGAGCCACGGGTGCTCGCCGCGGACGAGCGGACCGAGCGGGTCCGAGGCGGCCACCAGCCCCGACGGCAGCGGCCGGCGGCCGCGGGCCTCCAAGGCGGTCAGGCAGACGTTGGTCGCGATCCGGTAGAGCCAGGTGCGTGGTGAGCTGCGCGCGGCGTCGTACCGCTCGCGCGACCGCCACGCCCGCAGGTACGTGTCCTGGACCAGGTCCTCGGCGTCGTGGGCCGAGCCGAGCATCCGGTAGCAGTACGCCAGCAGCTCCGTCCGGAACGGCTCGACCAGGTGGTCGAAGCCTTCCTCCCCTGCTGTCACGCCACACCCCTCCTCCGCCCGCCGGCGCCACCCTACCGGGGGCGGCGGCACCCTGCCGGGCAGGTCCTGAGCGGCCGTCACGAGCGTTCACCGGCCGGGCCGTACCCGGGTGGAGCCGTGTCCCGGCCCTCGGCCCGCGCGCCGGCGGCGATCCATGCCCCGGCCGGGCCGCCCGCCCCGCCCGCCCCTCCGCGTCCGGGCCCGCACCGGCCGTCCAGGCCCGCACGGTCCGTGCCGGGACGCAGCCTGGACGCAGCCGGGGTCGGAACGCCCGCTCGGGCGGAGCGGGCGGAGACCGGCACGGCCCGGACGCTGGGCACGGCCCGGACGCTGGGCACGGCAAAACCTGATGAGGTCGGGGCGGCCCGTTCGTAGACTGGATGGCATGAGCCGACGACATTGATCCTCCGCCGGATCCCCCGCCGAGGATCCGGGGGGAAGCGGCTGCCGAGGGCCGCCGGGTGCGACGTGTGAACGCCGCCCACCCGTCCCCCTCCGCAGAGGACCCGCCATGCCCTTCCCCTCCGTCCGCCCGTCCCCGTCGGCCGGCCGGCCCGGCCGCGAGGTGCGCCGACTCGAACGCACCCTGCTGTACTACGCCGGGTCCGAGGACTTCGTCCTGCTGTACCCCGTGTACGCGCTGCTCTTCGCCGACCACGGCCTGAGCACCGCCGAGATCTCCGTCCTGTTCGGCGTCTGGTCGCTGACCGGCGTGCTCCTCGAAGTACCGTCCGGGGTCTGGGCGGACATGGTCTCCCGGCGGCTGCTGCTGGTGGCCGGCCCGCTGCTGTCGGCCGCCGGCCTCGGCCTCTGGGTGACCCTGCCGTCCTTCCCCGCGTTCGCCGCCGGCTTCGTCCTCTGGGGCGCGGGCGGCGCGCTGCGCTCCGGCGCGCTGGAGGCGCTCGTCTACGAGGAACTGGAGCGCCACGGCGCGGGCTCCCGCTACCCGCGCCTGATGGGCCGGGCCGGCGCGGCCGGTACGGCCTGCACGGTCGCCGCCACCGCGCTCGCCGCTCCGGTCTTCGCGGCGGCCGGCTACGCCGGGCTGGGCGCGGCCAGTGTCGCGGCCTGCCTGCTCTGCGCCTTCACCGCCACCAGGTTCCCCGAGGACCGGCGGGCCGCGGCCGACGGGGCCCGCGCCGGCCACGCCCCGGTCCTGGCCGGGCACCCCCTGGCGGACCGTGCCCCCGACCTGGCCGGCTCCGCCCGCGGCTACCTGCACACCCTCCGGGACGGCCTGGCCGAGGTGCACGGGAGCCCCTCGGTGCGCAACGCCCTGCTGCTGGCCGTCGCCGTCACCACGGTCTGGGGCTCGCTGGACGAGTACGTACCGCTGCTGGCCGCCGAGGCCGGTGCCAGCACCGCCGAGGTACCGCTGCTCGCCCTGCTGGTGTGGGCCGGCGTGACGGCCGGCGGCCTGCTGGCGGGGACGGCCGGGCGCCTGTCCGGCCGGGCGCTGGGCGGTTGGGTGGCGGCGGCGTCCGGGGCGCTCGCAGCGGGCGCGTTGTGGGGGATCCCGGGCGGATTCGTGTTGCTGGGGACGGCCTTCGCGGTCTTCCAGGCGGCCGACGTGGTCACCGACGCCCGGGTGCAGGAGGCGGTCACCGGCCCGAGCCGGGCCACCGTGACCTCGCTGGGCGGCCTCGGCACCAGCCTGACCACCCTGCTGGTGTACGCCGCCTACGGCGCGGCCTCCGGCCACGCCTCGCACGCCACCCTGTTCGCACTGTCCGCCGTGCCGTACCTGGTGATCGCGGCGGTGATGGCCCGCCGCCGCGGCCCGGCCGCAGCGGGCGGCGCCGTCCGGCCGGGCGCCGGCGCCGCGACGGCCGGCGGCCCCGGCCTGCCCGGGCCGGGCTCCGGGCCGGGCTCCGGGCCGGTGACGCCCTCCGACGTCTGACCCTGCCCCGGCCACGAGGGCCGGTTCGTACCCGTCCGAGGCGGGCGGGCGCCCGCCCGGGGCGCCCCCGGGGAAGCCGGCCCCGGGCGGCCCCCGGGCCCGGCTTCTCCGGCTTTGCCACCGCTTGACGCCAACTCATGTGTTTCAACTAATATCGGTGGTCAGGGCATTGATGTCCTGCTCGGTCGAGCTGGATTCCCTGCCGACACCAAGAGTTCATGTCCTGGCGACGTAGCGGTCACGGAGCACTCCGGATCCGGCGTTAACCTCCGACCGATCACCCGTGATCCGGCCGCAGCGCCGGTCACATGCCCCTGACCGAAAGGCCCGCCGAGCCGATGGCACCCCGACTCTCCGTCGTCGTCCCGATCTACAACGTCGAGCGCTACCTGGAGGAGTGCCTCGACTCGATCGCGGCGCAGACCTTCGACGCGTTCGAGTGCGTGATGGTCGACGACGGCTCGACCGACGGCAGCGCGGTCATCGCCAAGGCGTACGCGGACGCGGACAGCCGGTTCCGGCTCGTCCAGCAGAAGAACAAGGGCCTCGGCGCGGCCCGCAACACCGGCATCCGGAACCTCGGCGGCACCGAGTACCTGGCCTTCATGGACAGTGACGACACGCTGCCGCCCGGGGCGTACGAGCTGATGGTCGGCACCCTGGACGAGACCGGGTCGGACTTCGCCGCCGGCAACGCCCTGCGCTTCCGCACCGCCGAGCACTACCAGTCGCACGCGCACCGCAGGCCGTTCCGCGAGACCCGGCTGAAGAGCCATGTCACCGAGATCCCGTCGCTGGTGACCGACCGCACCGCGTGGAACAAGGTCTACCGCCGCAGCTTCTTCGACACCGCCGGCATCCTCTACCCCGAGGGCATCCTGTACGAGGACGCCCCGGTCAGCGTGCCGCACCACTTCCTGGCCGGCAGCGTGGACGTGCTCTCCGAGCCGATCTACCACTGGCGGGTGCGCGACGCGGGCGACATGTCCATCACGCAGATGAAGACCGACCCCAAGGGCCTGATCGACCGCGTCCGCTCGATCGAGCTGGTCCGCGAGTGGCTGATCGCCCAGCCGGAGCCGAAGTTCCGCGAGTACCTGCGCTCGTACGACCGGAACACCTTGGTCGAGGAGCTCCCGATGTTCTTCTGGTCGGTGCCGGACGGCGACCGGGGCTACCGCGAGGCCTACCAGCAGCACGTCAGCCGGCTGCTCCGGACGATCGGCGTCGAGCAGATCAACGCCCTGAGCGCCCCGCTGCGGGTCAAGTACCGCCTGACGCTGGCGAACCGGATGAACGAGTTCGTCACCCTGCAGCGCATGCACCGGCTGTACCGGCGCCGCGCCCAGCTGCTGCGACTGGGCCGCACGCCGGCTCCGAGCGCCTGAGCCGGGGCCGTCTCACCCGTCGCCCGGTGCGGCCGGCCCGTCGGCGGTGAGCGTGTAGGACCAGCCCGGGCGCCAGACCGGCGGGACGACCGCCAGGTCCTCCGGCCGCGCCCCGGCGAGCAGGCAGTCCAGGGCCCAGCGGTTCGCCGAGTGGGCGATCACCAGGACCCGCGTCCCGTCCCGCTCGGCGGCCAGGTCGCGCAGGAAGCCGGCCGTGGCCGCCAGGACTTGACGGTAACTCTGCCCACCGCCGGGGAACGGTTCGTCCAGGTGCCGGGCCCGCACCGCGGCGACCCGGGCTGCCGGGCCCCCGTCGAGTGCGCCGTAGTGGCACTCACGCAGCCGGACGTCCTGGTGGACGGGCGGCCGGCCGTCGGGAAAGGCGAGCCGGGCGGTCTCGACCGCCCGGCCCAGGTCGGAGACGAACACCGCGGCGAAGCCGCCGTCGCGCCGGCGCTCGCCCAGCTCCACGGCCTGGCGGCGGCCCAGCGGCGAGAGCCGGCCCGGCAGCCAGCCGGTGGCGACACCGGCCTCGTTGTCGGTGGTGGTCGCATGGGTCTCGTAGACGATCTCCACTGCCATCGGGGCTCCCCGGTCCGGGTCGGCGGGCGGCGGCCCGCCGCCCGGGGACTTCCGCGTCCGGGACCGTCCGGCCCCGGCGGCGCGGTCGCGATCAGGGTGAGGGGACGCCCGGCAGGCCCGTGCTGAGCCCGTCCAGGGCGTGCGAGCAGACGCAGTCACGGGTGACCGGCAGCCCCTCCAGGGCCTTGAACAGGACGGTGCGCAGCCGGTCGACGTTGCGGGCGAAGACCGCGAGCACCTCGCCGTGGGTGACTCCCCCGCCGCTCTCCACCCCCGCGTCCAGGTCGGTCACCAGCGCCAACGAGGTGTAGCAGAGGCCGAGTTCGCGGGCCAGCACGGCCTCCGGGTGCCCGGTCATGCCGACCACCGACCAGCCGTTGGCGGTGAACCAGCGGGATTCGGCGCGGGTGGAGAAGCGCGGGCCCTCGATCACCACCAGGGTGCCGCCGTCGACGGGCTCCCAGGCGGCGTCCCGGGCCGCGTCGAGGGCGGAGCGGCGGCCGTCGGGGCAGTACGGGTCGGCCGCCGAGACGTGCACGACCTCGGGGACGGTGCCGTCGGGCAGCGGCCGGCCGTCGTAGTAGGTCTGCACCCGGCCGGAGGTGCGGTCGACGAACTGGTCCGGGACGAGCAGCGTGCCGGGCCCGTGCTCGGGGCGCAGGCCGCCGACCGCGCAGGGTGCGAGCACCTGCCGGACGCCGAGCGACTGCAGGGCCCAGAGGTTGGCGCGGTAGTTGATGCGGTGCGGCGGCAGCCGGTGGCCCCGGCCGTGGCGGGGCAGGAAGGCGACTCGCCGGCCGGCCGCCTCGCCGATGAACAGCGAGTCGCTCGGTGGCCCGTACGGGGTGTCGACGGCGACCTCGGTCACGTCGTCGAGCAGGGCGTAGAGGCCGGAGCCGCCGATCACGCCGAGTTCGGCGCGCGCGGGGCCGGTGCTTCCTGACATGGCGTCAGCCTTTCGGTCACGTCCGGACGGAGGGGCCCGCCCGCCCCCCAGGGGGGCGGCGGCCGCCTTTCGTCCAGCCTAGGCCGGGGCCGGCCGCCGCCGCGCCTGCCGCGACCTTACGAATCGCGGACGGCGCGGCCGGGCGGGACAGCCGGGGCGGGCGGGCCGGACGGGAACGCCGAGGCCGCCGGGCCGGGCGGGAAAGCCCGGGCGGGAAACCCGGGGACGGCGGGACCGCGCCCGCTGGCGAGGCACCCGCTTGCCCCGGACCGGTGGCCCCGGCTTTCCCGCCCGCCCGCCACCCGGCCGTCAGCCGAGCTGCGGCGCGACCCGGCTCGCGATCAGCTCCAGGTGGTCCAGGTCGTGCAGGTCGAGGATCTGCAGGTAGCAGCGCTGGGAGCCGGCCGCCGCGTAGCGGCCGATGGTCTCCACCACCTCGTCCGGCGTGCCGGCCAGGCCGTGCGCCTTCAGCTCGGCGACGTCGCGGCCGATGGCGGCGGCCCGCCGGGCCACCTCGGCGTCGTCCTTGCCGACGCAGGCCACCAGGAGGTTGGAGTACACCAGGTCGTCACCGCGGCGCCCGGCCTGCTCCACGGCGGCGCGGACCCGGCCGAACTGCTCCCGGCTCTCCCCCGTGGAGACGAACGGCAGGTTGAACTCGTCGGCGTACCGGGCGGCCAGCGCGGGCGTGCGGTGCAGGCCCTTGCCGCCGACCAGGACGGGGATCCGGTCCTGCACGGGCTTCGGCAGCGCCGGCGAGCCGGACAGCTGGTAGTACTTGCCCGCGAAGTCGAAGGTGTCGCCGAGCTTGGTCTCCCAGAGCCCGGTGACGATGGCGAGCTGCTCCTCCAGCCGCCCGAAGCGCTCCTTCGGGAAGGGGATGCCGTACGCCGCGTGCTCCTCGGCGTACCAGCCGGCCCCGAGCCCGAGCTCCACCCGGCCGTTGCTCATCGCGTCCACCTGCGCGACCTGGAGGGCCAGCACGCCGGGCAGCCGGAAGGTCGCCGCGGTCATCAGGGTGCCGAGCCGGATGGTGCTGGTCTCGCGGGCGAGGCCGGCCAGCGTGATCCAGGCGTCGGTGGGGCCGGGCAGGCCGTCCACGTCGCCCATCTTCAGGTAGTGGTCGGAGCGGAAGAAGGCGCTGAAGGCGCCCAGCTGCTCGGTCGTCCGGGCGATGCGCAGCAGCGTGTCGTAGGAGGCGCCCTGCTGCGGTTCGGTGAAGATGCGGAGATCCATGCCGTCCATTCTTGTACAGACCGTAGCGATGACGAAGCGGATCAAGCCGGTCCGGACGAATTCCCGCGGTTCCCGGCCCGGTCCACGACCGGGCCGGCGGCAGGCCGGACGGGGCCCGGCCGCAGGCCGCCCCCCGTCCCGGCGGCGCCGGCCCGGGCGGGCGGGCACCCCCGACGGGTGGCCAAGGTCTCACTCCGGATCGCCGTACCCCGCCGCGCCGGGCCGCCCGCTCGCCTACCCTCGACGGGTGATCGCCTTCCCCGACGAAGCCGCCGGCTGCCCCCTCACCGGCATCGTGGCTTCCTACACCCCGCGCCTGGCCGCCCTCGCCGCCGAGCCTGGCTTCGTCGCGGCCGTCGACCAGCACGCCGCTGAGATCCGCGAACGCCTGTTCGCCCAAGGTCCCGAGCTGATGCCCCGGCCGCTGCGGCGGGCGGAGCTGACCGACTACGCGCTCGGCTTCCTCGACGCCCTGGCCGAGGTGGGCTGGGACCAGCCGGTCGGGTACGACTACGCGGTCGACCGGCTGACGGCGATCTGCTGGCTGGTGCACCAGAACGGGCTGCTCGACGCCTGAGCGGGCGCGGGCCGGACGCCGCACGCCCCGTACCCCCCCTCCCCCGGTCGGCCGATCGGCCGGAAACCGGCTGCCGCGACCGGACCGACGCGTACAGTGGCGGTCCACGAAGCGATCGACGGCGGGAACGGTCAGGGTGAACACGCAGGTGTGCAGGGGCGGGGTGGCGGGCCACCAGGCGTTGGTGTGGCGGGTCCTGCCGGAGCAGCCGTCCGCGGCGGTCCTGGTGCTGCACGGCGGACAGGAGCACGGTCTCGGCAGGCCCGGCCCGTTGAACCTGCCGGGCCTGCGGATGCAGGGCTTCGTCCGGGCGATCAGACGCGAGACGGCCGCCGCCGGCGTCGCGATCGGCGTGGTGCGCTACCGGCACCGGGGCTGGAACGGCGAGCGGGCGGACGCCGCCCGGGACACCGCGGCCGCCCTCAGCGACCTCGCCGAGGAGCTCGGCCACGTGCCGACCGTGCTGGTCGGGCACTCCATGGGCGGCCGGGCGGCCCTGCGCTCGGCCGGACACCCCAATGTCACCGGTGTGGTGGCGCTGGCGCCCTGGTGCCCCAAGGACGATCCCTGCGCCCAGCTGGCCGGCCGGGACGTGGTGATGCTGCACGGCGACCGCGACCGGGTGACCAAGCCCGGCGACACCCGGCTGCTGGCCGCCCGGGCCCGGGCCGCGGGCGCCCAGGTCTGCGGCTACACGGTGACCGGCAGCGGCCACACCCTGCTGAAGCGCTCCGGCGACTGGCACCGGGCAGCCGCCCGCCTCACCGCGGGCCTGCTCGGTCTGCGCGCCCTGCCGGCCGAGGCGGCCGCCGCACTGGCCCTGGACGGCGAGGCCGCCGGCGGGCTCGAACTGCCGCTGCCGCCGCTCCGCCGCACCCGGCCGGCCGCGGACCGGCCCGCCCCGCCGGTCCGTACCGAGAGCTGACGCCTCCGGCCCCGTCGGCCGACGCGGGCCCGGCCCCGGACGCGGGCGGGCGGGGAGACACGTCCGGGCCGGCCGACGCGGGCGTCGGCCGGCCCGGACTCCGGACGGTCAGACCAGGTCGAACCGGTCGAGGTTCATGACCTTGTCCCACGCCGCCACGAAGTCCTTGACGAACTTCTCCTTGGCGTCGTCGCTCGCGTAGACCTCGGCCACCGCGCGCAGCTCGGAGTTGGACCCGAAGACCAGGTCGGCGCGGCTGCCGGTCCACCTGACCTCGCCGGTCGCGGCGTCGCGGCCCTCGAAGGTGTTCGCGTCCGCGGAGGTCGCCGTCCACGTCGTGCCCAGGTCGAGCAGGTTGACGAAGAAGTCGTTCGTCAGCGAGCCGGGGTTCGTCGTGAGGACGCCGAGCGAGGACTGCTGGTGGTTGGCGCCCAGCACCCGGAGGCCGCCGACCAGGACGGTCAGCTCGGGGGCGCTCAGGTTGAGCAGGTTCGCGCGGTCGATCAGCAGGTACTCGGCCGGCAGCCGGTTGCCCTTGCCGAGGTAGTTGCGGAACCCGTCGGCGGCCGGCTCCAGGGCGGCGAACGACTCGACGTCGGTCTGCTCCTGCGCGGCGTCGACGCGGCCCGGCGTGAAGGGCACCTCGACGTCGAAGCCGGCGTCCTTGGCGGCCTTCTCGACCGCGGCGGCCCCGGCGATCACGATCAGGTCGGCGAGCGAGACCTGGGTGCCGTCGGTGCGGGCGGCGTTGAAGGACTCCTTGACGCTCTCCAGGGTGCTGAGCACGGTCGCCAGCTGGTCCGGGTCGTTGGCGTCCCACCCGGCCTGCGGCTGGAGGCGGATGCGGGCGCCGTTGGCGCCGCCCCGCTTGTCGCTGCCGCGGAAGGAGGAGGCCGAGGCCCAGGCGGTGGAGACGAGCTGGGACACCGACAGGCCCGAGGCCAGGACCTGCTCCTTGAGGGCGGCCACGGCGGCGGCGCCGATCTGCCCGTAACCGGCCTCCGGCAGCGGGTCCTGCCAGAGCAGCGTCTCGGCGGGGACCTCCGGGCCGAGGTAGCGCACGACCGGGCCCATGTCACGGTGCGTCAGCTTGAACCAGGCGCGGGCGAAGGCGTCCGCGAACGCGGCCGGGTCCTCGTGGAAGCGCCGCGAGATCCGCTCGTAGGCCGGGTCGAACCGGAGCGAGAGGTCGGTGGTGAGCATCGTCGGCGCGTGGCTCTTCGACGCGTCGTGGGCGTCCGGCACGGTGCCGGCGCCGGCGCCGTCCTTCGGCCGCCACTGGTTGGCACCGGCGGGGCTCTGGAAGAGCTCCCACTCGTAGCCGAACAGGATGTCGAAGAAGGTGTTGTCCCAGGCGGTCGGGGTGTTCGTCCAGACGCCCTCAAGGCCGCTGGTGATCGTGTCGCCGCCCTTGCCGGTGCCGAAGGAGTTCTTCCAGCCCAGGCCCTGCTGCTCGATCGGGGCGGCCTCGGGGTCGTCGCCGACGCTCTCCGCCGGGCCCGCGCCGTGGGTCTTGCCGAAGGTGTGGCCGCCCGCGATCAGGGCGACGGTCTCCTCGTCGTTCATCGCCATCCGGCGGAACGTCTCCCGGATGTCGCGGGCCGCGGCCAGCGGGTCCGGCGTGCCGTTGGGGCCCTCGGGGTTGACGTAGATCAGACCCATCTGGACGGCGCCGAGGGGGCTCTCCAGCTCCCGGTCGCCGGTGTAGCGCTCGTCGGCGAGCCAGGTGGTCTCGGGGCCCCAGTAGACGTCCTCGTCGGGCTCCCAGACGTCCGCGCGGCCGCCGCCGAAGCCGAAGGTGTCGAAGCCCATCGACTCCAGGGCGACGTTGCCGGCGAGGATCATCAGGTCGGCCCAGGAGAGGCTCCGGCCGTACTTCTTCTTCACCGGCCAGAGCAGCCGGCGGGCCTTGTCCAGGTTCCCGTTGTCCGGCCAGCTGTTGAGCGGGGCGAAGCGCTGCTGACCGGCGCCGGCGCCGCCACGGCCGTCGCTGATCCGGTAGGTGCCGGCGCTGTGCCAGGCCATCCGGATCATGAACGGGCCGTAGTGGCCGAAGTCGGCCGGCCACCAGTCCTGCGAGGTGGTGAGCACCTCGGCGATGTCCCGCTTCACGGCGGGGAGGTCGAGGCCCTTGAACGCCTCGGCGTAGTCGAACTCCTCCCCGAGCGGGTTGGCCACCGCCGGGTTCTTCGCAAGGATCTTCAGGTTGAGCCGCTCCGGCCACCACTGGCGGTTGCCACCGCCCTGGGTCGGGTGCGGGGCGCGCCCGTGCGCGACCGGGCAGCCGCCCTCCGCCTCCGACTTCGCATCTGTGACGATCGCGTCATGGTTCTCGGACATGGGAATTCCTCCGGAGCTGGCAAATGACGGTGCAGGGGGACTGAATGAGGGTGCTGGGGACTGAGCTGAGGACTGAACCGGGGACGGCGGGCGGCGGAGGACCCGGGGCAGCCGCCCCGGTGACCGTGCCCGCCGCGCCTCCCGGACCGGGCCCCGGCGCCGGCCGGGCCGGTACGGGGAACGGGCCGGTGGTGAGCCGGCCGGTGGTGAGCCGGCGGGCCTCGCGTCGGGTACGGCGGCGGGCCGTGGCTGCGCGGCCGCGCCCCGCGGGACCGGGGCGGTCGCCGCTCCGCACGGCGTCACGCGGCCGGACGCGGGTGCCCGTCCTCCGGAGGCCGGAACCGCATGGCTTCCCGGCGGTGGCCGTCACACCCTGCCTCCTGCCGTACCGGGGTCTTCCCACCTCTTGGCTGTCACCAGAACCGATCCTACGATGGACAGGTTCTAAGTCAAGAAGAACATCAGCTCACTGTCCGATCCGTGCCGAAAGCCCACTGATCCGCACCGAAAGCCCACTGATAAAATCCAGCCATCCCATGAGCCCGAATAGGCGGACCAATATGAGCGACCTGCTGGAGCGACTGCGAGGACGCGGCTGGCGGATGACTTCCCAGCGGCGTGTCGTTGCGGAGGTCCTCGACGGTGACCACGTGCACTTCACCGCCGACGAGGTGCACACCCGCGCGGCCCAGCGGCTGCCCGAGATCTCCCGGGCGACCGTCTACAACACCCTCGGCGAACTTGTCGCCCTCGGCGAGGTCATAGAGGTCGCCACCGACGGCCGCGCGAAGCGCTACGACCCCAACGCCCACCACCCCCACCAGCACCTGGTGTGCTCGGGCTGCGGCACCGTCCGCGACGTCCACCCGGCCCGCGACCCGCTGGCCGACCTCCCGGCGGAGGAGCGTTTCGGCTTCACCGTCTCCCGCGCCGAGGTCACCTACCGGGGGCTCTGCCCGTCCTGCGCCTGACGGGCTGCCGACCGGGCGGTCCGGCGGCCGAAAACGGCCGGTCGGCCGGGGCCACGACCACGGCCCGTACGGCGGACGAAGGGTCCCCGGGGAGCTCCCCCGGGGACCCTTCGCCGTCCGGCCGGACGGCGAAGGGTCCCCGCCGGTCGTGGCGCGGCCGGGGCAGGCCGGCCGCCCGCACGCCCCGACCGCAGTACGCGGCGGCAGGAGGCGGCGGTGGCGCACGGCCCGGAACCTCCCGCTCCCGGCCGCCCCCTCGGTGCGTGCTGACGCACCGGGCGAACGGGCGGCCGGGCCAACGAGCGACGGAGCCCCGCGACGCAGGCACGTTCGGCCGGCCGTGAAGACGCTCCCCGACCGGTGCCGCCGCCGGGCCGGTACCGCACGGCGGCGGCACCGGCCCGGCACCGGCACAGCACCGGCAGACAGGGCGACATGATGCCTTGACAGGTCCAGGGAGGGCCCCCGAGACTTCGGGAGAGCGCTCTCTCATGTACCCGCCGCAGCCTCGGCCACCCCGCGACGACCGGTCGGCACGCCTTGCCGCGCTCACGCACCGCCGGCCCGCCGTACGACGGACGCCCGTCAGCACTCGCCCCACCGCGCGACCGGCTCCGGCAGCCGCACGCCCCGACACCCCCCGCGGGGCACTCGCACGCCCCCACCCCCCGGGGGCCCGTCGCACGCTCCCCACCCGAGCCGCGGGCCTCCGCCCCCTCCGCCGTCAGGAGCCGTCGTGCGCCGTCCCAAACCGCGATCCGCCCTCGCCGGGCCACTCGCCGCCCTGCTGGTGGCCGGTACCCTCGCCGCCTTCGGCGGCCAGCCGGCCCAGGCCGCCGACCAGCCGTGGACCAACGCGGCCCAGACCCCCGAGCAGCGCGCCGACGAGCTGCTCGCCGCGATGACCCAGGCCGAGAAGCTGACGATGCTGCACGGCGGCCCGTCCTGCGGCTACGCGGGCTGCATCCCGGCCAACACCCGGCTCGGCATCCCCGCGCTGCACTTCCAGGACGGCCCGGTGGGCGCCGGCGACGGCCTGACGGGTGTGACGCAGCTGGCGGCGCCGGTGGCCGGCGCGGCCAGCTGGGACCCGGCCCTGATGCGCGAGTACGGGCAGGTGCTCGGCGCGGAGCAGTGGGGCAAGGGCACCAACGTCGTGCTCGCACCGACGGTCAACATCGTCCGCGACCCCCGCTGGGGCCGGGCCTTCGAGTCCTTCGGCGAGGACCCGTACCTGGCCGGCCAGATCGGCGCGGCCGACATCGCGGGCATCCAGAGCCAGGGCCCGATGGCGCAGGTGAAGCACTTCGCGGTCTACAACCAGGAGACCAACCGCAACAGCATCGCGGACAACGCGGTGGTCTCCGACCGGGCCGAACGGGAGATCTACCTGCCGGCCTTCGAGGCCGCGGTCAAGCAGGGCGTCGACTCCGCGATGTGCTCGTACTCGGCGGTCAACGGCGCCTTCGCCTGCGAGAACGGACCGCTGCAGAACGGCGTCCTCAAGGGCGACCTCGGCTTCAAGGGCTTCGTCACCGCGGACTGGGGAGCCACCCACTCCACCGTCGCCTCGGCCAACAACGGCCTGGACGTGGAGATGCCGGGCAACGACTACTACGGCACCGCGCTGACCAACGCCGTCAACTCCGGCCAGGTGTCGCAGGCGACGGTCGACGACCACACCCGCCGGGTGCTGGCGTCGATGTTCCGCCGCGGGCTCTTCGACCGCGCCCAGACCGGCAACCGGGACGCCGTCGTCACCTCCGCCGCGAACGCCGCCGTCTCCCAGAAGGTCGCGCAGGAGGGCAGCGTCCTGCTGAAGAACAGCGCCTCGGTGCTGCCGGTGGCGTCCTCCGTCCGCTCGATCGCCGTGATCGGCGACGACGCCGGAGCCGGCGTGATGACCCAGGGCGGCGGCAGCGCGGCAGTCAACGCCCCGCACGTAGTGACGCCCTACCAGGGCATCAAGTCCCGTGCGGGCGCCGGTACGACGGTCACCTTCGCGCAGGGCGTGCCGTCCGCCGACGGCTCGCTGCCGCCGGTGCCGACCGGCGCGCTCAAGCCGTCCACGGGCACCGGCACCGGCCTGTACGGCGAGTACCACAACAGCACCGACCTGTCCGGCGCCGTGGTGGCGAGCCGGGTCGACCCGGCCGTCGACACGGTCTGGGGCGGGCAGTCGCCCGCCGCCGGCGTCAACACCACCAACTGGTCGGTGAAGTGGACCGGCACGCTGACCCCGCCGACCACCGGCAGCTACCAGTTCTCGCTCAACAGCGACGACGGCAGCCGGCTGATCGTGGGCGGCCAGCAGGTCATCAACAACTGGTACAACCAGGGCCCGACCACCCGCACCGGCAGCGTCACCCTGACGGCCGGGCAGCCGGTCAGCATCGAGGTCGACTACTACCAGGCGGGCGGCGGCAGCAGCGCCTCGCTCGGCTGGCAGGTCCCCGGGCAGAGCGCCCACGACCAGGCCGTGACGGCCGCCCGTGCCTCCGAACTGGCCGTGGTCTTCGTCAGCGACTTCCAGTCCGAGGGCTCCGACCTGCGCGACATCGACCTGTCGGCGGAGCAGAACCAGCTCGTCGCCGACGTGGCCGCCGCCAACCCGCACACCGTCGTGGTGGTCAACAGCGGCTCCGCCGTCACCATGCCGTGGGCGGGCGCGGTCCAGGGCATCGTCGCCAACTGGTACCCGGGGCAGGAGGCCGGCGGCGCGATCGCCGCGCTGCTCTACGGCGACGTCAACTTCTCCGGCAAGCTGCCCGTCACCTTCCCGAAGTCGCTCGCCGACGTGCCGGCCTCGACCACCGCCCAGTGGCCCGGCCAGAACGGCACCGTGCAGTACTCGGAGGGCGTGAACGTCGGGTACCGCTGGTACGACGCGAAGAACAAGGAGCCGCTCTACCCCTTCGGGTACGGCCTCTCCTACACCACCTTCGGCTACTCCGGCCTGACCGTCTCCGCCCCCGACGCCGCCGGCAACGTGGCGGTCGGCTTCGACGTCACCAACACCGGCACCCGGGCCGGTGCCGAGGTGGCCCAGGTCTACGTCGGCCAGCCGGCCTCCAGCGGCGAGCCGCCGAAGAACCTGCGGGGCTTCCAGAAGGTCGCCCTCGACCCCGGGCAGACCAAGCACGTCTCGCTCACCCTCGACGCCCGCAGCTTCCAGTACTGGTCGGGCTCCTGGACGACGGCCGCCGGCACCCACACCGTCTCGGTCGGCTCCTCCTCCCGTGACCTCCGCCTCAGCGGCCAGACCACCGTCACCGGCGGCGGTACGGGCGGCGGCCTGACGCTGCTGCCGCGCACGGGGTGGTCCGCAACGGCCTCGTCGACGGCCGGTGGTGACGTGCCGGCGAACATGCTGGACGGGAACGCGGCCTCGCGGTGGTCCTCGGGCGTACCGATGGCCTCCGGCCAGAGCCTGACGGTCGACACCGGCGCCGTCCGGTCGCTGGCCCGGATCACCATGGACTCCGGCGGCAGCACCAACGACTACGCCCGGAGCTACCAGGTCCTCCTCTCCACCGACGGCACCACCTGGGGCTCCGCGGTGGCGACCGGCAACGGCACCGGCCCGCTGGTGACGGCGGACTTCCCCGCACAGAACGCCCGGTACGTGAAGGTCGTACAGACCGGCACCGCCACCTCCTGGTGGTCCGTCACCGAGTTCAACGCGTACACCACCGGCGGCGGTTCGGGCAGCGGTGGGCCGACCGTGCTGCCGCGCACGGGGTGGTCGGCCTCGGCCTCCTCCACCGGCGGTGGTGACGTGCCGGCGAACATGCTGGACGGGAACGCGGCCTCGCGGTGGTCCTCGGGCGTACCGATGGCCTCCGGCCAGTCCCTGACGGTCGACACCGGCGCCGTCCGGTCGCTGGCCCGGATCACCATGGACTCCGGCGGCAGCACCAACGACTACGCCCGGAGCTACCAGGTCTTCCTCTCCACCGACGGCACCACCTGGGGCTCCGCGGTGGCGACCGGCAACGGCACCGGCCCGCTGGTGACGGCGGACTTCCCCGCACAGAACGCCCGGTACGTGAAGGTCGTACAGACCGGCACCGCCACCTCCTGGTGGTCCGTCACCGAGTTCAACGCGTACGGGTGAACGCGGCGGGGCCGACGCGAACCCCGCGGCGGCCCCGCTCCCCCCGTGACCGCTCGCCCGCGGTCCATCGTCCCGGTACGAACGTCACCGGCCCCTCCCCCGGCGTCGGCCGACCGGGCCCGGCCGACCGGCGACGACCCGGGGTGACGGCGCCGGGAGCGGCGACCGGCGGTCGCGGCCGCGCTGCGTCCGTACGGGTGAACGGGCCCCACCGGGGCCATCTCCACTCTCTATGATCCATTTCTGTGACGGACAGTCAGAGCACCACAGCATTACGTGACAACGCCGACGTGGTCATCCTCGGCGCCGGGCCCGCCGGGCTGGTGCTCGGGAACCTGCTGCACGCGAGCGGGGTCGACTGCGTCGTCCTGGAGCGCGCCACCCGGGCACAGGTCCAGGCCCGCTCGCGGGCCGGCTTCCTCGCCGCGAACACCGTGCGGATCCTGGACCGGCACGGCCTGGCCGAAGGGCTCCGCCGGCGCGGCCGGGAGCACGCCACCTGCGAGTTCCGCACCGAGGACGGCCGGTTCCGCCTCGACTACGGCGGGCTGGGCCGGGGCGAGCGGCACACCGTCTACCCGCAGCACGAACTGGTGACGGATCTGCTGACGCGGTACCTCGACACCGGCGGCCGGGTGCGCTTCGGCACCGAGGCGCTCACCGTGCGGGACACGGACGGTGCGCGCCCGACCGTCACCGTGCGGGAGGCCGACGGCCGCACCGGCAGCTGGCAGGGCAGGTACGTGGCCGGCTGCGACGGCCGGCACGGCGCCGCCCGGCGCTCGCTCCCACCCGGCGCGGTCCGCCGCCATCACCTCGACCACGGCGTCTCCTGGCTCGGCCTGCTCGCCGAGGCGCCCCCGAGCCTGGACGCGGTGGGCTACGCGGTGCACCACCGTGGCTTCGCCGGGCACATGGCCCGCACGCCCGAGGTCACGCGCTACTACCTGCAGTACGAGCGGGGCGCCTCGCCCGACGCGTGGTCCGAGGACCGGATCTGGGACGAACTGTCGCTCCGGATGCGCGCGGCCGACTACGGACCGCTGCACCGCGGCCGGATCGTCCACCGGGCCGTGGTCGACCTGGAGTCCGACGTGCTCGAACCCCTGCGGCACGGCGCCCTCTTCCTCGCCGGCGACGCCGCGAGCCTGCTCAGCCCGTCCGCGGCCAAGGGCGCGAACCTCGCGGTGCTGGAGGCCGAGATCCTCGCCCGCGCCCTGATCGCCGACCTCGGCCACGGCGATCCCGAGGGGCTCGCCCGCTACTCGGCGCAGTGCCTGGAGCACATCTGGCGGGCGCAGGAATTCTCGGGGTGGATGGTCCGGCTGCTGCACGGCGCCCCCGGACCGGACGGCGAGCCCGGTTTCCACGACTCCCTCCGCCGCTCCCGCCTCGCGTCCCTGAGCAGCTCGCGCAGCTGCCAGGACTGGTTCGCCGAGCACTACGTCGGCGTCTGAGCACCCCTCACCCGGACGCCGGAGCGCGTCCCGGCGCCGGACCAACACGGACCGGCCTTCCGACGCCCGACCGCGTCCCGGCGCCGGACCCCGGACACGGACCGGCCTTCACCCGAGAACCGACCTTCACCCCGCACCCACATGAGGAGGCTTCGCCATGCCCACGTCGTTCGCGACCGACACCGACCGTCTGGCCGAGACGGCCGGCTTTGTCCGGCAGCAGGACGCCGCCACCCTGCTACCGCTGCTCCTGCCCGGCCTGGACGCCCTGGAACTGCGGGCGCTGGTGGACCGCTGCCGCTTCTCGCACGCCGCACTCCTGGTCTTCCCGCCGGACCAGGAGGCACTGCGCACCCTGCTGGCCGGCTGCGCGCTCTCCCCCGACGTGGCCGCGCAGCCCAGCGTGGTCGTCCGGGACCGGCTCGCCGCGCGGCACGGGCGCGACGCGGCCGAGCTCAACGTGCGGATCCTGCGCCCGGCCGTGACCGGCCCGGACGGGACGGGCCGGACGGTCGAGGTGTTCACCCTGACCGTGCCGCCCGGCTCCGGCCTCGCCGGGATCGCCGAGCGGGAACGCGACCGGGAGCACGAGGCGCACCTGGCCTTCGAGATCGAGCAGCCGGATCCGCTGGTCCTGCGCGGCATGTGCGCGATCTTCGGGCGGCACGGCGCGACGGCCGACGGCGGCGGGTACAACCCGCACGAGGACGGCACGGTGTTCTACTTCACCGCGCCCACCGACACCAAGGCCGGGTACCGGCGGGTGGAGCTGTACGCGCCCGGCGACCACCGGGACGTCCTCGCCGCCCACCTGGACGAGTACCGGGCACGGCAGTCCGCCGAAACGCTCCTGCGCCTGATGACCGGAGCGTGGACGACCCAGGCCCTGGCGGTCTTCGCCGAACTGCGGGTCCCCGACGCCATGCACACCGAGGAGGGAACCGGCGCCGAGGCGCTGGCGCGGGCGGTCGGCGCCGACCCGGAGAGCATGGCGACGCTGCTGCGCTACCTCGCCATGCTGGGCCTGGTGACGACCGGCCGGGACGGCTTCCGGCTGACCGGGCTCGGCGCGCTGCTCCGCACGGACGCGCCGGACTCCATGCGGCCGCTGGCCCTGATGTACGGCGGCCCGTTCTACCGGTCCTTCGGCGCGCTCGGCCACACGGTACGGACCGGGGAGGTCGCCTTCGACCACCTCTTCGGCGAGAACCACTTCGACCACTTCGCCCGCGACCCCGAGCTCGCCGAACTCTTCGACCGGTCCATGGCGGCCGGCTCACGCATGTTCGGTCCGCTCGTCGAGCACCCCGTCGTCACGGCGGCCGGCGAGGCACCCGGCCCCCGGACGGTGGTCGACATCGCGGGCGGGAACGGGGCCCTGCTCGGCCGCGTCCTCGCCGCCCACCCGCGCCTGGACGGCGTCCTGCTCGAACGCCCGCACGTCCTCGAGGCCGCGCGCCGCGCCCTGGAAGCGGCCGGCGTCGGCGGGCGCTGCGCCTACCGGGAGGGCGACTTCGCGGACGTGCCGCCGGACGGCGACGTCTACATCCTGTCCCGCATCCTGCACGACTGGGACGACGAGCGGTGCCGGGAGATCCTGCGCCACTGCGCCCGCGCCATGCCCGCCCAGGCCGACCTGCTCATCGTCGAACGCGTGCTGCCCACCGACGACTCGGCCTCGCTGGCCACCGCCTGGGACCTCCACATGCGGTGCAACGTCGGCGGCCGCGAACGCCGCGCCGACCACTACGCCCGACTCCTCGCCGACGCGGGGCTCACCCTGGTCGGCCGTACGCCGCTGCCCCTGGACGGCAGCGTGCTGCACGCCCGGCCGGCCGGCGCGCCCCACCCCGCCGGGCGGTAGCGGCAGCCCGTCGCCCTCCGTCCCGTCGCCTTCGCGTCCACCCCTCTCCCGGGCCGCCCCGGCCCGGGAGGCCGGCCGGGGCGCCGGGCCGGCACCCCGCCGGACAGGCCCTAGCCTGACCGGATGGAGAACACGGAGAAGCTCGACGGGGTCGAGGTCCTGCCCTTCGCCGACGAGGAGGCGTTCGCGAGCTGGCTGAGCATCCATCACACCCGTCACGAGGGCGTCTGGTTGAAGCTGGCCAGGAAGGGCTCCGGGATCCCGTCGCTCACCAGCGACCAGGCGGTCGACGTGGGCCTGTGCTACGGCTGGATCTCCGGCCTGCGACGCGGCCTCGACGAACGGCACTACCTGCAGAAGTACGTCCCGCGGCGGCCGGGCAGCCTCTGGTCGCAGGTCAACGTCGAGAAGGTGGCGGTCCTCACCGCCGAGGGCCGGATGCGCGAGCCGGGCCTCGCCGAGGTCCGCCGCGCCCAGGCCGACGGCCGGTGGGCCCGCGCCTACCGGTCCCAGCGCACCGCCACCGTCCCCGAGGACCTCGCAGCCGCGCTCGCGGCCGACCCCGCCGCCGGCCGCGCCTTCCGCGCCCTCGACCGGACCGGCCGGTACCTCGCCGTCCTCCCCCTCCTCCAGGCACCCACGCCCGAGGTGCGGCGGACCAGGCTGGAGCGCACGGTGCTGCGCCTCGCCGCGCACGGAGAGGGAGACGGAGACGGCGGCGAGGCGGACACGGCGGGCGGCGGGCGGCGGTAGGCCCGGTGGCACCACCCGGGCCCTGGCGTGCCCGCCGCGCAACTCACGCGGTCTCCGGTCGAGTTCACCCGACGCCGGACGAACCGCCCGGCGAGCCGGCCCGGCCCGGGCCGCTGACCTGGGCGGGGACCGCCCGTCCGCGGCCTTCGTTCACGCAGTGAGGCTAATCACGGGCTCTCGGTATCGGTCCGGGCCCCGGGTGGGTGTACGTTCCTGCGCCAGCGGGCCAATCAGTCCCCCGCTGTCGCAGATGCCCGGTCAGCAGCGCCTCCGACGAGAGAGACACCAGACATGTCTGCACAGGTCCCGACCCACCACCCACCCCAGCGCATCGGCGTGGTCGCCGAGTCGACCCCCGGGGAGACCCGCGTCGCGGCGACGCCCGCGACGGTACGGCAGCTGCTCGACCTCGGCTACCAGGTCGTCGTCGACTCGCAGGCCGGCGCCGCCTCCGGGTTCACCGACGAGGCGTACACCGAGGCCGGCGCGGGCATCGGCGACGCCTGGGCCGCCGAGGTGATCCTCAAGGTCAACGCGCCGTCGGACGACGAGACCGCCCGGCTGCGCGCCGGGACCACCCTCGTCGGCCTGCTCGCCCCGGCGCAGCGCCCGGAGCTGGTCCAGGCGCTGGCCGCGCGCGGCGTCAC
Organism: Kitasatospora indigofera; assembly: GCF_014655955.1. GTDB lineage: Bacteria > Actinomycetota > Actinomycetes > Streptomycetales > Streptomycetaceae > Kitasatospora > Kitasatospora indigofera. The sequence continues at coordinate 124,560 of NZ_BNBO01000012.1, forward strand.
GGCGCTGGCGCTGGACGCCGTCCCGCGGATCTCCCGGGCACAGTCGATGGACGTGCTCAGCTCGATGGCGAACATCGCCGGGTACCGGGCGGTGATCGAGGCGGCCCACGTGTTCGGGCGCTTCTTCACCGGCCAGGTCACCGCCGCGGGCAAGGTGCCGCCGGCCAAGGTCCTGGTGGCGGGCGTCGGCGTGGCCGGGCTCGCGGCGATCGGCGCCGCGTCCAGCATGGGCGCGATCGTCCGCGCCACCGATCCCCGGCCCGAGGTCGCGGACCAGGTCCGGTCGCTGGGCGGCGAGTACCTGCCGGTGGACGTCGCGCAGGAGGCCGGCACCGACGGCTACGCCAAGGCCACCTCGGCCGACTACGACCGCGCCGCCGCCGCGCTCTACCACGAGCAGGCCCAGGACGTGGACATCATCGTCACGACCGCGCTGATCCCCGGCCGGCCCGCCCCGCGGCTGGTCACGGCCGAGGACGTGGCGGCGATGAGGCCGGGCAGCGTCATCGTCGACATGGCCGCCGCACAGGGCGGCAACGTCGAGGGCACCGTACCGGGCCGGGCCGTGGTCACCGGCAACGGTGTCACCATCATCGGCTACACCGACCTGGCGGGCCGGCTGGCCACCCAGGCCTCGCAGTTGTTCGGCACCAACCTGGTGAACCTGGTGAAGCTGCTGACCCCCGGCAAGGACGGCCGGCTGGTCGTCGACTTCGAGGACGTGGTCCAGCGGGCCGTGACGGTGGTCCGGGCCGGCGAGGTCACCTGGCCGCCGCCGCCGGTGGCGGTGTCGGCCGCCGCTCCGGAGCCGGCACCGGTGGCCCCCGCCGCGCCGGCGGAGCCGAAGCCGTCCCGGCTCACCCCCGCGGTCCGGTTCGGCCTGCTCGGCCTGGGGATGCTCGCGGTCTTCCTGCTGATCGCCTTCGCGCCGGCCCAACTCGCCGAGAACTTCACGGTCTTCGCCCTGGCGGTGGTCATCGGCTACTACGTCATCGGCAAGGTCCACCACGCGTTGCACACCCCGCTGATGTCGGTGACCAACGCCATCTCCGGGATCGTGGTGATCGGCGCCCTGGTGCAGATCGGGCACGAGAGCTGGGTGGTGACCACGCTGTCGTCCGTGGCGGTGCTGCTGACGAGCGTGAACATCTTCGGAGGCTTCGCCGTCACCCGCCGCATGCTGAGCATGTTCTCGACTGCCCCCGAAAGGCGCTGAGCCCGATGACTTCCACCACGGCGTCCCACGCCGCGGACCTGGTCGCCGCCCTGCTGTTCATCCTCAGCCTGGCCGGACTGTCCCAGCACCGGACCTCGCGCGCCGGCGTGGTCTACGGCATCGCCGGCATGGCGCTGGCGCTGGTCGCCACCGTCGTGCTGGCGGCGCAGAGCATCACCGCCGGCGCGGTCCTCCTGATCGTCCTCGCGATGCTGCTCGGCGGTGCGGCCGGCCTCTGGCGGGCGCGGCGGGTCGAGATGACGCAGATGCCCGAACTCATCGCCGTCCTGCACAGTTTCGTGGGTCTCGCCGCCGTCCTGGTCGGCTGGAACGGCTACCTGGAGGTCGAGGCCCACGGCTCGGCCCAGACGCTGGTCGCCGGCGACCTGCTGGGCATCCACCACGCCGAGGTCTTCATCGGCATCTTCATCGGCGGGGTCACCTTCACCGGCTCCGTCGTGGCCTTCCTCAAGCTGTCCGGCCGGATCGCCTCCCGCCCGCTGACCCTGCCCGGCAAGAACGCCCTCAACCTGGGGGCGCTGGCCGCCTTCGCGGGGCTGACCGTCTGGTTCACCGTGCGCCCGAACCTGGGCCTGATGATCGCGGTCACCCTGGTGGCGCTGGCGCTCGGCTGGCACCTGGTCGCCTCGATCGGCGGCGGCGACATGCCCGTCGTGGTCTCCATGCTGAACAGCTATTCGGGCTGGGCCGCCGCGGCGGCGGGATTCCTGCTCGACAACAACCTGCTGATCGTCACCGGGGCACTGGTCGGCTCCTCCGGTGCCTACCTGTCGTACATCATGTGCCGGGCGATGAACCGCTCCTTCCTCTCGGTCATCGCCGGCGGCTTCGGCGTCGAGGCGCCGTCCGGCGGGGACGAGGAACAGGGGGAGCACCGCGAGATCCGCGCCGAGGAGACCGCGGCGCTGCTCGCCGGGGCCAGGTCCGTGGTCATCACGCCCGGCTACGGGATGGCGGTGGCCCAGGCCCAGCACCCGGTGGCGGAGCTGACCCGCCGGCTCCGCGAGCGCGGCGTCGAGGTCCGCTTCGGGGTGCACCCGGTGGCCGGGCGCCTGCCGGGGCACATGAACGTGCTGCTGGCCGAGGCGAAGGTGCCGTACGACATCGTCCTGGAGATGGACGAGATCAACGACGACTTCGCCGGCACCTCGGTGGTCCTCGTCATCGGCGCCAACGACACCGTCAACCCGGCCGCCATGGACGATCCGTCCAGCCCCATCGCCGGCATGCCGGTGCTGCGGGTGTGGGAGGCCGACCAGGTGATCGTCTTCAAGCGCTCGATGGCGTCCGGCTACGCGGGGGTGCAGAACCCGCTGTTCTTCCGTGAGAACAGCAGCATGCTCTTCGGGGACGCCAAGCAGAGCGTGGACGCGATCCTCCAGGCCCTCCCCGGGCAGGCCCGGGAGGCGCCCGCCCAGCCCGTCCGGCAGCGGACGACGGCCGGCTGACCCGGCACCTCCCTGCGGGCGGACCGCCCCGGCTCCGCACCGGCGGTCCGCCCGCAGGCCCCCGGCGCAGCGGGCGCACGGTACCTGCGGCCGGGCCCGTCAGCAATCACAGGCTCCAGCTCTGGCCGGTGTGGTCGCCGCAGGTGTTGAGCACCAGCCGGACGAAGCCGGCCGGCGGGCCCGCCGTGTCCAGGCAGAGGCCACTCGGCGGATTCGTCAACCGGTGGGTGACGGCGTCGTACACCCATTGCTGGCCGGTGTAGTTCCCGCACGCCCGGAGCACCACGTCGAGTCCGACCACCTGAGGCCCCGCGGTATCGAGGCACAGCCCGCTGGGCGGGTTGACGAGGTAGTGCCCGGTCTCGCTGTAGCCCCAGATCTGGCCGCTGAAGTACCCGCATTCGCTGATCCGGGTGGTGACATCGGCCCGCTGCGGGCCTTCGGTGTCGAGGCACAGCCCGCTGGAGGTGTTGGTGATCCGGCCCGGAGCGGACGCCGACGGTACGACGGGGCTCTTCACCGGCAGCACCGGCAGCGAGGGCGAGGCAGGGCTGTGCGGAGCGGATGCCGACGGCGGGTCACCACCGCCCGTGGGCGCGGCCGGCAGCGACGTGGGGCTCTGTTGCCGCTGCGAGGGGACGATGCCCACCGCCTGGTCGTCGTAGTGAGCCAGTGCGGTCCTGATGCCCAGCACGCCGCCGGCCGCGAGCACGACGGCGCACACCGCGGTCAGGGCGCGCAGGGCCGTACGGCGGGGCGGTCGCGGCCCGCCGGGCGGCGCGCCCGGCGGGACGGTACGGGGGACATGCCCCAGCGGGAAGGTGGGGGCGGCTGACGGGTCGGGGGCGGTGACCGTCGCCGACAGCGTGCCCAGCTGGTCCGACAGCTCGCTCTCGCGCTCGGTGATCATCGTGGTGACGGCGGACGGGACCCACGCCCCGGCCCTGCCCGGGGGCTCCGCCAGCTGGTTCAGGACGCGGGCCAGGCCGGGCCGTTGTTCCGGGTCCTTGGCCAGGCACGCGGTGACCAGCTCGGTGAGCGGGGCCGGCAGCCCGGCCAGGTCCGGGTCGGCGTGCACGATCCGGTACACGATCGATTCGACCGGGCCCGCGCCGAAGGGGCCGCGCCCGGCCGCGGCGAACACCAGCACCGCCCCCAGGGCGAACACGTCGGCGGGCGGCCCGACGGCCAGCCCCTTCGCCTGCTCCGGGGACATGAATCCGGGTGTTCCGACGATGGTGGTCGAGATGTGCGTCGCGTCCAGGACGCGGGAGATCCCGAAGTCGATCACCCGGGGGCCGTCGCCGGCCAGGATGATGTTGCCGGGCTTGAGGTCGCGGTGCACCAGGCCCGCGCCGTGGATCGCGGTCAGCGCCTCGGCCAGCCCGGCCCCCAGGGCGGTGACCGCCTCGACCGGCAACGGCCCGTACGCGTCGATCGCCTGCTGCAAGGACGGCCCGGCGACGTAGGCGGTGACCAGCCACGGCGGGTCGGCATCGGGATCCGCGTCGACCACCTGGGCGGTGTAGAAGCCGCCGACGCTACGCGCAGCGGCGACCTCGTGGGCGAACCGGCGGCGGAACTCCGGGTCGCCGGCGAATTCCGGGTGGACCACCTTCACCGCGACCGCCCGGCCGCCGCGCGAGCGGCCCACGAAGACCTGGCCCATCCCGCCGCGGCCGAGCCGCCCCAGCAGGTGGTACGGGCCCACCTGGCGCGGATCGCCGGCCTTGAGGGGTTCCATGAGCAATGGTCCTGCCGAATCACGAGAAACCGATGGTCTGCCCGGGTGATTCTTCCAGCAGCCGGCCCGTGGCGAGGGCGGGTCGGCAAAAGGTGACGCACCTTCAATCCACTGTGCGGACAGGCCTGGCGCCCACGGCCTGCCGGGCTCCTGGCCCCGCGCCGCCGGCTCGCCGCACCGCCGCGCCGCACCACACCGCCCGCACCGCCACCTCGTCGCCTCGGAGAGGGACGCGGCGGAGCGGATGTGGCGGGCGGCGCGGTGTGGCGGTGCGGCGGGCCGTGCCCGGTGCGGGCTGCCGGACCGGGTCCCGTCAGGAGGCCGGCGCCGGCTGCTCCGGGGCCAGGGAGTTCCCCGCGGGGATGTGCCCGCAGTCCGAAGGGGCGGTCCGGCCGGCGAAGCGGTCCTTCAGCCAGCCCAGCGCGACGGGCGCCCAGACGACGGGTACGCCCACATGGCTGAGCAGGTCGAACTGCTGGAACTTCACCGGGGCGTTGCCGGCGGCGCAGTACTGCCGGGCCAGGGCCCGGACGTCCCCGGCGACCATCACCCCGTCACCGGTCCCGATGCCCGGGGGGTTGCCGAAGGTCCCTTCCAGGACGCCGCCGTCACCCTGGGCGATGTAGCCGGGAACGGTCGGCGCCGGGGCCGAGCCGAGGTTGATCCGGTTCACCGCCGCCAGGAAGGCCGGCACCGAGTTCGGGTCGGCGTACTGCGGCTTGGCCATCTTCTTCCAGGTGAGCCCCGGGAATCGGCCGAGGGCGTCGACGATCGAGCCGTACTCCACCTGCTGGTACACCGACAGGCCGTAGTCGCTGAGGTAGGGCTTGAGGTCGATGCCGAAGGAGCGGGAGACCCCGATGACCGCCATCGGGATGACGCCGCTCCACACCAGGGAGCCGTCGACGTACTTGAGGTTGTGGGCCGGGTCCACGAGCAGGCCGCCCTCGGCGAAGCCGACCAGCCTGCTGTTGACGTCCGGCGCGTAGCCCGGCGCGAGGGCGGCCGCCCAATCGGTCGCGATGGCGCCGCCGGAGTAGCCCAGCAGGCCGAAGGTGGTGGCGGAGTCCAGCCCGGTGGCCGCGGACCTGGTCGCGGCGCGGATCGAGTCCAGGGTGTTGGTCGCGTACTCCGGGCCGGCCGCGAAGTCGGCGCTCTGCCCCTCGGTGTCCGGGATGACGAGGTTGTATCCCTGCAGCAGGAGCGGCGCCAGCAGGAGGGTCTCGGCGTTCGGGATCAGCCCGCCGAGGGAGAGGCCGCCGGCGATGGCCCGGGACGGGCTGTCCTGCGGGTCGAGGGAGTCGTAGAACGACTGGTAGGAGACGGCCTTGCTGCCGTCGCCCGTCGGGCTGGGCACCACGGTGGTGACGTTGGCGCTCGGGCGGCCCTGGGCGTCGGTGGTGCGGTAGAGCAGCTGGACCGCCTTCACCGGGGTGGGCAGGCCCAGCAGGTGGTACTGCAGGGTTCGCGTCTTCAGCACGGTGCCCGGCGCGAGGGAGGCCAGCGGCGCGCTGCCGTCGTAGGTGTGGAACGGGACGCTCACCGTGGCGGCCGGCGGCGCGGCGGCCGCCGCCGGGACCGCGGTGGCGGCCAGGGCCGTCGCGGCGGTGACGGCGGCGACGGCAAGCAGCCTGGACGTGTTCTTGGGCATGACTCCCCCGGTTCGTGGGTCGGGAACAACGGTTCGTGACGTGGGATCGGCTGTTGGCGGCTCGGGATCAAGGAGATCCGGCCAAAGGGCGGGTGGCGGTGTCCGGCGCACTGCCGAGCGCGGGCAGGAGCGGGTGACGCGGCGGTCCGGGCCGGGCTCGCCGGGCCGGCCTCGGCCGGGCCGTCTTCGCGAGCGGGCCGTGGCGGCCGGGCAGGCGGGACGGTCCGGGCGTGGCCGGCCAGGCGGTCGGGAGTCCGGACGCGCCGGCCCGGCGGGCGTCCGGGCGAGGCCGGCCCGGGGCCGCGACGGTGGCGGCCGTCCGGTCAGGCCCCGGGAGGCCCGAGGGATGCGGCGCCGGGTGCGTGGACGTCAGCGGCACGGGACCGGCACGGCGGCGGCCGGACCGAGGCGCGTTCCGGGCTGCGCGGGGTGCGCCCGGGCGGCGGGTGGTGGCGGGCGGGCCTCCGGTACGGGTGGGGGTGGGGGTGGGGGTGGGGGTGGGGGTGGGGGGGCATGGTGGGGGCGGGCCGGTGGGGGTGGGGTGAACGGTGCGGTCGGGTTCTGCGCACCTCTGGTGGTACAACCGATGAGCGCATTACTGACTGGTAAGTAACGTCCCGGAAAACATCATGGCTGCGGTACGGCGCCGTGTCGCCGGGTCGGACAACAGAGATTCGCGAGGTGGATTGTGACCGCATCCAACGCGGTGGAGCCCGGCCCGGCACCACGGCTCGGCGGCGTACCCGTCCACGAGCGGCTCAGGCTCTCCGCGGCAGCCCTGGCACCCGCGGTGATGGCCCAGCTCGTCACGCTGCTCCCCGCGTACCGGGCGCTCCCCTCCGAACAGCTCCGCGACGAGATCGCCCGCGAGGTGGACCGCGGCATCCGGGCCTTCACCGAGGTGCTGCGCACCGGCGAACTGCCCGGCGAGGCCGAGTTGGCGAGGATCAGCGAATCGTCGGCCCGGCGCGCGGACGAAGGCGTACCGCTGGAGGCCGTGGTCGGGGCGTACCACCTGGGCGCGCAGGAGTGCGCGGCCCAGGTCCTCCCGGCGGCCGGGCCGGAGGATCTGCCGGACGTGCTGCTGGTCCAGCAGCGGCTGCTCGGCTACCTCCGGCTGGTGAGCTGCGCGGTCGCGGCCGGGTACGTCCAGGAGCGGCAGACGGCGCTGGGCGACGAGCAGGTCGCCCGGCAGTCGCTGCTGTCCGAACTGCTGGAGGGCGGGGACCCGCAGACCGCGGCCGACCGCGCCGGTCTCCCGCTGCCGCCCTGCTACCTCGTCCTGGGCATCACCATGGGACCGCACCCCGACGAGCTGCTACCGGGTGTGAACCACGCCGTCGCCGCCCGCCGCAAACTCCGCCGGCTGCGCAACGAACTCCAGCGCCGCACCGAGGGAGTCCCGCTGTCCTCGCTGTCCGGGACCGGCGGGCTGGTGCTGCTCCCGTCCGGCACGCCGCCGGCCGACTTCGCCGGCACGGACCGGGACCGGCTCGCCCGGCTGGTCGGGCAGCTCGGCCGGGCCTGCGGCGCCGAGCTGCTGGTGGCAGCGGCCCCCGCCGCACCGGACGCCGTCGCGGACGCCGCCCGGCTGGTGGGCGAACTGCGGGAGGTGGCACAGGCATCCGGCCGCGGACCGGGGCTGTACCTCCTCGACGACGTCCTGCTGGAGTACCAGCTGAGCCGCCCGGGCCCGGCCCGGGACAGACTCGCCGCGCTGCTCGCCCCGCTGGCCGGGCGCCCCGAACTGCTCGACACGCTGCGCACCTTCCTCGCCTGCGGCCTCGTCCGGCGGCAGGCGGCCGCCCTGCTCCAGGTGCACCCCAACACGGTCGACTACCGTCTGCGCAGAGCCTCGGAACTCACCGGCCTGGACGCCGCCCGGGGCGCCGACCAGCTGACCCTGCGCGCCGCACTGGCCGCCCACGACACCGTCCGGCACGGCGGACGCACGGGCGGACCCGACCTGGGCCGGCCCGCAGGCCGACCCGCGTAGGCCGACCCGCGTAGGCCGACCCGGCGTCGGCTGCCCGACGCGGGCGCCCGACAGGGGAACCCGACGTGGGCCGCCCGACAGGGCACCCGACGTGGGCCGACGTCCCGCGCGGCCGGCGCGCGCGGGACGTCCGTCGCGTGGGTCCGGCCGGTGTCAGGCCAGGAACCGCGCGGTGACCGACACGAACCGGTCGGCGTCGTCCAGCCACGGGTAGTGGCCAGCGCCCGACTGCACGACGAACTCGGCGCGCGGGAACAGTGCGGCGAGGCGGGCCACCACCCGCGGGGGCGAGGCCAGGTCGAACTCCCCGGCCAGGACCAGCACGGGCGTGCCGAGCGCGGCGAGCGCCGCCCGGGTGGCATCCGGGTCGAAGGCCCCCTCCGATCCGAAGACCTCCGCCGCCGCCTCGTTCCACTGCTTCTCCTCGGCCGCCCGGTGGGCCTGCGCCGCCTCGTCCCACCGGCCGTAGAGGAACGGTGCGACGGTCACCCAGTCGGCGGCCGCGGCGGCGCCGGCGTCGATGGCCTCGAAGGCCGCCGACGCCGCCGGGTACCAGGGCTGGTCACTGCGGAGCCGCGCCACCTCGCGCCGGTCGTCAGCGCCGGCCCCCAGGCCGGCGGCGTCGGTGCCGGGCGTGACGAGGACGAGCCGGCCCACCCGGTGCGGGTACCGCTCCGCGTACCGCACGGCGAGGTTGGCGGCGGCCGAGTGCGCGAGCAGGTCCATCCGGCCCAGGCCGAGGTGGTCGCGCAGCGCCTCGACGTCCCCGACCAGGCGGTCGCAGCGGTAGGAGGCGGGGTCGTCCGGTGTCGCGGACCGCCCGGCGCCCCGCTGGTCGGCCACGACCAGCCGCCGGTGCGCGGGGAGGCCGCCGAGGTCGCCGAGGTAGACGGAGTCCCGCATCGGTCCGCCCGGCAGGCAGACCACGGGGGCTCCGGTGCCCTCCCCGAGGACACGGTAGGCGAGCTGGGTGCCGTCAGGCGCCTTGAGTACAGGCATGGTGGTGTTCCCCCGTTTTTCCCGTCTTCCCCGTGTTTCCCGTGTTTCCCGCGTTCCTGGTGACCCGGTGACCCGGTGACCCGGTGTCCGACGTTCCCGCGTTCCCGCGTTCCCGCGTTCCCGGCAGGTGTGCGGTGTCGTCGTGGAGTTGAAGCGGTGCGGAGCGCCGGACGGCCCGCCCGCCGGGAGCAGCGTCCGTCAGCCGCGCAGTGCGGCGGCCTCGGCCTCGGGGGTCAGCCCCAGCACCGGACGGTCGGGACGCTGCGGCGAGACCCCGCCAAGCTCCCGCAGCCACGCCCAGGTGTCGGCGACGGTCTCGGCCACCGGCCGGCAGCGCAGTCCGTCCGCGAACGCCTTGGACGTCTCGACGCCGTACAGGAACTCGTGCAACTCGCCCGGGGGCGCCCAGATCGGCAGCTCGGTCCACGGCGCGATGCCGGCGGCGGCGATCCGCCCGGGGTCGGTCCAGCGCAGCTCCGCATCCGATCCGGTCGCGGCCACGCAGGACTCCAGCAGCTCGCCCATGGTGGCGTGACCGGGCCTGCTCACCAGGTTGTACGGGCCGGACAGGCCGCGCACGGCGGCGTCCAGGGCCCAGACCGCCAGGTCCCGCGTGTCGATGTACTGGAGCGGCAGCCCGCGCGGACCGGGGGCGAGGACCGGGCCGCCCCGGGCGATCCGGTCCAGCCACCAGGTCAGGCGGCCGACGTCCTCGCCCGGGCCGAGGATGAGGCCGGCCCGCAGCAGCAGCGACCGGTCCTCGCCGAACGCGCCCGTGACGGCGAGCTCCCCGCCCCGCTTGGCCTGCGGATAGGGCACCTCGCCGTCGTCGGGCGAGCCGTCCAGCAGGACGCCGTTCTCGGCAGCACTGTGGTCGACCGGGTCGGCGTACACCGAGGCACTGGAGACGTACACGTACCGGCCGGCCCGCTTCGCGAGCGCGTCCGCCGCGTCACGGACGGCCGACGGCCGCGCGGACCAGGTGTCGACCACCAGGTCCCACTCGCCGGCACCGAGCGCGGCCAGCCCGTCCGGGGCGGTCCGGTCGCCCTGGAGGACGGTGGCACCGGACGGCGGGCGGCGGTTGCCGCGATGGAGGAGGGTCACGTCCCAGTCGCGGGACAGGGCCTCGTTGACGATGGCGCGTCCGACGAAACCGGATCCACCGAGCATGAGAAGTCGCATGCCGACCACTGTCCACACCGTTCTGCCGATCGGTCCACCCCCATCCGCCATCAGCGGAATCGCCGTCAGCTGAATCCGAACCGGCCGCCTCCGACCGGGCGTTCCGCCCGACCGGTTGTCGGGAGTCTCCGCCGCGGGAAATCCCGGACCACCGTCCGCCGGCCGTCGCGGCAGACCTGTTCCTTAAGTCACCGACAGCAGCTGACACTTCGTCGAAGGCCGATCACGCAGCTCCGGGCAGCGCCGAAGGACGTACAACTCCGAACATCTCCTTCGGCTCTGCACGCAGCCAGGGGCCCACTTCTCCCGGAGCCCACCCGAACAGGGCAGGGCCCGCCAAACGATGGCGTCGCCAGGGACCTAAAACTGGTGTCCCCAGATGGTTTTTTGACTGCTCATCAGTTCATGGCGCGACCGTCAACGCAGTGCACGTTGACGTCGCCACACCTTGCCGCACGCCGAAGCGCGCTCCTCAGCCCGGCGAACAGGGTGCCGTCGACCCAGGCCAGGGCAACGGGCCTGGTCCAGGTTCCGGCCGGGTCGGCTGCTCTCGCCCGTTCGGCTGGTGCTGATGCCCGGGCGTCGTCCCTCCCGGGTGCTCGGCGCGTGTGGCGACGGCCTGGGCCTTGGCCGAGGATGGAGCCGTGTCGTGCGTACCGTCGAGACCGGAGGTCATGACGGCGACCCTGACGGTGTGGCGCTTCCCCACCGCGACCGGTGCCGACGAAGCCCTCGAAACCCTGAAGAGGCTCCAGCGCCAGGAAGTGATCAAGGTCGAGGACGGCGCCGTCGTCAGCTGGCCGGCGGGCGCCCGCAAGCCGCGGACCCGCCACCTGAGCGACATGACCGGCATGGGCGCCCTCGGCGGGGTGTTCTGGGGCTTCCTGCTCGGCGCGATCTTCTTCGTGCCCGTTCTCGGCATGGCGGCGGGCGCCGCCTCGGGAGCCCTGGGCGGGCACCTCGCCAACCTCGGCATCGACGATTCCTTCGTCCAGCAGGTGCGGGAGAAGGTCACCCCCGGCAGCTCCGCCGTTCTCGTGCTCACCACGGACGCCGTCCTGGACCGGATCCGTCCCGAGTTCGAGGGCCGGCACGCCGAACTCATCCGGACCAGCCTCTCGACGGAGGAGGAGGCCCGCCTGCGCGAGGCCTTCACCGAGGGCCGGTAGGGCCGGTAGAGCCGGTAGAGCCGGTAGAGCCGGTAGAGCCGGTGAGGGCAGTACGGATCGGAGGGCCCGCCGTCCGGGCGTCCCCGGCCGGCGGGCCCCCCGGGCCGGCCGGCCGGGAACGCCACGCTCAGCCGGTGGCCACCCGTACCTGCGCGTGCTCCGCCCAGTCCACGATCTGGATCGCCGCCCCGGCCGCCTCCTTGCCCAGGCAGCGGGTGTGGTGGCGGCGCGCGATGCCGTCCAGGTCGAGGTGGCGGCCGAAGGCCGGGTGACCGGCCAGCCGGCCGGCGTACGCCCACACCCTGGAGTGCCCGGCGATGCCCTGCACGGCGGCGGCGTCCAGGTGCCAGCGGTGCACGGTGTCCAGCCGGACCAGGGTCACCCAGAGTTCCACGTCCGCGAGGGTCAGGTCCTCGCCCAGCAGGTACGGCCCGGCCTCCAGCCGGCGCTCGACGGTGGCCAGCCCGTCCAGCAGGACGCCCAGCGCACTCGCCCGCTCGTCCGGGGTGGCGTCGGACCGGCCCGCGCGCTGGGCCGGGGCGTTGATGCTCAGCTCGCACAACTGCCTGACCGCCGCGATCGCCGCCTCGGCACCGCACGGGTGGAGGTCGGGGCCGGGGAACCGCCGGGCCAGGTCGGTGAGGATCTCGGCCGGGTCGGTGCTGACGATCCGTCCGCTCCAGTCGTCGCTGAGCACCGGTGCCGCGGCCGGCCGGTGCTGGTGCGAGGTGGCCTCGTACAGCGGACGGAGCGCCAGGTAACCGTCGTCGCCCGCGTCCGGCAGGGCCGGCAGCAGCGTGACCGGCAGGGTGTCCTCAAGGCCGAGCAGGCTGTGGGTGACGGCGATCTGCAGACAGTGCGGACAGGAGAGGGAAAGGTGGAGCCGGTAGCGGTGCGCTACGGGGTAGTAGCCGCTGCGGGCGTCGTGGCCGATGCGGCCGCGGAGGGAGGGCGCGGCGAAGGGGGACGGGGCGGACATGGGTCTCCCAGGAGTCGGCGGCACGCGGACGCGCGTACCGCGAAATGAGGGTGGGGGGGAGAAGGGCGCAGCTCAGGACATGCGACTGCCCGCTGTGGGACCAGGGGTATCAGACGAGAACGGCTGCCGGGCCGTGGGGGGCGGACACCCCTGCCATGCTGCTGCACACCCGCTGCAGGTCGATGTGTCGACGGCACGTCAGCATCGGGAGCAACCGGACAGCGTGAGCCACACCATCGATGACCGGCTCCGCACGCCTCACGGCTCTCCCGCCTACGTTCGACGATTCCTGCTTCGGAGTTTCGACCCGCATCCACGCCACGTCAAGGGTCTCGCCCAGGGAGACCGAAGCGTCCCGCATGGTGGGACGGGCGACCGGCCCCGGTCCGCCCGTGGGGGCGCCGGCGGCGATGGCAGGACGGGGTTCCGAAGGCGGGAAGGAAGGTTGACGGAGTGTCCGTGATCCCGAGCGGTCTGCCGGGCACCGGTCCGTGGTGCCGGGCCGGGACGAACGTCAGGGGCGCCCCGGACACCGCCGGGGCGCCCCTGACCGTGGAGGGCGGCGCCTCAGAGCGCCGGCTGCCACCCGAGCGCGGGCCCGAGACCGGTGGCGATGTCGGTCAGGATCTGCACGTAGTCCTCGTGGTCGAAGGAGAACGGCAGTGCGAAGACGACCTCGTCGACCTCCCGGAACCCGGCGTGCGCGTAGAGCTGTTCGGCGATCTCGGCGGACGTCCCGATCAGGTCCGGCGCGAACATCGTCCGGGCCGGCCCCTGCGGGGCGGCGGTGCGCGCGGTCCGGCTGCGCACGTACTCCTGGTACTTGGCCCGCTGCTGCGCCGAGGCGCCGTCGGTGGGGATGACCACCAGGCCCTGGGAGACCCGGGCGCGCGCACCCTCGGGGTGGCGGGCCCGGAAGGCGGCGATCTGCGAGCGCTGGGTCTCGGCGAAGTCCTCCGACTCCTCCGCCCGCAGCACGTTGCTGGTCAGCAGGCTCAGGCCCTGCTCACCCGCCCACCGGGCCGAGCGCAGGCTGCCGCCGCCGTACCAGACGCGGTCCGCCAGGCCGGGCGCGATCGGCTGGACCCGGTCGGAGAACACCTCGATGCCCTCGACCCCGCTGAAGTCGGTGGCCGGCTTGCCGCGGACGAAGTCCAGCAGTCGCCGCACCCGCTCGTAGCCGAAGTCCTCGGCCTCGGCGGTGTCGGGGTAGAGCGCGGAGGCGATCCGGTCGTACTGCCCGGGGCGTCCGACGCTGATGCCGGGATTGAGCCTGCCGCCGGAGAGCAGGTCGACGGTCGCCAGGTCCTCGGCCAGCCGCAGCGGGTTCTCCCACCCCAGCGGGATGACCGCGGTGCCCAGCTGGATGCGGCTGGTGCGCTGGGTGGCCGCCGCCAGTACCGCGACGGGCGAGGAGATCCCGTACTGCAGGTGCCGGTGGCGCACCCAGGCACTGTCGAACCCCAGCTGCTCGCCGAGTTCGATGATCCGGAGCGTCGACTCGTGACCCTGGCCGGGGTCGGCCGGGTCGAACAGCCCGATGGTCAGGAATCCCAGCCTCCGAAGGGGCTGCGAGGGCGCCGGCACCGGTTCCTCCGTCCTCCGCGGCAGGCCCCGCACCGGGCGACGCGGTTCGACCTGCACGGTTTCGATGGGCATGGTCCGGATGCGGATCACCGGACGTCCGCCCCACACTCACACACCGATCAGCGGCACTCAAGCGCTTCACCGAATCGCCATCCGGGGCAACACTCCTGTCACGTCCCCGGCTTCGGGGTGCGCCCCCGGTCCCGCAGGGGCGTCCCCCGGCGTCCCCGGGCGTCCCCCCGGCGTCCCCGGGCGTCCCCCCGGCGTCCCCGGGCGTTCCCCGGCTCAGGCCGCCGTCGGGGGCCGCTGCCCGGGCAGCCGGAAGCCGTTGAAGAGGTCGTCCATGCCACGCAGCGCCAGGCGGGCGGGGGTGGCACGGAGCACCAGGTCGCGGGCCGCCACCGCGAGCGGGTTGCGGAGGGCTCCCAGGCGGCCGGCCCGGCGGGCGCGGACGCGGACGGCGTCGGTGCGGTCCCGGCGGGCGGCGGTGTAGCCGGCCAGGACCGCCGGGACGCCGTCCCGGCCCTCGCCGGAGTCCCCCGCGGGCAGCAGGTGGGCGAGGATCACCGCGTCCTCGATGGCCTGGCAGCCGCCCTGGCCGAGGTTGGGTGCCATGGCGTGGGCGGCGTCGCCGAGCCAGGCGATCCGGCCGTGGTGCAGGCGCGGGAGCGGGGCGGCCAGATCGTAGAGGTCGTTCTGCAGGACGTCGGCGGGTTCGAGGCGGCCGACCCGGTCCAGCAGGGCCGGGATCGGGTCGTGCCAGGAGCCGAAGCGCCGGCGGAGTTCGGCTCGGGGGTCCGCCGACCGTGTCCCGGCCGGGGCCGTGGTGGTGGCGTAGAGGTAGAACCGGCCGTCTGAGAGCGGGGTCACGCCGAAGCGCTCGCCCCGCCCCCAGGTCTCGCTCATGGCCGGGATCCGGAGGTCCGGGGCGTCCACGACGGCTCGCCAGGCGGTCTCGCCGATGTAGTGCAGGCCGGGGTGGTCGGGGAAGTACGCGCGGCGCAGCGGGCTGTGGATGCCGTCGGCGGCGACGACCAGATCGGCGGGAAGGTCCGGGCCGGCGGCCGTACGGACGGTCGGGCGGTCCGCCGCGTCGTCGACGGCGGTCACGGCGGTGCCGTGGCGGAGCGCGTCCGGGGGCAGGGCGGCGGCCAGGGCGGCGGCGAGGGCCGGGCGCGGGACGGCGATCGGAGCCGTCCCGTAGCGGGCCGCCATGTCGGCGGTGCCGGCCCGGGTGAGCCAGCGGCCGTCGGAGCGGCGCACGCCCATGGTCACGGGTACGCGGCCGCCGGCGGTGCGGGCGACGTCGATGCCGACGGCCGCGAGGGCGCGCAGGGCGTTGGGGGCGAGGCCGATGCCGGCACCGGTGGCGGGGGGTTCGGGGGCGCGTTCGCAGACGGTGACGCGCCAGCCGCGGCGGCGCAGTGCGACGGCGGCCGTGAGGCCGCCGATACCGGCCCCGACGACCACAGCGTGACGTTCCGGCATGGCACACCTCTCCGTTCGGTCCAGGCACTCTACGCCCGCTCGGGTGCGCCGGGCCGGGCGGCCGCACCGGTGCCGCGTTGACGAACGCGGCCGTTCCCCGGGCCCGTTGGCCCGGTCCGCAGCCGAACGGCCGCTCCTCGCAGCCGACTTCGGGTGGCCCGTCGGTGCCTGCGGGCCGGGCGGTGCCCGGTTCGACCGCGGTGGGCGGGGCGGGGGCGGAGTCGGGGGGCGGGGATCAGGGCCGGCGGGGGTCAGCCGGACCGTACGGTCCGGCTGAAGGCGCTGCGGTAGGCCCTCGGCGGGACGCCGCGGCGCCGGACGAACTGCTCGCGCAGCACCGCCGCACTGCCGTAGCCGACCCGGCGGGCCACCTCCTCGATCGGCAGATCGGTGGTCTCCAGCAGTTCCTCGGCGCGGCTGAGGCGCTGGTTCAGCAGCCAGGCGTGCGGGGTGCTGCCGGTGGCCGCGGTGAAGCGCCGGGCGAAGGAACGCCGGCTCATCAACGCGCGCCCGGCGAGTTCGGCCACCGGCAGCGGGCGGTCGAGGTGCTCGCGCGCCCACGCCAGGACGTCGGCGAGCCGTTCGTCCTGGCAGTCCTCGGCGACCGGCGCCACCAGGTACTGGGCCTGCCCGCCGTCCCGGTGCGGCGGCAGCACCAGATCGCGGGCGATCGCGTTGGCGACCGCCGCGCCGAACTCGCGTCGCAGCAGGTGGAGGCAGAGGTCGAAGCCGGCCGCGGCCCCGGCGCCGGTGACGATGTCGCCCTCGTCGACGTAGAGGGCCTCCGCCTGGACCGTGACGTCCGGGTGGCGGCCGGCCAGCAGTTCGGCGAACCGCCAGTGGGTCGTCGCCCGGCGGCCGGCCAGCAGTCCGGTCCGGGCCAGCGCGAAGACGCCGACGCAGTGCGCGCCCAGCACGGCACCGCGCGCGTGAGCGGTCGTCAGGGCGTCCAGCACCGGCCCGGGCACGGGGTCGCGGAAGCCCGCCCACGGCAGGACGAGCACCAGGTCGGCCTCGGCCAGCCGCTCCGGGCCGTGCTCGACGGCGACGGGGACGCCGACGTCGGTGGGGACCGGCCCCGGGCGGTCGCCGCACAGCGTGAACTCGAAACGCGGCAGGTCACCGCCTCGCCGGGCGAACACCTCGGCGACCACGCCGACGGCGAGCATGCCCACCCCGGGCGGGGCGTAGGCGGCGACGGTGGCGAACTTCGGCATCCCCGGAGTTTGGCACAGAACCTGCGATCAGTGGCATGTCTGCCACTCGTCGGCCCTTCGGGATCCCGGCAGGATCGTCCCTGTGAGCAGCACGACGACCACGAACGAGGCGAGCATGAACGAGGCGACGATGAACCAGGCGACCGTGAACCAGGCGACCGTGAACCAGGCCGGCACGACCGGGGCCGGCGTGACCGCGACGATCACCGACGGAGCGACCGTGCCCGGCACCGGTGCCACCACCGACGCACCGGCCGGCCGCACCGCCCGGTACCACGTCCTGACCACCGGCTACACGCTCTCGACCGGCCCCGGTGTGGCCGCCACCGTGTCCTACGTGACCGACGGCGACCGGCGGGTGATCGTCGACCCGGGCATGGTGGCCGGGCGCGACCGGATCCTCGGTCCGCTCGCCGAACTGGGGCTCTCCGCCGACGACATCACCGACGTCGTGCTCAGTCACCACCATCCGGACAACACCATGAACGTCGGCCTGTTCCAGCGGGCCCGGGTGCACGACCACAAGGCCGAGTACCTGGACGACCAGTGGCTCGACCGGGACGCCGAGGGCCTCCTGCTGAGCCCGTCGTTGAAGCTCATCCGGACCCCCGGGCACAGCGCCGAGGACATCACCCTGCTCGCCGGGACGGCCGAGGGCGTGGTCGCGTTCGTCGGCGACCTGTGGTGGCGGCCGAACGGCCCGGTGGTCGACCCGGTCGCGCCCGACGCCGCCCGGCTCCGCGCCTCCCGGCTGCGGGTGCTGGCCGGCGCGGACGTCATCGTTCCCGGTCACGGCGCGCCGTTCCCCGCCGCATCCGCACTGCTCTGACGAAGCATCAACTGTTGTCACCCATACCCTGAACCGGCCCCGGCGCCCGGACCGGTGCACCGGGGCGGCGCGGGGACAGCGGCGGGCAGTCCTTCGCCGGCCCGGACGGTCACCGGGAGCGGCGGCCCCCGATCCACTCCGCCAGGGAGAGCAGGGTGGCCTCGACGCTGCCCGCCATGTGGTCCCGCAGGGCGTGCAGATCCTCGGGGGTGTCACCGAGGACCGGATCGGCGCGCAGCAGCCGCCAGGTCTGCCGGACGATGCTGCCGGCGCCCTGCTCGCAGAACGCCCAGTCCCAGCGGACGATGCCCTGCTCGGCCCCGCCGACGACGAAGGCGAACGCGGAACCCGGATCGGCCCGCACCACCTCGGACCGGGTGACCCACTCCCGCCCGTCACGCCGGTTGCGGCCGCTGAACCATGCGCCGACCCATGGGCCGCCTCCCGGGCCGTACCTGACGGCGTGGGCGCTCGGACTCCACCTCTCGATCAGCGAAACGTCGCTGACCAGGGGATACACGGACTCCGGCGGCGCGTCTACCCAACAGCACCGGGTGAAGGTGAAGGGGGTCAGATCGAGGCCGGCCGGCGGACGTCGCGGGCCGGCCGCGGTGTTGCCGGACGTGGTGATGCTCATGGCTTCTCCCGAAGGTGAGGACGGCACAGGGGTGGTGGGGCGGGGGTGACACGACTCAGCGTGGGGGCCGGCACGGGGAGCAGCCAGACCCTGCGGATCCGTACCCCCGCAGGGTGCGGCACGGCCCGGTGGCGCTGCGCATACTCGGTGCCATGAACAAGCACGGGCAGCTCGCCGACTTCCTCCAGGCACGCCGGGGCCTGCTGCTCCCCGGGGATGTCGGGCTGCGGACCTACGGCGAGCGGCGCCGGGTGCCGGGACTGCGGCGGGAGGAGCTGGCGATGCTCGCGGGCATCAGCGCGCCCTACTACGCCCGGCTTGAGCAGGGCCAGTCGCGCAACGCCTCGCCCGAAGTGCTGGACGCCATCGCGACCGCCCTGCGCCTGGGCGAGTCCGAGCGGGCCCATCTGCACGAACTCGCCCGTACCCCGAAGCGGGGCAACGCCGCACCCCGTCCCCGGCCCGAGCACGTCACCCCGGCCACCAGCGCCTTGCTGGCGGCCCTCGAAGGCACACCCGCCGTCGTCCTGGGCCGCCGTGGCGACGTGCTGGCCTGGAACGCACAGGGCCACGCGCTGTTCGCCGGCCACGTCGACCGGGGCAGCCCCGCCGAACCGGGCCGCCGGCCGAACATGGCGAGGCTGGTGTTCCTCGACGCCCACACCCGGGAGCTCTACACGGATTGGCCCAGCAAGGCCAGGGCGGTGGTCGGCAACCTGCGCCTCACCGCCGGCCGGCATCCGGAGGATCCGCTGCTGGCCGGTCTCGTCGGTGAACTGACCATGCGCAGCCCGGAGTTCGCCACCTTGTGGGCCGACCACCGGATCCTGGCCTGCGATGTCGCCGACTACGCGATGCACCACCCCACGGTCGGGCCCCTGACCGTCACCCAGCAGACGCTCCAGAGCCCGCAGGGAACCGGACCGGCCGTGGTGGTCGCCACGGCCGCCCCCGGGTCCCCGTCGGCGGCGGCCCTCAGCCTCCTGGCCCAGGCCGGCGGGGCGAGCGAGGCGGTCCGGCCCCGCAGGGGCGCCGGCTCCCGCCCCTCCTGACCCGGGAGACCCCGAACACCGAGGCCGAGCAGCTCGGCACACCCCTGGCTGCGGCCTGCCCGCACGCCGGACCACAGGGAAGGACCCCATGCTCAAGCGCATCAGCCTGATCGCCACCGCCGCGGTGACTGCCGCAACAGCCGTCGCCACGGCCCTCCCGGCCGACGCCACCCCGGTGGCGCGGAAGCCCCTGAGCCACGTCCGGATCACCAATCACTTCGACCTGGTCGCGGGCCAAATGCCGGAGAACATCGCCCTGTTGCCCGACGGCACGGCCGACGTGACCTTCGCCGGCAGCCGCCAGATCGCCCGGATCACGCCGGGCGGCAGCACCCGCGTCCTGGCGACCCTGCCCGCGCCCGCCGACGGCGGCACCAGCACCCCCGTCCTCGGCTTCGCCCTGGCCACCGGCATCGTCCGGGCCGCGGACGGAAGCACGTACGCGCTGTACGCGACCGGCACCGCCGACCTGACGGGCCTGTGGCGTCTGACCCCCGGCAAGGCACCCGAGCGGATCGCCGCACTGCCCCCGGACGGTCTGCCCAACGGCCTGGCACTGGACCCGCACAACGAGCGGCTCTACATCACCGACTCGGTACTAGGCACCGTCTGGACCGTCCCCCTCTCCGGCGGCCGGCCCACCGCCTGGTCGGCCGCGCCGGAGCTCGCCCCGGCCGGCTTCCTCGGGGCCAACGGCGCGAAGGTCCACAACGGCGCACTCTGGGTCACCAACCTCGACCAGGGCACGCTCGTCCGCATCCCGATCCGGCCCGGCAACCGGGCGGGAGTGCCGCAGGTGCGGGCGACCGGACTGGCCGGTATCGACGACTTCACCTTCACCGGCCCCGGCGACGAGGCGCTCGCCACCCTCAACGCCCCCAACCAGGTCGTGCTGATCCGGCCCGACGGCACCAGCACCACCGTGCTGACCGCCGCCGACGGACTCCAGAACCCCACCTCCGTCGCTCTGCGCGGATCGGAGGTGTACGTCCTCAACGCCGCCTACACCACGGGCAAGGACCCGAACCTCCTGCTCGCCCACCTGCCCGGCCGGCACCGCTGAGGGTCGCCCGGTCATCGGGCCTTCGGAAGGCGGGGGCGGAAGCGAGCCCACCCGCAGAACAGGCCGACGGTCGGCGACCGGCCGTGGACCAGCCGAACGCCCCGGCCTTCGCGCGCAGCGTCCGGAGAGCGACGGCGAGGGCCGGTGCCGTCCGGAAGGCCTCTCGGCCGGTGCCGAGAGGCCTTCCCCTGCACAGCGGCCGAGGCCGAATGCGGCATCAAGGCGGACACTTCGCCGGAGCGACGCCCCCAGTGCGATGCCGTGTCGATCGCTGCGAAACTCGAAACTTTCGACCATCCGCTGCTCCAGTTTTCATCCGCGAGGCAGGAAGATCGCGGGAAATGGACCAGATGACGGCTAAGTTCATGAACCAGCAACGACCGTTGATCACCTGACCAGCGGCTCCTCGAACACAGTCGTGGCGATACTTTCGGCGTTTCGACCGAAAGTATTGACAGTCTGTCGGGCGCGGGCCAACCTGGTCGCCGTCGACAAGTCCGAACGGGCTCGGATTCAGGGCGCACCACCAATCAGCCTCAGAGACAAGGACGTTGGTGATGAGTCGGCCACCCGCACCACCATGCGGCGCCGTCCGGCCGACCCGCCCCCGGCCGTCGTCGGCGGCGCAGGGCTTGGCCCACCCCCACCCCACTCATCGGCAGGACGGATCACTCTTGTGAACTTCCCCACCCCAAGAACCGCAGGAACCGCCGCCCTCGACGAACGGCCGGCAAGGCCTCGCGTCTCCTCGTACCGGCCCTCGCGTCCGTGGCGATCCTGCCCGGCACCGCCGACGCCGCGACCGTCACCACGAACCGGACCGGCACCGACGGCGGATACTTCCACTCGTTCTGGAGCGAGGGCACCGGCGCGGCCTCGATGTCCTCGTCGCCACCCCCGACGGCGCGGGCAACACCTGGGGCATGACCTCATGAAAAACGGCAGCACCACCTGGCCGACGGCCTCCTGCAGCCTGAGCTGACGGCCGTCCGCCGCCGCGCAAAGCATTGACAACGCGCCTCGCCTGTCAGAGATTTGCCTGCACACGGCGGGAGTGCTCAGCAGAAATTGTTAGCGCTAACAGACAGTGCCGCACAGCTGGTCCGCGCACTCCCGTCGGCCGGCCCCGCCACGGTGTGCGCGGCGCGTCAACCGGGTCGCCCCGTTCACGGGCGGGCCGGGCGCCGCCTCCCGCACGCACACCGACCGCTCCGGCCGGCAGGAAACGGCCCGGCCGGGTGCGCGCATCACACCCGTCAGGACGTGGCGCCGGTCCGCCACCGGCGCGCAGACATCCCCCACCCGAGGAGAACGATCCGTCATGCCATGGCTCGACAAGAAACCCCTGCTCCGCAAGGCCCTGACGGCGGCCGCTTGCATGGTCGTCAGCTCGGCCACGGCAGTCACCGCGAGCCCCGCGGCCCATGCCGCCGGGGCAACCACGCTGGGTGCGGCAGCGGCCGGCAGCGGCCGCTACTTTGGCACGGCAGTGGCCTCGGGCAGGCTCGGGGACTCCACGTACTCCACCATTCTCGACCGGGAATTCACCATGGTCACCCCGGAGAACGAGATGAAGTGGGACGCCGTGGAACCCTCCCGCGGGTCGTTCAACTTCGCCGCCGGCGACTCGATCGTCAACCATGCGTCCGCCCACGGCCAGAAGATGCGCGGCCACACCCTGGTCTGGCACTCCCAACTGCCCAACTGGGTCGGTTCGATCACTGACGCGACCACCCTGCGCAGCGTGATGAACAACCACATCACCCAGGAGATGACCCACTACAAGGGCAAGATCTACGCCTGGGACGTGGTCAACGAGGCCTTCGCCGACGGGAGCACCCAGCACCGCAGCTCGGTGTTCCAGAACGTGCTGGGCAACGGCTTCATCGAGGAGGCCTTCCGCACCGCCCGGACCGTCGACCCCTCGGCCAAGCTCTGCTACAACGACTACAACATCGAGAACTGGTCCGACGCCAAGACCCAGGGCGTCTACAGCATGGTCAAGGACTTCAGGTCCCGCGGCGTGCCCATCGACTGCGTCGGCCTCCAGAGCCACTTCGGCGCCGGCGGCCCGCCGGCCGGCTTCCAGACCACCCTGTCCAACTTCGCCGCGCTCGGCGTGGACGTCCAGATCACCGAACTCGACATCGCCCAGGCGTCCGCCACCGCGTACGCCAACACCGTCAAGGCCTGCCTCAACGTGGCTCGTTGCACGGGCATCACGGCATGGGGCATCCGCGACAGCGACTCCTGGCGCACCGGCGAGAACCCGCTGCTGTTCGACAACAGCGGCAACAAGAAGCCCGCCTACAGCGCAGCACTCACCGCCATGGACGGGGACAACAGCGGCGGCACGCCGGGCGGGGGCATCATCTCCGGCACCATCTACACGCTCTCCGACGTGGCCGCCGGACGCGTTCTCGACGAGCCCGCGGGACAGAACGGCAACGGCACCCAGCTCCAGGTGTGGGACGCCGGCGGCGCCGCCAACCAGCAGTGGCGGGCCGGCCTGAACAGCGACGGCAGCTACACGCTGACCAACGTCGCCAGCGGCCGGGCGCTGGACGAGCCGGGCAACCAGACCGGCAACGGGACGAGGATGCAGGTCTGGGACTCCAACGGCGGCACCAACCAGCACTGGCGGGCGGGCCGGAACAGCGACGGCTCCTACACCTTGACCAACGTCGCCAGCGGCCGGGCGCTGGAGATCCCCGGCGGTCGGACCGCCAACGGCACTCCCGTCCAGATCTGGGACTCCAACGGCGCCGCCAACCAGCACTGGACCTTCAGGTGAGCTGAGCCGAGCCGGGGCGGGTACTTCCGCCGCCCCCTCCGCCCCGTCGGGAAGGCCGCCGCGAGCCACCTGGGACCGTGACACGCCCCGTACCGCGACGCGGCCCGACGAAGACCACGGCGGCCCGGACAGCCCGCGGGCCGGCACGGGTCCGGGGCTCTTGAAGTCCTGCCGGCAAGGCGGGGACCCTCACGCCGGCCGATCGGCAATTCCGGACGTGCCGCCACGGCGGCCAAAATTGTTAACGCTAACAGAACGGGTGGCAGTGCCATCCGTTCACCAAGGAGGCCTTGATGCGCAGACGACGTTCCAGCCGCAGGCAACTGTCCGTGGTGCTCACCGCCGCGGTTGCCTTCGTGGCGGCGTTGGCGGCGATGCTCGTCGCCGACCCGGCCCAGGCAGCCACCAGCGGTGCCTTGCGCGGTGCGGGCTCCGGCCGGTGCCTCGATGTGCAGAACGCCGGCCAGGCCGACGGCACGTACCTGCAGATCTACGACTGCTCGAACGGCGCCAACCAGCTGTGGACGTTGACGTCCGGCAACCAGCTGACCGTGTACGGCAACAAGTGCCTGGATGTTCCGGGCCACGCCACCACGGCCGGCACCCGGGTGCAGATCTGGACGTGCAGCGGCGGTTCGAACCAGCAGTGGCGGGTCAACTCCGACGGCACGATCGTCGGTGTGGAGTCCGGACTCTGTCTGGACGTCACGGGCGCCGGCACCGCCAACGGCACAGCGGTGGGGATCTGGACATGCAACGGCGCCGGCAACCAGAAGTGGACCGGCCTGTCCGGGACCCCGGCACCGACAACAGCCCCGCCGACGGGCGGCACCTGCGCCCTTCCGTCGACGTACCGGTGGACGTCGACGGGTGCGTTGGCGCAGCCGGCGAACGGGTGGGCGTCGGTGAAGGACTTCACCGACGTGGTGTACAACGGCAAGCACCTGGTCTACGCGTCGAACGTGTCGGGATCGTCGTACGGCTCGATGATGTTCAGTCCCTTCACGAACTGGTCGGACATGGCGTCGGCCGGCCAGACCGGGATGAGCCAGGCCGCGGTGGCGCCCACGCTGTTCTACTTCGCACCCAAGAACATCTGGGTACTGGCGTACCAGTGGGGTGCGTGGCCCTTCATCTACCGCACGTCGAGCGACCCGACCAACCCCAACGGCTGGTCCTCGCCGCAACCGCTGTTCACCGGAAGCATCCCCAACTCCGGTACCGGTCCGATCGACCAGACCCTGATCGCCGACGGCCAGAACATGTACCTGTTCTTCGCCGGCGACAACGGCAACATCTACCGGGCGAGCATGCCGATCGGGAACTTCCCGGGCAGCTTCGGCTCGTCGTACACGACGGTCATGAGCGACTCGGTGGCCAACCTCTTCGAGGCTCCGCAGGTCTACAAGGTCAAGGACCAGAACCAGTACCTCATGATCGTTGAGGCCCAGGGTGCGAACGGGCGCTACTTCCGCTCGTTCACGGCCTCCAGCCTGAGCGGTTCCTGGACCCCGCAGGCCGCCGGCGAGAGCAACCCCTTCGCGGGCAAGGCCAACAGCGGTGCCGGCTGGACCAACGACATCAGCCACGGCGACCTCGTCCGCAACAATCCCGACCAGACCATGACCATCGACCCCTGCAACCTGCAGTTCCTCTACCAGGGCAAGTCCCCCACCGCGAGCGGCCCCTACGACCAACTGCCCTACCGGCCGGGCGTCCTCACCCTGCAGCACTGACCCGCCCGCTCAACGGTGACCCGGACCGGGTGCGGCCCGCCCGCGCCTGAACGAGCGGTTCACGGCGCGGACGGCTCGGCCCGCTGACCGACACTCACCGCTTCGGGGAACCCCGGCCCACGCCGGCCGGGGTTCCCCGTCTTCGTGGACTTCCTCGCGGTACGGACCGAGGCACCACGACGGCACTCCTCTCGCTCCTTGGGAAGCGTCAGTTGCGGACCACCGGGGCCGCCCGGTTCACCAGCCCCCTCGACCGAAAGGCACCGATGAAGTCCGCCGACCGCGCGATGCTTCGGCTTCCTGCGGCAGTCCACCGGAGGGCGGGCCGGGGCGGCACGTCCGGTCAGGCTGTCGCCAGGGCGGATTCGATGCTGCGGTGCCGGGCGGCCCCGTGCGCGAAATCGGGTACCGCCGTGGTGCCCTCGCGCAGGTCGTCCAGGAACTGCTGGTAGGCGTGGGCGACCGCGTAGAACGGCGCGTCGGCGCGGGGGTCCAGGTGCGGGACGCGAACGTAGGATTCCGGCACAGCCAGGGGAGCGAGTCCGGGGGACGTTCCGCGGCCGCCTTCGAGGGTGACCGGGCTGAGCTGGAGATGGCCGGTCGGGGCGGTGAGGACGAGGTCGCCCTCGGTGCCGTTGATCTCCCAGCGGAAGTTGGTGCCCCGGGACATGCCTCCGCGGTAGTGGAAGGTGACCACCCCGCCGCCCGGCAGCCGCCCGGAGGCCACCACCTGGTCCGCTGCGGTCATCGGCACGGGCAGTCCGCTCCCGGTGTCCACGGCCGACGTACGCCGCGACGCGAGGTGGATCCGCAGGCCCTCGGGCTCGCCCAGGACGGACGCGAGTCCGTCGAGGGTGTGGCTGAAGGGAATCGTCAGCAGTGTCGCACCGTTGGCGGCGTCGAGCACGTAGTGATCGCCGGGCCGGACGGTAGCGCCCCAGGCACCGCCGGAGCCGACGACCGTCGTGGACAGCACCTCCCCCACGTAGCCGTCGGCCACGAGATCCCGCACGTGGGCGAGGGCCGGATGCGACCGCGCCTGCAGTCCGACGACGGTCGGCACGGCGCGGCCGCACGCCTGCCGCGCCATGTCCTCGGCCTCCGCGAGCCCGTTGCCCAGCGGCCACTCGCACAGCACGCTCTTGCCGGCGCTCAGCGCCGTCCGGACCAGCTCCCGGTGGTGCGGCACCTTCACCGCCACGACCACGAGGTCCACCTCTTCGCAGGCGGCCAGTTCGGCCGCCGTCCCGAAGGTTCGAGAGACACCGTGCCGCTGCCCGGAGCGCTCCGCCGACTGTTTCGAACTCGTGCTCAAGGCCTTCAACTCGTAACCCGGGACGGCGCGCAGGGCCGGCAGGTGAGAGCGCTCGGCCCAGCTGCCGTGCGCCCCGAGTCCGATGATCCCCACTCCGATCGGCTTCTCGGACCGGACCAGCTCGGCCAGCGGTGACTCAGATGTGTTCACGATGCGCAGCCTGTTCTCTGTGTGTGGACGGGCCCAGGAGATCCGCACCCGGTGGGCGGGATCGGTGCGTGCGGGTCGGCGGGTGATGCCGCGGACGGGTGTGAAGCACACGGTGGTGTCGCAGGTGCCGTGACCGCCGGCCAGGCTTCACGGTGCGTGCCGGCGCGGACCAGGCCGCTGGAGGCCGCGAAGTCCGGCCGGCCGCCGGCGGTCAGTTCCGTGCGCCGACGGCCGGGCTCGGGCCGCGCTCGCTGTCCAGCAGAGCCATGAGGGGTGCGGCGTAGCGGGTGCCGGCCACCGCATCGGCCGGGACGGCCTCGTCGATCGTGCGGAGGTCCGCGTCCGACAGGGCGACGTCGGCCGCGGACAGGGCCTCCTCGATGCGGTGGGGTCGGCGGGTGCCCAGGACGGCCACGACGGTGCCGCGTTCAGGGCTCTGCGCGATGACCCAGGCGGTGGCGAGTTGCGCGACGCTGATGCCGCGCGCGTCGGCCAGCGGCCGCAGCCGTTCGACGAGGGCGAGGTTCGTGGCGAGGTTGTCGGGGTGGAACCGGGGCAGCCAGTGGGCGCGCGGGTCGTCTCCGGCGGGGTGTCGGTAGGTGCCGGTGAGCAGGCCGTGCGCGAGGATCCCGTAGGCGGTGACGCCGATCCCCAGCTCGCGGCAGGTGTCCAGGATGCCGTTGGCCTCGGGGTCACGGCTGAACAGGGAGTATTCGATCTGCACATCGCAGATCGGGTGCACGGCGTGGGCACGGCGGATGGTCTCGGGCCCCACCTCGGAGAGCCCGACGTGCCGCACGTACCCGGCCCGGACCAGCTCGGAGATCGCGCCGATCGTGTCCTCGACCGGGGTGTCGGGGGCGAGCCGGGCGGGGCGGTAGATGTCGATGTGGTCGGTGTCCAGGCGGCGCAGCGAGTAGGCGAGCGCGTTCTTCACGTGGGCGGGACGGCCCTCGATGCCGACGAAGGATCCGTCGGGGCCGCGCAGACCGCCGAACTTGACGCTCAGCAGTGCCTTCTCGCGATCGCCGGCGCGCAGGGCGCGGCGGACGAGGTCCTCGTTGTGGCCCATGCCGTAGAAGTCGGCGGTGTCGAGGAGAGTGACGCCGGCGTCGAGGGCCGTGCGGATCGTGGCGATGGCGTCGGCCTCGTCGGCGGGCGCGGTGTGGTCGGACATGCCGGCGCAGCCCAGTGCGAGGGGGAGGACCTGCGGGCCACCGGTTCCCAGGGGTCGGGTTTGCACGGTTTCTCCTGCGGGGCGAGAAGGGTGAACGCCGCCGACAGGGGGCTGCCGAGGGCGCGGCCACCTGTTAGCGTTGACATCTCAACACTAAGAAGAGGCGCGTTGATATGTCAACATCCGACGGAGGGGCCGCCGCGCCGGACGGGGCCAAGACCGACGCCGCGTACGAACCGGTCGACTTCTGGAGCGCCTTCAAGCGCGCCCACGAGGTCGTCCGGGCCCGCGTGATCGCGGACACCGCCGAGGCGGCGGGCCTGTCCGAACCGGACCTGGCGATCCTCGCCAACCTCAACAAGGCGGGCGGCAGCCTGCGCCAGAGCGAGCTCGCCGCGTCCCTCGGCTGGGACCGCACCCGCATCTCCCACCAGCTCACCCGCATGGGCAACCGCGGACTCGTCGCCCGCGAACGCGCCGGCGGCGTCACCGTCACCCTCACCGACACCGGACGCGCGGCCATCACCGACGTACAGCCCGGCCTGGACGCCGCGGTACGCCGCCACCTCACCGACCAGCTCTCCGCGCAGGAGATCGAGACCCTGAGCTCCGTGTTCCGCCGGCTGTAGGCGCCGGAGCCGACCGGCACACCAACTCCGGCCGGGGGCAGCCGAAGTGCCGCAAAGCCGGTGGGCTCTACCCCCGTCGAGGAGATCCCGAATTCCAGGACCCCGCCGGACATCGGGCGCCGGCCCGGCCGGCGGTCGTACAGCCGAGCGCGGCCGGGCAGACGGACGATGGTGAGCCCGGCCAGGCGCGCCGCAGACAGCAGGCGGTGATCAGGAGTACGGTCCGCCCCTATGCACCGAGGCGGCGCAAAGCCACGGCAAGCCGCTCGGGCGGCGGTGTCCCGGTACAGGGTGCCCTTCAATCAGGACAGTTCGCGCCGGCGGTACCGGCCCTGGCCGGCAGGAACCTCGCAGCAACGACCAGGGCGGCAAACAGGGCCCGGGCCGTGGAACCGCCGCCGGGCCGCCACCTTCGCGTGGCGGCGACCCCGGGCTCCTTCGACGCACGATCACCTCACGCCCACGGCAGCGAGGCGCGGTTCCTCCAGTAGAGCTCGGCGGGCTCGGCGAGCGCCGCCAGGCGGGCGAGCTCACCTGGCGCGAGGTCGAGCCGTGCAGCGGTGAGGTTCGAAGCCAACTGTGCCGGGGTGGCCGCGCCGGAGAGCACGATGTCCGCCCAGGGCTGGGCCGCGACCGCGGCCAACGCGATGGCGTCACAGGACTCGCCGGTCCTGGCGGCGAGAGCGCGCAGTACTGTCGTGTCGGGGCCGGTGGCGTTGCGGTCAGCGAGGCGGCCGTTGGCCATGCCCTCCTTCACCACCACCAGCATGCCGGCCTCACGGGCCTCGGCCAGCGCCGGTCCGGCGGACGGCTCCAGCAGGTTCCAGGTCGACTGGACGGCTTCGAACAGCGGACGGCCCGCCACCTGCACATCCAGCGCCGCCCGGACGGTCTCGCCCTGCGCCGGGCCGCTGGTGGACAGGCCCACTCGGACGCCCTCTGCGGCCAGCTCGGCCAGCCGCGCGTGCAGCGAGCGGTCGGTCAAGACCGGGCTGTCCGGTGTGACGGAGTGCACCAGGTAGACGTCCAGCCGCGGACCCAGCAAGGCTCGGCTCTCCCGGATCTGCCGGTCGAACACCGCCGTCGAATGCTCCTTGACCTCGTGCACGGGCACGCCCGAGGCCTGCCAGTCGGCGGTGTAGGTGTAACCCCACTTGCTCCCCACCACCACGTCGGCCGCCGCCTCAGGCCGGGCGGCCAACCAGCTGCCGACGAACTCCTCGGCCCGGCCGTACGACCGAGCCGTGTCGAAGTACCGAACCCCGGCGGCATAGGCGGCGTCGAGCAGCGCGCGCGTGCGCGCTCGCAGCGCCTCGACGCTCCGCTCGGACGGCAGGTCGAGGTCACGACCGAGCGTGATGTAGCCGGGCCGGCCGACGGCGGCGGTGCCGAGGCCGAAGCGGCCGAGCGACGGTCCGACGGCGGGGGCGGAGGCGGCTGCGGTCGCCATGGCGGAGCTCCCTTCGATCGTTCTGGCCGACGGGGCAGCGCACCCCGTCCGTGTCCGACCCTATCCGCCGCCCTCGTCACCACCGACAACCTGATCGCCGCCTCCATGGAGTCACCCGCCGCCCGGCTCCCACCGCCCAAAGGCCGCCCGATCCGGCGACGCGCTCAGGTTCACCCCCCTGTCGCCCTGGACCATCTCGCCCCGAGCGGCGGCCCCGCGGCGAGGCACCCCTTCAGCAGGTGCCGCCGTCGCGCCAGACGGCCCAGGAGCACGGGCGTTCGGCACGACGCCGGTGGAGTAGCAGGTGGCGGTGTACTCGTTCCCCGCGTGTGCGACCGTGTCGCCGGGCACGTAGGACCTGCCGGAGCTCCGGGCGGCCGGGCAGTCGGTGCCGCCACCGCCACCGCCTCCGGTGACGGTGGTCACGGTGACCGCAGCGGACCGGGTGCCCGCCTTCCCCACGGCGTCGATGGCGGCGACCGTGTGGCGGTACCCCGTGCCGGCGGTGCGGCCGGTGACGAGATCAACGACGACTTCACCGAGACCTCCGTCGTCCTGGTCATCGGCGCCGACGACACCGTCCACCCGGCCGCCATGGACGATCCGTCCAGCCCCGTCGCCGGGATGCCGGTGCTGCGGGTGTGGGAGGCAGAGCAGATGATCGTCTTCAAGCGCTCGATGGCGTCCGGCTACGCCGGGGTGCAGAACCCGCTGTTCTTCCGCGAGAACAGCAGCATGCTCTTCGGGGACGCCAAGCAGAGCGTGGACGCGATCCTCCAGGCCCTCACCGGCCGGGCCCAGGCACCCCCGCCGTCCGCCGGCCAACCGCGGCCGGCCAGCACCCGCACCCGCACCCGGCCCTGAACGGACCGCCTGAGCACGACGCCCGGGCGGTCCGTTCGGCGTTCACGGCCGTCCGGCCGGCACTGTCGCGACGGATTCCGAGTTTTCCGAGAACTTTCCATTTGACCAGGTCAGATGGCATTCGGGGCAGCCGTTGAGCTCTCGCTACGCGATGGGTGAGGGGGAATCGCTGCGGATTTCGTGCACACTGGGATTCGGGACGCCGACGTCCCACCCCTCCGGCGGAACCGGATCCGGGCGACCGACCCGGCTGGCTCCGCCCGGCAACCGCGCGAGGCACAGTGTGTTCGGTGCCGGCCCGGGAGGAGTCCCCCGTCGCCTGCCAGCACCGGCCGGGCCCAGGACACCCCCGCCGTCGCCGGCCGACCGCGGGAAGCCGGATCGGCGCCACCCGGTGCAACCCATCGCACGCCGATCGCCCTCCACATCACGACACGATCGGCCCACGTGATACCGCTCTACCGAGGAACATCACCCATGACTCACGGAGCCCACCCGAATACTCCGGCACCTCGTGCGAACATCGATCAGGCCCGCGACTGCGCGGACTGCCGCAGTTGGGGAACCGTGATCACCCCGGACGGCCGCCACGAACTGTGCCCGGCGTGCCAGCTGCCCGACACCGAGTATTCGTCGATCGCCGAGCCCTGACCCGCAGTCATGGCGACCAATGACTTCGCGACCACCGAGTTCCAGCTGGTGCTGCTCCGCCGGATGGCCGACTTCCACCCGGATCTGGTGGGGCAGGCCGTACGCCGGCTGGGAGCCACCCGCTCCGACCTGCGGGAGGCGAACAAGCGCCGGCAAGCGCTGATCCGTTCGAGCCGCCTCCCGCACGGCGCCCGCCGCTACGCGGCGGCCCTCGGTCCGCCCGAGGCGGTCATCCCCCGCCGCCTCGGCGACCTCGACTGCGCGGCCCAGCACTGGGCACTCCCGCTCCGCACCGGTCTGCGCTTCGAGATCCTGCTCGGACCGGCCGGCGGACCGACCGCGCCGCTGAACGAGTGGCTGGTCCGCGCGCCCGGGTTATCGACGCCGACGCCGCGGCTCCTCGCAGACTTGACCCCGTGGAGCTGCGTCGTCGCGGACGTCGCAGCGGCCTTCCCGCCGGCCATGCCACATGAAGGCAGTGCGCCGACCCGATGGGAACTCGATTTCACCGCTCCCGACGCGACCGGGCGGCCGCGCCCGTGCACCGCGGAGTTCAGCTGGGGCCTCCTCCGGGAAGTCCGCCTCGACGACCTGGGCGAAGCCGTTCCGCCGAGCAGGTGAGCCGTCTCCCCGCCCCGGCCTGCACGGCAGCCGCACTCCCGACGTCGCGCGCCCGGCGGGAACTGTCCGACGAGCCCTGGCACGGAACGAGATGGTGACCTCGACGGAGTGAAGTGTCCGGTGAACAGGAGAAGCATGATCGAGACGCCCTCGGAGACCACGTCCACCGCCGCGCCCTGGTTCGGCGTCCGGCACGGCCTGTGGGCGTGCCCATCTGGTTGCGTTCGAGTGCCGAGCGACTCCACAAAGGCGAGGGCGGCGGCCGACGCCGAGTCACTGTCGTTCGTGCCACGATCAGTTCGGCCAGTCCCGCGGCGAATGTTCCCTCCGCCGCGTCGACGAGCAGCGTGCCGTCGTCGGTCAGGGCCGGCCGTGAGGACCGGCGGTTCGGCCAGGTCCGGGCTGCCGGACGGCCCATCCCTGCTTCTCCAAGCGGTCGACGCCCGTGCCGGTCGCTCCGATGCCGATGGCGAACTCGACTGCGAGGTAAAAGGGTACTGCTCATCCAGGCACCGGCCCCCGGCTCTCGTGCTGGACCCGATGCGCCGCAATCATGTCCGGACCGTCCTCGGCCTGGCCACCACCGCGCTCGCCGGCGGGATCGCCCTGACCGGCGCCGGGGCGGCTTCGGCAGCGATTGGCGGCGGCTGCGGCGGCCCGGGCTGGAAGCAGACCTGCATCAGCGCCGGCGGCGGCCAGGTGTCGGCGCAGGTGACCACCAACTTCGCCAGCAACAACTGTACCGAGCAGATCATCATCTGGGACTACACCACCGGCGGCCAGGCGCTCGCCACCTCGTTCCCCTGCCGCTCCGGCCAGTACTCCTACACCTACACCCTCACCAACCCGACCCCGGGCCACGACTACAAGGCCGAGGCCCGCTTCTACTGGCAGCCCGGCAGCGGCTACGACTACCAGCTCAGCCCCGACCTCTGGTACTGAGCCGCCGGCCGTGAGGTGACACGGCCCGCCACCCCCGTGAGCCCTGAGCCCGCACCGCGTCCCGCTCCCGACACCCACGGGGGCGGGACCCCCTCGCACCCGGTCCTACCTCGACGGTCTACCCCGCTCGCCGCGCCCGATGCGCCGCGATCATGTCCCGGTACCAAGCGTACGACGCCTTCGGCGTGCGCCGCTGCGTCCCGAAATCGACGTGCACGAGGCCGAAGCGCTGGTGGTAGCCCTCGGCCCGTCGAACACCCTGTCATTATAGGCGGAGCCTCCAGAGCCATCCGATATTGCCGCCAATCTGCCACTCAGAGGCCTGAGTTGACCGATCCGGAACGCCTCCTACCATCGGACCGACCCCGGTGCGCCGCAATCAGATCGCGATACCACTCATACGACGCCTTCGGCGTGCGCCGCTGCGTCTCGAAGTCAACATGGACCAGGCCGAAACGCTGACTGAACCCCTGCGCCCACTCGAAGTTGTCCAGCAGTGACCAGGTGAAGTAGCCGCGGACGTCGACGCCTTCGGCTACGGCGGCGGCCAGGGCGTCGAGGTGGCCGGCGAGGTAGGCGATCCGGTCCGGGTCGGAGACGGTGCCGTCGGCGACGGGTTCGTCGGCGACGGAGCAGCCGTTCTCGGTGATGGTGACGGGTGGGAGGGCGGCGCCGTAGCGGTCACGGAGGCCGGTGAGGAGTTCGCGCAGGCCGTCGGGAACGACGGGCCAGTCGAAGGCGGTGCGGGGGACGCCCTCGATCGGGGCTTCGGCGAAGGGGAGGCCGGGGTCGGTGGGGGCGGCGATGCGGGTGGGGTTGTAGTAGTTGACGCCGAGGGCGTCCAGGCCCGGGCCGGCGATGAGCTTGAGGTCACCGTCGCGGACGCTGCCGCCGAGGTCGGGTCCGACGCCGAAGGCCGACAGGTCGGGGTAGTGCCCGAGCAGGATCGGGTCGGTGAACAGGCGGTTGTGCAGGGCGTCGTAGGCGGTGGCGGCAGCCTGGTCGGCTTCCGAGGAGCTCACCGGGCGGACCGGGGTGAGGTTGTTCGCGATCATCACGTCGAGCCCGCGCTCGCGCAGCACGGCCGCCGCCAGTCCGTGGCCCAGCAGCTGGTGATGGGCGGCGGGCAGGGCGTCGAGCATCAGGGCGCGGCCGGGGGCGTGGATACCCATGGCGTAGCCGTAGACCATGTGCACGAAGGGCTCGTTGAGGGTGATCCAGGCGGGGACGCGGTCGCCGAGCCGGTCGGCGACCAGGGCCGTGTACTCGGCGAAGCGGTAGGCGGTGTCGCGGTTCAGCCAGCCGTCGGTGTCCTCCAGGGCCTGCGGGAGGTCCCAGTGGAACAGGGTGGGCAACGGGGTGATCCCGGCCTCCAGCAGCCCGTCCACCAGGCGGTCGTAGAAGGCGAGGCCGGCGGGGTTGGCCGGGCCGGAGCCGGTGGGCCGGATCCGGGGCCAGGCGATCGAGAACCGGTAGCCGTCCAGTCCGAGGCCCTTCATCAGGGCGACGTCCTCCGGGTACCGGTGGTAGTGGTCGCAGGCCACGGCACCCGTGTGGCCGCCACGGACGGCGCCGGCGCGGGCGGCGAACGTGTCCCAGATCGAGGGGCCGCGGCCGTCCTCCTCGACGGCCCCCTCGATCTGGTAGGAGGCGGTGGACACGCCCCAGCGGAAGTCGGACGGGAGGTCGAGTCGGTTCGGCATGGGTCTGACTCCCTGCTCACGATGGCGATCGATGAGAGCACAAAACACGAGGACTGCTCATGTTAGTGCTCCCCCACCGAAACGCCAGGCCTGGCAGCAGGGCCCGCACCTCCCGCGCAGGCATCCGTACCGTCGCACCCGAGGCTCGCGCCGGGGCAGGCGGCGGGAGGACTGGAACACGCCCGATCGCCCCGGCCCGCCGGCGCTTCGCGTGCCCTGCCCGCGATCCGGCAACAGGCCAAGGCGCCGCGCGGAGGCGTCTCCGCGCCCGACCTGAACCCGGCGCCGGACGCCAACTCAGCGCTGGACGTCGGGGCGTGGCGTGAAGGCCAACGGCGGGGTGAGGACGGGTTCGAGCAACTCGGCCAGCAGCCGGCGCTGTTGGTCGTCGAGCCGGCCGGTCGCCGGCGCCAGGGCGCTCCGGACCTCCTGATACAGCTTCCCGGTGAGCTCGCGGCCGGCGTCCGTGATCAGGACGTCAACCACGCGCCTGTCCTCCGGATTGGCGGCGCGAGCCAGGAGCCCCCGCCGTTCAGCGCGGCCGATGAGGCCGGACAGGGTCGACTTGTCGAGCCCCAGGAACGCCGCCAGGTCGCTCATGCGGGGACGCCGGTCGCGGAGGATCCCGAGCACCCGCAGCTGGGTGAGCGAGAGGTCGTGCTCGGCACCGATGCGGGTGAGCACGCCCATGATCTGGAAGGCGCTGCGGACGAGTCCGTCCAACAGGACGTCTTCG
The DNA here is from genome assembly GCF_014655955.1 of Kitasatospora indigofera. GTDB lineage: Bacteria > Actinomycetota > Actinomycetes > Streptomycetales > Streptomycetaceae > Kitasatospora > Kitasatospora indigofera. The sequence goes on from NZ_BNBO01000012.1 coordinate 159,609, forward strand.
GAATCCTCGGGGGTCATGCAGGCAACCCTACTTGACATTGTTTGCATCACCAACAACCCTGGAATTAATTGGTGATGCAAACCAAATGCCCAAGGAGCCCCCATGCATGCTGCCGTCCTCATGTCGCACGACACCCCGCCGGTCTACGCCGAGCACCCCGATCCGGTTGCCACCGGCGAGCACGAGATGGTGGTGCAGGTCCTCGCCGCGGGCCTGCACCACCTGACCCGGGCCAAGGCGAACCGCTCGCACTACTCCAGCACCGGTTCCTTCCCGCTCGTTCCCGGCGTGGACGGCGTCGTCCGCGATGCGACGGGCCGCCTTCGCTACGCCGTCCTGGACGACACGGTGCTCGGCACCTTCGCCGACCGCACCGTGATCGACGTGCGCAGGAGCGTGCTCCTGCCGGAGGGCTCCGACCCGGTCCGGATCGCGGCGGCGATGAACCCGGGCATGTCCGCCTGGGTCGCGCTGCGCCGCCGCTTCGCCTTCCAGGAGGGCCAACACGTCCTCGTCCTGGGCGCCACCGGCAGTGCCGGAAGGATGGCCGTCCAGATCGCCAAGCGGTTCGGCGCGGCCCGGGTCGTCGCCGCCGGCCGCGACACCACCCGCCTGAAGGCCCTGCCCGCGCTCGGCGCGGACCAGGTGATCACCTTCGACGAGATCACAGCCGCCGCCGACGTCGACGTCGTCCTGGACTTCGTGTGGGGAACGCCCACGGCCGAGGCCATGCTCCCGCTCCTCACGGCCCGCGCCGATCGCTCGGCCCCGCTGACCTGGATCCAGATCGGATCCATCGCCGGCGAGACCGCTCCGATCCCGTCCGCCGCGCTGCGCGCGGCTCGGCTGCACATCCTGGGCAGCGGCATCGGCTCGGTCCCGCCCCGGGACTTCATCGCCGAACTTCCCGAGCTCGCCGCAGCGGTGACCGAGGGCGAACTCGACGTCCAGGCTCGGGCGGTGCCACTCGCCGGGATCGCCCAGGCCTGGACCAGCTCCTCCACCGAGCGGCTCGTCCTCGTCCCGTAGCCACCCGGCCGGGCTCTCCGGCTCCGAGGTCCGGCCTGCCGCCCCGTCCGGGCGGCAGGCCGCGGTCCGGCCCGCCCCGGGATCCACCGACCCCGGCCGTCCCCGGCCGCACCGGGCTCGCGCCCCGACCGGCTCGCCGTGACGGACGGGGCGGGCGGGGCGGTCAACCGGCCTTCAGCAGCAGCTCGGTGAGTTCCTTCGGCGCGGTGACCATGCAGTCATGGCCGCTCGGCAACTCCCACACCCGCGACGGCTCGCCGTTGGGCTGCACCGGGGGAACGGGGCGGCGGGTGACGCCCGGCGGCGTGCTGCCGACGCAGTGGATGTGCGTCCGGGGAATCGCGTCCGTGGCCGGGTTGTCGAGCCGGACCGGCTGCTGGAAGCAGCGGACCGACTCGTCCGTGAGCATCGTGCGCAGCCACTCCGTGTCCGCCGGGTCGGTCACCCCGAACAGGCCGACGGGCGCCGGTTGCTCCGGCAGCGGCGGGATGCGCCAGGGCGTGCCGGAGGCGGCGGCTGCCTCGATCAGGTGACCGGTCAGGGGCATGACGTCGAGCACGGTCTCGCCGTCGGCCGGGACCATCGCATCGAGGTAGACCAACCCCGCGATCCGGTCGGGGACTTGGCCGGCCACGGCGGAGACGACCATCCCGGCGTAGCTGTGCCCGACCAGTATCACGTCGGTGAGATGGTTCTCCACCAGAACGGCGACGACGTCGGCGACATGGGTGTCCAGGCCGACGTCCGGACCGAGCAGGTGCGCCTTCTCGCCGTGACCGGTCAGCGAGGGGGCCAGCACCCGGTGCCCGGCCCGGGTCAGCAGGGGGACCACCCGGTCCCAGACCCGCCCGCTGTGCCAGGCTCCGTGGACGAGGACGTAGTTCTTCGTGCGCTGTGGACTCATGGAAATGACGCTAGTGAGCCGACAGGAACCTCTTGGTAACCTTCGGCGCATGGACGACTCACCGGGAAGCGTCTTCCTCGCCGACTGCCCCGCCCGGCTGGCCATCGAGATCATCACCAACAAGTGGGCGGTGGTCGTCCTGTTCGCGCTCAGCCGCGGGCCGTGCCGGCACGGCGAACTCGTCGATCTTGTCGGCGGAATCTCGCGCAAGGTGCTCACCCAGACGCTGCGCAGGCTCCAGGGCTACGGGCTGGTCGAGCGCCGCGCCTACCCCGAAGCGCCCCCGCGGGTCGAGTACACCCTGACCGAACTCGGCCTGACCCTCGTCGAGCCGATCGCCGTCCTGACGGACTGGGCGAGGTCGTACGGCGGTGCCGTCGTCAGCTTCCAGGAGGCGGCGGAGGAGGCGTCCGAGCCCGGTTCGGCGTCCAAGCCGGAGTCCAGGTCCGGCGGCTGACCGATCGTACGGCCACCACCCCGGTCGCGGCCGGAGATCGAGCCGTCGCACCGCCACCGCACTCATGCAGCAGGTCGTCAGGTGGCCTGACCCGGCTCGTCGGCCAGGGCGGCCGCGGTCAGGGTGAGGTGCCGCACCAGGAGCGCGGCCGCGGTGTCGGCGTCGCGGGCCAGTGCCGCCTCCTCCAGCCCGCGGTGTTCCTCGACGCCGTCCCGGTCGGGGGTGCGGTGCGCCGACCAGCGGCGGGCCAGTTCGCTCGCGGTCCACAGCCGGTCGAAGGTCTCCAGCAGTGCGCGGTTGCCGCACGCCTCCAACAGGGTGCGGTGGAAGACCCGGTGGGCCTCGGCCCAGGCGGCGGTGTAGTGCTCGCCCTCCGCGGGCGCGTACGCCGGGGTGCGGGCCAGGCGGTGGTGGGCGGCCCGCACCCGGGACTCCCAGTCGATGTCGCCCCGCTCGACGGACATCCGCAGGACGACCGGTTCGATGGTCCGGCGGGCTTCCGCGATCTCCTGCCAGCGGTGGTCGGAGAAGGACGGGACCGCGAACCCGCGGTTGGGCAGCCGGTCGGCGAGCCCCTCGCCGACCAGCCGCACGAGCGCCTCGCGCGTGACGGCCAGGCTCACGCCCTGATCCCTGGCGAGGTCCTGCGGTTTGAGGGCCTCACCAGGGGCGAAGTCCCCGCGCATGATCGCGCCCCGCAGATGTGCGTGGACCTGCTCGGAAAGCATCTGCTTCCCGGCGGGAGCGGGGCCGTGAGGCGTGCCAGTCATGGCGCAAGCTTACGAGCAGCCGCACGACAGGGCTTGGGACGTACTGGCCTGGCGGTCCGGCTCAGGGATGCCGGTCCGGCGCTGCAGCGACCGCCACTCCTCGGCCTCTGCGTTGGCATGCTCGACCGCGATCCGCCGTTGGGATCGGCGGCAGCGCGCATGGTCGTGGAAGTTGCGCTCGAACGGCCCGGCATCCGCCGCCGGCTTCCACGGCGGGGCTCCGGCCTGGCCCGGGAGGTCACGAGCCAGGCCGGCACAGCCGGAATCGACTTCGGCCTTCACGTTCGGGTGCAGCCACACCTGCTTCTCGATCCCCGCGGGCGTACTGCCGTGACATCGTGCGTCCGACCCGGACGGATCGCCCCGTGTTCCGCACCGCCGACCAGCGCTGCCGGACCGTCCTGGAGCCGCTCCCACACCTGCGGCCGAGCCGCCCGCCGCCCCATCCCGCCTACGCCCGCGCGCCCACCCCCTCTCCCACAGGCTCCGCGGCGCGCTCCGCCGCCGGCTCGCGCAGCAGCAGCGCCACCACTGCCCCGCCGATCACGCCCAGCACACCGGCCACGAGGAAGGTCGTGCCCAGCGCGCCGCCGACGGCCGAATGGATCGCCGCGTCGAGGGTCGCCCGTGAGCCGGCCGGGGCGGCCGCCAGGACCGCGGCGGACCCGCCGCTGGTCACGGCGTGCGCGATCTCCGCGCCGCCCGGCAGGAGGGCGTCGACCCGAGCGCTGAAGATGCTGCCCAGCATGCCGATGCCCGCCGCGAACCCCAGCTGACGTCCCGTGTTCACCGCGCCGGCAGCCATCCCGCCGCGCTCGCGCGGGACCGCGGCCATCGCCGCGGCGACGACCGTCGGGATCGCGATGCCGGCCCCGACCCCGATCACGGCCAGCCCGGGCAGGACCGCGGCCCATCCGGAGCTGCCGTCGAGGCCGAGCATGAGCAGATCGCCGACGCCGATGATCGCCAGGCCGCCGCCGACCGTCCAGCGGGGCGACGCGCCGTGCAGCATGCGACCCAGGCCGCCGGCCACGAAGAAGGCGATCCCGCTCAGCGGCAGCGTCACGAGACCGGCCGAGATCGCGCCGAGGTCGAGCACGGTCTGCAGCCAGATCGACACGTAGATCAGGCCGGCGAAGGCGGAGATCGAGAGCAGCGCCGCGGCGATCAGCACCAGCACGAACGAGCGGCGGCGCAGCATGGCCAGGTCGAGCATCGGCTCGGCCACGCGCCGCTCGACGGCGACGAACGCGCCCAGCGCGGCGACGCAGACGGCCAGCGCCCCGAGCGTCTGCCCGGAGCCCCAGCCCTCCTCGGCGACCCGCACCAGAGCGAAGGTCAGCGCGGCCGCGGCCAGGGTGAAGGCGCCGCCGCCGGCCCAGTCGATCCGCGGGCGCTGCGGCAGGCGCGACTCGCTGAGCGTGCGCCGGGCCATGACGATCGTCGCCAGACCGATCGGGATGTTGACGAAGAAGATCCAGCGCCAGGGGAGGCCCTGGGTGAGCAGGCCGCCCATGATCGGGCCGGCGGCGACCGCGGCACCCGAGGTCGCACCCCAGATGCCGAAGGCGGTGCCGAGATCACGGCCGTGGTAGGCCGTGTTGAGCAGGGCGATGGTCGTTGCGAGCATCGCCGCGGCGCCCGCGCCCTGCACGAACCGCGCGGCGACCAGCAGCCCGACGGACGGCGCGATGCCGCAGACCAGCGACGCGGCGACGAACACCGCGAGGCCGACGAGGTAGGTGCGGCGACGACCGACGGCGTCGGCGATCGAGCCGACGAGGAGCAGGAGCGCGGCGAGGGCGAGCGCGTAGGCGTCGACCACCCACTGCAGGCCGGTGAACGAGGCGTCCAGCGCGGTCGCCATGTCGGGCAGCGCGACGTTCACGATCGAGACGTCCAGGAGCAGCATGAACGTGCCCAGGCAGACCGCCAGCAGCGGTGCCCAGCGTCCGTGCCCGGGCGCGACAGTGGTGGGAGAAGCGGAAGAAGTCATGCGCCGATGGTCTTGCGCACCCCCGGTCGCGACCCAGCGAATCGGCGTTTCGTGTAGAATCCCGCCACAATCATGCCTGCAGAGACGGAAACCACCACCCCCGACGCGCTGGACCGCCGGATCATGAGCGCCCTCCAGTTCGACGGGCGCGCCTCGTTCCGGCGCATCGCCCAGGCGCTCGGCTCCTCGGAGCAGACGGTCGCCCGCCGCTACCGGCGCCTGCGCGAGGCCGGCATCCTGCGCGTCGTCGTCCTCCCCGACCCGCGCGCGTCGCGCGAGAGCCTGTTCGTCCGCATCCGCACGGCCCCGGGCGCCGCGGAGCCGATCGGCAGCGCGCTCGCCCGCCGGCCCGACGTCTCGTGGGTCACGCTCGCCGCGGCCGGGACCGAGGTGATGTGCGCGCTGCGGGCCGACGACCCGCGCGACCGCGACGAGCTCGTCCTGAAGAACCTCCCGCGCCTGAGCCAGGTCACCGACGTCTCGACCGCCTCGCTGCTGCACGTCTTCGCCGAGACCGGCCTGCAAGAGTGGCAGGGCTTCGACGCGCGCCTGGACGCCCAGGAGATCGCCGCGCTCGGCGCCCGCTCGCGCCGCCACGTCCCCGTGCGCCGAACCGCCGACGAGCCCGGCCTCACCCCCGACGACGACGCGCTCCTAGCACCGCTCGCCGCCGACGGTCGCATCTCCTACGCAGCGCTGGCCGCCGCCACCGGGCGCAACGAGAGCGCGGTCGCCCGGCGGGTCGAGGCGCTCCTGGAGCGCGGGATGCTCTTCGTCGACGTCGAGGTCGCCTACGCCCTGATCGGGTTCCGCACGGCCGCGACGCTCTGGCTCACCGTCGCCCCGGCCGACATCCACCGGGTCGGCAGCGAGATCGCCCTGCACCCGGAGGTCGGCTTCGTCGGCGCCGTGTCCGGCCCGGCCAGCCTCGTCGTCGCCGTCACCTGCCGCGACACCGCCGACCTGTACCGCTACATCACCGAGCGCCTGGCCCCGATCACCGCGATCCGCCAGCACGAGGTCACGGTCACCGTGCGCCACCTCAAGCAGGCGGGCACCGTGATGAACGGCGACCGCCTGCCGCGCCTCTCGCCGTCGGTCGCGCGTCCGGCGAGGGGGTGACGGCCCTGCCGGTCGCCTGGCCTTGCCTGACTCAGCCGCTTCCGGCGTCCCCCAAACCGCGTGCGGCGTCCGCGGGCGGCTCCAGGGCCTGGATGCGGCCGGCCTGTTCGCCGAACTGTACAAACTCGCGCAAGACCGGTGAGAACCGCTGGTCAGCGCGCTACGGTACCCCCGGCCCCGGCCGCGCCGGCCTCTCCCCCGTGAGGCGGCGGCCATCGCAGGGACGACGGCTGGCAGGAGAGACAGCTCGCGGGCGTCGCGAGCACTCCGGCCTGACCGGCCTCACCACTGGTCACGGGGGCCTGTACGGGAAGCGGGCACACCGGATGGGACGGGACCCCCCGCGAGGTTTCCTGCGGTTCGCGCGAGGGGCCGTGGGTCCATGGAGCTGGTAACACGATCTTGTGTGGTTGCGCGGCAGCCGGGGTCCGTAGGCTTAGGGCATGGACAACGGGATCAACCGTGTGGGCGACGGCTGGGACATCCACTCGATGCGTGGGAACAGCATCGGAGAGGTGATCATCGGCAACGTCCTGCGACTTCACACCGGTTCGAACCGGATCGAGGTGGACGTCCCTGTCTCTTCCGATGCCTTCGGATGGGTCATCGGTCTGCGGGACAGCTCCTTCATCAGTTCACTGCCCGGTGGCGGCGTGAGAATGCCCGACCGGCCACAGACTTGAGACCCGGATCAGGAGGACGGCGACTTCTTGAGCATCCTCCAGTAGACGAGTGAGCACCCGACCGACACGAAGGCGTCGTGCAGGTCCAGGCGGCGTTCCCACCGAACGGCGGGACGCTTGAACTGGTGGAGGAGAATCCCGTCACCGGCGGCGAACACGTGGCCTTAGGGGTGTGTCTGCTCCGCCGTTGGCCGCTGCCAGGGGAAGCGCACGACCGGACCTGTTCCCCGGCCCTGCGTATCCGCCCGGCGAGGACGGCGGCTGCGCGGGCGAGGCGGGTGGCCTGGCGGCGGGTCCGGGTGGGCGCTCTGGTGGCCGGTCAGGACGCAGGCGTCGCAGTGCCCGGGAAGGCCGGCGGCGCCGGGGACGGGTGACGGTCTTCTGGTGAAGCGCCCCCGTCCCGGGGACCGCACTGGGGTGGCTCACCAGCTCGCCTCGGCGGTGGGGGCGGTTCGGGCGATGGCCTCGACGTCGAGCCACCCGCAGACCGCCGGCCCGCGCCGGCGTCCGGGTGGCAGCCGGCCGCCTGGCGGCACCGACACCCGGACGGCAGCCGGCGCTCGCGGCGGCTCCGGGCAGGCCGGAACACCGGGGTCAACGGTGCTCGTAGGCGCCGAGGTCCGGCCGGGCGTCCCGGGGAAGGCGGTCGGCGTCGTCCGCGGGGGCCGCTTCGGCGGAGCCGGCGTCGATCGCGGGGCTGCCGGGCGACAGGTGGAAGTCGGCACCGCCCGGGTCGACGAAGCGTGGGTCGGGGGCCCCGCCGCCGCCCGCGCCGCCGCTCTCCGCCGGGCCGCAGAACAGGTTGGCCGTGAGCCGGACCCGCACGGCGGAGGCCGGGACGTGCACGGCCACCTCACCGGGGGCCGGGACCGCGACGGTGTTCACCACCGTGATGTCGTGGGCCTGGATCAGGGCCAGTTCGTAACGCAGTTCGGCGCTCCGGGCGTTGCGGTAGAGCGTGTTGTTGACGATGTCGACGTTGCCGCTGTCGAAGACGGCCACTCCGGCACCGCCGTTGCCGTAGCTGACGTTGTTCCCGATGAGGGTCCGGCCGGTGTAGGCCGTCTGGTACAGGGGGGCTCCCCGGAACGCCTGGTTCTCGGAGGAGTCGACGATGATGCCGTGGCCGTCGGTGATCTTGGTGAAGCCGCTGACGGCACTGGGAACGGTGTTCTTGTTGTCGTGCACGACGTTGCCCTCGACGACCATCTTGGTGGCCCCGGTGGCGCCGTCGGAGTTCCAACTGCCGTGCAAGGAGATGCCGCTGCCGCCGTAGGGGGAGTACCAGGCGTTGCGGGCGACGATGTTGTAGGAGACGGTGACGTAGTCGGCCAGATGGGCGGAGATGCCGTTCAGCGGGCAGTCGGTGACGGTGTTGCCCCAGACCTGGACGTGGTGCGGCCGCCGGGGCGGGTCGGCGTTCTTCTGCTCGTCCACCGCGATGCAGTTTCCGTTGACGGCCGGGTCGCTCGTGTTGCCGTGCTCGGCCTCCTCACGCTGGGCGGGCGTCAGATCCGGGGAGTTGCCGCGGACGGTGAAGCCGGAGACCGTGACGTACGAGGCGTGCACGTGGATGCCCTGCCAGCCGGTGGCGAGCACCACCGGGCGGGTGCCCGGGTAGGCGGCGTAGGTGATCCAGTGCGACGGGGTCCCCGACGTGTCGATGTTCAGCACGTTGGGCTTCCCGGGGGCGCTGTACCGGCCGCCCTCGACGAGAACGGTGTCACCCGGCCTGGTCAGAGCGGCGGCCTGCTGCAGGGTGCGGACGGCCGTCGCGCGGGAGGTGCCGGCGGCCCGGTCGTCGCCGGTCGCCGAGACGTACAGGTAACGGCCTCCCTGTGTCGGTGGCATCTGGGCGGACGTCCATGACGGCCCGCCGCTGCCTGCTCCCACGCCCGCCGGCGACGGTGCGGACGGTGGTGCGGACGGGGCGGCCGGGCTCGGTGGGACCGTGGAGGCGCTAGGTTCCGGCGAGCTGGTCACCCCCGGGGCGGTCGTCGGGGCCACGGGACGCGGAACGGTCGAGGGGGTGGTGCGCGGGTGCCCGGAGGGGTGCGTCAGCACGACGGTGACGACGCCGACGGCCACGACCGCCGCGACCGCGGCGAGAGCCGCGGACCTGCCCGACTCGACGCTCAGGAGGTGACGGAGGCCGCGCAGGCCGCCGTGCGGCAGGCCCGGCCCAGGGAGGTGCGCCGCCGCCGCGACGGCGGTGGCACCCGGCCCGCTCGTCAGGTGCGCCGGCGGGACGAGCAGCGGCAGGGCGGCCAGCAGCCGTTCCGGGGGCAGGAGACCGGCCGCGTGGGAACGGCACTGCCCGCAGTCGTCCACATGCCTGGTGAACCGCTTGCGCCACACCGAGGAACGCCCGCCGTCCCACGAGCGCACCATGCCGCCGAGCGTCGGACAGCCCCCGTCGCGGCCGGCCGCCTCGATCGCCTCCTCGATCCGCCGTGCCGCGTCCACCCTGCTCCTGAGCCGTTGCATCCGGACGCGGGCATGTCCGGCCGACACTCCCAGCGCCGGAGCGAGTTCGGCCCGCTCCAGCACACCCGCCTGCACCAGCCACCACAGGTCGAGCAGTTCCCGGTCCCTGGCGTCCAGCCAGGTGGCCGCGCGGACGAACCGGCGACGCTCGTCGCTCAGGTGGATGCCCTCGACGGCCTGCTCCTCGGAGGCCGCGACGGCCGGGGCGCACCGGTCGGGGTCGAGCTCGGTGAATCGCCGGCGCTGCTCGCTCAGCCTGGTGCCGCGCCGACGGGTCTCCTGGATGGTGATCGACACCAGCCATGACCGGAACCGATCGGGCTTGCGCAGTCCCGGCAGCCCGGCCACCGCGCGGATCATGGTCTCCTGCACGACGTCGTCCGCGTCGTCGGGGGCCAGTGCGCGGACCGCCAGGTGGTACACCAGGGGCAGACAGGACCGCAGCAGGCGGTCGAGTGCGGCCTGGTCACCCTGCTGGGCTGCCAGGGCCAGTGCCGACGTGGTGGGCGGGTCGTCGAGGGATTTCACGGCCGTTGTCTCTCTGGGGTCCAGGTGTTTGCCGGTCGGTGCGGGGGGCGGGAAGTGCGGGGGTCCGGCAGCGACGGGCCTCACCCTACGGTCGCGCGAACGGCGGTCGGAGCGGGGGCCGCCGTTCGCGCAGGGCCCGGCCGGCCGGCGAGGAAGGCCACCTCGTGGCGCACTTCGGCCCAGGCGTTCTCGGTGCTCACCACCCAGCCGACCAGGGCCCGGCCGGCCGCAGTCAGCGCCACCGTCCTGGTCGTGCGCTGCAGCAGCCGAGCTCCGAGCTCCTTCTCCAGCCGGCGCACCCGCTGGGACAGCGCGGGCTGGGACAGTCGCAGCCGCGCTGCCGCCCGCGTGAAGCTGAGTTCTTCGGCGACCGCCCGAAAGGCCGTCAGATCACCCCAGTCGAGCGCATGCTCGGAGCGTGGCGCGCTCAGGACGTGGCGTGCGGGCGCGGGACGCCGGGGGTTCGGTGCGGCCATCGTGTCTCCTCGCTTCGGGCCGGCCTGCGCCGGGCTTCGTCGGAGCAGACCCGGGGAGGGGGCGCGGGCGTAACACATTTTCGAGGCGGACACCGGATCGACTTCGGGCGGGCGGGATCGGCCGACCGGTCGCCCGACGGGACGACGGCGCCAGACCGCAGATCCCGACGCGTCCGCCGCCGGCCGGGGTGAGGGACCAGGGCTGCACGGGCCACGCCGCCGGGCGGGCCCCGCGCGGGCCCGCAGGGCCGGAGCATCTCAGACGCGCACGACCGACCCCATTGATCGCGATTCGGTCTGAATAGGCCTCCCCGCATTGTGAACACACGGATATAAATGCTGTTCAGCACCGGCATCGCGACGCACCGCACGGCCACGGAGCACACCCCCACCGCCCGGTCGGCGCCGACGCGGCCCGAGACGGCACTACGGTCGACGCATTCCTGGACGACGCCGCGTCGCACGATCCCGGGCTCCCGAAGGGCCGGGCACGGCGTATTCCTCCCACCGCATCCGTAGCGAAAGGCGCTCCCCTCCCGTGAACCGAACCCGACTCATCGGCAGAGCCGCATTCCTCGGCGTGCTCATCACGCCCCTGGGGCTGTACGTCACCGCCGGCCCCGCCGAGGCAGCCACCACCACGTACTACGTGAGCCCCTCGGGATCGGACGACAACGCGGGCACCTCACCGGGCTCCCCACTGAGGACACTGCAGAAGGCCGCCGACCGCACCCTCCCCGGAGACACCGTGTCGATCATGGGCGGCACGTACAACGAAACGGCCGAAGGCCGCAGCCTGCTGCTCATCACCCGGTCCGGAACGGCCACGCAGCCGATCACCTACCAGGCGTACCCCGGCAGCAAGCCGGTGCTGCGCCCGGTCACCAGCTGGGACGGCATCAACGTCCTCGGAGCCTCGTACATCAAGGTCACCGGGCTGGAGATCGCCGGCAACGCACCCCGGCTGACCCTGGACGCGGCCGAGCACCACGCCCTGTCCGACGACGCCCGCTACAACACCAACTGCCTGACCGTCCGCCGGGACAAGCAGGACGGGCCGATACCGCACGACGTCGAGATCGCCGGGAACGACTTCCACGGCTGCCCCGGCGGCGGCATCAGCGCGATCGACGCGGACGGCGTGACCGTCCGCGACAACCGGGTGCACGACAACTCCTGGTACACCCACTACGCCACCAGCGGCATCTCCGTCCTGCGCGCGCTGGACGCGAGCCCCGGAGATCCGCAGACCTACAAGATCCGCATCACCGGCAACACCGTGTACGGAAACCAGACCAAGGTGAAATGGAGCCAGTGCGACTGCTATTCGGACGGCAACGGAATCATCATCGACACGAACAAGGAAAAGCCGGCCGGGACCGGGGACGACTACCAGGGACGCACCCTGGTGGCCGACAACGTCGTGTTCGACAACGGCGGATCCGGCATCCACGCCTTCAAGTCCCAACACGTCGACATCGTCAACAACACGGCCTACCAGAATTCCGCCTCGCCGCACCTGAAGTACGCCAACATCTTCGGGGCCCACAGCCGTGACGTACGCATCCTCAACAACATCGCCGCAGCCCGGCCCGGCCTGCCCACCAACAGCAACTCCCAGAACCAGGACGTCACCTACGACTACAACCTCTACTCCGACGGAACCGCCCCACAGACGACCGGGCCGCACGACCAGACGGCCGACCCCAAGTTCCTGAACCCCACGACGGATCCGGCCACCGCCGACTTCCGGCTGCGCCCGGGATCACCCGCACTGGGCACCGGCACCCCGTTCGCGGCCGTCCCGCGCGACATCACCGGGGCCACGCGCACACCAGGGCAGGCCTACGACCGCGGCGCGTACGCGAGCACCGCCGCCGCCGGCGCCACCGCTGGAACACCTTCCGGATCAGCCTCCGGGCCCGTCGCAAAGCCTGCCGCCTCCACCACCACGACCCCTGCGGGCACCAACCGCGACGCCGGAGCCGTACCAGGCATCCCCTCCTCCTCACCCACGCCCAACGCGGAGGGCCTGCTCGCCCAGACCGGCTTCACCCCGGCCCCCGTGATCGGAGCGGCCGCCACCCTCGCCGGAGGCATCGCCGTCCTCGTGGTCTTCCGCCGCCGCCGGCCAGCCGCCAGCCACGGCCGCACCCGCCGCTGAGCACAGCAGCCCCGGACTACGAGTGCACGCGCTTCGAACGGGTCATGGCCGACATCCGTGTGCCCCGCCTCGGCGTGGGCCGCCCGCGCATCCGCCCCGACCACGCCTGGGCGACAAGGGCTACAGCTCCCGCACCATACGCGTCCACCTCCGTCGGCGCCGCATCGCCCGCACCATCCCGGAACGCGCCGACCAGGCAGCCGGCCCCCGCCGAAGGGGACGACACGGCGGACGGCCGCCCGGTTTCGACCGGGAGAAGTACCCCCACCGGAACACAGTCGAACGCTGCTTCAACCGGCCCAAGCAGTACCGCGGCACAGCAACCCGCTACGACCGGACCCGCGAGTCCTACCAGGCCGCCGTCACCCTCGCCTCAACCCTGCTCTGGATCAACCTTTGAAGACGTGCTCTAGGTTCTGTCCGGCGGATCGGGTCTGATCCATAGGCGGATCGGGGCGAGGGTGACGGTGCCGTGGAAGACGTAGGCCCGTTTGTCGTAGCGGTGAGCGAGGGAGAGGGACGAACCGGCACTGCTCCCCGCACCCGCGGGGACGGTCCCGACTCCAACTCAAAAGAGGCAGCGCCAGGACCTGTTCCCTGCACCCGAGGGGGTGGTCCCGCGAGGCTGGCGAAGGCATGCACAGCGCGGCGCTCACCGACAACGAGCTCGCGCATCGTCACCGAGGTTTTGATCACAAGCCGATCCTGTCAAGCAGCATCGCCAACGACCAGCACCGAGTCGCGAGGCTCCCCCACGATCAAGATCGCATCACCATCGTGCGGCAACCCGTCAGACGAACCCCGCCAATAATCGATTATTGCTGCTACTGTCGATTAACGGTTGGTGAGAGTCGTCCCCGGAGGCGCCGTTCCGTCACCCGTGCCGCGCGACGACCGGCCGCACCCCCTCCCCGGCCGTACTCGGCCGTCATCGGCCGTCATCGGCCGCACCGCGGCCGGTCCGGCTCTCGGACAGGCGGGGCTGATCACTCACCACCGCCCGGACATGCAGCACCGCCAGACTCCCCGGAGGAAGATCCGCGATGCACCTCGACGAACCACCGGTCGACGAACGACCCATCGACGAACCACCGGTCGACGAACCCCCCGGCTCCGCCCGCCCCGGCGACGGACCGACGGACCTGAGCGCCGTCCGCGAGGTCAGCCGTGCCATCAGCGCCGCCCACCTGTTCATCCATCTCGCCCCCGAGAGCGCCCAGGAGGCGGCCGGACTCGGCGTGACCGACCGCGGGGCGGCCTATCTGGCGTTCCGGTCGGCCGCGATGGGCGCGGTTCCGTGGCAGGTCACGCTCGCGGCCTTCTACAACTTCAGCCCACGGGCGGTGCGGGCCATGGCGGGCGTGTGGGACGCCGCGCCGCCCGAGCGGTGGCAGGCCGCCCGCTTCCGGGCCGCCGGACGGGCGATGCGGCGGGTCGACGTACCTCTGACGGACAGTCATCTCGCCCAGGCACGTTCGCTGATCGACCCGGTGATCGGCGGCGCCGACTACGCCGGCAAGGTGCTGGCCGCCGCGAACGCCTCGGTCGAGCTCCCCGGCGATCCTCTCGTCGCGCTGTGGCAGCAGGTCACGGTGGCGCGCGAGTGGCGGGGCGACGCCCATCTCGTCGTGCTGGCCGACAACGGCCTCGGGCCGTGCGACTGTCTCGTTCTGCACACCGCGACGGGCGGGCTCCCGACGGCGCTCGTGCGAGCGACCCGCCGGTGGGACGACGCGGAGTGGGCCGCGGCGACGTCGCGTCTGGTCGCGCGCGGCTGGCTCGGCTCCGACGCCGTGATCACCGAGGCCGGCCGTGCGGCACGCGAGCGCGTCGAGGTCGAGACGGACCAGCACTGCGCCGCACTGTGGGAGCCGATCGGCGCCGCCGGTGCCCGCCGCCTCGCCTCGCTGATCGCGCCGATCGGCGCGGCGTTCACCGTGGCACAGACGCGTCAGGCCGCCCGCGGACGGCAGGATGTCGCGTAGCCGGCCCGCTCCCGGAGCATCGGGCGGCCGAAGGACAGCCGGCGGCACCTCCCGCTCACGACGCAGCGCTCCTGGCCAGGAAGTCACGGACGGCATCGGCGAATTCGGCGGGCGCATCGTGGTGCACGACGTGCCCGGCGGGCAGCTCGACCAGTTCGGCCCCGCCGTGCCGGCGGGCCACCATGGCGCGGGCGTGGTCGGCGGCCAGTTCGTCACTGCGGCTGCCCCGCACCAGCAGGGTCGGGCAGCTCACCCCCGTCCAGTCGTCCCAGTGGTCGCCGTTGAGCGCCTGCTGCGAGCGCACGGTGTCCTCAAGGCCGAAGGAGTAGCCCCAGCCGTCCCCGGACCGCCGGACCGAGCACTCCAGGTACGGTGCGGCCGGGCCGAGGGCCGCGATCAGCTCCCGACGGGACGGGGCACCCAGCGGGAGCCGCTCGGTGAACGACCAGTCGCAGGCCACCACCGCGCCGATGTCCTCGACGATCAGGGCGGTGACCCGGCCCGGGTGCCTCGCGGCGTACTGGTAGGCGTTCAGGCCGCCCAGCGAGTGGCCCGCTACCGCCACCGGACCGAGGTCCAGATGGCGGTGGAACGCCGCGATGTCAGCCACGTAGTCGTCCCGTCCGTACCCCGCGGCCCGGTCGGACTCGCCGTGCCCGCGCTGGTCGAGCGCGATCACCCGCCACCGCGGCGCCAACGTCTCGGCCAGCGGCCCGAAGGCCGAGGCCTCGTTGTAGTGCCCGTGGAGGGCCAGCAGCGGAACGCCCGGGCCGCCGAAGTCCAGGTAGGACAGCCGCCGCCCGTTCACCACGAAGAACTCACGCATGCCGGTCATGCTAGGCACCAACACCGACACGGACACCGCCGGAGGCCGAACTGCCTGGACGGGGCAAGGGGTTGCCCGGGTAGCCTCCTGCCATGGACACCGTGCTCGACCTGATCGTCTCCTTCGCGGCCACGGGCGAGGCCGCCGGTCTCCGGATCGGGATGCCCGGCGGGGAGGCCGATGCGCTGTTGGGTGGCGGGACGGGCCTGGACCGGGCCCCGCGGTCGCCGGCCCAAGGCATGACAGGCTTCAAGGACGGCAGCCTGGAGGTGTGGATCGGTGCCGACGGGAAGATCGGTCTCCTCGGATTCGACCGGGCGGGGACCGACGGCGGGTTCCTCGCTCCCGCGCGCGTCGGCGGTGTCGCCGGACGCGAGCACGGTGACGCCGTGACCTACGGGGTGATCACCGGCCGTCTCGCGGCGCGTGGCTGCGTGTGGAGCCGGGACGAGGCCCTGACCTTCGACGACCAGCTCGCCATCCGTACGGAGGCCGACGTGTCCCTGACCTTCACCCGCCCGGGGTCGGGCTCCGACGGGCGCGGAGGGCTGCTGGCGAATCTGTACACGTCCTGGTCCACACCGGCGGGTTGAGGTCGCCGGACCGCGAGCGGCGGCATCGGACCGGGCGGTGGACGGCGGGAGGAGCTGCGCCCGCCGGCCGCGGTCGCCGGCCCCGCCCGGCGGGGGTCGGAGCATGCGGTTCGCCCCGGCCCCGGGCCGGGCCGCCGGGGGTGGCCCGGCCGGAGCCG
>NZ_BNBO01000013.1 GCF_014655955.1 Kitasatospora indigofera
GGCCGCCCTTGGCGTCGAAGATCTGGGTCGCCTGGGAGAGCGCGGGGGTCTTGAAGTCGTCCGGGATGTTCGCGAAGCTCTCGGCGGTGTTCTTGGCCGTGAGCCCCAGGGCGCCGACGGCGGGCAGCGCCATGCCGGCCAGCAGCACTCCGGACAGCACGCTGACACCCAGGAACTTGATTCCGAGCCCCGCCTTGTCGAGCGGTGAGCCGCGTCGTTCGCCGCTCGGAGATCCTGGGTTGCCGGGGCGCTGGGATGCCATGGGGCGCTTCGGTGCCATGGGGAGAACACTACGTCTCCGAATACCGCACATGGGGGCAGGTGTTCGCCTAGGCTTGTCACAAGCTTGCGACAGCTTCGCTGTGTGAGCTTCCTTCACTCTTGTGAGTGATGAGCTTTGCCCGAAATGCCCGAGTCTGCAGTAGTTGGCACGGGTGCGCTACCGCCGAAACGGTGACTGTCCGTGGCGGTCCGCGTGGCGAGAGTTGCCAGTGTGTTCTTGGCAAGGCCTGCGACCTGCGATCACTCCAACGAGTGAGCTAGCCGGTACCCATAGTCCAATCGGGTCATTCGAGATTGGGCCCGAAGGGGCTGTTGCAACCTGCCGTTCTTCCGTAACGTCCTCAACTGGCAACGGTGAATATGCCGTTGCCGCCGTGGGGGAGCCTCGATTCGGGAGAGGACGGCGCCGGCATGGGCTGGGTAGACGACTGGAGTGCGCAGGCTGCCTGCCGCACTAGTGATCCGGACGAGTTGTTCGTCCAGGGGGCGGCGCAGAACCGCGCCAAGGCAGTGTGCAGCGGGTGTCCGGTACGGACCGAATGCCTGGCGGACGCGCTCGACAACCGGGT
Source organism: Kitasatospora indigofera (assembly GCF_014655955.1). GTDB lineage: Bacteria > Actinomycetota > Actinomycetes > Streptomycetales > Streptomycetaceae > Kitasatospora > Kitasatospora indigofera. Next base: position 852 of record NZ_BNBO01000013.1, read on the forward strand.
GGAGTTCGGGGTCTGGGGCGGTATGACGGAGCGCGAGCGCAGGGCGCTGCTGCGCCGGCGCCCGACGGTGATTTCCTGGCGGCGCCTGCTGGAGACGGCACGCACCGAGTACGAGGAGTCCCTCGCGACCGGCGTGATCCTGACGGACTACGCGCAGGCGGGCTGAGCCCCGCCGCCGAGCCGGCCGCGGGGCGCCGGGTCACTCCCCGGTGCCGCCGCCGAGCAGCTCGCCGACGGCGCGCAGTCCGTCCAGGTCGTGGACGTCACCGGGCAGGGCCGCGACCTCGACGATCGGCACGTCCGGGTACACCGACACGAAACGGTCCCGGGTGCGCCGTTCCCGTGCCATGACCTGCATCCGTTCGGCGTGCAGCCGCAGGAGTCCGGCCGCCAGCAGTTCGGCTTCGGGGGAGGCCGTCCCGGTGCCGTTCTCCTCCAGTGCCTCGGCCGCCGCCAGTGCGCGCTCGGCCGTGAGCTGCGGCGCGCCCGTGCCGTGCACCCGGTTGAGCACCAGGCCGGCCAGCGGCATCCGGTCCGCCTCCAGCCGGTCGACGAAGTACGCGGCCTCGCGCAGCGCATCCCGCTCCGGCGCCGCGACCACCAGGAAAGCCGTGCCCGGCGCCTTCAGCAGCTGGTACGTGCGGTCGGCACGCTCACGGAACCCGCCGAACATGGTGTCCGTCGCGCTGACGAAGGTCTGCACGTCGGTCAGCAGCTGAGCGCCGAAGATCTTGCCCAGGGTGCCGGTGAGCAGCCCCACCCCGACGTTCAGGAACTTCATCGCACTGCGGCCGCCGACCTTGGCGGGCGCGGCCAGCAGCCGGATCACCTTCCCGTCCAGGAAGGAGCCGAGCCGGTTCGGCGCGTCCAGGAAGTCCAGCGCGGAGCGGGACGGCGGGGTGTCGACGACGATCAGGTCCCACTCGTGGGCGTCGCGCAGCTGGCCGAGCTTCTCCATCGCCATGTACTCCTGCGTGCCCGCGAAGCCGGCCGACAGGGACTGGTAGAACGGGTTCTCCATGATCGCCTTGGCCCGCTCGGGCTCGGAGTGGGCGAGCACGACCTCGTCGAAGGTCCGCTTCATGTCGAGCATCATGGCCTGCAGCTCGCCGTCGCCGCTGACGCCCTTGACGACCCGTGGGGTGTTGTCCAGCTCGGTCAGGCCCATCGACTGGGCGAGCCGGCGGGCCGGGTCGATGGTCAGCACGACCACCTTCCGGCCGCGCTCGGCCGCCCGCAGCCCGATCGCCGCCGCCGTCGTCGTCTTGCCGACGCCGCCCGAGCCGCAGCACACCACGATCCGGGTCTCCGGGTCGTCGATCAGCCGGTCGACCGCCAGCTCGTTGCCCCGGGCCCCGGCCCGGGCGCCGTTCCCGGCTGTCCCGGCCGTGCCGCGCGCACCGCCGCGCGCGCCGTCCCTGCCGCCGCCCGTCATGCCGCCCCCTGCCGCTTCAACTCGCCCGCCAGCCGGTACAGGCCGCCGAGGTCCACGCCCTCGCTCAACAGCGGGAGTTCGTAGGTCGGCAGCTTGAGGTGCTGCAGATCGGCCCGCTGCTCGCGCTCCAGCTCGACCCGCTCGGCGTGCTCGCGGGCCTGCTCCAGCAGCGGGTCGATCAGTGGTTCGACCGCGGCCCGGACGGCGGCGCCGGTCCGCGCCCGGCCGCCGAGGCCCGCGTCGGCCAGCGCCAGGGCGACCTCCTCGCGGTGGTCGCCGTCCACGGCTGCCACCGCGGCGGCGTCCAGTATCGGCGGCCGGACCATGTTGACCAGCACCCCGCCCACCGGCAGCGCGGCCTCCCGCAGCTCGGTGAAGCCGTCCACGGTCTCCTGCACCGGCATCTCCTCCAGCAGGGTGACCAGGTGCACGGCCGTCTCCGGCGACTTCAGCACCCGCATCACCGCCTGGGCCTGGGAGTGGATCGGGCCGAACCTGGCCAGCCCGGCGACCTCGGAGTTGACGTTCAGGAACCTGGTGAGCCGGCCGGTGGGCGGCGCGTCCATCACGATCGCGTCGTACGCCCGGCGGCCGTCGGCGCCCTTGCGGCGGGCGGCCTCGCAGGCCTTGCCGGTCAGCAGGACGTCCCGGACGCCCGGGGCGATGGTGGTCGCGAAGTCCACGAAGCCGGTCTTCTGCAGGGCCTTCCCGGCCCGGCCGAGCTTGTAGAACATGTCGAGGTACTCCAGCAGGGCCTGCTCGGTGTCGATCGCGAGCGCGAACACCTCCCCGCCCCCGCCGGCGGGCTTCCCGCCCGCCTTGCCGGCGGTGCTCCGGCCGGCCCGGCGCTCGCCGCCGCCGTCCGCCGGCAGCCCGAGCTGGGCGCGCGAGACGGTGGCGATCCGGCGCTCCTCGTAGGGCAGCGCGGCGATGCCGAAGAGTTCGGCGATGCCCTGGCGGCCCTCGACCTCGATCAGCAGGGTGCGGCCGCCCTCGGCGGCCAGCGCCAGGGCCAGCGCCGCGGCCACCGTCGTCTTGCCGGTGCCGCCCTTCCCGCTGACCACGTGCAGCCGGACGCCCTCCCAGTCGCCGTCCTCGCCGGTCCGGTCCGCGGGCGCGGCGTCCTCGGGCGCTGCGCCGGCCGGCCCGCCGCCCTCCGGGTCCTCCGTCCCGCGCGGTCCGGCTGCCCCTCCGGGGTCGCGCCGGGCCGCCTGGTCGGGGGTGCGTGCCACGCTCCGTCTCCGTCCGTTCCGAGGGCCGGCACCGCGAGGTGCCCTCCCGCGAGGGTAACCAGGGACCGGGCCCGATGCCGGGAGCATTGGGATGGCCAGGTCTGATTCATGCCCCCTTTGTGGCCCACCTCACACTCCGCGCGGGCCCGCGGTGCCGCCCCCGACGCGCTTCGCGCGGCGCCGGCCGGGCCGCCTCCTCGTCTAGAGTCAGCCCCATGACCAAGTGGGAATACGTAACCGTGCCGCTGCTCGTACACGCGACCAAGCAGATCCTCGACAACTGGGGCCAGGACGGCTGGGAGCTCGTCCAGGTCGTTCCGGGGCCGAACCCCGAGCAGTTGGTGGCCTACCTCAAGCGGGAGAAGGCATGAGCCAGGTCGAGACCAAGCTGGCCGAGCTGGGTCTGAGCGTGCCCGAGGTGGCCCCGCCGGTCGCCGCGTACGTGCCGGCCGTCCGCTCGGGCGAGTACGTCTTCACCTCGGGTCAGCTCCCCATGGTGGCGGGCAAGCTGCAGACCACCGGCAAGATCGGCGCCGAGGTCACCCCCGAGGAGGGCAAGGCGCTCGCGCAGATCTGCGCGCTGAACGCGCTGGCCGCGGTGAAGGCCGTGATCGGTGACCTCGACCAGATCGAGCGGATCGTGAAGGTCGTCGGCTTCGTCGCCTCCGCCGCCGACTTCACCGGCCAGCCGGGCGTCGTCAACGGTGCCAGCGAGCTGTTCGGCCACGCCTTCGGGGCGGCCGGCGTGCACGCCCGCAGCGCGGTGGGCGTCGCGGTGCTGCCGCTGGACGCCCCGGTCGAGATCGAGATCCAGGTCCGGCTGAAGCCGCAGGCCTGACCCCCGGAGCCGCAGGCCCGCCGCCTCCGGGCCGCGGGCCTGACGCCGCTCCGCGCGCCGCCGCCCGTCCGGCCGGCGGCGCGGGGCCCGGGGCGGGGAGGCCCGGCCGGGCCCGCACCGGCGGGCGGCGGCCCGAATCGGGCGGCCTGGGCTCTGTCCAAGGCCGCCTCCGTCTGCGTAGCATCCGGACATGGATCACCAGGCGAAGTCGCTCCCGATGCCGCCGTCCTGGCCTGCCCGGATCCGGGCGGTCGAGGCCGGCGAGCTGACGCCGCCGGTGCCCAAGCCCTCCGCGACGATCGTCCTGCTGAGGGACGGCGCCGCCGGACCGGAGGCGTACCTGCTGCGCCGGCGCGCCTCGATGGCCTTCGCCGCCGGGATGTACGCCTACCCGGGCGGCGGGGTGGACCCGCGGGACGCCGACGGCGAGATCGGCTGGGCCGGTCCGAGTCCGCAGGAGTGGGGTGCCCGGCTCGGGGTCGACCCGGGCACCGCTCAGGCGGTGGTCTGCGCGGCCGTCCGGGAGACCTTCGAGGAGGCCGGCGTCCTGCTGGCCGGCCCGGACGCCTCCGGTACCGCGCCGCCGCGCGACTGGAGTGCCGAGCGGGCCGCCCTGGAGGCGCACGAGATCTCCTTCGCCGGGTTCCTCCGCGAGCACGGCCTGGTGCTGCGCAGCGACCTGCTGGCCGGCTGGGCCCGCTGGGTCACCCCGGTCTTCGAGGAGCGGCGCTACGACACCTGGTTCTTCGTCGCCGCGATGCCGCCCGGCCAGCTCGCCGCCCTTGAGGTGGGCGAGGCCGACAAGGTCGCCTGGCTCTCCCCGGCCGACGCCGTCCAGGGGTACGAGCAGGGCCGGTACGGCATGCTGCCGCCGACCGTGACCGTGTTGCGCGAACTGCTGCCGCTGCGCGCGGCCGCCGAAGCCCTGTCCGCGGCGAGCAGCCGCGGACTGGACCCGATCCTCGGCCGGGCCGAGGTGGCGGGTGATCGAATGACGGTGCGATGGTCGGGGTATGAGGAGCTGACCATCGACGGACACTACCCCCAGGAAGGACCTTCGCCCGATGAACCACAACGACGTGGATCGCCGGACGGCACCTGAGCTGCCCGCCCGAGCCCTGACCTCCCACTCCCTGACGCCCCGTGCGCTCGCCCATGACAGCGGCGGCCGGTACGGCGACGAGCCCTGGCTGCGCCCGCTGACGCGCACCGTCCCGTCGCGCCGGCTGCATCGCAGCTGCGAGGGCGGCCGGTGAGCGGTCTTCTCCCGGGTGACCCCGCCGCCGGTGTCGGCGGCGAGGCCACCCCCCGGGCACACTGCGTGCTGGCGCCGAACCCGTCACCGATGACGCTGGACGGCACCAACACCTGGCTGCTCGCCGAGCCCGGCTCGGACCTGGCCGTGGTCGTCGACCCCGGCCCGTTGGACGAGGGCCACCTGCGTCACGTGGTGGAGACCGCCGAGCGGCAGGGCCGGCGGGTGGCGCTGACCCTGCTGACCCACGGCCACGCCGACCACGCCGAGGGCGCGGCCCGCTTCGCGGAGCTGACCGGCACCAAGGTGCTCGCGCTGGACCCGGCGCACCGGCTCGGCGACGAGGGCCTGCGGCACGGGCAGCGGCTGGAGGTCGGCGGCCTGGACCTGCGGGTGGTCGGGACGCCCGGGCACACCGCCGACTCGCTCACCTTCCACCTGCCCGCCGACGGTGCCGTCCTGACCGGCGACACCGTGCTGGGCCGCGGCACCACGATGGTCGCCCACCCGGACGGGCAGCTCGGCGACTACCTGGACTCGCTGCGCCGGCTGCACACCATGGCCTCCGAGCACGGCGTCCGCACGGTGCTGCCGGGTCACGGCCCGGTGCTCGCGGACGCGCTCGGCGCGGTGGACTACTACCTCGCGCACCGCGCCAACCGGCTGGCCCAGGTCGAGACCGCCGTGGAGGCCGGCTGCCGCACCGCCGAGCAGGTGGTCGCCCGGGTCTACGCCGACGTGGACCGGGCGCTGTGGCCGGCCGCCGAACTCTCGGTCCGCGCGCAGCTGCGCTACCTGGAGGACCACGGCCTGATCTGAGCGGCGCCCCGGGCCGCCCGCCACGGCCGGGCACCCGGCAGGGGCGCCCGCACCGGTGTCCGGAGACGCCCGAGGGCCCGTGCGCCGGTGGCGTACGGGCCCTCGTCGGTGCCGGTGACGGCGGGTGTCAGCGCGAGCGCCGGGACAGCCGCTCGACGTCCATCAGGACCACGGCGCGGGCCTCCAGCTTCAGCCAGCCGCGGCCGGCGAAGTCGGCGAGCGCCTTGTTGACCGTCTCGCGGGAGGCGCCGACCAGCTGGGCCAGCTCCTCCTGGGTGAGGTCGTGGGCGACGTGGATGCCCTCGTCGGACGGCACGCCGAAGCGGCGCGAGAGGTCCAGCAGGGCCTTGGCCACGCGGCCGGGCACGTCGGAGAAGACCAGGTCGGACATCACGTCGTTGGTCCGGCGCAGGCGGCGGGCGATGGCCCGCAGCAGCGCGATGGAGACCTCCGGGCGGGCGTGCAGCCAGGGCTGCAGGTCGCCGTGGCCGAGCCCGAGCAGCTTGACCTCGGTGAGCGCGCTGGCCGTGGCGGTGCGCGGTCCGGGGTCGAAGAGCGACAGCTCGCCGATCATCTCGCTGGGGCCGAGCACCGCGAGCATGTTCTCGCGGCCGTCGGGCGAGGCCCGGTGCAGCTTGACCTTGCCCTCGGCGACCACGTAGAGGCGGTCGCCGGGGTCGCCCTCGTGGAAGAGGGACTCACCACGGGCGAGGGTCACCTCGGTCATGGAAGCGCGCAGCTCGCCGGCCTGCTCGTCGTCGAGTGCCGCGAAGAGTGCGGCGCGCCGCAGAACGTCGTCCACGTGCTTCCTCCTTCTCGGCCGTCCGCCCGTCGGGGCGGTCGGCGCAAGTCCGTACAGTGCTCTGCATCACCAAGCATGGCGCATGTCGCTCCGATCATATGAGGAGGGGGTGCGCCGGGGAGCACTGTACGGGGCCATTCGTACTCATCGGTTACATTTCGGCCCCGCTGGTCAGGGCCCGCCCGACCGGGCCGGGAGGCCGGGTCCGGCCGGTCGGGGCGGCGCCGGCGGGCCGGTCGCGCGGCGGTCGCCGGGTGCGGTCCGGCCGGGCCGGACCGGCTCCCGGACGTCGCGGGCCGGTCAGCGCTTGGTGCCGTCCACGATCACCGGGGTGCCCGCCGAGCCGCACGGGCTGGCGTAGACCGGGTTCTTCTCCGCCGCGGCCTTGAAGGCCTCGATGCACTGGCTGAGCAGGATCTTGTCGGTCAGCGAGTTGGCGATCACGCTGTTCGCGGCCGCGGTGCTCTCCGATTCGATCTTGCGCTTCTCCGCCTCCGCCTTCGCCGTCCGGGTGGCCGCCTCGGCCTGGGCGGTGGCCTGGTCCTGCTGGATCTTCTGGTCGATGGCCTTCTGCAGGCCGTCGCTCGGCTTGACGTTGCGCAGGTTGACCCCGTTCACCAGGATCCCGCGCGGGGCCAGGCGCTGGGTGATCAGCTGGTCGATCTCGGTGCTGATCGCCTCGCGCTGCGAGGAGTAGCCCTCGACGCCGGTGTGCTTGGCGAAGACGTTGCGGACTATCTCCCGGCTGTCCGGGTAGACCAGGCGCTGCTCGACGGCCTCGGCGCTGCCGGCCAGCTTGTACAGGGCCAGGGTGTGCTGCGGGTCGATGGACCACTTCACGGTGAGGTCGGCGTAGAGCACCCCGCCCTCGGAGGAGCGCACCTCCACCGTGTTGTCGCCGGTCAGGTTGAGGTCGGCCGGCCGGGTCGAGAAGGTGGTGACGTCGGTCAGCGGCGACTTCAGGTGCAGCCCGGACTGCCAGGTCCCGCCGACCTTGCCCAGCGTGGTCGGCACGCCCACCTGGTACGGGTCCACCACGTACAGGACGGTGGTGAGCCCGACGAACAGCCCGAGCGCGCCGGACAGGAGACCGCCGAAGGTGGCCCAGCCGGACGTCGTCACCCGGCGCCGTCTGAGTACGAGCAGGACCAGGGCGGCGGCGAGCAGCAGGATGGAAAGGAAGAGCATCGTCACATTCCTCGGAGTCTGGTGCGGGTCGGCCGCAGCCTAGGCACCGGCGCCCGGTCGGATCGCCGAGTTCGGACGATGTTCATGAAAGGTATGGACCACGGGCGGGCGAGCACCCCGCGGCCGCCCCGGACGCGACCGGGCCCGGCCCGCGGCGGGTGCCGCGGGCCGGGCCCGGTGCGACGTCGGCGGGCCGTCCGGCCGCCTCCGGCACTCAGAAGTTGATCATGTGCCCGGCGAGTCCGTGCACCGCTTCCTTCACGGCCTCGCCCAGGGTCGGGTGCGCGTGCACGTTGCGGGCCACCTCGTGCACGGTGAGGTCCCACTGCTGGGCCAGCGTCAGCTCGGGCAGCAGCTCGGTGACGTCCGGGCCGATCAGGTGGGCGCCGATGATCTCCCCGTACTTGGCGTCGCTGATCAGCTTCACGAAGCCGGTCGGGTCGCCCAGGCCGTGCGCCTTGCCGTTCGCGGTGAACGGGAACTTGGCGACCTTGACGTCGAAGCCCTTCTCGCGGGCCTGCGCCTCCGTCCAGCCGAAGCTGGCGATCTGCGGCTGGCAGTAGGTGGCGCGCGGGATCATCGGGTAGTCGAGCTCCATCGTCTCGGCGTCCGCGATCGTCTCGGCGGCGACCACGCCCATGGCCTCGGCGGTGTGCGCGAGCATCAGCTTGGCGGTCACGTCGCCGATCGCGTAGATGTGCGGCACCGAGGTGCGGCAGCGGCCGTCCACGTCGATCGCGCCGCGCTCGGTGAGCCGCACGCCGGTGGCCTCCAGGCCGTAGCCGGTGACGTTCGGCGCGAAACCGATCGCCTGGAGGACCTTGTCGGCCTCCAGCACCTGCTGGACGCCGTCCTTGCCGGTGACGGTGACCCGCACCTGCGCCCCGGACTCGTCGATCGACTCCACCCGGGTCGAGGTCAGCACGTCGATGCCGAGCTTGCGGTACTGCTTGGCCAGCTCCGCCGAGACGTCCGCGTCCTCCAGCGGGGCGATCCGGTCCAGGAACTCGACGACGGTGACCTTGACGCCGTAGTTGTGCAGCACGTACGCGAACTCGATGCCGATCGCCCCGGCGCCCGCGATCACGATCGAGCGCGGCACGTCCTCGGCCAGGATCTGCTCCTCGTACGTGACGACCCGCTCGCTGCGGCTGGTGCCGGGCAGCAGGCGGGGGGTCGCGCCGGTGGCGATGATGCAGTCGCCGAAGCCGATCGTCCGGGTGCTGCCGTCCGACAGTGCGACCTGCAGGGTGTTCGCGTCGAGGAAGGTGCCGCGGCCGTCGAACTCGGCTATGCCGTTCTTCTTCATCAGGTAGTGGACGCCCTTGACCCGGCCGTCAGCGACCCGGCGGCTGCGCTTGAACGCCTCGTTGTAGTCGAAGGAGACCTCGCCGTCGACCTTGATCCCGAAGGTCTTCGCCTCGTGGGTGAAGATGTGGGCCAGCTCGGCGTTGCGCAGCAGCGCCTTGGTCGGGATGCAGCCGACGTTCAGGCAGACGCCGCCCCAGTACTTCTCCTCGACCACCGCGACCCGCTTGCCCAGCTGGGCGGCCCGGATGGCGGCCACGTAGCCGCCGGGGCCCGCACCGAGTACGACGACGTCGAACTGCTCGTCCATGGGGGAGTTCCTTCCGATGAGGGTTTGTTCAGCGCCGGCCGGACCGGCTGTCCACCCGTCCGGGGCGGCTTCGGACACCGTCCGGCTCAAGAAGATCACACCGGGCCCCGCCGGGGCGACGAGACGGTCGCATCCCCGCTCGCCGGGGCGCGCGCTGCCGCGCTGTGCGCCCCTGGCCATGATCCACGAGCCGGGCCGCCACGGCCTGCCGGGGCCGCCGGGCCTGCGCGGGCACCCCGTCGGCCACCCCCTCGGCCGGCCCTCAGCCCACGGCCCTCCTGACCAGCTCCGCGATCTGCGCCTCGACGGCGGGGGTCAGCCCGGCCAGCGCGAAGGCGGTCGGCCACAGGGTGCCGTCGTCCAGGGCCGCCTGGTCGCTGAAGCCCAGCGTGGCGTACCGCGACTTGAACTTCTGCGCGCTCTGGAAGAAACAGACGATCTTGCCGTCCTTGGCGTACGCGGGCATCCCGTACCAGGTCTTGGGCATGAGGTCCGGTGCGGCGGCCCTGACGATGGCGTGCACCCGCTCGGCGAGCGCGCGGTCCGCCTCCGTCATCTCGGCGATCTTCGCGAGCACCTCGGACTCCGGGTCCGCCTTCGCCGCCTTCGCGCCGCGGGGCCCGGCCGTCTTCAGCTCCCGGGAGCGCTCCTTCATCGCGCTGCGCTCCTCGTCCGTGAAGCCGTCGTACTTCTCGGCGGCCGCGGTGGCGCTCTTGCCGGACGTCTGGGTGCTCTTCATTGCGGTTCCTCTCGGACAGGGCCGGTCAGGTGCGGAAGGGGTGGCGGTGGGCCGGCCGGGCCCGGGCGGACCCGGCGGCGGCTCGACCTGCGTCGGTGTGTCGGTGTGTCGGTGCGTGTGTGCGGGGCCTGCGCGGACGGCGTCCGCCGTGCGCCGGCGGCGCGGGTCAGGCCGCGGGCACCGGCGCGGCGGCCTCCCAGGCGAAGCCGTCCGGGTCGCTGAACGGGCCGCCGTCGCCGCTGAGCACCAGCCGGTGCGAGCCGGTGCCGTCGACCGGGACGCCGACGTCCTTGGCGAGCGCGCGGCGCCCGTACAGCGCCAGCTTGACGGCGCTCGACGGGGTGGCGAACTCGACGTACTTGCGGCCGAAGCTCTTCGCCACCGCCAGGCCGCGCCCGACGTAGAACTTCCGGCTCGCGGCCACGTCCGAGGCCCCCAGCAGGAGCACCATCTCGTCGATCTCCCGGGTGGCCGGGCCGGTGTTCTTCTTCGCCGAGGTGGCGATCTTCCAGATGGTGCCGTCCGGGGCCTGCACCACGCCGCCGTAGCCCCAGAACGACTTGGCGGCGGGCTTCAGCGCGGTGGCGCCGGCGTCCAGGGCCGCGCCGACCAGGTTGTCGACGGTGCCCGGCTGCGACACCGTGAGCGACAGCGAGAACCCGCGGAAGCCGGTCGTCGGCTCCGCCGAGGCCCGCAGGCGCACCCGGTCGCCCGGACCGAAGGCGGTGTAGAAGCTTTCGGCGGCCGTGGTGTCGGCCACCTCGATGGTGAGGAATTCAATGGTTGCCATGACAGTCACGCTAGGTGGGGCTCGGAGGCCGGCGCTTCTCGATTCCTGACCGGTCCGCCCGGGGGCTTCGGCTGGCTCGGCAGCGTTCCCGTGGCTGTGCCCTTGGCTGTGCCCTTGGCTGTGGCCGTGGCCGTGGCCGTGGCCGTGGCCCGGCGCCGGGGAGCGGCGGGCGGCCCGCCGGTCAGCTCGGCGAAGCGCGCGGCGAAGATGCCCGGCGAGGCGCAGCCGACCGCCGACCAGGCCTCGGCGGCGTCGAGGCCGCCGAGGCGCAGCAGCGCCGTGGCGTGCGCGATGCGCCGCACCGTCAGATAGGCGTACAGCGAACGGCCGTAGGCCAGCCGGAACTCACGGCTCAGCTGCCCGGCCGGCATGCCCACGTCGCGGGCCAGCGCCTCGACGTCCAGCGGCTGCCGGTACTCCCGGTCGATCCGGTCCCGCACGCGGCGCAGCCGCGCGAGGTCGTTCAGGTGCTGCGCCGCGATGCGTGCGCGATGCCACCCGGGATGGCACATGTCAGGACTCCTCCTGTCGGTGTCCGCGAGCACCCGGTGCCTCTGCCGAGGCGGACGGCGGGGTGCCCGCCGGTTTGGCTGCGGCCGGCCCGTCCTGGCCGAACCGGTGACCGAGCCGGCTCAGCCCACCTCCTGGATCCGGACCAGGTTGCCCGCCGGGTCGCGGAAGGCGCAGTCGCGGATGCCGTACGGCTGCCGGGTCGGCTCCTGGACCACCTCGGCGTCGCCGGCCTGCAGCTTCTCGAAGGTGCCGTCGAGGTCCCGGGTGGCCAGCAGGATCCAGCCGTACGTGCCCTTGGCCATCATCTGGGTGATGGTGCGGCGCTCCTCCTCGGTGATCCCGGGGTCGGCGGCCGGCGGCGCCAGCAGGATGGAGGTGCCGGGCTGGCCGACGGGGCCGACCGTGATCCAGCGCATCGTCCCCGTCCCGACGTCGCTGCGGACCTCGAAACCGAGCACGTCGCGGTAGAAGGCGAGGGACGCGTCCGGGTCGTCGTGCGGCAGGAAGCTGGTGTGAATGGTGATGTCCATGGTCGTCACGGTAGCGGCGGCCCGGTGGCCGGCGCTTCTCGAATCCTGATGTGTTCCGCGTCCCCTCCTCCCGTCGTCCGCGCGGGCATCTCCGGCGCCGGGCGGCCCGGCTGTCGGTGTGTCAGCCAAGATCGTCGCAACCTCCCCGGGGCGTCGCGACGCGCTGCGGCCCGCCTGCTGCCCGCTGGCCGAGGCCCGGCGAGCCCCGGGCCGGATCCGGAGCCGAAACCGGACTCGGAGCCGAAGTCACGGCCGGAACGGGAGCCGGAGCCGGGCTCCGACCGCCCGGCCGTCCTCGTGAACGAGCTTCGTGGCCCCCCTCCCGCGGCGTAGCCTTCGTGCATGGCAGAGAGCAAGGCCCGGAAGACTGCGACCAAGGCCCCGGTGAAGGCAGCGGTGAAGCCGGCCGCGAAGCCGGCCAAGAGGCCGAGGAAGCCGGAGTCCCACCTGGCGATGGTGCGGCGTGCGCGGAAGATCAACCGCGAGCTGGCGGAGCTGTACCCGTACGCGCACCCGGAGCTGGACTTCGAGAACCCCTTCGAGCTGCTGGTGGCCACCGTGCTGTCGGCGCAGACCACCGACCTGCGGGTGAACCAGACCACGCCGGTGCTGTTCGCGAAGTACCCGACGCCCGAGGACATGGCGGCGGCGGTGCCGGAGGAGCTGGAGGAGATCATCCGGCCGACCGGCTTCTTCCGGGCGAAGGCCCGCTCGCTGCTCGGCCTCTCGGCCGCGCTGCGGGACCGCTTCGGCGGCGAGGTGCCCGGACGCCTGGAGGACCTGGTCACCCTGCCCGGCGTCGGCCGGAAGACCGCGAACGTGGTGCTCGGCAACGCCTTCGGAGTGCCGGGGATCACCGTCGACACCCACTTCGGGCGCCTCGCGCGGCGCTTCGGCTGGACCGCCGAGGAGGACCCGGAGAAGGTCGAGGCGGCGGTCGCCGAGATCTTCCCGAAGTCCGAGTGGACGATGCTCTCGCACCGCGTGGTGTTCCACGGCCGGCGCGTCTGCCACTCCCGCAAGCCCGCCTGCGGCGCCTGTCCGATCGCCCCGCTCTGCCCCTCCTACGGGGAGGGCGAGACGGACCCGGAGAAGGCGCGGAAGCTGCTGAAGTACGAGCTGGGCGGCCAGCCGGGCCAGCGGCTGCGGCCGCCGGCCGGATACCCGGGACTGCCCGCGGCGCCCGGCGCGGGTGGTGCGGCAGGCCCTGGAGCCGGCGACGGGCAGGGGGAGGTCGCGTGAGCACGCGGATCGAGCGGGACGGCCTGCCGGCCTGGCTGCTGCCCGTCCGGGACGCCGCGGAGACCGTCCGGCCGGAACAGCTGAGCCGGTTCCTGCCGCCGGCCGAAGGGGGACGGCCCTCCGCGGTGCTGATGCTCTTCGGCGAGGGGCCGTCCGGTCCGGACCTGCTGCTGATCGAGCGGGCCCGCTCGCTGCGCTCGCACGCCGGCCAGTCGTCCTTCCCCGGCGGCGCGCTGGACCCGGAGGACGGCGACCCGCAGGGGCCCGGGCCGGTCGCGGCGGCGCTGCGGGAGGCCTGGGAGGAGACCGGCCTCGACCCGTCCGGCGTGCAGGTCTTCGCGACCCTCCCGGCGCTGTACATCCCGGTGAGCCGGTTCGTCGTCACCCCCGTGCTCGGCTGGTGGCGCCGGGAGAGCCCGGTCGGACCGGTGGACCAGGCCGAGACCGGCGCGGTGTTCCGGGTGCCGATCGCCGAGCTCACCGACCCGGCCAACCGGGCCAGGCTGCGGCACCCCTCGGGCCACCTCGGTCCGGCCTTCGCGGTCGCCGACCGGCTGGTCTGGGGGTTCACCGCCGGGGTGATCGACCGGGTGCTGCACCACAGCGGCCTGGAGCGCCCCTGGGACACCAGCAGGACGCTGGCCCTCAGCGAGGAGGCCATCGACCTGGCCCAGGCCAGTCTCGGCCGCTCCGGCGCCCTGCTGGGCGACACTCCCGCCGCCGGCTAGCCGCCGGGAGTCGCGGACAGCGGCCGGGAGCCGCCGGCCGAGCCGCCGCGCGAGTTGCCGGGCGGAGCGGCTGGACCGCCGCCGAAGAGTCGCAGGCCGGACGCCCCGCGCCCGGGTCGTCCGGGGTCGTCCGGGGTTGTCCCGGCGCAAACGGGGGAGGAGCGGTTCACCGAGCCTGGTGCCCGCCCGGCGCGAGGCCGTGGGAGGGTGTCCGGGTGAACGTCCTGGATCTGCTGTTGATCGTCGCCGCGATCGGCTTCGCCGTGTCCGGGTACCGGCAGGGATTCGTGGTGGGCGTCCTGTCGGTCCTGGGCTTCCTCGGTGGTGGCCTGATCGCCGTGCAGCTGCTCCCGCTGCTGCTCAGCCACCTCAGTCCGGGCACCACCGCCTCGGTGGTGGCGGTCGTGGTGGTGATCGTGCTGGCGGCGATCGGGCAGGCCGTCACCACGCACTTCGGCTGGAAACTGCGCGGCCACATCGACCGCAAGCCCGCCAAGGTGCTGGACGCGGCCGGCGGGTCCGTGGTCAACGTGATCTCGATGCTGCTGGTGGCCTGGCTGATCGGGTCGGCGCTGGCCGGCACCTCGCTGCCGACCGTCTCCAAGCAGGTCCGGACGTCCGTGGTGCTCGGCGGCGTCCAGGACACCCTGCCGGGCGACGCCCCGAACTGGTTCTCCGACTTCTCCAAGGCGCTCGCCCGCAACGGCTTCCCGCAGGTCTTCAACCCCTTCGAGCACGAGCCGATCACCGAGGTCTCGCCGCCCGACCCGGCGCTGGCCGCCGGCCCGGCGGTGGCCAAGGCGAGGCAGTCCCTGGTGAAGGTGGTCGGCACCGCGACCTCCTGCGGCAAGACCCTGGAGGGCAGCGGGTTCGTCTACGCCCCGCACCGGGTGATGACCAACGCCCACGTGGTCGGCGGGGTCGACGAGCCGACCGTGCAGGTCGGCGGCGTCGGGCCGCTCTACGACGCGACCGTGGTCAGCTACGACTGGCAGCGCGACATCGCGATCCTGGACGTCCCCAAGCTCAACGCCCCGGCGCTGGCCTTCGCCGGCGAGGCCCGGACCAACGACAGCGCGGTGGTGGCCGGGTTCCCCGAGAACGGCGCCTTCAACGTGCAGCCGGCCCGCATCCGCGGCCGGATCCAGGCCAACGGGCCGGACATCTACCACCGCGGCCAGGTCGTCCGCGACGTGTACTCGGTGCGCTCGCTGATCCGCCAGGGCAACAGCGGCGGCCCGCTGCTCACCCCGGACGGTCAGGTCTACGGCGTGGTCTTCGCCAAGTCGCTGGACAGCGCCGACACCGGCTACGTGCTGACCGCCGCCGAGGTCCGCGGGGACGCCGAGAAGGGCGCCACGGCCACGGCCAGGGTGGACACCGAGGGCTGCGCGCTCTGAGCCGGCCGCCCCACCGTCGCGGAGCCGCCGGTGGCACCGCCCGGGCACCCCGGCCTGCGCTCGCGTGACCCTGCGGACCCCTGCGGACCCCTGCGGACGCCTGCGTGTCCGCGCGTGGCCCTGCGTACCGCCGCGTGGCCCTGTGCACCGCCGCGTGTCCTCGCGTACCGCCGCGCGCAGGCCCGTAGGCGTACGGGTGCCCCGGGCGGGTATCCGTACGGCTGGACGGGCCCGGCGGCCTCCGCCGGCGGCCCGGGCGCTGCTGATAGCGTCGGCGCGGCTCACCCGTCCGGCTCAGCCGGCCCTGGTGGTGGACCCGCCGGGGCGTCGTACGGCGACGTGACGGAAGCGGCCACCCGACGGGGAGCACGCGATGAGGGGGAGTACTCCATGATGGGTCACTCGCACGCGGTCAGCGGCGCGATGCTGTACGCGGGCTCGGCGCCGTTCCTGCCCCCGCTGCTGCTGCACACCACGCTCCAGCCCGCCGACATACTCATGGGCACGGTGCTCTGCGCGGGTGCGGCCCTGCTGCCCGACCTCGACCACCACGACGGGACGATCGCCAACTTCCTCGGCCCGGTCTCCAAGGTGCTCTGCCGCTTCGTCGCCTGGATCTCCGGCGGGCACCGGCACGCCACCCACTCGCTGCTGTTCGTCGCGCTGATGGGCGCGGGCAGCTGGGCGGGCGTGACGTTCGTCGGCCGCAACTTCACCCTCGGCCTGACGTTCTTCCTGCTCGCGCTGGCGATCGTGGCCCTGCGGCTGCACCCGCCCGGCGACGGCCCGGCGAGTTGGATCACCATCATCGGCCTCGCCGCGCTGGGCACGGCCGGCATGAACAAGTGGATGCCGAGCGCGCCGGGCTGGCTGCCGTACGCGGTGGCGCTGGGCACGCTGGCGCATCTGCTCGGCGACTGCCTCACCAAGAAGGGCGCGCCGCTGCTCTGGCCGCACAAGGAGCGTTACGAGCTGGTGCTGATCAAGCGCAGCGGCAACAGCGTGGAGACCAAGGTGCTGGTGCCGGTCATGTCGCTGGCGACCTTCGTCCTGCTCTGGTTCACGGCGGTGTCGCCCGGCATCCTCGGCTGACGGGGGCGGCGGCCCGCCGAGGCGGCCGCCGCCCGCACGGTCACGGCCAGGCGGTCACGGCCCGGAACGGGCGGTCGCGGGGCGGGGCGGGGCGGCCCGGGGCCCTCAGGTGTCGCGCCGCAGGCGGGCGCCGACCCAGCGGGCCCGGCGGCCGATGATGCGGGGGATGCCCAGCTGTCGCGGGCCGCCCCGGCTGGACCGGTGCTCCGGCCCGTCGTATCCGAGGTCGTCCGCCCAGTCGGACCGGTGTACGAGGCTCTGCGAGCTGCGGCTGGTACGGCGTCGACTGCGCGGCGCTGCGCTGCGATCGGGCATCCAGGTCATACCGGAAAGATGCCCCTGGGCCGCTTGGAGTAACCACCTGGCGGGGTCTCGAATTGGCCTATGCGTTTGTCATATGAGCGCAACATAAAGACAGTTGATGGCGCGACGCTCCACCTCCGGCGGCCACCCGCCCGGCCCGGAGGCCCTCGCTCGGGGAACGGTCCCCGCCCCGCCCCGGACCGGGGCGGGCTCCGGAACCGGCCCCGGACTCCGTCCCGGGCGGTGCCGGCGTCAGTCCTTGTGCCGGCCGATCCAGTCGATCAGCTCCGCCGAGAACTCCTCCGGCGCCTCCTCGTGCGGGAAGTGCCCGACTCCCGGCATGAGCCGCCACCGGTAGGGAGCCGTCACGTACTCGCCGCCGCCCAGCGCGGTGTGCGACAGCAGGACCGGGTCGGCGGCGCCCTGGACGTGCAGGGTCGGCGCGGTGATCGGCTTCTTCATCCGGCGGGCGAACTGGATGCCGTCCGGCCGGGCCATCGAGCGCAGCAGCCAGCGGTACGGCTCGATCGAGCAGTGCGCCGTGCTGGGGATCTGGATCGCCTGCCGGTACGCGGCCACCGCCGCGCGGTCCAACTGGTTCGGGCCGGTCCAGGCGTCGAGGTAGCGGCCCACCAGTGCGCCGTCGTCGGCGACCAGACGGCGTTCCGGTATCCACGGACGCTGGAAGCTCAGCACGTGCTCGAAGGCGGCCAGCTGGCGGCGGTCGGTGAGCAGTGCCCGGCGCAGGTCACGGGGGTGCGCGGCGGAGACCGCCGTCAGGCTCTGGATCACCGAGGGCCGCATCACGGCCGCCACCCAGGACAGCGTGCCGCCGGAGGCGTGGCCGACCAGGTGCGCGCGCCGCTCGCCCAGCGAGCGGATCACGCCGGTGATGTCCAGGGCCAGGTTGCCGGGGTCGTACCCGCGCGGAGTGCGGTCGCTGCCGCCGACGCCCCGCAGGTCCAGTGCGACGGCCCGGTAGCCGGCCTCGGCCAGCGCGGTCATCTGGTGCCGCCAGGCCCACCAGTACTGCGGCCAGCCGTGCACCAGCAGGACGAGCGGGCCCGTGCCCAGTTCGGCGATGTGGAACCGGGCCCCGTTGGCCGCGAGGTCGCGGTGCGTCCACGGCCCCGCCTGCCGGATGCTCCAGTCGGCCGCGGCGTCGCCGCCGGCGCCTCCCGGACCGGTGGCTCCCGGGACGGCATCGCCGGGGACGTCACCGGAGGAGGGCTGCGACGGCTGGGGCTGGGGCACGGGCTTCTGGTCGAGCGGCATAGCGAGAGCGTGTCATATCCGCGCGTCGCAGGCGTGCCCGGCACTCGTACTGGCCGCCGCCGATCCGGCCGCCCGCGATCCGGCGGCGCCTGGCCGACGCGCCCGCCGACGCCCCGGCCGGGGCCACGGGGGACGGTCCGGCCGGGCAGGTGACGGGGCGTGGCCCGGCCCGGCCGTCGCAGGAGCGCTGCCGCGGTCCGGGCCGACGGCTGCGGTCCGGGGAGCGTCCAGGGGCGGTCGGGGCGGGCGCGGGCGGGAGCGGTCAGGGGCGGCGGCCCAGGCCCCGGTCGATCTCCTCCTGGGTGGCCGGCCGGGGCCTGGCGTTCTTGAGCACGTCGGCCGTCGCCTGGGCGCCCTCGATCGTGCGGCGCGGCGGCTCGATCTTCTTGAACGAGCGCAGCGCGAGCAGGCCGAGGACGACCGCCAGCAGCAGGTAGACGCCGGCCACGATCAGGAAGGACCAGCCCAGGGTGATGCCCAGGGCGTGCAGCCCGAAGGCCGCCGCGGCACTCAGCATCGGGACGGCGGCGAGCGCGACCACGCCGGCCACCGCGAGCGAGACACCGCCGGAGACACCGCGCTTGACGTCCTGCCTGATCTCGGCCTTGGCCAGCGCGATCTCGTCGTGCACCAGGGCGGACAGGTCGGCCGTGGCCTCGGCGAAGAGCTGCCCGACCGAACGCTCGCCCTCGTAGGGCGCCCGGCCGATGCTGGACGGGTCTGCGGCTCCTGCGGGCATCAGCGTTCTCCTCTGCGGCTTCTGTGCACTGTCGACAGCTCAGAATCATGCCCCTACCGGTGAGTCGGACACCACTCCGGGGGGCCGGCGGAGCGGCGTGTCCGAGCCACGCGTACCCGTCCGGCAGCCCGGCGCGTCCTCGGGGCCGGCCGGATCGCACCGGAGGGACGCGGTGGCCGGCCGCTGCCCCGGATCACTGCGGCGGGTCGGGCCGGCGGTCCGTCCGGGCCTGCCAGGCCGGGTCGTCCTGCTGGTAGATGTCGGGGATGCCGTCGTGGTCCACGTCGGCGTTCTCCTCGTCGACCAGCCGGCGGTAGTGCCGGTTCCGCAGTTTGAGCAGGACGGTGGCGAAGACCGCGCAGAGCAGCGACCCCATCAGGACGGCCGCCTTCGCCCGGTCGGCCAGCGCCGCGTCCTCGGTGAAGGCCAGCTCGCTGATCAGCAGGGAGACGGTGAAGCCGATGCCGGCCAGGGTGGCCACCGCGAACAGGTCCGACCAGGTGAGCTGCGGATTGAGTTCCGCGCGGGTGAACCTGGCGGCCAGCCAGGTGCCGCCGAAGACGCCGACCGTCTTGCCCACCAGCAGGCCGATGATGATCCCGAGCGGGGCCGCCTGGCTGAAAACCTCGGCGAGCGCCGGACCGGAGATCGTCACCCCGGCGGCGAACAGCGCGAACACCGGGACGGCGAAGCCGGCCGAGAGCGGGCGCACCAGGTGCTCGATGTGCTCGCCGGGGGAGTACTTCTCGTCGCCGACCTTGTGGCAGCGCAGGATCAGGCCCATCGCCACGCCGGCGACCGTCGCGTGCACGCCGCTCTCGTGCATCAGCGCCCACACCACGAAGGCCAGCGGCACGTACAGGTACCAGCCGTGCAACCCGCGGCGGTGCAGGAACCAGAACAGGACCAGGCCGGCGACGGAGAGCCCGAGCGCCCAGAACTTGATGCCGGAGCTGTAGAAGACGGCGATGATCAGGATCGCGACCAGGTCGTCCACCACCGCCAGGGTGAGCAGGAACGCCCGCAGAGCGGAGGGCAGGTGACTGCCCACCACGGCCAGGACGCCGAGGGCGAACGCGATGTCGGTGGCGGTCGGGATCGCCCAGCCGCCCAGGTGGCCGCTGGTCGCGTTCACGACGGCGTAGATCACCGCGGGCAGGGCGACGCCGCAGATCGCCGCGATCACCGGCAGCGCCGCCGCGCTCGGCGTGCGCAGCTCCCCGGCCACGAACTCGCGCTTGAGCTCGATGCCGGCCACGAAGAAGAAGATCGCCAGCAGGCCGTCGTTGGCCCAGGTGCCGAGGCTGAGGTCAAGGTGGAGCGGCGTGGAGGGGCCGATCGTGTAGTCCACCACGCTCTCGTAGGAATGCGGCCAGGCGTTCGCCCAGATCAGGGCCGCGATCGCGAAGAGCAGCAGCAGGATGCCGCCGACCGTCTCGGTGCGCAGCGCGTCCGTGATGTACGTGCGCTCGGGCAGCGACAGCCGGCCGAGGAACTGGCGGCCTCGGGGCGTCGGTTCGGCGGGTGGCCGGCTGGTCACGGGGGGACCTCCTGGGGGCGGGAACGGCATCCGGATACACCTGTGGTGCAGTGCCGACCAGACTTCCCGGCGCGCCCTGTGACCCATCCACGATCTTGATGCGTCGTTGACAGTCTAGGGGGCGGCGCGAGGAGATATCCGTTTTGTGCATTTTAGGACGATCGGCTCGGTCCGTCGGGGGAGCCCGCCCCGAATGGCGGCGGGCGGGTGCAGACGGGTGACCTGCTCCTTATCGTCGGTCGAAGGCGCCACCCGGACGGGGCGGCGCCTTTCGACCGGAACGGAGACACCCATGCCCAGCGAGGAGGCGGACGGCCCCGAGGCCGTGCCGCACGCCATAGCCGGGGGCGAGGGCGCGCAGAGCGTCCCGCCCCTGTTATCCGCCCGCCCGCGGCCTGCCCGGACGCGGTCCGCCGCCACGCGGTCCGCCGTTTTGCAGCCCGCGCCTACGAGGTCCGCCCGGCCGGGGCGGATCCGGCCCGCCGGCTTCCCGGTGGCCTGTTCTTGCGGTGCCGGTTCCCGGGGCGCCGCCACCGGGGCCACCGGTTCTCGGAACGCACGCTCGCGGAACGCCGGTTCCCGGGGCGCCGACCGATGAACGCCGATCTGATGGACCGTCCGGCGCCCGACCTCGAACCCCTGCTCCGCCCGCTCTTCCACGCGGCCGCCCCCGGCGCCGCCGTGGCCGTGGCCGTGATCCGTGGCGGCGAGCGCACCGTCTCCTGCCGTGGCTACACCGACCGGATCGGGGTGCGACCCGTCCGGGCCGACACCCGGTTCGAGATCGGCTCGGTCACCAAGACGTTCACCGCCCTGCTGCTCGCCGAGATGGCGGCCCGCGGTGACGTCCGGTACGACGACCCGATCGACCGCTACCTGCCGGCCGACGCGGCCCCCGGCTACCCGCACGAACGACCGATCACCCTGCTCCACCTGGCGACCCACACCTCGGGCCTGCCCCGGCTCCCGGTCGGGCTCACCCCGGCGGCCGTGCCCCGCTGGTTCACCAAGCCGTACGCGACCTTCGGGCCGTCGCACCTGATGCGCGCGCTGCCCCGCACCCCCGTGCGCGGCACGCCCGGGGCCCAGGTGCGGTACTCCAACCTCGGCTGCGGCCTGCTCGGCCTGGTGCTGGCGAACGCGGCCGGCCAGCGGTACGAGGAGTTGCTGCTCTCCCGCATCTGCGGGCCGCTCGGCCTGGTCGACACCTCCTGCGGCCCCGGCGGCGAGCCCGCCACCGGGTACCGGCGCGGCCGGCGGGTCCCCTCGTTCCGGCTGCCGGCCCTGCCCGGTGCGGCGGCGTTGCGCTCCACCGCCGACGACATGCTCCGCTACCTGCAGGCCCACCTCGCCCTGGACGCCGTTCCGCTCCCCGAGCGCACCGACGCCACGGCGCTGCGCACGGCCCTCGGCGAGGTCCTGACACCCAGGGTGGGCCGCCGCCGGACGGGCGTGCGGATCTGCCTGGGGTGGAACCAGCGCTCCCTGGACGAGCGGCCCTCCCTCGACGGGGGAGACGAGGCCGACGGGCTGGTCTACCACGCGGGCGCCACTCGTGGCTTCACGACCTTCGTCGGCTTCAGCCCGAGCACGCAGGTCGGCCTGGCCGTGATGGCCGGGACGCAGCCGGTGCGTGGCCGGGGCTTCGTCCAGGGCGCCTACGACACGCTGCGGACCCTGGTGGCCGAGCGGCGCGCCGAGTAGCCCCGACCGGACGCAGGAGGGCTCCCCGGGCGGTCTCACGACCGCTCGGGGAGCCCTCCGCGCGTACCGGGGCCGGTACGCGAACCTGATCAGGCCTGGTCGCCCTGGGCGGGCAGCTGGGACTGGATGAGGTTCATGACGGTGCTGTCGGCGAGGGTGGTGGTGTCGCCGACCTCGCGGCCCTCGGCGATGTCGCGCAGCAGGCGCCGCATGATCTTGCCGGAGCGGGTCTTGGGGAGTTCGCCGACGACCTTGATCTGCTTGGGCTTGGCGATCGGGCCGAGCGTGCGCCCGACGTGCGCGCGGAGCTCCTCGACCAGCTCGGGGCTGTCGGTGGCGGTGCCGCGCAGGATGACGAACGCGACGATCGCCTGGCCGGTGGTCGCGTCGGTGGCCCCGACGACGGCGGACTCCGCGACGGCGGGGTGGCCGACGAGCGCGGACTCGACCTCGGTGGTGGAGATGTTGTGGCCGGAGACGAGCATGACGTCGTCGACGCGGCCGAGCAGCCAGATGTCGCCGTCCTCGTCCTTCTTGGCGCCGTCGCCGGCGAAGTAGCGGCCTTCGAAGCGGGACCAGTAGGTGTCGATGTAGCGCTGGTCGTCGCCCCAGATGGTGCGGAGCATGGACGGCCACGGCTCGGTGAGGACGAGGTAGCCGCCGGCGCCGTCGGGGACCTCACGGGCCTCGTCGTCGACGACGGTGGCCGCGATGCCGGGCAGCGCGCGCTGGGCCGAGCCGGGCTTGGTGGTGGTGACGCCCGGCAGCGGGCTGATCATCATCGCGCCGGTCTCGGTCTGCCACCAGGTGTCGACGATGGGGGCCTTGCCGCCGCCGATGTGCTCCCGGTACCAGACCCACGCCTCGGGGTTGATCGGCTCGCCGACCGACCCCAGCACCCGCAGGCTGGAGAGGTCGAACTTGGCGGGGATGTCGTCGCCCCACTTCATGAAGGTGCGGATCGCGGTGGGGGCGGTGTAGAGGATGGTGACGCCGTACTTCTGGATGATCTCCCAGAAGCGGCCCTGGTGCGGGGTGTCGGGGGTGCCCTCGTAGATGACCTGGGTGGCGCCGTTGGCGAGCGGCCCGTAGACGATGTACGAGTGGCCGGTGACCCAGCCGATGTCGGCGGTGCACCAGTAGACGTCCGACTCGGGCTTGAGGTCGAAGACGGCGTGGTGGGTCCAGGCGGCCTGGGTGAGGTAGCCGCCGGTGGTGTGCAGGATGCCCTTGGGCTTCCCGGTGGTGCCGGAGGTGTAGAGGATGAACAGCGGGTGCTCGGCGTCGTGCGGCTCGGCGGTGTGCTCGGCCGGCTGGCGCTCGACGATGTCGTGCCACCACACGTCGCGGCCCTCGGTGAAGGCGGTGTCCTGGCCGGTGCGGCGGACCACCAGGACGTGCTCGACCTGCGGGCACTTCGCCAGGGCCTCGTCGATGGCGGGCTTGAGGGCGGTGGCCTTGCCACGGCGGTAGCCGCCGTCGGCGGTGATGACGAGCTTGGCGTCGGCGTCCTGGATGCGGGAGGCGACGGCGTCGGCGGAGAAGCCGCCGAAGACCACCGAGTGGGTGGCGCCGATGCGGGCGCAGGCCAGCATCGCGACGACGGCCTCGGGGATCATCGGCAGGTAGACCGCGACGCGGTCGCCCTTGGCGACACCGAGTTCCAGCAGGGCGTTGGCGGCGCGCGAGACCTCGTCCTTGAGCTGGGCGTAGGTGATGGCGCGGCTGTCGCCGGGCTCGCCCTCGAAGTGGATGGCGACGCGGTCGCCGTTGCCGGCCTCGACGTGCCGGTCCACGCAGTTGTGGGCGACGTTGAGGGTGCCGTCGGCGAACCACTTGGCGAACGGCGGGTTGGACCAGTCGAGGGTCTCGGTGGGCTCGGTGGCCCAGTCGAGGCGACGGGCCTGCTCGGCCCAGAAGGCGAGCCGGTCCTCGGAGGCCTGCGCGTAGGCGGCCGCCGTGACGTTGGCCTCAGCGGCGAGCTCCGCGGGCGGGGCGAACCGCCGCTCCTCCTTGAGCAGGTTGGCCAGGCTCTCGTTGCTCAACGCGCACTCCTCATCGAGTTTCTTCATGGGACACTCCCGTGCGTAGGGATTGTCCCGTGTGTCCCAGCACACAGCTCACCAGGCGAACCGGGCTGTTGACAAGAGGCTCCGAGGAATTGGTGTAGACCTTTGACCTGAAACCGGGCCGCTCGGGGGAGCGGCCGGGCCACCGGGCCGGGCCCCCGCCGGGTGGGCGGGGGCCCGGCCCGTCCTCAGGCGGCGGTTCGCAGCGGTGTCGTGTCGTGCTCCGTCACCGGGGAGAACAGGCCGCTCCGGCGGTCGAGGACGTAGGCCTGCGCGGTGGCGAAGTCGAAGTACATCCCGACCAGCCGCAGGCTGCCCTCCTCGACCCGCCGCTCCACGGCGGGGTTGGCCAGCAGCTGATCCAGTTGCTGGACGACGTTGGTGAGGCAGAGCTGCTCCACCAGATCGGTGGTCGGGCGGGCCGCGAAGCCGGCCGGCGCACGCCGCAGCCGGTCGAGCGAACCGCGGCCGTTGCGCAGCCAGCGGGTCAGCGCGGTGGGTGGGCCCGGCCGCTCGTGCACGCCGTCCAGCAGGGCCTTCATCGCCCCGCAGCCGGAGTGCCCGCAGATGGTGATGGAGCTGACCTCCAGGGCCTCCACGGCGTACTGCACGGCGGCGGCCACGGAGTCGTCGGCGGCGCCGGGCTCGTACGGCGCGGGGACGAGGTTGCCGACGTTGCGCACGGTGAAGAGGTCGCCCGGCCCGCTGTTGGTGATCATGCTCGTCACCAGCCGGGAGTCCGCGCAGGTCAGGAAGAGCTCCGAGGGGGTCTGCCCCTCGCGGGCCAGCCGGGCCAGTTCGGGGCGGACCAGCGGTGCGGTGTGCTGCTGGAACACCCGCACCCCGTCGAGCAGCCGGCCGTGCGGGTCCTCCTGCTGTTCGATGCAGTGGTGGCCGACCCAGGGCGTCCAGGCCCGGCAGCGGTGCGGGCCCGCGGAACTGCCGGAGCGCACCGCGCCGTCCGGGTCCAGCACCTCGTCGGCCTGGCGTTCGGTCACCATCAGCACCGTCCCGCCGCCGGACTGGTGGCCGCCGCGCCAGGAATGCAGCGCCTCGTACGCCGCGTGGTCCAGGAACGAGCCGTCGTGGCAGACCGTCACCCGGGCGGCCGGGGGGATCGCGCCCAGCGCGCGGCTCAGCCGCGGCACCGCCGCGAAGGTCAGCGGGCCGTGCGTCCGCACCGCGAACGACCCGTCGGGCGCGGCCGTGACGTCCACATGGGCCCGGGTCAGGCGGTGCAGCGCCTGCAGGACGGCGATCGCGGCGCCCAGCGCGACGCCCGGCAGCACGCCCAGCAGGACGACGCCGAGCACGGTGGCCAGGTAGACCGGGAACTCCCGGTGCTGGTGCACCTTGCGGATGTGCGCGAAGCTCACCATCTGCAGGCCGACCACCAGGACGAGCGCGGCCAGCGCCGCCAGCGGGATCCGGCGCAGGCCGCCGGTCAGCGCCACGGCGGCCAGCAGCACCCAGACCCCGTGCAGGACCGACGACCAGCGGGTCCGCGCACCGGCCCGGACGTTGGCGGTGCTGCGCACCGCGCCGCCGGCCACCGGCAGCCCGCCCAGCAGGCCGCTGACCATGTTCGCCAGGCCCTGGCCGCGCAGTTCGCGGTCGAGGTCGCCGGACCGGTTGGACATCCGGTCGACGGCGACGGCGGAGAGCAGGGACTCGACGCTGGCCACCGCGGTCACCGTCAGGACGGCGGCGAGGAGGCCGACGACCGGCCCGTGGGGCAGCGCGGGGAGGCTCTGCGGCTGCCAGGCGGGGATCTCGACCCGGGCGAGCCGCAGGCTCAGGCCCATGGACAGGGCGGTGGCGGCGGAGATGGCCACCAGGGGGCCCGGGATCCGGGCCAGTCGGGCACCCAGCTCCCCGGCCCGGCCCGGCAGCCGGCCCAGCCTGGGCCAGCCGCAGAGGATGGCGATGGCCAGTGCGCCGACCATGACCGCGGGGAGGTGCGGCCCGGCCAACTGGCCCGGCAGCGCGGTCAGGTTGGCGAGCGCGGAGCTCTGCGGCGAGCCGCCGAGCACCACGTGCAGTTGGGCGATGGCGATCGCCAGTCCGACGCCGGCGAGCATGCCGTGCACCACGGCGGGCGAGACGGCGAGCGCGGTGCGGGCCAGGCCGCGGGCGCCCAGCAGGAGTTGGAGCAGGCCGGCGGCGAGGGTGATGGCGCAGGTGGCCTGCCAGCCGTACTGGGAGATCAGGCCGGCGGTGACCACCGTGAGGGCCGCGGACGGGCCGCTGACCTGGAGCGAGGTGCCGCCGAGCAGGCCGACGACGATTCCGCCGACGGCGGCGCCGATCAGACCGGCGGTCAGCGGGGCACCGGTGGCCAGGGCGATCCCGAGGGAGAACGGCACGGCGATCAGGAAGACCACCAGGGAGGCCGACAGGTCGAACGAGGCGCGGGCCTTGCGGCCGTCGGCCGGCGGGGCGTGGTCGGTGGTGTCGGAGGCGATGGGGGCGGTGGAGATGTCGAGGGTCATGTCTTCCCGTCTTTCCGGGGGAGCGAACGCAGTCAGGTCCGGGTGCTGCTCGGGGAGTCGGATCGGCTGTCGTGGGCCGCGACGGTGTGGCGGGATGGCGTGGGCTCGGCGGCCTGCGCGGGGGTGGCGCAGGCGGGCCCAGGGACCATCAGGAATCGGAACCATCAAGATTCGGTAAACCGAGAGTAATGAAAGCTTTGCACAGCGTAGAACGTAGTGACGGAATCGGAGCCCGGATTCACCCCTATGGGTGGTATCCGAACCAATGGGGAACAGATCGGGGCCGCCGCGACGCGGCACGCACGGCGGGCCGCCGCCCTCGGAGCAGAGGGTGGCGGCCCGCCGTGGTGGTCCCGGCCCGGCCGTGCCGGCCGGGCGCCGGTCAGGCGTGGGCCCCCGCGGTGGCCGGCTCGACGCCGAGCACGAACTGCTCGTCCACCTGGGTCGCGAGATCGAGGCCGACCTTGGCGTTGCCCCAGCTCTCGGCGTTGCGAAGGTGGAAGTGGACCGCCTGCCGGGTGTACCGCTGCGGATCGCGACGGGCGTGCGCGGCGTCCGCCTGGGTCTTCAGCAGCTCCAGGACGGCGCGGTTGGCGGGCTCCAGCGTGCGCAGCGGCGGCTCGGCGCCCTGCTCCAGGCGGCGGACCCACTCCGAGTGCCCGAAGGCGGCGAGCAGGTCGGGGCCGGCCTCGCGCTGGAGGTAGGCGAGGTCGTCCGGCCCCTGCACCTTGTTGCCGATCACCCGCAGGGCGACGCCGAAGTCGCGGGCGTACTCCTTGTACTGGCGGTAGACGGAGATGCCCTTGCGGGTCGGTTCGGCGACCAGGAAGGTGAGGTCGAAGCGGGTGAACAGCCCGGAGGCGAAGGAGTCCGAGCCGGCCGTCATGTCGGTGACCACGTACTCGTCCGGCCCGTCCACCAGGTGGTTGAGCAGCAGCTCCACCGCGCCGACCTTGGAGTGGTAGCAGGCGACCCCGAGGTCCTCCTCGGTGAAGGCGCCGGTGGCGAGCAGCCGGACCGAGCCCTCGTCCAGCGCCACCGGCCGGGCGCAGGCCGCGTAGACCGGGTTCTCCTCGACGATCCGCAGCAGGCGTGAACCCCGGCCGGGCGGTGTGGTTTTGATCATTTCGTCGGCCGAGCCGATCAGCGGATTGCCGCCGCGCAGGTATTCCTTGATCAGCGGCAGGTGCGCACCGAGGGAGGGGAGGGCGGCCGATTGAGCGTCGGTCAGTCCGAGTGCCGGGCCCAGATGTTGGTTGATGTCGGCGTCGACGGCGATGACCGGGCGTCCGGCGGCGGCCAGGTGGCGGATGAACAGTGAGGACAGCGTGGTCTTGCCGCTGCCGCCCTTGCCGACGAAGGCGATCTTCATCTGGGACTCCGGCTCTCGCTCGTTGGCTCGCGCTCGCGATCTTCCCGATTCCCAGTGTTGGAAATCGTTATCGTCTCCGATAGCGCCATGCTAGCCGGGGCGAGGGGCCGGACAGGGCAGGGAACGAAGGATTGCCTCGAACGGGTGATGGCGGGGTTGCTGTGTCGGGGGCGGCGGCCGGGACCTTACTCTCGGGTAGTGAGCACTGGAACAGATCCCCTCGCCCCGCTGGCCGAGCTGCCCGGGGTGCCCGAGGCCGTCGCCGAGGTCCGCAAGTCCGTGGACCGCCTCTACGGCCACCGTGTGATGCGCCGTCGCGCCTCCGAGGTCACCTCCGAGGCCGCCCTGCGCGGCGCGCGGGCCTCGGCCGCGCTGGACGGCGCGGACTGGCCGCTGGAGGAGGTCCGCCGGCGCACCGACTTCGGGGCCGACGCGGAGGCCCGCACGGTCGGGGCCGCGCTGCGGGTGTCCGCCGAGGCCGGGCAGCTGCTGAGCACCTGGCGGCACTCGCCGCTGCAGGTGCTGGCCCGGCTGCACCTCCTGGCCGCCGGGGACGCCGACGGGACGGCCGGCCGGCCCAGGCGGGCCGGGGAGGGCGCGGAGGCGCTCTTCCCGCTGGAGCTGAAGGCCTCGGCCGGCCCGGAGGCCGGCTCGGACGCGCCGTCGGCCCCGATCGCCGACCTGCCGCCCGCGCCGGGCGCCGAAGAGGTGGCCGCCCGCCTCGACCAGCTCTCCACCCTGCTGGTGGCCCGTACCGAGGGCGCGGGCGCCAAGGCCCCGGCGCTCGTGGTGGCCGCGGTGGTGCACGGCGAGTTGCTGGCGCTGCGGCCGTTCGGCTCGCACAACGGCGTCATCGCCCGGGCCGCGCAGCGCATCGTCCTGATCGCGGAGGGGCTGGACCCGAAGGCCATCTGCCCGGCCGAGGTCGGACTCGCGGAACTCGGCACGGACTCCTACCGCCGTTCCCTGGGCGGTTACTTGGCGGGTACTCCGGACGGCTTGGCCGGGTGGATCGACCACTGCGGGCGGGCGCTGCGGCTCGGGACGCGCGAGAGCACGGCCGTCTGCGAGGCGATGCAGCGCGGCATGGTCTGACCGCGCGGGGGGCGTGCGGCGATCGCGTGCGGCGCGGACGCGTGCTCGCGCGGCAGTCGGAACGGGTGCGCGAAGGGCGCCGGGCGCGGAGGCGGTCGAACGCTGCGGAGGCGGTGCGCGCCCCGGAAGCGGCGCCCGTCCGTCGGGTGGCGGACACAGAGATGCGGCGGCACCTGATCCTGCCGGGTGCCGCCGCTGGTACAGGTACCGGGTTACCAAGCATGCACCGGAAGTGCCCATCAGACGGGGATCCTGCCCGTTCGTCTGGTGCGGCGGCCCGACAGCGGGTCGGCTGCATGTGGGTGCTCGGTTATCTGTACGCGGTCCGTGGGGCCTGAACTGCGTTGTCGGTTTGACCTCTTCGGGTCCTGACCGGGTCTCGCGGGCCGTTGCTTCATTTGTATCGCGTTTCGGGTCAAAGGGGAACCCGAATCGCGAAGTCTTTGGCTTTTGCCCGTTTTGGGGCGGGCGAATGGAACCGCCTCAGACAGCCGGGCGCCGGCGCTTGGCCGCGTACCAGATCACCCCGGCGGTCAGCAGCGCCGTACCGATCGCCACGGCGGTGAGCACCGAGCGGCTCGGGGCGGAGAACTCCGGCAGTCGCCGCCGCAGTTCCACCGGCCGGTCGAAGACCAGCACCGGCCACTCGCGCGCGACCGCCTCCTTGCGCAGCGCGCGGTCGGGGTTGACCGCCGACGGATGGCCCACCGCTTCGAGCAGGGGGAGGTCGGTCGAGGAGTCGCTGTAGGCGTAGCAGTCGGCCAGGTCGTAGCCCTCGGTCTCGGCCAACTCCCTGATCGCGGCCGCCTTGTTCTCCGCGTACGCGTAGTACTCGATCTCGCCGGTGTAGCGCCCGTCCTCGATCTTCAGCCGGGTGGCGATCACGTGGTCCGCGCCGAGCAGGGCCCCGATCGGCTCGACCACCTCGGAGCCGGAGCTGCTCACGATCACCACGTCGCGGCCGGCCGCGTGGTGCTGCTCGATCAGGGACGCGGCCTCGTCGTAGATGATCGGGTCGATCAGGTTGTGCAGGGTCTCGGCCACGATCTCCCGGACCTGCTGGACGTTCCAGCCCCGGGTGAGCGCCGAGAGGTACTCGCGCATCTTCTCCATCTGGTCGTGGTCCGCGCCGCCGACCAGGAAGACGAATTGCGCGTAGGCGCTCTTCAGCACCGCCCGACGGTTGATCAGGCCGCCCTGGTAGAACGGGCGGCTGAAGGCGAGGGCGCTCGACTTGGCGATGATGGTCTTGTCGAGGTCGAAGAAGGCCGCCGTCCGGGGGCCCGCGTCGTGCGGGCGCAGGATCGCCGGGCGTGCTGCCACGCCGGCGCCGTCCGGGGTGCCGCCGTCGGCCGGCGCTTCGCCGTCGGCATCTGCCGGAGGGGCGGTGGCCGGGTCGGAGTGGGCGTGAACGGCGTCGTGACGGGCCGCGCCGGCCTCCGTCGGGGCCGCGGAGCCGGCCCCGGGGCCCTCCTGGGAGTTCCGTCCGGGGGCGGCCTGCGGGGCGGCCCCCGGGCCGGTCCCGGAGTTCGCGCCGGTGCCGGTGGTGTCGTCCGCGTACTCGTCGGCGTTCTCGGTGGTGTCCACGGGAACCGAGGATAGAGGGCCCGGCTAAACGGCCCGCCATTCGGTGTACTCCGGCGCACGCGGGTTTGTGTTTCTGGCCGCTCGGGTACACCATGGAAGTCACGGATCGTTCGCGACCGTGCTAACCCGGTCCGGCTCCTCCCCCCCGAGTCGGACCGTGGATAGACGACCCCCGCTCTCCCCCCGGCGGGGGTCGTCGCACGTCCGGGCCCGTTTTCGAGCCGCTGAAGGCTCTCTCGGGAGACGTGCGCAGGGGGTGTTCCCATGATGCGCGTCCGGTCGGCCGCGGCATTCGACGGCACCGATCGATCACTCTCCGTATCCAGTTACTCCGAGTGATGCGCGGGCGGACAATACGTCATCCCGGTCCGACGGGGCCGTCCGTTCCCTTCTTGCGCAGTTGTTCCCAGTGGTCAACTTTTGTCAATTCCTTCCCATTAGTAGCCCGTGTGGGTGAACTCGGTTATCCACATCCCCGAGTTGTCCACAGGTATTTGGATCACTGATGACGGAATGCTGATCACCCCCCACCGTGGTCCTCGGCAGCCGGCATTCCCTCCCCCACCCGGGGAGCGACCGCCGCCGTCCGAACGGCAGGACTTGGACCACGCGCCGCACCGGTACGCCGGAACGGCGCCTTCCCGGGGGAGAGCATCATGTCGACACCCGTCACCGGCCACGACCAGCCTGCGGAGCGGGTGCCCGCCGGCCCGCTGATCGTCACCGAGGACGAAGCGCTGGCCGAACACCTGCTGCGGCTCTGCGCCGCGGCCGGCACCGATCCCCTGCTGGTCTGCGGCGAGCCGCCGCCCCGCCAACTGTGGGAGAGCGCAACGCTGGTGCTCGTCGGGGACGATCTCGCCGAGCGCTGCGCGGGGTACGCCCGCCGCCCCGGCGTCCTCCTGCTCGGGCTGGACCTGGACGACTCCGAGATCTGGGTCCGGGCCGTCCAACTCGGCGCCGAGCACGTGCTGTTCCTGCCGGACGCCGAGGGCTGGCTGCTGGACCGGATCGCCGACGCGGCCGAAGGGGCAGGGCCACCGGCGCTGACCGTGGCCGTCCTCGGCGGCCGGGGCGGGGCCGGCGCCTCGACGCTGGCCTGCGCGCTGGCGGTCACCGCGGCCCGTGCGGGCCACCGCACCATGCTGGTCGACGCCGACCCGCTGGGCGGCGGGCTCGACATCCTGCTCGGCGGCGAGGGCGCCTCCGGCCTGCGCTGGCCCGATCTGGCGGCCTCGCGGGGCCGGGTGAGCGGCGCCGAACTGACCAGGGCGCTGCCGGTGCTCCACCGGCTCACCACGCTCTCCTGGGACCGCGGCGACACGCCGGCGGTCCCTCCCGAAGCCATGCGCAGCGTGCTGGGCGCGGCCCGCCGCCAAGGGGGCCTGGTCGTCGTCGACCTCCCGCGCCACCTGGACCAGGCCGCGGGGCAGGCACTGGAGCAGTCGGACCTGGCCCTGCTGGTCGTTCCGGCGGAGGTGCGCGCGACGGCCGCCGCGGGCCGGGTCGCCGCGGCCGCCCGGATGCGCCTCACCGACGTCCGGGCCGTGGTCCGGGTCACCGGGCCGACGGGGCTGGCCGGCGCCGAGATCGCCCGGGGGCTGCGGATGCGGCTCGCCGGCGAACTGCCCCAGGAGCCGGGTCTGACCGTGGACGTGGAGCGGGGCATCCCGCCGGGCATCCGGGAGCGGGGGCCGCTGGCGCGCTTCTGCGGCAGCTTCCTGGACGAGGTCATGCCGCCGGTGCCGGCCGTCGGCGGGGGTGTGTGCTGATGAACCGTCTGCGCAGATCCCGGGACCGCGGCGGCCCCGGCCCGGCCGTCGGCCAGGGGCACCACGCCGGCCACGGGGACCACGCCGGGCCGGGCGTCGGCCAGGGGTTCGGCGCAGGCCGGCCGGCCACGGACGCCCCGGGTGTCCGACGGATCCTCGGGCCGGGCACGACCCCGGCCCTCGACGGTGCCGCCGGGCCGGAGCGGGCGGCCGCCCTGGTGGACGCGGTGCGGCTGCGGCTGGCCGAGTCGGGCGCGGCGCCCACGGCCGGCTCGGTGGCGGCGGCCCTGCGGGCCTCCCGTCCCCCGCTGGGCGGCGACGACGTGCTCGACTCCCTCCGGGCCGTCCGGGCCGAACTGGTCGGGGCCGGCCCGCTCGACCACCTGCTGTCCGCACCCGACGTCACCGACGTCCTGGTCAACGGACCGGACGAGGTGTGGGTCGACCGGGGCGCCGGTCTGCAGCGGACGGTGGGCGTCGGGTTCCCCGACGCCGAGGCCGTGCGGCACCTGGCGCACCGCCTCGCCACCGCGGCCGGCCGCCGGCTCGACGACGCCCGGCCCTGGGTCGACGCGAGGCTCCCCGATGGCACCCGGCTGCACGCGGTGCTGCCGCCGATCGCCGCCGGGTGCACCCACATCTCACTGCGGGTCTGCCGGCCCCGCCCGTTCACGCTCGACGAGCTGGTCCTCGCCGGGTCGCTGCCGCCCGCCGGGGCCGAACTGCTCGCCGCCGTCGTCGGGGCGAGGCTGTCGCTGATGATCAGCGGCGGGACGGGCACCGGCAAGACCACCCTCCTCGCGGCCGTCCTCGGCCTGGCCGGTCCGGGTGAGCGCATCGTCATCGCCGAGGACTCCGCCGAACTGCGCCCCGCCCACCCGCATGTGGTCCGGCTCCAGAGCCGCCCGCCGAACCAGGAGGGCCTGGGCGAACTCACCCTGCGGGACCTGGTCCGCCAGGCGCTGCGGATGCGCCCGGACCGACTGGTGATCGGCGAGGTGCGCGGGGCCGAGGTGTCCGACCTGCTGGCCGCCCTGAACACCGGCCACGAGGGCGGCTGCGGGACGGTGCACGCCAACACGGCGGCCGACGTGCCGGTGCGGCTGGAGGCCCTCGGCTCGCTGGCGGGTCTCGACCGGCTCTCGCTGCACAGCCAGTTGCGGGCCGCGCTGGACGTCGTGGTGCACCTCGTCCGGGATCCGGTCACCGGTCTGCGCCGGATCGCCGAGGTCCACACGTTGACCGGCGACCGGCACGGACTTGCCGCCACCATCGCGGCCGTGAGCTTCACCGCCGCGGGGGCGCTGCTGCCCGGCCCGGGGTGGGAGCGGCTGGCCCAGTTGTGCGCGGCTCGCGGAGTGCCCCTCCAGGGCGGGCCGGGATGACCGCGAGCGAGGCGCAGACGCTGTTCGCCCTGGGGCTCTTCGGCCTGTTGCTGGCCGCCGGGGTGCTGTTGGGGCCGGGAGCCCGGAGAAGCCCGTCGCGAGGAGACGAGAATGACCGTAAGTCAGCTGGACCTGTACTCGGCGGCGGCGCTCTGCGGAGCGGTGGCGGCCGCCCGGCAGGTGCTTCGACGGCGGGTTGCCGCCGGCCGGTACGCCAGGCTGCTGCCCGTCGGTGCCGTGGGTACCCCGGCCGGGCCCGCGACCGGGGCCGGTGCGCGGTCCTCGTCACGGCCGGGAACGCGGTGGCGGGCCTGGAGCGCGCTCCGCGAGCGGCTCGCCACGGCGCCGTCCGTCCGGCCGCCCTGGCTGGTGCCCGAACTGCTGCTCCTGCCTGCCGGATCGGTCGCCTGGCAGGTGTTCCACTCCCCGTTGCCGCCGGCCGTCGCGGCGGCCGCCGTGCTGCCGCTGCACCGGTGGCGCCGACGCCGTCACCTGGCGGCCGAGGCCCGGCGGCGGGCCTCGGCCGTGATCGAACTCTGCGTGGCGCTGTCGGCCGAGCTGCGCAGCGGGGCGACGCCTGAGCAGGCCCTGCACACGGTCACCTCCCGGCTGGCCGGCGCCCCGGAGTCGCTGCGCCGGCTCGGGCGGGAGCCGGCGGCGCGGCTGGCCGCGGGCCGGTACGGCGGGGACGTCCCGGCCGCCTTCGAGCTGCTGGCCGAACTGCCGGGGGGTGGCGGGGCGGCCGCGATCGCGGCCTGCTGGCGGGTCAGTGCGGCGAGCGGCTCGGGGTTCGCAGGCGGGCTGGACCAGGTGGCCGAGGCGCTCCGGGCCGAGCAGGCCCTGGCGGAGGAGATCGAGGGCGAGCTGGCCGCGCCGCGGACCACGATCGCCGTGCTCGCGGCGCTGCCGGTGCTCGGGCTGCTGCTCGGCGCCATGCTCGGTGCCCACCCGCTCGACATCCTGCTGCACACCCCGGCCGGGCTGGCCTGCCTGGCGGGCGGAACGGCCCTGGAAGTGGCCGGGCTGGCCTGGACGACCCGGATCGTACGGACGGCGCGAGGCGGTGCGGACGACCCGGGGGCGCTGCGGGCCGGGGAAGGACCGGCGCCGGCGCGGGGCAAGGTGGGTGGCAGGGCGGATGGCGATGCGCGCTGCGGGATCTCACGGCCCCGCAGGGCACCGGGAAGAGCCGGCGCCGGCCGGGAGCGGGCGGTGCTCCGGTGAGCGGGTCGGCCGGGCCGGCCGTGGTCCTGCTGCCGGCCTGGGGTGTGGTCGGGGCGGCCGCCCTGCTGGGTCACCTCCGGCGGCGCCGGGTACGGCGTCGGGCCGTCCCCCGCCCGCCGGGCGGGCGGCCACGCCTGAAGCACCGTGCAGCAGGTCCTTCCCGGGCCGGAGGCCGGCCGGAGGGCCGGCGGGGCGGGCCCGCGGCGGGCCCCCGAGGTGCTCGGTCCCGGCGCCCGCAGGGCGGGCCGGTGGCGGCAGGGGAGGCGCAGGCACCGGACCGACGGGCCTCGATCTGTCGCACCGCCGCCGTGCTGGCGGCGGGAGCGGCCGTGGCCTGGCTGTTCGGGGGAGCGGGAGGGCCGGCGGCGGGCCTGCTCCTGGCGGTCGTGCTGCACCGCAGGCTCCCGCGGCCGCGTTCACCCGCCCAGCGTGACGCGGCCGCCGAACAGGAGGCGCTGGCCCGGCAACTCCCGCTGACGGCGGAGCTGCTGGCAGCCTGTCTCGGGTCCAGCGCCTCGCCCTCCCAGGCCGTCGCGGCCGTGGCGCACAGCGTCGGGGCGCCGATGGGCCGGCGGCTCGGGACGATCTCCGCCGAACTCGCCCTCGGCGCACGGCCCGAACTCAGTTGGGGCCGGCTCGGTGAGGAGTGCCCGGTGCTGGCTCCGCTGGGCCGGTGCCTGGTCCGGGCGAGTGTCAGCGGGGCTCCGCCCGCCGGCCCGCTGCTGGGCCTGGCCCGGGCTCAACGGGCCTGCGCGGCCCGGGCGGCCCACGCCCGGGTCCGTCGCGCGGGAGTGCTCGCCACGGCTCCGCTGGGCGTCTGTTTCCTGCCGGCCTTCGTCCTGATCAGTGTCGTCCCGGTGGTCATCGGTCTGACCCGGATGTTCGCCGGGCGGATGTGAGCGACCCCCTCAGGTTTTCGGGGCGCCGGCGCTTTTTCGAAAATCCTCGATTTCCCTCATGTTCCCACTTCCGCAATCAAGTTCCCACGACCGAAGGAGCATCCGGCATGGCAGAGATCATCGTTTCCCGGGCCACCGACCGCCTCCCGCACCGCGCTCTCTCCGCACTCTGCCGACGGCGTGGCCGCTGGGCCGCGATCCGCGTCCGCAGGATGCCGAACGGCGGCCGGGACAGCGGGATGAGCACGGCCGAGTACGCGGTCGGCACCCTGGCGGCCTGTGCCTTCGCCGCCATCCTCTACAAGGTCGTCACCAGCGGCGCGGTGAGCGGCGCGCTGACCGACATCCTCAATCGGGCCCTCAGTGCGGCGTGACCGGGCGCGGAGCCCCCGCCGGGCGCCGGACGCGGGCTTCGCGACGGCGGAGACGGCGGTGGTGCTTCCGGCCCTCGTCCTGCTGGCGGCGATGCTGGTCTGGGGCGTGGTGGCGGCCGCCGCCCAGATCCGCTGCGTGGACGCGGCGCGGGTGGGAGCCCGGGCCGCCGCCCGCGGCGACACGGACGCCGTCGCCCTGGCCCGTTCCGCCGCCCCGCCCGGTGCGGAGGTGCGGCTGGTGGCGGAGGGGGAGTCCGTACGCGTGACCGTGGCGGCCCACTGCCCGGGCCCGGGCGGCCTCGCGGCGGTGCTCTCGGTGCGACTGGGCGCCACGGCGGTCTCGGCCCGGGAGGACATGCTGACGGGCACGTCCGGGGGTGCCTCGTCATGGCCGTCCTGACCGCGCGCCCCCCGTCGGCCGGGATCGTCGGCCGGGCCCGCGGTGTGCGGGGCGGTGGCGGGACCCGTCCGGCGGGGGAGAGCCGGGCCCGGCGTGTACGGGGCGTCCGCCGGGCCCTGGGCGCCGCCGGCCGGTCGGCGGACGCGGGCTCGGCGACGGTCTGGCTGCTCGCCCTCGCCATGCTCGGGTGTGCGGTGTTCGCCGGGATGCTCGCACTGGGATCGGTGGTCGTCGGCCGTCACCGGGCCGAGTCCGCGGCAGACCTGGCGGCCCTCGCGGCGGCCGACCGGCTGCTGCTCGACCCGGACGGCGGCTGCGGGCGGGCGCGGGGCATCGCCGCCGCGCATCAGGCCGCGCTGGTCTCCTGCACGGCCGACCTGTCCGCCGACGAGGTCGAGGTGGTCGTGGAAGTGCCGGTACGAGGGCTGCCGTTGCCGCTCGGCCCGGCCAGGGCCCGGGCGCGGGCCGGCCCGTTGTGGGCGCCGGCCGGCACCGCTGACGGCGCCGGCACCGCTGACGGCCTCGGCGCCCACGACGGCTCCGACCGGGCTCCGGACGACGACGGGCCCGATGCCCCGACCGGACGCGGCCCCGGGGCCGCCGTCACGACCGGAGGCCCCTCAGGGCCCCTCGCCAGGCCCGGCCGGACCGCCCCCGTCGTCCGGGCCGCCCTGTTCGACCGGCGCGGCTCCGGCGGCCGGCTCGTCCTGGGGCGCCGGGGCGCCGGCCAGCAGGACGTCCAGCAGCCGGACGGCCGCCGCCTTGTCCAGCGGGTCGTTGCCGTTGCCGCACTTCGGGGACTGCACACAGGACGGGCAGCCCCGCTCGCACTCGCAGGCGGCGATGGCGTCCCGGGTCGCCGTCAGCCACTGGACGGCCCGCCGGAAGCCGCGCTCGGCGAATCCCGCCCCGCCGGAGTGGCCGTCGTAGACGAACACGGTGGGCAGGCCGGTGTCGGGGTGCAGCGGCACGGACACCCCGCCGATGTCCCACCGGTCGCAGGTGGCGAACAGCGGCAGCAGCCCGATCGAGGCGTGCTCGGCGGCGTGCGCGGCCCCCGGGAGCTGGTCGAAGGGGATGGTCGCGTCCAGGAGCTGGTCCTCGGTGACGGACCACCAGACCGCCCGGGTGCGCAGCGTCCTGGGCGGCAGGTCGAGCTTGCTCTCGCCGAGGATCTCGCCGGTGGAGATCCGCTTCCGCAGATAGCCCACCACCTGGTTGACCACCTCCACCGACCCGAAGCTGAGCCGGGCCTCGCCCCAGTCGACCGTGGTGTCGGTCGAGAGCACCGAGATGGAGGTGACGTCCCGGGCGGCGGTCGTGTAGGGCGGGTCGGCCCGCTCGACCAGGGCGACCGAGCTGTCCAGGTCGAAGTCCCGTACCAGGTAGGTCCGCCCCTGGTGCAGGTGGACGGCGCCGGTGTGGACGCTGGTGTGCGCGGCGGAGGCGTCCACCGTGCCGAGCAGCCGGCCGGTCTCGGCCTCGACGATCTGTACCGGACTGCCCCCGCTCCCGCGCAGGTCGACGGCGTCGGCGGCCCGCTCGCGCCTGGTCCAGTACCAGGTGCCGTCGCCCCGGCGGCGCAGCAGCCCGCGCTTTTCGAGTATCGGCAGCAGTGCCTCGGTGGACGGCCCGAACAGCTCCAGGTCGCTGTCGGTGAGCGGGAGTTCGGCGGCGGCCGCGCACAGGTGCGGCGCCAGCACGTGCGGGTTGTCGGGGTCGAGCACGGTGGCCTCGACGGGCGTGTCGAAGAGCGCCTCGGGGTGGTGCACCAGATAGGTGTCCAGCGGGTCGTCGCGGGCGATCAGCACCGCCAGGGCGCCCTGGGCCTCCCGTCCGGCCCGCCCGGCCTGCTGCCAGAGGGAGGCCCGGGTGCCGGGGTAGCCGGCCATCAGGACGGCGTCGAGGCCCGAGACGTCGACGCCGAGTTCGAGGGCGGAGGTCGAGGCCAGGCCGAGCAGCCGTCCGGAGTGCAGGTCGCGCTCCAGCGCCCGCCGCTCCTCGGCGAGGTAGCCGCCGCGGTAGGCGGCGACCCGGTCGGCCAGCGGCCTGCCGAGCTGGTCCTGGGCCTGCAGCGCGACCAGTTCCGCGGCCCGCCGCGAGCGGACGAAGACGACCGTCCGGGTCTCGGACTCGACCAGGTCGGTGAGCAGGTACGAGGCCTCGGCGGTGGCGGTCCGCCGGACGGGGGCGCCGTGCTCGCCGACGTTCTCGGTGAGCGGCGGCTCCCAGAGGCCGAAGACCAGCGGCCCGCGCGGGGAGCAGTCCTCGGTGACGGCGACGGCGGGCAGACCGGTCAGCCGGTGGGCCGTGGCGGCGGGGTCGGCGGTGGTGGCGGAGGCGAGCAGGAAGGTCGGCGAGGAGCCGTAGCGGGCACAGAGCCGGCGCAGCCTGCGCAGGACCTGGGCGACGTGCGATCCGAAGACGCCCCGGTAGGTGTGGCACTCGTCGACCACCACGTACCGCAGGGTCTTGAGGAAGGACGCCCAGCGGGGGTGGGCGGGCAGGATGCCCCGGTGCAGCATGTCCGGGTTGGTCAGCACGTACGAGGCGTACTGGCGGACCCACTCGCGTTCCTCGGGCGGTGTGTCGCCGTCGTAGAGGGCGGCCCGCACCCTGGCCGGGGCCAGTTCGGCGGCGCGGCGGCGCTGGTCGGCGGCCAGGGCCTTGGTGGGGGCGAGGTAGAGGGCGGTCGCTCCCCGCCCGTTCCGGGCCTCCGTGCCGTCCAGCAGGTCGCTGAGGACCGGCGCCAGGTAGCCGAGCGACTTGCCCGAGGCGGTGCCTGTGGCCAGGACCACAGTTTGGCCGGATTTGGCCAGTTTCATGGCCTCCGCCTGATGGGCCCACGGCTGCTCGACGCCCAGGGCCAGCGCGGCCGCCACGATCTCCGGCCGGACGGTGTCCGGCCAGGGCGCGTGGCGGGCCTCGCGGGCGGGCAGATGCTCCGTATGGGTGAGCCGGTCCGCACGTCCCCGGACGGCGGAGAGGGAGGCGAGCAGCGCCTCGGGCGGGCGGTGACGGGGCAGCATGGGGACCCAGTGTGTCACCGGCGTGACGGAGAATCGTCGTAAGGCATCGTGCGGTCATGGTCACAGGTGGTTGAATGAGGCCGTGACGGCCACATGGCCGAGGGTCGCAACGCCGAGGCTCGCCGCGCGCACGTTGGGCGCGCCCAGGCTCGCGACCACGCGGTGGCGGCCGCCAGGCCGAGGATCGCAATGACGTAGCAAGGCAAGGTGCTGGAGGTTCCGTGGACCTGTCCCTGTCGACCCGTACAGTCGGCGATCGCACGGTCGTCGAGGTTGGCGGCGAGATCGATGTGTACACCGCCCCGAAGCTGCGTGAGCAGTTGGTCGAGCTCGTCAACGACGGCAACTACCACTTGGTCGTCGACATGGAGGGCGTGGACTTCCTCGACTCGACCGGTCTCGGCGTCCTGGTGGGCGGTCTCAAGCGAGTGTGTGCCCACGAGGGTTCGCTGCGCCTGGTCTGCAACCAGGAGCGCATTCTGAAGATCTTCCGGATCACCGGTCTCACCAAGGTGTTCCCGATCCACACCTCGGTGGACGACGCGGTCGCCGCGACCGACTGATCTCACCTTTTTGGGGCGGGTCGGGCCCGAAGGGCCTGCCCGCCCCGGCAAAGGGCTGGTTCCGTCCGGCCCTGGGGGCTGGTGGCCCAGCCCGTGGTCGGAGCACCCCGGAGGGGGAGACATGGCAACGGTCGAACTTCGATTCAGTGCGCTTCCCGAGCATGTGCGCACAGCCCGGCTGGTGGCCGCGGCGGTGGCCAGACGCGCGGGGGTCGACGAGTCGGTGCTCGACGAGGTGCGTCTCGCGGTCGGCGAGGCGTGCTCCCGCGCGGTGGGTCTGCACCAGCGGGGCGGGGTGACGAGCGGCGCCGTCCGGGTGTCCCTCACCGACCAGGAGAAGCGTTTCCTCATCGAGGTCGAGGACGAGGCCGGCCCCGCGTTCGTCCCGGACCCTGGCGTCGACGAGGACGCCGACGAGGACACCCTGGGTCTCGCTGTCATCACCGGCCTGGTCGAGGACCTCGAAGTCACCCACGGTGCTCGTGGTGGTGTGATCCGGATGAGCTGGCCGGTGTCGGTCGACGCCCTGGCGCACTGAGCCGCGCGGGCCCGTCCCGTGCGCCTGACCGCTCCGGCCGAACCGACGTGTCCGGTGCCGCCGACCCTTGTCGGCTGATCCCGTCCGCCGGGTCCCGCTTCGCCGTGCCCGCCCGGCGACCGCTCCCGGCCGCCGCCGGCCGGCGTCCCTGCCAACTCCGGTGCGCCGCCCGTCTCCGGTGGGCGGTGTCGGAGCAGGGCCTCCTCGGCTCGTTCCTCCCCACGGCGCCCGATGCGCCTCGGCCGTGGCCTGCCGGGCCGGTGCCGTCGACGTGCCCGGGGGACAGGCCGCGCGGGCTGCGCGCGGCCTCCGTCAGGCGGCCGGACCCTGCCCGAGGTTGACAGATTGTTGAATTGAGCGGTTCTCTGCATTCTGGCGCGACCGGATCGGATCTGTCGGAGATGAGGGAACACCCCATGCGGATGCGAATCCTGTGGCCTGCGGGTCAGGCGACGGCCACCTTGCAGCCGACGCCCACCGCCAAGGCGCTCTGGGAGGCGCTGCCCCTCAGCTCCTCCGCGAACACCTGGGGCGACGAGGTCTACTTCGGGACGCCGGTCACCGTGCCCCTGGAGGACGACGCCCAGCAGGTGGTCGAGCCCGGCACCGTGGCGTTCTGGACGGACGGCGACAGCTTGGCGCTGCCCTTCGGGCCGACCCCGATCTCGCGCGGCGGCGAGTGCCGGCTGGCGGGCCCGTGCAACGTGCTGGGCGTCCTGGACGGGGATGCGAACGTGCTGCGTACGGTGCGACCGGGTGACTCGATCCGGGTGGAGCGGGCCTAGCCGCGTCCGGCGGTCCGAGCGCCCCGGGGCCCCGGGGCGCAGGCCCTGGTGGGGCCGCTGTCGGGACGGCCGTACCGGGCGGGCGTGTAGGTTCGCTGTTCGACGACCGCATCCGAAAGGGCTTCTCCGGTGAACAAGCGACTGCTGGCCGTACCCGCGCTGGGCGCGTTGCTCGCGTTCGGCGCTGTCGGGTGCGGCGGTGATGACAGCGCTCAGCTGAACGCGTGGGCGACGAGTGTCTGCGACTCGGCGAAGGAGCCGATCGCCCAGGCGCAGGCCGCGCTCGCGGACACCGGGCAGGTCAAGGAGGGCGAGGGCCCGGCCGATCTGCAGAAGCGGCTCTCGGACGACGTCGCGCGGCTGGCCAGGACCAACCAGCAGATCGCCGAGGCCATCGACAAGGCCGGCGCCCCGAAGGTCGACAAGGGCGGCAACCTGCAGAAGGACGCGGTCGACGAGCTGAACAAGGCCGCCCAGGGCTACCTGGAGGTCCAGAAGAAGCTGGACGGGCTGCCCAACACCGACCAGGCGAAGTTCGCGGACGCGCTGCGCAGTGTCGGCGACCAGGTCCAGCAGTTGGCGACGCTGTCCACCCAGGCGCAGAGCAAGCTGCAGAGCGGTGACCTGGGTGCGGCGATGGCCAAGCAGCCGGGCTGCAAGCCGGGCGCACCGGCCGCCGCGCCTTCGGGCGCCCCCGCGGGCGCGTCCGCCGGCGCGAGCGCACCGGCGACGCCGGGTGCGGCGGGGTCGCCCGCCGCCTCGGGTGACCCCGCCGCCTCGCCGTCCGCGCCCGCCGCCGACACGACCGGCTCCGCCGCACCCGCCGCCTCCCCGACGGCCGGCTCCCCGGCGGCCTCGCCGAGCTGACCCGAACGAACCCGATCCGCGTACGGCCGGGCCCCTTTCCCCGGGCCCGGCCGCACCCCGGCGCGCTCCGCGACATCCGCCGGACCGGTGGTCAGGGACCCGGCCCCGGCGCCGGCCCCCGGTGCCGGCCACCGGCCACGCACGTGGTCGACGTGCCACGGCCTGCCCCGCCCCGGCGCCGCGAGACAATGGCTGGGTGACCAGTAGCCCCGTTCTCGACCCCACCCGCCTCGCCAAGCTCCGCGAGGCGCTGCTCGCCGCCTCGTACACCGCTGACGGCTGCCTCGACCTGCTCGGGCCCACCGGCTACGCGGCCCTGGCCCGTAGCGAGGCGGTGCCGGCGCTGCGCGCGACCCGCGGGGGCAGTCCGCTGGAGACGCTGGTGCGGCTCTTCCTGCTGCAGCAGCCCGTTCCGTACGCGGCGGCCGCCGCCGCGCTGCCGGTGGAGGACTGCCTCACGGACGGCTGGCTGCGGCCCGACGGCGACCGGGTGCGGGCCACCGTGGACGTCCGCCCGTACGCCAACGAGGTCGCCGGCCTGCCGAGTTCGGACGCCTGGGTGGTGTCCGACCTGGGCTGCGCGGTCGGTGGTGCCGGTGGCATCGGCTCGGGGGAGACCGCGCACGGCGTGGCCCGCAAGGAACTGGTGCTGGGAGTCGGCGGCGCGTCCACCACGCTGGCGAACATCGCCGTGCGGCGGCCGGTCCGGTCGGCGCTCGACCTCGGCGCTGGCTCGGGCGTGCAGGCGCTGCACGCGGCGCGCCACGCCCAGCGGGTGACGGCGACGGACGTCAACGCGCGTGCGCTGCGTTTCACCGAGCTGACCCTGGCGCTGTCCGGGTTCGCCAACGCCGACACGGCCGAGGGCAGTCTCTTCCAGCCGGTCGCGGACCGGAAGTTCGACCTGATCGTCTCCAACCCGCCGTTCGTGATCTCGCCGGGCAGCCGCTTCACCTACCGCGACGGCGGGATGGCGGGCGACGAACTCTGCCGGAGCGTCGTGCGGGGCGCCGCCGCTCACCTGGAGCCCGGCGGCTACTGCCAGTTGCTGGCGAACTGGCAGCACGTCAAGGGCGAGGACTGGCACGACCGGCTGGCGGGCTGGGTGGCCGGCACCGGGCTGGACGCCTGGGTCGTCCAGCGGGAGGTGCAGGACGTCGCCCAGTACGCCGAGTTGTGGCTGCGCGACGGCGGAGACCACCGCGGCCCGGGCGGCGACTACCAGGCCCGGTACGGCGAGTGGCTGGACGCCTTCGAGGCGGCGAAGGTCGAGGGCATCGGCTTCGGCTGGATCACCCTGCGGGCGAGCGGCGCGGACCGTCCGACCGTGCGGGTGGAGGAGTGGCCGCACTCCATCGAGCAGCCGCTCGGTCCGCACATCGAGAGCTGGTTCGCCCGGCAGGACTTCCTGGCCTCGCACGACGACGCGGGGCTGCTGGACACCCGCTACCTGCTCTCGGACGAGGTCGTCCAGGAGCAGGTCGGCCCGCCCGGCGCGGAGGACCCGGAGCACGTGATCCTGCGCCACAACCGCGGCATGCGCCGGGCCACCAAGGTCGACACGGTCGGGGCCGGCTTCGTCGGGGCCTGCGACGGCACGCTGTCGGCGGGCGAGATCGTGGACGCCATCGCGCACCTGCTGGACGAGGACCGGGTGGTGCTCCGGGACCAGGTGCCGCAGTCGCTGCGGATGCTGACCGAGCAGGGCTTCATCGAGCCGGCGGGTCTGCGCCAGGAGGGCTGACAGCGTGCGGGGCCGGGGGCGGGCGGCACCGCCCCCGGCCGCCCTGCGCCGCCACTGCGCTGCCCTGCCCGGACCGGCGTGCCGTCGCGCAGCCGTGCCCGTGGCGCCGCTGTGCCCGGGTGCCGCCGCGCCTTCCGTCCTGCTCCGTCCTGCTCCGGCGCGTTCTCCGCTCCGCCGCGCCCTGCGCGCCCTCCGGCCGTGCTCGTCCCCCGTGCTCGTCCCTCGTGCTCGTCCCCGTTCACATTCCCGTTCCCGCCGGTTCGGCCGCCGTACGGCGGCCGTCGGTCGGGCGTTGTCCCTACGCTGCGAATCTCTGTCCACAGGCTGTGGACAGAGATTCGCAGCGGGCCGGGCGGGGGAGGGGCGCGATGGAGACACCCACGGGTTTTGCGGCGGGGGTCGTACTCGTCCTCTTCGGAGGCGCACTCCTGTTCTGGTGCGCTGCCGAAATGCGTCTTCGCCACCGGGTGCGCCGCCACGGGGTGCCGGTCTCGGCACGGGTCGTCGCCGACGAGGATCCGTATTGGGCGCTGGACAGTGCTCCGCTGCTGTCCTTCGCGACCCTGCCCTCGGTCGGGACCCCCGGGGTGTCCGGCGCCCCGGCCGGACCGGCGGGCCCGTCCGGCACGGGGGGCGCGGCGGGCCGGGGCGAGGTGGTGCTCGCCAGACCGCGCGGCCACACCCCGCTGCGGCGCCCGTCCGGGTTGGCGATCGGGGCGGACGTCCGGGTGGCGTACGACCCCAGGCGTCCGGGGCTGGTGGTGCTGGCCGCCGGCGAGGCCGGACCGACACTGGCCAGTGACGTGTTCTGGACGCTGCTCGGCGCGGGGAGTCTGGCGGGCGGCC
This sequence comes from Kitasatospora indigofera, assembly GCF_014655955.1. Lineage (GTDB taxonomy): Bacteria > Actinomycetota > Actinomycetes > Streptomycetales > Streptomycetaceae > Kitasatospora > Kitasatospora indigofera. Next base: position 45,675 of record NZ_BNBO01000013.1, read on the forward strand.
TCGCCCTGCTGGCTTCCCTGGCGGGCCGCTGACGCTCGCCGGGCGCCTGGCCGGCCGCAGCGCGAGGTGCACGGCGGGAAGCCGGGTACGCCGCATGGACACCGGTGCTGACCTCGGCCGTTCCCCGTCGGCGGGGTGTGCGGCGGCGGGCTCGCGGGCCGGCCGGCGGCGGGCCCGTGGCGGCGGCCGACGGGCGTTCGACGGTCGGCGAAATCATGATGACAGATTCTGAAATCTGTTATTCCATCCTTCTTGAACCCGCCGAAGCACCCCCTCTGCGCGGCACGATCCTCCATCATCGGGTTACCGTTCGAGTGGCGTAGGTCGGCTTTGCCGGTGAAAAAGAAGGATCCGTCCGTTTGACAAGGGTGGCCGGGGTACGGTCACACTCCGCTGGTGGGGTCGTCGCGCAGCGGCAGCCCCGGACGGTGGTGGGGTCGGGCGGAGCGGCATCCGTACTGCCTGCGCCGACCAGCTCACGTAACGACCGGGAGAGAAGAGCGAAGGTGTCCCCGAGCAGCGAGACCGCGCGCAACGGCCAGCGACTCGTCATTGTCGAGTCGCCGGCCAAGGCGAAGACGATCAAGGGCTATCTCGGCCCCGGCTACATCGTCGAGGCGAGCGTCGGGCACATCCGCGACCTGCCCGGCACGGCCGCCGAGGTCCCGGACAAGTACACCGGCGAGGTGCGCCGCCTCGGCGTCGACGTCGACCACGACTTCGCACCGATCTATGTGGTGAACGCGGACAAGAAGTCCCAGGTCACCAAGTTGAAGTCGCTGCTCGCCGAGTCCGACGAACTCTTCCTCGCCACCGATGAGGACCGCGAGGGCGAGGCCATCGCGTGGCACCTCCAGCAGGTGCTCAAGCCCAAGGTGCCGGTGCACCGGATGGTGTTCCACGAGATCACCAAGGCCGCGATCCAGGAGGCCGTGGCCAATCCGCGCGAGCTGAACCAGCGCCTGGTCGACGCCCAGGAGACCCGCCGGATCCTCGACCGCCTCTACGGCTACGAGGTCTCGCCGGTCCTGTGGAAGAAGGTCATGCCGAAGCTCTCGGCCGGCCGCGTCCAGTCCGTCGCGACCCGCCTGGTCGTCGAGCGCGAGCGTGAGCGGATCGCCTTCCGCACCGCCTCGTACTGGGACCTCACGGCGACCTTCGCCACCGGCCGGACCGCGGCGGACGCCGCGAACCCGGAGAACTTCGGTGCCCGGCTGTCCACCGTGGACGGCCGCCGGATCGCCAGCGGCCGTGACTTCGGCTCCGACGGGCAGATCAAGAGCGCCAACACCCTGCACCTGGACGAGCAGGCCGCCCGCGCGCTGGCCGCCGCCCTGGAGCGGACCGCGTTCAGCGTCCGCAGCGTCGAGTCCAAGCCCTACCGCCGCTCGCCGTACGCGCCGTTCCGCACCACCACGCTCCAGCAGGAGGCCAGCCGCAAGCTGGGCTTCGGCGCCAAGCGCACCATGCAGGTGGCCCAGAAGCTGTACGAGAACGGCTTCATCACCTACATGCGTACCGACTCCACCACCCTCTCGGACACGGCGATCTCCGCCGCCCGGGCCCAGGTGACGCAGCTCTACGGCGCGGACTACCTGCCGGACGCGCCCCGCACCTACGCCAGCAAGGTCAAGAACGCGCAGGAGGCGCACGAGGCGATCCGCCCCTCCGGGGACCGCTTCCGCACCCCGGCCGAGACCGGCCTGAGCAGCGACGAGTTCCGGCTCTACGAGCTGATCTGGATGCGCACCGTCGCCTCCCAGATGAAGGACGCGGTCGGGCAGTCGGTGACCGTGAAGGTCGGCGGCGCCTCGGCGGACGGCCGGGACGTCGAGTTCTCCGCCTCCGGCAAGATCATCACCTTCCACGGCTTCCTCAAGGCCTACGTCGAGGGCGCGGACGACCCGAACGCCGAGCTCGACGACCGCGAGCGCCGGCTGCCGCAGGTCGCCCAGGGCGACCCGCTCTCGGCCGAACAGCTGAACCCCGAGGGCCACTCGACCAAGCCGCCGGCCCGCTACACCGAGGCCTCGCTGGTCAAGGAGCTGGAGGACCGCGAGATCGGCCGGCCGTCGACGTACGCGTCGATCATCGACACGATCATCAACCGCAAGTACGTCTTCAAGAAGGGGACGGCACTGGTGCCGTCGTTCCTCTCCTTCGCGGTGGTCAACCTGCTGGAGAAGCACTTCGGCCGGCTGGTCGACTACGACTTCACCGCGCGGATGGAGGACGACCTCGACCGGATCGCCGCCGGTGAGGCGAAGTCCGTGCCGTGGCTCAAGCGCTTCTACTTCGGCGTGGGCGAGGGCCACGTCGTCGGCGGGGCCGCCGAGGCCGGCAACGGCGACGGCGACCACCTCGGCGGTCTGAAGGAGCTGGTCACCGACCTCGGGGCGATCGACGCCCGCGAGATCAGCTCGTTCAAGATCAGCGACGACATCACCCTGCGGGTCGGCCGCTACGGCCCCTACGTGGAGAAGGCCTCGCAGGTCGAGGGCGAGCCCGGCCAGCGCGCCGACATCCCGGACGAGCTGCCGCCGGACGAGCTGACCGTCGAGCTGGCCGAGGAGCTGCTGGCCAAGCCCAGCGGCGACTTCGAGCTGGGCACCGACCCGGTCAGCGGCAACCCGGTGGTGGCCAAGTCCGGCCGCTACGGCCCGTACGTCACCGAGATCCTGCCCGAGGGCACGCCGAAGACCGGCAAGAACGCCGTGAAGCCGCGGACCGCCTCGCTCTTCAAGACGATGTCGCTGGACACCATCACGCTGGAGGAGGCGCTCAAGCTGCTCTCCATCCCGCGGGTGGTGGGCACCGACCCCGAGGGCCAGGAGATCGCCGCGTACAACGGCAAGTTCGGGCCGTACCTCAAGCGGGGCACCGACTCACGGTCGCTGACCAGCGAGGAGCAGATCCTCACGATCACCCTCGACGAGGCGCTGGCGATCTACGCCCAGCCCAAGCTGCGCGGCCGGGCCGCCGCCGCCCCGCCGCTCAAGGAGCTGGGCACCGACCCGGTGAGCGAGCGTCCGGTGGTGGTCAAGGACGGCCGCTTCGGCCCGTACGTGACCGACGGCGAGACCAACGCGACCCTGCGCAAGGACGACGAGGTCGAGACGATCACGCCGGAGCGCGGTTACGAGCTGCTGGCCGAGAAGCGGGCCCGCGGGCCGGTCAAGAAGGTCGCCAAGAAGGCGCCGGCCAAGAAGGCCGCCACCACCAAGACGGCGGCCAAGAAGACCACCACCGCCAAGAAGACGGCGGCCACCAAGACGGCCGCCAAGAAGACCGGCACCGCCACGAAGACGGCCGCCAAGAAGGTCGCGGCGAAGAAGAGCACCGGCTCCGACGAGAGCTGACCTGCCGACAACCACCGCGGGCCCGCCCCTCCGACCAGGGGGTGCGGGCCCGCGGTCCGTCCTCGAAGCGTCACAACCGTGCAATGAGCGGCATCCGGAGGCCCACTCCTTCCTTTTGCGGGCACCGCAGACCGCTACGCTGACCGTATGACGAGCGAGGAGCAGCCCACCCCCAGCGCCGCCGTGGCAGCTGGAGCCGCCACCCCCGACCTCCCCGAGGTCGCACCGGCCGGGAGCGCGGGTGAACGGGCCCGCGCACTGCTCCGCCTGCGCCCGTACCGACGCCTCTGGACGACCCAGCTGATCGGCGGCACCGCCGACCGGCTGGCACTGCTCGTCCTGCTGGCCCTGACCGTGATCGCCGCCGCCCTCGGGCAGCAGTTCGGCGACCTGCCGCGCAGCCTGGCGATCGCGGTGTCCGCCGTGTTCGTGGCCCGGCTGGCCGCCACCCTGCTGTTCGGCGCCGCGCTGCTCGGCCCGCTGCACCAGCTGGTGGGCAGCAAGCTGGACCGCCGCTGGACGCTGCTGGGCACCGACGTGCTGCGCGCCGTGCTGATCGGCCTCGCGCCCTGGTGGGTGATCTGGTTCCCCGCCACGGCGGCGAACCCCAGCACCGGCGCCGCGACCTACGCGCTGCTCGCGACCGTCTTCGTCACCGGTGCCGCCGAGCGGATCTGGACCATCGGCAAGGACGCCGCCGCGCCCGCGCTGCTGCCCCCGGTGAACCCGCACGCGCCGTTCGCCGAGCAGCGCCCGTCCGCCGCGAACCTCGACACCGTCCGCACCCTGGACCTCCGCACCGGCTGGGCCACCGTCCCGCTCGGCGCCGCCGCGCTGGTGGTCCTCACCCTGGTCAACAACGTCTTCGCGGCGCTCGGCTCGGACTGGCTCCGCAGCCACCAGGCCACCTGCGCCGCGCTCGGCGCCGCCGCGCTGTTCGTCACCTCCGCCGCACTGACCTACCTCCAGGACCTGCCGGCCGGGCCCGTCGCCGTCGCCCCGCGCTCGCCGCTGCAGGGCCTGCGTGCCCCGACCGACGCCACCGCCGGCCCGGCCCTGCGCAAGGGCCGGACCGGATCGGCCCCCTACTTCACCTTCGCGGTGGCCGCCGCCTACTCCTCGCTGGCCGGCGTGGCCTCGCTCGCCCTGCTGACCGCCGTCGAGCACCGGGCCGGCCCGATCGGCTACGGCCTGGTCGTGCTCGCCGCCGTCGGCGCCCCCGCGCTCGGCGTCCGCCTCACCCGGGTCACCCTGCCGTCCTTCTCCCGCCGCCGGCTGCTCGCCCTGGCACTGCTGGTCGAGGGCGTCGCGCTGATCCTGGCCGGCCTGGTGCTGGACTTCGTGCTGGTCCTGCTGCTGACCACGCTGGCCGGGCTGGCCGCCGGGATCGTCGTGTCGGCCGGCCGCTCGCTGCTCGCCCAGGAGGTGGAGGAGGCCCGGCTGCCCAAGGTCACCGACCACCTGTACGCGGTGCTCCGCGCGGTGGTGGCGGTGGCGCTGATCGCCGTGCCGCTGATCGCCGCCGCCTACGGCAACGTGATCGTCGGCGACGTGAAGCCGGGCGGCTTCACCTTCATCCACGGCGGTGCCGCCCTCGCGGTCGGGACCATCGGGCTGCTGACGCTCGTGCTGGCCGCCGTGGTGCTGCTGAAGACCGACGACCGGCGCGGCACCGCGCCCTTCGTCCGGGACCTCCTCGACGCCGTCCGCGGCACCACCGGCCCGGCCCCGCACCGCACCTCCGGCACCGGCTTCTTCATCGCCCTGGAGGGCGGCGACGGCGCCGGCAAGTCCACCCAGGCGAACGCCCTCGCCGAGTGGATCCGCAGCAAGGGCCACGAGGTCGTGTTGACCCGCGAGCCCGGCGGCAGCCCGGTCGGCCAGCGGCTGCGCGGCCTGGTGCTGGACGTCGGCAACACCGGCCTCTCGCACCGGGCGGAGGCGCTGATCTACGCCGCCGACCGCGCCGAGCACGTCGAGAACGTGATCCGCCCCGCGCTGGAGCGCGGCGCGGTGGTCATCACCGACCGCTACATGGACTCCTCGATCGCCTACCAGGGCGCCGGCCGCGACCTGGCGGCCACCGAGGTCGCCCGGATCTCCCGCTGGGCCACCGGCGGGCTCGTCCCCGACCTGACCGTCGTCCTGGACGTCGACCCGGCCGCCGCCCGCGAGCGGTTCACCGAGGCGCTCGACCGGCTGGAGTCCGAGCCGACCGAGTTCCACCAGCGGGTGCGCTCCGGCTTCCTCGCGCTGGCCGCGGCCGACCCCTCGCGCTACCTCGTCGTCGACGGCAGCCAGCAGCCCGGCGTGGTCACCACCGCCGTCCGCCACCGGCTCGACCGCGAGCTGCCGCTCTCCCACCAGGAGCGCGCCGCCCGGGTCGAGCAGGAGCGGCTGGCCCGCGAGGAGGCCGCCCGCCGCGCCGCGGAGGAGGCCCGGCTGAAGGCCGAGGCCGACGCCGCCGAGCGCAAGCGCCTGGAACTGCTGGAGCAGCTGCGCGCCGAGCAGGCCGAGAAGGACCGCCTCGCCAAGGCGGAGGCCGACCGGATCGCCGCCGAGGCCGCCCGCAAGGCCGCCGAGGAGGCCCGCCTCAAGGCCGAGCAGGAGGCCCGCGAGCGGGCCGAGGAGCAGGAGCGCCGCCGGGTCGCGGAGCAGGCCAGGCTGGCGGCCGAGGCCGCCGAGCGGGAGCGGCAGGAGGCCGAGGCGGCCGCCCAGGCCGAACTCCAGCGTCAGCGCGAACTGCAGCGTGCCGAGCAGCGTCGCCGGGCCGAGGAGGCCCTGCAGCGCGCCGAGGAGGCCCGGCTGGCCGAGGCCGCCGCGGCGGCGGCCGCCGCCGAGCCCCTGGACGTGACGGCGGAGCTGCCGCAGGTCGGGGCGGCGGACGTCACCCAGGAGATCTCGGAGCGCGACCGCCAGGCGGCGGTCCGCGCGGCGGCCGAGGCCGAGCGCGCCGCGAAGGCCGCCCGGACGGACGCGGCGGCCCCGGTCGCTCCGGCGTCCCCGGCCGCCGCGGCGGACGAGACGGAGCTGCTGCCCCGGGTGTCCGCACCGCTGGACCGGACGGCGGTGCTGCCGAAGGTGCCGTCCTCGGACGGCGACCCGTCCGGCGCCCGTGGGGCCGGTGCCCGCGGGGCCGGCGCCGGTGAGGACGCGGAGGGCGCCATAGCCGGCGCCACCGACCGCACCTCGGTGCTGCCCAAGGTCGAGTCCGGCCCGGACCGGACCCGTGAGCTGCGGGTTCCGGCGGCCCCGGCGGACGAGGCCGATCCGGCCGAGGAGCCGGCCGCCGCGGTCCGGCCGCGTCCCTCCTGGGCCGAGGAGACGCCGATGGACGACCTGCCGAGCCTGACCGACACCCTGCTCGGCTCCCGCGAGGAGTGGGCGCAGTGGGAACAGCCCGGCCCGGACGAGGACGGCGACGGCCGCGGCAAGGGCCGCAAGCGGCGCCGCTGAGGGGCCGGTGGCAGGCCGCCCCGGCGGCGGTACGACGGTGAGGCGGGTGGTGTCCGGTCCGGGCACCACCCGCTGTCGTTGCGGCCACGTATGCTCGACCGCGAGCGGAGCCCGGCAGGGTGAAGCCGCACGGACTAGAGGGTTGAGGAGCGCCGGTGGCCGTCTGGGACGACCTGGTGGGCCAGGAGCGGGTGGTCGAGCAGCTGACCGCCGCCGCCGGGGCGGCCAGGGCGACCGTCCTCGCCGGGCGGGGCAGCGGGCCGGTGGAGGGCACCAACGCCTCCCTGATGACGCACGCCTGGCTGTTCACCGGGCCGCCCGGAGCCGGCCAGACCACCGCCGCCCGCGCCTTCGCGGCCGCCCTCCAGTGCACCAGCCCCGACCTCGAACTCGGCGGCACCCCCGGCTGCGGGTTCTGCGACGGCTGCCACACCGTGATGGCCGGCAGCCACGCCGACGTGAAGTTCGTCCGTACCGACGGGCTCTCGATCAGCGTCAAGGACATGCGTGACCTGGTGCTGCGCGCTTCCAGCTACCCGACCGGCGGCCGCTGGTCGGTGATCATGATCGACGCCGCCCACCGGCTCACCGAGGCGGCGGCCAACGCCCTGCTGAAGGCCGTCGAGGAGCCCTCCCCGCGGACGGTCTGGCTGCTCTGCGCGCCCTCCGTGCAGGACGTGCTGCCCACCATCCGCTCGCGCGCCCGGCTGCTGGTGCTGCGCACCCCGGCCGCCGAGGCGGTCGCCGACATGCTGGTCCGCCGGGACGGCGTCGAGCCGCAGACGGCCCGGCTGGCCGCGCTGGCCGGGCAGGGCGACGTGGAGCGGGCCCGCCGGCTGGCGGTGGACGAGCAGGCCCGCACCCGCCGGGCGGACGTGCTGCGGATCCCGCTGGAGGTCGCCGACATCGGCGGCTGCCTGAGCGCCGCCCAACGGCTGGTGGACACCGCCAAGGCCGACGCCGACGCGCTGGCCGAGACGCAGGACGCCCGGGAGACCGGCGACCTGAAGGCCGCGTACGGGGCCGCCGAGGGGTCCAAGGCCCCGCGCGGCATGGCCGGGGCCGTGAAGGAGCTGGAGAAGCGCCAGAAGAGCCGGGCGACCAGGACGCGGCGCGAGACCCTGGGCGTCGCCCTGCTCGACCTGCTGGGCTTCTACCGGGACGTGCTGGCGATCCAGCTCGGGGCCACCGGCGCGCTGTCCAACGAGGACCAGCGGCCGGCCCTGGCCAAGGTCGCCTCGGGCGGGCCGCCGGAGGGGACGCTGCGCCGGATCGAGGCGGTGCTGGCCTGCCGCCAGGCGCTGGACCGCAACGTCGACCCGCTGCTGGCGGTCGAGGCGATGACCGTCGCCCTGCGGGCGGGCTGACCGCTCCGGTCGAGCGCGATGGCGGGCCGGGCCGGGCCTGAGGCCGCCCGGGGGCCTCAGGGGGCAGTTCCTGAGCCGGTCCCGGGCGGGCTGCCGCGGCGTCCCCGGGACGGGCCCGCGGGTTCGCGTCCGCCTGCCGGAGCCGGCCCGCGGCCGTCCGGGTCCGTCCCCCGCGGGCGGCCCGAGGCCGTTCGCGTCCGGGCGCCGTAGTGCCGCGTCCTCCCTTCGAGTGAACGTCCGCACTCGCCCGGAACGCTCGCGTGCACCGGGCCGATCGTCTTGCACCCTGTGGACCGAGTACACCGTGGCCGTCCGGCGGAGCTGGTCGCCGGGGCCGGCGCGGCCGTCCGCTCCCGGTCCTCCCGAGGTGGTGCGTCCCATGCTCCGTCCGCTCCTGGTCGTCCCCCTGCTCGCCGCCGCGGTCTGCGGGGTCTGGCTGGCCCGCGGTGCCCTGCTGCGCTGGCGGGACCTGCGCTCGGCGCAGACCTACGAGCTGGCCGGCGACCAGCGGCCGGTCCTCCTCCGGGCGGCCGGGGCGGTGCTCTGCGCGGTCTGCGTCACGGCGCTGGCCGGGCCGGCGGCCGACGGTCTCCTCGGCGGCCGGGCCGACGGGCTCCCGCTGGAGGACGCCCGGGCCGCGACCGCGCCCAAACAGGCGGCCCCGCCGCCCGGCGAGGCCGACGGTGCGGCGACCCCGGTACCGGCGGTGGCCGCCCCCGCCCCCGTGGTCAGCCACTTCGAGAGCATCGGGCACCCGGCCGGCGGGGAGCTGCTGGAGTCCGCGGTGGCCGGCCGGGACGGGCACCCGCGCAAGGTGCGGGTCTGGGTCCCGGCCGAGTACGCCAAGGACCAGAACGCCCGGTTCCCGGTGATCGTCCTGCCCGCGGCCACCCCGAGGAAGACCGCCGACGCCGAGGTGCCGGACGTCTTCGACGGCATCGCCTCGGCCGTCCAGACCGGCCGCTCCCGCCCCTTCGTGGTGGTCGCCCCCGAGGCCCCCTCGGGCACCGAGCGCCCCTGTGACCTGGTCGCCGCCGCCCCGCAGGCCGTCTCCGACGACGCCGCGCTGCGGACGGCCGTGGCCGCCGCCTTCCGGACGGTCCCGGCCGGCCCGGCGGGCTGGGGCGTGCTCGGGGTCGAGGGCGGCGCGCCCTGCGCGGCGGCCGCCGGTCTCTCCCGCCCCGACCTGTACGGCGCCGCCGCGGCCGTCTCCGGCCGGTACGACACGGCCGCCCTGGTCAGGACGGGCGCGGAGGCCGCGGCCGCCGACGCCCCGCACCTGCTGCTCGCCGCCGCCAAGGCCGACGCGCCCGGACTGGACGGCCTGCGCAAGCTCCAGGCGGCGCTGAAGGCCGGCACCGGCCAGGCGGCCCGGGCCGACGTCCGGACCTCGGAGATCGTGCAGGACTACACCCCCGCGCTGGAGCGGCTGCGGCTGGTCCGGGTCGCGGTGCAGTACCTTGCGGAGACGCTCGCCAAGCCGTCCTGAGCCCGCCCGGCCGGGTGGCGGACTACCCTTGATCCACGACGCTCCGGCGATCGGGTCGCGGGCAGCGGTACCGGGCCCCGGGCGGCCCCGCGGACGCGGTGACCACGGTCGGGCGGCGTACGGCAGCCGTGTCGACAGCAGACAGCAGCACAACAGACGGCAGGGCGATCACGGCACCCGGGTACGCGAGTATTCGGGTGCCGTCCGTTCGTTCCGTCCGGGGGCCGGGCGCACCTGGGCGTCCGGCACACCGTGGCGCCCGGCCTGCCGGCATACAGCCACCCGACACCCAGCCTCCCGACACCCAGCCTCCCAGCACTTCAGCACCCGAGGGGAACCCCGCCGATGCGCGCAGTCCGGCCGACCGGAGCACCGGTCGCAGCACCTGACCGATCGCGGTCGGCCGTCCGGCTGCGGGCCGTCGCCGTGGCGGGCGCGGTCACCGGACTGCTGCTGGGCGGCTGCTCCGCCCCGGGCGCCGACCCCGCCTCGCCGCCCTCCTCCGGGCCGGCGTCCGCACCACCCTCCTCGTCGGCCCGGCCCGTCGCCGGTGCGGCCCCGGCGACCCCGCTGGAGCCGCTGCCGGCCGGGATCCCGGCCGCCCTGGCCGGCTACTACGGGCAGAAGCTCAGCTGGCAGTCCTGCGACACGGGCTTCGAGTGCACCACGTTCAAGGTCCCGCTCGACTACGCGAACCCGGGGGGCGGCGACATCTCGCTGACCGCGGCCCGGCGTCCGTCGGACGGCAGCTCGAAGCGGATCGGCTCGCTGCTGCTCAACCCGGGCGGCCCCGGCGGTTCGGCGGTCGAGTACCTGGAGGCCGCGGCCGGCGGCTACGACACGGGGGTGCGCGGCGCGTACGACCTGGTCGGCCTCGACCCGCGCGGGGTCGGCCGCAGCAGCCCGGTCGGCTGCCTGAGCGGCGAGCGGATGGACGCCTACACCGCCGTCGACATCACCCCGGACGACCAGGCGGAGACGGACGCCCTGGTGAAGTCCGACCAGGAGTTCGCCGACGCCTGCCGGCAGGCCTCCGGTGACCTGCTGGGCCACGTCAGCACCGTCGAGGCGGCCCGCGACATGGACGTCCTGCGGGCCCTGCTGGGCGACGACCAGTTGCACTACGTCGGCAAGTCGTACGGCACCTATCTCGGCGCGACGTACGCCGGGCTCTTCCCGGCCCGGGTCGGCCGGCTGGTGCTGGACGGCGCCATGGACCCCTCGCTCGACTCGGTGGCCGGCAACCGCACCCAGGCCGGCGGCTTCGAGACCGCCTGGGCCGCCTTCGCCAAGGACTGCGTCAAGCGGGACGGCTGCCCGGTCGGCACGACCGAGCAGCAGGCGGGCGAGCGGCTCGACGCGCTGTTCAAGTCGATCGACTCCCAGCCGCTGGCCACTAACTCGGACCGGCGCCTGACCGAGTCGCAGGCCACCACCGGAGTGATCGAGGCGATGTACGCCGAGTTCCTCTGGCCCGAACTGCGCAGCGCCCTCACCGACGCCCGGGCGGGGGACGGCACCGGGCTGCTGAAGCTCTCCGACTCGTACTACAACCGCGCCGACGACGGCTCCTACCCGAACCTGATGTTCGCCAACATGGCGGTCAACTGCCTGGACCTGCCGGCGGCCTTCGCCGCGCCGGCGGACGTCCAGCGGGCGGTGCCGGACTTCGAGCAGGCCTCCCCGCACTTCGGCCGCGACATGGCCTGGATGGCCCTGGCCTGCGGCTACTGGTCGGTCGCGGCCACCGGTGCGCCGCACACCGTGCGCGCGGCCGGCGCCGCCCCGATCGTGGTCGTCGGCACCGTCCGCGACCCGGCGACCCCGTACGCGTGGGCCCAGTCGCTGGCCGGCCAGCTGGAGTCCGGCCGGCTGATCACCTACGACGGCGACGGCCACACGGCCTACGGACGGCACAACGCCTGCGTGGACGGCGCCGTGAACCGCTACCTGCTGACCGGCCAGGCACCGGACAACGGGTTGAGCTGCGCCAAGTAATTCGCACTTCAACAGTCCGCCCGCGACCAGGTACGATGACTCGCCTTTTCCGCGTCCGCCGCCACGGCGTCCGCTGTTCCACGCCTGCCGTAGGGAGCCCCCGTGCTCGGAGTCAACGACCTGGCGACGTACGTCCTCGGCGCCCTGGTCATCGTGCTGCTGCCCGGCCCGAACTCGCTGTACGTCCTGTCCGTCGCCGCCCGCAAGGGCGTCCGCACCGGCTACCGCGCCGCCCTCGGCGTGTTCGTCGGCGACTTCACCCTGATCAGCCTGACCTCGCTCGGCGCGGCCTCCCTGCTGAAGGCCAACCCGGCGGTCTTCCTGGTGGTGAAGTTCGGCGGCGCCGCCTACCTGCTCTGGATCGGCGTCGGCATGCTGCGCGCCGCCCGCCAGCTCTGGCGCGAGCACCGCGCCGGGGCCCTGAGCGAGCCGGACGGGGAGCCGGCGGCCGTCGCCGCCACCGAGGAGAACCCCTTCCGCCGGGCGCTGGTGATCAGCCTGCTCAACCCGAAGGCCATCCTGTTCCTGCTGTCCTTCTTCACCCAGTTCGTCGACCCCTCGTACGGACAGCCGGTGCTCTCCTTCGCCCTCCTCGGCGGGATCCTGCAGAGCTTCAGCCTGCTGTACCTCTCGGCGCTGATCTTCGCCGGCACCAGCCTGGCCGCCGCCTTCCGCCGCCGCAAGCGCCTCTCCGCCGGCCTGACCAGCGGCGTCGCCGTCCTCTTCGCCGGCTTCGCCGCCAAGCTCGCCGTCTCCTCCGCCTGACACCCCCGCCGACCCCGGCCCGGGCGCGCTCGAACAGGGGCCCGGGGGGCCGGTACGGATCACCCCCCGAAACTGTGTAGACTTGCCCGCGTTGCCGACGCAATGATTGCCCCCACGGGCAGCAGAGCCCGGCGGCGCCGCTTTAGCTCAGTTGGCCAGAGCAACGCACTCGTAATGCGTAGGTCTCGGGTTCGAATCCCGAAAGCGGCTCTGCGAAACCCCAGGACTCACTCGCCGTGACCTGGGGTTTTGTGTTTCCCGGAACCGATCTGCCGCCTGCCCGCACGACGCAGCCCGCCCGCCCGCCGGGGCGGCGGGCGGGCGGTTGACGTCGCCTCGACGGGGCTGCCGCCCCGGCGGGCCCGACGCCGTCAGCTTTCCCCCGTCAGCGCCTCCGCGCGCAGGTCCTCCTCGGAGGCGCCGCGGCGCCAGTAGCCGGAGAAGGTGACGGTGCGGCGGTCGAGGCCGCGTTCGCCGACCAGGTGGCGGCGGAGGGTCTTGACGGTGCCGGACTCGCCGGCGATCCAGGCGTAGGGGGCGCCGTCGGGGAGGGTGGCGGCGCGGACGGCCTCGATCAGGGGGGACGGGGTGGTGGCGGTGTCGCGGACCAGCCAGGTGATGTCGGTCTCGGGGGAGACGTTCAGGTCCTGGATGTCCTCGGCGTGCGGGACCTCGATCCAGACCCGGGCCCGGAGGCCGGGTGGCAGGTGGTCGAGGATGCCGGCGGCGGCCGGGAGGGCGGTCTCGTCGGCGGCGATCAGCACCCAGTCGGTGCCGGCCGGCGGCCGGAAGCAGACGCTGCGGTTGTCCTGGACGGCCGGGCCGAGCAGGATCACCCGGTCGCCGGGCCGGGCGGCCGCCGCCCAGGCCGAGGCCGGGCCGGCGGGGGCGGCGGAGCGGGTGGACGAGGAGGGCGCGACGCCGTGCAGGGCGAAGTCGACGTCCACCTCGTCCGGGTCGCGGCGCTGCGCGCGGACGGTGTAGGAGCGCATCACGGCCCGGACGTCCTCGGGCAGGGCCCGCCAGGCGGCGAACCAGCCCTCGCCCTCCTCGGTCGGGAGCACCGGGGCGGCCTGGCCGGGGTGCGGGAGGAAGAGCGAGAAGCTCTGGTCCCGGCCGCCGGAGGCGAAGCGGGCCAACTGCCCGCCGCCGAAGGTGATCCGGAGCATGGTGGGGCCGAGGCGCTCGGTCCGGACGACCTGGGCCTCGAAGAAGTCGTACTGCGCCGCGAGGTTCTCGGATCCGCCGCTCATCGGGTCAGCTCAGCTTCTTGGCGTTCTGGATGGCCTTGGCGAGGTTCTCCAGCAGCGGCGCGGCGCCGGCGTAGGAGAAGCGCGGGACGGCGTCCCACGGGGTGACCTGGCCGGCCTTGACCGCGGGGAGCCGGCCCCAGGCGGGCTTGGCGGCGAGGTCCTTGGGCTGCAGGGCGGTGCTGCGGTTGTCGAGCAGGATCAGGTCGGCGGGGAAGGTGCCGGCGTTCTCCCAGCTGAGGCTCTCGAAGTAGTCGCCGCCCTCCAGCTTGGTCGGCTGGACGAAGTCGACGCCGAGTTCGGCGAAGTACATCAGGTCGGTGCTGACCTTCGGGTTGGAGACGTAGAAGAGGTCGGGGCTGCCGGAGGCGGCCATCACCTTGATGCCGCCGGCGGCCTTGGCGGCCTTGGCGACCTGGCGGAGGTTCTCGGCGGCGGCCTCGAAGCGGGCCTTGGCGTCGGTGACCTTCTTGGCCGTCAGGTCGGCGCCGAGGGACCCGGCCAGCTTGGCGTAGTGCTCGATCGGCTGGGTCATCGGCACCCGCGCGGTGGTGACGACCGCGGTGGGGGCGAGCTGCAGGATCTTGTCCTTGCTCTCGTCCGGCACGTACCAGAAGGCGTCGGGGTCGTACATGTGGGTGACGAGCAGTTCGGGGCGCAGGGCCGCGTACTTCTCGATGCTGAACTCGCCCCAGACGTTGCCGAGGATCTCCACCTTGTCGATCGCGAGGTCGCCGGCCTGCGGGTCGGCCTTGCCGTCGGCGGTCTTCGTCTCGCCGAAGACGCCGACGATCTGCCGGTCGAGGCCGAAGTCGACCAGGGCCGCCGCGGCGCCGGTGAAGGCGACCACCCGGGACGGGACGGCCTTGGCGGTGAGTTCCTTCCTGCGGTCGTCGGTGAAGCTCCACGGGCCGCCGGCCTTCGCCCCCGCGCCGGTGTCCGAGCCACTGCCGCCGCTCCCGCAGGCGGTCAGCAGGGCGCCGAGGCCGGCGGCGCCACCGGCGGCGAGCAGGCCACGCCGGGACAGGGGGGTGGTGCGGGAAAACGGCATGGCGGGGTCTCTCTCGCAGTCGGGCAGGGCAGGGAAGCCTCAGAGGAATGTAGGTTAACCTAACCTAAGTCTTTGTACAGAGGGGGCCCGCCCGGAGCTCCCGCCAGCCCCGGAGCCCACTGTGTCCGTCACCAACTCACCCCCGTTGCAAGGGGGTTCGGCATCACTGCGGCCTTCCTCGGGGCTGCTGGGCGGCGCCCGGCCGGGTGGACGCCACGGCCTCCGTGCCGCCGGACTGGCCGGCTCCGTCCTGGTGCTGCTGCTCGTGCTGGCCCTGAGCATCGGCGTCGGGGCCAGGCAGCTCCCGCCCGGAGAGGTCTGGCAGGGCCTGGTCGACAGCCACTCCGAGGCCTGGACGGTGGTGCACCGGATGCGGCTGCCGCGCACCCTGCTCGGGCTGCTGGCCGGTGCGGCCCTCGGGCTGGCCGGCGCCGTGATGCAGGCCCTGACCCGCAATCCGCTGGCCGACCCCGGTCTGCTGGGCATCAACGCGGGCGCCTCGGCGGCGGTGGTCACCGCGGCCTCGCTGTTCGGGGTCGCCACCTTCGACGGCTACGTCTGGTTCGCGCTGGCCGGCACCGCGGTGGTCGCCGTCCTGGTCTACGCGGTCGGCGGCGGGCGCGGGGCGACCCCCGCCCGGCTGGCCCTCGCCGGGGCCGCGCTCAACGCCACGCTCTACTCGTACGTCAGCGCGACCATGCTGCTGGACACCGCCTCGCTGGACCGGATGCGGTTCTGGACCGTCGGCTCGCTGGCCAGTGCCGAGCCCTCGACGGTGCTCAAGGTGCTGCCGTTCGTCTCGGCGGGCCTGCTGCTCGCCCTCGGGCTCGCCCGGCCACTGAACGCGATGGCCCTCGGCGACGACTCGGCCCGTGCCCTGGGCGCCCGCCCCGGCCTCGTCCGCGCCGGCGCCATCCTGGCGGTGACCCTGCTCTGCGGGGCCGCCACCGCCGCCTGCGGCCCGATCGTCTTCGTCGGCCTGATGGTGCCCCACCTCGTCCGTTCCCTGACCGGGCCGGACCTGCGCTGGCTGTTCCCGTTCTGCGCGGTGCTCGCGCCCGTCCTGCTGCTCGGCGCCGATGTGCTCGGCCGGGTGCTGGGCCGGCCCGGAGAACTCCAGGTGGGGATCGTCACGGCGGTGCTCGGCGGCCCGTTCTTCCTCTACTTCGCCCGGCGCGGAAAGGGGGCCCGCGCATGAGGGCGCTGCGGTCGGCCGGCGGGCGCTCCGTCCTCCTGCGGCCCCGGGCCGTCGCGGTCGGGGCGGCCTGCGCGCTGCTGGCGCTGGTGGTCGGCGTGCTCGCGCTGGGCAGCGGCGACTACCCGATCGCCCCGGCCGACGTGCTGCGCACCCTCACCGGCGGCGGCTCGCCCGCCGAGGACTTCATCGTCAACCAGTTGCGGCTGCCCCGGGTGGTCACCGCCCTGCTGGTGGGGGCTGCGCTGGCGCTGTCGGGCGCGCTCTTCCAGTCGCTGGTCCGCAACCCGCTGGGCAGCCCGGACATCCTCGGGTTCACCCAGGGCGCGGCGACCGGCGCGCTGGTGGTCGTGGTGGCCGGCGGCAGCAGTCTGGCGCTGGCCGGTGGCGCGGTGGCCGGCGGCCTGCTCACCGGTGTGCTGATCTACGCCCTGGCCTGGCGCGGCGGGGTGCACGGGCACCGGCTGGTGCTGGTCGGCATCGGCACCGCCGCCATCCTCACCGGCGTCAACGGCTACCTGCTGACCCGGGCCCAGCTGATGGACGCGGCCCGGGCGGTGCTCTGGCTCACCGGCAGCCTGGACGGGCGCGGCTGGCAGGACGCCTGGCCGCTGCTGGCCGCGACGGCGGTGCTGGTCCCGGTGGTGCTGCTGGGCTGCGGCCGCGCCCTGCGGATGATCGAGATGGGTGACGACGCGGCGAGCGGCCTGGGCATCCGGGTCGAACCGGTGCGCCTGACGCTGCTGGCCTCGGCCGTCCTGCTCGCCTCGCTGGCGGCGGCCGCCGCCGGCCCGGTCTCGTTCGTGGCGCTCACCGCGCCCCAGCTGACCAGGCGGCTGACCCGCGCACCCGGGCCGAACCTGCTCCCCTCGATGTGCACCGGCGCGGCCCTGCTGGTCACCGCGGACTGGGCGGCCCAGCGGCTGTTCACCGGCCACCAGCTGCCGGTCGGCGTGGTGACGGGCGTGCTCGGCGGGGGCTACCTGGTCTGGCTGCTCGCCACCGAGCGCCGGGCGGGCCGGCTGTGAACGGGCCGGCTGTGAACGGGCCGGCCGCGAGCGGGCCGTCGCCCCAGGACCTGCCGGGGGACGCCCCGTACCCGGCCACCGCAGGCGAGGGGCACCGCCCCGCCCGCCGGACGAACGGAGAACCCACCATGGCACCGGACGCCCCACGGCTGAGCGGTACCGCGCTCACCCTCGCGTACGAGCGGCGGACCATCGCCGAGAACCTCACGGTGGCGATCCCCGACCGGTCCTTCACCGTCATCGTCGGGCCGAACGCCTGCGGCAAGTCCACCCTGCTGCGGGCCCTCTCGCGGACCCTCAAGCCGGCCGCCGGCGCCGTCCTGCTGGACGGTCAGGACATCACCGGCCTGCCCGCCAGGAAGGTGGCCCGGACGCTCGGCCTGCTGCCGCAGTCCTCGGTCGCCCCGGACGGCATCAGCGTGGCCGAGCTGGTCGCGCGCGGGCGCTACCCGCACCAGGGCCTGCTGCGGCAGTGGTCCGCGCGGGACGAGACGGTGGTCGAGGAGTCGATGGCGGCGACCGGCGTCGGGGACCTGGCCGACCGGACGGTGGACGAGCTCTCCGGCGGCCAGCGCCAGCGGGTCTGGATCGCGATGGCGCTCGCCCAGGAGACCCCGCTGCTGCTGCTGGACGAGCCGACCACCTACCTGGACATCGCCCACCAGATCGAGATCCTCGACCTGTGCGCGCGGCTGCACGAGGAGCAGGGCCGGACGCTGGTCGCCGTCCTGCACGACCTGAACCACGCGGCCCGCTACGCGACCCATCTGATCGCGATGCGCGAGGGCCGGGTGGTGGCGTCGGGGGCGCCGGCGGAGGTGGTCACCGCCGAGCTGGTGCACGAGGTCTTCGGGCTGCCCTGCCGGGTGATCGACGATCCGGAGACCGGTACGCCGCTGGTGATCCCGGCGGCCCGCCGGCGGGCCGGGCAGGCCGCCGGGGCCTGAGCCCCGACGGCCCCGGACCTCAGGAGCGGTCGCGTTCCGGCAGGCCGACCAGGGCGGCGTCCTCGCGGACCAGCGCACCGGCCTGCTCGACCGTCAGGGGCTGGGCGAACAGGTAACCCTGGCCCAGCGGGCAGCCCATCGCGGCGAGCAGGTCCCGTTGGGCGGTGGTCTCGATGCCCTCGGCGATCACCTGGACGCCGAGCGTGTCGGCGATCCGGGTGATGCCCTCGACCAGGGCGTACTGCTGCTGGGAGACGCCCAGCCCGTCGATGAAGGACTTGTCGATCTTGAGCAGCGAGATCGGGAACTCCCGCAGGTAGCTGAGCGAGGAGTAGCCCGTCCCGAAATCGTCGATGGCGATCCGGACGCCGAGGTCGCTGAGGGTGGCCATGTCGGCGCGGACCCGGTCGTCGCGGCGCATCAGGATGCTCTCGGTGAGTTCGAGGATCAGCGAGTCCGGCTGGATGCCGGAGGTGTCGATGATCTCCCGGACGACGTCCACGAAGCCGGCGTCGCGGAACTGCCGGGCCGAGACGTTCACGCTGACGTGCAGCGGCGCGCGGCCCCGGACGGCGCGCGGGGCGAGGCTGGTCCGCTGCCAGCGGGTGGTCTCGGCGGCGGCGTGCTCCAGCACCCAGGCGCCGAGCGGCACGATCTGGCCGCTCTCCTCGGCGAGGGCGATGAACTCCTCCGGCGGCACCATGCCCCGGCGGGCGTGCGGCCAGCGGACCAGTGCCTCGAAGGCCACCAGCCCACCGCCCGCGAGGTCGACGATGGGCTGGTAGTAGAGGGTGAAGGCGGACTCGGAGATGGCCGAGTCGAGGCTCTCGTTGAGTTCGTGCCGCTCCGCCAGCCCGGCCTGCAGGGCCGGCTGGTACTGGCACCACTGCCGCTTGCCGGAGGCCTTGGCCGAGTAGAGCGCGAGGTCGGCGTGGCTGAGCAGTTCGGTCGAGTCGACGCTGTCCTCGGTGGTGGCCACGCCGACGCTGGCGGACACCCGGACGGCTCCGGCGCTGAGCCGGAACGGCTCGGAGAACGCCGCGAGCACGCTGTCGGCGATCCCGCCGACGTCGGCGGGCGAGCGGGCGTCCTCGACCAGCACGGCGAACTCGTCGCCGCCGAGCCGGGCCGCCGTGTCGGAGGTGCGCAGCGCGGTGGAGACCCGGAGCGAGACGGCGACCAGGAGTTCGTCACCGACGCTGTGGCCCTGGGTGTCGTTGACCACCTTGAAGTCGTCGAGGTCGAGGAAGAGCACGCCGGTGACGGTGCCCCGGCGCTCGCTGCGGGTGAGGGCGTGGCTGACCCGGTCCTGGAAGAGCACCCGGTTGGCGAGCCCGGTCAGCGAGTCGTGGAAGGCCCGGTGGGTGAGTTCGCGTTCCATCTGCCGCTGGTCGGTGACGTCGCGCAGGGTGAGGACGAGGCCACCGACCGTCGGGTCCTCCCGGAGGTCGTTGCAGCGCACCTCGACCTCGATGCTCCGGTGGTCGCCGCGCAGCAGCCGCCAGTGTTCGCGCTGCTCGGAGCGTTCGCGGTCGCCGCGGCGCATCCGGGCCAGCGCGAGGACGACGGCGTGGCTGTCCTCGGGCGGGACGAGGTCGCTCAGCCGGGTGCCGCCCAGGCCGGGGTGGCCGAGCACCCGCTCGGCCGAGGAGCTGGCGTACCGGACGCTGTCGTCCTCGTTGAGGATCAGGATGACGTCGGAGGCGCTCTGCACCAGGGTGCGGAAGTAGGCCTCGCTGTTGCGGGCGTTGATCTCCTGGCTGAGGATCACCCGCTCGACGGCGAGTGCCGACTGGGCGGCGAGGATCTCCAGCGAGCTGCGTAACGCGGCGAGCCGCTGGTCGGTCCCGCCGACGATCAGCACGCCGACCAGGGCGTTCCCGGAGGGGCGTTCCTCCAGGGCGAGCGGGCAGACCAGCGCGCGGGGCATGCCGTCGAGCACCTTGGCCAGGTCGCCGCTGAACGTCTCGGCCGGTACCAGCCGGGACCCCTTGGCGTCGGCCGAGGCCGGCAGCTGCGGCAGCCCCTCGTCGGCCAGGCTGCCGCCTTCGCCGACGGCGAGGGTGGCGACGTGGTGGGGGGTGTCGGGCATCAGGGTGGAGACGGCGGTGCGGACGGCTTCGGTGACCTCGTCCACCGTGACCGCCGAGGTGAGTTCGGCGCCGGCGGCCCGCAGGACGCGTTCGCGTTCGAGTGCCTGCCGGTGGACCAGCACCACGCCGGAGAGCCGGGCCAGGACGAGCAGGAAGAGGACGGCCGAGAAGGCCGCGATCACCCCGGCGTGGCTGGAGTCCCCGTGGGACACCTCGATCAGCAGCACGGCGGGCGCGATCAGCGAGGCGAAGGCGAGCAGGGCGATCCGGCCGCGGGTGATGTGGGTGGGCTGGACCGGGATCGGCTCGGTGAGCTCGACCATCGAGGGGTGCAGGGCGGCGGCGCCCCAGAGCGCGTAGAAGGCGGCCCAGCCCAGGTCGACCGGGGTGCCGATGCTCCACGTGCCGTGCAGCTGGATGAGCCCGTAGAGCACGTCGGAGACCAGGATGCCGATGGTGCCGGCGGTCAGCAGCTGGAGCGAGCGGCTCTTGCCGCCTCTGGGGACGAGCAGGCGCAGCAGCATGGCCAGCACCAGGACGTCGCCGAGCGGGTAGGCGATCGAGATGGCCTTCTGCACCCACGTCAGCTCGGGGTCGCGGGCGTAGGGGAGGATCAGGTAGATCCAGGAGAGCAGCGCCAGACCGACCGTCAGGGTCAGTGCGTCGATGAGGCTGCCGCGGTCCTGATGTGCCGTCCGCCACCGGATGAACCCGAGGACGCCAGCCGCGTAGAGCAGGAACTCGGCGAGGTAGGCGCCGTCGGCGATGGACGGGAAATTCGTCTGGTGGAGGTAATCGGTCTGGATGACCTGGACGACCTCGCCCGCCGTGAAACTGAAATTGGCGGCGGCCAGGAAATACCAAGGGAGCGCGTGCGCGGGGCGGTTGATCCGGGCCCCGGCGATGATGGCGGCGACTCCGCTGAGTCCGATTCCCGTCCACCAGATGATGCGTTTTTCCGGGAACAGGTAATAGATGACGGTGAGAAGTATCATCCAGGCGAAGTAACAGGCCATCAGGCGCTGTCGGCGAGCTGTCAACGCATTCTCCCCCCTGTGCGGAGCTGATCCGCGGGAAGATCGATGCATGGAGGTCGGTCACTTGTCGGGCCCACTTATGATACACAACCCGACATTGCTGGATATAGTCGAGGAAGTGGGCCGCCGCTGACGGCGGGCCATGCACGGTCAGTATTCCCTCGTATGCATGCCGAGGTCTGGGCCAGTGGACACGTCCAAGCTTTCCCGGCCGCACAATTCCGGGCTCAATGCCGTACTTCTCGGCGGTGGTGGCCAGTACACGATCTGGCCGGGTCACTTAACGGTCCCGGCCGGTTGGCGCAGGGTGTACGGGCCGGCCCCGCTCTCCGCCTGCCGCGCCGAGGTGCGTGGCCGGTGGGCGGACGCGCTGCCCCCCGGTTCCCGGCAGGCGTCGGTCCGTCCTTCCGGGCCGCGGGGGCTGAACGGGTCCGGCGGCCCGGACGGGTCCGGGCCCGCCGGCCGGCGCCCGCTGGTCCGGGCCGCGGCCGCCGGCGTTCCCGAGCTGTTCCGGCGGACGGCCGCGCGCCACCCGGACGGCGTCGCGGTGGTCGCGGAGGACGGCGAGATCCGGTACGGCGAGCTGGACGCCCGCAGCGACCGGCTGGCCCTGCGGCTGCGCGAGCTGGGGGTGCGGGCCGGGACGGTCGTCCCGGTCTGCCTGGAGCGCGGCATCGACATGGTGTCCGCGCTGCTGGCCGCGCTGAAGGCGGGCGGCGCGTTCCTGTCGCTCGACCCGGCGCACCCGGACCGCCGGCTGCGCCAGCTGATCGAGGACGCCCGGGCCCGGTTCGTGGTGACCAACGCCGACCAGGCCTGGCGGTTCCGGACCTGCGCCCTCACCCCGCTGCTGGCCGAGGAGCACCGGGCGCCGCTGCCCGGTCCGGGGCCGGTCGACGTCGCGGCGCCGGGCGACCTGGCCTATCTGATGTACACCTCCGGCACGACCGGCACGCCCAAGGGCGTCCTGGTCGGGCACGGCGCGCTGGCGCAGTCGCTGACCAGGGTCGGCGCCGCGTACGGCCTGACCCCGGACGACCGGGTGCTGCAGCTCGCCGCCCTGGGCTTCGACACCTCGGTGGAGCAGATCTTCACGCCGCTGCTGCACGGCGCCACCCTGGTGCTCGGCGGCCGCCGCACCTGGGCCCCGACCGAGCTGCTGGCCCGGCTGCCGGAGCTCGGCGTCACGGTGGCGGACCTGACGCCCGCGTACTGGCACCAGTTCCTGCGGATGGCCGAGCACGGCGGCCCGCGCGAGAGCGGGCTGCGCCTGCTGGTGGTCGGCGGGGACAGCCTGCGGGCCGACGACTGCCGGGCCTCGCTGCGGCTGCTGCCCGGCACCCGGCTGGTCAACGCGTACGGCCTGACCGAGACGGTGATCACCTCCACGCTGTGCGAGGTCACCGAGGACCTGCTCGCCCCGGAGCCCGCGCCCGTCCCGATCGGGACGCCGCTGCCGGGCACCGAGGTGTACGTGCTGGACGGGGCCCTGCGTCCGGTGGCGCCGGGCGAGCGGGGCGAGGTCTTCATCGGCGGCGGGGTGCTGGCCCGCGGCTACTGGCGGCGTCCCGAGCTGACCGCCGAGCTGTTCCTGCCGGACCCGTTCACCGACGAGCCGGGCGCGCGGATGTACCGCACGGGGGACACCGGGCGCCGCCGGCCCGACGGGCGGCTGGAGCTCTTCGGACGGACCGACCAGCAGGTGAAGGTGCTGGGCTTCCGGGTCGACCCGGGCGAGGTCGAGTCGGCCCTCGCCTCGCACCCGGCGGTCGGCCAGGCCAGGGTGGTCGCGGTGGGCCGGCCCGAGGGCGGGCGGGTGCTGACGGCGTACTTCACCCTGCACAGCCCGGCCAGGGCCGACACCTTCCACCGGGGGGTGCGGGCCTACCTGTCCGCGCGGCTGCCGGAGCACATGGTCCCGGCCGCGTTCGTGCACGTCGACCGGATCCCGGCCGAGCCGGACGGCAAGGACCTGCTGCGCCCCTCGCCCCCGGACGTGGCCCGCAGCGGCAGCGGGACGGCGGTCGAGGCCGGGCTGGCGCACCTCTGGTGCGAGCTGCTGGGCGTGGAGCGGGTCGGCCCGGACGACGACTTCTTCGCCCTCGGCGGCAATTCGCTGATCGCGATGGAGATGCTGGCGCGGGCCCGGATCCTGTTCGGGATCGGCGTCACCCAGATCCGGTTCCTGACCAGGTCGCTGCTGCACCACCCGACGCTGCGGGCCTTCGCCGAGGTGACCAGGTCGGCCCGGACGGGCACGCCCGGCGAGGCCTCCCAGCCGGTGGACTTCGTCGCGGAGGCCGCCCTGGACGTCCCGGTCCGCCGGGGGCTCGGGCCCGAGCCGCGCTGGCGGGACCCGGCCGAGATCCTGCTGACCGGCGCCACCGGGTTCTGCGGTGCGCACCTGCTGGCCACCCTGCTGGAGACGACCGGTGCCAGGGTCCACTGCCTGGTCCGGGCGGCGGACGAGGAGCAGGGCCTGGAGCGGATCCGGGCGGCGCAGCGCCGGTTCCTGCGCCGCGAGCCGGTCACCGACCGGGTCGTCCCGCTGCTCGGGGACCTCACCCGGCCGAGGCTGGGCCTGTCCGAGGAGCGGTTCGAGGAGCTGGCCGCGCGGGTCGACGTGATCCACCACTGCGGCGGGCAGGTCAACTTCATCTACCCCTACCAGGACCTCCGGGCGGCCAACGTCGGCGGCACCCGGGAGGTGCTCCGGCTCGCGGGCCACGCCCGGGCGATCCCGGTGCACTACGTGTCGAGCATGGCCGTCCTGGCGGGCTTCGGCCCGGCCGGCGTCCCGGAGGTCACCGAGGACACCCCGCTCGGCCACCCCGAGCTGCTGTCGGTGGGGTACGTGGAGAGCAAGTGGGTGGCCGAGGCGCTGCTGCACAACGCGGCGGCGGCCGGCCTGCCGGTGGCCGTCCACCGGGCCGACGACGTCACCGGGGACCTGGCGACCGGCGCGATGAACACCGGGACGGAGGTCTGCGCGATGATCAAGTTCATCGCGGAGAGCGGGGTCTGCCCGGACGTCGAGCTGTGGCTGGACTTCGTCCCCGCCGACCGGTTCGCCCGGGCGGTCGCGCACATCGCCGCGCACCGGCCGGCCGTCGGCGAGGTCTACCACCTCACCAACCCGCGCCACGCGGTGCTGGGGGACCTCGCCGACCGGCTGCGGTCCCGCGGCTACCCGGTCGAGCTGCTCCCGTACCCGGCGTGGGTGCACCGGCTGGTGCGGTTCGCGGCCGGGCACCCGACGCACCCGATGACGCCGTTCGTCCCGCTGTTCGTGGACCGGTGCAGCGGCGCCGACCTGTCGATCAGCGAGATGTACTTCCGGCCGACGCTGCCGCTGTTCGCCCGGGGCAGGGCGGAACGGGCCCTGCGGGACGGCGGGATCGAGTTCCCCCCGGTGGACGCCGCGCTGCTGGACCTCTACCTCGACGACCTGCTGGACGCCGGCTTCCTGGAGCCGCCGCGGCCGGCGTCCTGAGGACGGGGGCGGGCGGATGGTGGTGCGGCACGGGACGTGGAACTCGGTCGACCTTCTGGCCGTGCCCGCGGACGCCCCGGCGGCGTTCTGCGCCGACCTGAGCCCGGAGGGCCTGCTGGCGGGCTACCGGGCGGGCGCCTATCCGATGCCCGCCGAGGACGAGTACGCGCGCTACCTCAGCGAGGCCCGCTTCGAGGACCTGGTGGCCACCGGGGACATCCCGGTGGTCGGCACGGCCGGCGACGACGTGCCGTACGAGGTCGCCTGGTGGTCGCCGGACCCGCGCCCGGTGATCGCGCCGGCCGCGGCCCGGACCGGGCGCCGGCTGAGCCGGGCCCTGCGCAACCGGCTCCGGTGGTCGACGACCGTGGACACGGCCTTCGGCCGGGTGGTCGACGAGTGCCGGGCCGGCCGGGTGCCGCGCTGGCTGACCGACCCGCTCAAGGAGGGCCTGTGCGAGCTGCACCGGGCGGGCAGCGCGCACAGCGTCGAGGTGTGGGAGGACGGCGAGCTGATCGGCGGCGCCTTCGGGGTGCGGGTCGGCCCGGTGCTCAGCCTGGACTCGATGTTCCACCGCCGCCCGGGCGCGGCCCGGGTCGCGATCGCCGATCTCGGGGCCCGCTTCGCGGAGGCGGGCGGGGAACTGCTGGACGCGCAGTGGGACAGCCCGGCGGTCCGCAGCCTGGGCGGCAGCCCGATGCCGCGGGCCTGGTACCTGGAGCTGCTGCGCTCCGGCCGGGGGGCGCCGCCGCGGGGCGGCACGCGGACGGCGGGGGAGCCGGGGAAGCCCGGTCCGCCGGAGGAGCCGGGCCCGCCGGACGAGCCGGACCCGCAGGGGCCGTCGGCAGGCTGAGCGTTCCGGTCCGGTCCCGGTCGCGGGGACTGCCCGGGCGGGCCCGGGCGGTTCGTGCGGTGGAGGGGGTGGAGGGGGTGGAGGGGGTGGAGGCGGTGGGGGCGTACGGGCCTTGCCGTGCGCCCGTCGGCGGGGTGGTCACGCCCTTCGGGCAGGCTGCTGAGCAGCGGTGATGGCTAGCATCCGGGCATGACCGACGGTACGGAACACCCGGACGCGGCCACCACCCCGGCGCCGCCCGCCGCCGGTCCGCCCCGGCCGACGGTGCCCGGACAGGCGCGGCAGGAGCCTGCGCCGTCCGGCGCTGCGGTGCCGCTGCCCCCGCAGCGCCCGCCCTCGCAGCCGCCGCCCCCGCAGCGTCCGCCCTCGCCGTCCGCCGAGCCGGACTGGGCGGCCATGGCCGAGCGCAACGCCGCCGGCCTGCGCCGCCGCCGCAGACTGCGGACCGGCGGGATCGCCGCCGCGCTCGTCCTGCTGGTGGCCGGCGCCGGCCTGCTGGGGTCGCGCCAGGCCGGTAGCGGGCCGGGGGAGGGCCCGGCCGGGCCGGGCGGCCCCATCACCGAGCTGCCGGCCCTGCTCGCCGACCACTCCGGGCGGAGCACGGTGGTGCTAGCCCCGGCCGCCCATGTGCAGGAGGTGCCGGGCGGGCACGTGCTCAGGCTGGCCGGCACCCCGGAGTCGTTCGCCCGGGCGGCGGACCAGCCGGTCGACGTCGGGCGTGGTTTCACCGTCTCGGCCTGGGTCTGCAGTGACGCCCCGACCGGCTCCCGGGCCGTGCTCAGCCAGGGCGACGGCCCGGCGTACTCCTTCGAGCTGGGCCGTACCGACGTGGCGGGCCGCCCGGCCTGGTCCTTCCGGGTCCGCACCGCCGAGCCCGTGCCGGGCGCCGCGGACGAGGGAGCCACCGTCCAGGTGGCCGCCGAGGGCGCCGCCACGGCCGGCACCTGGGCCCTGCTCACCGCCAGCTACGACGCGGGCCCGCACACCGTCGCGCTCTACCTGGACGGCCGGCCCGCCGCCTCCGCGCCCGTCCCCGGGATCTGGCCCGCCCCGGGCCCGCTGCAGTTCGGCCGGAGCCGGCAGCACGGCGACTGGGGCGGTCCGTGGTCGGGCGCGATCGGCCGGGTCATGCTGTGGGACCAGGCGCTGGACCCGGCCCAGGTCGCCGCCCTGGGCGGCGCCGCCGGTACCCTCACCGCCCGCCCGACGGCCTCCTGGCTGGTCGACTGAGCGGCCGGCCCACGGGCGGCGGCGGCGTCCGTCCGGGTCGGTCCGGCGGGGGCCGGGAGCCCCGGGCCCGGACCGTCCGGCAGCCGGCGTTAGCCTCGGAAGGTGAGCGACGAGAGCCGGACCGAACAGCCGGAGCAGGCGGGCGCGGGCTTCGAGCGGGGCACCGACGGGCCCAAGGTGATCATGGTCGGGATGGACGGCTCGGAGGCCGCCGCCCGGGCCGCCGCATACGCCGCCGGGCTGGCCCGGCGCCAGAACGCGCTGCTCGCCATCGTCTACGTGCAGCCGGTGTACGCCGGTGCGGCGGCCCTCGGCGCGTCGGTGAACGAGACCACCGAGGAGGTCGCCGGCGAGCTGGTCCGGGAGATCCGGGCGTCGGCGGAGCGGCTGCGCGGGGTCTTCGAGGTCCGCTGGCAGTTCCACACCTTCCGGGGCGACCCCTACCAGGGGCTGGTCAAGGCCGCCGACCGGCTGAAGGCGGACGCGGTGGTGGTCGGCGCCTCCGAGCAGGCCGGGCACCGGATCGTCGGCTCGGTGGCCCTCCGGCTGGTCAGGGCCGGACGCTGGCCGGTCACCGTGGTGCCGTGACCGGCCGTCCGGCGGGCCTCACTCGGTCTCGTCGAGCTCCAGGTCGAACTCCCCGGCGTCGCTGCCGTCCGGCGTGCCGCTGATCGCGTAGCCCTGCCGGCGGGCCTCGTAGCAGGCGACCGAGGTCGCCGAGGAGACGTTGAGCGAGCCGACCCGGCCCAGCTGGGGGACGAAGGCGACGGTGTCGCAGAGCGCGAGGGCCTCGGCGGTGACGCCGCGGTCCTCGTGGCCGACCACGAACGCGGCCGCCGGGGTGAGCTTCGTGGCGAACAACGGGACGGCCTCGTCGGCCAGTTCGAGGCCGACCACCAGGAACCCGTCGGCCTTGGCGGCCGCGACGGCCTCGGCGACCGTCTCGAAGTGCTCGGCCTTCAGGTACCGGTCGGTGCCCATCGCGGCCTTCTGCGCGCCGGCCGAGCGCACCGAGGGGGTGTCACCGGTGAGGTACAGCTTCTCGGCGCCCATCGCGGACGCGGTGCGGACGATCGAGCCCACGTTGAAGGGCGACTGGAGGTTCTCCAGGATGATCGCCAGCCTGAACTCGTTGCTGCGCCGCCACTGGCGGTGCAGGCGCTTCAGGTCGGTCCCGCGGAGCTGCTTCACGACGTCGTACCTCGTCCAGTGTCGGTGCCGGCCGCCTCGGGGCGGGGCCGCGCTTCAAGAATCCGGAATCCGTTGACCGAGGTGACCCGCGTGGTCGGGTAGCCCTCGGTGTTCAGCCACTTCTGCAGCGAGTCCGAACCCAGGTTCCGCTGCACGACGAGGAAGGCCGAGCCGTCCGGCGTCAGGCGCGGCAGCCACCGGTGCAGCAGGCGGTGCAGCGCGCCCTTGCCGATCCGGATCGGCGGGTTGGAGTAGATCGCCGTGAACCGCAGGTCCTCCGGCACGTCGTCCGGCAGCACCGCCTGGACGTTGTTCAGCCCCAGCGCCTTCGCGTTGTCGGTGACCAGGTCGAGCGCCCGGGTGTTGATGTCGACGGCCCAGACGGCGGACCGCTTGCGGCGCGAGGCCCAGGTCAGCGCGATCGGCCCGTACCCGCAGCCCATGTCCAGGATCGGCCCCTTCACCCGGGGCGGCGGGGCGTGCTCCAGCAGGATCCGGGTGCCCGGGTCCAGCCGGCTCCGGGAGAAGACCCCGGTGTCGGTGGTGAGCTCCAGGGTGATGTCAGGCAGGGTCACAGTGATCGGACGTCGCTCGCTGACAACGTCGGGTGCACTGGTGAAGTAGTGCGAGCCGGACATGATTTCCCCGTCGGGTCGTGAGGGCCTGGGGCCACCGGGTGGGCGCGGGCCGGCCCTGCTTGTTCGGCCCTGATCGTAACCCTTTACCCGCCGCCACCCGGATCCGTGCAGGTCAGAGCCCCAGGCCGGGCGACAGTGGCGAGCCGGCGCCGGTCAGCCGATGCCGGGCACCTTCCGGGTGGTGACGGCGATCCGGTTCCAGGTGTTGATGGTGAGGATGAGCGAGAGCAGCTGGGCCAGCTCCGCCTCCTCGAACTGCTCGGCGGCGCGGCCGTACACCTCGTCCGGCACGCCGTCGCCGATCCGGGTGACGGCCTCGGTCAGGGCCAGCGCCGCCTGCTCCTTCGCGCTGTACAGACCGGCCGGCGCCTCCCGCCAGACCGAGAGCAGGTAGAGCCGCTCCTCGCGCTCGCCGGCCTTGCGGGCGTCCTTGATGTGCATGTCGAGGCAGTACGCGCAGTTGTTGAGCAGCGAGGAGCGGATCTGCACCAGCTCCACCAGTGCCGGGTCCAGGCCCTCCCGGGCGGCGGCGTCGAGCGCGAGCAGCGCCCGGAAGGCCTTCGGGGCGGACTTGGCGTAGTTGACGCGGGCGGCGGGGGCGGCGGGGGCGGCGGGGGCGATGGTGGCGGTCGCGGTGTTCTCGGTGATCGTCATGTGGACAACTCTAGGAGTGGAATGCACCCCGGCCATGGTGCATTCCACTGCCTGTTTCATGGGTCAATTCCGCGCCGCTGCGGGCCGTCCCCGGTGCGGCGGTTTCAGGTGTCCACCGCGCACCAGACCAGGCCGTCCCGGCTGGAGTGCCCGAACCTGTCGGCCAGCCCGAGCGCGGGCAGCGCCGCCAGCTGCCGCCCGGGATCGTCGGGCACCGGCGCGGTCAGCAGGTAGCCGGCGGGCGTCCTGGAGAGCCGTACGTCGGTGCCGACGCTGGTGGCCAGCCGGGCGGCGATGGCTTGCGCCCGCTCAACGGCCCGCATCGCCCGCAGCACGCACCCCGCCCCCGGGCGGCGTGGCGAACGGCGGCACCCGGTCCAGCCAGCGGCCGTCCACGTCCCACTCCACCCCGCCGCCGGCCGGCCGTAGGAAGACCACGGTGCCGACCCGGTCCATGAACACGCCGGTCCGCCCGTTCAGCGTGTCCAGAACCAGTTCACCGCGCCTGGAGGGCCGGTGGGGGTGGGCCGGTGGCTCGGCCCGGCCGCCCCCGGCGGGCCCGGCCGGATACGGGCTCACCAGCCTGAGCCCTGCCTCCGGCCGCCCGCCGCAGTTCGCGGGGCAGCGGCAGGCGGGCAGGCTCCGGTCGCCGACGACGGCGGGCGCGGAGCCCTGCGGGCCCACGGGCTGAGGGATCGTCATGATCGTTTCTCCATGGCGGTCTTGGACTCGGCAGTCCTTACGTTCCGTAGTCCAAGCGTCGCGCTCCGGCGCTACGCTGAGAAGGCACGGCATGTCTCACGTTGGAAGCTGGCACACGAAGGAGTGCGCCGATGGTGTTCCGGCCCCACGAGTTGCACCCCACCCGTTCGAACCGCGACCTGTACGGATGGGAGATGCGCGCTCACCGCAAGCGTGCCGGTGACATGTCGCTCGATCAGCTGACCAATGTGCTGGACGGATTCTCGAAGAGCCATCTGGCCCGGGTGGAGCGTGCGGCTTCGATGCCGTGCGCCCGGCTGTCCCAGGCCCTGGACGCGGCATTCGGTACGGACGGCACGTTCGGGCGGCTGTACGAGCTGGCGAAGAAGGAGAAGTTCCCCGGCAAGTATCGGCGGGCCATGGACCTTGAGGGTCGGGCCAGCATCATCGAGGAGTACACCAGCGCCACGGTCCCAGGGCTTCTCCAGACACCCGGACTGGCCCGGAGATCCCTTCAGACCGGTCATCCACATGCGTCCGCGCAGGAGATCGACAGCATGCTCAGTGCGCGGCTCGACCGGCAGAAGCGGCTCTCTTCGACCCCTGCCCCGCGTTGCTGGTTCATCCTCGACGAGGCGGTCCTGCGTCGCCCGGTGGGCGGGTCGGCAGTGATGCGTGCCCAGTTGGCGGCACTGGTGGACGACCGGCGCTCGCATGTCACCTTGCAGGTGTTGCCGTTCGGGGCTGGTGAGCACGCGGAGATGGGTGGCTCGCTCACGCTCTACACGGTGCCCGGGAACCCGCTGATCGCCTGGGTGGAGGGGAGTCACTCCGGGGTGATCATCGAAGACCCGGAAGGCGTTGCCGCCCGACGGGAGTCCTACGATTTGCTCAGGGCTCAGGCTCTCTCGCCCCGGGACTCCTCGGCGATGATCAGAACCTTGATGGAGGAGTGCTGACGCCATGAGATCCGACCAGAACGAGCAGTGGCGGAAGAGCAGTTACAGCAACAACGACGGTGGGACCTGCATCGAGGTGGACGACGCACACCCCGGTGCCGTCCGTGACTCCAAGGACCCCGGAGGGCCCCGGCTGCGCTTCTCGCGCGACGCCTGGACGGCGTTCGTGCGCGCCGTCGCCGACGGGGAGTTCGGCGCGCCCTGAGCCCGGCCGCAGGCGTCGGCGCGGGCCGGCTCCCCAGGGTCTCCGGGGGCCGGCCCGCGCTGTCGTGTTCCGGTGAGGGTCAGCCGCTGACCGACGGGGTGACCTTCACGGTGGGGGCGGTGTGGCCGTCGGCGGTGGCGCCGATCTGGACGGGGAGCTTGGTGCCGCCTGCCCAGCCCTTGTCGACGCCGATCCGGAAGGTGTACTCGGCGGTGGTACCGGCGCCGAGGGTGCGCTGCAGGGAGGTGGTGTCGACGGCGAGGTAGCCGTCGCAGTCGTAGTCGGCCTTGAGCGCGCGCCACTGGCCGTGGTCCTGCACCATGACGAAGAGGTCGCCGGGCGAGACGACGTGCTGGGTGAAGTCGCCGGAGTCCGGGTCCGTCAGGGTCTGCACCTTGAGCGCCGGGGCCGCCGAACGGAAGGCGCTCCCGGTGGGGTTGGTGACCTTCACGGTGTACCGGGTGCCCTGACCGCCGACCACCACGGCGCCGGGGCCGCCGGTCACGGTGACCTTGGGGAGGTGGCTGTCCACGACCTCGGTGTCGACGACCTTCTTGTTGCCGATCTGGTTGAACGTGGTGGTGTTCCCGTACGAGGCGGCCTCGACGGACAGGGTGCCCGGGCCGTTGTCGGCGGCCAGGTGGATGCGGTACTGGATGGTGCGGCTGGCGCCGGAGGCGAGCGGGAAGGCGGCCGCCGTGCCGGTGGTGGCGTAGTCCATGCCGCCGCCCTGGCTGAGCGGGAACTCGTGCCAGACGTTGCCGTCCTTGCGCTCGACGGTGCCGTGGGCCATCGCCAGGACTCGTGTGCAGGGCGCGCCCTCGTACTGCTGGGAGGAGACGACGGGGACGACCGTGTCGTAGCGCTTGGTGCCGGTGTTGGTCCAGGTGACGGAGAAGGAGACGGTGCCGCCGCCGGCCTCGATCCGCTGGCCGGCCTTCAGGCCGTCGAAGCGGATCTCGATGCCGCCGCCGGGCTTGACCACGCTCGTGGGCGTCCTGGTGGCGGAGGGGGTCCCGGCGGCGGCCGGGACCGGGGCGGCGGTGGCCGGCGCGGGGGCCGGAGCGGTGGTCGCGGTCTCGGTCGCGGTGGGGGTGGTGGTGGGCGCCGGGGTGGCGGTGGTGGTGGGTGCGGTGCTGGTCGGGGTGGGGGTGCCGGCGGGGGTGCTGAGGGTGGGTGCGGTGGTGGGGGCGGCCTGGGGGGAGCTGTCGGGGGTGCAGCCGACGGCGCCGGCGGCGATGACGGCGGCGAGGGGCAGGGTGAGGGCCAGGCGGCGGGAGCGGCCCTTGGCCGAACCAGCGGTGACGATCTTCGCAAAGCGGTTGATAACGGACGCGTTCATGATGCAGGTCCCCCTGGGATGAGAATGCGGAAGCTTTTTGCGAGGCGACCGGCCCGTCCCCGGCTTCCCGCCGGTCCGTCTCGCTGGCCCTCACCCTGATGGACGTGCATCCCCCCGGGGGGTTGCAGGTGAGTTCAGAAAATCTTTCCGGCCCCCCGGGGGCACCCCTGGGCCGCCCCGGCGGGAAGGCCCGGCAACACGCCCACGCCCGGGCGAGGCGTCGCGTCCGGGGCGCTGCGGACGGATACTTCAAGGGCCCCGTCAGGCAGGGCCCAGCAGGGTCCGGGTGAGGCTCCCAGCAGCGAGGACGACACCATGCCGCAGAATCCCGAGGACTACGTGGACGAGGTCGCCGCCGAGGCCGACGAGCCGGTCGAGGACGATCCGGAGGCCGACGAGTACGACGAGCTGGTGGAGCGCCGCGCACTGGGGGCGGACCCGGCGACCGATGTCGCCGATGCGGCGGAGCAGGCCCGGGTGGTCACCCTGGACGAGGACGAGTACCGCTGACACGGGGCGGCGCCGCCGTCGATTCGTCCCGATTGCCCTGCGACCTGCCGGATTCCCCACCGCCGGCCCGGCCGAATCGGTTTGAACCCGTTCAAACGCTCTGGCAGGATCGGGCCGACCGGGCCTGGGGCCCGCGGAACGTGTGGGGGGTTGGGTCATGCGCGCGCTGCGCCTTTTTTCCGCTGCCGTCGTCGGTGCCACGCTGGTGGGCGCTCTGACGGCCTGTGACGGCGTGACCGGGGCCGGGACCTCGGACGAGGCCGAGGCGAGGGCCGCGCTGGCCGCCTCGGCCGAGGTGATGCTGAAGGCCGGTAACGGTGCCGTCGAGATGGACACGCCCGGCGATGGGCCGACCGCGAACCTCAAGGGCTTCGCCTCCTGGAAGGACCGGTCGGCACTCGACGTCAGCAGCAAGGCCACGGGCTCGGACTACCGGGTCCGGGTGGTGGGCGACGCCAGCTACCGGGCGGTGCCCGCCTCGCTGGTCAAGCTGTCCGGCGGCAAGCACTGGGTGGCGTCCCGCACGCCCTCCGCCGACGAGGCCGTGAGCGGCGCGGACAGCCGCGACAGCGTGCTCGCGCACATGATCGACCCGGTCCGCCAGCTGCGGCTGGCGGCGAGCAGCGGCACGCTCAGCACGGCCGGCACCGGGCCGCGCGACGGCGAGGGGACGCGGCACTACCGGAGCGTCCTGGACGCCAACACGCTGATGAACGCCATGGGCATGGCCGGCGCCGAGCCGGACCGCACCTTCGCGCTGCGGCCGAAGCAGGCCTTGCAGGACACCGCGAAGAACGAGTCGAAGAGCGCGTCGAGGAACGCGTCGGCGTACGCGTTGAAGGACGCGTCGCAGGAGCCGGCGGAGAACGCGCGGACCCTGACGGCCGAGTTCGCGATCAACGACAAGCAGGAGCTCGTCCGGGTCCGGCTGTACTTCAACGAAGCCGGCCGGACCTCGCTGGCCCAGGACAACGCCCCGCTCGTCCTGCACTACTCGGGGCTGGGCGGCGCGCCCGCGATCGAGGCGCCCGCCAAGAAGGACGTCATGCGCGATCCGCTCGACCCCAGGTCGCGGACGCCCCAGGCGCAGAACCCGACGCACGACGCGGCCGAGTCGCTGGAGGGCGCCGTGGCGAAGGCCCAGCAGCAGACCTCGTACCGGACGACCCGGACCGGGCCGGAGGGCTCGGGCGAGCGGGCCGTGCTGGCCTTCCAGCAGTCCGGGTCGTCCGCGTTCTCCATCACCGCCTCCGACATCGAGACCTGGGGCAACCCGAAGACGCCCATCGACAAGGACGGCCACCAGCACGTGATCATCACGGGCGGCGTCTACTACGCGCTCGCCGAGCTGAGCGTGGGCAAGAGCTGGCTCAGCCTGGAGAACGGGACGGGCGACTCGAAGGCCAAGGGATACCTGCCGGCCTTCGTGGGGGCGCTCGCGGCGACCGACGAGGCGGCCTGGGTGGCCACCGAGGAGATCGGCGGCCGCCCGGTGGAGCACTACCGGGGCACCGTGGTGTTCTCCACGCTGGCCGAGTACACCGGCCCCGTGCTCGGGCAGTTCGAGCGCGACACCTTCATCAAGGAGGCCCGGGCGCACGGGCTGGACAAGGCCGACATCGACGTCTGGCTCGGCCTGGACGGCCTGGTCCTGCGGACCAGGGAGTCCGGCAGCGGCTCCCAGGGCGCGTACAGCGTGACCGAGGAGTACAGCGACCACGGCGCCGTCCGCGACATCCCGGCGCCGCCGGCCGCCGACGTGATCTCGTCGAAGGACCTGCTGGACGGCCTGAAGCGGTAGGGCCTGGCGCGCCGAACCGCACCGCGGCCCCGGACGGACCCGTCCGGGGCCGCTCCGTCGTTCAGAGCGCCTTGCGGCGCTGCAGCCAGGCGAAGGCCGCCCAGCCGGGCAGCACCGGCAGCAGGAAGGTCAGCAGGCGGTACAGCACCACGGCGGCCACCGCGGAGCCGCTGTCCATGGCGGCGGTCGCCACCAGCATCCGGGGCAGTGTCAGCTCGATCCAGCCCGCGCCGCCCGGGGTCGGCGCCGCGCTGCCGACGGCGTTGCCGACCAGCAGCACCACCGCGACCGACGCGAAGCTCGGACGGCTGTCGACGGCCTGCGCGCAGCAGTACAGGCAGGCCACCAGGCAGAGCGAGACGAGCAGCTGCCCGGCTATCCCGGCGCTCAGCCGCGCCGGGCTGCGCGCCAGGTCGAGCAGCCGGGGCAGCACCTCGGAGGTGAGCGGGCGGAGCCGGGCGCCGAGCCAGCGCCTGGCGGGCGGGACGGCCGCGGCCAGCGAGAGCAGCACGGCGGCGCCGGCCAGCCCGCCGACCAGGGTCGGCAGCGCGTCCAGCTCCGAGCCGGGGTCGTTGCCCAGCAGGTAGACGAAGGCGCCGAGCTGGAGCAGGTGCAGGATCAGGCCGAGCAGCTGGCCGACGCCGACGCTGGACAGCGCCTGCGGGGTCGGGATGCCCGAGCGCTGCAGGAACCGGGTGTTCAGGGCGATCCCGCCGACCCCGCCGGGCGAGACGATCTTGACGAAGCACCCTGCCACCTGGGCCAGCGTGGCGTGCCAGAGGTTCACCCGCTCCGGCACGAAGCCGACGAAGCCGACGGTGGCGGCGCCGTGGCTGGCGGTGGCGGCGAGCACGGCCAGGGTCATCCAGCCCGGGTCGGCGCCGGCCAGGGTGGCGATCGGGTTGTGGTCCGTGGTGAAGAACTGCGGCAGCAGCAGGCAGCCCGCCACCACCCCGCCGACCACGGCCAGCAGGGTGCGCGGCCGCAGCCGCTCCAGCCGGACGTCCCGGACGGCCGCCTGCGGGCGGGTGCGCAGCACCTCGGCGCGGATCGCGTCCAGCAGCTCGGGCTGCTGCTTGAGGTCGGCCCGGGTCCGCCGGGCCAGCGCGATCGGCTGGAGCAGCGGCAGGGCCGCGCCGACGGCGGCCGGTCCGAGCGCCGCGACGCCCGAGCCGACGGCCCGCTCGGCGCCGGTCCGCAGGGCGAGGGTGGTGAGCAGCTGCGCGACGTCGGCCCGCAGCACCAGGTCGCTGGCCGCGATGTCGCCGTCCGCCAGGTCGACCAGGTGGACGGCGCCGCACTCGGCGACCAGGACGGCCTCCGGGACGAGCGCCCGGTGCGAGATCCGCCGGGTCTGCAGCAGCTTGAACTGCGCCCAGACGTCCGCCAGCAGCTCCTCGGTCAGCTCCTCGTCGGCGAGCAGGCCGAGGGTCCGGCCGGGGACGTGCTCGTAGGCGACCAGGGCCGCGTCCGGGCCGAGTTCGGCGCTGGCGACGACCCGGCGGGTCCGGACCCCGGCGGCCACGGCGGCGTACGAGACCAGCGCCTCGTGCTCCAGGCCGGTGCGCAGCGAGCGCAGCACCCGCGGGTGCGGGGCGGTGCGCAGCCGCAGCCGGCGCCAGACCCGCTGGAACAGTGCGGCGACCAGGGCCTGCCGGTCCAGCAGCAGGACGTCGAGGTCGGGGCGGCCGTCGTCCTGCCCGACCAGGTAGCGGTCCGGGCCGGACGGCGTGATGGTGCGCGGGCGCAGGCCGACCTGCCGCAGGCTGAGCGCCAGCGCGGCCGGCCGGGGCCGCGGGTCGGGGACCCCGACCGCGTACAGCGTGCCGTGCGCCACGGTGGCGCCGATCAGCAGCCCGAGCAGCAGTGACAGCGGGCCGGCGTACCCGCTGAGCAGGCCGGCCACGCCGGAGAGGGCGAAGGCGACCCGGGGCCGGTGGCGGTCGCGGGCGCCCGCGGCGATCAGGAAGGCCAGCACCGGCGCCAGGTAGCCGTAGACCGGTTCGGTGTGGCCGGGGCCGTCGGGCAGCGGGTGGGTGAGGGCGTCCAGCAGGGAGGCGGGGGCGGCGCCGTCGATCCAGAGGTCGAGGGCGACGCAGAGCCCGTACGCCACGGTGGCGGCCAGCAGGCCGTCCGCCACCTGCTGGCGCCCGCGCCGGCGGTCGTGGCCGAGCAGCAGCCGGGCGCCGGCCACGGCGGGGACGAGCAGCAGGGCGGCGGTGGACAGCGCCCCGGCGATCCGGGAGACCGCGCGCGGGATCAGGTCGACGCCCTGGGCGATGTCGGCGTCCATGCCGCCGGCGGTGGCCTGGGCGTAGTCGGCGAGCAGCAGGGTCAGGCAGATCGCGGCCAGGCCGAGCAGCAGCCGGATCAGCGCGGCGGGCTGCCGCACCCGGTCGGTGCCGCCGACCATCCGGCGGACGGGTGCTCCGGCGGGTGCGGTCGGGGGCGGTCCGGCGGGACGGTCCGTGTCCGTGCCGCTGCCTTGTCGATCTGTCACCGTGGCCACGCGGCATGCTCCCATGCCCGGCCGTCCGGGGGGAGTGGCGGGCCCGGTCCCGGCCCGACCCGGGGCGCGGTCCCGGCCCGACCCCGGGTGCGGTCCCGGTCCGACCCCGGGTGCGGCCGGCGGGTCCGGTCCGGGCCGCCGGGCGGGTCAGGCCTGCCGGGTGGGCAGCACCAGCAGCTGGCGCAGGTTGACCTCGCGGCGGCGGCTGACGGTGTAGCCGATCAGGTCGGCGACGTCCTCGGCGGTCAGTGCGGGGATGGCCGCGAACATCCCGCCCAGCTGCTCGGCGAGCTCCGGGTTGTCGATGTGCCCGCCCAGTTCGGTCTCGGTCAGGCCGGGCTCGACGTTGGTCACCCGGACGTCGCGCGGGCCCAGTTCGGTGCGCAGGGCGGCGGAGAGCTGGGTGAGGCCGGCCTTGGTGGCCGCGTACACCGCGTAGTCGGGGAAGACCACGTGCGAGGCGATCGAGGAGACGTTCACCAGGTCGGCCGTCCGGCCGGCCGCGGCGGCGCCGGTCAGGTCGGCGGTGAAGGCCCGGATCACCCTGAGCGCGCCGGTCAGGTTGGTGTCGATCATGCGGCTCCACTCGTCGAGCCGGCCCGCGGCGATCGGGTTGGGCAGCATCACGCCCGCGTTGTTCACCACCAGGTCGACCTGGCCGTACGCGGCCCGGACCCGGTCGGCGGCGGCGTCCACCGAGGCCTGGTCGGTGATGTCGACGGCCACCGCGAGGGCCTGGCCGCCGTCGGCGCCGATCTTCGCGGCGAGTTCGTCCAGCCGCCCGGCCCGGCGGGCGAGCAGGGCGACCCGGGCGCCGTTCGCGGCGAGCAGGCGGGCGGTGGCCTCGCCCATGCCGCTGGCGGCCCCGGTGACGACGGCGGTGCGTCCGGCGAGGGTGGGGTAGCTCATGGGGTTCTCCTGGTTCGGGTCGCTGCTGCGAACGGCGTTGCTGCGCAGGGGGCCGTGCGGTACACGCCGGGTGGTGCGGTCCGGGTGTTCCTCGTGCCGTCGCACCCCACTCTGCGCGGCCGTCGCGGGGCGGCCCAGGCCTTGCTCTTCCTAGGAAAACCAGTACCAGGATCAGGCCGGGCCCCCGGTCTAACCTGGACGGATGGAGAACACGGTGGGGGAGTTCCTGAAGTCCCGGCGTGCCCGGATCCGGCCCGAGGAGGTCGGTCTCCCCTCGCACGGGCGCCGGCGCGTCCAGGGCCTGCGACGCGAGGAGGTCGCGCAGCTGGCCGGGGTGAGCGTCGACTACTACATCCGGCTGGAGCAGGGCCGCGGCACCTCCGCCTCCGACGCGGTGCTGGACGCGGTCGGCCGGGTGCTGCGCCTGGACGGGGTGGAACAGGCCCACCTGCGCGACCTGCTCCGCCCCGCCCGGGCGACGGGCCGCGCCGTCCGGGGCCGGCAGCAGGTCAGGGAGGGCGTCCGGCTGCTGCTGGAGATGATGGACGCGGTGCCCGCCTTCGTGCTCGGCCGCCGGATGGACGTGCTGGCCTGGAACGGGCTCGCCGACGCGTTGCTCGGCTTCGGCGGCCGGCCCCCGGAGGAGTGCAACGCGGCCCGGCACGTCTTCCTCGACCCGGGCGCGCGGGACTGCTACCCGCAGTGGGAGGCGGTCGCCGCCGAGACCGTCGGCTACCTGCGGCTGGACGCCGGCCGCTACCCGGAGGACCGGCGGCTCGGCGCGCTGGTCGGTGAACTGTCCGTCCGCAGCGAGGAGTTCCGCCGACTCTGGGCCGACCACCAGGTCAGGGAGAAGACCCACGGCAGCAAGCTGATCCACCACCCGCTGACGGGCACGCTCAGCTTCGGGTACGAGACGCTCGCCGTCTCGGGCGCCGCCGACCAGCTGCTGATCGCCTACACCACCCCGGCGGGCTCGCCGACGGCGCAGAAGCTCGCCGTGCTGGCGAGCTGGACGGCGGACGGCCCGCCGCGCGGCCCCGCGGGCGCCCCGGCGCCGGGGCGGGGCACCGGGGAGGACGTCTCGCCGCTCGGCTGACCCGGGGCGCGCGGGCCGGTCCGCGCGCGGTGGGCGAGGTGCGGTGGACGAGGTGCGGTACGGGCGGCCCGGCGCGGTTCCCGGCCGTCGGACCCCGGCCTTACTACCCTGCGTACATGAGCGCGTGCGAAGACCTTGCGGCGGCCCCTGCGGACATCGTTCCGACGCCCCCGACCGACGGATGCGCCGACTGCCTCGCCGCGGGCAGCCGGGACTGGGTGCACCTGCGGCTCTGCCTGGACTGCGGGCACATCGGCTGCTGCGACAACTCGCCGCAGCGGCACGCCAGTGCGCACTTCCACAACAGCTCCCACCCGGTGATCCGCTCGTACGAACCGGGCGAGGAGTGGCGCTGGTGCTACGTCCACGAGGCGATGGGCTGAGGCGACAGCCCGCGACGCGGGGCGGGGCCGGGCTGCCGCGGCGGTACGGGGCGCGCCCGGCCGGGGCCGCCGGGGTGCGGACCGCGCCCCGGGGCCGCCGGGAGCCGGCCGGACAGAATGTGTATTCGGATGAAATCCGGACATAACATCCCGTGCGGCTCCCTCGTCCCCGCAGGTGCGGCGGCGAGCACCGCCGAAGGGAGATCAACGATGGCCATGCAATCATCGGCCCGGATGAGCAAGCTCCAGCGCGGCACCCAGGAACTGCTGGAACGCCGGGGGATGGCGGCGACGCCACGGCCGCTCGAGCCGCCGTCGCTCACCAACGCGCCGCCGACCGGGGCACCCGGCATGCACTTCGGGGACAGCACGTTCCGGCACGGCGGCCGGGACGACGGCACGGCGACGGCCATGCACTCCGCCCCCGCCATGCACGCCGAACTGAAGGGCCACCGCCACCGCGGCGCGGAGAAGCACTCCGCCCACTGAGTCCTCTCGGGGCGGGAGCGCGCGCCCGGCCGTCCGCCGGCCGCGCTCCCGCCCCTGACGCGTGCCCGGCCGCACCTCGGGGGAATCCCCCTGCGGGATCAGGGGCGGCTCCGGGCCCGTCCCGGATGGCCCGGCGGCAGGGGTCCGGCAGGCTGCTCGACGGAAGCACACCGCCCGTCGACCGCCTGGAGCGACTCCCGTGAACTCGTCCGCGCACCGCACCCGTTGGACCACCCTGGCGGCTGCCGCCGCCCTGGTCGCCGCCGTCGTGGCCGGCGCCGGGACGCCCGCGCTCGCCGCCGGGCCGGCCACCGCGGGCCACCCGTCCGCCGCCACCGCCCAGCCCGCCCGGCCGGACCGGGACGCGCTCGCCCGGACCATCGCCGACCTGCCCGACGAGGGGATCACCGGTGCGCTGGTCCGGGCCGGCGGCCGCGGCGGGCGCTGGTCCGGCACGGCGGGCGACGGGGTGGACCCGGACGGCCGGTTCCGGATCGGCAGCATCTCGAAGGTCTTCACCGCCACGGTCGTACTGCAACTCGCGGCCGAGCACCGGCTGGCCCTGGACGCGCCCGTCCAGCGCTACCTCCCCGGCCTGCTGCCCGCGGACCTCCCGGCCGTCACCGTCGGCCAGTTGCTCGACCACACCAGCGGGCTGCCCGGCGGCTCCGGCCTCACCTCCGGGGACGGCAGCACCGGCTGGTTCGCCGCCCACCGCACCGACTCCTGGACGCCGGCCGAGGTCGTCGCCGCCGCCCTCGCCGGCCCGATGAGCTTCGCGCCCGGCAGTGCCCAGCAGTACAACGGGATCAACACCTTCGTCGCCGGGATGGTCGTCGAGAAGGTGACCGGCCGCACCTTCGCCCAGGAGGTGCAGACCCGGATCGCCCGCCCGCTGGGCCTGCGCGACACCTACGTGCCCGCCGCCGGCGACACCTCGCTGCCCGACCCCTCGGCGCACGGCTACCTGACGGTGCCCGGCCCCGGCGCCGGTGACCCGGGGGTCCGGGTGGACGTCACCGAGCAGAGCCCCTGGCCCTGGGCCGAGGGCGGCATGATCTCCTCCGCCCCGGACCTGGAGCGGTTCATGACCGCGCTCTTCCGCGGCCGGCTGCTGCCGCCCGCCCAGCAGGCCGAGCTCTTCACGG
Organism: Kitasatospora indigofera; assembly: GCF_014655955.1. Classification (GTDB taxonomy): domain Bacteria; phylum Actinomycetota; class Actinomycetes; order Streptomycetales; family Streptomycetaceae; genus Kitasatospora; species Kitasatospora indigofera. The sequence continues at coordinate 86,825 of NZ_BNBO01000013.1, forward strand.
TGCCCGACGTGCCCAACGTCCGGAACAAGAACTGCGAGATCGGCCCGACCGCCGGCCGGGCGTGCTTCAGCATGGGCCTGATGAGCGTCACGCTGCCCGACGGCACGCTCGTCTGGGGCAAGACCGGCAGCCGCCCCGGCTTCACCAGTGGCCTGTTCGCCACCCGCGACCTGAGCCGCCACGTCGTGTACTCGTTCAACCCGACCGGCCTGAACGGCGAGGAGTTCCCGCACGTGTGGGCCGTGGTGACGACGGCGTTCGGGTCGGGGCAGGCCTATTGAAGGGGCCGGGCGGGCTGAGCGGGCGGGCGGGCTGAACCGGCCGGGTAGGCGGGCTGAACCGGCCGGGCCGGGCGGGCCGAACCGGCCGGGCGGGCGGGGTCGCGGCCGGTGGTACGCCTCCGGTCCCGCCCCGGCGGACCGTGGCACAGTGGGGGCGCACATTCTCGATCCGCGCCGGTCCGCCGGTCGCGCACTCCAGAAGGAGTCACCATGTCGGACGGCCCGCTGAAGTCCCGTGAGGAATGGCTCGCCTCGCTGCCGCGCGCGTACGCGGCCGCCGGATGCCTGCTCCGGGACGAGGAGGGACGGGTGCTGATCGTGAAGGCCGGCTACCGCGAGCACTGGCAGTTCCCGGGCGGCACCATCGACCTGGGGGAGGGCCCGGACGCCTGTGCGGCAAGGGAGTTGGAGGAGGAGACCGGGATCGTCCGGGAGGCCGGCGACCTGCTGGTGGTCGCCTGGACGCACCCGTCCGAGGAGCTGGCGCACCCCGCGATCCACTTCCTCTTCGACCTCGGCAGCATCGCGGGCGACACCCCGGTGACCCTCCCGGCGGGCGAACTGGACAGCTACCGCTGGGCCCCGGTCGAGGAGGCGCTCCAACTGCTCGGCCCCGCACGCTCGTTGCGGCTGGCGGCGGGGCTGGAGGCACGTGCGGACGGGCGGGTGCGAATGGTCACCAGCCCGGTCTCCGGCTTCTGAGCAGGCCGTTCGATGGCCCGGCCGGCCTTGCCGACCGGGGCTGAAAAGTCGAACTGACGTATCGTCATATCCCTTGGTGTGCAGATGAAATGGATGATCCCCCGGATGTAGCATCCGGGGGATCAGATCCGCTACGACTGCCTGGCCACATTTTTCTTGGCCGAAAGATATCCAGGCGGTCGCACACCATCGAGTGGCCGACGCCGGCCGAGCCCGATCCCCCGAGTGTACGCACGCCGAGCGGCGTGTGGGGCCCTCGGCGCGTCGGCGGGGCGCGGCGCCCTCGGGAGAAACCATGAACCTCAGCGACACCGCCGGCGTCCGCCCGGCCGGCTGGACCGCCCCCGCCAACGAGTTCCGCACCCGGCTCGGCCAGTGGATGCAGCAGATCCCCACTGGCGGTGCCTGGAAGTCCTTCGGGTCGGCGTTCGCGCTCTTCCTGATGCACGCCGCGCAGAAGGCCGACGCCGACGGGACCAACCTCCACCAGGCTCCCTCGAACGAGTGGTTCGCCAAGTCCTGCCGGACGTCCAAGGACTCGATCCCCCGGTTCTACCGGGCCGCCGCCGAGGCCGGGCTGATGACCCTCGCCTTCGGGCCGTCCGGTGCCCGGGTGCGGGGCTACGCCTGTGTGCTGCCGGTCGGCGGCGTCCCGCGCTGGGAGGCGGCCCTGGCCGTCCTCCGGCAGGACCGCCGTAGGGTCCGGCAGGCCGTCCGCCGGGCGGCCGGCCGGCTCGCCGGGCCCGCCGGGGACGTCACGGGGACGGATGCCGCCGTGCCGGCGGTGCCCGCCGTGCCCGCCGACAACTCCGCACGCGACGCCGGCACCACCCGCACCGCCCCAGCCGCCCCCGTGCGGGCAGCCGCCTCCGGCCCCGTACCCGGCAGCGCGGACGGGCCCCCGTCGGGCAGGTCCGCACGTGCGGGGCTGCCCGACGGGGGCACCGGAGGAAACAGCTCCGCACGTGCCGGTTCGGGCAGGTCCGCACGTACCGGCACACAGGTCCGCACGTGCGGGCCCGACCAGGAAGCCCATCACCAGGACAGGACGACGGCTGGTCTTTCCGGGCCCGTAACCACTCCGCGCGTGCGGGCGTTGTTGAGCGTGGGGGGAGCGGCCGCATCGGCCGGACCCGCCCCGGCCGAGCCCCTCCCGGCCGGACCGTGGACCGCCGGACCTCCCGGCCCCGACGACCTGGAGCACACCGGTGGACCGCAGCACCGCGACCGGACGCCGGCGGGCGTTCCCGCCGCACCGGCCTGCGCCGCACCGCCCCCCGAGCCGGCCGGACCGGCCGCGCCCGGCCCCGGGTGGCCGGCGGGGGAGGTCGTCCGTCCGGGAACGCCGGGGTGGGACGAGCTACGTGCCACCATGCGGGCGATCCGTGAGCGCCTCGGCGGTGGCCGCCGCCGGTGACGCTCCGGGCCGGGCGGCTGGTCTCCCGGCGCCGCGGCTCCCGGCGGCCGGGCCCGGCGCGGCCGGCGGCCCGGCGGTCAGAGGCCGAGCTTGAACCCGTCGTGGCTGCGGACGAAGCCGAGCGAGGCGTAGAAGGCGTGGGCCCCGGCGCGGCGCTTGTCGCTGGTCAGCTGGACGAGCGTGCAGCCGCGTCGGCGGGCCCGCTCGACGGCCTCGCCGATCAGCCGGCGGCCCAGCCCGTCGCCGCGCCGGTCGGCCCGGACCCGGACCCCCTCCAGCAGGGCCCGCTCCTGGCCGTGCCGGCCGAGGCCGGGGATGTAGGTGAGCTGCAGGTAGCCCAGGACGGTGCCGTCGCCCTCGTCCAGGACGAGCATCTCGTTGCGGGCGTCGCCGTCCACGGCCTCGAAGGCCCGGCCGTAGGCCTCGTCCACCCGGACGCCGGCGGGGTCGGTGACCCCCTCCTCGTCGGTGAGCAGGGCGATGATGGCGGGGAGGTCCTGGCGGACGGCGTCACGGAAGATCACGGGTGGATCATCGCAGCCGGCGGGTCGAGCAGCCGGGCGCGGGCGGCGGCCAGGTCGGCCGGGCCGAGTCCGGCGGCGAGCAGCCGGGCTTGCGGGTCGAAGCCGTCCAGCGCGGTGAGCAGGGCGCGGTCGGCGGTGGTGCCGGCCCGGTCCAGGACGGCGGTGATCAGGGCGTCCTCGTCCGGGCGCCCGAGCATGCCCCACAGCGGGCGCAGGTTCGGGCCGCTGAGCAGGTAGTCGGCGACGATCGCGGCGGGCTCCACGTCCGCCAGGCTGAGCAGCAGCAGGGCGGCCAGGCCGGTGCGGTCACGGCCCGCGCCGCAGTGCACGACCACGCCGCCGGGCCGGGCCCGGGCGACGGCGGCGACGATCGCGGCGATCGCGCCGGGGCACTCGTCGAGGTAGGGGCGCAGCGAGAGCGGGGTGCCGTCCAGTTCGCCCCAGCGCTGCCACCAGTCCGCGCCGGCCAGCTCGTCGAGCGGTATCCGGACCAGGTCGAGGCCGGCGGGCAGCGGCAGCAGCGGCTTGTACTCGTCCGCGTTGCGCAGGTCGATCACGGTGCGGATGCCGTAGGCCCGCAGGGCCTCCCAGCCCTCGGCGGTGAGCCGGTCGAGGTTGTCGGCCCGGACGACGGCGCGGTGGCGGGTGCGGCCCCCGGTGGCGGTCGGCAGGCCGCCCAGATCCCGTACGTTGAGGCAGCCGTCCCAGGTCAGGGTGCGCCTCTCGGTCTGTTCTCCGGTGTCTGTCATCGGTTCCCCCCGTGTCCGGTGGGGGCGGTCGCCCCCTCTGTTGTGACTCCTGGGGCGGCCCGGCGGTTCCGGACCGGGCCCTTCGCCCGACGCTGGGTCAGCTCCGGCCAGGGGCCCGCCGCCCCGGCCGGGGCGGTGCGCCCGGTCAGGCGGCGGCGGGCTCGGGGAGGGCGGCGGCCTCGGCCCGGACGAGCTTCTCCATCGGGTCGGCGGCGGCCCGGCCGAGCACGGCGGCGACGAGGATCGCGGCCACCAGGAAGACGGTCGACAGCCAGGCCATGGTGCTCACCGGCAGGGTGAAGGCGCCGGTCACCCGCGCCGCGCACTCCCCGGACAGGGCCAGGCCCCAGATCGCGGAGAAGGCGCGCTCGTGCCGGCGGAAGGCCCGCGAGCCGGCCGCCCGGCCGTCCGCCAGCCGCTGCCAGGCGGCCGTGCGGAGCCGGTCGCCCTTGGTCAGGAAGGGCATCAGCACGCCGGACATCAGCGGCCGCCCGGCGGCCACCGAGGCCAGCACCGCCAGGCCGACGGCGCCACTGAGCAGGCCGTCCTTGGCGATCATCAGGCGGGCGTCCCCGGTGACGCCGGCCAGCACCAGGCCGAGCAGGTTCACCGCGAGCATCAGGGCGGCACAGGTGTTGAGCCGGCGTTCGCGCAGCAGCCCGAGGACGGTCCGGACGGCGGGGATCAGGCCGGCCAGGCCGAGCGCCGCCACCTGGCCCAGGCCCAGCGCGGAGTGCAGCAGGACGTAGCCGCCGAGCGGGGCCAGGACGTCGATCGCGAGCGGTGCGAAGGCCGAGCGGGTGCTCGCCGTCGCGGCGCGGGGGGTGGTCGCGGTGGTGGTGCCCGTGCTGGTCAGGATCTGGCTCATGTCGGTTGCCTCCGCCGGGAGTTCGCGCCGGGCGGTCCGCCCTGCGTCGTGCCTCCAGTCTGGCGATCCGGCCACCATGGCCAGCAGTGCCTTCCGTTGCCGGATCGGCGTGACAACTGTCATGGGAGCGCCCGTGATACGGCTCCCGAGGTGGCTACCGGCCTGGGAAGACCCAGAGTTCGCGCCCCAGGGTGTCCGCGCAGCGGACCGCCCGGAACCGCTCGTCCCCGGCGGAGAGGAAGCCCTCGGCGACGCCTTGCAGGACCTCCCGGGCCACCGGGTCGGACCGGCTCCAGGCACCGGTGAGGACGAGGGTCTTGTCGGTGAGTTCGGCGCGCTGGATCCGGGCGACCGAGGCGCTCAGCAGGACGGCGTTGACGTCGGCGAGGCCCGCGCGGGACAGGTAGGTCTCGCCGGTGCGGTGCCGGTCGACCAGCCGCAGCAGCTCGGGCAGGGCGTAGTGCCGGACGGCGGCGACGGCGTCCTCCACGGCGACCTGCCAGCGCGGGCCGGGGAGCACCTCCCACCACATCTCGTCCTGCACCGGCAGCAGTTCCCCGATCCGGGCCCGCCAGGTCTCCACCCCGTACCGGACCCGGGGGTCCGGGCGCAGGCCGGGGAGGCCGCTGTCGGCCCAGTCCTGCTTGCCGGTCAGGCTGAGTTCGAGGGTGAACCGCACCCGGTCGCCGAGCGGGCGGCGGACGACGCCGATCAGGGCCCAATGGCCCTCGTCGGGGAGGCTGAAGGTGTGCCGCCATCCGGTCAGGCCCAGGGCGCGCATGGCGGGCGCGAAGTGGTCGCGCAGCCCGTCCGTGTAGAGCTCTTGGGCGGTCTTCATCACGTCTTCCTGGTCGGCGGGGTCGGCGGGGTCGGCGGGGTCGGCGGAGCGGCCCGTGGCGGGGGCCGTGCGGGCACGGGCCGGCCCGTGGCGGGGCCGGTGGGCCGGGTGCCGCGGCGGGCGGGCGGCCGGGGCGGTGGGGGCCGGGGCGATCGGGCGGCGCCGGGGGCGCGGGAGTGGGACGGGCGGCGGCCGGGACGCGCGGTGGTCGTCCGCTCGCGGCCCGGCCGGTGCGGCGGGCCCCTGGTGCGAAGAAGTCGTGGAGGTCCGGTGTCGTTCCGGTTCCCGTCCAACGTATGCGGGGTGCGGGTATCGGAACCGCGGGCGAACGACAGCGGCCGGGGGGACCTTGGACCCTCCGGACAGGGGGTTTGGTCCCGGCCGCCGCAACACGGAGTTCACCGGGCACCCGTCCGGCCGGGTGCCGGATGCCGGATGATGGTGCGAGTGCACAGTGCAGACCGCCCCGGAGCCGGTACCGACAGAGGTGTCGGCGTCCCCGGCTTCGTCCCGCCGCCGCGTTCCCGGTCGGCCGGCCCCCCGCCGGACCGGTCGGCCGCCCGCCCTGCCGTGAACCCCGCCGCAGGTGCCGCCGCCCCGGCCGGGCCGAGAGCCGCCGGCCGCCCGGCGGAAGGCCCGGCCGACCTCTCGGCCGCCCTGACCGCCGCCCAGGGCGGCGACGAGGACGCGTTCCGGCAGCTGTTCCGGGCGGTGCAGCCCGGGCTGCTGCGCTACCTGCGGGTGCTGGTCGGCGGCCGGCCGGGCGACACCCAGGACGCCGAGGACATCGCCTCCGAGACCTGGCTGCAGATCGCCCGCGACCTGCACACCTTCTCCGGGGACACGGACGGGTTCCGCGGCTGGGCCGCCACCGTCGCCCGCAACCGCGCCCTGGACCACCTGCGCAGCAGACGCCGGCGCCCCACCGCGGACCTGCCGCTGGAGTACCTGGCCGAACTGGCCTCCGGCGACGACACCGCGGGCGCCGCCCTCGCCACCGTCGGCACCTCCGACGCGCTCGCGCTGATCTCCCGGCTGCCGCGCGACCAGGCCGAGGCCGTGCTGCTGCGGGTCGTCATGCAGCTGGACGCGGAGAGCGCCGCCCGGGTGCTCGGCAAGCGGGCCGGCACCGTACGGATGGCCGCCCACCGGGGGCTGCGCGGACTCGCCAAGCTGCTGGAGCGCACCGGCGCGCCCGAGGCCGGGTTCCCGCACCGGGGGGCTCCGCAGAAAAAATCTCCGCAGGGTGTGACAGAACCCAGGACCGCGACGCTGAAGGACTTGAGATGAGCACCAACCGATCCCGTCGGATCGACCGCGACACCGCCGAGCAGTTGCTCGCCGGTGCGGCGGCCGGTACGCCGGTCGGTCAGGCCTCCCTCACCGGAGAGGACGGCGACAGCGGGCACCAGGCGCTGGCCGCCCTGCTCACCGCTGCGGCTGCCCCGCCGGCGGAGGGCGATCTCTCCGGTGAGGAGGCGGCCCTGGCCGCGTTCCGGCTGGCCGCCCGTCCCGCCGCCGTACCTGTCCCTGTTCCCGCTCCCGCCGTACCGCCCCGGAGACGATCGATGGCAACCGCCGCGCTGGCCCAGGCCTTCAGCGCCAAGGCCGCCGTCGTCGCGCTCGCGGCCAGCGCCCTCGGCGGGGTCGCGGTCGCGGCCGGGGGTGGCCACCTGCCCGCCGCGCTCGGCGGGGGGCCGTCAGGATCCGGCCGGCCCGCGGCCCTGAGCACCCCCGAGATGTCCACGGGCACGCCGCCCGGCACCCCGTCGGGCAAGCAGACCGGTGCCCGGAGCAGCTCCTCGCCGGGCGGGGCCCCCGTCCCGTCCGGCGGACCCGCCACCGCGGGTGAGGCCACCGTCCCGGGCGCCGCCGAGTCCGCCGGCCCGCTGGACGCCCCCGGCACGCCGACGGGCACCCAGCCCGGGGCCGGTCCGGGCGAGCGGGGCGCATCGCCGACCCCCGGCGGCCCGACCGCCGTACCCGAACTGGTGGCCCTCTGCCAGGAGCTGGCCGACGCCGAGGTGCACGGCAAGACCCTGCGCTCGCTCGCCGCCGAACCCCGGTACGCACCGCTGCTCAAGGCGGCGGGCGGCGCCTCGAAGATCGAGGGCTACTGCGCGGCGGTCCGCGCGGGGACGACCGGCAGCGCCCGTGAGGGCGGCGGCCAGGCCACGGCCGGCGCCTCGCCGACGGCTGCGAACGGGACGCAGGGCGGCCAGACCGGCGCCCCGCAGTCCTCCGAGACGGCCGCCGGCCGTGCCGAGGAGCCGGCCGCGCGATCCGGCAACACCTCCACCGCGAGGTGACACGAACTCCGGACGGGCGGTGGGTGAATCCCCCCGGACCCGCCGCCCGTCCGGACCCCTTCCCCGCCCCGCCGGCCGCCGCCCGGCCGGCGGACCACCGCCGGCCCGCCGGCCGCGTACCGGGCCGGGCGCCCGGGATCCGTGGGGCCGCCGCGCCGCGGCGGCTATCGTGCACAGGTGCGCGAGGCGACCAGGAGCCCTGGGCGCCGGGACGGTGAGGGGAGCGGTTCCAGTGATCGGACGTGCGCTGAACGAGCGTTACGAGCTCGTGGAGATACTCGGGGTCGGCGGGATGGCCACCGTCTGGCGCGGTGTCGACCGGGTCCTGGGCCGGCAGGTCGCCGTCAAGGTGCTCAACGGCGGACTGGCCGACGACCCGCGCTTCGCGGAGCGGTTCAGCCGGGAGGCCCAGCACGCCGCGATGCTGGCGCACCCGCGGATCGTGATGGTCTTCGACTCCGGGGTCGACCAGGGCTCGCCGTACATCGTCATGGAGCTGGTGCACGGCCGTTCGCTGGCCGCGCTGCTGGCCGAGCAGCCGATGCTGCCGGTCGAGCGGGCGGTCGGGATCGCGGCGGCCGTCTGCGAGGCCCTGGAGGTGGCGCACGGCGCCGGCCTGGTGCACCGGGACATCAAGCCGGGCAACATCATGATCACGTACGACGGCGGGGTGAAGGTCGTCGACTTCGGCATCGCCCGGGCCGGCTCCTCCGGCGCCGGGCTGACCCAGGCCGCGACCGTGCTCGGCACCGCCGCCTACCTGTCGCCCGAGCAGGCCACCGCCGGGGCCGTGGACGGCCGCTCCGACCTCTACGCGGTCGGCTGCGTGATGACCGAGATGCTCACCGGCGAGCCGCCGTTCACCGCCGACACCCCGGTGGCGATCGCCTTCAAGCAGGTCTCCGAGCAGCCGCTGCCGCCGTCCGCCCGCCGCCCCGGGACGCCCCCGGCGCTGGACGCCGCCGTGCTGCGGCTGCTCGCCAAGAACCCGGGGGACCGCCCCCACGACGCGGCCGCGGCCCGTGCCGAGCTCCTCGCCGCCGTCCCCGCCCGTCCGGCCGGCTCGGCCGCCGACCGGACGGCCGAGCTGCTGGCCGGCGGTGACCAGGCCCGGCCGCTCTTCCCCGGTGTGCCGCAGGGCGGCGCCGACCAGCAGCACACCACCGTCCTGCCCCCGGTCCCGGGCCCCGGCGCGTACCCGGGCCACCACCCGGCGCCGCCCGGCCCCGCCACCACCCTGATGCCGCCGGTGCCGGTGATGCCGTCCGCCGGGCAGGCACCGCCGTACGGGGCCGCCTTCGGCGGCCCGGGCCCGGAGCGCCCGCGGCCCCGGCGCCGGCCGCTGCTGCTCGGCGCCCTGGGGGTGGCCGGGGTCGCGGGCGCGGCGGTGATCGCGATCGTCGCCCTGGACGGACCGCCGGCCGGGAGGTCCACCACCCCGCCCGCCGCGACCCGCAGCGCCGCACCCGGCAGCCCCGTGCCGGTCAGCCCCACCGCCGGGGCGTCGACCGCCCGGCCCTCGGCCACGGCGTCCCCGGCCCCCACCAAGCTCCAGGGCCCGGCGGTGCAGCTCGCCGCCCTGCGGGAGCTGGTGGCGAAGGCGCAGCTGCAGAAGGAGCGCGACAAGCAGGCCGACCTGCTGCGGGCCCTGGACGACGCCGGCAAGGCGCTCGCCGCCGGGCGGGAGGCGGACGCGCAGCAGGAGCTGAAGGACGCCCAGCGGATCGTCCGGGACCTCGCCAAGAAGCACGCGATCGACACCGCGACCAGCCTGAACTGGCAGGCCAGGCTGACGGTGCTGGTCAACACGGTGAACCCGGCGGCGGGGGCGGCCGCCGGCAACGACGCCGGGAACGACAGCTGACGGTTGCCGGTGGGTGCCGGTGGCCCTCGGTCGTCAGCCGTCCGGCCCCGGCCCCGGCTCCGCCTCCGCCTCCGGTTCGCGTCCCGGAGGCCGGCCGCTCCCGCGGGCCCGTGCGCTGATCTGGCTGCGCACCCGGTTGCTGAGGCTCCCCGCGGCCGCGGCCAGGAAGACGAAGTTGTAGAAGATCTGCAGGATCACCACCACCCTCGCCTCGTCCCCGCTCGGCGTGATGTCCCCGTACCCGACGGTCGACAGGGTGATCACGGTGAAGTAGAACGCGTCCAGTCTGCTGTGCAGGCCGTCGAACTGGTTGTCCCGGGACAGCACGAAGTAGCCCGCGGAGAAGGTCACCATCGACAGCATGATCAGGAACGCCAGGCCCACGCCGGGCCGGCCGCCGACCTGGGTCAGCACCTGCAGCGTCTTGCGGAGCAGGAGCACGGTCAGCACGGTCAGCGCGGCGCCGAAGACGATCCAGCTGAGGGCCGGCCGCTCGGGCCCGAAGAACTCCAGGGGGAGGGTGAAGTAGCCGATCATCAGGGCGGCGAAGCCGCCGACCACCGAGGCCACGCCGCGGATCAGCTTGGGGGTCCACGACTCCACGGGCACCATCCTGCGGCTGGGGGGTCCACGGCTTCCGGCGCAGCCCTCCCCAGCCTGCGGCCCGGTGCCCCGGCCCGCCCGGGGGCCTGCTCCGTTCGGGTCCGCGGGCCCGCCGCCGGGCGGGCCGTCAGCCCAGGGCGGCGAAGGCCCGGGCCGAGGCGTCCTCCTGGGCGAGCCGGTGCAGGGCGGTGATCAGCGCGTCGCCGAGGACGGTGCCCAGGACCACGCCCTCCACCTGGCTGTCCGGGTCGGAGCGGCGGCCGACGGTGGCGATCTCCGAGGCCGCGAGGCTCTCCACGGCGTCCGCGTAGTCGTCGAGCACGACGAGCAGGTCCTGCTGCCCGAGTTCGAGGTAGCTGTGCAGGACCTGGGTCAGGGTGTCGCGGGCCGGTCCGGGGCTCTCGACCAGCCAGCCGCGTTCGGCGATCAGCCGGTCGGCGCGCTCCCGGGCCTCCAGCAGGTCGGCGGAGTCGGGGTCGCCGGCGGGCGCCGGGTTGAGGGCGTGCTGGGCGATCCCGAGCCGGTCGTGCAGGGAGTTGTCGGGGGCGTCGATCGAGTCGAGCACCGTCCGGGTGGCCGCGATGGAGAGCTTCCCGACGTCCAGCAGGGCGCGGACCAGCTTCAGCCGCCGGACGTGGGCGTCGCCGTACTGGGCCTGGTTGGGGCTGGTCAGCTCGCCGGCGGGCAGCAGGCCCTCGCGCAGGTAGTACTTGATGGTCGGCACCGGGACGCCGGTCCGGGTGCTCAGCTCTCCGATGCGCATGGGCTCTCCCTCTCCAACGGTATGGATAGCTTACATCTCCACTTTTTTCCCGAGGGCCCTTGCGCCCCCTCGGGATGGATACCCATACTGTCCATTATCGATAGTGAACAGTATTGCTATCCATAAGGAGCCGGTCATGCCCGAGAACCGGCCGGGAGCGCTCTGGGCGCTGCTGGCGACCTCCGTCCCGATGTTCATGGTCTCCCTCGACAACCTCGTGGTGACCAACGCCCTCAACGAGATGAGCGCCGACCTGGGGATCGGCCAGTCCGAGCTGCAGTGGGTGGTGAACGGCTACGTGCTCGCCTTCGCCGGGCTGCTGCTGGCCGGCGCCGCGCTCGGCGACCGCTTCGGCCGCCGCCGGGTCTTCCTCTGGGGCGTCGCCGTGTTCACCCTCGGCTCGGCCGCCTGCGGCCTGTCGGGCACCGCGGACCAGCTGATCGCCGCCCGCGCGCTCCAGGGCGCCGGGGCGGCCGCCATCCTGCCGGTCTCGCTCACCCTCGCGGTCGCCGCCGTGCCGCCCGCCCGGCGGGCGCTCGCGGTCGGCGTCTGGGGCGGCGTCAACGGACTCGGCGTCGCGATCGGACCGCTGGCCGGCGGCCTGGTCACCGAGGGCCTGGACTGGCACTGGATCTTCTGGATCAACGTCCCGGTCGGCCTGCTCGCGCTGCCCCTCGTCCACCGGGCCGTCCGGGAGAGCCGGGGCCGCGAGGGCGCCCTCGACGTGGCCGGCGTCGCCCTGGTCACCGCCTCCGTGATCGTCGCGGTCTGGGGCATCGTCGGCGCCGCCGACCACGGCTGGACCGGCCCCCGGACACTGGCCGGCCTCGGCGGCGGGGCCGTGCTGCTGGCCACCTTCGCCGTCCAGCAGCGGCGGGCCCGGCAGCCGCTGGTGCCGGCCGGCATGTACCGGATCCGGTCCTTCATGCTCAGCAACACGGTGGCGCTGGCGATGTACTTCGGCGTCTTCGGCTCGATCTTCTTCCTCGCCCAGTACCTCCAGGGCCCGATGGGCTACTCGCCGTTCGAGGCCGGCCTGCGGACCCTGCCCTGGACGGCCGCGCCGGTGGTCGTCGTCCCGCTCGCCAGCGCACTGGTGGCCAGGATCGGCGGCGGCGTCCTTCAGGCCCTCGGCTGCGTGCTGCAGGCCGCGGCCCTCGGCTGGCTCGCCCTGCTGGTCGGCCCCGGGGTCTCCTACGGCTCGCTGGTGCCGGCCCTGGCGGTGGCCGGACTCGGCATGGGCCTGGTCTTCGCCGCCAACCCGGCGACGGTGATCGGCAGCGTCGCCGAGCACGAGCACAACAAGGCCTCCGGGCTGAACAACACCGTCCGCGAGTTCGGCGGTGCGCTGGGCATCGCGGTGATCACCACCGTCTTCAGCCAGGGCGCCCGGGCGGCGGCGGCGTCCGGACCGGCTGCCGCGTTCGAGCAGGGGCTGCGGGAGGCCCTCTGGCTGGGCGCCGGCGTGGTGCTGCTCGGCGCCGTCGCCGGCCTGCTGATCCGCCGGCCGCGCCCCCGGGCGGCGGCCGGCGCCGAGCGGCAGGCCCTGGCCCGGGTGCGATGAGGCGGGCGCCGGGCCGGCCGGGCGTCCGGAGGTCCGGGGCGCGGCGGGCCGCCCGCCGCGCCCCGGACCGTCGTGGAGCCCGACTACCCCGCGGCCGGCCGCAGCACGGCGGGCAGGGCGAGGTGGCCGTTCGAGATGAACGACTCCACCGGCGGCAGCTCCCCCGCCGGCTCGACGAGCGCCAGGTCGGGGAAGCGCTCGAACAGCCCCGGCAGGGCGATCGCCGCCTCCAGCCGGGCCAGCGGCGCCCCGAGGCAGAAGTGCACCCCGTGGCCGAACGCCAGGTGCTCCTTGCCGGCCCGCGTCACGTCGAAGACGTCCGCGTCGGCGCCGTGCACGGCCGCGTCCCGCCCGGCGGCGGCGTACGCGGCCAGGATCGCGTCACCCTTGCGGATCAGCACGTCCCCGGCCTGGATGTCCTCGACCGCGTACCGCAGCGGCAGGTTGGCGACCGGCGACCGCAGCCGCAGCGCCTCCTCGATGACGTCGTTCCAGGAGGCCCGGCCGGCCCGCACGTGGGCCAGCTGCTCGGGGTGGGTGAGCAGCAGGTGGATGGCGTTGTCGAGCAGGTTGACGGTGGTCTCGTGACCGGCGCTGATCAGCAGCAGCAGGGTGTCCACCAGCTCGCTCTCGCTGAGCTGCGCGGTGCCCTCGCCGTCCGCCTCCTCGTCGCGCACGCTGAGCAGCACGCTGGTGAGGTCGTCGCCCGGCTCCTTGCGCTTGAGCGCGACCAGTTCGGTCAGGATGCCGTAGATCGCGACGACGTTGGCCTGCGCCTCCTCGGCCGTCGCGTTGGTGTTGAAGATGCCGTCCACGCAGGCGCGCAGCCCGGCGTGGGCCTCCTCGGGCACGCCGAACAGCTCGCAGATGACCTGGATCGGGACGGGGTACGCGTAGCCCTCGCGCAGGTCCACCGGCTCCCCGGCGGGCGCCGCGGCCAGGGCGTCCAGCAGGTCGCTGGTGATCCGCTCGACCCGGGGCCGCATCGCCTCGGTGCGGCGCGCGGTGAACGCGGCGGCGACCAGCTTGCGCAGCCGCCGGTGCTCGGTGCCGTAGGCGGTGAACATGTTCTCCACGGCGACCCAGAGGTTCAGCGGCCAGTCCGCCGGGATGTCGCCGTTGATGAACGCCGTCCAGTGCCGGCGGGCGCTCTTGGAGACCCGGGGGTCGGTGAGCAACTGCTTCAGCAGCTCCTGGCTGCCTACCGACCACGCAACCACGCCACCAGGGAGCTCCACCTGCGCGACCGGCCCGTCCCGGTGGACGCGGGCGGCCTCGCCGTGGATGTCGCTGCCGGTCGGGTCGAGGGCGTAGGGGCAGGAAGCGGCGGGAGTGGCTGAAGGGGCTGCCATGAGGTCTCTCCAGGGGTCTCGGCGGGGCGTCCGGGTGCGGCGGTGCGCGGTGCGGCCGTGCTGGCCGCGGCGCTGTGCGGCGCCGCGGTGGAGGGAGCGGTGCGGTACGCGTCGGCGGCGTCCGGTCCGGCCTGGTGCGGCGCGGCGTGCTGCGGGGACGGGTACCCCGGCGCGCCGTACTGCGGACCGGCCTGCTGGGGCCCGGAGTACTGCTGCGGGGCGGCGTGCCGCGGTGAGCCGGCCGGAGTCGGCGTCACCGGGGGGAAGCGCACCGGCAGGGCGGCCAGCGCACGGTGGAACGGCCCCGGCCGCCAGGGCAGTTGGCCTGCGGGGACGGCGAGTTCCAGGTCCGGCAGGCGGTCCAGGAGCTTCTCCACCGCGACCGTGGCGATCAGCCGGGCCGGGCTCTGCGCCGGGCAGGTGTGCGGGCCGGCGCTCCAGGCCAGGTGGGCCCGGTTGCCGGTACGGTGCTCGGCGGCCAGCGCCGGGTCGTTGTTGGCGGCCGAGAAGCTGATCACCACCGGGTCGCCCGCGGGCAGCGTCACCCCGCCGAGTTCGGCGTCCCGGACCGGGAAGTGCACGGCGTAGTTGGCCATCGGCGGGTCGGTCCAGAGCACCTCGTCGAGGGCGTCGTCGACCGGCAGGCTGCCGCCCGCCAGACTGCCCGCGAAGCGGTCGTCGGAGAGCAGCAGCCGCAGCGCGTTGGTGATCAGGTTGAGCTGCGGCTCGGTGCCGGCGCCCATCAGCAGCACCAGCTGGTGCAGCATCTCCTCGTCGGTCAGCCGGGACGGGTGGGACATCAGCCAGGAGGTGATGTCGGGCCCCGGCCGGGAGCGCTTCAGCGCGACCAGCTCCAGCAGGCAGGCGGTGAGCTCCTGGTTGGCCCGCTCGGCGTCCACCCCGTCGAAGATCCCGGACATCCCGGCCACCAGGCGGTCGCCGAACTCGGCGGGGGAGCCGAAGAGTTCGTTGAACACCAGGAGCGGCAGGGTGCGCGCGTAGTCACGGACCAGATCGGCCTCGCCGAGGGTGGCGAAGCGGTCGATCAGGACGTCGGCGCTGCGCTCCACGTACCCGCGCAGCGCGACCGGGTCGACCTGCTCCAGGCTGTCGTTGATGGCGCCGCGCAGCCGGGCGTGGTCGGCGCCGTCCGTGAACAGGGCGTTCGGACGGTAGGCCATCATCGGCAGCGCGGGGCTGTCCGGGGCGATCGCCCCGCGGTTCAGGTCCTTCCAGCGGCGCGGGTCCTTGGAGAAGGTCTCCGGGGTGCGCAGCACGTCCAGCGCGGCCGCGTACGAGGTGACCAGGGTGGCCCGCACGCCCGGGTACAGCTCGACCGGGGCGGCCGCGCCGTACTGCCGCAGGTGCGCGTAGACGGCGTCCGGGTCGGTGGCGAACTCCTTGTCGTACAGCGGGAATCCGAAGGCCGCGGGGGCACCGTCGGCGTTGTGCGCCGGGCAGCCCGGGGGCGGGGCGGGGTGGGTCACGCGGGCTCCAGTTCGGTGGGGTCCTCGACGCGGGCGGAGAGGTACTCGACGAGCGTCACCAGGGCGCGGGTCGCCGAGCCGGTGTCCCGGGCGTCGCAGCTGACCAGGGGGGTGTCGGGGAGCAGGTCGAGCGCTTCGCGCAGCTCCTCCTCGGCGAACTCCGGTGCGCCGTCGAAGCGGTTGACGGCGACGGCGTACGGCAGGCCGTGCTCCTCCAGCAGGTCCATCACGGCGAAGGACTGCTCCAGCCGGCGGGTGTCGGTGAGCACCAGCGCGCCGAGCGCCCCGTAGGCCATGTCCCGCCAGAGCGGGGTGAAGCGCTGCTGTCCCGGCGCGCCGAAGAGGTAGAGCACCAGGCTCTTGCTGAGCGTGAGCCGGCCGAAGTCCAGGGCGACGGTGGTGGTGTCCTTGCCGTGCACGCCGGCCAGGTCGTCGACCAGGGCGCCGGCCTGGGTCATCCGCTCCTCGGTCCGCAGCGGCGGGATCTCGGAGAGGGTGCCGACGAAGGTGGTCTTGCCGACCGCGAAGTGCCCGACGACCAGCAGCTTGACGGCGGTCCGCACACTCGGGGCCAGGTAGATGTCAGAGACGGGCCCGGAGGCCATCCAGTACCTCCCGCAGAAGCTGGGAATCGGGTTGCGCGGCGCGCGGCACGGCGGCCCTGGTGAGGATGTGGCCGCTGTCGACCAGGTCGCCGAGCAGCACCTTGGTGACGCTCACCGGCAGGTGCAGGTGGCCGGCCACCTCGGCCACCGACAGGGCGCCGAGCAGGCAGAGTTCGACGATCCGGCGGCGTTCCGGGCTGAGCCCGGCGAGCGGGCGGTCCGGCATCGCGCTGACCAGGGTGACCAGGTCGAAGGTGTTGCGGCTGGGGTGGGACCTGCCGTCGGTCACCACGTACGGCCGGACCAGGCCCTTCAGCCGCCGGGCGCCGCTCATGTCCGGAGGCCGGCGTCGTGGCGCGGCGGGCTGGTGAGTTCCTTGCCCAGCCGGTCGACCAGCTTCTGCATCCGGTAGCTGACGGCCTCCATGTCCACGGTCTCGCTCGCGGAGACCGCCAGGTAGGCGCCCGGGCCGGCGGCCACCAGGAAGACGTAGCCGTCGGCGAACTCGATCAGCGTCTGCCGCCAGGGGGTGCCCTCGCGGCCGGCGAACCCGGAGGTGGAGCGGCTGATCGACTGGAGGCCGGAGAGGGCGGCGGCCTGTCGGTCGGCCTCGTCGCGGGAGATCCCGCGGGAGTGCGCGCGCAGGAGGCCGTCGGCGGACAGCAGGATGGCGTGCCGTGCCTCGGGCACCAGCAGGACGTCGTCGAGCATCCACCCGAGTTCGTTGTCCAGGTGGCTGTTGAGCGGGCTGTTCATGCCTGCGGGGTCCCTTCGGGATCGGTGGTCTCGGCGCGTCCGGCCCGGGTGCCGCGGGCGAAGGCGCCCATCCGGCGTGCGGTGTCCTCGGCGGAACGTCCCCAGGCGTCGTCCCAGTCGGCCTCCGAACCGAGCCGGGCGTCCGCGGCGGGCCGCACGGCGGCGGCCTGCTCCGGGGAGGCGTGCCGCCGGCGCCGCTTGGGCAGGCCGCCGACGGTCTGCCCGAGCGGCGCGGCCGGGAAGGCCCGGTCAGGTGCGGGGGCGGGGGCCGGGGCAGGGACGGAGCGCACGGCGGGGGCGGGAGCCGGCGGCGCGGCGGCGGCGGGCTCCGGCTCGGTCTCGGGTTCGGGCTGGGTCAGCAGGGCGCTCGGCAGGAACAGCACCGCGCGCACCCCGCCGTACGGCGAGCGGGTGTCGACGGAGACGCTGAAGCCGTAGCGGGCGGCGAGCACGCCGATCACCGCGAAGCCGAACTGCGGCGGGTCGCCGAGCTGGGTGACGTCCACCGCCCGCTGCCCGGAGAGCAGTTGGCCGGCCCGACGGACCTCGCGCTCGTCCATCCCGACCCCGGCGTCGTCGATCACCACGCAGGCGCCGTTGTGCGCGGGCTGGAGGTTGACCTCCACCGTGGTGTTGGGCTGGGAGTGCCGGGCCGCGTTGTCGAGCAGCTCGGCCACCGCGAGCACCACCGGCTCCACCGCCCGGCTGACCACGGCGAGTTCGTGCTGCGTCCGGACCTCGACCCGCCGGTAGTCCCGGATCCGCGACTTCGCGCCGCGCACCACGTCGGAGAGCGCGGAGACCCGGCGCTGGCGGCCCGGCCAGGAGCCGCAGAGCACGGCGATCGCCTGGGCGCGGCGGCCGAACTGCGAGTTGGCGTGGTCGATCTCCAGCAGGTCGCGCAGCACGTCGGGGTCGTCGTGGCGGTCCTGCATGTCGGAGATGGAGAGCTGCTGCTCGTTGGCCAGCCCCTGGAGGGAGCGGACGGCGCCCTTGAGCGCCGTCTTCGCGGACTGGTCGGCGCGGTCCCTGGCCAGCGCCGCGGCGCCCGCGAACTGCTCCAGCACGCTGTCCAGGTGGCCGGCGAACGCCGTCCCGGCGAGCCGCGCGTCGGCGGCCGGCGGGAGGTCGTGGGGCGCGGCGTACGGCGCCGCGGCGAGCGCCGGTGCCTGTACGGCGGCCAGCCGGTGGGCGGCCTCGTCCCTGGCGGCCACGGAGTCCTCCAGGGCGCCGATCCGCTCGCCGAGCGAGCCGGTGATCCGCCGCTGGCGCAGCAGCAGGACGGCGGCGGCGGGCGCCCCGACCGCCAGGCACCATGAAACGGCGTCCGGTATGTGTGGGGTCATCAGATCCTCGTGGCGGAATTCGAACCGCCGATGGGTGACAGGCCGCGGTCATCCTAAGCGGATCGACGACGCATTGTCAGAGGTTCGTCTCGCATGGTGATCTGACGAACACTTTTTTGATGTTGCGTCAATGTGATTGCAATGGAGCGGTTTTGTCGAAAATCGAACTGTTCGGATCGCACTCGAAGCCACTTCTGCCACCCTGGCCCTGGCGGTCCCACCAGGGCCAATGGCCCCATCGGCACCGCCTGTTCGGCCGCGACAGCGGGGTGCCTGCCGGGGGCGCCGGGGCGGCCCCTGTGCGGCCCTCCGGGCCCGGCGCCGCGGCGGAAAGTCGTCGGCCGGTCCGCCCCGGCCGGCGGCGGGAGTGGAGCCAGGGGCAGGGGCAGGGGCAGGGGCAGGGATGGCGGCGGAGGCAGGGTCCCGGGGGCGGCGGGGTGCGCGGATCCTCGGGGCGGCGCCGGCGGGCCCGAACAGCAACGGAGCCCGCATCCGTCGGGGACGGATCGCGGGCTCCGCGGAGCGTTCGGGTGCGGCCGGGCTCAGGCGCCGGTGGCCGACTTGGTGTTCTCGGAGGCCGTGGTGACGTTCGACGGCGTCACGGCCGCCGGGCGCGGCTGCTCGGGCGCCGGCGTCGCGGTGGACGCGGCGGTGGCGTTCGAGGGGGCACCGTCGGCCGGCGCGTCGTCCTCGCGCAGGGCCTTGGTCTCCGCCTTGAGGATGCGCATCGACTTGCCGAGCCCGCGGGCCATCTCGGGCAGCTTCTTCGATCCGAAGAGCAGGATAATGACAGCCAGCACCACCAGGAGGTGCCAGGGCTCCAGACCGTTACGCAGCATCCCTGACCACCGGTCCCTTCGATTCTCGCCGTTGTCGCCGGGCAAATCGCCCGGCCTGGCCAGTATGCCTGGCGAAGACGGCGAACGTATACACCGGGCGGGAAACGGTGGTCAAAGAGCCGGAGCCGTAGGGGTGGATTCCGGGGCATCGGCCGGGGCCTCCGCGCGGACCGTCCGGCCGCCCGGAAACCGCTGCTGACCTGCGGGGGAAACGCAGCGGAGCCCCCTCCCGGCCGGGAGGGGGCTCTCGATGACCCGCGTGGCCCGGCGACCGGGCGATCTCACTCCTGCGGGCGGCCGGTCAGACCGCGGCCGGCTCCTGCCCGCCGTGCTCCGGCTCGCCCTGCTCCGGCCCGGCCGGGGCGGTCGGGGCGGCCGGCACCGGCAGGTGCCGCATCAGACGGTGGGCCGCCACCGAGGCGCCGAGCAGGAAGACCAGCCCGACCACCGCGGCCACGTGCATGCCGTCCGTGAAGGCGGACCGGCCGGCCTCCAGCAGGTCGCCGCCGAGCCGGCCCGGCAGCTGCCCGGCCACCGAGACCGCTCCGCCCAGCGTGTCGTGCGCGGCCTTCGCCGCCTCGCCGTCCAGCCCGGCCGGCAGCCGGCCGTCCAGCCGGCCCTTGTAGATCGCGGCACCGGCGGCGCCGAGCAGGGCGATGCCCAGCGAGCTGCCCAGCTCGACGGCCGTCTCGGAGGTGGCGGAGGCGGCGCCGGCCTGCTCCGGCGGCGCGGCGGCGACCACCATCTCGGCGGTGAGGGTCATGGTGCCGACGCTGCCGGCGGCCAGCACGCCGGCGGCGACCAGGATCAGGGCGAGCGGGGAGTCCGGGCCGACCAGCGTCATCATCCCGAAGCCGGCCGCGCCGACCAGGAACCCGCCGGCCATCAGGTGCGCCGGGCGGACCTTGCCGGCCAGGGCGCCGGCCAGGCCGACCGCCGCGCCGACGCCGACGCTCGGCACCAGCGCCCAGAGCGAGGCGGCCAGCGGGCTCATGCCCTTGACCAACTGCAGGTACTGCGAGGTGAAGAGGGCGAAGCCCATCATCGCGAACATCGCGATGGTGTTGACGGTGATCGCGCCGCTGAAGGTGCGGATGCGGAACAGGCCGAGGTCGATCAGCGGGTGGGCGGCGGTGCGCTGACGCAGGACGAAGGCGGTGCCGATCAGCAGTCCGATCGGCAGGGCGAGGGCCGGCAGCAGGCTCCAGCCGTCCACCGCGACGGTCTTGACGCCGTAGACGACCGGCAGGATCGCGGCCATCGAGAGGACCGCGCCGGGCAGGTCGAAGCGGCCGGCCTTCGGCGCGCGGTACTCGGGGAGCAGGAACGGCGCGGCGACCAGCACCAGGGCCATCACGGGGAGGGCGATCAGGAAGGCCGACCCCCACCAGAAGTGGTCCAGCAGCAGACCGCCGGCCACCGGACCGAGGGTGGCGCCCCCGGTCAGCACCCCGCCCCAGGCGGCGAGCGCCACCTGGCGCTGCTTCGGGTCGTGGAACATGTTGCGGATCAGCGCGAGGGTCGAGGGCATCACGGTGGCCCCGGTGATGCCGAGCACGGCCCGGGCGGCGATCAGCTGGTCCGCACTGCCGGACCAGGCGGCCAGCAGCGAGGCCCCGGCGAAGCCCGCGGCGCCGATCATCAGCAGCCGGCGGCGGCCGATCCGGTCGCCCAGCGCGCCCATCGTGATCAGGAACCCGGCGAGCAGGAAGGAGTACATGTCCATGATCCACAGCTGCTGGGTGCCGCTCGGCGCCAGGCTCGTGCTGATGAACGGGACGGCGAAGAAGAGGACGCCCATGTCCATGCTCAGGACGAGGACGGGGAGCAGGAGGACGGCGAGGCCGATCCATTCGCGGCGGCCGGCGGGGCCGTGGGTTGCGGTCATGGGGATGACAGTACGAGCGTTTCAGACGCTTGTCTAGTACGTATGTCTAGATCGAACGTCTCGCTCTTTCGTCTTACTCAAACGTCTAGGTCATACGTGCAAGACATCCGTCCAGGGCTGTCGTAGCATCGAGCCATGGGAAATCGAGAAGACCTGCTGGCCGGGGCCAAGCGCTGCCTGTACGAGAAGGGCTACGGGCGGACCACCGCCCGGGACATCGCCTCCGCCTCGGGGGTCAGCCTGGCGGCCATAGGCTACCACTTCGGCTCCAAGGAGTCGCTGCTCAACCTGGCGCTGATCGAGGCCGTCGGTGAATGGGGCGGCGCGCTGGCCGCCGCGGTGGCGCGGGCCGACGGCGGCACGGACGACCCCGAGGAGCGGTTCGTCGCCGTCTGGGACGGCGTCCTGGAGACCTTCGTCGAACACCGCGGCCTGTGGGCCGCCCAGTTCGAGGCGATCGCCCAGGTCGAGCACGCCCCCGAACTGAAGGAGCAGCTCGCCGCCGTGCAGAAGGAGGGCCGGCTCGGGCTGGCCGCGCTCTTCCAGGGCCTGCCAGCGGTGCCGGACAACGAGACCGAGCTGGCCCGGGGCATGTTCTACCAGGCCCTGCTCGCCGGGCTGGCGGCCCAGTGGCTGGCCGCGCCCGAGCTGGCCCCCACCGGCCGGGACGTGCTGCGCGGCCTGCGGCTGGTCGGCGACAGCGTGCCCCGGACGGTCACGGCGGCCTGAGGGCCCGACGGGTACGGAAGGCCCGCGGTCCGTCCGGCGGCCGCCGGGTCAGTTGGTGACGGCGGTCAGCAGGACCACCGAGTCCACGTGCGCCAGCAGCCCGTGCCGCTCCTGCGGGATCGGGTGCAACTGCCCGGTGGACAGCTCCAGCCGCCGGCCCGCGATGGTCAGCGACACCCGGCCGCGCAGGACCTGCAGGCTCGCGGCGCTCGGCGCGTTGTGCTCGTCCAGGGCGGTGCCGGCGGTGAGCGCGATCACCGTCTGGCGCAGCACGCCGTCGTGGATCAGCAGGTGGGCGCTGCGGCCGTGCGCGCTGGCGGCGGCCTTGGCGGCCTGTTCGTCGGCGAGCTGTACGAGATCGTCCATCGCGTCCTCCTGGAGGGGCCCCCACCCGGGACCCTAGGGCCGACCGGCCCGGCTCCGCATGCCGGGCGCGCCCGCCGTCCGCCCGCCGTGGCGACGTCGTGGGGCCCGCCGTGCCGGCCGTCGTGCGGCCCGCCGGGTGAGCCCGCTACCCGGTCGGAGCAATTCCGCGCGACCCCGGCCCGTCCGGGATGCGGGGGTGGGCGGGCTCGCGGATGGTGGACCCATGGCGAATCAGAATGTCCTCAGTGGAATCCAGCTCAACCGTGGCCTGCTGGTCGGCGGTGTGGTGCTCACCGGTGTCGGAGCCGTCCTCGGCCTGGCCGGTGCCGTGATGGTGAGCGTGTCCATCGCGTCCGCCGGGCGTAGTTGGGTGCGGCAGTTGGACACCCCGCCGTCCCAGCTGGCGAGCCGCAAGCTGCAAGACGCCAAGGCCGCCTCGATGGCGGGCTGGGAAGTCTGGCGCGCGCAGCAGGGCTCGTCGAACTGACCGCCCGGGGCGGCCCGGCCCCCGGGCCCGCCGTCCCCGTACGGTTCGCCGGCCCGTGCCGCCCCGGCAGTCCGCCGGGGCGGCCGCGCCGTGCGCCGGTCGCGGGCGCGTCGTAGGCGGGTCGCCGGCGGGCCGAGGCGGTCAGCCCGGCAGCAGGGCCGCGACCTGCTCGCGCAGGGCCGGCTTCAGCAGCTTCCCGGTCGGGTTGCGCGGCAGCGGCCCAGGGTGGAACACCAGGTGGGCGGGCACCTTGAAGGCGGCCAGCCGCCCGGCGACGTGCGAGCGCAGCCCGTCCCGGTCGGGCGCCGCGCCGGTGCGCAGCACGACCACCGCCGCGACCTCCTCGCCGAGCAGCGGGTGCGGCACGCCGACCACGGCGGCGTCCGCCACCGCCGGATGGTCGCAGAGCACGCCCTCCACCTCGACGCAGTACACGTTCTCGCCGCCCCGGACCACCATGTCCTTGAGGCGGTCGACGATGTACACCTCGCCGTCCCGGAGCCGGGCCAGGTCGCCGGTGCGGAACCAGCCGTCGCTGAAGGCGGCCGCGGTCGCCTCCGGATCACCCGCGTAGCCCCGGAACAGCGGCTGCCCGCGCAGCAGCAGCTCACCGACCTCGCCGTCCGGCAGGGCCGAGCCGTCCGGGCCGGCGATCCGGACCTCCACGGCGGGGCAGGGCCGGCCGACGCTGTCCGGGTGCTCCCGGTAGCGGGCGCCCAGGTTGGCGAGCACGCCGCCGCAGGTCTCGGTGAGCCCGTAGCCGTTGCGGGCCTCCACCCGGCCGCCGAACCGCGCCGTGATCCTGGCGGCCAGCCCGGGCGGCGCGGCCGCGCCGCCGGTGCTCACCACCCGCAGCGTGGGCAGCCCGGCCCCGGCCCGGTCGGCTGCGTCCAGCAGGCCCAGCGCGGTGGTGGGCACGCCGACGAACATGGTCACCCGGTGCCGGTCGACCAGCCGCAGCGCCTCCGCCGGGTCCCACCGGTGCATCAGCACGGCCGTCCCGCCGTTCGCCATCAGCGGCAGCAGCGTGCTGAACGCCGCGACATGGAAGAACGGATAGGTCATCAGGGTGGTCTGCGGCGGTACCCCGGCGAGGTCGCCGCCGGCGGACAGCACCGCGGTGGCGGCGAAGAAGCGCGGGCCCAGCAGGGCCGCGCACCAGGCCGAACGGGTGGCCGCGACCGCCTTGGGACGCCCGGTGGTGCCCGAGGTGTAGATCAGGGTGGCGTCGCCGCCGGGATCGAGCGGGACGTCGGGCAGGTCCGCGCCGGGGGCCGGCGCGGGCAGGTCCTCGAAGCGGTCCGCGCCGGGGCGCGGCCGGTCGCCGACGGTCAGCAGCCGGGGGCCGGCCCCGGCCCGGTGGGTGAACCAGGGCCGCATCCGCTCGGCCCGCTCCTGGTCCGCGACCACCAGGGCGGGCCCGCAGTCGTCCAGCGCGTACGCCAGCTCCCGCTCCTCCCACCAGGCGTTCAGCGGGACGGCGACCAGGCCGGCGGCCTGGACGGCCCAGAAGGCGATCTGCCACTCGGGCAGGTTGCGCATCGCGATCACCACCCGCTGCCCGGGCCGCAGGCCGTAGGCGTCCAGCAGGTGGTGGGCGAGGGCGGCCACCCGGGCGTGGTGCTCGGCGTACCCGAGGGCGCCGCCGGCCGTGACCAGGAAGGGGCGCTCGCCGTGCGCCCGGGTGGCGTCGAGCAGGTCGCGCAGGGTGGCCGGGCCGCCGGTGTACCGCGGGCCGGACCGGGTCGCGGTGACGGCGAAGGGCATGCCGGGCGCGCTGAGCGCGGCCTGCACGCGGGTGACCGAACGGAGCGAGTCGCTCGTCATGACGTCCTCGGAAGCTGCGGGACCGGCCGGGCCCGGGCCGGACCGGCGGCGGGACCGGCCGGCCCGCCGCCGCCATGCTCCCCCCGCGCGGGAGGCCGCCCGGCACCGGGGGTCTGCCGCACGGGGGCGGGCGCTACAGGCCGAGCGACTTCGCGATGATCGTCCGCATGACCTCGCTGGTGCCGCCGTAGATCCGGAACACCCGGTTGTCGGTGTAGAGGCGGGCGATCGGGTACTCCAGGATGTAGCCGTAACCGCCGTGCAGCTGGAGGCACTTGTCGATCACCTCGGAGGCCGACTCGGTGCAGAACAGCTTGGCGGCGGCGGCGTCCGCCACCGTCAGCTCGCCGTTCTGGTACAGCTCCAGGGCGCGGTCCACCATCGACTGCTGGGCGACCACCTGGGCCTCGCAGTCGGCCAGCGTGAACTTGGTGTTCTGGAACTCGGCGACCGTCCTGCCGAACACCTTGCGGTCCTTCACGTACCGGACGGCGAACTGCACGGCCGCGGCGGCCGAGGCGTACGCGCCGACCGCGATCGCCAGCCGCTCCTGCACCAGGTTGTGGGTCAGGTACGCGAACGCCTTGCCCTCCTCGCCGAGCAGGTCGGCGACCGGCACCTTGACGTCGGTGAAGGAGAGCTCCGCGGTGTCGGAGGTGCGCAGGCCGATCTTCTGCAGCTTGCGGCCGACCGCGTAGCCCTCGGAGGTGGTGTCCACGCACAGGATCGACAGGCCCGCCCGGCGGTCGGCCGGGTCGTGCGGCGCGGTGCGGCAGACCACCAGCACCAGGTCGGCGAGGACTCCGCCGGTGATGAAGGTCTTGGCGCCGTTCAGCACGTAGTGGGTGCCGTCCTCGGACAGCCTGGCCGTGGTGGTGATGCCGGCGAGGTCGGAGCCGGCGCCCGGCTCGGTCATCGCGATCGCCGTCATGATGTCGCCGGAGACGAAGCCGGGCAGCCAGCGCCGCTTCTGCTCCTCGTCGGCGTACTCCATCAGGTACGGCAGCACCAGGCCGGTGTGCACGCCGGAGGACCCGAAGGTCACGCCCGCGCGGGCGCACTCCTCGCTGACCACCGCCTGGTACTTGAAGCCCGTCTCGCCCGCGCCGCCGTACTCCTCGGGCACCTCGATGCCGTAGACGCCCAGCGCGCCGAGCTTGCGGTAGAAGTCGCGCGGCGGGTGGCCCGCGGCCTCCCAGCTCTCGTAGACCGGGACGACCTCCTTGGCGATGAAGTCCCGGATGGTCTCCCGGAAGGCCTCGTGGTCCTCGTTGAACACGGTGCGGCGCACGGTGGCGCTCCCTTCGGTGGTGCTCCGGCGGGGGGCCTGGCGCCCGCGGCGGCCAGGAGGATCGCGGCACAAGTTAATCGTGGGTAGCTTCCGCTGTCCAGAGCTGTCACCGGGGATTCCCGCGGGTGTCCCGGGGACGGTTCACCTGGGACGATCCGCCGCTAAGTGAATCGTTGCTAGGCTGCCGGCCGGGCTCGGCGGGCACCGTACGACGGGCGGCCACCGGCGGACGGGCGGGCAGGCGGGCGAGCGGGCGGAGGGCGCGGTGACGGGGACCCGACGGGTGCGCCCCGGCGGCGGCAGCCGCCCGGCCGGGCGCCGGGCGCAGATCCTGCGCCTCGCCGCGGACCTGTTCCACCGCCACGGCTACCACCAGGTCTCGATGACGGAGGTCGCGGGCGGCCTCGGCATCACCGCCCCCGCCCTCTACCGGCACTTCCGGGGGAAGCCGGAACTCCTCCACCAGGTGGTCGGAGGCGGTCTGGACGCCCTCGCGGCAGCCCTCGCCCCGGTCCGCGGAACGGCCGAACTCTGCGCCGCGCTCAGCACCGTGGCGATCGAGCAGCGCCCGCTCGGCACCCTCTGGCAGCGCGACGCCCGGCTGCTCCCGCCCGGCCGGCGGGCCGGGCTGCGCCGCGAACTGCGCGCGGACGTCCGGCTGATGGCCGGCCTCCTGCGCGCCGACCGGCCCGGCATCCCGCCGGCGGACGCGGAGTTGCTGTGCTGGTCGGCGCTCTCGGTCTACGGCGGCCTGTCCAACCACAGCTTCGCGCCGCCGCGCCGGCGCTTCGAGCTGCTGCTGCGGGAGATCGGGACGGCCCTGCTGGCGGTCTCCTTCACCGGCGCCGCGGACCGGCCGCCGGTCCTCGCCGGCCCGGTGGCGGACCGGCCGGGGGAGCGCCGCGAGGAGCTGCTCGCGGCCGCCGTCCGGCTCTTCCACGAGCGCGGGTTCGACAATGTGAGCACTGGTCGGCTCGGCGCGGCGGTCGGCATGGCGGGGCCGAGCGTCTACCACCACTTCGACAGCAAGGCCGCCCTGCTCGCCGCCGCGCTGGAGCGCAGCCGGGAGCGGCTGCGGCAGGAGGTCGGGCACGCGCTGGACGGCGCCGCCGCGGCGGACGCGGCGCTGGCGGCCGGCCTGCGGGCGTACATCGGCTTCGCCCGGCGCCACGGCCACTACCTCGGCGCCATGCTGAGCGAGACCGAGCGGCTCGCCCCGGCCGACCGCAAGGCCGCCGTGGACTTCCGCCGGGACTTCCTGCGGACCTGGGTCGGGCTGCTCCGGCAGGTCCGCCCCGGATACGACGCCGCGGAGGCCCGGATCCGGGTGCACTCGATGTTCGCCCTGGTCAACGACGGCGTCCGGAACCGCCCGCACAGCGAGCGGGCGGACCTGGCGGACTGTCTGGAGCGGATGGCCCGGGCCGTGCTCGGGCTCTGAGCCGTGCCCGGCGGACGGCGCCGGACGGACGGGGGCCGGGCGGCCGTGCAGGGCCGGACGCCGACGGGCCGGGTGCCCGCCCCCGTGCCGAGGGGCGGGCACCCGGCCCCGGGCGGCCCCGCCGGCAGGTGCGCCGACGGGGCCGTTCGGGAGAGCCGGGCGGGCCGGCCTAGTAGAGGACGAAGGGGTAGTAGACCTTGGCCGCCAGGTTGCCGTTGCCCTGGAGGGCGCCGACGGCGCCGGCGTTGCCCGCCACGGCGGTGGAGTTGCCCTGGTTGCTGCCGCCCGAGCCGGTGGCCGACTGCTGGGACCCGGCGGCGTTGCCGTGGACGCCGCCCACGATGTTGCCGGACCCGACGCTGCTGACGACGCTGCTGTTGGAGTGCTGCTCGGAGCCCGCGCCGTTGTCGGCCTGGGCGGTGCCGATGCCCGCGAGGAGGAACGCCCCGAGGGCGGTGACAGCGGCGACTGCGCGAATGCGGGACACGATGGTCTCCCTGAAAGGTCGGTGCGAGAAATGGCGCCCCCGGGGTGGCCGCCCCGGGACGCGCCGTTGCCTGACGTCGCACGTCCAGCATTCACCAGGGCGTGGCCCGGTTCCACCGAATGGAGCACAATTCGCCCGATGGTGTCATAAAGGCGGAACAACCGGAGAACACCGGAGGCCGTTCCGCGGCTCCGGCCCATTGATGAACCGCTTTGGTTCGCGCGCCCGTTGGCCCGTCCGGACGGGCGACTGAACGCGGTCGAACCGCCCGTTCCGGGCGGTCGGACGGCAATCCCGGCCCGACGAACGGGTTTCCCGCCCGAAGGCCGTCCGATTAAGGAATGGTCCAGGCAATAGTCGTACTGGCACACTGGGGCCTCATGTCTGAAGGTCACCGCCCCGGCCCCGCGCCCACCGAGGATCTGCGTACGACCGAGGTCGACCTCGGCGGTCTGGTGAGCGTCCTCGCCACGCACCTCTACTCCACACCACTGGTCGCCCTGCGCGAACTCGTCCAGAACGCCCACGACTCGCACACCCGGCGCCGGTTGGAGGACCCGGACGGCCGCCACGCCCCGACGATCCGGGTCCGCGGCGACTCGGCCCGGCGGACCGTCAGCATCGCGGACACCGGCGCCGGCCTGACCGAGCCGGAGATCCACGCGTACCTCGCCACCGTCGGCACCGGCTACACCCGGCTGCTGCGCGAGGTCACCGGCAACGACGAGCTGATCGGCGCGTTCGGCCTGGGCTTCCTCTCGGCCTTCTCGATCGCCGACGAGGTCACCGTCACCACCACCTCGCACCGCGAGCCCGCCCTCGGCCACCGCTACCGCAGCCGCGGCGGCGAGCAGTACAGCGTCGAGCCGGTCGCCGCCCGCCGCACCCCCGGCAGCGTGGTCGAGCTGACCCTCAAGACCGAGCACGCCCACCTGGCCGAGGAGCAGGCGCTGCGCGAGGTGCTCGGCCGGTACTGCGTCCTGCTGGGCGTCCCGGTCTTCGTCGGCGACGACGAACGGCCCGTCAACGACGTGCCGGTGCCCTGGCGCGAGGAGCCGGCCGGCGACCCGTACGCCGCCCGGATGCGCTTCGCCACCGCCTTCGGCCGCCGCTTCGAGCCGCTCGCCGCCTTCCCGGTGGGCCCGGCGGCCGGCGGCACCGACGCGGTCGGCCTGCTCTGGGTCCAGGACGGCGGCACGTACGGCAGCAGCGACAACCGCGACCTCGCCGTCTACCTGCGCGGCATGCTGCTCTCCGAGGACGCCCGCGACCTGCTGCCCAGCTGGGCCGGCTTCGTCGGCGGCGTCGTCGAGTCCCACCGGCTCACCCCCACCGCCAGCCGCGAGGACCTCCAGCGCGACGAGCACTACCGGGCGCTCCAGCAGGCCCTCGCCGACGCCGTCGTGGACGGCCTGTACGAGACCGCCCGGCTGCGGCCCGCCGCCTGGCGCCGGATCCTCGCCCGGCACGGGCAGGACCTGCTCGGCGCGGCGCTCTGCGACGACCGGCTGTTCACCCTGCTCGCCGACGACGTACCCGTCCCGACCTCGCAGGGCGACCTGACGGCGGGTGCGCTGCGGGCGGCCGGCGGCGGCGCGGTGCACATCGCGCTCGGCAGCGGCGGCGGGTTCGAGGAGATGCTGTACCGCGCGATGCAGGTCCCGATCGCGCGCGGCGACCGGTACGCGGTGCTGCCGTTCCTGCGCCGCTACGCCCAGCTGCGGGACTGCCGGATCGTCGAACTCGGCAGCGAGCACGGCAACCGGGAGCTGTTCCGCGACCCCGAGCGCCCGCTGCCCGCCGAGGAGCGGGCCTGGCTGGCCGCGGCCCTCGCGGACGAGGGCGAGCAACTGGTGCCGGCCCGCTTCGAGCCGCCCGGCCTGCCGCTCGTCCTGGTGCCCGACCGGGAGGCGGAGCTCAAGGCCAGGATCGAGGACGACCAGGCGGACGCCCGGATCCCGTCCGCCGCGCTGCGCCTCGCCCGGGCCTTCACCGCCCGTACCGGCGGCGAGGTGAAGGCCCGGCTGTACCTGAACCTGGCCGCGCCCGCCGTCCAGGACCTGCTCACCGCCTACCGCTCCGGGCACACCGGCGCCGCCACCGCGGCCGGGCTGCTCCGCTCGCTCAAGGTGATCATGGCGGCCGCCGCCGGCCCGTCCGGCACCTCGCCCGCGGGCGACCTGTCCGCCGCCCTGGCCGGGATCGGCACCGCCGTCTCGGCCCTGACGGCGGCTCTGCCCGCGGGGCTGCCCGCCGTCCCGGACACGTTGCCCGACCTGCCCGAGGCGCTGCCCGGCGCGCGCCCCGACGCCTCGGGCGGCGGGCCGGACGAGGGGGCGGGAGCCTGAGCCCGCACCGCCCGGCCGGGCCCCGCCCGGCCGGCGCAGCACCGTCCGGCACGGCACCGTCGGCCGGCACCGTCGCCGCGATCGCCGTCGGCCGTCCGTCCGGCCGCGTCCCGTCCGTCCGTCGCCCGTCCGTCATCTGCGCACCCGTCAGCAGCGCACAGCACCACCCGCAGGGGGAGACCGCATGAGCACCGACATCTGGGCCTGGGTCCACGACGCCCACCAGCAGCTCGCCGAGGCCGGTCACCACCGCCTCGCCGAGGCCATCTACGAACTCCCCGGCCACGCCAACGAGGGCCGCAACGACCAGCTGGACGCGGTGTTCCCGGAGGCGGTCGCCACCGCGCGGGCCCTGGACCTGCCCTGGGTCGAGGTCTACCTGCGGCACTGGCGGATGCAGAACCTGCTGAACAAGCGCCACCAGGGCGAGCAGGCGCTGCCCGAGGCCGTGGACCTGCTGGAGTTCGCCCACCGCGAGCAGACCGCGAGCTGCCCGCAGTCCGTCTGCGTGGTCCAGGACTTCGCCATCTGCCACGCCCGGGTCGACGGCCCCGGCTTCGTCCCCGAGCGGCTCGCCGTCCTCAGCGAGACCCTGGACCGGATCGAGCCCGCCCGCGCCTGCTTCGACTGCCTCTCCCGCGAGTACTCCGACGCGCTGGAGGACGACGGCCGCCCGGCCGAGGCGCTCAGCCACCTCGACACCGCCGCCACCCGGATGCGGGCCGCCGGCCAGCGGCTCTCGCTGCACTTCCACCACTCCCGGGCCGGCACCCTGCACCTGCTCGGGCGGGACGAGGAGGTGCTGGCCCTGCTGGACACCGCCGAGCAGGCCGAACGCGCCCGCGGCAGCGAACTCAACGAGAGCGACCGCCGCTGGGGCGCCATGCTGCGGGCCCGCGCGCTGGCCCGGCTCGGCCGCGTCGAGGAGGCGCTCGCCCTGCTGCCCGCGGCCGACGAGGCCGAGCAGCACCCGGACCTGCGGCCGGCCTGGGTGGCCACGATCGAGATCCTGCACGCCGCCGGCGCCCACGAGAACACCGCCGAACTCGGCGCCGCGGTGACCGGCTGGGTCGGCTACCTGGACGCCACCGGCTCCCACCGCCCCTGCGTGGACCTGCTGCTGGCGGCCGGCCGGCTCGCCCTGGCGCGCGGCGCCCGCACGGTGGCGCTGACCCTGGCCGCCACCGGCGAGCGCAAGCTCACCCAGCTGCGCCGCACCGACGGCGTCGCCGGGCAGGTCGCCGAGCTGCGGGCGGCCGCCGAGGCGCTGCCCGAACCGGAGCTGCCGGTGCCGCCCGGCGAGCTGCTCGCCCTGCTGGCCGCCCGGGCGGAGCCCGGCGCGCCGGAGGCCGACGCCGACCTGATCGCCGCGGCCCGCAGCCGGTACCAGGGCGACGAGGCCGGGGCCACCGACCTCGTCCTGCAGCTGGCCGGACTGCTCGGCGCGCTCGGCCACACCCGGGCCGCCGCCGACCTGCTCTGGGAGCGACTGGACCAGGACCCGGGCCACGAGGAGCTGACCGGACTGCTCGGCGCCGTCCTGATCGACGCCGGCGACGGCGACGGGGTGCGCCGCCTGGCGGACCGCCTGATGGCCACCAGCCCCGCCGACGCGCACTGGACGCGGGCCCGCTGGGCCGCCGCCGAGAGCCGCTGGGCCGAGGTCGGCGAGCACTGCGCGGCCCTGCTGGCCGAGGAGCCGACCCGGATCAACACCCGCCGGCTGGCCGCTGCGGCCGCCACCGAGCTGGGCGACCACCCGCGGGCCCAGCGGCTGTACGAGGAGATCCTGCTGCACGCCCTGCCCGCCGAAGGCACCCCGCCGCAGGAGCAGCACCGTACCGTCCAGGAGTCCGACCTCTGGCACCTGGTCACCGCGGCCACCGCCAACCGCGACTGGCCCGCGGTGCGTGCCGCCGGCGCCCGGATCGGCATCGAGTTCGACGAGCCCGAGGGCCCGGTGGACGAGGAGTGGCAGCTCGTCACCGTCCGGGCGGCCCGGGCCAACGGCACCGCCGCGGACCTGCCGGCCGTCCGAACCGGCCCGGCCACCGCCCGCCTGCTGCCGGTGCTCGGGGACGACCTGGACCTCAACCACGGCGACGTGGTGGTCTTCGCCCCCGCCCTGCTGGAGCGCCCCCCGGGCGAGGACGCGCCGCAGCAGGTCCGCGAGCGCTGGCGGCCGGTGTTCCAGCTGCTCACCCTGCTCGACCCGGCCGGCTACACCACCTGGTGGATCGACGGCGCCTGGCCCGGGGACAAGAAGTGGGCGGCCTTCCGGCAGGACCTGAACGAGGCCGGGTACGCGGTGTGGGCCTACAGCTCGGACGAGTACGCCGTCACCGACCCCAAGGACGAGGACGAGATGCTGCCCGGCATCTACGCGGCCGTCGGCGTGCCGCCCACGGCCAGGGCGGCCGAGGCGGACGCCGTGCTGCGGCGGCTGACGAAGCGCTGGAAGCACCCGCTCGCCTGGCTCGACCTGGCCAAGGCGGCCGGGGTGGACACCGCCCGGCACGAGGAGACCGTCGAGCGGTACGGCCTCTGACCTCCTGGTCCCTCCCGTTCGCCGCTGCGCTTCCGGCCCTCCGTCGCTGCCCCGGCCCACCGCCCTCACCGGCGAGGGCCGGGGCAGTGCCGTCCGCGGGGCCGGGTCGGCGGGGGAGGGCAGGCCCGCGGACGGCGGGGCGGACAGGGCAGGGCAGGGCAGGGCAGGGCAGGGCGGGGCAGGGCGGTGCGGGGCGGGGCGGGGCGGACAGGGCAGGGCGGCGGATGGTGCGGCGGGCCGGCGGGCCGGTGAGCTGACGGTCCGTCCCCCTCGAACGGCCGGGTACTTGGTGAATGCTTTACTCTTTCATTGCCAAGCGTCGACCTTTCGGGAGTGCCGCCACCGTGACCAGCCTCGCCCTCGGCCCGTCCTGGCTCGACCCGGCCACCCTGATCCCCGCCTTCGGCCTGATCGGGATCCTGGCGATCGTGTTCGCCGAGTCCGGCCTGCTGATCGGCTTCTTCCTGCCCGGCGACTCGCTGCTCTTCACCACCGGCATGCTGGTGGCCGGCGGCACCTACCTGCACCAGCCGCTCTGGCTGGTCTGCCTCCTGGTGGTGGCGGCCGCGGTCGCCGGCGACCAGGTCGGCTACCTCTTCGGGCGCAAGGTCGGCCCGGGCCTCTTCAACCGGCCCGACTCCCGGCTCTTCAAGCAGGAGAACGTCGAGAAGGCCGCCGCCTTCTTCGAACGGCACGGGCCCAAGGCGATCGTGCTGGCACGGTTCGTGCCGATCGTGCGCACCTTCACCCCGGTCGTCGCCGGGGTGAGCCGGATGAACTACCGCTCCTTCGTCCTGTTCAACGCGATCGGCGGCGTGCTCTGGGGCGCGGGCGTCACCGTGCTCGGCTACTTCCTCGGGCAGATCGCCTTCGTCCGGGACAACATCGAGCCGATCCTGATCGCCATCGTGCTGCTCTCCGCGGTGCCGGTCGCGATCGAGCTGCTGCGGGCCCGGCGGGCGGCCGGCCGGGCGGCCGCCCCCGGTCACGCGGCCGGCGGCGGCGGGGAACCGGCCGCCGACCGCGCCCGGTAGGCCCAAGGCGCCGGCCCGGCAGGCCACCACGTACATGTGCGTCCGCGAGTTCGATCGGGCAAGGTGTAACCGAAGATCGAAGGGTGGCCCGGCCACCAGGGGCGGCGAGGAGCGGGAAGTGCCGAAGCGGGGCCGGCCGGGCGGCGGCAAGAAGGCCAGGGGCGGCAGGGCGGCCCGGCCCGCCCGGGACACCCGCCAGGTGCACCCCTCGGACGCCCCGCCCACCGAGGGCCTGCTGGGCCACCCCGCGCCGCCCGCCGGCCCCGCCGCCGTGCCGCTCGCCCCGGCCGCCCCGGCCACCGAGGGCCTGCTGACCCCGTACATCGAGGCGCCGGCGGCCCGGTCCCGCGCCGCCGAGCTGCGGGCGACCGAGCTGCGGGCCGGCGGACGGCCGGCGGGCCCCGCCGGGACCGGCCGCGACATCGGCGACCCGGACGACTCCGCGCCGCCGCCCGGCCCGGAGGACACCCTCACCCCCGAGGACTGGCGCGCCGCCGGCTACACCCCGCCGAACGGGATCGCCGTCCCCACCCTGAACCCCGGCGCCCCCGGCGACGCCCCCTGGCCGGACCGGATGCGCACCCTGCTGCGCACGCCGATGTCCGAGCGCCCGGCCTTCGAGCGCACCCCGCGCGAGCGGCAGTCCGAGGCGACCGCGCGCAACGTCCCGCGGATCCTCGACCTGACCCTGCGCATCGGCGAGCTGCTGCTGGCCAGCGGCGAGGCGGCGGAGGACGTCGAGGCCGCCATGCTCGGCATCGCCCACGCCTACCGGCTGGACCACTGCGAGCCGCAGGTGACCTTCACCCTGATCGGGATCTCGCACCAGCCCTCGCTGGTCGAGCCCCCCGTCACCGCCGACCGGGTGGTCCGCCGCCGGACGTCCGACTACACCCGGCTCGCCGCCGTCTACAAGCTGGTGGCCGACATCACCGCCGAGCAGGTGACGGTCAACGACGCGTACCGCCGGCTCGCCGAGATCCGCCGCAACCGGCACCCGTACCCGGTCTGGCTGCTCTCGCTCACCACCGGTCTGCTGGCCGGCGCGGCGACCTTCCTGGTCGGCGGCCGGCTCGACGCCAAGGCCTGGCTGGTGTTCGCCAACGCCTTCGTCGCCGCGATCCTCGGCGACCGGCTGGCCTCGCTGATCGCCCGGCGCGGACTGCCGGAGTTCTACCAGTTCGTGGTCGCCGCGATGCCGGCCGCGGTCTCCGGCATCGTGCTCTCCTTCAACGACCTGGGCCTGCGCGGGTCCGTCGTCATCACCGGCGGGCTGTTCGCGCTGCTGCCCGGACGGGCCATGGTCGCGGCCGTCCAGGACGGCCTGACCGGCTTCTACATCACCGCCGCCGCCCGGCTGCTCGAAGTGATCTACCTGGTCGCGGGCATCGTGATCGGCGTGATGCTGATCCTCTACCTGGGGGTCGGCTTCCACGCCAAGCTCAACCCGGACGAGAGCCTGGTCGGGATCAACTACCCGCCCGTCCAGCTGGTCGCCGCAATGGTGCTCACCCTGGCCTTCGCGATGCTGCTGCAGACCGCGCGCAGAAACCTTTTGCTGGTCACCCTGAACAGCGTCGTCGGCTGGTCCAGCTACGGGGTGCTGGTCTACAACGCCCAGGTCTCCCCGATCGTCGCCACCGGCGTGGCGGCCGGCCTGGTCGGCCTGTTCGGCCAGTTGATGGCCCGCTACCGGTACGCCTCCGCGCTGCCGTACGTGACGGCGGCGATCGGCCCGCTGATGCCCGGCTCGGCGATCTACCTCGGCATGCTCTCGTTCGCGCAGGGCCACGCCAGCGCCGGGCTGGTCTCGATCACCCGGGCCGCCGCCATCGCCCTCGCCCTCGCCATCGGCGTGAACCTGGGAGGTGAGATCGCGCGTCTGTTCATGAAGATCCCCGGCAGCACCGAGCCGCTGACGCTCTACCCGGCCGTCCCCCGGCGCGCCGCCAAGCGCACCCGGGGATTCTGAGCGGACGTTAGACCCGTCGGCACCGGACGGGCGGACCGCCCGGTGCGGCACCAGGAACGAAGGTACGACCCATGCACCTCGCACAGCTCAGCCTCGACTCGCTGCTGGACGGCTATCAGCAGCACATCGTCGCCGCGCACAAACAGCCGCTCTTCCTGCTGCTGGTGGGGTTCATCGTGTCCTTCGTCTGCATCCGGTTCAGCGTGCGGATGATCCGCGCCGAGGTCCGCTGGTGGCCGGGCAACATCACCCCGGGCGGGCTGCACATCCACCACATGGTGTTCGGGCTGGGGTTCCTGCTGGTCGGCGGGATCGGCGTGTTCGCCACCAACGGCGGCCACCCGTGGATCGACTGGTTCGGGCTCAGCTTCGGCATCGGCTGCGGCCTGGTGCTGGACGAGTTCGCGCTGATCCTGCACCTGGACGACGTCTACTGGGGCGAGCAGGGCCGCAAGTCGGTGGACGCGGTGATCTTCGGCATCCTGATCACCGCCCTGCTGCTCACCGGCTACGTCCCGCTCGGCGTGGTGCCCAGCCAGCAGACCCGCTGGGGGCTGGTCGCGGTGATCGTGGTGAACGCGCTGGTGTCGATCGTCGCCCTGCTCAAGGGCAAGGTCTGGACGGGCCTGCTCGGCATCATGGTCCCCGGCCTGTCCTGGATCGGCGCGATCCGGCTGGCCCGCCCCAGCAGCCCGTGGGCACGCTGGCGGTACGCCGCACGCCCCCGCCGCAGGGCGCGTGCGCTCCGGCGTGAGCGCCTGCTCCACCGGCGTGCGGACCGGGCCCGTACCTGGCTTTTCGACCTGATCGCCGGAGCGCCCGACAAGGTCCCGGCCCACCACACCGCCACCCACCGGGTGGCCGAGCGGATGGCCGCCCGGGCCACCGCCCACCTGGACGCGCACGAGGCCCGCGCCCTGGCCCGCCGGTCGGCCCGGCTCGCCGACCGGCGCTCGGGCGCCGGCGTCCGCCGGGCACCCGTACCCGCGCCGGGCGCCCCCGGCGGGTCGCTGCACGAGCACGACGGTGAACGCCGGCAGGCCGGTCTGCGCCGCCGCACCGTCCGGGCCGGCCGCAGCCGGACGTACGCCGTGCGCCCCGGCGTGACCGGTGCCGTGCCGCAGCAGCCCCCGGCGGGCACCGCCCCGGCGCACCGGCACCTGCGGCCCCGCACGCCCAGGGTCCGCCGCTAGGGCCCGTCCGCACCCGGGGCCCGTCCGACACCGGGCCCCGGACCCCGGCCGCACGCCGACCGCCCCGGCGGGACGGCGGGACGGCGGGCGCCCGATCGGATGGTCCGACATCTCACCCGGCTGCCTGGCCCGCCGAGCCACGGGGAAGGAGGGGCTTTGAGATGATCACCACGAGTGACCAGAAGGTCACCTGAAGAGACATCTGGCCGCTCGTCGGACGCGTGAGAAGGACACCCCCGTGACACGCAGACTCCTGCCGATCCTCCTGCTGGCTCTCACCCCCACCCTCGGCCTCGTCCCGCCCGCCGCCGGGGCCGCTCCCCGGGCCGCCGCGCCGGCCGCCGGGCCGTCCGGCACGGGGCAGACCGCCCCCGACCCCGCCGCCGGGGAACCGGCCGGCCCCGCCGGGGCCCGGCACACCGCCGAGCCCTACCCCTCCGCCGAGGACGTCGCCCGGGCCCGGGCCGACACCGACCGGCGGGCGGCCGCGAGCGCCGCCGTCGAGGCCAGGCTCACCGCCGCCCAGGGCGAGCGCGAGCAGGCCTCGCTGGCGGCCGAACGGGCGGTGGAGGACTACAACGGCGCCCAGGCGCGGCTCACCCGGGCCCGGGCCGCCGAGAGCGAGGCCCTGGCACAGGCCGCCGTCGCCGAGCTCGCCCGGTACGCCGCCGCCGAGGAGGCGGCGCGGCTGGCCGCGGAGACCTACCGCCAGGGCGCCACCGCCGAACTCTCCGCGATCGACGCGCTGATCGGCGCCCCCGGGCCGCGTGCGGCAGGCGCCCAGGCGGCGGTCGTCCGGGTGGTCAGCGGCAGCACCCGGCAGATCCTGGACGCCGCCACCGGCACGGCCGCCGCCGCGACCCGCGCCGGCGCCGCCGCCCGTGAGGCCGCCGCCGCCGCCGAGCGGGCCGCCGCCGAGGTCCGGACCGCCCGGGACCGGGCCCAGGCCCAGGTCGCGGCCGGTCAGGCCCGGGTGGCCGAGATCGGCCGGCGCCGCGAACAGCTCCTCGGTGAGCTCGCCGTCGCCCGCGGCACCACCGTGGAACTCGAACGCCGCCGCCGGGAGGCCCAGGAGGCGATCGCGGCCCGCGCCGCCGAGGAGGCGGCCAGAGCGGCGGCCGAGGCGGCCGCGGCCGCGCAGGCGGCGGCGGACCGGACCGCCGCGGAGAAGGCTGCCACGGACAAGGCGGCGGAGGAGAAGGCTGCTGCGGACAAGGTGGTTGCGGACAAGGCTGCGGCGGACGTCGCCGAGGCCGCCCGGGCGTCGGCCGACCAGGCCGCCCAGCAGCCCGCCGGCCCGTCCGCCGCGTCGCCGGACGGTCCCGGCGTGTGGTCGGCGCAGGGCGCGGAGGCCGCGATCGCCTTCGCCCGCTCCAAGATCGGCCTGCCCTACATCTGGGGCGGTGAGGGCCCGGCCGGCTACGACTGCTCGGGGCTGACGATGATGGCCTGGCGCACCGGCGGCCGGCGGATCACCCACTTCGCCGCCGACCAGTACGCCGAGTCCACGCCGGTGACCTACCGCCAGCTCCGCCCGGGCGACCTGGTGTTCTGGAGCGACACCGGCCGCGCCGCCGACATCCACCACGTCGGCCTGTACATCGGCGACGACCAGATGATCGAGGCCCCCCGGGCCGGCATGCCGATCAAGCAGGCCAGCCTCTGGATCATGGGCACGCCCGACTTCTACGCCCGGCCCTGAGAGGGCGGCGGCCCCGAGCTGCCGGTCCGCCGATCGACGCCCGGCCGGCCCTGGTCCCGGCAGTGCGCCCCTGGCTAGGCTGCGGGCATGACGCAGCCCCCCGGATTCGGCGCGATGCTGGCGTGGTTGCTGGACCACCGAGGGCTCGACGCGGAGGCGTTGGCCGACCGTGCAGGGTCGACGGCGGACGAGATCCGCGGGGTGGTCGCGGGGGACACGCCCGGCGAGGGGCTGCTCCGGCGGCTCGCGCCCGCACTGGGTTTCCACGCCCTCGACCTGTTCGTCCTCGCGGGTCCGTCCGTCCCGGAGGACCTGGCGCCGTTGGACGCCACGGCTGAGCGCAGCGTCCGGGACGCCGTGCTGGACGCGCTGGACCTCCCGGCGGCGGGACGGCAGGAACTGCTGCGGTTCATCCGCTCGCTGCCGCAGCAGGAACGATCCTCCGCCTTCGCCCCCAAGCGCCTCGCCGATCCCGCCGACGGGCCGGGCGCCCGGCTCGTCCGCATGCTCCAGTACCGCAACCTGGACTGGTCGGGCATGGCCCACATCCTGGGGCTGGTGACGCCCACCTACCTGTCGACGGTCACCTACGGCCTGATCGGCACCGGTCGCGTGGAGCTGACACCTCGCCTGGTGACGGACTTCGCCGCCCTGCTGGGCCTGGACGCCCGCGAACTCGCCGGGCTGACGGGCGTCGATCTGCCCGCGGTGCCACCGCCCCCGGCCCCGGAGGCCGTGGACGCCGCGGCGCTGCTGTGGGAGGCACGTCGCCTGTCCGCCACGCAGGCGCGCCAGGTCTCCGAGCTGGCGCGCGCCATGCGCGACGACTCCGGAGACGGCCGCCGCGGCGACCCGTCCGGGCCCTGACACCCGCGGGCACCCGCGGTCGGCCCGGTGATACGCCCGGCTTCCGGCCCGGTGATCGGCCCGGGAGCCGGGCCCGGCGCACGCGGCCTCCCGCCCGGAGCGCGTCCTCCCGGTGCGCCCCGCCGGGCCGAAAATCGGGTGCCCGGGCCGGCGGCCGGTCGTACGGTGGGGCGATGGGCAACAACGGACACGGCGGGACCCGCGATCCGGGTCGGGGCCGGCAGGACGGCAGCGGCACCGGGATCCGGGCGATCACCGAGGACGACATCCCCGGCTGGGACCGCGCGCTCGCGGTCGGCTTCCTCCGGCCGCACGCCGGGGAGGCCACCGAGTACCGGCGGCTCGGCTTCGAGCCCGGGCGCTCGCTCGGCGCCTACGACGGCGAACGCTGCGTAGGGACGTTCCGCAGCTTCGACGCCGAACTCACCGTCCCCGGCGGCGCGACCGTCCTGGCGGACGCGATCACCAGCGTGACCGTGAGCTCCACCCACCGCCGGCGCGGCCTGCTGCGCGCGATGATGACCCGCGACCTGGCCGCCGCGCACGAGCGCGGGAACCCCGTCGCCATCCTGATCGCGGCCGAGTACAACATCTACGGCCGCTACGGCTTCGGCCCCGCCACCTCCACCCACGGCTGGAACATCGACCTGCTGCGGGCCGGCGGCCTGCGCAAGGACCTGCCGGCCGTGCCCGGCGGCCGGATCGACTTCGCCACCATGGCCGAGGTGCGCAAGGTGGGGCCCGAGTTCCACGAGCGCTGGCGGCGCACCCAGCCCGGCGCGATCACCCGCACCGAGGTGGGCTGGCGGGTCCGCACCGGTGACGTGAAGGCCCCCGGCCCGGAGTGGCAGGAGCCCTTCGTGGCCCTGCACCGGGACGCCACGGGCACCGTCACCGGCCTGGTCGCCTACAAGGTGGACGACAACTGGGACGGCAGCTACCCCGACTGCACCCTCACCGTCCTCGACCTCCAGGCCCTCGACGGGCCCACCGCCGTCGGCCTGTGGCGGTTCGTCCTCTCGGTCGACTGGGTGCGCAAGGTCGTGGTCGAGAATCTCGCCCCCGACGACCCGCTGCCGCTGCTGCTCAACGACCCGCGCGCCGCCACCCCGTACGCCGACAACTCCGACTTCACCTGGCTGCGGGTGCTCGACGTCGAAGCGGCGTTCGCCGCCCGCAGCTGCGGCGGGCCGGGCCGGATCGTGCTGGACGTCACCGACCCGCTCGGGTACGCGGACGGCCGCTGGGCCGTGGAGGCCGCCGACGACGGCACCTGTCGCTGCACGGCCACCACCGACGAGCCCGACCTCGCCCTCGGCGTCGGCGCGCTCGGCACGCTCTACCTGGGGGGCGAGAGCGTCGCGCGGCTGGCCGCCGCCGCCCTGGTCACCGAGCTGCGCCCGGGTGCCGCCGCCCGGGCCGACCTGCTGCTGCGGACGCCGGCCCGGCCGTGGAACCCGGACGGGTTCTGACGATCCGTCCGGCCGTACCCCCGGCCGCTCCCCGGCCCCGGCCCCCGGCCATGCCCCAGGCCCCGGTCATGTCCCCGGCCCCGCGTCCGGTCCCGCCTCCGACGGTGCGACGAGCCCCCGCCCCACCCCGGGGCAGGGGCGGGGCAGGGGCTCGCGGTCCTCGGTCGCGTGCTCCGCTCAGCGGGCCTGGGTCCGGCCGATGGTCGGCAGGATGAAGTCCTGGATCA
Organism: Kitasatospora indigofera; assembly: GCF_014655955.1. GTDB lineage: Bacteria > Actinomycetota > Actinomycetes > Streptomycetales > Streptomycetaceae > Kitasatospora > Kitasatospora indigofera. The sequence continues at coordinate 127,571 of NZ_BNBO01000013.1, forward strand.
GGCCCTTGGCGTCGCGGACGATCGGGCGGAACACCCGGTAGCGGGACAGGTTGATCACCCGGGCGGCCATCGGGGTGGAGCGCCGGACGAACTCCCTGGTCCGCTCGGTGTCCGGGGTGCGGTCGAAGACCCAGTACAGGACGACGACCATGAGGTGCAGCCAGAGCAGGTCGGGCAGCAGCTCGGCGAGTTCGGCGTCCAGCTTGGGCGCCAGCTCCGAACCGGTCAGCACCTCCCGGAACAGCTCGACGGCCGTCGCCCGGGCCGGGTGCGACTCGTTGGAGAACGGGCTGAGCGAGCTGGTCGGGTCGGCGGCCGTCCGGAAGAACTGCGAGGCGAACTCGTGGTACTCCGCCGCGCAGTCGAGCCAGGAGGTCAACGCGATCTCCAGGCGCTCCGCGAAGTCCTTGCGGCCGGCCATCCGCGCCCGGGCGTCGGCGGCGTGCTGGTACGTCATCTGGTCGTAGAACCCCTGGATCAGGAATTCCTTCGACGCGAAGTAGTAGTACGCGTTGCCGACCGACACCCCCGCCTCGGCGGCGATGGCCCGCATGGTGGTCTTGTCGTAGCCGCGTTCCTTGAAGAGGCGCATGGCGGTCTCAAGGATCAGCGCCCGGGTCTGCTCGCTCTTCCCGGTCTTCGGGAGCGCCCGGCCACCGGGAAGCTCCGGGGCCGCCGGAGTGCGCTCGTCCTTCGTGCTGTCGCTGTCCTTGGGCTCGTCCACGCTGGCCGAGCCTACCGGGGTGTCAGCCACGGCTCACGGCTCCTGCCGCCGGGGCGGCCGCGTCCGGGGCGGCCGGCCGGCGCTCCGGACGGGATCCGCCGGGGCCGGCGGCGCTCCGCCCGGGAGTGCCGGGCGGGCCGCCCCCGTTGTCCCGGTCGCCGTCCCGGTGCTGCCGGTCGGTGCTGTTCGCGCCGTTCGTCGGTGTCACGTCGTCCACGGTGGTCGAGCCTAGCCCGACCTGACGCAGGCGCCGTCGTCGCAACGGGGCGGCCCGTCCGCCGGCCGCCCCGGCGGCCGGGCGCCCGCCCAGCCGCTGTCCTCGGTCCGCGCCGGGCCGGCCGGCGGAGCGCCCGCCCAGCCGCTGTCCTCGGTCCGTGCCGCACCGGATGCCCCCTCCGCACCCGGTGCGGCACGGTCCGCTCCCGTGGCCGCGCGGTACTTCCCGGCGGCGAACGCCGCCGCCCTGGCCAGCGGGAGACCGGCCGGAGTGCTGAGCCGCAGGGCGAGCGGCCGGTGCGCGGCCAGGGCCCAGAGGCAGGTGACGAAGGCATGCGGCCCCCGCCGGACCTCCCCGGTGTCGGCGACCACGGTGATCTCGCCGAGGCCGGCGTCGTGGTCGAGGTCCGGGTACCGCTCGCGGGCCTCGGCGGAGGCGACCGCGACGAAGTCCAGCGGTACCAGCTGGGCCTGGTCGCGCAGCCAGGCCGTGAGCCGGCGGCAGAGCGGGCAGCCGGGGTCGTGCAGCACGGTGACCCGGGTGACCGGCGGGGCGGCGGTCGCGGTGCGCACCGGCGGGCCTCAGGCCTGGGCCGGGCGCGGCGCGACGTAGCCCTGCGGGGCGACCGGCGGCCGCTGCCGGCGCTCCGGGTCGCCGCGGCGGCGGATCCGGTTGAGCACGTAGACGTTGGCGAGGTGCATGAAGCCGAGGACCAGCAGGACGGTGCCGAGCTTGACCGACATCGCGTCGAACACGCCCTGGGTGCCGGTGATCTTGTCGTCGGTCTTCATCCACAGGGCCACGAAGCCGAGGTTGAGCAGGTAGAAGCCGACGAGCAGCAGGTGGTTCACCGCGTCGGCGAGCTTCTCGTCGCCAGCGAAGACGTCGGCCAGGAAGATCTTGCCGTTGGTCGAGAGCGTGCGGGCCACCCAGACCGTGAGTCCGGTGGCGATCGGCAGGTAGACGGCATAGCTGACCACTGTGAAGTCCATCCGGACCACCCCTTTTCGAACGCGTTCAAAACCTTCTGGCGATGACTCTAGCGAGAGTTTTGAACGCGTTCAAGTGGATGCTGTGGCAGGCTCGCCCCATGACGAACCGGACTGACCAGGACGTGACGATCAGAGTCGGGACCACCGACGACGCCGAGGACGTCGCGGCCCTGCACGCCGACAGCTGGCGGACCGCCTACGCCGGGATCGTGCCCGAGGGGGCCCTCGGCGACGGGCTGGCCGCGGAGCGCCGCGAACTCTGGGCGATCCGCCTGGGCGCCGACTACGGCGAACCCGCCAACACCCCCGAGCTGCTGGTCGCCGAGCGCGCGGGGGAGACCGTCGGCTTCGCCTACCTCGTCCCGCAGCCCGACGGCCGGATCCTGCTCGACAACCTGCACGTCCGCCCCGGCCGGACCGGCGGCGGCACCGGCGCGCTGCTGCTGCGCGCCGCCCTCGCCCACGTCGTGCGCCGGCACCCGGGCGCCGACCTCTACCTGGAGGTGCTGCGCGCCAACACCCGCGCGGTCGCCTTCTACGAACGGGAGGGCGGCCTGCGCACCGGCGCCCACGAGGGGTGGTTCCCCGGCGGCTTCACCCTGCCCGAGTACGAGTACACCTGGCCCGCCCCGGGGGCCGGGGGCTGAGGCCGCCCCGCCGGGACGCCCGGGGGAGCAGCCGCGCCGTCAGTCGTGGTCGTACACCGTGACCGGCACCCCGGCCGAGGTCAGTCGAGCCACCACCAGCGGCTCGACCAGCTCCCAGCGTCCGCCCGCCAGGCCGCAGCCGATCCGCGGCATGTGGACGGAGGCGCCGAGCGCCAGCGCCTGCGGCGCCAGCCGGGCGAGCGCGGCGTCGATCGCCTCGTAGCGGACCGGAACGCCCTGGGACCGGCTGGTCCGGATCCCGCGCTGGCCGACCATGTTCGCCACGTGGACCCAGCGCTCGACCTGGACCACCTGCACGGCGCCCAGGCCGAAGTCGTTGGCCGCCCGCTCGCGGTGCCAGCGGCGGAACGCGGCCTCCGGCTCGGGCCAGCGCCGGGAGAGGGCCAGGACGAAGCCCTTGCCCCAGCCGCCCAGGTCGTTGCAGACATGGGCGATCACCTTCGCGCCCTTGCCCCGCGGGGCGGTGGCGTCGCCGCGGACGTGCTCGATGGTCGCCGTCATGGGGGGAGGCTAGCGGTCGGCACCGACAGGGTGCCGGGCGATTTCCGCGCCGGACCCGGCGCCCGCCCCCGTCCCGGCCGTCGCGCCCGCCACCGTCCCCGCCCCGGGCGCGTCCGGCCCGCGCCCCAGGGTGCGGCGCCCGGCCAGCGCGACCAGCAGGGCCAGCACGGCGGCGCCCGCGGTGAGCCGGTAGCCCGCCCCCGGGCCCGCCTGCTGGGCGATCAGGCCGCCGGCCGCCGCGCCGGCCGAGATGCCGGTCAGCAGCGCGGACACCGCCACCGACATGCCCTCGTTCAACTGCCGCCGTGGCAGCAGCTCCTGGACCACGGTCATCCCGGTGACCATGGTCGGAGCGGTGCCGGTGCCGGCCACGAACAGTGCGGCCCCGAGCAGGCCGAGCCCGGCCCCGGCCAGTGCCGCGGCGAGCGGGAGCAGCAGGAGCAGGGCCATCGCCGCCACCCCGCACAGGAAGCGGACGGCGGGCGCGCGGCGCGGCCGGAGCAGTCCGAAGACCAGCCCGGCCAGGCAGGAGCCGGCCGCGACCAGGCCCAGCAGCGGGCCCGCCAGCGACTTCTGGCCGAGCGCGTCGGCGTAGGCGAGGGTGGTGACCTCCATCGAGCCGAACACGGTGCCGGTGGCGAGGAAGGTCAGCGCCATCACCCGCAGCCCGGGCCGGCGCAGCGGCGATCCCGGCCGGCGCTCCTCCGGATCCGGTGCCTGGACGGGGGGTTCGGTGCGGCGCTGGGCGGCGAACAGCAGGGCGCCGGCCGCGCCGAAGGTCCCGCCGGCGATCAGGCCGGCCTCCGGGAACAGCGAGGTGCAGAGCAGGATCGCCAGGACCGGGGCGGTCATGAAGCAGGCCTCGTCCAGGGCCTGTTCCAGTGCGTTGGCGACGTGGCGGGCCTGCGGGTCGGCCCGGAACAGGTACGCCCAGCGGGCCCTGGCCATGCCGCCGAGGTTCGGGTTGAAGGAGCAGGCGGCCCAGCAGAGGTAGAGCGTCCAGTCCGGCGCGCCGAGGTGCACGCAGAGCAGCAGTCCGGCGAGCGGCACCGCGCAGCCGAGGACGGCGGGGACGGTGGCCCGGGCCTGGCCGTAGCGGTCGACCAGCCGCCCGACCAGCGGGAGGCCGACCGCCGCGGTGACCAGGCCGGCCGCCGAGACGGTGCCGGCCAGCGCGTAGGAGTCGCGCCGGGCGGCGATCATCGCCACGGTGGAGACGCCCGTCATGGAGAGGGCCAGCCGGCCGAGCAGTCCGGAGAGGGTGAAGGCGAGGGCGCCGGGGGCGGCGAGGATGCGGCGGTACGAGGCGAACACGGGTCTCCAGGGCGGGGGCTCGGCGGGTGCCTCCAGCCTGGCGGGGGAGCGGCCGGCCGGTCCAACACCTGTTTCGCCGTATTCACAACGGGCTGTTGTTAATATCGCCGCCATGCCCCGTGACCTGCATCCCCGCCTGCTGCGCGGCTTCGTCGCCACCGCCGAGACGCTGCACTTCGGCCGCGCCGCCGAGCAGCTGCACATCGCCGAGCAGGCCCTCAGCCGGGACATCAAGGCGCTCGAACTGGCCCTCGGCGGAGCCCTGTTCACCCGCACCACGCGCAGTGTCGAACTCACCCCGGCCGGTGCCCGGCTGCTGCCGATGGCCCGCCGGCTGCTGCTCCTGCAGGACGAGATCCTCACGGCCGCGAACGGATCCGCCCACCGGCCGCTGCTGCTGGACCTCAACAGCGACGTGACCGGCGACGACCTCACCGCGGACCGGCTGCTCGCGCACGTCCGGGCGGCCTGGCCCGAGGGCGAGCTGCTGGCCCGGTTCCACGGCGGACTGGCCGCCGCCGCGGCCGCGTTGACCACCCACCGGTTGGACGTCTCGATGGGACGGTTCGCCGAGCTGCCGCCCGGGCAGCGCGCCCAGCTCGTCCATGTGCCGGTCCGGCTGGAGCCGATGGCGGTGATGATGACGAGCCGGCACCCGCTGGCGGCGCGCACCGAACTGCCGCTCGCCGACCTGGCCGGCCACCCGGTGGACATCTGCGCGGGCAATCCGGCGACCACCGAATGGACCGACCTCGGGGCCCGGCTCCTCGCCGAGCACGGGCTGGTGGCGGCGGAGCCGCACGCGGCCCCGGTCGGGGTGGACGAGACGGCCCGCTACCTCGCCCGGCACGGCGAGCCGATGCTGACCACCGTCGGTGGTCCGCGGATCCCCGGCGCGGTCACCGTGCCGCTGGTGCGGCCGGTGCCGCTGAGCCTGCTCGGGCTGGTGCACCGGCCCGAGCCGCGGCACCCCGGACTGGACGCGCTGATCGCGGCGGCCGCCGAACTCGGCGGCCGGGAGGGCTGGTTGCGCCGTCCGGCGGACAGCTGGCTGCCGGCGGCGGACGCCGCGCTGCTGGCCGGCTGAGCCCGGGGCGGGCGGCCGGCCGACGGCCCCGGGCACGGCGCCGCCCCTGCCGTCGGGGGTCGGCAGGGGCGGAGAGGGGGCGCGGCCGGGCCGGGACGCCCCGGCGGGCGGGGCGCGGTCGGGCCCGCGGGCGGGTACGGCCGTGGTGCGGCGGGCCCGCGGCGGCCCGGTGCGGGCCGCCGCCGGGTGGGCCGGCGCCGGGGCCGGCGCGGTTCAGGCCGCCTTGACCGCCGAGATGTCGAAGGTGAGCTTGACCTTCTCGCCGATCAGCACGCCGCCGGTCTCCAGCGCGGCGTTGTAGCTCAGGCCCCAGTCGGTGCGGTCGATGGTGGCGGCACCCTCGAAGCCGACCCGCTCGGCGCCGTAGGCGTCCGTGGCGCTGCCCGTGTACTCCAGGTCGAGGACGACCGGGCGGGTGGTGCCCTTGATGGTCAGGTCGCCGGTCATCCGGTAGGAGTCGTCGCGCAGCCGCTCGGCGGAGGTGCTGCGGAAGGTGATCTCGGGGTGGGCCTCGGCGGCGAAGAAGTCCCCGGTGCGCAGGTGCTCGTCGCGCTGGGCCTGCTTGGTGTCGATGCTGGCGACCTTGATCACGAGCTCGGCGGAGGAGTTGGCGGGCTCGCTGCCGTCCAGGTGGAGCTTGCCGTCGTACTCGGTGAACGAGCCGCGGACGTTGGTGACCATCGCGTGGCGGACGGAGAAGCCGACCTGGCTGTGCGCGGTGTCGACGGCCCAGTCACCGGTCAGGTGCGCCAGGCCGGGGCCGGCCAGGGCGTCCACGACGGCGGTGGCGGTGTCGGCGGTCTTGGTGCGGTTGAACAGGCCCATGGCTCCTCCTTCGGTTCGAAGCCTTTTGTTTAGGCTTCAACTTGATGGCTCCACCATAGACCCGTTTCGTTCAAAGTTCAACCATGTGCGGGGTCGGATTCCTCGGGCGGGGATCCCGGCCCCGCCGCCCGCCCCTCGCGGGGCCCCCGGGCCCCGGCCGCCGCCCCTTCGGGGGGTCGGGGTGCCGTTGGCGGCGCGCAGCCGGACTCCGGGCCCGGCGGGCCCCGGATGATCGCCTCGGTCTCGGCCGCCACCTCCCCGTACTCCTTCGGCCGGTCCGCCAGGGGCTCGCCCTCCGGCAGCCGGAGTGGCCCGAGCGGCGTCGCTCGTCCGTTCGAACGACGGCCGGTGCGGATACGCTTCGAGGACCGTCGGCCGAAGCCGTCACCGCAGACCGGAAGGCCCGCCCATGTACGCCCTGCACGCGCTCTGGCGGGCGGACGGGCGGCTGGCCCTCTGGGCCGAGGACGCCCAGGCCTACCGGGCCGGTCCGGCGCCGGGCGGGCCCGACCGTCCGGGGCGGGCCCACCCGTACGCCTGCCCGGCCTCCGCCGTGGCCGGGCTGCTGGCCGGCATCGGCCCCGGGCTGGGCTGGCTCGCCGACCAGGCCCCCGAGCGCTGGGCCACCCTGCGACTGCCCAGCTCCGGCGGCCTGCCCACGCCCTCCCCCGAACTCCCCGTGCCGCCGAGCCGCGGGGGCGGCTCGCTCACCCCCTGGCGGGTGCCCGCCCTGCTCTTCGGCCCCGCCGCCGCGGCCCAGCTGCTCGGCGAACTCTTCGACCCGCGCTGGGCCGTGACCACCGCCGAACTGCCCGCCGCAGGGCGGGTCGAGATCACCCACGGCGCCTCGCTGCGCTGGCTGACCGGCGTGCACGACCTGGCCTGGCGGCTGGTCCACCGCGGCCGCACCCGGCCGCTGCCCACGGTCGAGGACGGCGAGCCGTACGCGCGCTGGCGCCCGGCCCTGGACGAGGACGGGCGACGCGAGGCCGCCGCGATGGCGGCCGGCTGCCCGCCGGTCTGCCGCGGCGAGTGGCCGGGCCCGGCGGCCGGCCGCGGCGGCGCCGACCTGGTCGCCGAGCTGCTGGAGGTACTGGTCGACGCCGAGGCCCGGGCCGTGCTGGCCGACGGGCCTCCGCTGCTGCGGACCGGCCCCGGCGCCCCCGGCGCCCCCGGTGGCTCCGGCGCTCCGGGGCCGGGGCCCGGCACGGCCGCCGAGCGCTGGCTCGCGGCGCTGACCACCGCCGACGGCCGGATCGAGGCCGCCCCGGGTGACCGGAGCGAGCAGAGTGCGGCGGCCGCCGGGCCCGGCCCGGACGAACACGCGGAGTTCGCCGCCCTGGCACAGCGCCTCGCCGCCTGGTACGCGGGCCCGGCGCCCGCCGACACCCCGCTGCGGCTCTGCTTCCGCCTGCTGGAACCCTCCGGCCCCGACCCCGACGACCCCGAGGGGCGCCCCTCCGACGACCACTGGCAGCTGGAGTTCCTGGTCCAGGCCGCCGACGAGCCGTCCCTGCTCGTCCCGGCCGACGACCTGCGGTCCGGCAGCGCCGCCCTGGCCGCCTTCGCCCGCCGGACGGACGACCCGCTGGACGCCTACGCCGCCGAACTCGACCGGGCCGCCCTGCACTGGCCCGCCCTGGCCGAGGCCCGGCGGGCGCTGCACCCGACCGCCCTGCGGCTGGACCGGGCCGGGGCCCTCGACTTCCTCCGCACCGCCGCCGCCGACCTCACCGCGGCCGGCTTCGGGGTCCTGCTCCCCACCTGGTGGCGCCGCCGCCCCGTCCTCGGGCTCGCCCTGGAGGTGCGCACCCCCGCCGCCGGGATCGTCGGGACCACCGGGCAGATCGACCGGGACGCCGTGGTGGCCTTCCGCTGGCAGGCCGCCCTCGGCGAACTCGCCCTCACCCAGGAGGAGCTGGCCGAACTGGCCGAGGCCAAGCAGGGCCTGGTCCGGATCCGCGGCCGGTGGGTCGAGGCCGACGCCGGGCAGATCGCCGCCGCGCTGGCCTTCCTCACCCGCCACCAGGAGGGCACCATGCCCACCGTCCAGGTGCTGCGGACGGCGCTCGACCCGCGGGCGAGCATCGCCGGACTGCCCGTGACCGCCGTCCACGCCGACGGGCCGCTCGGCGACCTGCTGGCCGGGCGGGCCGCCGCCCGGGCGCCCGAAGCGGTGCTCCCCGGGGACTTCCGGGCCACCCTGCGTCCCTACCAGGAAAGGGGCCTGGCCTGGCTGCGGTCGCTGGCCGGCCTCGGCCTCGGCGCGGTGCTCGCCGACGACATGGGCCTCGGCAAGACCGTGCAGACGCTGGCCCTGCTGGCCGTCGAACGAGCCGAGGGCGTCACCGGACCGACCCTGCTGGTCTGCCCGATGTCCCTGGTCGGCAACTGGCAGCGGGAGGCCGAGCGGTTCGCGCCCGCCCTCGGGCTGTACGTCCACCACGGGGCCGGCCGGCCCACCGGGGACGAACTGCGGGCCGCCGTCCAGGGCGTCGACCTGGTGATCACCACCTACGGGCTGGTCCAGCGCGACGCCCGGGCCCTGGCCGCCGTCCGCTGGCGCCGGATCGTCGCCGACGAGGCGCAGTACATCAAGAACTCCGCCACCGCCCAGGCCAGGGCGATCCGCGCGCTGCCGGTGAGCACCCAGCGGATCGCCCTCACCGGCACCCCGGTGGAGAACCGGCTGGCCGAGCTGCACGCCGTCCTGGACTTCGCCAACCCGGGCCTGTTCGGCTCCGCCGCCGGCTTCAAGGAGCGGTACGCGATCCCGGTGGAGCAGCACCGCAGCGCCACCGTGGCGGCCGAACTCCAGCGCCTCACCGCGCCGTTCGTGCTGCGCCGGCTGAAGAGCGACCCGGCGATCGCGGTCGAACTGCCCGCCAAGCAGGAGATGACGGTCTGGTGCAACCTCACCACCGAACAGGCCGGCCTCTACCAGGCGGTGGTCGCCGAGCTGCTGCACCGGGTCCAGGGCATCCGCGGGGTGGAGCGGCGCGGCACGGTGCTGGCGGCCATCGGGCGGCTCAAGCAGGTCTGCAACCATCCGGCCCAACTCCTGCACGACGGTTCGGCGTTGGCCGACCGGTCGGGCAAGGTGGCCCGGCTGGTGGAGATCCTCGCGGCCGCGGCCGCGGAGGGCGACCGGACGCTCGTCTTCACCCAGTACGCGGAGTTCGGCCGGCTGCTCCAGCCGTACCTGGCCGAGCGGCTCGGCCAGGAGGTGCTCCACCTGCACGGCGGCGTGCCCAAGCGCCGACGGGAGGAGCTGGTGGCCCGGTTCCAGGCCCCGGACGGCCCCGGCGTCTTCCTGCTCTCGCTCCGGGCCGGTGGTGCCGGGCTCAACCTGACGGCCGCCAACCAGGTGGTCCACCTGGACCGTTGGTGGAACCCGGCGGTCGAGGAGCAGGCCACCGACCGGGCGTTCCGGATCGGCCAGCGCCGGGACGTCCAGGTCCGCCGGCTGGTCTGCGTCGGCACCGTCGAGGAGCGCATCGCCGAGATGATCGAGTCCAAGCGGGCCCTCGCCGAAGCCGTGGTCGGGGCCGGCGAGCACTGGCTGACCGAGCTGCCGGCCGACGAACTGCGCGCCCTGGTGGCGCTGTCCGCCGACGCGGTGGGGGAGGAGTAGCCATGCCGGCGCCCACGCCCGCGACCCCGCCGGAGGACCGTGACGGCCCCGGGGGCGGTACCGCCCCGCCGGACGCCGTCGGGACCGCCGCCGCGGACGCCGCCGGTACTGCGGCCCCGGACGCCGTCGGGATCGCCGGCAGCCCGCTCGGGCCCGGTGGCGCCTTCGGGCCGGACCTCCCGGCCGGGCCCGGCGAGCGGCCGCTCGCCGACTGCCTGGCGGACTACTGGCAGGGCGGCTTCACCCTCCGCGACACCCCGGAGGACGATCCGGACGAGGCCGCCACCGCCCGGCCCGGGCCCGGTCCGTCCGGCATCACCGTGCGCGGCCGCGACCTGGCCACCCTGCTCGACCGCGCCTACCGGGCCTTCACCGCCTGAGCCCGGGCCGTGCGTCCGGGCCGTGCGCTCGGGCCGGGCGTCCGGGCCGCGCGAAGAATCCCGCGCCACCGATGTCACGATCCGCGGGGCTGCCCGGTCCTCCCTACGGAGCGCGTGGCCGACCGGGCCACGCGGGAGCACAGGAGGCCACCATGTCCCGGATCTCGCTCGACCCGCCCCGCACCCTGCTGATGCGCATCGGTGAGTGGTACTCCCGCCGTACCTACGGCAAGGTCCTGGAACCCGGCCAGGCCCTCGGGCACAACACCAGGGTGCTGTCCACCTACTTCCGGCTGGAGCAGCGTGCCGCCAAGTGGGACGCGCTCGACCCGGCCCTCAAGCACCTCGCGGTGATGGCCACCGCCGCCAGGATCAACTGCTCCTGGTGCATGGACTTCGGCCACTGGGAGGGCGGCCGCCTCGGCCTCGCACCGGAGAAGATCGCCGCCGTGCCGCGTTGGCGGGACGCCAAGGAGGTGTTCTCCCCGCTGGAACTGCTGGTCATGGAGTACGCGGAGGCCATGACCGAGACCGAGCCCACCGTCACCGACGAGCTGGCCGCCGAACTGATCGCCCGGCTGGGCGCGCCCGCCTTCGTCGAGCTGACCTCGATGGTCGCGCTGGAGAACTGGCGCTCCCGGGTGAACATCGCGTTCGGCCTGACCAGCCAGGGTTTCTCGGAGGCCTGTGCGCTACCGTCGGGCAGGTGAGCGACGAAGCCCCGCAGCCCGGCCCGGCCGGCCCCGACCGCCTCGACGTCTTCGAGGCACACCGGCGGATGCTCTTCGGCATCGCCTACCGGATGCTCGGCAGCGTCGCCGACGCCGAGGACCTGGTGCAGGACAGCTGGCTGCGCTGGAGCCAAGTCACCGCCCGGGTCGACAACCCCGGCGCCTTCCTGGCCCGTACCGTCACCAACCTCGCGCTGAACCGGCTGAGTTCGGCCGCCGTCCAGCGCGAGGCGTACGTCGGTCCGTGGCTGCCCGAGCCGCTGGTCACCGCGCCCGGCGCCGCCGAGGAGGTCGAGATGGCCGAGTCCGTCTCGTACGCCATGATGGTGGTGCTGGAGAGCCTCTCGCCGCTGGAGCGGGCTGTGTTCGTGCTCAAGGAGGTCTTCGGGTTCTCGTACCCGGAGATCGGCGAGGCGCTGGAGCGCAGCGAGGCCTCGGTGCGCCAGGTCGGGCACCGGGCGAAGTCGCACGTCCAGGCCAGGCGTCCGCGCTTCGACGCGCCGGCCGAGGTCCGGCGGCAGGTGACCGACGAATTCCTGGCGGCCTGCCTCGGCGGCGACCTCAACCGGATGCTGGAGCTGCTCGCACCCTCGGTCACCGCCTGGAGCGACGGCGGCGGGCGGGTCAAGGCGGCGATCCGGCCGATCGACGGCGCCGACAAGGTCGCGCGCTTCCTGCTCGGTGTCCTCGCCAACCAGCCGCTGGAGGGCATGCGGGTGCACGACGTGGACGTCAACGGCCGGCCGGGCCTGTTGATCGACGCGGCCGGGCAGGTCGACTCGGTGGTCGTCCTGGAGATCGAGGACGGCCGGATCGGCGAGCTCCGGATCCTGCGCAACCCCGACAAGCTCACCCACCTGCGGCCCGGCGGTCCGGCCTGACCCCTCGGCCCGGTTTCCCGGCCTTCCCCCGCCCGGTGCCGGCGCCGGCACCGGCACGGGCACCGGCAGGCACGGGCACCGGCACCGGTCTCGAACCGCCCGGTCCGCCCGGCCCCGGCCGCCCGGAGCCGGGCTTGACCCTCGACCTGGTCGAGCCCCCAGAGTCCCCGGCATGGAGAGCCACATGCGCAGTATCGGCGAGACGGCCAGGGACAGCGGCCTCACCGTGAGCGCGCTGCGCTTCTACGACAGCGCCGGCGTGCTCCGGCCCGCCCGGGTCGACCCGCAGACCGGGTACCGCTGGTACGCGCCGGAGCAACTGGCCGACGCCAGGCTGGTCGCCCGGTTGCGCCGGGTGGGGCTGCCGCCGGCCGAGATCCGGCTCGTCCTCGCGGCGGTGCCCGGCACCGGCGAGGCGCACCGGATCGTCGACGCGCATCTGCGCCGGCTGGAGGACGGACTGTCCGACGCCCGGCGCGAGCTCTCCTTCGTCCGAGCACTTCTCGACCAGAGGGAGCACCCCATGGACCCGATCCGCCCCGAGAGCACCGTCACCCTCGCCGCCGCCGAACTCGCGGCCGCCCTGGACGCCGTCCGCTTCGCCGTCGGCGGCGACCCCGAAACCCCCGTCCTGGCGGGTGTGCTGTTCGAGATCGAGGGGGAGCAGCTGCGGCTGGTCGCCACCGACCGCTACCGGATGGCGCTCGCCTCGGTGCCCGTCCGGGCGGCGGACGGCGCCGCCGTGGCCCCTCCGGCCGCCGCGATCGTCCCGGCGGCGCTGGTGGACGGCGCCCGCGTGCTGCTCGCCGGCTGCGCGGAGGCCGTCCTGACCGTCGGCGCGGCCCAGTTCGCCCTGGAAGCCGGCGGACACCGGATCGAGGGCGCCGGCCTGGACCACGACTACCCCGACTACCGGCGGCTGATCCGGCTGGAGCACACCCGGCGGGTCGAGACCACGGCCTCGGCGCTGCGCCGGGTGGTGACCGAGGCGGACGTCCGCCTGATGCGGCGCAGCGCCGAGGGGGCCGAGTGCGAGGTCACCGTGCTCACGGTCGGCCCCGGCGGCGAGCTGTCCGCCGCCGCCGGGCCGGCCCCGGACGCCGCGGGCGGAGCCGTCCAGGTGGCCGTCGACCGGGGGTTCCTGCTGGACGCCCTCCGGGCCGGCGCCACCGAGCAGCTGGTGCTCGAACTGGGCGGCCCGATCACCCCGTTGGCGATCCGGGCGCCCGGCCGGGAGGGCACCTTCTCGCTCCTGATGCCGGTCCGGATCCCCGAACTCGCTTGAGCGGGCGGGGAGTCACCCCCGGCCGGCCAGGAACTCCCGTACCAGGGAGGTGAACCGGCCGGGCTCGTCGATCCACGGCCGGTGCCCGGAGCCGGCCAGCACCTCCAGCCGGGCGCGCGGATGGCAGTCGGCGACCAGCCGGGCGGGTGCGGTGCCGATCAGGCCGTCCAGGGCGCCGGCCAGCACCAGGACCTCGGTCGTGGGCAGCGGGACGGGGCTGCCAGCCGACGCGTAGAAGGCCTCCCGGAACCACGGCGGCGGCGGGACGAGCGGCCGGGCGCTCTCCCGGCGGGCGGTCCCGTTCCAGGTCCCCCAGTTGAACGGGGCCAGCTCGGCCAGGAGCCGGGGCGTGGGATCCGCCCCCTCGGCGAGCTTCCGCCCGGCGGCCGCGGCCCGCGGGTACCAGTCCTCGCCGGCCCGGCCGGCCCGGATCGCCGCCAGCTCCGTCTCGTCCGGCTCCCTCGCCGCCCGGCCCACCGGCGTGACGAGGACCAGCCGGCCGACCTCCTCGGGCGCCTCGGCCGCGTACCGCTGGGCGACCAGCGAGCCTGCCGAGTGGGCGAGCAGGTCGACCCGGTCCAGCCCCAGGTGGCGGCGCAGCTCCGCCACGTCCCGGGCCTGCGCCGCGAACGAGCAGCTCGCCCGGTCCCCGGGGAGGTCGGAGCGCCCGGTGGCCCGGGCGTGCAGCCGGACCACCGTCCGGTGGGCGTCGAGCCCGCCGAGCGTCCCCAGGTAGCGGGCGTCCGTCCCGGGCCCGCCGGCGAGTGCCACCAGCGGCGGGCCGTCGCCGGCGCTGTCGTACCAGAGACGGGTTCCGTCGTACGAGGTGAAGTGCGGCATCCGGGCATGATCACATGCCGGGCGGGCGCCGCTCCACGGGAATTCGGCCCGCCGGGGCCGGGGCGCCGGCGGGACGGCCGGGCACCCGCTGGCGAGCCTTCCGGGCTGGTTCCGCCGGGTTTGGGATGATGCCCGCACCCGGGCCGCCGGACCGCGCACCCCGCGCGCCGGTGCCCCGACCGCCGGCTCCCCGGTCGCCGATCCCCGTTCGCCGAGGTGCGGTCCGCGCGGCCGGCCCCGCACCTCGCGTCCGGCTCCCCGAGCCCGGGCGCGAGCGATCAGAGGAGCGTTCATGGGCGGTCGGTTCGAGGGGACGGTCGACATCGACCGTCCGGTGGCGGAGGTCTTCGCGTTCCTCGCGAACGGCGAGAACGACCGCAGATTCAGCCCCCGGGTGCTGGAGATGGCCAAGCGGACGGACGGCCCGACCGGTGTCGGCACGGTCTACGCCAGCACGGTCAAGGACGCCGGGATGAAGACCCGGCGCGAGTTCCGGATCACCGCCTTCGACCCGCCCGGCCGGATCCGCTGGACCGAGATCTCGAAGAACCTGGTGACCGCCGAGGGCGGCTACGACCTGGAGCCGGTCCCCGGCGGGGGCACCAGGCTGCGGGTCTTCAACGACCTGGAGGGCCACGGGGTCGGCAAGCTCCTGGTGGGCCTGGCACTCAGCGCGGCCCGCAAGGACGCGGACGCCTTCGCCCGGCGGATCAAGAGGGCGGTCGAGGCGTCCTGAGCCCGGCCCGCGACGGCTCGCGTCGCGGGCGGGGCGAGGCGCGGCGGGGCGACACGCGGTGGTTGCTCCCGCTAGCGATGTGCTTGCAATTGCAAGCAGGGTCGGGCAGGCTGGTGCCATGGCCTCACTGAACGTCGGCTCGCTGGGCGAGTACATCCGCGAGCAGCGGCGCACCGCGCAGTACTCGCTCCGACAGTTGGCGGAGGCCGCCGGCGTGTCCAACCCGTACCTCAGCCAGATCGAGCGCGGGCTGCGCAAGCCGAGTGCGGAGATCCTGCAGCAGATCGCCAAGGCGCTGCGGATCTCGGCGGAGACGCTCTACGTCCAGGCCGGGATCCTGGAGGAGCGGCGTGGTGAGGGCCTCGAACTGCGGGCCGCGATCCTGGCCGACCCCTTGATCAACGAGCAGCAGAAGCACGCGCTGCTCGCGGTCTACGACACCTTCTTGAGAGAGAACACGGCTCCGAGGGGCCCGGCCCGCAAGGGCGCGGCCCCGAAGCAGGACCAGGCCGCCGACGGGGAGCAGGACGCACCGCGGGCCGAGCAGCCGGCCGCGCAGGCCGGCCGCGACCGAGAGACCTAGACGCCAGGAGGACCAGCCATGCCGATCACCGATGAGATCAAGAAGACCCTGAACGACCCGACCCCCCTGTACGCCCTCGCCGGCGCCGGCGACCTGGCCTACGAGAAGCTGCGGGAGGTGCCCGGCAAGGTCGAGGCGCTCGCGGCGGACCGCAAGGGCACCCAGGAACGCGCCACCGCGCGACTGCAGGAGGCCCAGGCCCGGCTGGTCGAGGCGCAGGCCAAGGTGACGGAGTCGGTCAACACCCTCCCCGCCGACCTCAAGGTGCTGCAGGAGAAGGCGCAGACCTTCGCGCTCCAGCAGGTCGGCCGCGCCGTCGAGCTGGCCGTGAAGGCCAAGGAGACGTACGACGAGCTGGCCGTCCGTGGCAAGGGCGTGGTGGACAAGGGCCGCGGCGAGGAGTCCGGCGAGCTGGCCGGCACGGCCGCCCCCGCGCAGGCCGAGGCCGAGCCGGTCGACGCCGAGATCGTCGAGGACGAGGCCGCCGAGGACGAGATCGGCGAGGACGACGCGCCCGTGGCCGACGCCGCGACGGCGGAGAAGAAGGCCCCGCGGGCGCGCCGGAGCACCGCCCCCCAGAAGTAGTCCCGAGAGGTAGTCCCCGGAGGCGGCACCCGGAAGCACAGCCGTGGGCGGCACCCCGGATGAAGGGGGCCCCGCGCTGGACGGCTTCCGGGGCGGGTACCGCGGCAGCAGCCCCTCCGCCAGCCCGGCGTCGCGGACCTCGCGCGGTCCGCGACGGGTGAGCACCCGCCCCGGCGGGTAGGCGGAGTGGGACGGGCGCGAGCTGCCGGCCCGGCGGGTGGTACCCGCCGGGCCGGGCGGGCCGGGGCACATTCCGGTGTCTCGGTACGTTGTCACCTGAACGAGCAGGGTGGCCATGCCCCGCCGGCGGCGTCGCCGCCGCAACGGGGCGGGCCTGAGTGAGGAGACCGTAGTGGGCGGATTGGGCCAGGTACTGGCCTTCGACTTCCTGAACCCCTTCTGGTGGCTGGCGGTCGGAATCCTGGGGTTCAAGCTGGCCGCGCTGCTCGACGCCGCGAGCCGGCGGGAGGACGCCTACCGGGCGGCCGACAAGAAGAGCAAGCCGTTCTGGCTGATCATCCTGGGCATCGCGTTCGGCTTCGACCTGCTGTTCGGGGCGAACTTCCTGTACAGCTTCCTGACGCTCGGCGGCCTGGTCGCCGCGATCGTCTACATGGTCGACGTCCGGCCGGCGATCAAGCAGCTGACGGACGGCCGGGGCGGGAACAACAAGCGGAACACCGGGCCGTACGGGCCCTGGTGACGGTGGACCGGCCGGGATCGACGGCCGGGTGCGGACGGGCCGGGTGCACAGGCACCCGGCCCGTCCGCGTTCGCGTTCTCGCCCAGGGGTTCTCGCGTACGAAGGCGGCCCGCCCCGGGGGCGCCGGGGCGCCCCCGGACGGGTCAGCCCAGGATCAGCGGGGCGGGGTTTCGTTCGAGCAGCAGCACGGCGACGTCGTCGGTCAGCGCCCCGCCGTTGAGCTCCTCGACCTCGGCGATCGCACTGTCGACCAGCCGGCCCCGGGTGAGCCCGGCGGCCTGGTGGTCGCCGATCAGCTCGGCCAGGCCGTCCTGGCCCAACCGCCGGGAGCCGGCGCCGATCCGGCCCTCGACCAGCCCGTCGGTGTAGAGCAGCAGGCGCCAGCCCGGCCGCAGCTCCAGCCGCTGGGCCGGCCAGGCCGCCTCGCAGTCGTCGCAGGGGAGCAGCCCCAGGGCGGGGCCGGCCTGCCCGGCGGGGAGCAGCTCGGGGGTGTGGTCCGGTCCGAGCAGCAGCGGGACGGGGTGCCCGGCGAGGTAGAGCCTGGCGTGCTCCACCCCGGCGCCCTCCGCCGGGGCGCCGGCCGCTCTCGCGGTCTTCGTACCCCGGTCGGTGCCGGTGCCGGTGCCGGTGGCTGTGGCGGTCGGGCCGGCCGGGTCGTCGCCGGGCTCGATGACGAGCATGCAGAGCGTCGCGAAGATCTCGTCGCTGCGGCGCTCGTGCTCCAGCACGTGCTGAAGCGTCGTCAGCAGCTCCTCGCCGGTGAGGCCGGCGAACACCAGGGTGCGCCACGCTATCCGCAGGGCCACCCCGAGGGCGGCTTCGTCGGGGCCGTGCCCGCAGACGTCACCGATCACCACGTGCACGGTGCCGTCGTCGGTGCGGACGGCGTCGTAGAAGTCGCCGCCGAGCAGGGCCCGGCGGCGGCCCGGGCGGTAGCGCCGGGTGAAGGCGAGCCCGGCGCCGTCGAGCAAAGGGGTGGGGAGCAGGTGGCGCTGGAGCCGGGCGTTCTCCTGCCCGCGCAGCTCGGCCTCGACCAGCCGCCGCTGCGACTCGTCGGCCCGTTTGCGCTCCACCGCGTACCGCAGGGCCCGGGCGAGCAGCGGGCCGTTGGTCTCGTGCTTGATCAGGAAGTCCTGGGCGCCGGCCGCGACGGCGGCGGCCCCCAGTTCGGCGCCGGCGGCGTCGGTGAGCACCACCACGGCGGTCTGCGGGGCCCGGCGCAGCAGCTCGCGCAGCCCGTCCAGGCCGTCGGCCGACTCCCCGGCCCCCGCCCTGGCCGTCGCGAGGTGGCCGTGCTCCGGCCGGTCATGGCCCGCGGCGGTGCCGTCCGGGCGGGCCGGGGTGAGGGCCGGCCGTCCGGTGGGGGCGGCGAGGTCGAGGAGCACGCAGCCGAAGTCGGTGCCGCGGGTGCGGCCCCGGCGGGTCCACGGCGGAGGCGGCGCCAGCAGGTCGACGGCGTGGTCGAGGCTGTGCGCCCAGTGGATCTCGAAGGACGCGCCGCTGCCGGCCACTGCGGCCTTGATCAGCTCGGCGTCCGAGGCGTCGTCCTCGATCACCAGCACCTTGAGGGGGGCGGCCTCCACCGCGGCCGGGCGGCCGGCCGGAGCACTGTCCTGGGCGGGAGTGCCGCGCGGGTGCGGTATCGGCGCGGCGGCCACGGTGGTGGGTGCCGGCCGCTCCTCGCGGACCGTCCGGCTGCGGGCACGGCCGTCACGGGCACCCGTGAGGGCGCCCGGCGGGTCACCGGCGCCAGGTGCCCGCCCGTCTCCCGTTGCGGGCATCGGTCGATCCTCCCTTTCCCCGACTGGGCAACGGTCGGCGTCCGTGCGCAGTGCCCGCCTGGCACCGCGTGTCGGGGAACTTCTCGCGACCATAACGTGATCTCCGGGGATTTCTGTGGCTCGTCGGCTTCGGTGTGGCTATCGCCACGCCGGTGCCGGCTCGTCCGGATAGCGTGAATGAGGTGGGCGGCCCGGCGAATCCGGGCCCGGGACGGGAGGATGACGCGGTGACACGGATCACGCTGATCGAGGGTGACATCACCGAACAGCAGGTGGACGTGGTGGTGAACGCCGCGAACTCCTCGCTCCTGGGTGGAGGCGGCGTCGACGGCGCCATCCACCGCAAGGGCGGGCCCGAGATCCTGGCGGAGTGCCGGGCACTGCGGGCCTCCCACTACGGCAAGGGCCTGCAGACCGGCAGGGCGGTCGCGACGACGGCCGGGCGGCTGCCGGCCCGCTGGGTGGTGCACACCGTGGGGCCGGTGTACCTGGCCGAGGACTACGAACGACGGGCTGAGCTGCTGGCCTCCTGCTATCGGGAGTCGCTGCGGGTGGCGGCGGAGCTGGGTGCGCGGACGGTGGCCTTCCCCGCGGTGTCGGCCGGCGTCTTCGGCTGGCCGCTGGACGACGCGGCCCGGATCGCGCTCGCCGCGGTGGCGGGCGCGGCGCTCGCGCCGCGGACGGAGGAAGAGGGAGTGGAGGAGGGACGGGAGAAGGATGCGGACGCGCCGGCGGAGGTGCGGTTCGTCCTGTTCGGGGCGGAGTCTTACGCGGCGTTCGACCGGGCGTTGCGGGCGCTGGAGCAGCGGGGCTGACGGCAGGGAGGCGGCGGGGCGGGTGCGACGGCGTGGTGCGGGCACCGGGCTGGGCGCGCCGACCCGGGCACGGCGGCGGGCACGGGGTGGCGGTGCTGCGGCAGGACCTGCCGCAGCGGAGGCGCCGGCCCGGGGCCGGACCGACTGACCCCATGGTGGCGTGACGGGACGTCAACACGCCAGAGCAATTCGATAACTCGTTCGAGTGAATCGCCGCGGTCGCTCACCAGCCCCGCGACCGAGGCACCCGCTGAAGCACCCGCCGCGCCGTCCGCCGCGGCAGCCGCCGGCCCTGCCCCTCTCGCCCGGGCGGCTCCGGCCCGGTCCCGACCCGCTACGGCGCCAGCGCCGTCCAGGGCACGGTGACCTCCCCCTGCCGCCACCGGCCGCGCGCGTCGACCAGTGGCCAGCTGCCGCCCAGCGCCGTGCACGCGGCCACCCAGCGCTGCCGGGCACCGAAGGCCCCGTAGGGTGCGGCGGCCGCCCAGGCTCGGTCGAAGTCGGCCAGGAAGGCGTGCACCGGCCGGCCGGGCACGTTGTGGTGGATCAGCGCCTTCGGGAGTCGTTCGGCCAGGTCGGAGGGCTGCCCCAGGCCGCCGAGGCGCGCCGCGAAGGTGACCGTCCGGGGGCCCTCGGGGCCGATCGCGACCCAGACGTGCCGCCGCCCGATCTCGTCGCAGGTGCCCTCGACCAGCAAGCCGTCCGGCGCCAGCCGCCCGCGCAGCCGGTCCCAGACGGCGGCCACCGCCGACTCCTCGTACTGCCGCAGCACGTTCGCCGCCCGGATCAGCTGCGCCGGCGCGCCGCCGTCCAGCGGCACCTCGAAGCCCCCGCGCCGGAAGGTCAGCAGCGGCGGCAGCGCGTACGGGAGCGCCGCCGCGACCCGCTCCGGCTCGATCTCGATCCCCACCACCCGGACGTCCGCCCGGACGGCCCGCAGCCGGGCGGACAGCTCGACCGCCGTCCACGGCGCGGCCCCGTACCCCAGGTCGACCGCCACCGGCGGCCGCTCGGGCGCGCGCAGCGCCGGGCCCAGGGTGTGGGCGATCCAGCGGTCCATCCGCCGCAGCCGGTTGGTGTTGGTGGTCCCGCGGGTGACCGTTCCGACCGGCCGGGCCGCCCGGCCCCGGGCCGACGGAGGTGCGGGATCGAAGGAGGCGGCCATCCCAGCAGGGTACGCGCAGCCCCCGGGCGGATCTCATGGAGCGGGCGGGAATGCGGGCCGGAGGCCCGTGGTTGGCACACTGGTGGCGACGTGCGCCCGGTCGGCCCCACGGCCGGGCAGACGCCGCCGACCGGTGTGCGCGAGCCCGCGCGCACCGCCGCGCCCGCGGAGCGGTGGCCCGAGCCAGGGCGGCCGGCCCGGGGGAGCGGCGAGGCGGAACCGGTGGGGTACGGCGGTGCGGCGGTCCCGCGCCGCGCGGTACGACCGGCCGCCGCGGCGCAGCGGTGGCACGGGGGGATCGCCGCGACCGGGCGGCGGTACGCGGCAGCGTCGCCGCGGCACGGCAGTGGCAGCAGGAAGTGGGGGAGCACAGAGGAGGCTTCAGCCAGGTGATCCAGGACCCCGTCCGTTCGGTTCGTCGTGTCCAGGGCCAGCCAGGCCGCGGCCGTCTGCAGACCTTGGTCGGCGGCAGGTCGCGCCGGCCACGCCGGATAGCCATGCTGAGCGTGCACACCTCGCCCCTGCACCAGCCCGGCACCGGTGACGCGGGCGGGATGAACGTCTACATCGTCGAGCTGGCCAAGCGCCTCGCCGAGCTCAACATCGAGGTGGAGGTGTTCACCCGGGCGGTCTGCTCGGACGACGCCCCCACCGTCGAGCTGGCCCCGGGCGTGCTGGTGCGGCACGTCACCGCCGGGCCGTACGAGGGCCTGATCAAGGAGGACCTGCCGGCCCAGCTGTGCGCCTTCACCCACGGCGTGCTGCGGACCGAGGCCGGTCACCGCCCCGGGCACTACGACCTCGTCCACTCGCACTACTGGCTCTCCGGCCAGGTCGGCTGGCTGGCCGCGCAGCGCTGGGGCGTGCCACTGGTGCACACCATGCACACCATGGCCAAGGTCAAGAACGCCGCGCTGGCCGAGGGCGACAGCCCCGAGCCGCCGGCCCGGGTGATCGGCGAGACGCAGGTGGTCGAGGCAGCCGACCGGCTGATCGCCAACACCGCCGAGGAGGCGGCCGAGCTGGCCCTGCACTACGCCGCCCGGCCCGACCAGCTCGCGGTCGTCCACCCCGGCGTCAACCTCGACGTCTTCCGCCCGGGCGACCAGGCGGCCGCCAGGGCCCGGCTGGGCCTCCCGCAGGACGCCGCGGTGCTGCTGTTCGCCGGCCGGATCCAGCCGCTGAAGGCCCCGGACGTCCTGCTGCGCGCGGTCGCGGTGCTGCTCGACCGGCAGCCCGGGCTGCGCGAGCACCTGGTGGTCCCGATCGTCGGCGGCCCCTCCGGCAGCGGGCTCGCCAAGCCGGAGAGCCTGCACAAGCTGGCCGCCGAGCTCGGCATCAGCGACGTGGTCCGGTTCCATCCGCCGGTCGGGCAGGACCGCCTCGCCGACTGGTACCGCGCCGCGACGGCGCTGGTGATGCCCTCGTACAGCGAGTCCTTCGGCCTGGTCGCCCTGGAGGCGCAGGCCTGCGGGACGCCCGTGGTGGCCGCGGCCGTCGGCGGCCTGCCGGTGGCCGTCCGCGACGGCGTGACGGGCACCCTGGTGGCCGGGCACGACCCCGGGGACTGGGCCCGGGCACTGGCGCCCTACGCCACCGAGCCCGGCCTGGTCCGTGACCGGGGCCGGGCCGCCGCCCGGCACGCCGCCGAGTTCGGCTGGGGCGCCGCCGCCGCCGGCACCGCCGAGGTGTACGCGGGAACCCTGAGCCGGCCCGCCGGCCGGCTCACCGGCTCCCGCCTGCGGCTGGCCTGACCCTCGGCGAGGGCGCCCGGGGTGCCCGCGCGGCCCGGGGGCCCGGCGCCCTGGCGGGCCGCTGCGGGCGGCCGCCCGCCCCGGCGCCGCGCCGGCCGCCCGCCCCGGCCCGTCCGGCCGCGCACCGGGGCCGCGCGGTGACCGTTGCTGCGCACCGGCGGTACCGGCGAGTAACGTCACCCCCATGGCAATCCGCACCAAGGACGAGGCCCTGACCCTCCTGCGTACCGCCCTGGACGAAGCCGGGGTGGCCTGGGAGCCCGCCGCCACCGACCCGTTCACGCTGGTCGCGACGCTGCCGGGGACCCGCAAACTGAGCACCGCCTGCGCGCTGCGGGTCGGCGACCACACGCTCTCCGTGAACGCCTTCGTGATCCGCCGCCCGGACGAGAACCACGAAGGCGTCTACCGCTGGCTGCTGGAGCGCAACACCAAGCTCTACGGGGTCGCGTACGCGATCGACGCGCTCGGGGACGTCTACCTCGCCGGCCGGCTGCCGCTGGAGGCGCTGACCCCCGAATCGGTGGACCGCCTGCTCGGCACGGTCCTGCAGAGCGCCGACGAGCCGTTCAACACCCTGCTGGAACTCGGCTTCGCCTCCGCGATCCGCCGCGAGTGGGAGTGGCGCACCAAGCGCGGTGAGTCGACCCGGAACCTCGACGCCTTCGCCCACCTCGCCGGCCCCGCCGCGGGCCGGCCGGCCGCCGGCGACGCGGCGCCGGCCGAGGGCCCGGCCCCGGCCTGAGCCCGGGCCCGTCGGGCCTCAGGCGGTGTTCTCCCCGGTGCCGCCGACGCGGTCGGCGGCACCGACGGACCTGACGGCGCCGCCGGTGCTGCCGGTGCTGTCCATGACCTGGTCCGCGCGCAGCTGCTTCGGCAGCACCACCCCGTCCGCCTCGGGCACGGCCCCGTTCGCCCCGGGCACGGCCACGGTCACCGACGGCGCCGGCGTCCGGCCGCCGACCACCAGGTAACCCGCGGCGGCGAGCGTTCCGCAGACCGCACAGGCGCCCCAGACGGCGCCCCCGCCCGCGTACTGCAGCAGCAGGCCGCCGACGGCCGGGCCGAGGAAGGACGCCAGCGACCAGGAGAGCGAGTAGACGCCCTGGTAGCGGCCGCGCGCGTGGGCCGGGGAGAGTTCGGCGACCAGGCCCATCATGGTCGGCGCGTTCATGATCTCGCCGATCGTCCAGATCGCGACGGTGACCGCGAAGAACGTCGCGGAGGAGCCCGCCAGGGCCGTCAGCCCGAAGCCCCAGCCGGTCAGCAGCGCGCCGGCGACCAGCAGCGCCGTCCGGTTGCGGCCCTCCATCAGCCGGGTCACCGGGATCTGCAGCAGCACGATCAGCAGGCCGTTGAGGCCGATCACCAGCCCGTACCGGCTGCTGGAGATGCCGGCCTGCCCCATGTCGACGGCCAGGGTGGTGCTGCCCTGCTGGGCGACCAGGGCCAGCAGCAGGTTGAGCGCGACCACGGTCATGAACCGGGCGTCGCGGAACACGGTGGCCAGGCCGACGGCCGGCCCGTCCGGACGGAGGGCGGGCGTGTCGGGCCTGGTCTCCGGGATCTTCACGAAGACGACCACCGCGCAGAGCAGCGTGGAGAGCGCGTCCAGCAGGAACAGCGTCAGGTAGCCGTGGGTGGCGATCAGGCCGGCCGCGGCGGCGGAGACCCCGAAGCCGATGTTGATCGCCCAGTAGTTCAGCGAGTAGGCCCGGACCCGGTCGGCGGCGGGCACCAGGTCCGCGATCATCGCGGAGACGGCGGGCCGGGAGGCGTTGTTGAAGAGCCCGACCAGGAAGGCGACCACGGCGATCGTCACCGGGCCGTCCGAGAAGCCCAGCACCGCGGTGAAGACCGCCGTGCCGAGCTGGGCGGCGACCAGGGTCGGCCGGCGGCCGGCCCGGTCGGTCAGTACCCCGGCGCCGATCGCGGCGACGGCCGAGCCGAGCCCGAAGAGCGCGGCGACCAGACCGGCGTAGGAGGCCGAGTAGCCACGGTCGGCGGTCAGGTACAGGGCCAGGAAGGTGACCACGAACCCACCGAGCCGGTTGACCAGCGTGGAGGTCCAGAGCCACCAGAACTGGCGCGGGAGGCCGCCCAGCGTCTCCCGCGCGGTGCTGCTGATTCTGGCGGGGACGGGCATGCGGGGCTCCCGGACGGCAGGTGTCGCGATGAGCGGTACGGGGTGGATCGGACACCGGGACAGTAAGTGGCGCTGACGATGGGCACACATTACACAGCGCCCCCGGTGCCTGTCAGGCCCTTAAAACCCCTCCACTAAGCTGGGGGTCATGGCTGATACGACCTACCGACTGATCCTGCTCCGCCACGGCGAGAGCCAGTGGAACCAGAAGAACCTGTTCACCGGTTGGGTCGACGTCGACCTCAACGAGAAGGGCGAGAAGGAGGCCGCCCGCGGTGGCGAGCTGCTCGCCGCCGAAGGCTTCCTCCCCGACGTGCTGCACACCTCGCTGCTGCGCCGCGCCATCCGCACCTCGCAGATCGCGCTGGACAAGGCCGACCGGCACTGGATCCCGGTCAGCCGCAGCTGGCGGCTGAACGAGCGCCACTACGGCGCCCTGCAGGGCAAGGACAAGGCCCAGACGCTCGCCGAGTT
This sequence comes from Kitasatospora indigofera, assembly GCF_014655955.1. Classification (GTDB taxonomy): domain Bacteria; phylum Actinomycetota; class Actinomycetes; order Streptomycetales; family Streptomycetaceae; genus Kitasatospora; species Kitasatospora indigofera. Next base: position 152,392 of record NZ_BNBO01000013.1, read on the forward strand.
CGGCGAGGAGCAGTTCCAGCTCTGGCGCCGCTCGTACGACACCCCGCCGCCGGTGCTGGCCGACGACAACGAGTACTCGCAGGCCGGCGACGCCCGCTACGCCGAGATCCCGAGCGAGCTGCGTCCGCGGACCGAGTGCCTCAAGGACGTCGTCGACCGGATGCTGCCGTACTGGTACGACGCGATCGTCCCGGACCTCGCCGCCGGCAAGACCGTCCTGGTCACCGCCCACGGCAACAGCCTGCGGGCGCTGGTCAAGCACCTCGACGGCATCTCCGACGAGGACATCGCGGGCCTGAACATCCCGACCGGCATCCCGCTGGTCTACGAGCTCGACGCCGACTTCAAGCCGGTCGTCAAGGGCGGCCGCTACCTCGACGCCGACGCCGCCGCGGCGGCCATCGAGGCGGTCAAGAACCAGGGCAAGAAGTAGTCCGAACCCCCTTCGGCCGGTCCGGCCCCGCTCCCCGCATCCGGGGCGCGGGGCCGTTTCGCGTTTCCGGCGAGGCGGCCGGCGAGGTGGCCGGAGTCGGCGGAGGTGCTTGCCGGGCAGGGGTGCTGACCGTCCGTCAAGGCCCGGTGTCCCAAAATGGTTCAGACCATTGACGCTCGGGTGTCCCGGCTTCTAGCGTGGGGGTACTGGCCTGGCGCAGGCATGCCAACGAACTCTGTCGGCCGCTCCCCACACGCGGCCTGTGTCCGGCGTGTTCATCCACCCCCACGGAGGAGCACCATGCGCAAACGTCATGTTCTCGCGGCGACCCTCGCGGCCGCCGCCGTCCCGCTGGGTCTCGCGTTCCCCGCCCAGTCGCACGGCTACATCTCGACCCCGCCGAGCCGCGCCGCCCTGTGCGCGGCGGGCACCGTCACCGGCTGCGGTGACATCCAGTGGGAGCCGCAGAGCGTGGAGGGCCCGAAGGGCTTCCCGTCGGGCGGCCCGTCCGACGGCACCATCTGCGCGGGCGGGAACTCCCGGTTCGCCCAGCTGGACGCCCCGCGCGGCGGCAACTGGCCCAGCACCAAGGTGACGGCGGGGCAGAAGCTCACCTTCACCTGGAAGTTCACCGCGCGGCACGCCACCACGTCGTTCCGGTACTTCCTGACCAAGGCCGGCTACAACGCCACCCAGCCGGTGACCCGGGCCAACCTGGACCTCACGCCGTTCCTGACCGTGCCCTACAACGGTGCCCAGCCGCCGACCACGCTCAGCCACTCCGCGACCCTGCCCACCGGCCGTACCGGGCACCAGGTCGTCGTCGCGGTCTGGGAGATCGCCGACACCGGCAACGCGTTCTACTCCTGCACCGATCTGACGTTCTGAGCGCGCTGACCGCTCCGAGCAGGCCGGACCCGCGGTGAGAGACCGCGGGCACGGTCCGAGGCTGTCCCGGGCCTGGTCCTGAGCCTGGCCCGGGCAGACCGCGGCCGGCCGGGGTGCCCCGCAACGGAGCGGTGGCACCCCGGCCGGCCTTCGGTCGTTCCCGCGCGGTCGACACCGCGCGTCCTTCCCGCGCAGGCTGACCGGCGCCGGCTGTCCCGCGCCTGATGCCGGGCGCGGGGTGCGGGCAGCCGGCCCGGCGGGCCCGTGCCGGAGGGCGGTGCGGGCGGAAGGGGTCAGTGGCCGCAGCAGCCGCCGCTCGCGCCGCCGCACTGGCAGGGCGCGCCGCTCTGGCAGCCGCAGCCGCAGCCGGGACCGCAGCCGCAGCCGGCGGCGAGGACGGGCAGCAACCGGGGAGTGGTGGGCTCGGAGGTACGGACCGGGGGCGCCGGCCGGGTGGGGGTTGCCTTCATGGTGCTGGACCCTCCTCGTGACGGGCACACTTCTGTGCCTACACGTCGAGTGAAGCGTCGCGCCCGGGGAGCGTCAACGGGCGCGCGGGGGTGGGGGCCCGGCCTGCCGTGCTCCCTCACCACCGCCGCCCGCGGTTTAGAGCGACGGGCCCAAGGTGGGAGGTGACGGGGGACGTACGCCCCCCGGCCACCCCGAGGCGGCGTCGGTCGCCGCGGCCCCGCCCCCGGCCCCCGGCCGGAGCCACCCCCGGTCCGGCCTGGTCCGGCCTCGCGATCCGCGTCCCCGACGCCGCCCCTCCATTGACCCACCCCGGGCCGGACGGTCCTACTCCGAGGTTGCCGCCTCGCCCGAGGCGACGAACTCCTCGACGTGCTCGCCCGTCACCAGGTAGACGACCCGCTTCGCCACCGAGACCGCGTGGTCGGCGAAGCGCTCGTAGTAGCGGCCGACCAGCGTGACGTCCACGCCGGTCTCGATACCGTGCTGCCAGCGGTCGTCGATCAGGTGTGCGAACAGCTCGCGGTGCAGGGCGTCGATGGCGTCGTCGTCCCGCTCCAGTTCCAGGGCCGCGTCGACGTCCTTGGTGGCGATGACCAGGCCGGCCTTGGCCACCAGGCGCTGGGCGAGCTGGCCCATCTCCAGGACGATCGGGTGCAGGTCGTTGGGCACGGCCGACGCCGGGTAGCGCAGCCGCGCGACCTTGGCGACGTGCCGGGCCAGGTCGCCGCAGCGCTCCAGGTCGGCGCTCATCCGCAGCGAGGTGACCACGATCCGCAGGTCGGTGGCGACCGGCTGCTGGCGGGCGAGCAGGTCGATCGCCCGGTTCTCCAGGTCGTGGTGGAGGGCGTTGACCTTCTCGTCCGCGGCGATCACGCTCTCGGCGAGCGCCAGGTCCGCGTCGAGCAGCGCGGTGGTGGCGCGGCCCATGGCCGAACCGACCAGCCGGGCCATCTCGACCAGGCTGTCGCCGATCGAGTCGAGTTCCTCGTGGTACGCGTCGCGCATGCTCTCTCCTCAGAAGCTGTGTCGGTGGCGGTGCCGACCGGTCGCCCCGCAGTCCGGGGACTGGCGGGACGGCCGCTGCTGGTGGCGCGAATCGTACGCGCGCACCAGGGGCGGCGGGCGGGTGTCCGCTGCCGCTGCCCCGTCCCACACGGGCCGTGCCACCACACTGGGCCGTCCGGGCGACGCCGCCCGCGCCGACCGGTGAATCGACGGCTACCTGAAGGTGAATTCTCGGCAACGTCAGGCCGATGCCTTGATCGGACCCTGGGGGAGGGCCTCCGGGATGCGCTTACGCTGGCCACATGGACGTGAATGTGGCCGCCGCCGCTGCCTGCGCCATAGCCGGGCTCGGCGTCGGTCTCACGGCCGCCATCGCCTTCCGTTGGAGCGAACGCGAACAGGCCCGCGACCGGCACGGCAGCAGCGGCAAGAACGCGAACGGCACCACCGGCACCCAGGAGTCCCCGCTGCCTCCCGGCGTGGACACGGTGCTCTCGGTGCTGCGCTCGTGCGCGATCGTGCTCGGGGACGGCGACGAGGTGGTCAAGGCCAGCTCCGCCGCCTACGCGATGGGCCTGGTCAGGGGCGGCGCGGTGGCCGTCGACCAGATGCTCTCGCTGGCCCGGGCGACCCGCCGCGACGGGGAGATCCGCCAGGCGGAGCTGGAACTGCCCCGCCCGGGCGTGGCCCGCGCCGCCGACCCGCTGGCGGTCTCCGTCCGGGTCGCGCCGCTCGGCTCCCGCCTGGTGCTGGTGCTGGTCGAGGACCTCACCGAGCGCCGCCGGGTGGAGGCCGTCCGCCGCGACTTCGTCGCCAACGTCAGCCATGAGCTCAAGACCCCGGTCGGCGCGCTCTCGCTGCTCTCCGAGGCGGTCGCCGACGCCTCCGACGACCCGGAGGCGGTGCAGCGCTTCGCCGGCCGGATGCAGATCGAGGCGACCAGGCTGGCCAGCCTGGTCCAGGAGATCATCGACCTGTCGCGGGTCCAGGACGACCGGTTGATGGTCGACCCGGAGCCGGTGCCGGTGGACGAGCTGATCGCCGAGGCGATCGACCGCTGCCGGCAGCAGGCCGCCGCCAAGCAGATCCACATCGCGGCCGGCGGCATCGCCGGGCTCTACCTGCACGGCAACCGCGGCCAGCTGGCCGCGGCGCTGGGCAACCTGGTGGAGAACGCCGTCAACTACAGCCCGCCGCGGACCCGGGTGGCCATCGCGACCCGCCGGATCTCCAGTGCGGCGGCGCTCGGCGAGGCGGACGGCGAGCTGATCGAGATCTCGGTGACCGACCAGGGCATCGGCATCTCCGAGAAGGACCGCGAACGGGTCTTCGAACGCTTCTACCGGGTGGACCCGGCCCGGTCCCGCCAGACCGGCGGCACCGGCCTCGGCCTCTCCATCGTCAAGCACGTGGCCGCCTCGCACGGCGGCACCGTCTCGGTCTGGAGCGTCGAGGGCCAGGGCTCCACCTTCACCGTCCGGCTGCCCGCCGGGCAGGCCCCCGGCGACGGACCGCTCGCCGGCGAGTCGTCCGCCCACCCCCTGTCATCCCCATCCCCCCAGCTTGCCCCGGAGGCCCGAAAGTGACCCGAGTACTGGTGGTCGAGGACGAGGAGTCGTTCAGCGACGCCCTCTCGTACATGCTCCGCAAGGAAGGCTTCGAGGTGGCCATCGCGGCCACCGGGCCCGACGCCCTGGAGCAGTTCGAACGCAACGGCGCCGACCTCGTCCTGCTCGACCTGATGCTCCCGGGCCTGCCCGGTACCGAGGTCTGCCGCCAGCTGCGGGTGCGTTCCAACGTGCCGGTGATCATGGTGACGGCCAAGGACAGCGAGATCGACAAGGTGGTCGGCCTGGAGATAGGGGCGGACGACTACGTCACCAAGCCGTACTCCACCCGCGAGCTGGTCGCCCGGATCCGCGCGGTGCTCCGCCGCCGCGGTGAGGACGGCGGCCCGGGCGCGGACGGCGGCGGCCCCGGCGCGCTGGAGGCGGGACCGGTCCGGATGGACGTCGACCGGCACGTGGTGACGGTGGACGGCGCCAAGGTCGACCTGCCGCTCAAGGAGTTCGACCTGCTGGAGATGCTGCTGCGCAACGCCGGCCGGGTGCTGACCCGGATGCAGCTGATCGACCGGGTCTGGGGCGCCGACTACGTCGGTGACACCAAGACGCTGGACGTCCACGTGAAGCGCCTGCGGGCCAAGATCGAGCCGGACCCGGGCGCCCCGCGGTACCTGGTGACGGTCCGCGGCCTCGGCTACAAGTTCGAGCCGTAACCGCGCGCCGCACGGCCGGGGCCCCGCGCCCCGTACGACGGCCCCCGCCCCCCAGGAGGGGGGACGGGGGCCGTCGCGTTCGTCCGGGTGCCGCGTCGGGTCAGTGCGCGGCGGCGATCGGGCTGCCCGAGGCGGTGGGGCTGCCGGAGGCGGCCGGGCCGGTGGGCTTGGCACCGGCCGTGGCCGTGGCGCCGGCCGTGGGGCTGGGCGCGGCGGCCGGGCTGGCCGTGCCGGCGGCGGGCGAGGCCGGGGCGGAGGGCGTGGGGGTCGGGCCGAAGCCCTTGTAGTAGCCGAAGTTCGCGTAGACGGCCGCCTCGGCCTGGACCTGGCCGGCCTTCTCGAAGGCGAAGGTGGTCGGCACGAAGCCGCCGACCTGGAGGGTCGCCGAGGCGAGGCGGGCCGTGGGCTGGCCCGGGCCGCCGAGCAGCACCGCGTCGCCGGGCTTGATGATCAGCTCCTTGAGGGGCGCGCCGCTCGGGTCGGTGAGGGTCGCCGTCCCGCCGCCCTCGACGCTGATGGACTCCAGCCTGGCCGGCTCGGCGCCGGTGTTGCTGATGTTGACCGTCACGTTGGCGGGCCCGGTGTGCTCGCCCGAGGTCTCGTCCCCGGTGACGACGACGATGTTGTTCAGCCTGAGGTCGGTGCCGAGGGTCACCGACGTGTTGTCCGGCTTGACCTCCAGCGTCTCCGCGTTGTTGCCGGCCGCGCAGGCGGACAGCGAGGCGATGGCGATGGCGGCGATGGCGGCGAGGCTGCCGCGTCGAAGGCTGCGGCTCACGGCGGCGGCTTCTCCTTGGTCACGTTTCGGATGGTCAGGGCCCAGGTTACCGACCGCTGTTATCCGCTCATCATGGGGTGGCCCCGTGTCGCGGGCCGAGTCCGGCGGGCCGCCGGCGGCGGGGCGGGCGGGGCGGGCGCCGACGGGGCCGGGACGGGTCGCACGGATCTCCCGCCGACCCGCCGCAGTGCGGGCGTGGCGTGCACGCCCCCGGACACCTCCGCGCGCCGCGCCGGAGGATTCGCCGCCCACGAACCAGGCCCGGGCCTGCCCGGCCGTCATGGACCAAGATCGGATCACGATCGGGAAACGGCGGGATAAAGAGCGAAAACTCAAGATCCAATCATGGTTTCGTGAGTGTTGCAGCAGGTTTCGCCCGGCGCCGGAACCGCCTCCGACCTGCGGGAAGCCTCCGTCGACGACCGGTCGCAGCACGTCATGGGGGTGCTTGTCAAGCCCCGAGACCGGCCCTGACCTGCGAAAACGCCCTTCGGGTGCGCCGAAAAGCGTGTTATTCTGGAAAGCCACGGAAGGGGTCCTGTCACATGACGTTCAAGGTTGGCGACACGGTGGTCTACCCCCATCACGGGGCTGCGCTGATCGAGGCCATCGAAATTCGCCAGATCAAAGGTGTGGACAAGACCTACCTGGTGCTGAAGGTGCAGCAGGGTGACCTGACGCTGCGCGTGCCCGCCGAGAACGCAGAGTTCGTCGGTGTGCGCGATGTGGTCGGCCAGGAGGGTCTGGACCGGGTCTTCGAGGTGCTTCGCGCACCGTACACCGAAGAGCCGACCAACTGGTCCCGCCGCTACAAGGCGAACCTCGAAAAGCTTGCTTCGGGCGACGTTATCAAGGTCGCCGAGGTTGTGCGCGACCTTTGGCGTCGCGAGCGCGAGCGCGGGCTGTCCGCGGGCGAGAAGCGGATGCTCGCCAAGGCGCGCCAGATCCTGGTCAGCGAGCTCGCGCTGGCCGAGAACACCAACGAGGACAAGGCGGAGACGCTGCTCGACGAGGTGCTGGCCTCGTAGTTCCGCGTTCCACGTTCACAGCGCCCGATGCCGGCGCGCCGCTCAGGGCGCTCATGCTCCCCGATGTGGTGCAGTGGCACTTCGGGCGCTGAGGCGTGTCCGGAAGGGGTCGCGTCCGTCGTGCACGCCATGGCCATACCCACTTCGCCGAAGGAGTGAAACCTGAACACGGCAGCAGCAGTCGCAGCAGCAGTGGTGCCCGCCGCCGGTCGCGGTGAGCGGCTGGGGCCGGGAGCCCCCAAAGCCCTGCGGGAACTCGGCGGGGTGCCGCTGCTCGTGCACGCCGTCCGGGCGCTGGCCCGCAGCCGGGCCGTCGGCCTGGTCGTGGTCGCCGCGCCGCCCGAGGGGGTGGCCGAGGTGGTGACCCTGCTCGGCAGCCACGGCCTGGAGGGCAAGGACGTCCGGGTGGTGCCCGGCGGGGCGACCCGCCAGGAGTCGGTGCGGCTCGGGCTCGCGGCCATCCCGGCGGAGGTCGGGATCGTGCTGGTGCACGACGCGGCCCGCCCGCTCGTGCCGGTGGAGGTGGTGGACGCGGTCGCGGCCGCCGTCCGGGCCGGGGCCGAGGCCGTGGTGCCCGCGGTGCCGCTGGCCGACACCGTCAAGCGGGTCGAGCCGCAGGCCGCCGGAGCCCCCGAGCCGGTGCTCGACACGCCCGACCGCTCCACCCTGCGCGCCGTGCAGACCCCGCAGGGCTTCCGCCGGGAGGTGCTGTCGCGGGTGCACGCCGAGGCGCTGGCCGAGGAGGCCGGTGGCGGACTGCCGCCGGTCACCGACGACGCGGGCCTGGTCGAGCGCTACGGCGGCCGGGTGGTCGTGGTGCCGGGCCACGAGGAGGCCTTCAAGGTGACCCGCCCGCTGGACCTCGTGCTCGCCGAGGCCGTACTCGCCCGACGGAGGGCCTCCGATGGCTTCTGAGCCGTACACCGCACCGCTCCCGCTGATCCCCCGGGTGGGGATCGGCACCGACGTGCACGCCTTCGAGGCGGGCCGGCCGCTGCGGGTGGCCGGCCTGGACTGGCCGGACGCCGAGGTGGGCCTGGCCGGCCACTCCGACGCGGACGTCGCCGCGCACGCCGCCTGCGACGCGCTCTTCTCGGCCGCGGGCATCGGCGACCTGGGCGCGCACTTCGGCACCGACCGGCCCGAGTGGTCCGGCGCGTCCGGGGTGAAGCTGCTGGGCGAGGCGGCCCGGCTGGTCCGGGAGGCCGGCTTCGAGATCGGGAACGTCTCGGTCCAGGTGATCGGCGTCCGTCCGAAGATCGGGAAGCGCCGGGCGGAGGCGCAGGAGGCGCTCTCCGCGGCAGTCGGCGCGCCGGTCTCGGTCTCCGGCACCACCACCGACGGACTCGGCCTGACCGGCCGGGCCGAGGGCCTGGCGGCGATCGCCACCGCGCTGGTCTACCAGGTGCCCGGACACTCGTCGGAGTGAATCTTCCCGGGGGACGAACAACCGGGGAATGAAGGGTCGGTGACGCGTGTTCAGCGCAGTTGACCAAGGTGGAGGTCCCTGGGGTCGGCGCATCCCGGCCGGTGTTTCGTCACCCTTGCGACCCCGACTGTCGAGTGAACGAGAAGAGGCTCCATGGCAGCGCAACTCTCAGACCGCGCGAAGGCAGTGATCGACGGCAAGGCCTTCGCCGTGATCGCCACGGTGCAGCCGGACGGCAGCCCGCAGGCGTCCGTGGTCTGGATCAAGCGGGACGGCGACGACCTGTTGTTCTCCACGGTCGAAGGCCGGCGCAAGCACCTGAACCTGCTCAAGGATCCGCGGATCTCCCTGGTGGTCTACCCGACCGACGACCCGTACTCCTACGTGGAGGTCCGTGGCGAGGTCACCTTCAGCCACGAGGGCGGCCGGGAGCTGATCGACGAGCTGGAGCTCAAGTACCGCGGCAAGGCCAGGTACGCCTACGACACCCCCGACGCCGTGCGCGTCGTGGTCCGGCTGACCCCGCGCAAGGTGATCGGGAACCTCTGACCGGAGGGCCGGCCTCCGGTCGGCCACATGTGCGTAACGACCCCGCGGCAGCATTGACATTCAAGAATGTCGCGGGGCACCCCCCTGTGCCCACTACGCTTGACGCTGTGAGCATTCGCCTGTACGACACCGACGCCCGCCAGGTACGCGACTTCGTCCCGCTTGTACCGGGTTGTGTCTCGATCTACCTGTGTGGCGCCACCGTTCAGGCGGCCCCGCACATCGGGCACATCCGGTCCGGCCTGAACTTCGACATCATGCAGCGGTGGTTCGCCTACCGCGGCTACCAGGTCACGTTCGCCCGCAACGTCACCGACATCGACGACAAGGTGATCGCCAAGGAGCGCCAGCTGGGCACGCCCTGGTGGCAGATCGCCTACGCCAACGAGCGGGCCTTCAACGACGGCTACTCGGTGCTCGGCTGCCTGCCGCCCACCGTGGAGCCGCGGGCCACCGGGCACATCCCCGAGATGATCGAGATGATGCAGGTCCTGATCGCGAAGGGCCACGCCTACGAGGCCGACGGGAACGTCTACTTCGACGTGAAGTCCTTCCCCGACTACCTCTCGCTCTCCAACCAGAAGCTGGAGAACCTCCGCCAGCCCGAGGGCGAGGGCGAGACGGGCAAGCGGGACAGCCGCGACTTCGCCATGTGGAAGACCGCCAAGCCGGGCGAGCCGAGCTGGAGCACCCCGTGGGGCAACGGCCGTCCCGGCTGGCACCTGGAGTGCTCCGCGATGGCCCACAAGTACCTGGGCAGCTCCTTCGACATCCACGGCGGCGGGCTCGACCTGATCTTCCCGCACCACGAGAACGAGATCGCCCAGTCGAAGGCCTACGGCGACGGCTTCGCGAACTTCTGGGTGCACAACGCCTGGGTCACCATGAGCGGCGAGAAGATGAGCAAGTCGCTCGGCAACTCGGTGCTGGTCTCCGAGATGGTCCAGCGCTGGCGCCCGATCGTGCTCCGCTACTACCTGGGGGCCCCGCACTACCGGTCGATGATCGAGTACAGCGAGGAGTCGCTGCGCGAGGCCGAGGCCGGTTTCGGCCGGATCGAGGGCTTCGTCCAGCGGGTCGTGGAGCGCTGCGGCCCGGTCGAGGCTGCCGCCGAGGTGCCGCCGGCCTTCGCCGAGGCGATGGACGACGACCTGGGCGTGCCGCAGGCGCTGGCCATCGTGCACACCGCCGTCCGGCAGGGCAACAGCGCGCTGACGGCGGACGACAAGGAGAGCGCGGTAGCACGTTTGGCCGAGGTCCGTGCGATGCTCGGTGTGCTGGGCCTCGACCCGCTGGACCCGCAGTGGTCCGGCGCGGACCACGGCGAGGACCTCCACGGCGTGGTCGACTCGCTGGTCCGGCTGGTCCTGGACCAGCGGCAGGCGGCCCGGGCCCGCAAGGACTTCGCGACCGCGGACGCCATCCGCGACCAGCTCGGCCTCGCCGGGCTGGCGATCGAGGACACCCCGTCCGGCGCGCGCTGGACGATCAACAACCAGTAACCCCTCGCGCCGGAGGGGTGAGGGTGGGCCGTACCGGATCGGTGCGGCCCATCCACATGACGCAGAGCAGGTCGCGGACGGAGTCGCCGTCGGGCGTGCGAGACAGACAGGAATGAACAGCCATGGCCGGCAACAGTGCACGCAGGAACCGTCGCAACCCCGGATCGAAGAAGGGCGCGAGTGTCGGGACCGGCGGCCACAGCCGGAAGGCGCTGCAGGGCAAGGGCCCGACGCCGCCCGCCTCGGCCCGCAAGGGGCACGTCAAGCAGCGCCAGGCCAACGCGGCCGTGAAGCGCGAGATGGACGCCAAGTCGCGGGCCGGCATGCGCCGCAGCGGTGGCGGCGGGCGCGGCGGCCGCGGCGGGGCCGGCGCCGCCGAGCTGGTGGTGGGCCGCAACTCGGTGGTCGAGGCGCTCCAGGGCGGGGTGCCCGCCACCGCGCTCTACGTGATGCAGTTCATCGACACCGACGACCGCGTGCGCGAGGCCTTCCAGGCCGCCAACGAGCGCGGCATCCCGCTGATGGAGGCTCCGCGCCCGCAGCTGGACCAGATGACCGGCGGCCTGAACCACCAGGGCCTGGTGCTCCAGGTCCCGCCGTACGAGTACGCCCACCCCGAGGACCTGCTGGGCGTCGCGGCCGACCTCGGCGAGGACGCGCTGATCATGGCGCTGGACGGCGTGACCGACTCCCGCAACCTCGGCGCGGTGGTCCGCTCCGCCGCCGCCTTCGGCGCGCACGGCGTGGTCATCCCCGAGCGCCGGGCGGCCGGCATGACGGCGGGCGCCTGGAAGACCTCCTCGGGCGCGGCGGCGCGCCTCCAGGTGGCCCGCGCCACCAACCTCACCCGCGCGCTGGAGGCCTACCAGAAGGCCGGCTGCCTGGTGGTGGGCCTGGCCGCCGACGGCGAGGCCGAGGTCGGCGAGCTGGAGGCGCTCACCGGCCCGGTCGTGATCGTCGCGGGCAGCGAGGGCAAGGGCCTGTCCCGGCTGGTCTCGGAGACCTGCGACATCCGGGTGCGGATCCCGATGCCGGGTGCCACCGAGTCGCTGAACGCCGGCGTCGCGGCGGGCATCGTGCTGTACGAGGCCGCCCGGCTGCGTTCCAGGACCTCCTGACCTGCACGGATTTGGGTGAAAGCGATCGGGCCTGACCGGGCCCGATCGCTTTTCTCATGATCACTTCAAGTGGCCGCCAAGAATCCACCCGGGAGAGTGTCCTAACCGGCCGTCACCCGGTTAGACGGGTGTGGACACCAGAACACCTCGGTTCCCCGGGCAGGGCGGCACGGCGGGGATAGATTCCGGCCCCGGTCTCAACACGGTCAAGGTGCCGTCCGACCCCGCCCGGCTGAGCAGCACCCAGGCGAGCTTCCGGCTCAGACTCGGCGCCCCCGTGGCGCCGCTGATCGACGTGCCCGGCGACCTGCCGGCCTACGGCGCGGCCTTCGGCGACCCGTACGCCTCCCAGGGCTTCATCCGGCGCCCGCTGGTCACCCCGCAGGTGGTGGTCGACACGGCCGAGGTCCCGCTGCTCGCGGGCGCGGCCGTCGGCGCGCCCCGCCGCAAGGGCCGGGTCACCGCCGTCACCTGGACCGGCCAGGCCGCTCCCGGGGACATGGCCGCCACCAGGCTGCTGGAGGCCGTACGCCTCAGCACCGTGCCGGCCCCGGCCGGCGCGCGCGGCCCGGGCGCCCGGGCGGACGACGACACCCAACTGCTCCCGCCCTACGGCGGCTCCTCGACCGTGCCGCGCCAGCCGGGCTCGCCGGCCGGTCCCGGCACCACCGGCACGCCCAGGCCCTGGACGCCGGCCGGCGAACTGCCGGAGGTCTCCGCCACCGCGGCGGGCGACTCCAGGCACGCCTGGTACCCGGGCCGCCGCGTCGACCTCGGCCTCGTGCTGCTCCCGCTGCGGGTGCTGCTCGGCTCGCTCTCCGTCTACGCGGGCTTCAGCAAGCTCTGCAACCCGGTGTACTTCGACGGCGGCGACCGCGGCTCGATGATGCGCTGGCTGGCCTCGCTGCACCCCTGGCGGGTCGCCGAGCCGCTGCTGGACTTCGCGATGGCCCACCCGGTGGGCGCCGGCCTCGGCGTGGCCTTCACCGAGATCGTGGTCGGCGTGCTCTCCATCCTCGGCCTCTGGCAGCGGTTCGCGGCCGGCGCCGCGATGGTGCTCTCCGCCGCGCTGCTGTTCACCGTGAGCTGGCGGTCGGTGCCGGTCTACGACACCCCCGACCTGATCTTCCTGGCCGCCTGGAGCCCGCTGCTGATCGCCGGCGCGCCGTTCGGCTCGCTGGACGGGCGGCTCGCCCTGGAGGCCTGGCGGCGGTACGGGGCCGGCGCGCCCGGCGCCCTGCGCCGGCGGGTCCTGCGCCGGGGCGCCGTGATCACCTCCCTGGTGGTCGGGCTGACCCTGCTGCTCGGCTCGATGCTCGGTGCCGCCGTGCGCACCGGCGGCCGCCCGGCCCCCGGCCCGGCCACCCCGAGCAGCGACTACGGCACCCCGCTCTGGCCCGGCACCGCCTCGACGGCGCCGAGCCCCGCGGCGACCCCGACCGGCAAGCCCTCGCCCACGGCCTCGCACCCGCCCACCCCGACCGCGACCCCCTCGGCCTCCGCACCCGCCTCGCCGAAGGCGAGCCAGAGCGCCAAGCCCCGTTCGGGGAAGACCGACGCGGCTCCCTCGGCCGGGACGCCGAACGCCCCCGCGGCCGGAACCTCGTCCAGCGGTCGCACCGCCGCCCCCGGCGGCACGGCGCCCCGGCCGAGCCAGAGCAGCGCCGGGTCCGGTCTGCTCGGCGGTGTCCTGGGCAGCGCGCCGCTGACGGAGCTGCCCGCCCTGGGAGCCCAGCAGGGCGGCCGGGCGCAGCCCGGCACGGTGGTCTCCACCTGACCGACGCCGGCCCGGCGGGAACACCACCCGCCGGGCCGGCGGACAGCGACGAGCCGGCCGGGACACTCCCCAGGGAGTGTCCCG
>NZ_BNBO01000014.1 GCF_014655955.1 Kitasatospora indigofera
GGCCCCCGACGGCGCCGGGCGGCGCCCCGCCGGTCGCCCGGGCGGCCGGCGGCCCGTGCCCTCAGCAGGTGAGGCCGGCCTCCGCCGCGCCGACCCGGGCGCCCGGTCCGGTGCGGTCCGCGGCGGTCCGTGCGGTGCCCTGCGTCCCGGTGCCGGCCGGGCCGGCCCTCCGGGCCCGGTCGGAGCAGTCCATCCGGTCGGCCGCGGTGGTGCGTTCGACCTGGGCCGGGAAGCCCTCGACCGCGCGGCGCCTGGTCCGTTCGGCTGCTGCGGCCGCCGCCGCGCCCGCCGCAGCCGCGCTCGCCGCCGCGGCGGCGGAGGCCGCAGCACTTGCCGCCGCCGCTGCTGCGGCACTCGCGGCCGCCGCGGCCTTGGCGGTGTCGCGCCGGGTGCTGTCGGCGCGCGCGTCTCCCGTCCTGGTGCTGTCGGTCCGGGCGCTGCCGACTCTCGTACTGCCGGTTCTCGCGCCGTCCGCGTCCGCGTTCGCGGTGCCGGAACCGGTTTCGGGCGCGCCGTCCGTCCGTCTGCCGCGGGCCGCCCGGGCGGCGTTCTCCTCGACGGTCTGCCTGGCGGCGAGGTAGGCCTGGACGACCGCCATGCCGTACACCGGCTGGATCAGCTGGTGCCCTTTGAAGAACGGCCGGGCGGGGGCGAATCCGGCCGCGACCACCAGGTCCCGGATCTCGGCTATCTCGTCCTCGGTCCGGGCGGTGAAGCGGACCTCCCAGCCCTTCTTGTACGTATGACCCTGTTCGCCGCTGCGGCGTGCGAGGTCGGGCTGGCGGACGTATCCGGGGAGACGGCCGAGGCGCAGCAGAGCCGCGCGAAGGCCGGAGGTCTCGTCACGTGACATGGAGTAAGGGTAGGCAATCTTACGGACGGGAGTGACTCCCGTGAGGGGCTTCGGCGTATGGTCCTGGTCACCCACGGTCAAACGCCCTGGTCTGTGGTCCGGGCCGGCCGGTCCGACGGGCCGGGCCGCTCGCCGGAGGCGGCGTCGGGCAGCCGGAGAGGGGATGCCGGATCCGCCCACGATGACAACCTTAAGGCCGCCGATTACTCCGAACGAGTGAGGGTATGGGGACTTTAGCGCAGACCGGTCCCGGTTTCGCGACGGTTGGGTAACAGTGCGTCAGGCAACCGATGGCCGGACGGGCTGTTGGGGATGGTGTCGGCATGAGCTACCAGATCCCTTCGCCGCCGCCGTCTCTGGAAGAGCTGGCGAAGCGTCAGCAGAATGTCATCACCGCCGGCCAGCTGCGGGCCCGGGGTGTGCCGTCCCGGGTGATCAGCGAGCACTGCCGCCGGGGCGGCCCCTGGCAGCGGCTGCTGCCCAGGGTCTACCTGCTCCAGGACGGCGAACCGACCCCCGAGCAGCGGATCTGGGCGGCGTTGCTCTACGCCGCGCAGAACGGTCGTGAGGACGGCCGCCGGGGCGGTGCGGTGATCACCGGTGCGGCCGCCCTCGCACTGTACGGGTTCGCCGCCGTCCCGCGGTTGCCCGCCCTCACCGGGGTGGAGGTGCTGGTGCCGCGCCAGCGCCGGCTGAAGGACGCCGGGGAGGTACGGATCCGCCGCACGGCACGGGAGTTGGAGGCGCAGCAGGTGCACGGGCTGGCCTGTGCGCCGGTCGCCAGGGCGGTCGCGGACGCGCTCCGGGAATGGACCGACGCGGGCGGCCCGGCGGGCGGCGCCCAGCCGGTCCGGGCGGTGCTGCGCGAGGCGGTGGCGCTGCCCGAAGCCCGCTGCACGATCTCCGAGTTGCTCTCCGAGCTGATCGAGGCCGACCTGCTCGGCGAGGCCAGGATCCGGGCCGCCCTGGACGAACTGCTGACCGAGGCGCGGGAGTCGGCGATCGAGCTGGCGCTCCGTCTGGTCGACGACTGGCTGCTGCCCGTCCCGTTGGCCGGCCCCGAGCTGCGGATGCGCGGCGGGACCTTCATCGCCGTGCCGGACCTCTACTGGCCGAAGGCCGGCGTCGCGCTGGAGATCGACCCTGAGCTGCGCTGCGTCAGCGCGGGTGAGTCGGCCTGGGCGCGCGGCGGGAGGCACCGGCTGGAGTACGTGGGGGTGCGGGTGGTGCAGGTGTCGGGGCGGCGGCTGGCGGCCGAGCCCGAGGCGGTCGGCGCCGAGCTGCGGCAGGCCGTCGCGCTGGGCGGGACCGACCTGGTGGAGCTGCTGGCGGCCGGGCGCTGACCGCCCGCCCGGCGCCGCCGGGCGGTCCGTCCGTGCCCTTCGGCGCGTCGTTCACCTGCTCCTTCGTAGCGGTCCTGCCGTACCCGGCCGGTCCGTCACATCCCGACTTCCGCACCCGGCACGGCGCACCCGTCCGGTCGGAGCCGCCCGTGGCATCCGTCGCGTCCGTCGCGTCCGTCGCACCCGGCCGCGGCCGGCCCGCCGTACCCGGGCCGTTGCCGCGCCTCCCGGCGCCGGACAGTCCGCGCCTCCGGCCCCCGTCCAGGGCGACCCGCCCACCGTCGGGGTGAGGGCTACCCGCCCACCACCGGGGTGCCGACCAGTTCGACCCCCGCCGCCCTGAGCTCCGCCAGCGCGGCGGCGGTGGTGTCCGGTGCCACGCCCGCCGTGAGGTCCAGCAGGACGCGGGTGGTGAATCCGGCCCGCGCCGCGTCCAGCGCGGTCGCCCGGACGCAGTGGTCGGTGGCGATGCCCACCACGTCCACCTCGGTGACCTGGCGCTCGCGCAGCCACTCGGCCGCGCCCAGGTTGTTCTCGTCGAGGCCCTCGAACCCGCTGTAGGCCGCCGAGTAGGCGCCCTTGTCGAAGACCGCCTCGATCGCGCCGGAGGTGACGGAGGGCGCGAAGTTGGGGTGGAAGCCCACCCCCTCGGTGCCCGCGACGCAGTGCACGGGCCAGCTGTCGACGTAGTCGGGCTCGGCGGAGAAGTGCGCGCCCGGGTCGATGTGGTGGTCCCGGGTGGCCACGATGTGGTGGTAGGCGGGGGACGATTCGGCGATCAGGTCGGTGATCGCGGCGGCCACCTCGGCGCCTCCGGCGACGGCCAGGCTGCCGCCCTCGCAGAAGTCGTTCTGCACGTCGACGACGATCAGTGCCCGGTGCATGGGTCGCATCCTCGGTTGTGAAGGTGGTGGGGCAGGTAAGTGGTGGGGCTGGGTGCTGGCAACTCTAGGGAGTGACGTGCGCGGGCGGAAGTGCCGCGGGGCGCGTGCGCCCCGGCCCGCTCCGCCCGGTCAGGCGGTCCGCTCGGTCGCCAGGACCGGCTCGCCCTTCGACAGCTGGGTGGCGGACAGCGGCAGGGCGGCGAGGGACCGGAGGTGCCGCTCGCGGGCTGCCGCCAGCGGCTCGCGCCCCACGCTCTCGCCGTTCAGGACCAGCGGGACCTGCAGCAGGTGGCCGGCCAGCTCCTCGGGGACGGGGCCGGTGCCGATCACCTCGGCCTCGGCGACGCCGTCGGCGTCGGGCCGCCGGGCGGCCCACTTGCGCCCGCCGACGCTGCTCTTGGCGCCGGCCGAGCGCTTGGCGACCGGCACCAGCGGCCCGCCCGGGACGCTCTCCCTGGCGACCAGCTTGTAGACCATCGCGCAGGTCGGGTGGCCGCTGCCGGTGACCAGGCTGGTGCCCACCCCGTAGCCGTCGACGGGGGCGGCGGCCAGCGCCGCGATGGCGTACTCGTCCAGGTCGGAGGTGACGATGATCCGGGTCTTGCGGGCACCGAGGTCGTCCAGCTGGCGGCGGACCCGGTGGGCGAGCAGGGTCAGGTCGCCGGAGTCGATCCGGACGGCGCCGAGCTCGGGGCCGGCCACCTCGACGGCGGTGCGGACGGCCTCCTTCAGGTCGTAGGTGTCGACCAGCAGGGTGGTGCCGCGGCCCATCGAGTCGATCTGCGCGGTGAAGGCGTCCCGCTCGGTGTCGTGCAGCAGGGTGAAGGCGTGCGCGGCCGTCCCGGTGGTGGGGATGCCGTGGGTGAAGCCGGCCTCCAGGTCGGAGGTGGCGGTGAAGCCGGCCACGTAGGCGGCCCGGGCGGCGGCCACCGCGGCGCTCTCGTGGGCCCGCCGGGCGCCCATCTCGATGCACGGGCGCCCGCCGGCGGCCGAGGTCATCCGGGAGGCGGCGGCCGCGACGGCCGAGTCGAAGTTGAGGATCGACAGGATGACCGTCTCCAGGATCACCGCCTCGGCGAAGCTGCCCTCGACGGTGAGCAGCGGCGAGCCGGGGAAGTACGCCTCGCCCTCGGGGTAGCCGTGGATGTCGCCGGTGAAGCGGTAGTCGGCGAGGAAGCGCAGGGTCTCCTCGTCGACCACGCCCTGGTCGGCCAGCCAGTCGAGCTGCGGGGTGGTGAAGCGGAAGTTCTCGACCGCGTCCAGCACCCGGCCGGTGCCGGCCGTCACGCCGTAGCGGCGGCCGTTGGGGAGGCGGCGGGTGAACACCTCGAACACGGAGCGGCGGTGCGCGGCTCCGCTGCGCAGGGCGGCCTGCAGCATGGTGAGCTCGTAGCGGTCGGTGAGCAGCGCGGTCGAGCCGGCCGCGCGTGAAGTGGCGTCCATGGGGAGGATGCTACTACCACTTAGCGTCAGTTTGACGATTTCTCCGTGCGGATGTTCCGGCGAGCTTCGAATGTTCGTGCGCCCGTTACCCGGCACCCGCTCCGCCGCCGGTTCCCGGCCGCCGTGCGCGCGCGTCCGCCGGCCTGTCCCGCGGCCCGTTCCCGCCACCCGCCCCGGTCCCCGGCCACGGCCCGTCCCGCCCGGGGGAGCGCGGACCCGCCCGCCCCGCCCGGCCGCGTCCGGCCGTTCCGGCAGGGTCTGTCCGGTTCCTCCCGGCGATGGCGGGCCGGAATCGCCCACGGGTCCCCCGGATGGCAGCATGGGGAGCGAAAGAGCATGTGGGAAAGCGTGCGAGGAGGAGAGCCAGCGGTGAGTGTCGCGCCCGTCGAGATCGAGCGCCCGGAGGTCGAAGGCCTGCCGGTGGTGGAGCCGGACACACCGTGGGTGACGATCGTCCACAACGACCCGGTCAACCTGATGAGCTACGTCCAGTACGTCTTCCAGGCCTACTTCGGCTACCCGAAGGACAAGGCCAGGAAGCTCATGATGGAGGTGCACACCAAGGGCCGGTCGGTGGTCTCCAGCGGCTCCCGCGAGGAGATGGAGCGCGACGTCCAGGCGATGCACGGCTACGGCCTGTGGGCCACCCTTCAGCACGACTGACGGCCCGGCGCGGCCCGCGGGAGCGGGCCGGACGCGGGCGCACCGGTGCTACCGAGCAGACGACGAGACGGGCTGACCGATACAGATGGCTGGGTTGTTCGAGAGTGCCGGCGGCGGTGGCGCGGCGATCGCGCTGGACGAGCTGGAGGCCTCCATCCTGCGCTCGCTGGAAGTGCAGATGCTGGAGCTGATCGGGCCGGGGCCGGGGGAGGGCAGTGACGACCCGCTGGCGGCCCTGTTCGCCGAGGGCCCGAGCGAGGCCCCCAGCGACCCGGCGCTCGCCCGGCTCTTCCCGGACGCGTACGGCGAGCCCGGGGCGCCCGCCGACGCCGGCACCCGGGAGGCGGCCGCGGAGTTCCGCCGCTACACCGAACTCGACCTGCGGGCCCGCAAGCGCGACAACGCGCTGCACGTGGTGCGGGCGCTGGACGGGCTCGGCGGCGAGGGCGGCGTGCTGAAGCTCGCGGCGCCGGACTGCCTGCACTGGCTGGGCGCGCTGAACGACCTGCGGCTCACCCTGGCGGCCCGGCTGGAGATCACCGAGGAGGACGAGCAGGGCCTGTACCGGCTGCCCGACAGTGACGAGCGCAAGCCGCTGGTGATGGCCTACCTGTGGCTCGGCGGCATGCAGGAGTCGCTGCTGGAGGCGATGGCCGACTGACCCGCCGTCCGCCCGCGCGGGCGGCTGCTCCACGGCCCCGCCGGGCGCTCCGGCGGGCCGCGCGCGACCCTTCGACCCTCTGTCCGGATGCTGGACAGGGGGTCCTCGCATTACCGGGTGAACCGGGCGAAACGCTGACCTGACATGCTCAAATATCGCTCAGATGCGCACCGGTATCCGGGCACCGCGTGGTACGACTGCTCCACCCCACGAGAGCAGGACGGTGCACCATGGCCGAGCAGACCTACGACGAGGTGTCGGATCCCCGACCGGACGAAGAGGGCTACGCCCGCGGCCTGGGCAGCCGGCAGATCCAGATGATCGCGATCGGCGGCGCCATCGGCACCGGCCTCTTCCTGGGTGCCGGCACCGCGATCTCCAAGGCGGGGCCCAGCCTGATCCTGTCGTACGCCGTCGCGGGCGTGGTGATCTTCGTGATCATGCGCGCGCTCGGCGAACTGCTCACCTACCGGCCGGTGTCGGGCAGTTTCGCCGAGTACGCCCGGGAGTTCCTCGGCCCGTTCGCGGGGTACGTCACCGGCTGGACGTACTGGCTGTTCTGGGTCGTCACCGGCATGGCCGAGACCACCGCCGCCGCGGTCTACGTGCGGTTCTGGGAGCCGGGCATCCCGCAGTGGTGCAGCGCGCTGGTCTTCCTGCTGCTGCTCTACGCGGCCAACCTGATCTCGGTGAAGCTGTTCGGCGAGATCGAGTTCTGGTTCTCGATGGTCAAGGTGACGGCCATCATCGGCATGATCCTGATCGGCGTCGGGGTCCTCACGCTGGGCTTCAGCGACGCGGGTGACACCGCGTCGATCACCAACCTCTGGCAGGACGGCGGCTTCTTCCCCAAGGGGATCGGCGCCACCGTGATGACCCTTCAGATCGTCATGTTCGCCTACCTCGGCGTCGAGCTGGTCGGTGTCACGGCCGGTGAGAGCGAGGACCCGCAGAAGACCCTGCCGCGCGCCATCAACACCCTGCCCTGGCGGATCGGCCTGTTCTACATCGGGGCCCTGACGGTCATCCTGTGCGTGGTGCCGTGGACCGAGTTCCAGCCCGGCGTCAGCCCGTTCGTCGCAGCCTTCGGCAAGATCGGCATCCCGGCGGCGGCCGGCATCATCAACTTCGTGGTGCTCACCGCGGCGCTCTCCTCCTGCAACTCCGGGATGTACTCCACCGGCCGGATGCTGCGCGACCTCGCCCTGCGCGGCCAGGCGCCCCGCCGGATGGGCACGCTGAACGGCCGGCGCACCCCGGCGGCGGCGATCACCGCCTCGACCCTGCTGATGGGCCTGGGCGTGGTCCTCAACTACCAGGTGCCCGCCAAGGCGTTCGAGTACATCACCTCGGTCGCCACCGTCTGCGGACTGTGGACCTGGGCGATGATCCTGATCTGCCAGATCCGCTACCGCTCCTCCTGGCAGCGCAAGCACCTGCCGGAGCCCGGCTTCAAGGCGCCGACCGGCGTCTGGTCCAGCTGGGCGGCGCTGGCCTTCCTGGTCCTGGTGGTCGTCCTGATCGCCTTCGACGAGGACAGCCGGATCTCGCTGTACGTCTTCCCCGCCTGGGCCGCCTTCCTGGTGATCGGCTACCAGGTGCTCAAGCGCCGCAGGCCGGAGGCGGTCCACGGGGTGCCGCACGACCACCTGCACGCCGGCGGCGGACGGTGAGTCCGGGCCCGGGACGCGCTGGCTATCCTGACCGCATGCTGACCATCACCCGCGAACTGCACGACGCGATCGTCGCCCACGCCCGGGCCGACCACCCGGACGAGGCCTGCGGCGTCATCGCCGGACCGGCCGGCACCGGCCGGCCCGAGCGGTTCATCCCGATGCTCAACGCGGCGCGCTCGCCCACGTTCTACGAGTTCGACTCCGGCGACCTCTTCAAGCTCTACCGCGACATGGACGACCGGGACGAGGAGCCGGTGGTCGTCTACCACTCGCACACCGCCACCGAGGCCTACCCCTCGCGCACCGACGTCTCGCTCGCCTCCGAGCCGAACGCGCACTACGTGCTCGTCTCCACCGCCGAGGGCACCGGCCCCGGCGACCCGTTCCAGTTCCGCTCGTTCCGGATCGTGGACGGGGAGATCACGGAGGAAGACGTCCAGGTCGTCGAGGCCTACCAGCCCTGACCGCACCCACCTGGATTCCGGCCCGCCGGGCGCCCACCAGCGCCCGGCGGGCCTTCACGTGCCCCGGGCCGGACGACCGCCGTTCACCCGAATCTCATCAGGAGATACGGAAACATCCGGATCGCGAGACGGGAATGTCGGAGCGGGGCCGGGAATCTATACGATGAGCCCATGCGTTCCGTCGATGTGAGCACTCAGGCACCGGGCACCCGCCTCGTGGCGCGCCTGCACGTCGACCTGTGCCGGCTCGCCAGCGCGATCTGTCCCGGTACGTCCGCCGGCTCCCGCTGAGCCGCCCGCCCCGGCCTGCCGCCCGGCACCGACGCCCGGGGCCACCCCCTGCCGCGCCCCTGCGGCCCACCCATCCCGACCTGCACAGGAGCGCACTCATGGCCATCGAGGTCCGCATCCCGACCATCCTCCGTACCTACACCGACGGGGCCAAGTCCGTCGAGGGCTCCGGCGCCAACCTCGGCGAGCTCATCGCGGACCTCGACGCCCGCCACCCCGGCATCGCCACCCGGCTGCTGGAGGGCGGCGACCTGCGCCGCTTCGTGAACGTGTACCTGAACGACGAGGACGTCCGCTTCCTGGAGGGCATCAGCACCGCCGTCGCCGACGGCGACAGCGTCACCATCCTCCCCGCCGTGGCCGGCGGCGCCCGCTAACCGAGCCCGGGCCCGTCCGCCGGCACCCGGCGGACGGGCCGCCGCGCTCCACCACCCTCACCCACGCCGCACCCGCCCGCCGCCGGAGGCTCCCTTGCGTTACGACAGCCCGCTCGAAGCCGTCGGCAACACCCCGCTGGTGCGGCTGCCCCGGCTCTCGGCCGCCGTCCCTGGGAACGAGGCCGGCCAGGTCTCGCTCTGGGCCAAGCTGGAGGACCGCAACCCCACCGGCTCCATCAAGGACCGCCCGGCCCTGCACATGATCGAGCGCGCCGAGGCGGCCGGGCTGCTCACTCCCGGCTGCACGATCCTGGAGCCGACCAGCGGCAACACCGGCATCTCGCTCGCCATGGCGGCCAAGCTCAAGGGCTACCGGATGGTCTGCGTGATGCCCGAGAACACCAGCGAGGAGCGCCGCGAACTGCTGCGGATGTGGGGCGCCGAGATCATCGGCTCGCCCGCCGCCGGCGGCTCCAACACCGCGGTGCGGATCGCCAAGGAGATCTCCGCCGAGCACCCCGACTGGGTGATGCTCTACCAGTACGGCAACCCGGACAACGCGGGCGCGCACTACGCCACCACCGGCCCCGAGATCCTCGCCGACCTGCCGACCGTCACCCACTTCGTGGCGGGCCTCGGCACCACCGGCACCCTGATGGGCGTGGGCCGGTTCCTGCGCGAGAAGGTCCCCGGTGTGCAGATCGTGGCCGCCGAGCCGCGCTACGACGACCTGGTCTACGGGCTGCGCAACCTCGACGAGGGCTTCGTCCCCGAGCTGTACGACGCCGAGGTGCTCACCACCCGCTTCAGCGTGGGCTCGGCGGACGCCGTCCGCCGGACCCGTGAGCTCCTCCAGGAGGAGGGCATCTTCGCGGGCGTCTCCACCGGCGCGATCCTGCACGCGGCCGTCGGCGTCGCCCGCAAGGCCGCCGCGGCCGGCGAGCGCGCCGACGTGGTCTTCGTGGTCGCGGACGGCGGCTGGAAGTACCTCTCCACCGGCATCTACACCGCGGAGAGCACCGAGGACGCGGTGGAGGCCCTGCAGGGCCAGCTCTGGGCCTGACCGGCCCGGCGCCCGGCCCCCGCCGCACGCGGGGCGGGGGAGTGGCGCCGCGGTTCGCGCCCCGGTGGGGCGTGCCCCGGGCGGGCTCCCGGGCCGCCCGCGCGTCCGACGGCCCGCACGTCTGAAGACCCCCGCGTCCGAACACCCGCGCGTCCGAAGACCCGTGCGTCCGACGATCCGCCCGCCTGACGACCCGCGGACCGACGCCGGGCCCCCGCAGGGCCCGCGCAGGGCCCGCGCGCCGACGGCCCGCGCCGGTCCGGCCCGGTCAGCCGCCGCGCCGCGCCCGCGCCCAGGTCCGCTCGTCGAGCGGCCCGACCCGGCGGCGGAAGGCGGCCAGCGGCACCTCGCGCTGCTCGTCCGTCTCCAGCCAGCTGGTCCGGCCCCGGGCGTCGCCGACCGTGTCGGGCGGCAGCGCCAGCACCCCCGGGCGCTCCGCGTGGTGCTTGCTGGTGATCTTCGCGACGGTCGCCGTCCGGCCGTTCACCCGCAGGACCAGGCACGGCCGGTCCTTGGCCCCCGGACCGTCCTCGAACGGGACCTCGGCCCACCAGATCTCCCGCGGCGCCGGCCGCCCCGCCGCCCCGCCCCGCGCCGGCCTGGCCCCGCCCCGCGGCGGGCGCCCCGGCCCGGGGCCCCGCCGCGACCTGCGCGCCAGCACTCCCACCAGCACGGCCAGTCCCACGGCCGCCGCGCCGGCCACCCAGTACGCGTTCACACCCAGTACCCGTTCATCCGCCCGACCGTACCCGGCCGGGCCGGGGTCCGGCACTCCCCCCACCACGGTGACCGCCGTGACAGCCGGGCATTTATCCGTTCTCTGCTCCTGATTCGTCACAAAACAGTCACCGGGGCCGATCCCCGGCGAAGTCGCCCCGCCGGGCGGAAAGGCTGGACCCGCAGCCGAGGCCGGCCTCGGAGCTCCCCGCCCGAAGGTGGCCCCATGACCGCGCACCGTGCCGACCTCTGGTCGTACGCCGAGATCGCCCGCCACATCAGCGTCCAGCCCGAGACGGTCCGCAACTACCGCCGGCACGGGCTGCTGCCCGAGCCCGACCTGCACGACGCGGCCGGACACCCCCGCTGGTACGCCGACACCATCAGGGCCTGGGCCCGCAACCGTCCGCGCCACCGCTGACCGGCCACGCCCCCGCCCGCCCCCGGCCCCACCGCCGGCCCGCCGCCGCGGCCCCCGCCGAGGCACCGCCCGCACCGTCCCCGGGCCCGGCGTGCACCCCCGGCCCCGGCGCGCCGGGGGACGCGCGCGCCGTCCGCCAACGCCCCCGTCCCGCAGCGTTCTGGTGATTCCAGCCACAGCCCGGCACGGAGACGGGGGCAAAGTGCCTCTGCGCCCTTACTCTCGACACGCGAACGCAGTGCTACCGACCGGTGTACCGACGGGTAGCGACGGGCCCGCCGGACGACCGGGCCCGGACAGCCATGACCAACAGCAGCCAGGACGTGTCGGGGCGGAGGGGCTCGGTATGAAACTGACCGTGGTGGGGTGCTCGGGAAGCTTCCCGTCCACCGAATCGCCGTGCTCCAGCTACCTCGTGGAGGCCGACGGCTACCGAGTCGTGCTCGACCTCGGCAACGGCGCCCTCGGCGCCCTGCAGCACTACTGCGGCCTGTACGACGTCGACGCCGTCCTGCTCAGCCACCTGCACGCCGACCACTGCATCGACCTCTGCGCCTACTGGGTCGCGCGCAACTACCGGGCCGAGGGCTGCCCCGAACTCCTCCCCGTCTACGGGCCGGCCGGCACCGCCGAGCGCCTCGCCCGGGCCTACGACATGCCCGAGGAGCCCGGCATGCGCGAGGTCTTCGACTTCCGCACGCTGCGCCCCGGCAGCTTCGCCCTCGGCCCGCTGCGGATCACCGTCGCCCAGGTCAACCACCCCGTCGAGGCCTATGCCTTCCGGGTCGAGCACCGGGGCAGCTCGCTCGTCTACTCCGGCGACACCGGCGAGTGCGCCGAACTCGTCGAGCTCGCCCGCGACAGCGACCTCTTCCTCTGCGAGGCCGCCTACACCGACGGGCGGGACACCTACCAGGCCGTCCACCTCAACGGCCGCGAGGCCGGCGAGCACGCCACCGCGGCCGGCACCCGCCGCCTGGTCCTCACCCACATCCCGCCGTGGACCGACGCCGAACGCAACCGCAAGGACGCCGTCGCCGCCTACGCCGGCCCTGTCGAGGTCGCCCGGCCCGGCGCGGTCTACGAGATCTGACCGCTCGGCGGCCCTTCGCGGGAGTCCGGGAATTCCTCCGGATCCACCTGCCACCCCCCGGGCCCCCGCACGTCCTTGTGAGTGGGCGGCACGGAAGCCGCGCACGGTCGCCGGGCCCGTCGACACCCGCACCGTCACGGTGGAGGCGGTCTCCGACGAACTGGCCGGCGTCCCGGCCAGGGCCGCCGCCGCGGCCGGGCCGGGCGGACCAGGAGGGCCGGGGGCGGGTCACTCCACCAACGTCAGCCAGCGCCGGTAACGCGGGTCGGCGCCCGAGACCGCGGCGCCGTACGTCTCCCGCAGCCGGTCGGTGACCGGGCCGGGCGCGGCGGGCAGCTCGCGGTCGTCCAGCGAGCGGACCGCGACCACCCCGGCCGCCGTGCCGCAGACGAACAGCTCGTCCGCCGCGTACAGGTCCGAGCGCAGCAGGTTCTCCACCCGGACCGGCAGGCCGAGATCGCGGGCCAGCGTCAGCACGGTGTCCTGGGTGATGCCCTCCAGCGCCCCCGCGCTGGCCGGCGGTGTGCGCAGCACCCCGTCGCGGACGGCGAACACGTTCTCCCCCGTGCACTCGCTCACCGAGCCGTCCGGACCCAGCAGCAGCGCCTCGTCGTAACCCGCGTCGTTCGCCTCCCGGCGGGCCAGCACCGAGTTCAGGTAGGGGCCGGTGGCCTTCGCGGCGGTCGGCACCGCGTTCGGGTCGTTCCGCCGCCAGCTGCTGGTCTTCAGAGTGATCCCGGCGTCCGCGCCCGGGAGTTGGCCCTGCCATTCCCAGCTCGCGATCGACACCGTGACCGGCGAATGCCGCATGTCGATCCCCATCGAGCCGTACCCCAGGAACGCGAAGTGCCGCAGATAGCAGGACCGGTGGCCGTTGGCCCGGACCAGCTCCGCCGTGGCCTTCGTCAAGTCGTCCGTACTGTAGGGAAGTCGCATGCGCAGCATATGGGCGCTGCGCTCCAGCCGGCGCAGGTGCTCGGGCAGCCGGAACACCGCCGGGCCGTCCGCGGTCTCGAACACCCGGGTGCCCTCCAGCACCCCCGTGCCGTAGTGCAGGCCGTGCGTCAGCACATGGGTCCGCGCCTCGTGCCAGGGCACCAGCGCGCCGTCCAACCAGATCGTCGAAGCTTCGGGAAGAGCCATGCCCACCATGGTGGCCACCGCGGCCGGCCGGGTCAGCCTCCCCGGCGCGGCCGGAACAGGCGTGGCCGGGAGCGGAACCGGCGGCCGTCTCGCCCCTCGGAAAAGCAGGACCGGCCCGCCCGTGCCTCACTAGGCTGCGCCGATGGAGCGCACCGAGCACGCGCAGACGCCCGCCGACAGCGACGCCGTCCGGCTCTACGCCCGCCTGCTCACCGACCCCGCCGGCCCGCCCGGCGCTCCCGGCCCCGGCTGGGACGGCCCGCGACTCGCCGCCGCCACCGCCGAACTGCGCGCGCTCGGACTGCTCCAGCCCACCGCCGCCGACACCGGCGGGCACGCCACGGTCTCCGTCGACACCGCCGTCCGCCAGCTGCTGCTCGACGCGGACCAGCAGATCGGCGCGCTGTTCGACGCCGTCCGCCGCACCCGGGACACCGTCGAGCGGCTGCACGACGGCTACCTGCTCGTGCAGGAACGCCACCGCGCCGAGCACCCGCTCGAACTCGTCCGGGGGGCCGACCGGATCGCCGCCCTGCTGGAGGACGCCGCCCGCGGCGCCCGGACCGAGGCGCTCTCGCTCCGGCCGGGGCAGGACGCCTCCGAGCCGGCCCTGGCCGGCAAACTCGCCCGCGAACGCCTCGCCCTCGCGCACGGCGTGGCGATGCGCACCGTCTACCCGGCCGCCGCCCTGCGCCGCCCCACCGTCCTCGCCCACCTGCGGGAACTGACCGCGGCGGGCGCCCAGATCCGGGTCGCCCACACCCTCCCGCTCTGGCTGATCGGCATCGACGCCCGGGTGGCGATCCTGCCCGCCCCCGGTTCGGTCCACGCGCCCGGTTCGGCCCCCGCCGCCGGGGCCGGCCCGCCCGAGGCGCCCGGGCCGCAGGCCGCGGCGGCCGTCGTGGTCCGCGAACCGGCCCTGGTCGCCATGGTCCGCGAACTCTTCGAGTACTTCTGGGCCGGCGCCTGGACCCCTCCCGAACTCCTCGCCGGCAGCCGCACCCCCGCCGCACCGGAGGGCCGCCACCACGAGGTGCTGCGGCTGCTCGCCGCCGGACTCACCGACGCCGCGATCAGCCGCAAGCTGGAGGTCTCCGAGCGGACCGTCCGGCGCCTGGTCGCGGAGCTGATCGCCGACCTGGGAGCGGAGAGCCGCTTCCAGGCCGGCGTCCACGCCGCCCGCCTCGGCCGGCTGTAGGCCGCGCGGGCCGCCCCCGCAGGGGCGGCCCGCCCCGGGCTCAGCGCCCGCCCGGGGACGGCAGCCCGAGGTGCTCGCGCAGCGTCCGGCCGGTGTACTCGGTCCGGAACACCCCGCGCTCCTGCAGCAGCGGCACCACCTGGTCGACGAAGTCGTCCAGCCCGCCCGGGGTGAGGTGCGGGACGAGGATGAAGCCGTCCGCGGCGTCGTTCTGCACGTGCTCGTCGAGCTGCGCCGCGACGGTGCGGGCCGAGCCGATGAAGGACTGCCGCCCGGTCAGCTCGATCACCAGTTCACGGGTGGTCAGGTTCTTCTCGGCGGCGGTGGCCCGCCACTTGGCGGCGATCTCCAGCGGGTCCCCCAGCCGGGTGCGGCCCTGCACCAGCGCGCTGTCCGGCACCGGGTCGGCCGCCGGCAGCGGCCCGTCCGGGTCGTGGTCGGAGAGGTCGACGCCCCAGACCTGCTCCAGGAACGCGATCGCCGTGCGCGGCCCGACCTGGGCCCGGCGGATCTCGGCCGCCCGCTCGTGGGCGTCCGCGTCGGTGTCGCCGAGCACGTAGGTCACCCCGGGCATGATCTTCAGCTCGTCCGGCTTGCGCCCGTACGCGGCGAGCCGCCGTTTCACGTCGGTGTGGAAGGCCTGTCCGGCCGCCAGCGTGCTGTGCCGGCTGAACACCACGTCCGCGGCCGAGGCCGCGAACTCCCGCCCCTCCTCGGAGTCGCCCGCCTGGATCACCACCGGGTGCCCCTGCGGCGGGCGCGGCAGCGACAGCGTGCCCGTCACGTCGAACTGCGGCCCCGCGTGGCTCACCTCCGCGCCGTCGGCGTCCCAGAACTCCCGGGCGAGCCGGACGAACTCGGCGGCCCTGGTGTACCGGTCCGCGCGGTCCAGGTAGCCGCCGCGGCGGAAGTTTTCCCCGGTGAAGGCGTCCGAGGAGGTCACCACGTTCCAGGCGGCCCGGCCCTCGGACAGGTGGTCGAGCGAGGCCAGCCGCCGGGCCAGCTCGTACGGCTCGTTGAAGGTCGCGTTCACCGTCGCCGCCAGCCCGAGCCGGTCGGTGACGGCCGCCAGCGCGTTCAGCACGGTGATCGACTCCGGCCGGCCCACCACGTCCAGGTCGTGGATCCGGCCCTTGACCTCCCGCAGCCGCAGGCCCTCCGCGAGGAAGAAGAAGTCGAACTTCCCGCGTTCGGCGGTCTCGGCGAGATGCCGGAACGAGGAGAACTCGATCTGGCTGCGGGAGGCCGGGTCCGTCCACACGGTGGTGTTGTTGACCCCGGGGAAGTGGGCGGCGAGGTGGATCTGCTTCAGCGGACGGCCGGTCATCGGGACACCTCGGCGGGGGAGCGGGTGGTGGCGGGGGCGGGAGCGGCGGCTGCGACCGGGTCGGGGCCGGCGGCGTACCGGCTGGCCGGCCGGGCCAGGCCGAGGTGGTCGCGCAGGGTGCGGCCGGTGTAGGCGGTCCGCAGCAGTCCGCGGGCCCGCAGGGCCGGCGCGACCCGGTCGGCGAACGCGGCGAGATCGCGGCCGGGGTCGGCGGGGACGAGGTGGAAGCCGTCCACCCCGCCGGTCCCGGCGATCCGCTCGGTCAGTGCGTCCGCCGCCACCGCGTCGGGGAGGGCGAGGCCGAGCCGCAGCAGGATCCGCAGCTGCTCGCCGGCCTGGAGCCGGAGCCGGTCGGCGGCGGCCCTGGCGGCCTCCGGCCCGGGGGCGTCGAGCAGGACGACGTCGGCGTACCGGGTCGCCAGGGCGGTCCGCTCGGGCAGGTCGTCGGCGTTCAGCGCCACCACCACGACCGGGCGGCCCTGGGGCGGGCGCGGGGTGATGGACGGGCCGCGGACCGAGAAGTACCGGCCCTGGAAGTCGGTGTAGTGGAGCTTGTCGCGGTCGACGAAGCGGCCGGTGGCGACGTCGCGGATCTCGGCGTCGTCCTCCCAGCTGTCCCAGAGCCGGGCGGCGACCTCCACGGCGTCCGCGGCCTCGGCCCAGAGTTCCGGCGGCGGCGCGACCGGCCGCCGGCCGAAGGCGCGGGCCTCCTCCTCGGTGCCGGAGACGGTGACCAGCCAGCCGGCGCGGCCCTCGCTCACCCAGTCCAGGGTGTTGACGGAGATCGAGGTGTGGAAGGGCTCGGTGTGGGTGGTGGTGACGGCCGGCACCAGGCCGACCCGGCCGGTCGCCGGGGCGAGCCGGGCGAGGGCGGCGAGGGCGTCCGGCCGGTGCGGCGCGGCGGTGAAGGAGTCGTCCAGGGTGACGAAGTCCAGGGTGGCGCGCTCGGCGGCGAGGGCGAGCGCGGTGTAGTGGCCGGCCCGGACGTGTCCGGGGCTGTCGAGGGCAGCGGAGAAGTGCAGCTGGCGGGGCATGGGGCAGCCTTGATTTCCTCGTGCGGGTACGTGGCGGGGAGCCCTTGGCGGGCGACACGAGTTGCTGGGGGCGGGCAGGGCCGGGCGGGACGTCAGCCGGGCGGCCGCGGGGAAGGGGTCAGGCGCGACACGCCGCGGACCACACGCGACCGAAGTCGATGTGGCTGCGGGTGACCAGAATGCGCCGGGCCTTCATCGCCCCAGTGGACCAGCGATCTTGCCGATTCGTCAACCGTCTTCCGGCGGACGCCCCGTCCGGCCCGGGCCGGACGGCCCCGGGCGGGCACGGGAACACCCCGCCCCACCGCTCGGGCAGCGAGCGGCGGGGCGGGGTGCGGTGGAGCGTGGTGCGGTGGGGCGTCAGGCCTTGGTGACGTCCTCGACCTCGTCGTCGTCCTCGCGACCGGGGGTCTTGAGGTCGAACTTGGCGATCGCGAAGCGGAACAGGAAGTAGTACAGGGCCGCGAAGACCAGGCCGATCGGGACGATCATCCAGGGGCTGGAGGCCTTGTTCCAGGCGAGCGCGTAGTCGATCAGGCCGGCCGAGAAGGTGAAGCCGTCGTGCACGCCGAGGGCCCAGGTGACGGCCATCGAGACGGCGGTCAGCAGCGCGTGGATGACGTACAGGGCGGGGGCGATGAAGACGAAGGCGAACTCGATCGGCTCGGTGACACCGGTGACGAAGGAGGTCAGGGCCAGCGACATCATCATGCCCATCACGGCCTTGCGGCGGTGCGGCTTGGCGGCGTGCGCGATGGCCAGGGCGGCGGCGGGCAGCGCGAACATCATGATCGGGTAGAAGCCCGACATGAACTGTCCGGCGGTCGGGTCGCCAGCGAAGAAGCGGTTCAGGTCGCCGTGCACGACGGTGCCGTCGGGCTGGGTGAAGTCACCGGTCTGGAACCAGGCGTAGGAGTTGACGAACTGGTGCATGCCGACCGGCAGCAGACCGCGGTTGACCAGGCCGAAGGCGCCCGCGCCGAGCGCCCCGGCGCCGATCAGGGTGTCGTTCAGGCTCGTGATGGCGTCGCCGACGGGGCCCCAGAGGAGGGCGAACAGCACGCCGACGGCGGTGCCGACGAAGGCCATGATGATCGGGACCAGCCGGCGGCCGTTGAAGAAGCCCAGCCAGTCGACCAGCCGGGTGCGGTGGTACTTCTGCCAGAGCACGGCGGCCAGCAGGCCGATCACGATGCCGCCGAGGACCCCCGGGTCCTGGAAGGTCGCCGCCTTGTCCTTGCCGGGCAGGATCTCGTACGGCGTGATCGGGAAGGCGGTCAGCACGTTCTTGTAGACCAGGAAGCCGACCAGGGCGGCGAGCGCGGTGGAGCCGTCGGCCTTCTTGGCGAAGCCGATCGCGATACCCACCGCGAACAGCAGCGGCAGGTTGTCGAACACCCCGTGGCCGGCGGTGGAGAAGACGGAGGCGACCTTGTCCCAGCCGAGGCCGTCCTTGCCGAAGACGTCGTCCTGGCCCAGACGGAGCAGCAGACCCGCGGCGGGCAGCACGGCGATCGGGAGCTGGAGGCTGCGGCCGACCTTCTGCAGACCCTGGAGGACGCTCTGGCCGTACTTCTTGGCGGGGCTCGGCGACGGGGCCGGGGCCGGGGCCGCACCGGGCGCCGGTGCCTGCGCAGACGTAGTCATGGGGGAGGTTCCTTACGGCAGGGGCGGTCGGGTGGTGCAGGGGACGAGGACCGCCGCGAACTGGTCTACACCACACGTGGTGTAGACCAGTTTTCTAGCATGAGCCGAGAAGGGGGGGAACCCCGGATAGGGGCGCGGGCCGGAAGCGCTATGAAATCGAAACCTTCCCGAGGATTCGCGATCATGATTCCGCGGGCCGGATTGGGACTTTGGCGATTTGCGCAACAAAATGCCCGCCCGGTGCCGGCCGGCGGGTCCGGGCGGGCGGTGGTGGACGAACGGTCGGCCCCCTGGGGATGTCCGCGCGGCCGTCTCCGCCGGCGGGGCGCAGGACCGGACGACGGTGAACGGCGGGCGGCCGTCGTGAAGGCCGGGTGAGCACGGTCCGGACCGGCCGGCCGGCGCCGCCGGGACGCCCCGGGCGCCGACTGCAGGGGCCTGGCCTGCGGCGGTGTGCGCGGCGCTCCGCCTGACCGGACATCATCACGAACAAGTAGCCTGCCACGAACCGGGGGCGATGGAATCCGAAGTGGTCGATCATCGCCGGAACTGCACAACTTCGCCCGGATCACGACACGTGCCGCGCGGCCGGGCCCGAGGGCATTCCGCGGATTTCCGGCCCCCCGCCGTCCGGCCGCCCGGAACGGCCGCCGGGACCGCCCGGAATGCCGCCGACCTGCCCCGGGACGACTCCCTCGGGGCCGCCGGGCGGCCCGCCCGCCCCGCCGTCACCGCCCCGCCGTCACCGCCGCCCGGCCCCGGGGCGGGCCCCTCGAGCACCGGTCCCCGCCGCCCGGCCCCGGCGGCACCGGCCGCCCGGCCGGCTCCTCGGGCAGGAGTCGGCGAATGGGCGTGGAATTCGGCCGCCGGAATTCGGTGCGGGCGTTTGTGCCGGTCGCCTTCCCGGCCGTTCCGGAACGGAAAAGGCCCCCGGACCGAAAGGGCGGGGGCCTGCTCCGCGGGAGAATTCCCGGCTACGCCTTGGTGACGTCCTCGACTTCGTCCTCGTCCTCTCGGCCGGGCGTTTTCAGATTGAATCTCTTGATGATGAAGAGGAACAGCAGGTAGTAGACCACCGCGAAGCAGAGGCCGATCGGGATGATCAGCCAGGGCTTGGTGGCCAGCGACCAGTTGATGACGTAGTCGATCAGGCCGGCCGAGAAGCTGAAGCCGTCGTGCACCCCCAGCCCCCAGGTGACCGCCATCGAGGCGCCGGTCAGCAGGGCGTGCACCGCGTACAGGGCGGGGGCGATGTAGGCGAAGGAGTACTCGATCGGCTCGGTGACGCCGGTGACGAAGGAGGTCAGGCCGACCGACAGCATCAGGCCGTAGATCTCCTTGCGGCGGTGCGGCTTGGCGGCGTGCGCGATGGCCAGGGCGGCTGCGGGCAGGGCGAACATCATGATCGGGAAGAAGCCGGAGGTGAACTGCCCGGCCGTCGGGTCGCCCGCGAGGAAGCGCGGGATGTCGCCGTGCACCACCTCGCCGTTCGCCTTGGTGTAGTCGCCGAACTGGAACCAGACGAAGGTGTTCAGCAGCTGGTGCATGCCGATCAGCAGCAGGGTGCGGTTGGCCACGCCGAAGATCCCGGCGCCGCCGGAGCCGAGGTCGACCAGCCACTGGCTGAAGTCGGTCATGGCCCGCCCGATCGGCGGCCAGATCCAGACGGCGAGGCTGCCCAGCACCATGCCCATCAGGGCGGTGATCATCGGGACCAGGCGGCGGCCGTTGAAGAAGCCGAGCCAGTCGACCAGCTTGGTGCGGTGGAACCGCACCCAGAGCCAGGCGGAGAAGAGGCCGATCAGGATGCCGCCGAGCACGCCCGGGTTCTGGTAGACGGCGGCCTCGGCCTTCGCGTTGGCCACGTCCACGCAGGCGTTGGCGACCAGCTTGGTCGGCGCCGGGCAGTCCTCCGGGAAGGACTGGAGGATCTTGTAGTAGACCAGGAAGCCGACCACCGCGGCGAGCGCGGTGGAGCCGTCGGCCTTCTTGGCCATGCCGATCGCGACGCCGATGCAGAACAGCAGCGGCAGGCCCAGCCCGGAGTCCAGCAGGGCGCCGCCGGCCGCGGCGAAGACCTTGGCGACGTTGTCCCAGCCGAGGCCGTCGGCCCCGAAGACGTCGGGCTGGCCCAGCCGGTTCAGGATGCCCGCGGCGGGCAGGACGGCCACCGGCAGCTGGAGGCTGCGGCCCATCTTCTGGAGGCCGCCGTAGAAGCCGTGCCACCATTTCGCCTGTGACGATGCGGCGCCCGCTGAACTCATCATGGCCCTCCGAGAGCAGTGCCCGGTCCGTGTCGGTCGGCGTGAGCTCCCGGAACACCTGGGGCGTTTCCCGCGTTCACCGGAGTGGACGTAAGATTGGTGTAGACCACTCGGGGCGCCGTGGGTGGCGCGCCGGGCGGCCGGAGGTCCCGCTCCCCGCCATCCTCGGACGAAGATCCAGAGGGCGCGCGCCGAAGTGCGCCAAACGTGGACTAACCTGGCAAACCGGTCGAACTCGGGTGATGCTGGTCGCGCTGCTGACGCAACACGGCACATGAGCCCGCGTCAGCACCGACCCCACACCGCAGCACAAGGCAGTACGGCACCCGGCAAAGCAGCCGACGCCGAGACAGAGGGAGAAAGACATGGCCAGCAAGGCTGAGAAGATCGTCGCCGGTCTCGGCGGCATCGACAACATCGAAGAGGTCGAAGGCTGCATCACCCGCCTGCGCACCGAGGTCAAGGACGCCTCCCTGGTCAACGAAGCAGCCCTCAAGGCCGCCGGCGCCCACGGCGTCGTCAAGATGGGCACCGCCATCCAGGTCGTCATCGGCACCGACGCCGACCCCATCGCGGCCGACATCGAAGACATGATGTGACCTGACCCCACGGTCACCCACACGGCCCGCCCAGCAGCACCCGCTGCCGCGCGGGCCGTCCGCGTATACGGCCGCCCCCACGCCCCCGTGCCCGCCCCCGTACGCCCCCGCCCACCTGCCCCTACGCCCGCGCCGGCCCGCGCCGCACACCCCCGCCGCACACCGGCGGCACCCCGCGACCGACTACGCTCGGACGCTATGTCACGCATCGACGGCCGCACCCCCGACCAGCTCCGCCCCATCACCATCGAACGAGGCTGGAGCAAGCACGCCGAAGGCTCCGTCCTCGTCTCCTACGGCGACACCAAGGTGCTCTGCACCGCCAGCGTCACCGAAGGCGTCCCCCGCTGGCGCAAGGGCAGCGGCGAAGGCTGGGTCACCGCCGAGTACTCCATGCTCCCCCGCGCCACCAACACCCGCGGCGACCGCGAAGCCGTCAAGGGCCGCATCGGCGGCCGCACCCACGAGATCAGCCGCCTCATCGGCCGCTCGCTGCGCGCCGTCATCGACCACCGCGCCCTCGCCGAGAACACCATCGTCCTCGACTGCGACGTCCTCCAGGCCGACGGCGGCACCCGCACCGCCGCCATCACCGGCGCCTACGTCGCCCTCGTCGACGCCGTTTCCTGGGCCCGCGACAAGAAGATCCTCCGCGCCAAGGGACAGCCCATCACCGGCGGCGTCAGCGCCGTCAGCGTCGGCATCATCGACGGCGTCCCGATGCTCGACCTCCAGTACGAGGAGGACGTCCGCGCCGAGACCGACATGAACATCGTCTGCACCTCCGACGGCCGCTTCGTCGAGGTCCAGGGCACCGCCGAGGGCGCCCCCTTCGACCGCGCCCTGCTCGACCAGCTCCTCGACCTCGGCACCCTCGGCTGCGCCGAACTCGACGAGATCCAGCGCAAGGCCCTCGGCGCCTGACCGGGCCGACCCGCCGCGCGCGACACGGGCTCCGGACATCGGCTGCTGTACAGGCCGGGCCCGGAGCCCGTACCGTTCCCGCAGCACCCCGAACCGGAACCGCCGGCACGTCACCAGCGTCATTCCCCGCGGAACCCGCGCACCCAGGAGGACCGGATGCCCCAGAGCATCGCCCGCCCCGCCACCCTCGCCGCGGCGGCGCTCATCGCGATCCTCCCGCTCAGCGCGGTCAGCTGCTCGGCCGCGCAGAAGGCCCTCGACTGCGGCAACACCGCCATCAGGATCAGCAGTGACATCACCGACGTCACCACCGCCTTCAACAACGCGAGCAACGACGCGGCCGCCGCCGGACAGGCCCTCCAGAAGCTCAAGAACGACCTCGACCAGCTCGGCAAGAACTCCAAGAACACCGACGTCTCGAAGGCCATCACCGACCTCACCACCCAGGTCGACAAGGTCCAGCAGGCCGTCGACGCCAAGCAGGTCCCCGACCTCAAGCCGCTCGGCGACGCCGCCGGCAACCTCACCCAGGTCTGCACCGGCTGACGCCGCGCCCGGCCCGGACACCCGCCCCGACTTGGCTAGGGTGGAGCCCATGAGCACCCGCCGACTCGTCCTCGCCACCCGCAACCAGCACAAGGTCACCGAGCTGCGCGCCATCCTCGGCGCCGCCGGACTGGACGTCGAGCTGGTCGGCGCCGACGCCTACCCCGAGATCCCCGACGTTGCCGAGACCGGCGTCACCTTCGCCGAGAACGCCCTCCTCAAGGCGCACGCCCTCGCCAAGGCCACCGGACTGCCCGCCGTCGCCGACGACTCCGGCCTCTGCGTCGACGTCCTGGGCGGCGCCCCCGGCATCTTCTCCGCCCGCTGGGCCGGCAAGCACGGCGACGATCGCGCCAACCTCGACCTGCTGCTCGCCCAGCTCTCCGACATCGCCCCCGGGCACCGCGGCGCGCACTTCGCCTGCGCCGCCGCCCTGGCCCTGCCCGACGGCACCGAGCGGGTCGTCGAGGGCACCCTGCCCGGCACGCTGCGCACGGCCCCGGCGGGGGACGGCGGCTTCGGCTACGACCCGGTGCTCCAGCCGCTCGGCGAGACCCGCACCTGCGCCGAGCTGACCGCCGACGAGAAGAACGCGATCAGCCACCGCGGCCAGGCCTTCCGGGCGCTGGCGCCGGTGGTGCGGGAGCTGCTGGGCTGACGGAGCGTCCGCCGACACGTCGAAGGCCCGCTCGGAGTGATCCGAGCGGGCCTTCGTTTCTGAGGCAAGTGCGGCCGGAGGGATTCGAACCCTCACGGGCACAAGGCCCACTGGCACCTAAAGCCAGGGCGTCTGCCGATTCCGCCACGGCCGCATGCGCTCAGTCTAGGGGGTCTGCCGCTCCGTGGACACTGTCATTTGCCGCTGCGGCGGTACCTGACCGGCCTTCATGGATGACGCCCGCCTGTTCTTGTTCCTGCCGCAGCAGGTGTCCGTGGTGGCGTGGCAGTTCGGGCGGAGCAGCCGGACGTTCTCGGCGCGGTTGTCCGACCGGTCCCCGCTGATGTGATCCACTTCGAGGGTGAGCGGCCTTCCCTGCCGCTCGGGCCCGATCCCGCAACCTTCGCAGACCTCCGCCCGGCCGAGTTCGGACAGGGCCTGCCGGATCCGGCTTCCCGGGAGCCGCTTGAGTCCCTCTGCGCGCCGGACGAGTATCTCCTCGGGGCGGAACCTGCTCGGGAACTTCCTGCCGCGGTTGTGCGCCTGGCCGGTGAAGTGCGACATGTCGATCCCGAAGCGCCTGAGCCGGCGCCCGGTGTGGGCTTGGGTGCCTCCGGTCTGACGCCGGCCCAGGTGGCGGACGGCGCCGGCGATGCTGTGCGAGGCCGCCGCGGCCTACTCCAGCGGTTCCTTCGTGCATGTCGTGCCGGTCGGCCTGAAGCGGGAGGCGTCGATCGCCCACTCGGCGAGCCTGTCGCACAGGTGCCTGCGGCTGCAACGGTTCGGCTCGCGTCCCGGCACGAGCAGGGCCTCGTCCGGCGAAGCCGCTGCCGCCACCGCTGCCTGCACGGCTTCCTGGTCGTACTCGACGGTCATGCGGGTCCCTCCGGGTCGAATGGCGCACCCGTCCCCCGCTCGTAGAAACGACTGTTGGGGCGTCTGGGTCGCGGGTATGCAAGAGAGTTGGGCCGGCGCAGGGCGCTGAGGTGGCAAGTTGGTAACTTCTTTGCCAATTGGTACGGACCTATTGACCGGAGTGGTCCAGACCACATAGCTTCAGCGCCAATCTTGTATCCCCCACGTGCGTGCTCCCCACAGGTACGCGCCGGCACTCTCTCCTGGAGGACCGAGTGTTGATCCGAAGCACGGCCGAGGAGCGTCCCACCGCTGCTCGCCGCGAGAAGAGCCCCGGCGTCCGGGCGGGCCTCGCCACGCTCGCCGCCGCCGGGCTGGCCGGCCTGCTGGTCGCCACCCTGGGCGCGGCGCCGTCGCAGGCGTCGGCCACCGTCGACAACGCCAGCTGTCGCCCCGACGGCATGTACACCACGCCCGGCGTGGACGTGCCCTACTGCTCCGTCTACGACGAGGCCGGCCGCGAGAAGATGGGCGCCGACCACCAGCGCCGCATCATCGGCTACTTCACGGGCTGGCGCACCGGTAAGGACGGGACCCCCGCCTACCTGGTGAACAACATCCCGTGGGACAAGGTCACCCACCTGAACTACGCGTTCGGGCACATCGGCAGCGACAACAAGCTGTCGGTCGGCACGGACGGCCCGAACAACGAGGCCACCGGGATGACCTTCCCCGGCGTGGCCGGCGCGGAGATGGACCCGACGCTCCCGTACAAGGGCCACTTCAACCTGCTGACCAAGTACAAGAAGCAGTACCCGAACGTCAAGACGATGATCTCGGTGGGCGGTTGGACCGAGACCGGCGGCTACTTCGGCGACGACGGCAACCGGGTCAACTCCGGCGGCTTCTACTCGGTGACCACCAACGCCGACGGCACCGTCAACCAGGCGGGCATCGACACCTTCTCGGCCTCGGCGGTCGACTTCATCAAGAAGTACGGCTTCAACGGCGTCGACATCGACTACGAGTACGCGACCTCGATGAAGGACGCGGGCAACCCGCAGGACTGGACCCTCGCCAACGCCCGTCGCGGTGCGCTGGCCAAGGGCTACGCGGCGCTGATGAAGACGCTGCGCGAGAAGCTCGACCGGGCCGGCGCCGCCGACGGCAAGCACTACCTGCTCTCGGTCGCGGCCCCGTCCTCGGGCTACCTGCTGCGCGGCATGGAGACCTACCAGCCGGCGCAGTACCTCGACTACGTGAACATCATGTCGTACGACCTGCACGGCGCCTGGAACAAGTACGTCGGCCCGAACGCCTCGCTGTTCGACGACGGCAAGGACGGCGAGCTGGCGGCCGCCAACGTCTACGGCACCGCGCAGTACGGCGGCATCGGCTACCTGAACGCCGACTGGGCGTTCCACTACTTCCGCGGCGCGATGCCGGCCGGCCGGATCAACGTCGGCCTGCCGTACTACACCCGCGGTTTCAAGAACGTGACCGGTGGCACCAACGGCCTCTGGGGCACGGCGAGCGCCACCACCTGCCCGGCCGGCGCCGGTCTCACCGCGTGCGGCGACGGTGCCGTCGGCATCGACAACATCTGGAACGACAAGGACACCGCGGGCAAGGAGTCCCCGGCCGGGTCGAACCCGATGTGGCACGCCAAGAACCTGGAGAAGGGCGTCGTCCCCGACTACCTCGCCAAGTACGGCGTGACCGACACCGCGCTGCAGGGCACCTACACCCGCAACTACAGCTCCTCGCTGGTGGCGCCGTGGCTGTGGAACGACACCAAGAAGGTCTTCCTCTCGACCGAGGACGAGCAGTCGGTGGGCGCCAAGGCCGACTACATCGTCAACCAGGGTGCCGGCGGCACGATGATCTGGGAGCTCGCGGGCGACTACAAGTGGGACGCGGCCGCCAACGGCGGCAAGGGCCAGTACGTGCAGGGCTCGACGCTGACCTCGCTGATGTACGACAAGTTCAAGGCCGCCTCGCCGTACGGCGCGACCCGCTCCACGATCGCGCTGCCGCAGCAGACCCTGCCGATCGACGTGACGTACACCAACTTCGCGCTGGGTGACTCGAACTACCCGATCAACCCGAAGATCCACATCGTCAACAACTCGACGCTGACCCTGCCGGGCGGCACCGAGTTCCAGTTCGACTACAGCAACTCGGCCCCGGGCAACGCCAAGGACCAGTCCGGCTTCGGCCTGACCGTCATCAAGCAGGACAACCCGGGCCCGGGCAACGTGGGCGGCCTCAAGGGCACCTACAACCGCGTCTCGGTGAAGCTGCCCGGCTGGCAGTCGCTGGCGCCCGGCGCCTCCGTCGACCTGGACTTCACCTACTACCTGCCGGTCTCGACCCCGGCCAACTGGACGGTGAACGTCGCGGGCACGCTCTACGGCCTGACCGGCGACCTGACCCGCGGCGCGACCGGCGGCACCTCCTCGCCGAGCCCGACCGCCACGGCCACCGCCTCGCCGACCGTGACGGCCTCGCCCACCGCGACCGCCTCGCCGACCGCCACGGCCACCGCGACGGCCTCGCCGACCGCGACCGCCACGGCGACCGCCTCGCCGACCGCGACGGCCACCGCCGGTGCCTGCACCGGTGCCCCGAGCTGGGACGCCGGCGCCACCTACGCGACCACCACCAAGGTGTCGTGGAAGGGCCACTACTACAGCAACAAGTGGTGGACCAAGGGTGAGGACCCCACGACCACCGGTGCGTGGGGCGTCTGGAGCGACCTCGGGGCCTGCTGATCGGATGACAGCGGCTCACCGAGGTGAGTGACGGCGGTGGCGGTGCACCCGGTCGGGGGGTGTGCCGCCACCGCTTCGTCGTCCCCCGGCGGTCCGGCCGCCGGGATCAGCGCTCGACGGCCGCCGGGATCAGTGCTCGATGTCGGAGCGCATCGCGATGAACAGCGCGGCGGCCTCCTTGACGGTGCTCTTCGGGAACAGCGCGACGCCCGCGGTGGAGGCGTCCGCCCAGCCGCAGAGCACGTCGGTGGTGGCGGCCTCGGGCAGGCCCAGGCACTCGACCGAGCCGCCCAGCGGCCCGGGCCCGTACGGCGCGGCGGTGCCCGGGCTGCCGGTGGAGCCGCCGTCCAGCGCGTAGTCGATCAGGCCGCGCCACAAGTGCTCGCGGCGCTTGTTCGGGTCCTCGGGGACGTTGTCGACCGCGACCAGGAGGATCCGGCGGCCGTCGCCCTTGGCGGCCGGCGCGTACTCCGAGACGACGAGGTTCATGCCGTCCCGCATCTCCCCGGGGTCGATCGCCACGTCGGACACGGCACCCTGCCCGGTGTACACGGCCAGTCCGCCGGCCGTCCGGGCCGCCGCGACCTTCCGCTTCCCGGCCGGGGCCGCGGTGGCGGTGGGGGCCGGCGCGGGGGTCTTCCCCGTCGCGGGCGGGGTGGTGGCGGGGGCGGCGGCCGGGCTGCTCGGGGCGGGCCCGGTCGCGGCGGGGCCGTCGGCGACCCCGGGGGTCTCCTCCGGTCCGCAGGCGGTGAGCGCCAGGGCGAGGGCCGCACCGGCGGCGGCCAGGCTCAGGCGGGCGGGAAGGCGGCGGGCGGTGACGGGTCTGTGGCTCGGCACGGTCACTCCAGGGGCGCGGCGGGAACCGGGCTGCTGGACCCGGTGCGCTGAACCCTAGGGGTACCCGGGTGGGGTGTGGGTGCGACTACGCGCGTTCAGGACACCATCGATACAGCTTGGTGACAGATCCGCGGGGGAGCGACCCGGCCGGGCGCCGCCGGGCGGCCGTTCGGTGCGGGGCGGCCGGTTCGGCCGGGCCGCCGGGGGCCCGGCGCGCCCCGCCCGGGGCGCGCCGGTGCCGGGACGGATCAGGCCGCGGCGATCTTCAGGTCGCGGAGCAGCTTGGCGACGTGGCCGGTGGCCTTCACGTTGTACAGGGCGTGCTCGACCTTGCCCTGCTCGTCCACGATCACGGTGGAGCGGATCACGCCGACGACGGTCTTGCCGTAGAGCTTCTTCTCGCCGAAGGCGCCGTAGGCCTCCAGGACGGACTTGTCCTCGTCGGCGAGCAGGGTGACCTTGAGGTCCTCGGTCTCGCGGAACTTGCCGAGCTTCTCGGGCTTGTCCGGGGAGATGCCGATGACGTCGTACCCGGCGCCGGAGAAGGCCTCCAGGTTGTCGGTGAAGTCGCAGGCCTGGGTGGTGCAGCCGGGGGTGAGGGCGGCGGGGTAGAAGTACACGATCACCTTGCGACCGAGGTGGTCGGCGAGGGACACCTGCTTGCCGTCGGCGTCGGGCAGGGTGAAGGCAGGCGCGGTGTCTCCGGCCTGGAGGCGCTCGCTCACGGTGGATCTCTCCTCGTGTGGACTGGTGGTCGTACCACGGCAAACTTACCTCTGTTGGTGGGTGGGGCCGCGCGTGGCGCCGGGTCAGCTGACAAACTGGGGCGGTCGCACAGGACAACATCGGTGAATGGGGTGGCCCTAGTGGGCGAGGCGAGCACGAAGGACAAGGCGGACACGC
Organism: Kitasatospora indigofera; assembly: GCF_014655955.1. Lineage (GTDB taxonomy): Bacteria > Actinomycetota > Actinomycetes > Streptomycetales > Streptomycetaceae > Kitasatospora > Kitasatospora indigofera. The sequence goes on from NZ_BNBO01000014.1 coordinate 28,659, forward strand.
GGACGGCCGCCCAGATCGAGGCGGACATCGCGCGTACCCGCACCAAGCTGGCGTCGACCCTGGACGAGCTCGCGGTGCGGGTGCACCCGTCGACGGTCGCGGCGCAGGTGAAGGCGAAGGCGGTGGCCTCGGTCGAGCAGAAGGCCGGCCGGGCGTACGTGGCGGCGAGCGGGGCGGTCGAGAAGGCGAAGGCGCAGTTCACGGACGAGAAGGGCCGTCCGCGCAAGGAGCGGATCGTGCCGGCCGCGCTGGTGGGCGTCGGCGTGGTGCTGCTGCTGGCGTCGGCCCGCAAGCGCCGGCGGGGCTGAGTCCCGCGGCGCCCGCCGGGCCGGCCCTCGCGGGTGCGGCCCGCGGTGCCGGGGGCGGGGGTGCGGGCCGGGTGCGCCGGATGTGCGTACCCGGCCTTCCGCATGCCGGGCCAGGGTCACGCGGGCGCACGCGGGCGGGTACGGTCGGGGCGTGAGTACCAACGACGCGCGGACCCCGCAGGACGAAGCACCTCGCCATGACCGGCTGGGCGAGAAGCTGCCGATCAAGATGCTGCACGACCGGGTGCTGGTGAAGACCGAGGGGGCGGAGGGCGAGCGCCGTTCGACCGGCGGCATCCTGATCCCGGCGACCGCCGAGCTGAGCAAGCGGTGCACCTGGGCGGAGGCGGTGGCGGTCGGCCAGAGCGTCCGTTCGGTGGAGCCCGGTGACCGGGTGCTGTACGACCCGGAGGACAAGCTGGAGGTCGAGGTGCGCGGCGCGACGTACGTGCTGCTGCGCGAGCGTGACCTGCACGCGGTGGCGGCGACCCGGTTCGGTGACACCGAGGGGTCCACCGGCCTCTACCTCTGACCCGCCGCGTTCTCGGGCCCGGCCGCGTCCGCCGACCCGCCCGCCTTCTCCGGCCGCCCGCTGCTTCCGGCCGTCCGGTGCCCCCGCGGGCCTGCGCCCGGGGCGGGACCGGCTCCTGACGGCCCGTCCCCACGGCGCCCCCGCCGGCGGGTTCGGTGCCGTCCGACGGCGGAGCAGCGGATGCGTGGCCGGCGCCGGCGGCGCAGGCTGGGCGTATGCCCGAGCCGCGCCGTCGACGAGTACCGGTCCGGCCGCCGCGGAGCAGGTTCCCGGGCGCCGGCCGGCGGCCCGGGGCCGGGCGGCCGGGCGGGGCGCCCGGGCCGGCGGCGGGACGGGCGGAGGGCGGCCTCGGCCCGCTGCTCCGGAAGGCCGCGTACGTGCTGGCGCCCGGGACGCTCGTGATCGGCCTGCTGTACTACTTCGGGAGCACCTACACGGCCGCGTACTACGCGTTCTTCGGTGTGCCGACGAGTGACCTGTCCTTCTCGGTCCAGGGGTATCTGGCGAACAGCGCGAACGCGGTGTTCCTCCCGGTCTGGTCGGTGCTCTGCTGCGCGCTGGTGGTCACCCTGGTGCTCTGCGCGGCCGACGGCAGGGTGCGGCTGCGCCGTGGCGCGGCCGGGTGGCGGCGGGCGTACCCGGTGCTGCTCCTGGTGGGGCTGGCGCTGCTGCTGCTCGGGTTCGCGGTCTTCCTGGAGCCGCCCTGGTGGTCGCGGTCGGTGCTGTCCCGGCTGCGGCCGGGCTGGCCCAGGGAGCTGGTTCCCCCGCTGGTGGTGGCGGCGGGGGCGGGCCTGGCGGTCGGCGCGGTCTCGCTGCGCCGGCTGGGGAGGCGGCCGGTGGGGGGCGGTGCGCCGGGGGAGCGGGTCTGGACGGCGACCGCGGCGGTCCTGGTCGCGATGCTGGTGCTGACGGTCTTCTTCGCGCTGGCCCGCTACGCCGGCGACACCGGGCGGGCGAGGGCCGGCGCGGACGCCGCCTCGGGGTTCAGGGGCGGGACGTTCGCGCTGCTGTACCTGCGGCACCCGATGGTCTACGACGTCACGGGCATCTCCTTCCACGACATGGGTGAGGGGGGCGGGCCGTTCCGCTACCGGTACGCGGGGTTCGTCGTGCTCGCGAAGTCGCCGTCCAGCTACTACCTGGTCTCGCACGAGTGGCGGCCGGGGAACGACGTGACGGTGGTCCTGCCGGAGGACGATTCCGTGCGGGTGGAGGTGCGCGGGAACTCCGCGCGTTACGGCGAGTAGCCGGTGGCGGCCGGGGTGCGGACGGCGGTCGGGGTGGCGGGGGCGGTGGTGCGCCGCGGCGAGGAGGCGGGCGATCCGGTGGGCCGCGGGGTGTCCGGTCCGCCGGTGGCCGTGCCGGAGAGCAGACCGAGGATGTCCGGGCCGGTGGTCTCGACGCGCAGGTCGGCGGTCTTCAGGCCGGCGGACTTCGGGACGAAGCGGACGGCGACCGTGCAGGAGGCGGTCGCCCCGATGGTGGCGCCGGTGCAGTTGTCGTCCGTCACCTGGAAGTTGCTGTTCGACAGGACGACCCGGCGTACGGTCACCGATGCCTGGTCCGGCTCGTCGGGGGCCGCTCCGCGGAACACCAGGTTCTGCAGGGGCGGGCCGGACGAGCCGACGGAGGTGGTGGGGAAGTCGACCTTCTGCACGCCGCCCTTTCCGCCGCTGCCGGGGAACAGGGTCTCGACCGTCGTGGGCCGGGTGGTGGCGGCGGGCGAGGAACCGGTGCCGGCGTCGTCCGGGCCGGTGCCCTGGCAGCCCAGGGCGAGGAGCAGCAGGCCCGCGGCGAGCGACAGCCGGGCAGTTGCGGGAGCGGTGGCGGTAGCGGCGGGGGGAGCGCCGGCGCGCGATCTCGGCAAGGGTTCCTCCATGGGTGCCCGGAGCACGGCTGACCTTGTTCGTATGCGGTCATGTTTGCACGGCCGGGCCCGGCCGTGCCGTCTCCGGGGGCGGTTTCGGCCCGTGGCCACCCGGTTGGCACCGACCGGCACCGGCCGGCCGGTCCCGCCGATCGCCGTGATCGGGCGGGACGGCTGCATTACTGTCCCCGGGTATGACCGGAACGAGTGGCAGTCGCCCGAGGATCAGTGACGAGCAGCGCCGGGCCCGGCTGGGGGAGCGGCATCTGCTGGTGCCCGCCCGGCGGGCGGAGTCGGTGGAGCAGGTGGCGGACGCGGTGGTCGGGCTGCACGCGACGGACGCCGCCACGGTGTACCTGTCGGCCTGCGCGCGGCTGGCCGAGCCTTCGGCGGCCGAGGTGGAGCGGGCGCTGTACGACGACGTGACCCTGGTGAAACTGCTGTCGATGCGGCGCACGATCTTCGCGGTGACCGAGGGGTTCGCGCCGTTCGTCAGCTCCTCGACGGCCCGGGCGATCGCGGCCAGGGAGCGGGCGACGCTGGTGAAGCACCTGCGGGACTTCGCGGAGGGCTGGGACGAGGCGCGGCTGGCCCGGACCGAGCGGGCGGTGCTGGCGGCGCTGGAGGTGCGCGGCGAGGCGACCACGGCGGAGCTGTCGGCGGACGTGCCGGCCCTGCGCGAGACCATGCTGATGGCGGAGGGCAAGCCGTACGAGGCCCGGCAGAGCGTGGGCAGCCGGCTGCTGCGCCTGCTGGCCTCGGACGGGCACGTCCGGCGCTGCCGGCCGCGTGGCTCCTGGCTGAGCAGCAACTACCCGTACGCGCCGGTGCGGCAGTGGCCGGAGCTGCCGGTGCGCGAGTCGAAGGCCGAGGTGGCGCGCCGCTGGCTGGCCTCGTACGGGCCGGCCACGGTCGAGGACCTCAAGTGGTGGACGGGCTGGACGCTCGGGGACACCCGGCGGGCGCTGGCGGACGTGGGCGCGCAGGAGGTGGCGATGGGGGACGGCGTCGCGGGGGTGGTGCTGCCCGGTGACGTGGGTGTGGTGCGGGCGTCAGGGCCGTGGGCGGCGCTGCTGCCGGCGCTGGATCCGACGGTGATGGGGTGGCGGGGCCGGGACTGGTACCTGCGGGCGGAGGACGTGCCGGCGCTGTTCGACCGGGCGGGCAACGCGGGGCCGACGGTCTGGTGGGACGGCCGGGTGGTGGGCGGCTGGGCGCAGCGGGCGGACGGTGAGCTGGTGTGGCGGCTGCTGTCGGACGTGGGGGCGGAGGCGGAGGCCGCGGTGGCGGCGGAGGCGGTCCGGCTGGCGGGGTGGCTCGGCGAGGTGCGGGTGACGCCGCGGATCCGGACGCCGTTGGAGCGTGAGCTGGTGCGGTAGGCGGGTGCCGGCCCGGGGGCGGGGTGGGTGCCCCCGGGCCGGGGCGGCCCGGGGCTGTCGGTCCAGGGCTGACGTATGGGGCTCACGGTTTGGGGCTCACGGCTTGGGCGGGGGCGGGGAGGGCGGGAGCGCGCCGGCCGGGGTGGGGCCGGCGGCGCCGGGCGGGGTCGGTGCCGGGGACGGCGTGCCGCGGCCGGGGGCGCTGCGGCTGGGGGTGACGACGGGGCTCGGCTGGGGGGTGGGGCCCGGCCCCGGCGGCGGGGTGGGGCTGCCGGCGGGGTTGCCGGTGGGCGCGGGGGTGGGGGTGGGGCTGGCGGCGGCCGTGGGGGTGCCGGCCGGGCGGGTGCCCGGGATGGTGGTGCCGCCGGTGCCCGGGGTGGCGGTCGGGCTGGGCTGGGTGTTGCCCTGGGTGGGGTGCAGGTCGAACTGCTGGACCCGGCTGCCTTCGAGCGCGTCGGACATGTAGGAGGTCCAGATCTCGGTGGGGAAGGTGCCGCCGTTGATCCGGGTCAGGCCCGCGGTGCCGGCCAGCGACTCCTTGGCGTGGGTCTTCGGGTTCTCCCTGAACAGGCTGACCGTGGTGGCGAGTTCGGGGGTGTAGCCGGCGAACCAGGCGGCCAGGTTGGCGTCGGTGGTGCCGGTCTTGCCGGCCGCCGGCCGGCCGAGGGCGAGGGCGGCGGCGCCGGTGCCGCGGCCGCTGATCACGTCGCGCAGGACTCCGGTGACGGCGTCGGCGGTGCCCCGGTCGAGGGCGGTGGTCGGTTCGTGCTCGGGCAGCCGGGGGATGTCGGAGTAGCCGGTGTGTTCCAGCTTGAGGACGGACCACGGGCTGAGCGCCTGGCCGTGGTTGGCGAGGGCGGCGTAGACGCCGGCCAGGTCGATGGCGCTGGGGGTGACGGTGCCCAGGGTCATGGAGGTGTTGGCGGGGTCCATGCCGGGGACGTCGGCCGGGATGCCGAGGCGGACCGCGGTGTCCCGGACCTCGGGCAGGCCGGCGTCCACCCCCTCCTGGGCGTACACGGAGTTGACCGATTTCACCATGGCGAGCCGCAGGGACACCGGGCCGTAGTCGATGTCGTCCTCGTTGGGCGGGTCGTAGGGGGTGGGGCCGCCGACCACGTCGCGGCCGCTGGTGCCGTCGTAGACGGTCTCGGTGGTGATGCGGCGGCCGTCCTGGGTGGTGGCCTCGCCCTCGATGGCGGCGGCGAGTTCGAGCGGTTTGAAGGTGGAGCCGATCTGGTTGTCCTGGCGCAGGGCGTCGTTGAACGGCTGCCTGGCGTAGTCGGGCCCGCCGTAGGCGGCGACGATCCGGCCGGTGGCGGTCTCGACGGAGGCGCCGGCGACCCGGACGTCGGTGTCGGTGCCGGGCCGGGCCCGGGGGTCGAGCTCGTCGGTGAGCTCCTGCTGGACGGCGGCGGCGAAGGCGTCCTGCTTGGCCTTGTCGAAGCTGGTGGTGATCCGCCAGCCGCCGGCCTTGAGGGTGGCGGCGTCCACGGTGCCGGTGCCGGCCAGGTAGGTGTCGGCGATGTCGACGAGGTAGCCGGTCTGGCCCGCGAGTCCGACCGCGGGCTTGGGGTCGACCGGTTCGGGGAAGCTGGTGGCGGCCCGGGTGGCGGGGTCGAGGAAGCCGAGCGAGACCATGCCGTCCAGGACGTAGTTCCAGCGGGCGACGGCCCGGGTGCGGTTGGCGGGGGTGGCGTTCTTGACGTCGTACGCGCTGGGGGCCTGGAGCAGCGCGGCGAGGTAGGCGCTCTGCGCGGTGGTGAGCCGGGAGACGTCGGTGCCGAAGTAGGCGTTGGCGGCGCTCTGGATGCCGTAGGCGTTGCGGCCGAAGTAGCTGGTGTTGAGGTAGCCGGCGAGGATCTGGTCCTTGCTCTGCTGCTGGTCGACCTTGAGCGAGATGAAGAGTTCCTTGACCTTGCGGGAGAGGGTCTGGTCCTGGGTCAGGTAGTAGTTCTTCACGTACTGCTGGGTGATCGTCGAGCCGCCCTGGGTGCCCTGGCCGGTGACGGTGTTCCAGCCGGCCCGGACCATGCCTTTGAGGTCGACGCCCTTGTTGCGGTAGAAGGTGCGGTCCTCGGCGGAGACCACGGCGTGCTGGGTGTCGGCGGGGATCTGGTCGAGGGTGACGTCGCTGCGGTTGACGGCGCCGGTGCGGGCGAGTTCGGTGCCGTCGGCGTAGTAGTAGATGTTGTTCTGGGCGACGGCGTGGGCGTTGGCGTCGGGCACGGGGACGATCAGGTAGAGCGTCACGAAGGCCGCGATGCCGAGCAGGAGCAGGCCGGCCAGGCCGGTGAGGAGCATCCGCCAGGTGGGGATGGCGCGGCGCCAGCCGGGCAGGGCGCGCCGGGCCCGGCGGCGGTCGGTGCGGCGGGCGCGGCGGCGGTCGCGCCGGGTGCCGTGGGCGGGGCCGCCGGCCGGTGGCCCGGTGAGCGCGGGGGGTGTGCCGGTGTCGGGCTGCGGGTCGGGCCGGTGGTCGGCGGGCTCCTGGCTCATGGGGTGATTATGTCGATTTGAGCGGTGATCAGGTGGTTCTTCCGGGAGTCGTGGCGGGGCGGTTCGACGCCGGCCGGGGGCGGAACCGGGCGGTGCGGGCGGTCCGGTGGAGGCGACGGCGCCGAACGGGGGCGCGGGGGACGGCCGGTGAGGTCCGGGGGCGGGGAATTCGGCTGCGCCGGATGATCGGTGGCGGTACGGTGAAAGGTGGGAACCGCATAGCGCAGCCAGTGGGTGCGAGCTCCGCCCGCCGCCCGGGTCACCCCGGGGTCCGGCCGGTCGGAGCCTCTCCGGCGTGCGTCCGCGCGTGTCGGCGGGTGTCCCGGAGTCGTCCGGGCAGGGCGTCGCCCCTGGTCCGAGCCCTTGACCCGCTCCCATTAAGTCGACAAGGAGACAATATGCCGGTATCAGCGAAGCCCGGCGGACCGCCCCGCGGCCGCCCGCCGCGGACGGCCACCGCCGGCGCCGCCCGGGTCTACCTCGCGGTCGCCGCGGGCAGCTTCCGCCGCTACTCCACCTACCGGGCCGCCACCTTGGCCGGCGCCTTCACCAACACCGTCTTCGGCTTCATCCTGGCCTACAGCTTCCTCGCGCTCTGGCAGGCCCGGCCGGGCCTCGGCGGATACGACACCGCCCAGGCCGTCACCTACATCTGGGTCAGCCAGGCCCTGCTGGTCACCGTCGCGGTCTGGGGCGGCGGCTTCCAGGACGACGTCCAGGAGCGCTTCCGCACCGGTGACATCGCCGTCGACCTCTACCGCCCGGTGGACTTCCAGGGCTGGTGGCTGGCCGGCGACCTGGGGCGGGCCGGCTTCCACCTGGTGGCGCGCGGCGCCGCCCCGATGATCGCGGGGGCGCTCGTCTTCGACCTGCGGGTGCCGCACGACCCGCTGGTCTGGGCCGGGTTCCTGCTGTCGGTGCTGCTCGCCGTGCTGGTCAGCTTCGGGCTGCGGTACCTGGTCGTGCTCACCGGCTTCTGGCTGCACGACTCGGACGGCGTGCGGTCGGTGATGCTGGTGGTGTCGATGTTCTTCTCCGGGATGCTGCTGCCGATCGGCCTCTTCCCCGGCCTGCTCGGTGAGATCGCGCCGCTGCTGCCGTGGGCCTCGCTGGTGCAGGTGCCCACCGACGTCTTCCTGGAGCGCAGCACGGGGGCCGGCCTGCTCGGCGCGCTCGGCTTCCAGGCCGCCTGGGCCGTGGTGCTGCTCGCGCTCGGCCGGATCGTCCAACTGCTGGCGACCCGCCGGGTGGTGGTCCAGGGTGGCTGACACCGTGACCGGCGCCGGGGCGGAGACCCTGCTGGAGCGCGCCCGCTGGTCGGTGCGGGCCTGGTGGCTGATGGCCGGGATGTGGACCAGGGCGGTGATGTCCTACCGGGCCTCCTTCGTGCTGATGCTCGGCGCCAACATCATGATCACCTCGCTCGACTTCTTCGTGGTGGTGCTGATGTTCCAGCACACCGACCGGCTCGGCGGCTGGACCCTGCCCGAACTGGGCTTCCTCTACGGGACGTCCGGCATCGCCCTCGGCATGGCCAACCTCTTCGTCGGCAGCACCGACGCGCTCGGCGCGCGGATCCGCGCGGGCACCCTCGACACCATGCTGATCCGGCCCGCCCCCGCGCTCGCCCAGCTCTGCGCCGAGCGCTTCTCGCTGCGCCGGCTCGGCCGCCCGGTGCAGGCCGCCGCGGTGCTGGCCTGGTCGCTGACCGCGCTGGACGTGGCGTGGACCTGGGACCGCGTGCTGCTGGTGCCCGTTCTGCTGCTCTGCGGGACGGTCATCTTCTCGGCGCTCTTCATCGGCTTCGCGACCCTGCAGTTCTGGTGGGGCGAGGCCAAGGAGATCCAGAACTCCTTCACCTACGGCGGCGCCACCCTGCTGCACTACCCGCCGACGATCTTCGCCAAGGAGCTGGTGGCCGGGGTCGTGTTCGGGATCCCGCTGGCCTTCGTCAACTGGCTGCCCGCCCTGCGGATCCTCGACCGCCCCGACCCGCTCGGGCTGCCCGCCGCCTTCCAGTACGCCTCGCCGGTGGCCGCCGCGCTCTGCGCCTACGTGGCCGGCCTGCTCTGGCGGGCCGGGCTGCGGGCCTACCGGGGCACCGGCAGCTGAGCGCCCCGGTACGCCCTCCAGCACGCCGCCCCGGCAGCGCGCTCCACCCCCTGCCGGCCCCAGCACCGCCGGCCCCAGCGAAAGGACCCAGGCATGGCACTGATCGAACTTGAGGACGTCCGCCGCAGCTTCACCGTCCGCACGCGTACCGGCCGGCTGCGGCGCGAGAAACGCGAGGTCCACGCCGTGGACGGGCTGACCTTCGACATCGAGGCCGGTGCCTGCGTCGGCTACATCGGCCCCAACGGCGCCGGGAAGTCCACCACCATCAAGATGCTCACCGGCATCCTCGTCCCCTCCTCCGGGCAGCTGCGGGTGGCCGGCGTCGACCCGGCCCGGGAGCGCACCGCGCTCGCCCGCCGGATCGGCGTGGTCTTCGGCCAGCGCACCACCCTCTGGTGGGACCTCCCGCTGCGCGACTCCTACGAGCTGGCCCGCCGGATCTACCGCATCCCCGACGCGCGCTACCGGGCCAACCTGGACCGCTGCGTCGAACTCCTCGAACTCGGCGGCCTGCTGGACACCCCGGTACGCCAGCTCTCGCTCGGCCAGCGGATGCGCGGCGACCTCGCCGCCGCGCTGCTGCACGACCCGCAGGTGCTCTACCTGGACGAGCCGACCATCGGCCTGGACGTGGTGAGCAAGGGGCGGGTCCGGGAGTTCCTGCGCCAGGTCAACCGCGAGCAGGGCACCACCGTGCTGCTCACCACCCACGACCTGGTGGACATCGAGCAGCTCTGCGACCGGGTCATGGTGATCGACCACGGCCGGCTGGTGCACGACGGCGACCTGGCCGGCCTGCACGCGGTGGGGATGAGCGAACGCACCCTGGTGGTCGACCTCGCCGAGGCCCGGCCGCCGATCGAGGTGGCCGGCGCCCGGGTGGTCAAGGTGGACGGGCCGCGCCAGTGGCTGGCCTTCCCCGCGCAGCAGAGCGCCGCGCCGGTGGTGGCCGCGGTCGCGGAGCGCTACCCCCTGGTCGACCTGTCGGTCCGCGAACCGGCCATCGAGGACGTGATCGCCAAGATGTACGCCCGGGTGGCGATCGGCTGAGCCGGCGCCCCGGCCCCGGCCCCGGCCGGCGAGCGGCCCCGGCAGGTCCGGGGCCGCCTGACGGCCGGTCACCCGGGGCCGGGCGCGACGGGGCTCCCGGGGCTCCCGGGGCGCGCGGCGCGCTGGGGAGGGGCGGGGAGGATCACCCGCGCCGGGTACGGGGCAGACTGGCGGGGTGAGCGACGAAGCGTCCGACGGAGCGGGCCCCGGTGTGAGGTTCACCGCGGCCGACGAGGAGAAGAGCCGCGGCGTGCGGCGGATGAAGGCCATCGCGACCGGCCTGCTGGCCTTCGCGAGCCTGGTCTTCGCCCTGGCGACCTGGGCGAAGGCGTCCGGCGCCGGCGCCTGGGCCGGCTACCTGGCGGCGGCGGCCGAGGCCGGCATGGTGGGCGCGCTCGCCGACTGGTTCGCGGTGACCGCGCTGTTCCGCCGCCCGTTCGGCCTGCCCATCCCGCACACCGCGATCATCCCGACCAAGAAGGACGCCTTCGGCAAGTCCCTGGGCGACTTCGTGGGGGACAACTTCCTCTCCGGGCAGGTGGTCCGCGGCCGGCTGGCCGCGCTGGGCATCGCCCGGCGCCTCGGCGAGTGGCTGGCCGCCCCGGGCAGCGCCGAGCGGGTCACCAAGGAGGCCTCGGCGGCGCTGCGCGGGCTGCTCGCGGTGCTGCGGGACGAGGACGTCCAGGCGGTGGTCAGCGAGGCCGTCACCCGGCGGGCCTCGGCGACCTCGGTGGCCGAGCCGATGGGCCGGATGCTCGGCAAGGTGGTCGCCGACGGCGGCCACCACGGGGTGGTCGACCTGGTCGCCGTCCGGGTGCACGACTGGCTGACCGAGAACCACGAGGAGGTCGTCCAGCGGGTCACCCAGAAGACCCCCGGCTGGACGCCCAGGTTCATCGACCACCAGGTCGGCGAGCGGGTCTACAAGGAGCTGATGCGGTTCGTCACCGACATCCGGGACGACCAGCGGCACCCGGCCCGGGGCGCCGTCGACAACTTCCTCGCCGACTTCGCCGCGGAGCTCCAGCAGGACCCGGAGACCATCGCCCGGGTGGAGCGCGCCAAGGCCGACCTGCTGGCCCGCGCCGAGGTGCAGGACCTGATCGCCTCCACCTGGGCCGCCGTCCGCTCACTGGTGATGACCGCCGCCGAGGACGAGGACAGTGAGCTGCGGCTGCGCATCACCCGCGGCATCCGCGACTTCGGCGCCCGGCTGGCGGGCGACACCCGGCTGCAGGCCAAGGCGGACAACTGGCTGCAGGACGCCGCGCAGTACGTGGTGGACACCTACCGGGACGAGATCACCTCGCTGATCTCCGAGACGGTCGCCGGCTGGAACGCCGAGGACGCCTCCCGCAAGATCGAGGCCAACGTGGGCCGGGACCTCCAGTTCATCCGGATCAACGGCACGGTGGTCGGCGCGCTGGCCGGCCTGCTGATCCACACGGTCGCGGTGGCGCTCGGCGGCTGAACCCGGACGGCCGTGCGGGCGCGTGGGTTCCCGGTGCCGCCGCGGGCTCGCGTAGCCTTGCGGGATCTGATGAGACGCGCGTAGAGAGAGAGTCACACCGTGGTCCAGCCGGACGGGAAGAGCGGCATCGAGGCGTTCATCGCGGGCATGCCCAAGGCGGAGCTGCACGTCCACCACGTCGGATCGGCCTCCCCCCGGGTGGTCGCCGAACTGGCCGCCCGCCACCGCGGCTCGAAGGTGCCGACCGACCCGGCCGCGCTCGCCGAGTACTTCACCTTCACCGACTTCGCCCACTTCATCGAGGTCTACCTGAGCGTCGTCGACCTGATCCGCGACGCCGAGGACGTCCGGGCGCTGACCTACGGCGTCGCCGAGGACATGGCCCGCCAGCAGATCCGGTACGCCGAGCTGACCGTCACGCCGTACTCCTCGGTCCGCCGGGGCATCCCGGACGTCGCCTTCATGGAGGCGATCGAGGACGCCCGCAGGTCGGCCGAGAAGGACCTCGGCGTGGTGCTCCGCTGGTGCTTCGACATCCCCGGCGAGGCCGGCCTGGCCTCCGCCGAGGAGACCACCCGGCTCGCCGTCGACCTCGCCCCCGAGGGCCTGGTCAGCTTCGGCCTCGGCGGCCCCGAGATCGGCGTGCCCCGCCCGCAGTTCAAGCCGTACTTCGACCGGGCCCGGGCGGCCGGCCTGCACAGCGTGCCGCACGCCGGCGAGAGCACCGGCCCGGAGACCGTCTGGGACGCCCTGCGGCTGCTCGGCGCCGAGCGGATCGGCCACGGGACCCAGTCGGTGAAGGACCCGGCGCTGGTCGACTGGCTGGGCGAGCACCGGATCCCGCTGGAGGTCTGCCCCACCTCCAACCTCGCCACCCGGGTGGTGGAGCGGATGGAGGAGCACCCGATCCGCCAGATGGTCGACGCCGGGCTGCTGGTCACCGTGAACAGCGACGACCCGCCGATGTTCGGCACCGACCTGAACACCGAGTACGGCGTCGCCGCGCAGCTGCTCGGCCTGGACGAGGCGGGCGTCGCCGCGCTGGCGAAGAATGCCGTCGAGGCGTCCTTCCTGGACACCGCCGGCAAGAAGCGGCTGGCCGGCGAGATCGACACCTACCTGGAGGGGTGGGACCGGGGCTGAGCCCCTGGGCCCCTGGGCCCCTGAGTCCCTGAGTCCCTGAGTCCCTGAGTCCTTGGGCCCCGGCCGGTACGTCCCGGCCGGCCCCGGTGGGCCCGCCCCCCACGGGGCGCCCCCACCGCCGGGTCAGCCGGACTCGGCGGCCCCGGCCGCCTTGCCGACGCTGCCCTTCCTGACGTTGCCGGAGGAGGGCTTCGCGGCCCGCGGTGCCTTCCTGGCCCCCGGAACCTTTGCGGCGGCCGCCGAGCCGGTCCGGCCCGCCCGGGCGGGCGCGGCGGGCTTGGCGCCCTGTACCGCCTCGGCGCCCTGCACCGCCTTCGTCCCCTGCGCCGGCTGCGCGGCCCGCACCGGCTCGGCGAGCTTCACGGTCCGCCCGGGCCCGGCGTCCGGCCCCGCGTCCGGTCCGGCCGGCAGCGCGGGCGCCGGCGTGCCGCGGTGCAGCCAGGCGCGCTCGGCGGAGCTCCAGGCGGTGGTGGTGACCAGGTAGAGCCCGGCCGCCAGCGGGACGAGCGCCGCGAACAGCACCGTGCCGAAGGACAGGTACGGGAGCAGCGCGGCCCCCGGGGCCGGTGCGGCGCCCGCGGCGGTGCCGGAGCCGGGCAGCCCGGTGCGCCGGGCCCGGCGGAAGTTGGCGTAGCCGACGGCCGCCAGCGCCGCGTACAGGGCGCCGAAGACCGCCAGCTGCGCCGGGCCGTGCGCACCGCTCACGTGCATGCCGAGCGGGACGCCGAGGACGGTGTGGTCCAGCAGGTCGTTGGGCGTGGTGAAGAGCCGGTACATCACCGAGAAGAACGGAATCTGCACCAGCATCGGCAGGCACCCGGCGAACGGTGACGCCTTCTCCTTCCGGTACAGCTCGGCCAGCGCCTCCTTGAGCTTCTCGGGCTTGCCCTTGTGCTTGCGGTTGAGCTCCGCCACCTGCGGGGCGAGCCTGCTGCGGGCCTTCTCGCCGCGGGCGGCGGCCCGGGCCAGCGGGTGCAGGGCGAGCCGCACGCAGACGGTGAACAGGATGATCGCGGCGGCGGTCGGCAGGACGTGCGCGAGCGCGGACACGGCGGTGTGGGCCAGGCCCACCGCCGGGTCGAGGATCGACAGGACGGACATGGTGAAGAGAGCCCTCCGGGGTCTCGGGATGCGAGAGGTCGGCGGAGGACGGCCGCGCGGGGTGCGGTGGGGTGGTTACGCGGCCGCCGGGGCCGCGCCCGGTGCCCTGGGCCGTCGGCGGCCGCGGGCGTCCGGATCCCGTTGCGGGAGGAAGGCGGTGCGCAGCGCGTGGCGCCGCAGGGTCCCGTCGCGGACGGCGGCCGGGGCCCGTGCCCCGAGCAGCCGGCCGGTGGCGAGGGTGCCGGCGACGACGCCGGAGAGCAGCACCAGGGCGGCGGCGGCCGCGACGGCGGTCAGGCCGGACGAGCTGGTGAGCAGTTCGCCGGTGAGGACCCGCAGGAGTCCGAGCAGGGCGGCGAGCAGGGTCATCGTCGTCCTCCTCCTGGTGCGGGCCCGGCCGGTGGGCGGGGGTGCGGGCGCGGGGCCGCGCGTGCTGTCGTCGAAGACGATGGTACGGGTGCGCGGCCGGTTCGTACGAGCCGTTGCGGGACTGTAGCCATCGGTGCTACGCGGGGCTACCGTGGAGGGATGAAGACGATTACCCAGCGCGAGTTCCGCAACAACTCCGCCGCGGTGATGGACGCGGTGGAGGCGGGCGAGACGTTCCACATCACCCGCAACGGCGTCGAGGTCGCCGAACTGCGCCCGGTCTCCGGCCGTCGGCGGCTCAGCGCGGAGGAGCTGGTGGCCCGGCACGGCCGGCTGCCCAGGGTCGACTACCAGCAGATGCGCAAGGAGGCCGAGGAGGTCTTCGGCTCCGAGGACCTGCTCGGCGAGGACGACGACCCGTTCGAGCGTCGCCGTGGCTGAACGCCGCCGAGTGGCCCGGCGCCGTTCCGCCGGGGTGCTGGACACCTGTGTCTACATCGATCTGGCGCTGCTCGACCCGGCGGACCTGCCGGCCGTCCCGGAGCTGACCGCGATCACCTTCGCGGAGTTGCAGCAGGGCGTCGCGATGGCCCGCGACCCGCTCAGCCGGGCCGCCCGGCTGGAGGTGCTGGGGGCCGCGACGGCCGACTTCGACCCGTTGCCCTTCGACGCCGCCGCGGCCGCCCGGTACGGCACCCTGGTGGCGCTGACCATCGCGGCGGGGCGCCAGCCGCGCCCGCGCCGGATCGACCTGATGATCGCCGCCGTGGCCTCGGCGAACGGCCTGCCGCTGTACACCCGCAACATCGCCGACTTCCGGGGGCTGGGTGCGGCGGTCGAGGTGATCGCGGTCTGACCCGGCCGGGGGCCCGAGGGCGTGCCAGGGCCGGACACGGCCTAGCGGGGCAGTCTCACCACGGTGCCGGTGGCGGCGGCGGCGCGGGCCGCCTCCAGCACGGTCAGCGTGGTGACCGCGTCCCGGGGGTCGACCGGCGGCGGCGCCGTGCCGGCCAGGGCGGCGGCGATGCCCGCGTAGTAGGCGGGGTAGTCGCCGGGGAGGGTGGGGAGCGGCGCGGCCTTCTCGTTGCTGCCGAAGGCGCCGTAGTGGGCCTCGTCGTCGGCGCCCCACGGGCGGGTGCCGTCGGGCCGGTGACCGGCCTTCAGCTCGTCCTCCTGCGGGTCCATGCCGAACTTGACGTACCCGGCGCTGTCGCCGAGCACCCGCAGGCGCGGGCCGGCCAGCGCGGTGATGGCGCTGGTCCACAGGTGGGAGCGGACGCCGCCGTCGTGGGTGAGGGCGAGGAAGGAGTCGTCGTCGACCACGGCGCCGTCCCGGCGGGTGTCGATCTCGGCGTACACGCTCTCGACCGGCCCGAACAGGCTGATCGCCTGGTCGACCAGGTGACTGCCGAGGTCGTAGAGGGTGCCGCCGGCCTCGGCCGGGTCGGCCAGTTCGCGCCAGCCGGCCTTGGGCTTGGGCCGGAACCGCTCGAAGCGGGACTCGAAGCGGTGCACGCGTCCCAGGGCGCCGGTCTCCACCAGGTGCCGGGCGGTCAGGAAGTCGCCGTCCCAGCGGCGGTTCTGGAAGACCGAGAGCAGCACGCCGCGGCTCTCGGCGAATTCGCAGAGGTCCAGGGCGGCGGCCGCGGTGGCGGCCAGCGGCTTGTCGACCACGGTGGCCAGCCCGGCCGTGAGGGCGGCCCGGGCCAGCGGGACGTGGGTGCGGTTGGGGGAGGCGATCACGACGAGGTCGAAGGCGTCCGGGTCGGCGAAGAGGTCCTCGGGGGTGTCGAGGGCCCGGGCGTCGGGGTGTTCCGCGCGGAGCTTCTCGCGGCGTTCCGGGTTGGCGGTGACCACGGCCTCCAGCCGTAGCCCGGGGGTGGTGGCGATCAGCGGCGCGTGGAAGGCGGAGCCGGCCAGGCCGTAACCGACCAGGCCGACGCGGAACGGGGGGCGGGGCGCGGTGCTCATGGCTCCCACTCAATCACCGCGCCCGCCGCCCGTCGCTCCGCCACCACGGCCGCGACGGCGTTTTCAGCGCGCGTGGGCGCCGGGGGTGCGGCGGCCGCGGCGCAGCACGAAGACGGTGGCGCCGGCGAGCAGGAAGGCGGATCCGATCGAGGCGAGGATGCCGAGCGAGCGGTCGGAGCCGGTCTGGGCGAGCTTCTCGGCGTCGGCGACGGTGGTGCCGTCCGCGGCGACGGGCGCGGTGCCGGGGGTGGTCGCGGCGCCGGCGGGCGGTGCGGCGGCGGGGGCCGTCGCGGGGGCCGTGCCGGTGCTGCCGGTCACGGCGGCCGGTACCGCGGTGGCGCCGCCCGGGGCGGCGGGTGCGGGTGCGGTCGGGGTGCCGGCGGTGGTGCCGCCGGTGCCCGGGGCGGTCGGGGCAGGGGTGGCCGGGGTGCTCGGGGTGGCCGGGTGGGAGTGGCCGGCCCCGGCGCCGGCCGGCGGGACGGGCGTGCTGCCGGGGCTGCTGCCGCTGCCGTCGAAGACCACGTCGGAGCAGGAGTAGAAGGCCTCGGGGCTGTCCGAGCGCTGCCAGATCGCGTAGACCAGCTGGCGGCCGGTCCGCCCGGCGGGGATCTTGGCGGGCAGTACGTAGGAGCCGTCGGCGAGCTGCGGGTCGGTGACCGTCGCGAAGGGCTGCGCGTCGAGGTTCGACCAGGCCAGTGGCTTGGCGGGGTCGTAGCTGCTGTTGGTGAGGAACAGCTGGAAGGTGCCCCTGTGCGGGGCGGTGGCCCGGAACCTGAAGGTGAAGTCGCTGCCCGGGGTGAGGTTGGTGGCGGGCCAGTCGGCGCGTGCCAGGTCCATGCCCTTGTACATCTCGTTGCCGGCGCTGCAGAGCTTGCCGTCGGGGATCAGGCCCCGGTGCTGCCCCGCCGCGTCGCCGATCCGCAGGCTCATCCAGTCGTAGAGCGCCGCCGTGCCGCCGGCCGCGACGGCGGCCTTGCAGGCGGCCGACTTCGGGTTCTCGGCGCCCTCCAGGTAGCAGCCCTCGACCCGGCTGAGCGGGTTCTGCATGGAGCCGTGGGCGACGGCCTCCGGGGCTGCGGCGGTGCCGGCCAGCGCGCAGCAGGCGAGGGTGAGGAGAACGGTGGTCAGGCGGCGCTTGAGCATGGGCGGGGGACTCCTTCCGAGGAGCTGGGTCCGAGGGTTCGGTGCCCCACGCTAGCCCCGCCGGACGGCCGCGCTGAGGGGTGATCAGTGCGGTTAGGGGCGGCTTAAGGAGCCGTTGAGGGGGCCGCGCGGGCGGGGGCCCACGTCCGGTGGGCGGGCAGTGCTGCCGTCGGGCAGGTGTGCGGATTAGGCTGTGCCCCGTTGGGGCAGCCAGCAGTACCCCCGGTCGCCCGGTGTTCCCTGCGGGAGTCCGGGTGGGCGGGGCGCGCACCGGAGACGTTGCGCAGCTCGTTTCGTACGACCATCGCAAGACTTCGGGAGACACGCACGTGGCAGACCGCAAGCCCATCGAGTCCTGGCTGACCGACATGGACGGTGTCCTCATCCACGAGGGCACGCCGATCCCCGGCGCGGAGGAGTTCCTCCGCCGGCTGCAGGAGTCCGGCAAGCCGTTCCTGGTCCTCACCAACAACTCCATCTACACGCCGCGTGACCTCAGCGCCCGTCTGGCCGGCATGGGCCTGAACGTGCCGGAGGAGCGGATCTGGACGTCCGCGCTCGCCACCGCGAAGTTCCTCAAGGGTCAGCGCCCGGGCGGCACCGCGTACGTCATCGGCGAGGCCGGCCTCACCACCGCGCTCTACCAGGCCGGTTACGTGCTGACCGACAACAACCCGGACTACGTGGTGCTGGGCGAGACCCGCACCTACAGCTTCGAGGCCCTCACCAAGGCGATCCGCCTGATCAACGCCGGTGCCCGGTTCATCTGCACCAACCCGGACGAGACCGGCCCCTCCACCGAGGGCGTGCTGCCGGCCACCGGCTCGGTCGCGGCGCTGATCACCAAGGCGACCGGCGTCGACCCGTACTTCGTCGGCAAGCCCAACCCGCTGATGATGCGCGAGGCGCTGAACAGCGCCGGCGCCCACTCGGAGACCGCCGTGATGATCGGCGACCGGATGGACACCGACATCGTCGCCGGCATGGAGGCCGGCATGGAGACCATCCTGGTGCTGACCGGCCTCACCGCCGCGGCCGACGTGGAGCGCTTCCCGTACCGGCCGACCCGGGTGGTCAAGTCCATCGCCGACCTGATCGAGATGATCTAGGGCCGGACGGGCCCTGGCGGCCGACGCCCGAACGGGCCCCGCTCCACGGCTGCCGGCCGCGGGGCGGGGCCCGCCGTTCCTTGAGGGGGGAAGGGATCATGAGTCTTCCGGAGGCAGGACCGCGACCGGCCCAGGCGGCCGAAACGCCGGAGCCGGCCGGGCCGGCCGGCGAGGAGCAGCAGGCCGGCGGGGAGCCCGCCGGCGGTGCGGAGAAGCGGGTCACCTGGGCGGAGCTCTACTTCGACCTGGTGTTCGTCTTCGCGATCACCCAGGTCTCCGCGCTGCTGCACCACCACCACGACTGGGCGGGCGTCGCCCGGGCGCTGGTGGTCTTCGTCCCGGTGTACTGGTGCTGGGTCGGCACCACCGTGCAGGCCAACATCCGGGACGTGGACAACGTCCGCGACCGGATCGGCATCTTCGCCGTCGGCCTGGCCGGGCTGTTCATGGCGCTGGCGCTGCCGGGCGCGTACGGCCGCCGGGGGCTGCTCCTCGGCGGGGCGTACTGGGCGGCGCGGCTGGTGCTGCTCGGGATGCTGGCCCGGATGCCCGGCGTGCTGCGCGGCCCGTACGGGATCGGCGCGCTGGTGAGCGGCCCGCTGCTGCTCGCGGGCGGGCTGCTGGACGGCGGACCGCGACTGCTGCTCTGGTCGCTGGCGGCGCTCTGCGACCTGTCCGCGCCGGTGCTGCTGCGCCGCCGGCCGGCCCGGGTGGCGTACCACCCGGCCCACATGCCGGAGCGGTTCGGCCTGTTCCTGCTGGTCGCGCTCGGCGAGTCGATCGTCGGCACCGGTGCGGCGGCCGCCGGGGCGGCCCTGGACGCGGCCGAACTGCTCGCGGTGGCCGCGGCGTTCACCATCTCCTGCGGCCTGTGGTGGCAGTACTTCGTCTACGCGGCGGACGCGATGCGGCACGCCGTCACGGTCGCCGAGTCCCGCCGGGACGTCATCCGGCGGGTCTTCCAGTACGGGCACCTGAGCCTGCTCGCCGGGGTGATCGCGGTCGCGGTCGGGTTCGGCGAGACGGTCGCCCACCCGGGGCAGGCGCTCGGCGGCGGCGCCGCCGGACTGCTCTACGGGGGCTGCGGCCTGTACCTGCTGAGCTTCGGCTACACCCGCTGGATGATGTTCCGGAAGGTGTCCGGCACCCGGATCGCCGCCGCCGGCCTGGTGTTCGTCCTGGTGCCGCTGGTGATGCGGCTGCCCGCGCTCGCCGCGCTGCTGGCGCTGGCCGCCCTGCTGGTCGCGCTGAACGTGGTCGAGCACCTGCGGGTGCGGCGGGCGGCCGCGGCGGCTGAGCGCGCGGAGCCGGCCCGCGCGGTGCCCGGGCCGCGCTGAGGGGGGCCCGGGCCCGCCGAGGCGGGAGTTGTCGGTGCGGCTGTGTAGCGTTCGGGGTGGAAGAAGGACGTACCGGGCAGCGCGCGGTACGCCTAGGTCGGGGTGGCGCGGCCGTGTGCCGCCGCCTGGTGGGAGGTTGAAGTCGTGACGGACACTGTCGAGGCCGGCGTGGGTGCGGGGTTGGAACTGCCGGAGTCCTGGCGCGGGGTGCTGGCCGACGAGGCCGGCAAGCCGTACTTCGCCGAACTGGCGGCCTTCGTGGCGGCCCAGCGGGCCGAGCACCAGGTCTTCCCGCCGGCCGGCCAGGAGTTCTCGGCGCTGGACGCGACGCCGTACGACAAGGTCCGGGTGCTCGTCCTCGGGCAGGACCCGTACCACGACGACAACCAGGCGCACGGCATGAGCTTCTCCGTCCTGCCGGGTGTGAAGACCCCGCCGTCGCTACGCAACATCTTCAAGGAGCTGGACGCCGACCTCGGCGTCCCGGCCCCCGACAACGGGTACCTGATGAGCTGGGCGGAGCAGGGCGTGCTGCTGCTCAACGCGGTGCTCACGGTCCGCGCGCACGAGCCCAACTCGCACAAGGCCAAGGGCTGGGAGAAGTTCACCGACGCCGTGATCAAGGCGGTCAGCGACCGCGAGGAGCCGGTCGTCTTCGTGCTCTGGGGCAACTACGCGAAGAAGAAGCTGCCGCTGATCGACACCTCGCGGCACGTGGTGGTGCAGGGGGCGCACCCCTCGCCGCTGTCCGCGAAGCTGTTCTTCGGCAGCCGTCCGTTCTCGCAGATCAACGAGGCGCTGGAGGGCTTCGGCGTCGACCCGATCGACTGGCGGGTGCCGGACGTCAAGGCCGGCTGAGCGCCGCCGCCGGGGGTGGCGGCCGGCGTGCCCGTCACCCCCGCGGCCCCGTCCCGTCCCCGTGGCAGACTTGATCCGACACGGGGACGGGGAGGGGCTCTTTTGCTGCACGCCGGATGGCGCGGCCCGCCGCGCGCGCCCGTCGTGGCCGCGCTCGCGCTGGCCGCCGCCCTGGCGGCCTGCGAGGCGGCGCCGCCGTCCGGAGCGCCCGCCGCGCCGCCCCCGGCGGCCACCGGCACGCCCGGCGCCGGAAGCCCGAACGGGCCGGACGGCCAGGGCTTCTACGTCTCCGACCGGACGGCCGCGGCCCGCCGGCTCCCCGAGCTCCGGGCGCAGGGCCGCACGGCGGAGGCCGAGGCGGTCGCCCGGCTGGCCGACGCGCCGTCCGCGCACTGGCTGGTCGGCGGGGACGACCGGACGGCCGTGGAGGAGCTGAGCCGCGCGGCCACCGCCGCGGGCCGCACCGCCCTGTTCGTCGCCTACGACATCCCGCAGCGCGACTGCGGCAGCTTCGCGGCCGGCGGCGCCCCCGACGCGGCCTCCTACCGTGCCTGGGTGGACGCGCTCTCGGCCGGCCTGGCCGACCGCCGGGCCTGGGTGGTGCTGGAGCCGGACGCCGTCCCGCACGCCCTGGACGGGTGCGGCCCGAAGGGCGTCGACGCCGCGGAGCGGTACGCGCTGCTGGCCTACGCGGTGGCGGAGCTGAAGCGGCACCCGCGGGTGCGGGTGTACCTGGACGCGGGCAACGCGGGCTGGGCGCAGGACCGCACCGCGCTGGTGGACGCGCTGAACCGGTCCGGGATCGGGCAGGCGGACGGCTTCGCCGTCAACGTCGCCAATTTCTACAGCACCGAGCAGAGCGCCGCGTACGGCGCCGGGCTGTCCGCCGCGCTCGGCGGGAAGCACTTCGTCATCGACACCAGCCGCAACGGCAACGGCCCGCTGGGCAGCGGCGCCTGGTGCAACCCGCCGGGGCGGGCGGTCGGCGAGACACCCACCGAGCGGACCGGCCGGCCGGGCGTGGACGCCTACCTCTGGGTGAAGATCCCGGGGGAGTCGGACGGTGACTGCGGGCGCGGCGAGCCCGGGGCGGGCCAGTTCTGGCTCGACTACGCCGTGGGCCTGGCCACCCGGTAGCGGACCGGCGGCGGTCCGGCGCCCCGGCGCCCGGGCCGGCGCAGCCTGCCGCAGCCCTGCCTCAGCCGGCCGCGCCGAGGAAGCTCTCCCAGCCGCCGGCCGGTGCCTGGCCCACGTTCAGCGACCGCAGCTTGCGCAGGGTGGACTGGTCCTGCGCCTCCAGCCAGTCGACCAGCTGCCGGAAGGACACCAGCCGCACCTCGGGCTTGCCCGCGACGGCCTTCAGGGTCTCCTCCACGGCGTCCATGTAGATGCCGCCGTTCCACTGCTCGAAGTGGTTCCCGATGAACAGCGGCGCCCGGTTGCCGTTGTACGCCCGGTCGAACCCGGCGAGGTAGCAGTCCCGGGCCTGGGCCCGCCACTCCGGGTACTTGGCCGGGTCGCCCTTGGTGCTCCCGGCGGACTGGTTGGCGAGGATGTTGTAGTCCATCGACAGCACCTGGAAGCTGTGCCCTGGGAACGGCAGGCCCTGCAGCGGGAAGTCCCAGATCTTGCCGTCCTGCACCTTCTGCGGCCAGACCTGGAGGCCGCCGGACGAGCTGGCGTCGTACTTCCAGCCCAGCGCGGCGGCGGTCGGCAGCAGGCCCTTCTGCCCCTCCAGGCAGGGGGTGCGGCCGCCGACCAGCTCCTTGCGGTAGTCGAAGGGCAGCGGGTCGACATCGGTGAAGCCGGTGTTGGTCCGCCACTGGGTGACGAAGGAGACGGCCTGGTCGATCTCGCTCTTCCAGTCCTCCGGGGTCCACTTGTTGACGCCGTTGCCGTCCGGCCGGGTCGAGCAGAAGTGCCCGTTGAAGTGGGTGCCGATCTCGTGCCCGGCCAGCCAGGCCTGGCTGATCAGCTTGATGGTGCTCTTCACCGCGCCCTCGGACAGGTACGGGATGTCCGAGGCGCCGACCGAGTGCTTCGGCGGGTGGTAGAGGTCCGACTTGCCCTTGGGCAGGGTGTAGATGCCGGACAGGAAGAAGGTCATCGCCGCCTTGTGCTCCTCGGCGAGCTTGAGGAAGCGGGGGAACTGGCCGTCGTCGGTGCCGCCCGCGCCGTCCCAGGAGAACACCACGAACTGCGGCGGGCGCTCGCCCGGCTTGAGCTTCTCGGCCTTCGGCTGGTTCGGCTGGGCGCCGGTGTCGGCGGTGGAGCCGTCCCCGATCGGCGTGCCCTTCACCGGGCCGCCGCCCGGGGTGCCCGGCTTGCCGCCGCCGGCCGTCGTGGCGCCCCCGGAACCCGTGCCCGGCCCGGCGTCCGACCCCGGCCCGGATCCGCCGGAGCAGGCCGTGACCGCCCCGAGCGCCGCCGTGGCGACGGTCGCGCTCAGCATGGTCCTGCGCGAGATGCCGGTCATGGTCTCCCCTGCTGCCAGATGCCCGGCATGGCACGGCGAAGCCCAGGAAAACGTCCTGCGGGCGGCCCCCTCGGACGGGTCTGCGGGGGCGTCGGCAGGACAGCTGGCTGCACCGGTCATATAGGACATTAATGAGTATTCCGCCATCAGCATGTCATGCGGAGATGGGGCCGACCAAGGCTTCGGTCCGCCGTTACCCATCACGCGGGCGGCGGTCGGGAGGCTGCGGGGGGAGACGTTCTGTTGCCGTCCTGTGACGGAGCCGCCGGACCGTCAGGCGGGCGCGGTGGCGGCGCGGACGGCGGGGCCGCGGCCCCCGGGCGGGGGCGGCGCGGGCAGGCCGGTCGCGGGCGGGGCGGGCAGGCCGGACGCGGGCGGGGCGGGGCGGGTCGGCCGGTCGCGGGCGGGGCCGGTCGCGGGCCGGGCGGCGCCGGTCAGACGGTCGCGAGCCGGCGGTTGCGGCGCACCACGCGGGCGACGGCCGCGCTGATGGTGGTCGCGGCGGCGCAGGAGACGGCCAGGCTCAGCCAGGCGGTGTCGAACCAGTGGCTGTTCAGCCAGCCCAGGGTCACGATGTAGGCGGCCCAGATCAGCGCGGCCAGCGCCGACCAGCGGAGGAACTTGCGCGGGTGCGAGGGCGAGTGGCCCATCGCGAGGTCCAGCACCGTCCGCCCGGCGGGCACGAAGCGGGCGACCACCACGATGGCGGCGGCCGCGCCGGTGGTCCGTCCGTCCAGCGCCTCCTGCACCCGGGCGACGCTGGCGGCCAGCTGCGGCCGGTGCTCCAGCCGCCGCCGTACCGACGGCGCGCCGCGCCGGGCCAGGCTGAGCAGCAGGATGTCGCCCAGGAAGGACGCCATCGCCACCCCGGCGGCCAGCATCAGGGGAGCCCCGTCGATCCGGGCGGTGTTCAGCACGGCCAGGATGACCAGCGTCCCGCTGGGGATGAGGGGGAGGAAGGCGTCACCGAGTACCGCGAACAGTGCCACGGCGCAGATCCACGACGATCCGACCAGTGTGGTGATGATGTCCAAGGCACTACTCCCTCCAGACCGGCCCGGGGGAGCAGGTGGTTGCAAGGGGCAACGCTAGCGCCTCGACCTTTCATGCCATGAAGCACCCCCTCTGTGGCAGGGCTCACAGACAGGCGCGAGCCCCTGGGGCGGGGTGCCGCTCCAGGGGCTCGCGGGGATCGAACGGAGCTGGTCCAGCCCGTTGACCTTGCTTTCGGGTGCGGATCCGATGCGCGATCCGCCCTCATCGGTAGCCTGCCGGACGTGACGGCCGAGGGCGAGCCCTGGGGCTGGCGACTTCCCGCGCTGGCGCGAACTCGCCACCCGTGATCGCGTGCTGTCTGTCAGTCAGCGCCCGACCTGCCGAACGACCGGTCGACGGGGGTGCCGGGCCGTCCGGCCGCCGGGCGCCCTGCCCGGTCCGGGCCGTCCGGACGCCGGCCCCGGCCGGCGCCCCCCGGCGGCGGGAACAGGGCGCCGCCCCGGGCGGTTGTCCCCCGACGGCGGGGAGGCCCGCTCGTACACGATCAGGAGGCCGGACGGCATGAGCACCGAGGACCAGCAGGCACGCGAAGCGGGGCAGCCGGCCCGTCCCGGCATCGGCGCCGGCGCCGGAGCCGTTCACGGGGTGGTCCGGGGCACCGCGCCCGCGCCGCTGTCGATCCTCGACCTCGCCCCGGTGGGCGCCGGCCACACCCCGGCCGAGGCCCTGGTCGCCACCACCGAGCTGGCCCGCAGCGCCGAGGCCTGGGGCTACCACCGCTTCTGGGTCGCCGAGCACCACGGCATGCCGGGGGTGGCCAGCTCCACCCCGGCCGTCCTGCTCGCCCACCTGGGCGCGCACACCAGCACCCTGCGGCTCGGCTCCGGCGGGGTGATGCTGCCCAACCACGCGCCGCTCGCGATAGCCGAGCAGTTCGGCCTGCTGGAGGCGCTCCACCCGGGCCGGATCGACCTCGGGCTGGGACGCGCCCCCGGCACCGACCAGGCCACCGCCAGGGCGCTGCGCCGGGGCCTGGCCGAGGGCGCCGACGACTTCCCCCAGCAGCTCGCCGAGCTGACGCACTTCCTGGACGGGGACTTCCCGGCCGGCCATCCGTACGCCCGGCTGACCGCCGTCCCCAAGGGCGACGGCCGCCCGCCGCTCTGGCTGCTCGGCTCCTCCGGCTTCAGCGCCCGGCTGGCCGGTCAGCTGGGCCTGCCGTTCGCGTTCGCGCACCACTTCAGCGGCAACAACACCGTGCCCGCCCTGGACCTGTACCGCTCCAGCTTCCGCCCGTCCGAGGTGCTCGCCGAGCCGTACGCGCTGATCGGCGTCAGCGCGGTCGCGGCCGACGGGGAGGCCCAGGCCCGCCGGCTCGCCCGCTCGGCCGGCCTGGGGATGCTCCGGCTGCGCCTCGGCAAGCCGGGCCCGATCCCGACGCCGGAGGAGGCCGAGTCCTACCCGTACAGCGCGGCCGAGGCGGACTTCCTGGACGACTGGCTGTCCAACGTCGTGCTCGGCTCGCCGGGGGAGGTGGCGGACGGCCTGGAGGCGCTGCGCAAGCGCACCGGCGCGGACGAGCTGATGGTGACCTCGCACATCCACGGCCACGAGGCGCGCCGCCGCTCGTACGGGCTGATCGCGCAGGCGTACGGGCTGACGGCGCAGGTGGCCTAGCCCGGCGGGCACCCCGGCGCGGCCGGGCAGGCTGCCCGGCCGCGCCGCACAGGACCCTAGGGCCGCGCCTCGCCGGCGCGGGTCCCGCGCAGTATGTCGGCGACCAGCGCGGCCTCGCCCGGACGGGCGAAGTACCAGCCCTGCGCGGTGTCGCAGCCGGTCAGCCGGAGCCGCTCGGCCTGGGCGGCGCTCTCGATGCCCTCGGCGGTCACGGTCAGCCCGAGCGCGTGGGCGAGCTGCACCATCGCGCGGACGATCTGCTCGTCCGCCTCGGTGCGCCGCGACCCCTGGCCGGGACGCCCGGGCACCGGGTCGCGGAAGCCCTCGATGAAGGTGCCGTCCAGCTTGAGGACGTGCACCGGCAGCCGGGACAGGTACGCCAGGTTGGAGTAGCCCGTCCCGAAGTCGTCGATGGCGATCCGCACGCCCATGTCGGCCAGCGCCTGCAGGGCCTGCAGCGGGCGTCCGCCCGGGCCGAGCAGGGCGCTCTCGGTGATCTCCAGCTGGAGCAGCCGGGCCGGCAGCCCGCTGCTCTCCAGTGCCTGGGCGACGTCGGCGACGACGTCGGAGTCCCAGATCTGGCGGGCCGCCAGGTTGACGCTGACGAAGGTCTCGGTGTCCGGGAACTCCATCAGCCAGCGCCGGGCCTGACGGCAGGATTCCTCCAGCACCCACTTGCCGAGCGGGACGATCGCCCCGGACTCCTCGGCGAGCGGGATGAAGCGGTCCGGCGAGAGCGTCCCGTAGCGGGGGTGGCGCCAGCGGACCAGCGCCTCGGCGCCGTGCACCACGCCGTCGGCGAGCCCCACCAGCGGCTGGTACTCGACCGAGAACTCGCCCCGCTCCAGGGCCGGGCGCAGGGCGGTGGTGAGCAGCTGGCGGGTGAGCTGGTGGGCGCCGCGGTCCGGGTCGTAGAGCGTCCAGCGGGCCCGGCCGTCGGCCTTGGACCAGTACAGCGTCGAGTCGGCGTCCTTGACCAGGTCGGTCGGCGTGGTGCCCTCGACCGGGCGTTCGACCACGCCCACGCTGGCGGTCACCACCAGCTGGTGGCCGGCCACCTCGAAGGGCTTCTGCAGGGAGGCGACCAGCCGGCCGGCGAGGGCGGTGAGCTGTTCGTTGCCCTCGCTGTCGGCGACCAGCACGGCGAACTCGTCGCCACCGAGGCGGGCCACCAGCCGGCCCTCGCCGCGGGCGAAGCCGATCTCCAGCCGGGCGGCGACCGCCACCAGCAGCTGGTCGCCGATGTGGTGGCCGAGGGTCTCGTTGATGGCGGCGAAGCCGTCCAGGTCCAGGTAGCAGAGGCCGACCCGGCGCCCGTTCGGCTGCCGCTCACCGGCGGTGGCCGGGGTGGTGGCCCGGGCGGCGGCGGCCGGGCGGCCGCCGTTGCCGTTGGCCCTGCCGTTCGCACCGGTGCCGGCGCTGATGCCGGGGTTGATGCCCCTGCCGGTTGCCGTGCTGTCGCCGGTACCGGCACCGGTGCCGTTCGCGGGCCGCCGGAGCGTCTGCGCGACGGGCCCGGCGTGCTCGTCCGCCCGGAGGCAGGCGGCGTCCAGCCGTTCGAAGAACAGGGCGCGGTTGGGCAGCCGGGTCAGCGGGTCGTGCAGGGCCTGGTACTTGAGCCGGTCCCAGAGCCGGCGCTGCTCGGTGATGTCCTCGACCATGGCGAGGGTGTACATCGGCCGGCCGGCGCCGTCCCGGATCAGTGAGAGGGTGACCTTGCTCAGCACCGTCCGCCCCTCGCGGTGCTTGAGCCGCTTCTCCATCCGGAGCCGGTCGCGCTCGCCGCGGACCAGCTCGCGGTACAGCCGGCGCGGGGTGTCCTCGGCCTCGATGATGTCGTGGATGTGAGTGCGCACCAGTTCCGAGACCTCGCGCCCGATCATCGCGGCCAGGGCCGGGTTGGCCTCGATGACCCGGTCGGTGGAGTCGATCAGCGCCATCCCGATGCCGGCGTCGGCGAACGCGGCCCGGAACCGGGACTCGCTGGCCCGCAGGGCGTCGAGCAGTTGGTCGGTCCCGTCGGCCGGTGGCGCCGAGCAGGTGGGACAGGCGGTCATCAGGGGGCTGCCGGTGGTGTCGGGCGCCGTTGCGCCGTCCGTCGTGATGCCGTTCATGGCGGTGCCGTTCCCGCCCGGTGCGTCGCCGTGATGCGGCCACCGGCGCCGTTCGTCGATGTGTCGAAGTCCCTCGTGCCGCGCGCTCTTGGGGTGAGCGTCGGCCCCCTCGGTCTGGCCCGGCACGGCATGCTCCCGTCCGCTGCTGACGCTGGTCCGGCCGACTGTCAGTACCGCGGGGGCCGGAAAACCCGCACACCTGTCGTGGCCGCCGGAGCCTGGTGCCGGGTGCTCGCTGCGGAGCACCCGGCGGGGAACGGGGGTGCTGCGGCCGATCATAAAGCGCGCACGGATCGGGCGGTGACCGCCGCTCGGGTGAGTCGCCCTGGTTTTGGAGCAGTTGTGCCGGTACGTCAGCACACGCGAACGCCCCCGACACGCGTCGCAGGAGGCGCGTCAGGGGCGTGTGCGCAGGTCGCGCGCTCCCCGGTCGAGCCGGGTGCCCCGGTCGGGGCCCGTCGGCGCGACGGCCGGGGAGCGCGCGGGCCGTCAGGCCAGCTTGGCGGTCAGGGTGATGGTGGTCCCCGTCAGGGCCTGGCTGACCGGGCAGTTCGCCTTGGCGTCCTCCGCGGCCTTGATGAAGCCGGCCTCGTCCAGGCCCGGTACGTCACCGGTGACGGTGAGGTGGATGCCGGTGATGCCGGTACCCGGCTGGAAGGTCACGTCGGCCTGGGTGTCCAGCTTGGCGGGCGGGTTGCCCGCGCCGGCCAGGCCGTGCGAGAGCGCCATCGAGAAGCACGCGGAGTGCGCGGCCGCGATGAGCTCCTCCGGGCTGGTCTTGCCGTTCGGCTCCTCGGAACGGGCCGGCCAGGACACGGGGTACGTGCCGATGCCGGACGAGGCGAGGGTCACCTCGCCCTTGCCGTCGAGCAGGTTGCCTTCCCAAGCGGTGCGGGCGGTGCGAGTGGTTGCCACGATCGGTACCTCCAGTGCTGAGCGACTGCTGATCGGTTACGTCCGGTCATGCCGCGTACAGCCTAAGGGCACGCCCGGCGGCGGTTGCGGGCGGCACTCTGAGCGCTTACACAGCGTCATATCCGCCAGGGCCGGTGGTTTTCGGCCGGTCCGGCGGCGGGCCTGCCGGTGCTCCGGCCCGGGAGCGGGGGCCGGAGCGGGCGAAGGGCGGCTGCCGGAGCAGGTGCCGGGGCAGGTGACGGGCCCGGCGGCACGGTCCGGGGCCCGGGGCGGGACCGGTGGTCGCGCGGGTGCGGCGGGTGGGGGCCGGCGGGTGCGGCGGGGGCCGGCGCCGCGCCTGCCGGGGCGACCCGGTGGTGGTCCCGCGCCCGGCCGCCGCCGCCCGTCGCCCCGGGCGGCCCGCGTCCCACCCGTCCGTCCGCATCGCGGACAACCAGCGCACATGATGGAAGCCCGTGCGGGCCGCCCTGTTAGATTTGCCCGGGCCCGAGCCCGACCACCGGTCCGGCCGGGTGCCACCCCGCCCGCCCGCACAGCCCCGGAGCCGCCCCGATGACGGACCACGCCACGACCCCCGACGCCGGAACGCCCGAGGGGATCGACGATGCCGTCCGGGCCGAGCTGACCAGCCTGCGGGAGAGCATCGACAACATCGACGCCGCCGTGGTCCACATGCTGGCCGAGCGTTTCAAGGCCACCCAGCGGGTCGGCCGCCTCAAGGCCGAGCACAAGCTCCCGCCGGCCGATCCGGCCAGGGAGCGGGACCAGATCAAGCGGCTGCGCGAGCTGGCGGCCGGGGCCCACCTGGACCCGGTCTTCGCCGAGAAGTTCCTGAACTTCATCATCGCCGAGGTGATCCGCCACCACGAGGCCATCGCCCGGGCCTGAGCTGCGACGCGCGCCCGGGCGGCCCAGCCCGCGCCCGCCGGCCGGGCCGCCCGGGCCCGCCCGGCGGCCGTTCGTGTCGGCTGCGGCTAAATGTTTGATTTCGTGGCACCTGAGGGTTGGCGTTAGCGTGCTGTTTCCCTGGATCGGCTGATCCGGTGGATCGCGGTACCCCGCGCAGTCAGGGTGCGGGGGGACCGGCCGCGGTCCGGAGAGGCGGTTCGCGATGGCTTCGGCGATGGCACAGCGGTGGCGGGAGCCCCGGCGGCGTGATGGGGCCGGACCGGTGTCGCACCGGGCCGCGCGCCCCTGCGGTCCGGCGTCCCGCCCGGCGCGGACGGCCGCGGCCCGGGGGTGTACCCGATGACGACCGAGCTGACCGGCCCGCGCCGGGCCGACCGCCGCCGCAGAGCCGCCCCGGACGGCCGCCCGCGCCGGGCCCGCCGCGCCGCCGGGCGGACCGGGCGCCGCCGCCGCTGGCCCTGGTGGGCCGAGATCCCCGCGATGGTGGTGGTCGGCCTGCTCGTCGCGCTGCTGATCAAGACCTGCCTCTTCCAGGTGTTCACCATCCCCTCGGGGTCGATGGAGAACACCCTGCGGATCGGCGACCGGGTCGGGGTCAACAAGCTCTCCCCGCTCTTCGGCTGGGAGCCGAAGCCGGGTGAGCCGGTGGTCTTCAAGGACCCGGGGGACTGGCTGCCCGCCCAGGCCACCAGTGGCGGCAACCCCGTCACCGACGCGGTCGGCGACGTCCTGTCCTTCGTCGGCCTGGTGCCGCCGAAGGACGACAACTACCTGGTCAAGCGGGTGATCGCGACCGGCGGCCAGACCGTGCAGTGCTCCGGCACCACCCTGAAGGTCGACGGCGCCCCGGTCTCCGAGCCGTACCTCTTCCGCGGGGACGACTCCTGCGCGGGGATGAACTTCGGGCCGGTCACCGTCCCGGAGGGCTACGTCTGGGTGGAGGGCGACCACCGCAGCGACTCCGCGGACTCCCGCTACCACCAGCAGGAGAAGGGCGGCGGCGCGGTGCCGGTCGAGAACGTGGTCGGCCCGGTCTCGGCCGTGGTGTGGCCGCTCGGGCACATCGACTGGTTCGGCTGGTCCGGCCACTGAGCTACGGCGTGACGGCCTTTCGGCCGTACTCCGGCGCGGGCCCGGTGGCGGCCGTGAGGCCGGCCGGGCCGGCCGGGCCGCCCGTGAGGTCCGCCGGTACCGGCCCGGCCGCCGGCGCCGCGCCCGGGGCGCCCGTGGCCCCGGTGCCGGTGTCCCCCTCCGGTTCCCCGGTCACGGCCCCGGCGGCCACCACCCCCGCGGCCACCACGGCCGCGGCCGCGGCGCCCGCCTCCCCGGCCGGTTCGCCCGCCCCGCCGGAGGCCTTGCCGCCGGACGCCTTGCCGGTCTGCGCCGCGAAGGCCCCGGCCAGCACCAGCAGGCCGCCGGCCAGCTGCGGGGCACCCAGGTGCTCGCCGAGCAGCACCCAGGCCAGCACGGTGGCGACCACGGCCTCCAGGTTGGCCACCACACCGGCGACCGGCGGCGAGAGGTGCCGGACGGCGACCACGCCGGTCAGGTACGCCAGGACGGTCGCCACCAGGACCATCCAGGCGGCCGGGAGCAGCGCGGGCAGCACCTGCCCGTTCATCCGGACGTCCCCGCCGAGGATGCCCCAGTCGGCCTGCCAGGGCCGGGTGACGACGGTCAGCACCAGTGCGCCGATCAGCAGCCCGTACGCGCTGACCGCGATCGGGTCGACCGGGCGCTCGCCCCGGCTGCCCGCGTCGGCCAGCACGAAGTAGCCGACCTGGCAGCAGGCGGCGCCGAGCGCGAAGAGGACGCCGAGCGCGTCGAAGCTCAGCCCGTTCCAGACCTCGACCACGCAGGCCAGCCCGGTGACCGCGACGCCGGCGCCGATCGCCGCGCCCCGGCCGACCGGCCGGCGCTGGACGAACTTGACGTAGGCGAGCAGCAGCGGCGGCCCGAGGTACTCGATCAGCAGCGCGACCCCGACCGGGATCCGGGATATCGCGGCGAAGTAGCAGGCCTGCACGCCGGCCACGGCGAGCAGGCCGAAGCCGAGCAGCAGTCCGGGCCGGCGCAGCACCGCGGCGCGGTGCCGGTAGGCCAGCGGGAGCAGCACGAGGGCCGCTCCGGTCACCCGCAGCCAGACCACGTGCAGCGGCGAGAGCCCGGCCTCGATCAGGGGTTTGGCCGCTGTGCCGGAGCCGCCGAAGGCGCAGGCCGAGACCAGTGCGAGGGTCAGGCCGAGCGACCGGCCGGACGCGCTGCGGGGGAGGGGCTGAGAGCTGTGCATCGGGGCATTCTGCCAGCCGAGGGGCCATTTCGGTAAGGTGCTACTCGGACTTTTGCTCCTCACCCGTCGGTGGCCGGCGGACCGGGCCGGGGCCGCCGGCGCCGGGCCGGTCGTACCCGTCCCGCCCGTGCCCCGCCCGGCTGGTCCCCCCGGTCGGTCAACCCCCGTCGCCCGCTGCCGCGTTGGCGGCCGCCCCGGCGGCGGCGCCGCCCTGCTGCGCCGGGTCGGGCGCCGGGGGCGAGGGCTGGGCGGGGGCCGTCGACGGCGTCCGGCCCGGCCGCTGGGTGGCGGCCGGGGCGCTGCCGGCCGGACCGGCCGGCGTGCTGGAGGCGCCGCCGGGGCGGCCGGTGGAGCCGCTGCCCTGGCCGCCCGGTTGGCCGGAGCCGGTCCCGGAGCCCTGCTCCGAGGGGTCGGACGGGCCCGTCCCGCCGGTCCCCGCGGTCGGGGCGCCGCTCCCGGCGGCCGGCGTCGAGGGGGCCGGCGAGGGTGAGGCGCTCGCCGAGGGGGTGCTGCCCGCCCCGCGGCCGGAGCCGCCGTCGGCCTGGCCGGCCACGACGGGGAAGCCCGTCACCGGCGTCCCCTTGAGGGCGGCCTTCATGTAGGCCGTCCAGATCTGGGCGGGGTACTGCCCGCCGGCCGCGCCGTCCGTCCCGCCGGTGCCGCTGAGGCTGACCTGCGCGCCGGTGGCCGGGTCCTGGCCGAACAGCGCGACCGCGGTCACCAGCTCCGGGGTGTAGCCGACGAACCAGACGGACTTCTGGTCGTCGGTGGTCCCGGTCTTGCCGGCCGCCGGGCGGCCGAGCGCCTGGGCCCGGAACCCGGTGCCGCCCGGGTCGTCGACGACGCCCCGCAGCATCGCGGTGACCCGGTTCGCGGTCTGCTCGCTGACCGCCTGGTTGACCTGCGGCGCCGGCAGCGCCACCGGCCGGCCCTCGTGCTCCAGCGACTGCACCAGCCACGGGGTGATCTGCCGTCCGCCGTTGTCCAGCGTGGCGTACACCCCGGCCATGTCCAGCACGCTGGGCGTGGCCACGCCCAGCGGCAGGGACGGCTGGGCGCCGAGGCTCGGGGTGCCGGCGGGCAGCCCCAGCGCGACCCCGGTGTCCCGGACCTTCTCCAGCCCGGTGTCCTGGGCGAGCTGGGTGAAGACGCTGTTCACGGACCAGTCGGTGGCCTGCTGCAGGGTGATCTGGCCGTAGTCCTTGCCGCCCTCGTTGGGCGCCGCGTACGGCGTTCCGGTGCCGCCGCGGACCTTGCGCCCGCTGGTGCCGTCGTAGACCGTGCGCGGGCCGATCGTCTGTCCGGACTGCGTCCGCGCGTTGCTGTCCAGGGCGGCGGCCAGCGCGATCGCCTTGAAGGTCGAACCGGCCTGGTAGTCGCGCCGGGTCGCGTTGTCGACGAAGTGCTTCGTGTAGTCGGTGCCGCCGTACAGGGCGAGCACCGCGCCGGTCTTCGGGTCCACCGAGACGGCGCCCGCCTGGGCGGCGGCGTCCTTGGGGCGGGACCCGGGCTTCAGGTCGGCGGTGAGCCGGCTCTGCACGGCGTCGGAGAGGTCCTGCTCGCGGGCCGGGTCGATGCTCAGCTTGACGGTGTAGCCGCCCTTGGCCAGGGCGGCCTCGCTGAGGATCTGGTGCGAGACCAGGTAGTCGGTGGCCGCGTTCACCAGGTACCCGGCCTGGCCGGAGAGCCCGGGCGCCGCCTGCGGCTCCTTGACCTCGGGGAAGGCCACGGCGGCCCGCTCGTCGGCGGAGAGCCAGTTCTCCTTGACCATCCCGTCGAGCACGTAGTTCCAGCGGTTCATCGCGTTCTGCTTGCCGGTGGCCGTCGCGGTGGCGACGTCGTAGGCGCTGGGGGCGTTGAGCAGCGTCGCGAGGTAGGCGCCCTGCGCCGGGTCCAGCGCGGCGGCGTCGACGCCGAAGTAGGCCTGGGCGCCGGCCTGGATGCCGTAGGCGCCGCGGCCGTAGTACGAGGTGTTGAGGTAGCCCGCGAGGACGTCGTCCTTGGTCTCGGTGGCGTCCACCTTCAGCGCGATGAACAGTTCCTTCACCTTGCGGCCGACGCTCTGCTGCTGGCTGAGGTAGGTGTTCTTCACGTACTGCTGGGTGATGGTGGAGCCGCCCTGGGTGCCCTCGCCCTTGGCCGTCTTGACCGCGGCCCGCAGCAGACCTGGCACGTTGACCGCGCCCTCGTGGTAGAAATCGCGGTCCTCGGCGGCCAGCGCGGCGTGCTGCGCGGCGGGGGAGACCTTGTCCAGGGCGACGTTCTGCCGGTTGGTCTGCCCGGTCCTGGCGATCACCGAGCCGTCCTGGTAGAGCCAGGTGTTGCTCTGCGCGGTCGCCGCCGCGTGCGCGTCGGGGACCTGCACCAGGGAGACGGCGAGGACGAAGCCGCCGGTCCCCAGCAGCAGCGAGGTGACCAGGCCGGCCACCGTGACCCGCCAGCCGGGGATCAGCCGCCGCGGGCCGGTGCGCCGGGGGCGCTTGCCGGACGGGCTCTTGCTGGACGGCGCGCTGCGCTCACTCCGGGAGGTACGTGGCAAAGCAGCGGGCCTTTCCTGCGGGCGGATCGTGCCAGCCTGCACAGGCGGTCGCATAAAAGGTTAGGGACCTTTGTCCCATTTTTGCCCGATGTGGCGGCTCTCACGTCCGCCGCCCGCCCGACACGGTCGTCGTCGGGGCAACGCGAAGAGGCCCCCCGCTCTCGCGAAGGGCCTCTCGGCTGTCTGTGCGCCGCCAGGGACTCGAACCCCGGACCCGCTGATTAAGAGTCAGCTGCTCTAACCAACTGAGCTAGCGGCGCCTGCTGACCTGGAGAACAATACACGCTCCGCCCGGCCGCGACGAAACGCCCGCCCGCGCGCGGCGGGAGCCGCCCGTTCCGTGCCGGTCCCGGGGCGGGCGCCCCGCGCCGTGCGGGCGCCGGGGCTCAGCCCGAGTTGGCGGCGGCCGCGTCCGAGCTGGTCACCCGCTGCACGGCCCGGGCGATCGGCAGCTCCCGGCCGAGCGGCCTCAGGGCGCGCCGGACGTCCGCCCCGGCCGGCCCGGGGAAGACCTGCCGGGCCAGCCCGCCCGCCGCCAGCAGCCCGGCCAGTTGCCGGTCGCGCTCCGCGGCGGTGGCCGGGGAGAGGGCGGCGGCCCGGAGCCGGGCGGCGATCTCCTGGCCCGCCGCCGGCGGCACCACCCGATGGCGCCGGTACGGGACGAGCCCGAGGAAGCGCCGCCGTTCGGTGCTCAGCAGGCCGCGGGCGGTCAGCGAGGCCAGGACGGGCCCCACGGCGTCGCGGCCGATCCGCCGCACCGCCAGGTCGAGGGAGGGCGGGCGCCGCCGCTTGCCGGCCTCGCCCAGCCGGGCCAGCACCCCGGCGGCCACCGGGTCCTGACCGGCGAACGGCTGGTACTGCGTGATGTGCCTGCCCTCCACCGCGATCGCGCCGCCGACCAGCATCTCGGCGAGCACCGCACCGGCCAGGACCCGGTGGAATCCGCCGCGCATCCGGACCACTCCGCCGGCCGGCTCGGCGCACACCAGCACCAGCTCCTCGGGGATCGTTCGGGCGTACGGCTGGGTCACGGGCGTCTCCTGTCCGGTGCCGGGCACGGTCCTGCCGCCGGCCCTTGCCCGGTGCGGAGGGCGGGGAAACGCCGAGAGGCCCTCCGCTCTCGCGAAGGGCCTCTCGGCTGTCTGTGCGCCGCCAGGGACTCGAACCCCGGACCCGCTGATTAAGAGTCAGCTGCTCTAACCAACTGAGCTAGCGGCGCCTGCTGACCCGGAAGACATTACACGCCGGTGAGCGGATCCGCCGAATCGCCACCGTCCGGTCACACCGGGTAGCCGTTAGGGCGGGGCCGGACGGGCGGGGCGCCCGGGTGTCCCGCCCGCGGTCAGCGGTCGCGCGGGCCGATCCGCCAGGCGGCCAGGACGACCAGGAAGGAGGCCGCCGAGAACCCGGTGCACCACCAGGCGGTGGCGGTGCTGCCCGCCATCCAGGCGTTGGTGGCCACCGTCAGCGCCCACAGCTGGCCGATCACCACGGTGATGGCGACGGCCACCCTGGCGGTGAGCATCGCGGAGCGTTCGGGCTCCTGCTCGGTGCCGGCGCCGGGGCCGGGCCCGGTACGGCGCACCCGGGGGTCGGCGTAGCCGCTGGTGGCGCGGATCTGCGGGTACCGCTCGGGCACCGGCCGGTTGAGGCGGGGCTCGGCGCTGCTCGGGGTGTACTCGGGCGGGTAGCTCATGACCGCCTCCCGCAGCCGGCCCGCTCGGCCAGCGCCGGGTCGCGTTCCCGCAGGCCGCGGCAGAGGCCGGCCTCCTCGCTCTCGCCCGAACGCGCCGTGCCGATCGCCCAGACCGCGCCCTGTTCGTCCTCCACCACCAGCACCTTGGGCAGCGGGCGGGGCGGTGGTCCGGAGGTGACCTCGCCGGTCCGGGCGTTGAACACGCCCTCGTGGCACGGGCAGTAGAGCCCGTCCTGCTCGGCGTGGTTGTCCCGCCAGAGCACGCCGCAGGCCAGGTGGGTGCAGACGGTGGACCAGCCGACCAGGCTGCCGTCGGCCAGCCGGATCGCCATCGCGCGGTCGTCCTCGCCCGGGTAGTCGAAGGTGACGGCCTCGCCCGGCGCCAGCCGGTCGGCGACCTTCAGCGGGGCGGCCGTGCCGTCCCCGTGCCGGTGCAGGACGCCGGCCGAGACCAGCGTCGAGCCGACGGCCAGGCCGCCGGAGACGGTGGCGACGATCCGCAGGTAGTCCCGGCGGGTGGTCAGGGAGTCGGCACTGATCCGGTCGACCAGGGCCCGCTCCTCCGGTGTCGGTCCGCTCACGCCGGTGCTCCGTTCCCGGGCGTGGGCCGCCCGTTGACCTCGATCACCCTGAGCAGGCCGCCGGCCGGCGGCCCGCCGTCCGCCGGTCCGCCGTCCGGCCGCCCCCGGTCGGCCTGTCCGCCCGCGGGCCGCCCGTCCGAGCGGGAGCCGTCGCCCACCGTGCCGGCCAGCACGTCCGCGACCAGCAGCCCGCCCGCGGGCAGCCCGCCCGGCAGCGGCGCGGCCCGCTGCTCGGCGGGCACCACCATGGCGACGCCGGTGCTCACCGTGACGTCCCCGAAGGCGAACATGGTGGAGACGTCGACCCCGGGCCGCTCGGCCTGCAACTCCTCCAGGGACCCGTAGAACAGGGCGCCGGTCGGGCAGACCGTGGCGCACATCGGCGCCAGCCCGTACGAGGTGCGGTCGTAGCAGAGGTTGCACTTCATCTGCAGCTTGGATTCCAGGTCGATCTTCGGGACGCCGAACGGGCAGGCGTTGACGCAGTTGGCGCAGCCGATGCAGCGGGTCGGGTCGGCCTCCTGGACGACGCCGTCCGCGGTGATCAGGATCGCGTCGGCCGGGCAGACCTCGGCGCAGGGGGCGACCGGGTCCTCGCAGTGCATGCAGACGGTCGGCAGCGAGGCCACCGAGCGGCCCTCGTCCGGGTAGTCCAGGTGGATCATCGACTTGCCGCGGTGCGAGTCGCACTCCCGGCAGGCCGAGACGCAGGCCTGGCAGCCGATGCAGCGGCCGGGGTCGATGAAGATGGTGCGTCCGAGCATGCCGGTCAGCCCCTCTCGGCGGTGCCGCGGCCCTGCGGGGCGGTCGGCGGCAGCGGGTCGCTGCGGGAGTGCTGCGCCTCGGGGTAGGCCTCGCGGCCCGGCGGCATCGGCGGCGCGGGGACGGGGTCGAGCTGTTCCGCGCGCTCGATCCGCACCGCGCAGACCTTGTACTCGGGGATCTTGGAGCGCGGGTCCAGGGCGTCGTTGGTCAGCGCGTTCGCCGCCACCGGGTGGGGCCAGTGGTACGGCACGAAGACGTGGTCGGCCCGGATCGCCTCGGTCACCAGGGCCGGCAGCACGGACGCGCCGCGCCGGGTCACCACCCGGACCGCCTCGCCGTTGCGGAACCCGTGCGAGGGGTGGACCTCCACCCAGGGCCGCGGGGTCTGCTCGACCAGCGCGCCGAGCCGCCGGGTCTGGTTGCCGGACAGGAAGTGCGCGACCGTCCGGCCGGTGGTCAGCGTCATCGGGTACTCGTCGTCGTACGGGTCGGCCGGCGGGTGCCACTCGACCACCTGGAGGTGCACCTTGCCGTCCGGGTGGTACGTCCGCCCGTCCTCGAACAGCCGGGGGGTGCCGGGGTGCGCGGTGTCCGGGCAGGGCCAGGCGATGCCGCCGGTCTCCTCCAGCCGCTCGTAGGTGATGCCGTAGTAGTCGATCACCGTGCCGGCCGAGGCCCGGCGCAGCTCGTCGAAGACCTCCCGGGAGCCGGCGAAGTCGAACTTGTCGCCGACGCCCAGCCGGCGGGCCAGCTCGCACATCACCCAGGTGTCGGTGCGCACCCCGCTCGGCGGCTCCTGGGCCTTGTTGTGCTTGACCACCCGGGCCTCGGCGTTGGCCATCACGCCCTCGTCCTCGGCCCAGGTGGTCACCGGGAAGACCACATGGGCGTTGGCGGAGGTCTCGGAGAGGAAGAAGTCGAACTGGGCGTGGAACTCCAGCTTGTCGTACCCGTCCTTGACCACCGCGTAGTTGGGCAGCGAGACGAAGGGGTTGTTGCAGATGCCGATCAGCCCGCGGATCTCACGGCGCTGCATCTGCCAGACCATCTCCATCATCGAGGTGCCGGCCTGCGGGAGTTCGGTCTCCTCGATGCCCCAGATCCCGGCGATCTGCCGGCGGTGCTCCGGGTCGTTGATGGAGCGGCCGCCGGGCAGCAGGTCGGACTTCTGGCCGTGTTCGCGGCCGCCCTGCCCGTTGCCCTGCCCGGTGATGGTCCCGTAGCCCGCGCCCGGCCGGCCGAGGTTCCCGGTCGCCGCGCAGAGGTTGATGACGGACAGGCAGTTCTCCACGCCCTGGGTGTGGTGCTCGATGCCGCGCGCGTGCCAGGCCATCGCCCGCCCGGCCGTCCCGAACAGCCGGGCGACCTGGACGATCTGTTCGGCGGGGACGCCGCAGATCGCGGCGGACCGCTCCGGCGGGTACTCGGCGACCTTGGCCTTCAGTTCGGGCCAGCCGGTGGCGTGCGCGGCGAGGAAGGCCTCGTCGGTGAGCCCGTCCTGGACGATCACGTGCAGCACCGCGTTGAAGAACGCCGAGTCGGTGCCGGACTTCAGCGCGACGTGGACGTCGGCGGTGCGGGCGACCGCGGTCTCCCGCGGGTCCACCACGATCAGCTTGGCGCCGCGGTCCCGGGCGCCCCAGACGTACTGGGTCATCACCGGGAAGCACTCGCCGACGTTGGAGCCGGCGATCAGCAGGCAGTCGGTCCGCAGGATGTCCGAGAAGGGGTTGGCCGCGCGGTCGATGCCGAAGGCCAGCTTGTTGGCCCCGGCGGCGCTCACCATGCACAGCCGCCCGTTGTAGTCCACGTGCCGGGTCTTCAGCGCCACCCGGGCGAACTTGCCCACCAGGTACGTCTTCTCGGAGAACAGGCTGGCGCCGCCGAGCAGCCCGAAGGCGTCCACCCCGTGCTCGCGCTGGATCCGCCGGACCTCCTCGACGGTGTACGTCAGCGCCTCCTCCCAGCCGACCTCCCGGAACGGCTCCTCGCGGGAGCGGCGCAGCAGCGGCGCGGTCAGCCGGTCGGGGTGGTTGACCTGCTGGTACGCGTTGATTCCCTTGGGGCAGAGCCGCATCCGGTTGATGTCGTGGTTGCGCGGCTCCACGCCGAAGACCTTGCCGGCGGCGTTCACCCGCAGGTACATCCCGCACTGCACGCCGCAGAAGCAGCAGTGGGTGGGGACGAGGGTCTGCTCGGCCTGGTCGGCCCGCCAGCCGGAGGCGGGCAGGCCGCCCGCGTCGCGGAAGTCGCGGGTGCCGGGCGGGGCGACCGCCGGGTCGAGCGGGACGGCGGCGCCGAGCAGGACGGGCGGGTCGAGCGGGACGGGCCGGTCGGTCATCTGAATCCCCGCTTCACCTGGGAGAGGTACGCGGTGCCGCGCAGCACCCGCTTGCAGCGCGGGCAGTACTCGGCCCAGTCGTCGAAGCCGAGCCTGAGGTCCCGCATGGTGGCGCGCAGGTTCTCCACGTAGGGGGCGGTGTCGACCGGCTCGCCGCACCTGCGGCAGGCGAGCAGCTCCCCGCCGGGGTGCCGGCGGGCGGTGTACTTGAACAGCTGCATCCCGACGGCGGCCGGGCGCTGCACGATGTGGAAGAACTTGCCGAACGGCAGGTAGACCAGGGTCAGCACCACCGAGGCCATGTGCAGGACCGACAGGAACTCGTACCCGCCGCCGTCCAGGGCCACTTCGGAGAAGGTCAGCAGCAGACCGGTCACCGAGACGGTGAGCAGGGCGATCAGCGGCACGAAGTCGTAGCCGAAACGCTGGCCGGTGATCGCCCCGCGGTCGCGGAAGCGCCGGTGGAGGAAGTACCCGGCGCCGGCGATCACCAGGACGGCCGCGAGGTCCAGGCCGTGGTACATCGCCCAGCCGAGGAGGCTCGCGGAGTCGAAGCCCAGCACCGTGAAGCCCCAGAGCCGCATCTCGTAGCCGGGCCCGGCGGCGCTGGACGCGGTGAAGGTGAACCAGCCCCAGGTCAGCGGGAAGGTGATCGCGGCGGCCAGCAGGCAGCCCCAGAACATCAGCTGGTGGGCCGCCCAGCGGGCGTGCGAGCGGGCGCCGAGGAACTTCTGGAAGCCCAGGTAGGTGGCGATCATGCGGGGCAGCGCGGTCGGTGCGTCGCGCAGGTTCCGCCAGGACAGGGCGGCCTGCCGGCCCTTCCGGAAGAGGCGGCGGGAGGCCGGCGCGGACACCCAGACGGTGTACCGGTAGGCGACGCCGAAGGCCAGGAACAGGGTGGCGACCGTGTAGGGGACGAGCGCGGAGTCGAAGTCCCGCAGGCCCCGGCTGCCCAGCACGATGGCCACCAGCAGGAGCCCGGTCACCCCGCCGGCCACCAGGGAGGCCCGGAGGGCCACCGGCCGCCCCGGCTCCGGGGCGGGCGGATGCTCGTGCGGCGGGGCGTCCGCCGGCTCGGTCACTGCCACCGGGGCTCCTCCGTGCAGGCGTGGGGGCGACTGCTCCGGACGCTACTGACGGACCGTCGGGTCCGCGCGCCGGGCGGGGCGAACGGGTGACCCGGGGCCACGCACCGCGCGGCGGGACGTCCCCGGCGGTCCCGCCGGGCGGTGCGTCAGCGGACGTCCGGGTGGTGGCAGGCGGCCGTGTGGTCCACGCCCGGCGCGGCCTCGGCCGGCACCGGCGACCGCTGCTCGCAGACGGTGCGGCGGCCGTCGGCCAGTGCCGCGTACACCGGGCAGCGGGTGCGGAACCGGCAGCCGGTGTGCCGCTCGGTGGGCGAGGGCGGGTCGCCCGGCAGCAGGACGCGCTCGCGGGCGCGTTCGGCGGCCGGGTCCGGCAGCGGGACGGCGGAGAGCAGGGCGCGGGTGTAGGGGTGCCGCGGGCGGTCGAAGACGGCGGAGACCTCGCCCTGCTCGACCGTCCGGCCGAGGTACATCACGCTGACCCGGTCGGCGAGGTGGCGCACCACCGACAGGTCGTGCGAGACGAACAGGTACGCGATGCCGAGGTCGGCCTTCAGCCGCTGCAGCAGGTTGAGCACGCCCGCCTGGACCGAGACGTCCAGGGCGGACACCGGCTCGTCCAGCACGAGCAGCCGGGGCCGGACGGCCAGGGCCCGGGCGATCGAGACGCGCTGGAGCTGGCCGCCGGAGAACTGGTGCGGGTAGCGGGCGGCGTGCGCCGGGTCGAGCCCGACCTGGCGGAGCAGCTCCGGCACCCGCCGGGCGACCAGCTCGCGGGGGGCCCGCCGGGCGCGCAGCGGTTCGGCCACGATGTCGCCGACCGGCAGCCGCGGGTCGAGGGCGGCCGTCGGGTCCTGGAAGACGATCTGCAGTTCGGCGCGGAGCCGGTGCGCGGCGGCCCGCGAGAGCGCCGCGGTGTCCTGGCCGAGGAACTCGATCCGGCCGGACTCGGGCTTCGCCAGGTTCAGCAGTTCGAACAGGGTGGTCGACTTGCCCGAGCCGGACTCGCCGACCAGGCCGAGGGTCTCGCCCGCCCGGATGTCCAGGTCCACGCCGTCGACGGCGTACACCTCGCCCGTCCGGCGCCGGAACACGCTGCCGCTCAGCACCGGGAAGGTCTTGGTGAGCCCGGTGACCCGGAGCACCGGCGCGCGCTCCTCCCGGGGCGGCGCGGGGGGTGCGGCGGGCACCGGCGGCATCGGGTAGATCTCGGCCGGGGCGGGCCCGCGGGCGGCCAGTTCGTCCGCCCGGACACAGGCGGAGAGGTGGCCGCCGGTGCCGGCCGGCGGCGGTTCGGCGGTGCGGCAGCGGTCCTGCACCAGCGGGCAGCGTCCGGCGAACGGGCAGCCGGCGGGCAGCGCGGCCATCGGGGCCGGGGCCCCGGGGATCGGCACCAGCGGCCCGCCCCGGGCGTCCACCCGGGGGACGGCGCCGATCAGCCCGAGGGTGTACGGGTGCCGGGGCCGGGCGAACAGCTCGTCCACGCCGGCGCTCTCCACCACCCGCCCGGCGTACATCACGGCGACCCGGTCGGCCATCCCCGCGATCACCCCCAGGTCGTGGCTGACCAGCACCAGCGCGGCGCCGGTCTCCCGCCGGGCGGTGCGCAGCACGTCCAGCACCTGGGCCTGGATGGTGACGTCCAGGGCGGTGGTGGGCTCGTCGGCGAGCAGCAGGTCCGGGTCGTTGGCGACGGCCATCGCGATCATCGCGCGCTGGCGCATGCCGCCGGAGAACTCGTGCGGGAAGCTCTCCAGGGCCCGGCCGGGGTCGGGGATGCCGACCAGGTCGAGGAGTTCGGCGGCGCGCTTGCGGGCGGCGCCGCGGTCGGTCCGCCGGTGGATCCGGAGCGCCTCGACGATCTGGTCGCCGATCCGGTGCACGGGGGTGAAGGCGGACAGCGGGTCCTGGAAGACCATCGCCATCCGGCGGCCGCGGATCGGGGCCAGCGCGTCCCGGGGGAGGCCGACCAGCTCCTGGCCGTCCAGGCGCACCGAGCCGCGGACGGCCGCGGTGCCCGGCAGCAGCCCGAGCACCGCCAGCGCGGTGACCGACTTGCCCGAGCCGGACTCGCCGACGATGCCGAGGGTCTCGCCGCGCCGCACGGTGAGGTCGACGCCGCGGACGGCGGGCACCGGGCCCCGGCCGCGCGGGCCGGCGAAGTCGACCCGCAGGTCGCGGACGGTCAGGAGGTCGGTGCCGACGGCGGTGCTCAACTGCTGCTCCGGTTGCTGCGGGGGGTGGTGGGGCCGGGGCGTCGAGGCCCGCTCGCCTCCGGGGCGCCCGCGGGGAGGGCGGGGCGGGCGGCCGGCCGGGCCCGCCGGGGCCGGCGGGCGGGGCGGGCGGCCTCGGCGGTGGGGTCGAGCGCGTCGCGCAGCCCGTCCCCGATCAGGTTGACGGCCAGGACGAACAGCACCAGCAGGCCGGCCGCGAAGTAGAACAGCCAGGGGAACACCGGGGCCTCGGACGTCCCGGCGGCGAGCAGCGTGCCGAGCGAGACGTCCGGGGCGCGGACGCCGAAGCCGAAGTAGGACAGGGCGGTCTCGCTCATCACCGCGCCGCCGACGGCGATCGTGGCGTCGGTGATCAGGAAGGAGGCGGTGTTCGGCAGGATGTGCCGCAGGATGATCCGCAGCGGCCGCACCCCCATGAACTGCGCGGCGCGGACGAATTCGCGCGAGGCCAGCGAGATGGTCA
The DNA here is from genome assembly GCF_014655955.1 of Kitasatospora indigofera. GTDB lineage: Bacteria > Actinomycetota > Actinomycetes > Streptomycetales > Streptomycetaceae > Kitasatospora > Kitasatospora indigofera. Next base: position 71,989 of record NZ_BNBO01000014.1, read on the forward strand.
TCGAGCGGACCACCCGTGCCGTGATCATCCAGTTGAACAGGGCGAGCAGCGCGACGAAGGCGATCCAGCCGGAGCCCTTCAGCTGCGGCGAGACCATGGTGATCACCAGGAAGCTCGGCAGTACCAGCATCAGGTCGACCAGGAACATCAGCAGCCGGTCCGTCCAGCCGCCGAAGTACCCGGCGCAGGCGCCGACCAGGGCGGCCAGGGCGGTCGAGAAGAGCGCCACCAGCAGGCCGATCACCAGGGACTTCTGCAGGCCCCGCAGGGTCTGCGCGAAGACGTCCTGGCCGATCCCGTTCGTCCCGAACCAGTGTGCGGCGGACGGCGGTTGCCGCAGCGCGGTGTAGTCCGGCGCGGCGTAGTCCCACGGGGTCAGGTAGGGGCCGCCGAAGGCGAGCACGAACAGCAGCAGGACGGTCACCGCGCCGGCCACCGCCCAGCGGGCGCCGAGCAGCCGGCCGAGCACCAGCCGCCCGCGTCCGGGCGGGCCGGGCGGGCGGCGTGCCGCTACGGGCGCCGGGGCCGGGGCCGTCAGGCTCTCCGGGACGTCGGTCATCAGCGGCGCACCCTCGGGTCGAGGGCGGCGTGCAGGGTGTCGGCGAGGAAGCCGGAGGCGAGCACCACCACCGCCGCGAAGAGGTTGACGGCGACCACCGCGTTGACGTCCTGTTCGTTGATGGACTGGATGAACCACTCGCCCATGCCGTGCCAGCCGAAGATCGTCTCGGTGAAGGCGGCGCCGGTGAAGATGCCGAGGAAGCTGTAGGCGAACATCGTCGACATCGGGATCACGGCGGTCCGCAGGCCGTGCCTGAGCAGCGCCCGGTTGCGGGTCAGGCCCTTGGCCTCGGCGGTGCGCAGGTAGTCGGAGCCCAGCACGTCGAGCATGGTGCCGCGCTGGTAGCGGCTGTACGTGGCGAGGCCGCCGAGGGCGAGCGAGAGGGTCGGCAGCAGCAGGTGCAGGCCCCAGTCGGCGAGGTGGGTGCCGAGCCCGCCGGTCAGCCCGGGCGTCTCGTAGCCGGTGAACGGCACCACCTCGTGGCCGGCCACGTCCTTGGCGGCGATGGCGCCGTTCTTCAGGAGGAGCGCCAGCAGGAAGACCGGGGTGGAGAGCAGCACGAAGGAGACCACGGTCAGCGCGCGGTCGGTGATCCGGTACTGCTTGACGGCGCTCCAGGCGCCGCCGGCCACCCCGAGCAGCATGCCCAGCAGGCTGCCGATCAGCAGCAGCCGCAGCGAGACCCAGACCCGGCGGCGGAAGTCGTCGTTCACCGGGGTGTCGTGGATGGTGCGGCCGAGGTCGCCGTGCAGCAGGACGCCGTCGGCCCAGTGCCCGAAGCGGACCGCCACGGGGGTGCGGTCGTTGATGTTGAGCGCGGTGAGCTGGCGGTCGACCGAGGCGGCGGCCGGCCGGGGCACCTTGGACTCGAAGTAGGTGCGGGGCTGCAGGGCCCCGGAGGCGAGTGCGTAGGAGAGGAAGACGGCGGCGACCAGCAGCACCGCGTAGTAGGCCAGCCGCTGCGCCAGGTAGCGGAGCATCAGCCACCGCCGGGGGCGGTGGCGTCGTTCGTGCACCTGGTGGACATGGTGATTTGCCTTCGCTCAAGGGGTGGTTGCAGCAGCTTCGTGCATCGCCGGATCGGCACGGCCGGTGGGCCGCGCCTCGGGCGCGGGGCGCGCCGCTTCGCCCGGGTCGGGGAAGCGGCAGGTCAGAGTGTTGCACCGGTCCGCAGCCGGGGTGTTGCGGCAGTGTTGCGGCCCGTTTCATTCCGATCAGATCTGAACATCCCCCTCTGGTCGCGGAACTGATCGGCTGTTACGTTCGGCTGGTCGGCACCGACTTGGCTGCCCACGCTCAAGTGCCGCCACACCTGGTGGTGCCGAAATCGTCGAAACTCCCGGGGAGACCCCTCATGGACGCAACCGCCACCACCCGCCGGATCAGCCGGGCGGCCGCCCTCGCCGCCGCCCTGGCGCTGGCCGTCACCGGGTGCGGCTCGGGCGGCGGCGGCTCGGCCGACGGTGCGGCCAGGAGCGAGCCGCCGCGCCAGGGCGCCAACGACATCAACCCCAGGCCGGCGGCCCAGGTGAAGGACGGCGGCGAGGTCCGCTACCCGCTGTACCAGTGGATCACCCAGTGGAACCCGTACCAGGTCGACGGCACCTACGGGGGCGCCGTCGAGATCATGCGGGCCCTGGAGCCCAGCCTGTTCCGGGTGGACGCGAGCGGCACCTTCCAGCCGGTGGCCGACTACCTGGTCGACGCGAAGGTGACCTCCACCTCCCCGCAGGTGGTCACCTACAAGCTCAACCCGAAGGCCAAGTGGTCCGACGGCAAGCCGCTGAGCCACCTGGACTTCAAGGCGGTCTGGCAGGCCAGCAGCGGCAAGGACCCGGCGTACAACATCGCCAACCCGGCCGGCTACGAGCTGATCTCCGGCGTCGAGCAGGGCGCGGACCCGGGCGAGGTCAAGGTCACCTTCGCCGAGCCGTACGCGGACTGGCAGAACCTGTTCCGGCCGCTGGTCCCGGCGGCCGGCATCGCCACCCCGGACGACTTCAACAAGGGCTGGGTCGAGAAGGTGCCGATCACCGCCGGCCCGTTCCGGATCGGCGTCGCGGACAAGACGGCGCAGACCCTCCAGCTCGTCCCGGACCCCGACTGGTGGGGCGAGAAGCCCAAGCTGGACAAGGTCACCTACCGGGTGATGACCCAGTCGGCCACCACCCAGGCCTTCCTCAACAACGAGATCGACCTCGCGGCCGCGGGCACCGCGACGGCCTACGGCCAGCTGAAGGACGCCAAGGACGCGGTCGTCCGCTCCGCCAGCCCCTGGGACGAGGTGCACATCTCCTTCGGCGGCGGCGGTGCGCTGGCGGACCAGAAGGTGCGCCAGGGCCTGGGGCGGGCGCTGGACCGGCAGTCGCTGATCAAGATTGCCAACAACGGCGTGCCGGTGGACTTCAAGCTGCTCGGCAACCACATCTTCATGCCCAACCAGACCGGCTACCAGGACAACTCCGGCGACTGGGGCAAGTTCGACCTGGCGGCGGCGAAGAAGCTGCTCGACGAGGCGGGCTGGAAGGAGGACGGCCCCGGCCGGCCGCGCACCAAGGACGGCCAGGCGCTGGAACTCCACTGGATCCTCAACGACGGCACCACCCAGGCCCAGGTCGACCTGGCCACCGCCGCCCAGAACATGTGGCTGGCGGTCGGCGCCAAGGTCGACATCGACAAGGTGCCGAGCAACGACTTCTTCGCCAAGTACGTCAACCAGGGCAAGTTCGACATCGCCAGCTGGCGCAACACCGACTCGTTCCCGCTCTCCACCAGCCTGTCCAACTTCCGTCTGCCGCAGGGCGACAACGTGTTCGGCAACTTCTCCAAGCTGGGGTCGCCGGAGATCGACGCGCTGCTGAAGAAGGCCGCCGGCACGGTCGACCCGGCCGGGGCCGCCAAGCTGTACAACGAGGCCGACGCCAAGATCTGGGAGCTCGGGCACACCGTCGAGCTGTACCAGCGGCCCTCCGTGGTGGCCGTCCGCAAGGGCCTGGCCAACGACGGCGCGTTCGGCCTGGCGAGCTCGGATCTCGCGCTGACCGGCTGGGAGAAGTAGGCCGGCCCCGCCCCGGGGGTCGCCCTGGCCCGGTGGTCCCCGGCCCGGAAGTCCCCGGCCGACGGCGGGCGCTGACGAGCAGCGCGGTGATCACGGGGCCGGTGGCGGGGGCGCGGGTGGTACGGCATCGCCGCCCCCGCGTCCCACCACCGGCCTTGACCTTCCGCGTTGCCCGCAGGGCGCCCGGGTCGTCCTTCCAGGTGATTCCGATCGGGGACGAATCTAGCCGTGAGCCGGAGAGGGACAGGACATGCCGCACGGGGCGCGCCCGGAACCGGCCGAGCTGTCACCCGGATCGCGCACCGCACCGTCAACTATGGCTGACGACAGGGCAAAACGGGTGAAACCGGCCCGTCCGGCGTGCCGCACGGGGGCGTGCGGGGCGCCTCCGGCCGCTGGCCCGCCACACGGGCGGGCGGCCGGTGAGATGCGTGCGCGCGGGCCGGCCCGTGTCAGGATCACCGGGACAGCACCCTCCCGGAGGCCGAGCCATGACCAGCGGACCCGCCGCACCCCGCCCGCAGCACCCGTACCCCCGGCCGGTCCAGCGGATGGTCCCGCGCAGCCGGGACGAGCCGCACCGCGCCGCGACCCCGCTGGAACTCTTCTTCGACCTCTGCTTCGTGGTGGCCGTCGCGCAGGCCGGGCGCGAACTCGCCCACGACCTCGCGGAGGGGCACCTGCACGTGGCGCTGGTCGGCTACCTGTTCGCCTTCTTCGCGATCTGGTGGGCCTGGATGAACTTCACCTGGTTCGCCTCCGCCTACGACTGCGACGACGTCCCGTACCGGATCACCACGCTGGTCCAGATCACCGGCGTGCTGATCCTCGCGGCCGGCGTGCCCCGGATGTTCGCCGACCAGGACCTCACCCTGGCCGTCACCGGGTACGTGGTGATGCGGCTCGCGATGGTCACCCAGTGGCTGCGGGCGGCGGCCGGGGAGGAGGGCGCCGCCCGGACGGTCGCCCTGCGGTACGCGGCCGGGATCACCCTCGTCCAGGCCGGCTGGGTGCTGGTGCTCCTGGTGCCCGCCGACGTCCGACCGTACGTCGTCCCGCTGGGCATCCTCGCCGAGCTGGCCGTCCCGGTGGTCGCCGAGCTGGCCACCCGGACCAGCTGGCACCCGCACCACATCGCCGAACGGTACGGGCTCTTCACCCTGATCGTGCTCGGCGAGACGGTGGCCGCCGCGACCGTCGCCGTGCAGTCCGCCGTGGACGAGCACGAGGCGCTGGGGGAGCTGATCCCGATCGCGGTCGGCGGCATCCTGCTCTGCTTCTCGGCCTGGTGGATCTACTTCGCCCGTCCGGTCGAGGACATCCTCACCTCCAGCCGGCAGGCCTTCCTCTGGGGCTACGGCCACTACCTGGTGTTCGGGGCCGCCGCCGCGATCGGTGCCGGGCTGGAGGTGGCGGTCGAGCAGGCCGTCGGCAAGGCCCACATCTCGGCCGCCGCCGCGACCGCCGCCGTCACCGTCCCCGGCGCCGTCTACCTGTTCACCGTCTGGCTGCTGCACGCCCGCCACGGCAAGTCCGGCGCCGCCCAGGTGGTGCTGCCGGTCGCCGCGGTCGCCGTGCTGGCCTGCACCTTCCTCGGTGGGTCGGGCGTGCTCGCGGCCGGTCTGGTGGCGGCGGCGACGGTGGCGGTGGGGGTGGCCCTGCACGCCCGGGAGGGGTGAGAGGCGGCTGCTCCGCCCCGCCCGGCCCGCTCGGGGGCCGGGTGCCACCCGGCCCCGGCCCCGGCCCCGGCCCCGGCCCCGGGCCCGGACCGGCTGCTGCCCGGGTCGCTCCGGCGGCATTGTCGGTGCCCCGTGCGACGATGCCGGGGCCAGCACCAGCACCAGCACCCGATCGTGAGGCCGCGCCATGCCCTCGTCCGTACCCGACCAGCTCGCCGACCTGCCGTACGGCCACCTGCTCCGGCGGCACGACGGGCCGCTGCGGCGTGACGAGCGGTACGACACGGTGCACTTCGACGGCGGGGAGTACACCGACCAGGCCGCCACCGGTGCGAGCTTCCTGGAGTGCGCGTTCACCACGGTCGCGATGAGCGGGGTGAAGCTGCGGCAGGCCCGGTTCAACGAGGTGTGGGTGCAGGGCAGCCGGTGGGTGGCCTGCGACCTGTCGGACAGCGAGTGGCAGGACGTCTCCGTGCTCGGCGGGGTGCTGGCCGGGGTGGCGGCGCACGGGTCGGCGCTCCGCCGGGTGGTGCTGCGCCAGTGCAAGCTGGAGGCGGTCAACCTGCGCGCGGCGGTGCTGCGCGACGTGGTGTTCGAGGACTGCGTGCTGCGGGACGTCGACTTCGGCGACGCCAGGCTGACCGGCGTGACCTTCCCCGGCTCCACCCTGGAGGAGGTCCGGCTGCGCGGCGCCACGTTGAGCAGGACCGATCTGCGCGGCGCCGTCCGGCTGGGGCTGTCCGACGGGCACGAGGGGCTGCGCGGGGCGCTGATCAGCAGCACCCAGCTGTTCGAGCTGGCACCGCAGTTCGCCCAGGCGCTGGGCATCACCGTCAAGGACCGCTGAGCCCGCCCGGGCGTTGTGCCCGGGGCAGCACGCGCATTGCCCCGGCCGTTCATCTCCAGGCCGTTCACCGACAGTTGGACGAACAGTCCGACAATCATGCGGCACGAGTCTGGCCTCCCCGGCCTGCCCTGCGTGAGGATGCTCCGCGACCGACGTTGTCCACAACCTGTGTGTACAACATCGCTAGCGAAGGGACGGGCCGGGCAGATGTCCGAGCTGAGCCGTAGGAAGTTCATGGCACTGTCGGCGAGCGCGGCGGCCGGTGCGGCGGTGGCGGGCGGCGCCGCCGTCGGCGCCGCCGCACCCGCCTCGGCGGCGGCGCCGGCGAGCACCGGCACCATCACCGACGCCCAGCACATCGTGGTGCTGATGCAGGAGAACCGCAGCTTCGACCACTACTTCGGGACGCTGCGCGGCGTGCGCGGGTTCGCCGACCGCAGCGCGATCCAGATCGCCGGCGGCTACAGCGTCTTCAACCAGCCCAACGGCCTCGGCCGGCAGTACCCGTGGGCCTTCAGCGCCACCAAGCCGGCCGGTGGCGCCGACCCCGAGCGCCTGGCCCAGTGCAACGGCGACCTGGCGCACTCCTGGAACGACCAGCACACCGCCTGGAACGGCGGCAAGCTGGACTCCTGGGTGCTCGCCAAGGGCAACGTCCGCACCCTCGGCCACCTGCAGCGCGCCGACATCCCGTTCCACTTCGCGCTGGCCGAGAACTGGACCATCTGCGACGCCTACTTCTGTTCGACGCTGAGCGCCACCGGCCCCAACCGGACCTTCCACTGGAGCGGCACCATCGACCCGGCGGGCACCGCCGGCGGCCCCGCCTACAACGGCGGCGACGAGTCCGGGCTGCGCTGGCAGACCTACGCCGAGGCGCTGGAGAGCGCCGGGGTCAGCTGGAAGGTCTACCAGAACGCCGCGGACAACTACGGCGACAACGCCCTCGCCTACTTCAAGCAGTTCACCGACGCCCCGGCCGGCAGCGCCCTGGCCGTCAAGGGCATGGGCTCGGTCCCGAAGGTGACCGGCCGGACGCCGGACGACATCGCCGCCGCGATCCGCGCGGACGTCCTGAACGGCACCCTCCCGCAGGTCTCCTGGGTGGTCGCCGACGAGGCCTCCTCCGAGCACCCGTACGCCACGCCCAACGACGGCGCGCACTTCGTGCACATGGTGATGGACGCGCTCAACGCGGACCCGAACGTCTTCAACTCCACCATCATGTTCCTCAACTACGACGAGAACGACGGGTTCTTCGACCACGTCCCGCCGCCCTCGCCGCCGGCCGGCACCCCCGGCGAGTTCTACAGCAACACCGCGATCGGCCTCGGCTTCCGCGTCCCGATGATCGCCATCTCGCCGTGGAGCCGCGGCGGCTGGGTCAACTCGGAGACCTTCGACCACACCTCGGTGCTGCGCTTCCTGGAGCGCTGGACGGCCGCCATCGGCAAGCCGGCCGCCTGCCCGAACATCAGCGCCTGGCGGCGCAAGGTCACCGGCGACCTCACCGGCGTCTTCGACTTCGCCCACCCGGTGTACGGGATGCCCGCGCTGCCCAACACCGACGCGGTGATCGGCCTCTCCGCCTGCGGCCCGCTGCCCAACCCGGCGCCGGTCACCAACGCGCTGCCCGCCCAGGAGAGCGGCACCCGCCCGGCCCGTGCGCTGCCGTACCAGCCGAACGCCAACCTGGACCACCTGGAGTTCGGCTCCGGCGGCGTGACGAAGGTCTGGCTCAAGATGTCCAACACGGGTACCGCGGCGGTGAACGCCTCGCACTTCGCCGCCTACGCCAACGCCTACCGCAGCGGCGGGCCCTGGCAGTACACGGTGGACGCCGGCGCCGAGCAGAGCGACTTCTTCAACTGCGGCCCGGGCTACGGCAACGGCCCGTACGACCTGAGCGTCACCGGCCCCAACCGGTTCCTGCGCCGCTTCAAGGGCGACGCCACCAAGGCGGGCAAGACCGCGGCGGTCACCGCCTCGTACGCGATCGAGCCGGGCAGCGGCAAGCTGGCGATCTGGTTCAAGCTCGCCAACGCCGGTGCCTCGGCGGTGACCTTCACCATCACCTCGAACAACTACCGCACCGGCACCTGGACGTACCAGGTGCCGGCCGGCGGCAACGTCAGCGACTTCTTCAACGCCGTGGCGGGCCAGAACGGCTGGTACGACTTCACCGTCACGGTGAACTCGGACAGCAGCTGGTCGCAGCGCTTCTCCGGTCACCTGGAGACCGGCGCGGCGAGCGTCACCGGCTGACCGGCCGCTCCGGGTTCCGGCCACCCCGGGTGGCCGGAACCCGGAGCGGTGCGGGTCGGCGCCCGGCCGGCCGGGCGCGCCGGGGAGGGGCTCAGCGCAGCCGGTACCAGCGGGCCTGGCAGAACGAGAAGCACCCGTACAGCGCCAGCCCGGCGCCCACCGCGACCAGCAGGGCCGGGCCCGCGGCCGTGCCGGCGAAGGAGCGCAGCGTCTCGTCCAGGCCCTTCGCCCGGGCCGGGTCGAAGGCCACCGCCGCCAGCAGGACGAACACGCCCGCGCCGGCGAAGACCAGCCCGCGCACCCCGCCGCCGACCACCCCGAGGGTGCGGACGGCCGTCCGCACCCGGCGGCCCATCGCGCCGGTGTCCAGCTTCTTCTCGAACTTCCGCAGTACGGCGCGCACGCCCAGCACCACACCGGTGACGATCACTACGAGGCCGGCCGCGCCGACCAGCCACCGCCCGCCGGGCCAGGCCAGCACCGTCGCCGTGTACTCCTTGGACGACTCGTCGCCGGAGCGCGTCCCGCCGGAGCCCGTCAGCAGGGTCTGCAGCACGCCGGAGCAGAGGAAGGCGTTGAAGACCGCCCGGCCCAGGTCGGCGGCCCGCTTGGTCCAGCCGTCCTCACCGGTGCCCCGGCCGAGCACGGCGACCGACAGCCGCCACAGCGCCATCCCGGCGAGACCGGCCGCCAGCGCCCACAGCATCACCTGGCCGAACGGCTGCTCGCCGATGGCGGCCACCGCCCCGGAGCGGTCCGCCTCCTTCCCGTCCGACCCGCCGAGGGCGATCCGCACCGCCAGCACCCCGACCAGGACGTAGATCACCCCGCGGGCCGTGAACCCGGCCCGCCCGGCGGCCCGGACGACCGGGCCGCGCCCGAGCCGTCGTCCCCAGGAGGGGAGGGAGCCGCGTCTACCGCTGTTGATGGCCATGGGCCTCGCCTGCCCCGGCCCGGTGGGGGGAAACGGCCCGGGAGGACGCCGGGAGGACCCGGGGCGGCCCCGGGCGCCGGCCGGGCGCGCCGGCGGGGGTCGGCGGCGGGGTCGGCGGCCGCGGGAACCCGGACCGGGACGGTGGGACATCGTGACGATCCCATGATCCGTTCGTTTGGCAGTGGGTCAGGCGGGTCCCGACCGGAATCCGGACGGGCGCCGGCGCGGCGCACAGCAGGGGAGTCTCCGCATGAACGGCCGGGAAGCCGCCACCTCCGTGGCACCGATAGCGCTCGAACCGACCGGCCCGGAGCAGCCCCCGGAGCCGCCCCCGCGGCAGGCCGCGCGGGAGCCCCGGCGGCCCGCCCCGGACGCGCCCGCGCGCACCCCGGCCGCCCGCCGGCTCCCCGGCGCAGCCCGGCGCGCCCGGCTCAAGGAGCACGAGGCCGCCCTGGTCGGCGGCTACCGCGAACTGGCCAGGCTCGCCTACCTGGTGCTGCCCGGCGGCACCGACCGGCACCACCGGGTCCTCGCCGCCCACGCCGTCGTCCAGCAGGCCCTGCGCGGAAGGGGCCAGGACGGCCCGCCCGTCGACCCCTCCACCGGTCCGTACGAGGGCCGCGCCCAGGAGGCCGTCCGGCTCCAGGTGCTGCGCGGCGCGCTGGCCCGCCCGCTGCGCCGCCGGCTGCTGCCGCTGCCCCGGCTCTGGGGGCTGCGCCTGTTCACCGCCGCCGGCAGCCCGGAGGACCTCGCCCTCGACCAGGAGCTGGCCTGGGCCACGCCGCACACCCGGGCCGGATACGCCCTGCGGGTCCTGGAGGGACTGCCCTCCGACCGGGTCGTCGCGCTGCTCGACCGGGCCGGCGTGCCCGACCCCGGCGGGGCCCTGGCCGAGGCCGAGCGGATCCACGCCGGGCACCGCGCGGCCGGGCGCGACCTCGACCGTTCGCCCGAGTTCGACCCCTGCGCCGTCCGGGCCCAGCCCACCGACCTGCTCCGGCGCCGGGCCAAGGGCCGCCTGCTGGCGGCGGCGGCCGCCGCCGTGCTGGCCGCCGCGGTGGGCCTGGCACCGGCGCAGGGCCCCGCGCCGTCGGCGCAGCGGGCCGGCTCCGCCGCCGACCCGGCCGGGCGGGCCCTCCCGCCGCCGCGCCGGGCGGCCGACGACGCCTGGCGGCAGATCGCGCGGCTGGACTTCGGCGTCTGGCCCGCCCGCGGCGACCTCACCACCGACCAGGCCCTGCTCGGCCGGGCGGCGGCCGCCTGGTCCGGCCCCGCCCCGCAGGTCCGCCGGACCGTCGAACCGGGCACCCCCGACGGCCCGCCGGGCGCCGCCCAGCTGCTCTACGCCGGGCGGCCGGACGGCGCGGCCGTCGTCGTCCTGTACGGCGAGGGCCGGCTGGCCCGCTACACCGAGGGCCCGCAGCCGGAGCTGACCCTCGCCCGGGCCGACGACGCCGACGTCACCACGGCCGCCGCGCTCGCCCTCACCCGCACCCCCGAGGGCGCCCGCTACCTGCTCGCCCCCTGGGTCGACGCGGCCGACACCCGCGACCTGCGCACCCCGGACGCCGCCGCCCGCCCGGTGCCGCACCCCGACGGCCTCACCCCGCCGCTGGCCCTGACCGCCGACGCCTCCTGCGCCCGGCGGCCCGTCCTGCAACTGCGCTCCTCGCCGGTGGTGGCCGAGCAGCACGCCTTCCTGCTGGCCGACGTCGGCGGCCTGCTGCCCGCCCACCTGACCTGGACCCCGCCCCCGGACGGCACCCCGGCCCGCCCGCCGCGCGAGGCGACCGGCCCGGAAGCGCTGGCCGCCTGGGCCCGGACCTCCTGCGGCCTGCCCGGGGCCGGTCCGGCCGACGCCGGCCCGGGCACCCGGGCGCTGAACACCTGGGCCTTCGCCACCCAGCAGCTCCCGGAGGGGGAGGGGGCCGCGACCTGGGTCTGCGTCCGGCGGGACCGCTGGGACGGCGGCGGCTCGGCGGCCACCGCGCTGCTGCTGCCCGACCCGCGCCGCACCGCCCCGGAGCCGCTGCGCACGGCCGGTGCCCCGGAGACCCGGGCCTGCAGCCGCTTCGACCAGAACGTGCTGGCTGCCACCTGGTGGCGCGGCAGGTCCGGCAAGTCGTACCTGCTGATGGCGGGCAGCCGGCGGCTGGTGAGCGTGTCCGCCACCGGCGCGCTCACCCTGCCGGAGACCAGGACGCCGGCCCGTGCGCTGGCCGTGCCCGGGGCGGGCCAGGGCGAGGTGCGGCTGACCGGCCTGCTGGACACCGGCGCCCGGATCGGCACGCTCCGGTGACGGGGAGTGCGGGCCGGGCGGCCGGGCCGGAGCCGGTGGCCGGGGCGGGCGCCGGTGACGGGGGCGGCTGGTGCGGGTGGGCCTGCTCCGGCCTGCGGATGCGGCCGGTGCGGCGCGGTGTGAGAGTGAGGACAGCCCGGTAACCACCCGGAGGAGGAGACATGGGCATCTTCGACAGGTTCCGCCACAAGGCGCACGATGCCGGCGAGGAGGCCAGGTCCTCCCTCGGCGGGACGCAGGAACAGGATTCCACCGCCATGACGGACCAGGCCCGGCGCGCGGCCCTCGCCCATGACGAGGCGGCCGACGCCTTCCCCGACCGGACGGAGCGGGCGCGCGAGCCGGAGCAGCCGCCGTCCGCGATGTCCGCCCAGGAGGAAGAGGAACGGGCCCGGGAGAACATGACGGCCGAGGGCGATCCCTGGGACTGACCGGTCCCGGCCGGACCGGATGAGCCTTCCGGCGGCCGGGCCGGGCCGGGCGACCGGCACGGACCGCCGGAACGAGTACCACCCGAATGGATGAGGGGCGCGCCTGCCGGGGCGCGCCCCTCCCGCGCGTCCGTCCGCCCCTCGCGCTCCGGCCCCTCGCGCTCCGGCCCCTCGCGCTCCGGCCCCTCGCACACCCGCCGGCCGCCCCTGGTGAACCCGCCGGCCGGCTCCCGCCGCCGGTCAGCGCGGCGGCAGCGGCGGCCGGCGCAGGTCCGGGCGCGGGATGTCCTCCGGCGGCGGCACCGCGGCCGGGCTGTCCTCCAGCAGCTCCAGCGCCAGCCCGACGGCGCAGGACAGCTCCGGATGCCGGCCCCGCGCCCAGTCGTTCGGGGTGCGCAGCACGTGCACGTCCGGCTCCGCGCCGTGGTTCTCCACCGACCAGCCGAGGCCGCCGGTGAACCAGGAGGCGTTCTTGGGCACCGAGATCTGGGTGCCGTCGCCGAGCTGGTGCCGTCCGGTCATGCCCACCACCCCGCCCCAGGTGCGGGCGCCGATCACCGGCCCGAGGCCGAGCAGCTTGATGGCGGTGATGATCACGTCGCCGTCCGAGCTGGTGGCCTCGTCGGCGAGGGCGACCACCGGGCCGCGCGGGGCGTCCCTGGGGTAGCGGACCGGCTGCCGTCCGCGGCTGAAGTCCCAGCCGAGGACGCGGCGGGTGAGCTTCTCCAGCACCAGCTCCGAGACGTTGCCGCCGGCGTTGCCCCGGACGTCCAGCACCAGCGCCGGCTTGTCGAGCTCGCGGCGCACGTCCCGGTTGAACTGCGCCCAGCCGGAGCCGCCGAGGTCGGGGATGTGCAGGTAGCCGCACCGCCCGTCGCTGAACTCCCGGACCAGCTCCCGCCGCCGGCCCACCCAGGCCTGGTAGCGGATCGGCCGCTCGTCGGTGAGCGGGGTGACGGCGATCCGGCGCACCCGCCCCTGCGGGCCGCTGCGCAACGAGAGTTCGACGCTGGTGCCGCCGGTGCCCGCCAGCAGCGGCGCGGGGCCGCGCACCGGGTCCGGCGGGCGTCCGGCGACGGCCAGCAGCTCGTCGCCGTCCCGGACGCCGTGCGCCGCGAGCGGGGCGCGGGCCCGCGGGTCCGAGGATTCGCCGGGCAGGACCCGGTCCACCAGCCAGTGGCCGTCGGGGGAGCGCCGGGCGTTGGCCCCGAGCAGCCCGAGCGGCTGCTGGACGGGGGTGGGGCCCTCGCCGCGCCGGGCCGGGGTGACGTAGGCGTGCGAGGTGCCGAGTTCGCCGAGGAGTTCGCGCAGCAGGTCGGCGAAGTCGTCGGGGCCGGCGATCCGGTCCAGCAGCGGCTCGTACTGCGCGGTCAGGGCCGGCCAGTCCAGGCCGCACATGCCCTCGTCCCAGAACTGGTCGCGGACGATCCGGGCGGCCTCGTGGTACGCCTGGCGCCACTCCTCGGCCGGGTGGACGGTGTGGGTGATCCGCCGCAGGTCGACGCTGAGCCCGCCGCCCGGGCCCGGCACCGGGACGATCCGCAGGGTGCCGCCGGAGTACACGGAGACCGAGCCGCCGTCGCCGGAGACGGCGTAGCCGTCCAGCTTGTCGACCAGGGTGCTGCGGGTGCCGCGGGCCAGGTCGAAGTACTCCAGGGAGGGGCGGCCCGAGGTGTCGTCCGGATTGGCGAAGGTCTGGCCGAGGGCGCCGGAGATCGGCCAGCGCAGCCAGACCAGGCCGCCGCGCACGGCGTCGGTGGCCGAGTACTTGGAGGCGATCACCGGGAACTGCACCAGCCGCTCCGAGATGCCCTGCGGCTCGACCGTGACGGTGCCGTCGCCGGGCGCGGCGCCGGCCGCCGGCACCGCCCCGCCGGGCCGCCCCTCGGCCGGGGCGGCGAAGGGGGACGGCGTGTCGGCGGCCAGCGGGACGAGGTAGGGGCGGCAGCCGAGCGGGAAGGACATGTCCCCGGTGTGCACGTCGTGCACCGGGTCGAAGCCGCGCCAGGAGAGGAACACCAGGTAGCGGCCGTCCCGGGTGAAGACCGGCTGCTCGTCCTCGAACCGGCCGTCGGTGACGTCGGTGACCGGCGCGAGGGTGTCGGCCCGGGTCATCCGGATCTTGCGCAGCGAGCGGCCGGCCACCGGCTGGGACCACGCGACCCAGAGCGAGTCGGGGGAGAAGACGGCGCTGCTCACCGGCCCGTAGGTGGAGGCGGCCAGTTCGCGCACCTCGCCGTCGGCGGTGCCCACCAGCAGCAGCCGGCCGTCCGAGGTGGCGGCCGCCAGGGTCCGGCCGTCCGGGGCGGCGGACAGCTCCAGCACCCGGCCGATCAGGCCGCCGGCGATCCGCCGGACCCCGGGGTGCTGCCCGGACCGGTGCTCGTGGTGGTGCTCGCTGCCGGGCAGCGGGGCGATCTCGACGGCGTCCTCGCCCTCGGCGTCGGTGATCCAGCAGACCTCGTCGGTGTGGCCGAGCACCACCGGCAGCCTGGTCCGCACGCCGGGCGTGTCGGCGAGCGCCCGGGCCGGCCCGTCCCGGTGGGTCAGCCAGTACTGGCTGCCGCGGACGGTGATCACACCGGTCCGGCCGGTGGCGTCGCAGGCGAGGTCCTTGACGTGCGAGGCGGCGTTCACCTGGTACGGGCGGCGGCCGGCCCGGGCGCCGCCCAGCGGCACCCGCAGCCGGCGCGGGGCGGGGGCGCCGAGGCCGTCCAGCAACCAGATGTCCCCGGCGTGCTGGTAGACGATCCGGGTGCCGTCGGTGGCGGCCTCCCGGGCGTAGTAGGAGGCGTGGTCGGTGTGCCGGCGCAGGCCGGAGCCGTCCGGGCGGCAGGAGTAGAGGTTGCCGATGCCCTCGTGGTCGGACAGGAAGGCGATCCGGGGCCCGTCGGGGCCGTCCACCGGCATCGGGGAGGCGAGGTGGCCCTCGTGCCCGGGCAGCAGGCGCTGCCCGTCGATCCAGAGCCGTCCGGTGGCGCCGCCCCGGTAGCGCTTCCAGGCGGCGGGCTCGTGCGGGGCCGAGCCGGTCAGCAGGACGGTGTGCTCGCGGCCCACCTGGGCGTCGCCGACCGGCCCCCAGGGCATCTTCCGCCCCGGTGAGCCGTCCAGCGGCAGCGCGTGCGCCCAGGTGTAGTGGGCGAACGGCTCGTGGTACGAGGTGACGGCGAGCACCTCGCCGTCGGGGAGCCAGCCCCGGACCCGGGTGTCCTGGCTGCCCCAGTAGGACAGCCGGACGGCCTCGCCGCCGTCCGAGGGAGCGGTCCAGACCTCGGGGGTGAGGGTCAGCCAGCTGGTCCAGGCGAGGGTGCGGCCGTCGGGGGAGAGCCGTGGGTGGCTGACCCGGGTGCGGTCGCAGCTGACCCGCCAGGCGCGGCCGGTGCCGTCGCCGTCGGCCAGCGGGGCCACCCAGACGTCGTCCTCGGCGGTGAAGGCGATCAGGCCACCGCGCAGGTGGGGGTGTCTGAGGTAGCCGGGCGCCGTCACCTCTTCATGGTTCGGCGGTGGCCTACCGGTCGCAACCCGGGCCGTGCCCGGCCGGCGGGCCGTCGTGCGGCTGCCGGGGCCCGCCGGCCGGCCGTGCCGGGGGCGCACGGCAGGCCCGCCGGGGACCGCCGGCCGTGCCGGGGAGGGGCGCGGGGAAGCGGGGCGGGGCCGGGCGGGCGGGCCGGCGGGGGCGGCGCCGACGGGCCGTCCGGGGGCGTCCGGACACCGGCGGCCGGGCCGCGGAGGCAACTCTCGGTCGCCTCGGGGGCATTGACACAGAACCGGCGGATCCACTTCAGTGGTCTAGTCCAACTGGTTGACGGAACGGCCGCACCCCCCACCTGGCCGCAGCTTCCCCATGCCCTCGGACACCCCCCACATCCCGCGCCCCAGCAGGAGTCCCCCGCATGCGCAGAACAGCATCCCCCACGAAGCACCGGGGCAGGCCCGGCCGCCTCGCCGCCATCGGCACCGCCTGGGCCGTCGCGGCCGCCGGCGCCGTCGGCCTGGCCCTCGGCACCGCGCCCGCCGCCTCGGCCGGAGAATTCCTCACCAACGGCGGCTTCGAGAGCAACGCGCTGGCCCCCTGGAGCTGCGCCGCCGGCACCGGCAGCGTCGTCACCGGCCAGGCCCGCACCGGCAGTTACGCCCTGGCGGGCGCCGCCTCGGCCAGCTCCTCGGCCCAGTGCTCGCAGACCGTCACCGTCGCGCCCAACACCACGTACACGCTCAGCGCGTACGTCAAGGGCAGCTACGTCTACCTCGGCGTGGACGGCGGCACCAGCACCTGGACGCCCGGCACCGGCGGTGCGTACCAGAAGCTCTCGGTCAGCTTCACCACCGGCGCGGCCCAGACCAGCGCCACCGTGTACACCCACGGCTGGTACGGACAGGGCACCTACTACGCGGACGACGTCTCGCTGGACGGTCCCGGCGCCCCGAGCCCGTCCCCGTCGGCCACCGCCACCGTGAGCCCGACCGCCACCGCCTCGCCGACGGCCACCCCGACCGGCACGGCCACCCCGACGGCCACGGCCACGCCGACCAGCACCGGCACGCCGACCCTGCCGCCGCCCGGCAACCACGCCCTGGTCGGCTACCTGCACGCCAGCTTCGCCAACGGCGCCGGCTACACCAAGGTCGCCGACATCCCCGACTCCTGGGACTTCATCAACCTGTCGTTCGGCGAGCCGACCTCGGTCACCTCCGGCGACATCCGCTTCAACCGCTGCCCGGTCGCCGAGTGCCCCTCGGTGGAGTCGGACGCCGACTTCAAGGCGGCCATCGCCGCCAAGCGGGCCAAGGGCAAGAAGGTGCTGATCTCGATCGGCGGCCAGAACGGCCAGGTCCAGCTCACCACCACCGCCGCCCGGGACACCTTCGTCTCCTCGGTCTCCGCGATCATCGACAAGTGGGGCCTGGACGGGCTCGACATCGACTTCGAGGGCCACTCGCTGTCGCTGGCCACCGGCGACACCGACTTCAAGAACCCGACCACCCCGGTCGTGGTCAACCTGATCTCCGCGCTGAAGACCCTGAAGGCCAAGTACGGCGCCGGCTTCGTGCTGACGATGGCCCCGGAGACCTTCTTCGTCCAGCTCGGCTACCAGTACTACGGCTCGGGCCCGTGGGGCGGACAGGACCCGCGCGCCGGGGCCTACCTGCCGGTCATCTACGCGATGCGCGGCGACCTCACCCTGCTGCACGTCCAGGACTACAACTCGGGCTCGATCATGGGCCTGGACAACCAGTACCACTCGATGGGCGGCGCCGACTTCCACGTCGCGATGACCGACATGCTGCTCAAGGGGTTCCCGGTGGCGGGCAACACCGCCAACATGTTCCCTGCGCTCAACCCGTCGCAGCTGGCCATCGGCATGCCGGCCACCACCAACGCGGGCAACGGCTACGTCAGCCCCGCCGAGGTGAACAAGGCGCTGGACTGCCTGACCAAGCTGACCAACTGCGGCACCTACGTGCCGAGGGCCGGCGCCCAGCCGAACCTGCGCGGCCTGATGACCTGGTCGATCAACTGGGACCAGTTCGGCGGCCGGGAGTTCTCGAAGAACTTCGACAGCTACTTCGGCTGATCCCGCCCGCTGCGGCCGGCCCCGCGAGGGCCGGCCGCAGCGCACGGCCCGACCGCGGCACCCGAATCGCGGCCGCACCTGAAATGCGGCAGCGCCTGGTCCGTGGCAGCACCTGATCCACCGCTCCACCCGCCGGCCGGCGGGCACGTGTCCCGGGCCCGCCGGCCGGCGGCGTTCCCGGGCCGCTCAGGCGTCCGGGGCGGGGAGCTTGGCCGCGAGGCCGGTCAGGATGAGGTCCAGCCCGAACTCGAACCGGTCGTCGCCGCCGCCGGACGTCAGGATGTCGGCGTTGGCGCTGGTACAGGGGAAGGTCTCGCTCGGCAGCGAGGCGTAGAACGTCCGGACCTGCTCGCGGAAGGCCGGGCCGAACTCGCGCATCGGCAGGCCGCTCTCGCGCTGACGGGCCATGAACTGGGAGCCCTCGTAGGCGTCGGCGCTGATGTAGAGCAGTATCCGGTCGACCGACCAGGCGGCCTGCTGGATCGGCACGCCGCCGGCCACCAGGACGGCCAGCAGTCCCTCGGTGACCCGGAGCATGTTCGGGCCGGTCGGGATGGTGGCGAGCGCGATCCTGGCCACGTCCGCGTTGGCGGAGAAGACCCGGTAGATGGCGCGGGCGACGTCCCTGGCCTGCTCCTGCCAGTCGTCCGGGTCCGCCTTGGGCACGTCGATGCCGGCGGCCACCCGGTCGAGCATCAGGTCGAGCAGCTCGTCCTTGTTGATCACGTGCGCGTAGATGCTCGACGGCCCGGTGTCGAACTCCTGGGCGATCCGGCGCATGGTCAGCGCGTCGATCCCCTCCGCTCCGGCGATCCGGAGGGCGGCGTCCACGATCAGGTCGGCGGACAGCGGCACGCGCTGGGGCGCGGGCTGCTTGCTCGCGCGCCCCTTTCGCCATGGTGCGGCAGGGATCCCCGGGGTGTCGTGGGACCGGGAAACGTCCATGGTTCGTGAGCTCCTTCCTGGCGGCGACTCCCCGGAGGGGCTCGTTCCGGACCAGTGTACCAACAGACGAACACTGTACTTGACGAGAACGGTGTTCGGGTGCTCGAATGGCGTTCTCCACTCAGCGATCACTGTTCGTCGGGGGCCTGGCCGTTCGTCGGACGTCACTCCGCACACACCTGATGGGTTCAGCCAATGACGACATGGCAGCAATCACCGACGGAGGCCGACGAGGCCCCGTACAAGTGGCGCTGGCTCGCCTTCTCCGCGATCCTGGCCGCCTCGATCATGAATCTGCTCGACGCGATGATCACCAACATCGCGGCCCCCTCGATCCGCGCCGACATCGGCGGCGGCCTGGTCCTGATCCAGTGGCTCGGAGCGGGCTACACCCTCGCCCTGGCCGCCGGCCTGATCACCGGCGGGCGGCTCGGTGACATCTACGGGCGCAAGCCGGTCTTCCTGATCGGCGCCGTCGGCTTCACGGTCAGCTCCGTGCTCTGCGCGGTCTCGGTCTCGCCCGGCACGCTGATCGCCGCCCGCATCGCCCAGGGCCTGTTCGGCGCCCTGCTGCTCCCGCAGGGCCTGGGCACCATCCGCTCGATCTTCCCGCCCCGGGAGCTGGCCACCGCCTTCGGTGCGTACGGCCCCGCGATGGGCCTGGCCACCGTGGCCGCCCCGGTCGTGGCCGGCGCGCTGATCAGCGGCGACCTGTTCGGCACCGGCTGGCGGATGGTCTTCCTGATCAACGTCCCGATCGGGCTCTTCGTCATCATCGCCGGGTTCAAGTACATCCCCAGCAAGCAGGCGCCGAGCGCGGCCAAACTGGACGTCCCCGGAGCCCTGCTGGCCGGTGTGGCCGCGCTGCTGATGATCTACCCGGTGGTCCAGGGGCGCTCGCTCGACTGGCCGGCCTGGTGCTTCGTCCTGATGGCGCTCTCGCTGGTGCTGTTCGTGGTCTTCGCCAAGGCGGAGAACCGGATCCAGGCCCGCGGCGGCGACCCGCTGATCGTGCCGACGCTGTTCCGCAAGCGGGCCTTCTCCGGCGGCCTGGTCACCGGCCTGGCGGTCTACACCGCGCTGACCGGGTTCGGCCTGATCTTCACCCTCTTCCTCCAGCTCGGCCTCGGCTTCTCGCCGCTCAAGGCCGGCCTGTCCGTCCTGCCGCAGGCCCTCGGCAGCGTCTCCGGCTTCGTCGCCTCGGGCGCCGGGCTGACCCAGAAGCTCGGCCGCAGGTCGCTGCACCTGGGCACCACGCTGATGGCGGCCGGCGCGATCGGCATCTTCCTGATCGTCCGCGGCGTCGGCACCGACGTCTCGCCGTGGCACACCGCGCCGGCCCTGGCGGTCTACGGCGCCGGGCTCGGCCTCTTCCTCGCGCCGTTCTTCGACATCGTGCTGGCCGGCGTGGAGTCCCACGAGTACGGCTCGGCCTCGGGCACGCTCACCGCGATCCAGCAGTTCGGCAGCGCGCTGGGGGTGGCCATCATCGGCACCGTCTTCTTCGGCATCCTCGGCGCCCAGGTCACCCAGGCCACCGACACCCCGGACCTGCGCGCCAGGCTGACCGCCGTCCAGGTCACCGGGGCCGCCCAGGACAAGATCATCACCGGCCTCGGCGACTGCGGCCACGACCGCGCCACCGCCACCAACCCCGACGCGGTCCAGGCCAGCTGCGTGCAGCTGGAGACCGACATCAAGGCCGCCGCGAGCTCGTCCGGCAACCCGCTGGGCGTGGCCGCGGCCGTGCAGAGCGGAGCCACCGACTCCTTCAAGCAGGGCTTCAACCAGACCCTCCAGCGCACCATCTGGGTCGTGGTGGGCCTGCTCGCCCTGGGCTTCGCGCTCGCCTTCCTGCTGCCCAAGCACGCCCGGGGCCACAAGCCGCCGTCGGGCGGCGGCGGCGACGGCAAGGACGAGCAGCCGCAGGAGGAAGCAGCCCTGCTCTGAACCAGCCGGCCGGAGCGGGGTGCGCCCCGCGGCGCACCCCGCCACCCCGCCCGATCGTTTCCACCCCCGACGAGCCAGTTGTCATTCCACGAGAGGTAACGACATGTCCACCGCGATCGTCTTCAACGAGTACGGCAAGCCCGAGGTCCTCGTCCCGGTCGAGATCCAGGACCCGGAGGCCGGCGCCGGCCAGGTGCGGGTGCAGGTGCGCGCCGCCGGCGTGCAGCCCTTCGACACCGCCTGGCGCCGGGGCGACTTCGCCCAGTGGAACCCGGACACCTTCCCGGTGCGGCTGGGCAACGAGGTGGCCGGCGTGGTCGACCAGGTCGGCCCCGGCGTCACCGGCGTGGCCGTCGGCGACGAGGTGATCGGCTTCCTGGACGGTACCGGGTACTCCAGCGTCGTCCTGCTGCAGGCCGACCAGCTGGTGCAGAAGCCGGCCGGGATGCCCTGGGAGGAGGCCGGCGTGCTGTCCGCCTCCGGCCAGACCGCGCACACCGCGCTGGACGAGCTGCGGGTCGGCGCCGGCGACGTGGTGCTGATCCACGCCGCCGCCGGTGGTGTCGGCTCCAACGCCGTGCAGATCGCCAAGGCCCGCGGCGCGGTCGTCATCGGCACCGCCAGCGAGCGCAACCACGACTACCTGCGCTCGCTCGGCGCCATCCCGGTCACCTACGGCGCCGGCCTGGTCGAGCGGGTCCGCGCCGCCGCGCCCGACGGCGTGGACGCGGTCTTCGACGCCATCGGCGGCGAGGCGCTGGACGCCTCGGTCGAGATCCTCGACGGCAACACCGAGCGCGCCGTGACCATCGCCGACTCCTGGGGCGGCCCGCGGCTCGGCGTGCGCCGGATCGGCACCCAGCGCTCCGCCGAGCGGCTGGCCGAGCTGGTCCGCCTCTACACCGAGGGCCTGCTGAAGGTCACCGTCGCCAAGGCCGTCCCGCTGGAGAAGGCGCCCGAGGCGCACCAGGAGGTCGAGACCGGCCACGTGCGCGGCAAGGTCGTGCTCACCGTCGGCTGACGCCCGCCCGCACCCCGCTCGTCCGCTCGCCGCTCGCCCGGTCGAGTCCGAATCGAGCGCACCGGTATTCCCTGGGAGGCCGGTCGCCCCGCCGCATCCGCGGTGGGCGCGGCCGGCCTCCGGCCGTACCCGCGGCCGCGGGCCCACCCACACTGCGGAGGAAAAGATGTCCGATCTCGCGTCGTCCGGTGCCGGCTTCATCGCGATCGTCACCCTGGGCACCGAAGGGCCGGAGGTCCAGCGGGAGCTGGTCGAGCTGCTGGTGAAGGACGTCGAGGAGTGGGTCCGGCACTGCCCGGGCTTCATCGCGGCGAACTACCACGCGAGCGTCGACGGCCGGCACGTCGTCAACTACGCCCAGTGGCGCGACGAGGCGGCCTACCGGGACTCGTTCCGGGACAACCCGCGCGCGGGGGAGCTGCGGGCGACCATCACCGCCATGCCGGGGGTCACCGCGCCCTCCATGGTCGGGTACACGCTGGTCCGGACGGTGCCGGCGGCCTGACCCGGCCGTCCTTGAGCTGTCGTCAAGCGAGTCTCGACGGCCCGCCGAAATGCTGACGGTGTCGCGGGGTGGACAGTCACCCCGCGCTCACCACTCGCACTTCGCGGAAGGACTGGCATGTCGACAGTTAAGAGCTGGGCCAAGAGAATCGCAGCCGTCGGAGCCGTCGCGGCGGTGGCGATCCCCGTCTCCGTGGGGTCCGCCGGCGCCGAGACCACGGCCGAGGCCCAGGCTCAGACGGCGGCCACCGCCTCCGTCCCGGTGGGGTACAACTGCTACGTCGAGTTCCCGGGCGGCCACAACGTGCTGCCCTACAGCCTGACCTTCGCCACCAAGGCCCCGGCCAAGGTCGCGCCGCACAAGAAGTTCACGGTCGAGCTCGACCCGCCGGTGATCACGCCCAACCCGCAGTACAACAGCGGCGTCAAGGACGTCCAGGTGCAGTACCAGCTGCCGGCCAACGCCTCGCTGGTGAAGTACGAGCTGGTCGGGGGCAGCGGCCTGGCCGGCACCCACGCGGTCGTCACGGTCGACTACGGCACCAACACGCTGACCTACAAGCAGGCCGGCACCCTGGCCGCGGGCCAGCCCTTCGACCTGCCGACGCTGAAGCTCAAGCTGGAGTCGGGCGCCTCCGGTGTGATCAACACCGGCACCGCCGGCACCTCCTTCGACGACCCGGCGTTCACCTGGGTCCGCCTGGACCTCCAGGGCGCGCCGGCCCCGTTCAAGTGCGTGGCGAACCCGCAGACCACGTTCACCACCACCACCGTCCGCTGACCCGGTCCGGTCCGGGGCCCTCGCCGGGCCCCGGACCGGAATCCCTTCCCGGACCGGACCGCAATCCCGCCGTCCGCGTGGAACACCGAATCCGACCGGCGTTTGGGCGAATGGCGAAAGGAACGACATCCATGTTCCCCGTGATAGGAGGCAGCCGGTGAACCGGCGCGTCGTGATTACCGGAATCGGAGTGCGCGCACCCGGCGGCTCAGGGGTGAAGGCATTCTGGGACCTGCTGACGGCCGGGCGCACGGCGACCCGGCGGATTTCCCACTTCGACGCCTCGCCGTTCCGGTCCCGGATCGCCGGCGAGGTCGACTTCGACGCCCCCGCCGAGGGATTCTCGCCCCGCGAGATCCGCCGGATGGACCGGGCCACCCAGTTCGCCGTCGCCTGCACCAGGGACGCCGTCGCGGACAGCGGCCTGGACATGTCCGCGCTGGACCCGCACCGCATCGGCGTCAGCCTGGGCAGCGCGGTGGCCTCGGCGACCAGCCTGGAGAACGAGTACCTGGTCATGTCCGACGCGGGCAAGGACTGGCTGGTCGACCCCGGCTACCTCTCCCCGCACATGGCCGACTACCTCAGCCCCGGCATCATGCCCGCCGAGGTCGCCTGGACGGTCGGTGCCCAGGGCCCGGTCACCATGGTGTCGGACGGCTGCACCTCGGGCCTCGACTCGGTGGGCTACGCCGTCCAGCTGATCCGCGAGGGCACCGTCGACACCGTCGTCGCGGGCGCCTCCGACACCCCGATCTCGCCGATCGTCGTGGCCTGCTTCGACGCCATCAAGGCGACCACGCCCCGCAACGACGACCCCGAGCACGCCTCCCGGCCCTTCGACGGCTCGCGCACCGGGTTCGTGCTGGCCGAGGGCGCGGCGATGTTCGTGCTGGAGGAGTACGGGGCGGCCGTCGCGCGCGGCGCCGAGATCTACGCCGAGGTCACCGGCTACGCGACCCGCTGCAACGCCTACCACATGACCGGCCTGAAGAAGGACGGCCGGGAGATGGCGGAGGCGATCCGGGTGGCGCTCGACGAAGCCCGGCTCGACCCGACCGGCATCGACTACGTCAACGCGCACGGCTCCGGCACCAAGCAGAACGACCGGCACGAGACCGCCGCCTTCAAGCGCAGCCTCGGCGACCACGCGTACCGGGTGCCGGTCAGCTCGATCAAGTCCATGGTCGGCCACTCGCTGGGCGCCATCGGCTCGATCGAGATCGCCGCCTCGCTGCTGGCCATCAAGCACAACGTGGTGCCCCCGACGGCCAACCTGCACACTCCGGACCCGGAGTGCGACCTCGACTACGTACCGCTGACCGCCCGCGAGCAGCGGGTGGACACCGTCCTGTCCGTCGGGAGCGGCTTCGGCGGCTTCCAGAGCGCCATCGTGCTCCGCCGCCCCGAGGGGGTCTCCGCATGACCGTCCGGACCGTCGTCACCGGGGTCGCCGTCGCGGCCCCCAACGGCCTTGGCACCGAGGACTACTGGAAGGCGGTGCTGGCCGGCCAGAACGGGATCTCCGAACTCGTCCGCTTCGACGCCACCGGCTACCCGTCCAGGCTGGCCGGGCAGATCCTCGACTTCGAGGCCAAGGACCACATCCCGAGCCGGCTGCTGCCGCAGACCGACGTCTCCACCCGCTACGCCATCGCGGCGGCCGGCTGGGCGCTGGAGGACGCGGCGGTCGGGCCGGACACGCTGCCCGACTACGACATGGGCGTCAGCCTGTCGACCGCCCAGGGCGGCTTCGAGTTCACCCACCAGGAGTTCCAGAAGCTCTGGAGCAAGGGGCCCGAGTACGTCAGCGTCTACGAGTCCTTCGCCTGGTTCTACGCCGTCAACACCGGCCAGGTGTCGATCCGCAACGCGATGCGCGGCCCGGGCATCGCCCTGGTCGGCGAGCAGGCCGGCGGGCTGGACGTGGTCGGCCACGCCCGCCGGGTGATCCGCCGGGGCACCCGGCTGGTGGTCAGCGGCGGCGTCGACTCCGCGCTCGACCCGTGGGGCTACACCTCGCAGCTCTCCGGCGGCCTGGTCAGCACGGTGGACGACCCGGCCCGCGCCTACCTGCCCTTCGACCGCGCGGCCTCCGGCCACGTGCCGGGCGAGGGCGGCGCCGTGCTCGTCCTGGAGGACGCCGGCTCGGCCCGCGACCGGGGCGCCCCGAAGGTCTGGGGCGAGATCGCCGGGTACGCCGCGACCTTCGACCCGCGGCCCGGCTCCGGCCTGCCGCCGGGCCTGCGCCGCGCCGCCGAACTGGCCCTGGCCGACGCCGGACTGGAGCCGGGCGACATCGACGTGGTGTTCGCCGACGCGGCCGGCAGCACGGCGGGCGACCGGGCGGAGGCCGACGCGATCCGGGAGGTCTTCGGGCCGCGCGGGGTCGCGGTGACCGCGCCCAAGGCGAGCATCGGCCGGCTCTGCGCGGGCGGCGGCCCGGTGGACCTGGCCACCGCGCTGCTCTCGATCCGGGACGGCGTCGTCCCGGCGACCGCGCACACCTCGGACGTGCCCGAGGAGTACGGCATCGACCTGGTCACCGGCGAGCCGCGGACGCTGGCCGTCCGCGCCGCGCTGGTGCTCGGCCGCGGCCGCTGGGGCTTCAACTCGGCGGTCGTGGTGACCGCCGGCTGACCACCCGGCAGGTCCGGCCGCCCGGGCACGGGCGGCCGGGCCCACCGTACGAACCACAACAGCGAGCAGGACGAGGGGACAGACATGGCAACGATGGAGATCGACGACCTGCGGCGGATTCTGGTCGCCTGCGCGGGCGAGGACGACGGCATCGACCTCACCGGGGAGATCGAGGACAGCACCTTCCAGGAGCTGGGCTACGACTCGCTGGCGCTGATGGAGAGCGCCGCCCGGATCACCCAGGAGTACGGCGTGGTGCTCCCGGACGAGGCGGTCAGCGACGCGGCCACCCCGCGCACGGTGCTCGCCGCGGTCAACAGCATGGTGACCGCCGCCGCCTGACCGTACGTCGCGCCGGCCGGGCCCAGGCCCCGGCCCAGGACCGCCGTTGGACACCCGCACCGAGGAGAGCGCACCGTCATGACCGAACCCCGGCAGCACCCGATCGAACACCGCACCGAACACACCCTGGTCGTGGCCGCGCCGGCGAAGGCGCTCTACGGCCTGGTCGCGGACGTCACCCTGTGGCCGGCCGTCTTCGGCCCGAGCGTCCACGTCCAGCACCTGGAGCGCGGGGAGGACACCGAGCGCTTCGAGATCTGGGCCCTGGTGAACGGCGAGGTGTCGCACTGGACCTCCCGCCGCACCCTCGACCCGGAGCGCCTGCACGTCACCTTCCGCCAGGAGCGCAGCCGGGGCCGGATCGGCTCGATGGGCGGTGAGTGGATCTTCAACGAACTCCCCGGCGGCCGGACCGAGATCGTGCTGGTGCACCTGTTCACCCCGGCCGACGACGACCCGGGGACGGTCGACTGGATCAACGCGGCGCTGGACCGCAACAGCCCGCTGGAGCTCGCCGCGCTCGGCCGGATCGCCGAGCTGGGGCACCCGGTGGAGGACGTGGTCTTCTCGTTCACCGACACCCTGCCGCTGCAGGGCTCGGCCAAGGGCGCCTACGAGTTCGTGAACCGCGCCGACCTCTGGGCCGAGCGGCTGCCGCACGTCGGGCGGGTCAGCCTGACCGAGACCGTGCCGGGCATCCAGGAACTGGAGATGGACACCGTCACCGCCGACGGCTCGGCGCACACCACCCGCTCGGTCCGGGTCTGCCGCGCGCCCGAGTGGATCGCCTACAAGCAGCAGCTCACGCCCCGGCTCCTGCTCGGCCACAGCGGCCTGTGGACCTTCACCGACGGGCCGGACGGGCCGGTGGCCCACGCCCGGCACACGGTGGCGATCGACCCGTCGGCCGTCACCGGGGTGCTCGGCGCCGACGCCACCCTGGCCGACGCGCGGGCCTACGTCCGGGACGCGCTGGGCCGCAACAGCCTCACCACGATGGAGCACGCCGCGCGCGCCGAGGCGCTCTGAGCGCGGCGCACAGCCGAGGGGCCCGACGGAAGCGCTGCCGTCGGGCCCCTCTCGCACGTCCGGCCCGCACGTCCGGCCCGCGCGGGCCCCGGCCGGCCGGCGGCCGGCCGGCGGCCGGCCGGGGCCCGGGTCGGTCAGCGCAGGGCGAAGACCTCGTCCGCGTAGGCCTTGGCCGCCGGGTCGAACTGCAGCACGATGTGGCTGGCCGCCGAGTTCGCGTCCCGCCAGTGCCGCTGCAGGGCCGAGGAGTCCTGCTGGGCCCGGGTGCCGCCGGCCCGGAACAGGCGGTTCACGGCGGCCAGCGCCAGGTCGGCCGCCAGGGCGCAGTCACGGGTGCTCCGGGCCACGTCCAGGGCGGTGACGCGCTCCTGGTCGGCCGCCCGGGCGGCGCGGTCCAGCAGCAGGCCGGCCGCCTCGATCTCGCCGGCGGCGCGGGCCAGCACGACGGCGGAGGCGGCCGGGATCCCGCCCGGCGCGCCGGCCGCCCGCAGGGCCGTCTCGTCGGTCCAGGCGTCCAGTGCGCCGCGGGCCGCGCCGAGCACCGGGGTGGCGAAGCAGAGCCCGTTCACGGCCTTGAGCGGCACCCGGTGGCAGGCGGCCTCCGCGCCCTCGGCCGCGCCGCCGGTGACGGTGTCCCGGCTGAACGAGCGGGCCGCGGGCACCGGCACGTCCTCGATCACCAGGGTGTTGCTGCCGGTGCCGCGCATGCCGACGCTCTCCCAGGTCTCGACGATCCGGTACGAGGCCCGCGGGACGGCGAAGAACCGGGCCTGGCGCGCCTCGTCGGTGGTGACGGCGCAGACCAGGGCCCAGTCCGAGTACTCGATCACGCTGACGTACGGCCAGCGGCCCGATATCCGCCAGCCGTCGGCGTCCGGCTCGGCCTTGCCGAGCGGCATCAGCGCACCCACGATCAGCGGGTCCGGTCCGTCCTGCCAGAGCTCCTCCTGACCCGCCGCGGGCAGGTAGGCGGCCATCCGGCCGAGGCTGGCGGTCAGGGAGGCGGCCCAGGCCGCCGAGGTGCAGCCCTGGCCGACCGTGGCGACCGCCTCGGTCACGGCCGTGAAGGTGCCCGCCGTGCCGCCCCACCGGGCCGGCACGAAGTGGCGGGCGAATCCCGCGTCCAGCACCGCGCGCACCACCCGGGCGTCGAGCCGGCGGTCGCGCTCCGCCTCGGCGGCGAGTCCCGCCGCGGCCTTCGCCACGTCGGCGGCCGCCTCGACGAGGTCCGGGCCGCTCGTCACGCTGTTCGCCATCCTGTCCAACTCCTTGAATCCGGGGTGCCCCTACGCTGACGAACCAGGCTCCCCGGCGCCGCTCGACCGGCGCTGGAGGCCCGCCGGACCCGCCGCGCGGGCGGCCGCCCGGCGGGATTCGAGTGAGGCTAGAGCCTCCCCTGCGACCGTGGGCCGCAACGACCAGCAGGCGTGAGATTGGGGAGCAGACCGTGTCAGTACCGACCACGGAAACCGACGAGGGCCGGTGGGTCCTCGTCCTGGGCGCGACCGGCAACCAGGGCGGTACCACCGCACGCCACCTGCTGGCCCGGGGGACGGCCGTGCACGCCTTCGTCCGGGACCCGCAGGCCCCGCGCGCCCGGGAGCTGAGCGCGGCCGGCGCCACCCTGGTCCGGGGCGACCTGGAGGACGCGGACTCGGTGCGCGCGGCGATGCGCGGCGCGCACGGCGTCTTCAGCGTGCAGACCCCGCTCGGCCCGGGCGGCGTGCCGGCCGAGGAGCGGCACGGCCTGCTGCTCGCCGACATCGCGGCCGAGACGGGTGTGGCGCACTACGTGCACAGCTCGGTGGGCGGCGCGGAGGAGCCGGCCGGGGTGTTCTGGCGGGAGGCCAAGCTCCGGATCGAGGAGCGGGTGCGCGAGCGCGGACTGCCCGCGACCTTCCTGCGCCCGACCTACTTCATGGACAACCTCAACCAGTACCCGCCGCTGCTGGAGGACGGCGAGCTGGTCTACCGCCGCGGCCTGGAGCCCGGCAAGTCGCTCCAGATGATCGCCAGCGAGGACATCGGCTTCTTCGCCGCCGAGGTGTTCGCCGACCCGGAGCGCTTCATCGGCGCCAAGCTGGAGATCGCCGGCGACGAGCTGACGGGCGACCAGATCGCGGCCGCCTTCGAGAAGCACACCGGCATCACCACCCGCTACGACGCCGTCCCGATGGCGGAGCTGCGGGCCACCAGCGAGTGGCAGGCCACCGCCTACGACTGGCTGAACCGGATCGGCTACCACGCCGACATCGCCGACCTGCGCCGCCGTCACCCGGGCCTGCTCACCCTGGAGGGCTGGCTGGCCAGGACGGGCTGGGCCCCCGCCGAGCACCACGTCGCACCGGCCGCCGCGGGCGTGCCGAAGGCCGCCGGCTAGCCCGCCGGGCGGGCTCGGACCCGGGCCCCCGCTGTGGCGTGTGCCGCCACAGCGGGGGCCCGCGCTCGTTAGTCTGCTGGGGGCGGCTCCACGCCCTGCGTCGTTGCGGCACAAGCATCTTGAGGAGCAGGACATGGTATTCACCGAGGTCGAGCTCGCCTATCTGGCGGGCCAGCGGCTGGGCCGGCTGGCCACCGTCGCGCCCGACGGGGCACCGCAGAACAGCCCGGTGGCGTTCCGCTGGAACCCGGAGACCGGCACCATCGACATCGGCGGCCGCGCACTCGGCGACAGCCGCAAGTTCCACAACGTCGAGGCGAACCCCAAGGTGTCGTTCATCGTCGACGACATCGCCTCGTTCCAGCCGTGGCGGGTCCGCGCGGTGGAGATCCGGGGCCGTGCCGAGGCGCTGCGCGGGGCCGAGTCCACCGGGTACTTCAGCGGCGAGATGATCCGCATCCACCCCCGCCGGGTGCTCTCCTGGGGCCTGGACCCGGAGCTGTCCGGCATCCAGGCCCGGACGGTCGGGCAGAGCGGCCGGGTCTGAGCGGCCGGGTCCGGGCGGGCCGGTCCGGGGCGTCCGGTCCCGGGCGGCCGGGGCCGAAGTGCCGGCCCGGGACGGCGGCGGGGGAGGAGCCGGGCGCCCGGTTCCTCCCCCGCCGCCGTCACCGGCCCGTTCCTGCGGCTCAGTCGGCGGCCGAGACCCGCACGGCCGCCCGCCGGACCCGCAGCCGGACGCCCTGGCCCCACACCGGATCGGCGAACATGCCGAAGCCGAAGGAGAACTGACGCGGTTCCACGTCCTCGTCGGGCCCCTCGGTGGAGCGGGCGAGGTAGGTGTCGTCGGCCAGCCGGCGGCCGATCCGGTCGACGGTGAAGGCCTCGGTGCCGTCCACCGACCAGGTGGTGCGGCCCGCGCCGGCGTCCACCGAGATGGCGAAGCGGTGCTGCTGCCCGGGCGTCCGCTCGGCCACCGGTACGGCGTACGAGAAGACGCCGTGCGCGGCGCCCGGCCGGGGCAGCCGCTCGTACAGGGCCCAGACGACCTTGTTGGTGAGCGCGAAGTCGAAGACGATGCCGCTCTCCAGGTCCACGCAGACCATCGCGCCCATCCCGCAGCGCAGGGTGGCGTCCGGGTCCTGGACCTCGTCCCCGTACAGGTGCAGGGCGGTGTTGAACAGCTCGGCGGAGAGCTGCAGTTCGGCGGTCAGCCGGCCCTTCTCGGGGACGTCGAAACCGAGCGTGCCGCCGAGCGAGGTGCGGTTGGCGAAGGAGACCCAGCGCAGGTGGCCGGGGCCGCCGTCCAGGGCGAAGGCCGGCAGGCCGGTGGTGGGCTCGGTGGAGGTGGGGGTCACCACCAGGCCGGCCGGCGAGGAGGAGACGACGCCGTCCCCCTCGGGGCGGCCCGCGCCGGGTCGCAGTTGCCAGCGGGCCTGCGGCCCCTCGTGGTCGAGGCCGGCGGTGAAGTCGTCCTCGAAGATGAGCCGTTCGGTCCCGGCGGCTCCCGCGGGTGTGTCCTGGGCCGTCATGAGTGTGCTGCCTTTCGGTAGGTGGCGTGGGTGGGGGTGGGCGGGGCCGGCCCGCGGTCAGCTCGCGACGCCCGCGAGGTCCAGGGCCTCGGCGGCCCGGCGCAGGATGGCCAGCCGGCCCTCGTGGTCGGTGGCCGCGGCGGAGACCATCACGCCCAGGGTGGTGACGCCGGCCTCGGCGAAGGCCCGCATCCGGTCGGCGATCCGGGGGACGGGGCCGGCCAGCGAGGTCCGGTCGATGAAGTCGGCCGGGATCGCGGCGCCCGCGCCGGCCCGGTCGCCAGCGGCCAGCCGCTCGTGGAACAGGGCGATCTCCTTCTCGTGGCCCATCTCGCGGGCCATCGCGCAGTAGAAGTTCTGCGCCGGGTCGCCGATCCCGAGCATGTAGACGTAGTGCGGGCGCAGCTGGTCGAGGGCGCCGCCCAGGTCGTCGGCCACCGCGGTGGGCAGGCTCGGCAGGACGTCGAAGCCGGCCATGCCGAGCCCGGCCAGCTCCCGTCCGGCCCGGATCTCGCCGACCGACTTGGCGACCGCCTCCGGGGAGGTGAACACCCCGATCCAGCCGTCCGCGATCTCCCCGGCCAGCCGCAGGCTGCGCGGGCCGACGGCGGCCAGGTAGACCGGGATCCGGGGGCGCGGCAGCTCGGTGAACAGGTGCAGCGGGGCCCCCTCGCCGCCCGGGCCCGGCAGGGTGAAGTGCTCGCCCCGGTGGTCGACCGGCCCGCCGGCCACCGCCTTGCGGACGATCTCCACGTACTCCCGGGTGCGGCTCAGCGGGCGGGCGAAGTCCACCCCGTACCAGCCCTGCGAGACGCCGGGGTTGGAGACGCCGAGGCCGAGCCGGAACCGGCCGCCGCTCAGCGAGTCCAGGGTCGCCGCGGTGAGGGCGGCCAGGCCCGGCGGGCGGGCCGGGATCTGCATCACGCCGGAGGCGAGGCCGATCCGCTCGGTCTGCCCGGCGACCAGGCCGAGCACGCTGGCGGCGTCCGAGCGGTAGCCCTCCGGGGCGAGCACCACGTCGTAGTCGAGGCCTTCGGCGGCCCGGGCCAGCGCGCCGGCGCCCTGGTAGACGAGATTTGCGCCAAGTCGCACGGTTTCTCCAGAGGTGACGAATGGTCAGATGAGGTGGGCGCCGCCGTCGACCAGCAGGACCTGGCCGGTCGAGTAGGTGGCGCCCACCATGGCGAGCACCGCCTGGGCGACGTCCTCGGGCCGCCCCACCCGGCGCAGCGGGGTGCTCTCCCTGACCCGCTCGGCGATGGTGGCGAAGAAGTCGCTGCCGGCCGTCCAGGGCGTCTCGACCAGGCCGGGGGCCACCGCGTTCACCCGGATCTCCGGCCCGAGGGTGTTCGCCAGCAGCCGCGTCATGTGCTCGATCGCGGCCTTGGACACGGCGTACGGGACGGAGCTGCCGGCGGGCCGGCTGCCGGCCACCGAGGAGATGTTGACGACGGCCCCGGAGCCGGTCGCCCGCAGGTGCGGGACGGCCGCGACGGTGGTCTGCCAGGTGCCGAGGACGTTCAGGTCGAAGATCTCCCGCCACACCTCGGGGCCGGCCGCCTCTAGGTCGGCGTGCGGGACGGGCCTGGTCCGCCCGGCGTTGTTCACCAGGATGTCGAGCCGCCCGTAGTGCTCCACGGTGGTGGCGACGAGCCGCCGGGCCTGCTCCTCGTCGGAGACGTCGGCCTGGACGTACAGGGCGTCGGGGAGCGAGGCGGCGAGCTTCTCGCCGGCCTCCACGGAGTGCGCCGAGTTCACCACCGTCCGGATCCCCTCGGCGGCGAACCGCTCCACGACGGCCCGGCCGATCCCGGAGGAGGAGCCGGTGACGACGGCGACGCGCGGGGTGCCCATCAGTAGTTCCCCAGGCCGCCGCAGACGTTGAGCGCCTGCGCGGTGACCGCGGCGGCGTCGTCGCTCACCAGGTACTCGACCATCGCGGCGACCTCACGGACCTCCACGTAGCGGCCCAGCGGCACCCGGGTGGTGATCCGGTCGTGGGTCTCCTCCTCGGTCACGCCCCAGATCGCCGCGTAGTGCTCGCGTACCCGCTCGGCCATCGGCGTCTCCACGAAGCCCGGGCAGACCGCGTTCACGGTGATGCCGGTGCGGGCGAGCTCCAGGCCCAGGGCCTTGGTGAAGCCGACCACGCCGTGCTTGGAGGCGGAGTAGGGGGCGGCGTGCACCACGCCCTGCTTGCCGCCGGTGGAGGCGATGCTGATGATCCGGCCGCGCTCCTTGGCCAGCATGCCGCCGGCGTTGAGCACCTCCTTCGTCATCAGGAAGACGCTGTTCAGGTTGGTGTTGATGACGTCCAGCCAGAGTTCGTCGGGGATCTCGGCGGTGGCGCCGCCCCCGCTGCGGCCGGCGTTGTTCACCAGGATGTCGACCGGCCCGAAGCGCTCCACCGCGGCCGCCACGTAGCTCTTGATCTGCGCGTGGTCCGCCACGTCGCAGGCCGACCCGTCGACCTCGAGGCCCTGCTCGGTGAGCTGCTTCACCGTCGCGGCGAGCTCCTCCTCGCGGCGCGCGCAGATGTACACGCGGGCGCCGAGCCCGGCGAGCCGGGTCGCGATCTCCAGGCCGATGCCGCTGGTCGCGCCGGTCACCAGTGCCACCGGCTTCGCTGCCACAGTCATGCTTCCTCCAGTGCTGTCGTCCGCACGTCGTCGTCGGGCCCGCGGCGAGCATGGCCGCGGCGGCTAGAGCCGGGGTGGAAACCTGATGGAGCGCAGGCCGGAGGGTGCCAGGACCCGTTCTCAAGCCTCGTTCGAGCGGCCCCGGTCACCGTGAACGTGACCACCCGTCTTCCCTGGAGGCCCGATGACCACCGCGCCCGTCCGTACCGACCTGTACGCGCAGGTCCAGCACTTCTACGCCCACCAGATGCAGGCCCTGGACGGAGGCCGGTTCGAGGAGTACGCCGCGACCTTCACCCCCGACGGCAGCTTCCAGCACTCGCCGGGGGCCGAGCCGGCGGTCGGGCGGGCCGGGATCGTCCACGAGCTGGTGGAGTTCCACAAGCGCTTCGAGGGCGACCCGGTGCAGCGCCGGCACTGGTTCAACCACATCGCCCTGGAGCCGCAGCCCGACGGTTCGGTCCGGTCCACGGTCTACGCCCTGGTGGTGACCGTCCGGCCGGGCGGCAAGCCGGAGATCGCTCCCAGCTGTGTCGTGCACGACGTCCTGGAGGTGGACGGCGAGGGGGTGCTGCTGCGTTCGCGGCTGGTCACCCACGACCAGATGTTCTGAGGCCGGCGGCGCCCGGCGGTCCGGCGGTCGGCCCGGTTGTGCGTGTGCGGCGGTCCGGCCGTGCCGCCGTCGGGCCGGCGCCGGACCGACCGTGCGGCGCCTGTGTGACCGGACCGCCGTCCGACCGGTCCGGCCGACCGGGCGGTGCGCCCGGGCCGTACAAGGGGCGGGACGGCGGGGCGGTGCGCCCGGGCCGGCCGGCGGGCCCGGAGAACAGGGCGGGGCGACGGCCCTTCGGCCGTCGCCCCGGTTCCTTCCCGTCGCGTTTCGGTGCGGTGTCCGCCGCAGGTCCGGCCGGCTCCCCGGTGCCCGGGCCACGCTGCCCTGGGGCTCCGGGGAGCCGGCGAAAGGTCAGCTGGCCAGCTGCCGGAGCAGGCTCTGGCCGGGCAGGTCGAGCGCGGGGTCGTTGGCCAGTACGGCCCGGTGCAGGCGCTGCAGCCGGGGGGAGGGCTCGACGCCGAGTTCCTCCCGGAGGGTGGCCCGCAGCTGGCGGAACACCTCCAGTGCGCGCCAGGGACTGCCCGAGCGGTAGAGCGCCAGCATCAGCTGGGCGCACAGGTTCTCGTGCATGGGGTGCTGGGCGACCAGCATCCGCAGCTCGCCGAGCAGGACGGTGTGCATGCCGAGGCGCAGGTCCGCCTCGATCCGGTGTTCCAGGACCTGCATCCTCGCCTCGTCCATCCCCAGCACCTCCATGCTGAGGATGCGTCCGACCGGGACGTCCACCAGGGCCGGACCGCGCCACAGGGCGAGTGCCCGGCGCAGCTGGTCCGAGGCCTGCTGGTCGTTGCCGGCCTCCAGGGCGGCGGCGCCCTGGGTGGCCAGCCGCCCGAACTCGGCGAGGTCGCTCCGGTCCCGGCTCGCCCGCAGCTGGTAGCCGCCGAGCGAGGTCGCCAGTACGTCCTTCGCCGACTCCCCCGAGTCGGCGCCGAGCACACTGGTGATCTTCTTGCGAAGTTGAAGAATGTACGTCTGCAGGGTGGTGGCCGCACTCCGCGGGATGTCGTCGCCCCAGGCTTCCTCCATGAGGGTGGCCACCGGGACGATGCGTCCCGCGCGCAGGGCGAGGAGTGCCAGAATCTGGCGGGGTTTGCCGGCGCTCGGTACCACCGAGACGCCGTTATTTCTGATGGAGAGTGGCCCCAGAACTGCAATTTCCACAGTGGATCCCCCGGTTTGTGGTCGGTTGCTACTCTGCTTCGAGGATGGCAGCAAGGCTCCTTTCCTGACAAGTGAGGATTTCACGAGAAAGGGCTCGAAGGTTTGACGCGTGAACGGTCGTGTGGTTCACGTCACGCGATATCCGGAATCAATGGTTCCGGATATCCGGATCAGATCAGCCAGCCGGCCTCGCGGGCAATCCTGACGGCGTCCAGCCGGTTCCGCGCGTTGAGTTTGGTCACCGTGGAGGTCAGGTAGTTGCGTATGGTACCCACGGACAGGTGGACCCGGGCGGCGATCTCGGCGATCTCGGCGCCGTCCGCGGCGAGCCGCAGCACGTCGATCTCCCGCGGGGTCAGCACGGGGCACCGCCGGTCCCGCGCGACGCGCACCAGGTGGGGGTCGACCACGCGGTGGCCGGCCGCCACCCGGCGGACCGCGCGGGCCAGTTCCACCGGTGGCGCGTCCTTGAGCAGATAGCCCCCCACCTGTGCCGCGAGTGCCTCGCGGGCCACCGCGGGGTGGTAGAGGTTGGTGAGGATCAGGGTCTTGCAGGAGGGCAGTTCCTCCTTGAGCCGGACCGCGGTGCTGATGCCCTGGGACCTCGGTTCGCCGACCGCGATCACCGCCACCTCCGGGTGGTGTTCGAGCGCTGCGGCCATCGCGCCGTCGCACCCGACGTCGGCGACGACCCGCAGGTCCTGTTCGAGCTCCAGCAGGGCCACCAGGGCGCCCCGGATCATGTGGAGGTCTTCGGCCACCACGACACGTATCACGATTTCCCCCCGTTGCGTGGCAGCATGATCTTGCTCGTGCCGCACCCCTGGGTCGATACTACTGAGCCCGGGCTTTGCCGGCATGCACGATTGTGTTGCGGCCACGTAATCAACAGTCGTCGGGTAATCGTCCTGGGGCACCCTTCGAGCAAGTCTCCAGTGGGATCACCGATCATCAGGGATAAGTGATCGGAAAACCACAGGGAGCGACCATGTCCGGGTCAAAGCAATCCGCCGCCGGCCGTACCGAGGAGATCGCCGACGGAATTTATGCCTATGTACAGCCGGATGGCGGATGGTGCCTGAACAACGCAGGTGTTATAACGTCGGACGGGCAGAGCGCGCTGGTGGACACCGCCGCGACCGAGGCCCGGGCGCGCCGGCTGCGCGAGGCCGCGCTGTCCGTCGCGCCGGCCGCCCCCCGGGCGGTGGTCAACACCCACTTCCACGGCGACCACACCTTCGGGAACTTCGTCTTCCCTGAGGCCGTGGTGATCGGCCACGAGCGGCTGCGCACCGAGATGGCCCAGGCGGACCTGCACCTGACCACCCTCTGGCCCGACGTCTGCTGGGGCGACCTCGAACTGGTCCTGCCCACCGTCACCTTCGCCGACCGGATGACCCTGCACGTCGGCAGCGTGCGCGCGGAGCTGATCCACCTGGGCCCGGCGCACACCACCAACGACACCGTGGTCTGGCTCCCCGAGCAGAGCGTGCTCTTCACCGGCGACCTGGTGATGTCCGGCGTCACACCGTTCTGCCCGATGGGCTCGCTCGCGGGATCGCTGGACGCGATAGGGCGGTTGCGCGCACTGGGCGCCCGCACCGTCGTCACCGGTCACGGGCCGGTCGCCGGCCCGGAGGTGCTCGACACCGCGGAGCGGTACCTGCGCTGGGTGCGCGACCTGGCCCGGGAGGGGATCGCGGCCGGCCTCAAGCCGGTCGAGACGGCCCGCGGCTGCGAACTCGGCGAGTTCGCCGGACTCCTCGACTCCGAGCGGCTGGTGCCCAACCTGCACCGGGCGTACGCCGAGGAGCTCGGCGCCGCACCCGGCGACCCGCTCGACATCGGTGCCCTGTTCGCCGAGATGATCGAGTTCCACGGCCGGCTGCCGGCCTGCCACGCCTGACCCGGGCCGGCGCCGCCACCCGCGAGGGTGCCGGCGCCGGCATGCGGTCGGCGCGCGGTCGGCGCCCGGTCAGCGCGCGGGCGCGGCGAACGCGCCGGAGCCCTCCCAGGCGGAGAAGGCGCCCCGGTGGTAGAGCATGGGCGGGCGCCGGAGCACCTCGACCCCGTCCACCCGCGCGAAGAAGACCACGTGGTCGCCCGCCTCCACGGTCTGCACCACGTTGCACTCCGCGTACGCCAGCGCGAGCGAGCGCAGCACGGGGGCGCCGCCCGCCACCTTCGAGGGCTGCCAGTCGACCTCGGCGAACTTGCCGTCGGAACGGCTCGCGAACACCAGCGCCGCGTCCTGCCCGCCGTCCGCCAGCACGTTCACCACGAAGGACTTCGAGGTGCTCATCGCCTCCAGCGTCTGCGAGCGCAGGTCCACGCAGACCAGCAGCAGGGGCGGGTCGGCCGAGACGGCGGACATCGCGTTGCAGGTGAAGCCGCGTGGCTCCCCGTCGGGGCCCAAGGCCGTGACGATCGAGACGGCCGTCGGGAAAGAGCCGAACAGTTCACGAAAGCTGCCCGAGTCCACTGCCATTCCGCTTCACCGCCACCGTTCCGGTACTGGTTCCTGGGTTCACCAGGAGGCTGCCGGAGCCGGCTGGAACCCCGGTGGACCGATGCTGGAGGCCCCGTGTCCAGGGGGTTTCGAGCCCGGCTTGAGCCGGGTCGCGGACGCTCGCCCGGTACGGCCGAGCACTCTCCGAGGAAGGGCAGCCATGAGCATCGTCGAGGAACGGCCCCTGCGCGAAGACGTCCTGCCGCCCGTCGAGCCGGCCCCCGACGAACTGCGGGACCGGACGGCCGCGCTGGCCGGCCTGCACCGCCTCGTGCAGGAGGGGCCGGGCGAGCGGGCCACCGCGGCCCAGCACGCCAAGGGCAAGCTGACGGTCCGGGAGCGGATCGGCCTGCTCTTCGACGAGGGGTCGTTCACCGAGGTGGAGGCGCTGCGCCGGCACCGGGCCACCGGCTTCGGCCTGGAGCACAAGCGGGTGCACACCGACGGCGTGGTCACCGGCTGGGGCACCGTGCACGGGCGGACGGTCTTCGTCTACGCGCACGACTTCCGGATCTTCGGCGGCGCGCTGGGCGAGGCCCACGCCGAGAAGATCCACAAGATCATGGACCTCGCGGCGGCGGCGGGCGCGCCGCTGGTCGGGCTCTGCGACGGGGCCGGCGCCCGGATCCAGGAGGGCGTCACCGCGCTGGCCGGCTACGGCGGCATCTTCCGGCGCAACGTCCGGAACTCCGGCGTCATCCCGCAGATCTCGGTGATGCTCGGGCCCTGCGCCGGCGGCGCCGCGTACTCCCCGGCGCTGACCGACTTCGTCTTCATGGTCCGCGGCACCTCGCAGATGTTCATCACCGGCCCGGACGTGGTGCAGGCGGTGACCGGGGAGGTGATCACCCAGGACGCGCTCGGCGGCGCGGACGCCCACGCCGCCGCCTCCGGGGTGGCCGCGTTCGCCTACGACGACGAGCGGACCTGCCTGGAGGAGGTCCGCTACCTGCTGTCGATGCTGCCGTCCAACAACCGGGAGCTGCCGCCCGCCGCGCCCACGGGCGACCCGGCGGGGCGGCGGGCCGACGCGCTACTGGACATCGTCCCGGCCGACCCGAGCCGCTCCTACGACATCCGCCGGGTGATCGAGGAGATCGTCGACGACGGCGAGTACCTCCAGGTGCACGAGGCCTGGGCGCAGAACGTGGTCTGCGCGCTGGCCCGGCTCGACGGCCGGGTGGTCGGGATCGTCGCCAACCAGCCCGCCGTGCTGGCCGGCGTGCTGGACATCCACGCCTCCGAGAAGGCCGCCCGGTTCGTCCAGTTGTGCGACGCCTTCAACATCCCGCTGGTCACCCTGGTCGACGTCCCCGGCTTCCTGCCCGGCGTCGACCAGGAGCACGGCGGGATCATCCGGCACGGCGCCAAGCTGCTGTACGCGTACTGCAACGCCACCGTGCCGCGGATCCAGGTCATCCTGCGCAAGGCCTACGGCGGCGCCTACATCGTGATGGACTCCCGCTCGATCGGCGCCGACCTGTCGCTGGCCTGGCCGGCCAACGAGATCGCGGTGATGGGCGCGGAGGGTGCGGCCAACGTGGTGTTCCGGCGCGAGATCGCCGCTGCGGACGACCCGGCCGCCACCCGCGAGCGGCTGGTCAAGGAGTACCGGAGCGAGCTGATGCACCCGTACTACGCCGCCGAGCGCGGCCTGGTCGACGACGTGATCGACCCGGCCGAGACCAGGTCCCGGCTGATCGGCGCGCTGGCCATGCTCCGGGCCAAGGACGCCCCGCTGCCGAGCCGCAAGCACGGCAACCAGCCGCAGTGACGGCGGACTTGACCTCAAGTCCGCTTCAAGGTGAATAGTCGGACCAGGTGTCTCACAGCGAAGGGGAATTCAAGTGAAGGTCGAGATCTGGTCCGACGTGGTCTGCCCGTGGTGCTACCTCGGGTCCCGCAGGTGGGCCGCCGCGCTGGAGCGGTTCCCGCACGCGGACCAGGTGGAAACCGTGTGGCGCGCCTTCGAGCTGCGCACCGACGCGCCCAAGGTGCAGGGCGTCACCCTCACCGACCTGATGGGCCGGCGCGGGCTGCCGCCCGAGCAGGTGACCACGATCTTCGCCCGGATCCGCGGCCTCGGCCAGGAGGCGGGCATCGACCTGCGGCCGGGCGAGGTCCGCCCGGTGAACTCCTTCGACGCGCACCGGCTGCTGGGGCTGGCCTCCGGCCTCGGGGCCGGGCAGGCGATGGCCGACCGGCTGTTCCGCGCGTACCACTCGGAGCTGCTCAACATCGCCGACCACACGGTGCTGGCCGGGCTGGCGGCCGACGCCGGGCTGCCGGCCGGCCCGGTGGCGGAGCTGCTCGCCGGGGACGACCGGACCGCGGAGGTCAGGGCGGAGGAGGCGCGGGCCGCCGTGGTGGGGGTGACCGCGGTGCCGTCCTTCGTGCTCGACGGCCGGCCGGCGGTCTCCGGCGCGCTGGACACCGACGAACTGCTGGCGCTGCTCACCGACGCCTGGGAGGCGGACACCGCGCGGGTCTGACCGGCGGGCCTGCGGCGTCCGTCCGGGCGCCCGGACGGACGTCGCGGTGACGACCCCGCGGAACGGCCTCGCGGAACGGCCTCGCGGGAGGACCTCCCAAAACGGCCTCGCGGAAACGACCGAGGGCCTCCCGCCGTCGCGGAAGGCCCTCGGTCTGTCTGTGCGCCGCCAGGGACTCGAACCCCGGACCCGCTGATTAAGAGTCAGCTGCTCTAACCAACTGAGCTAGCGGCGCCTGCTGACGCGGAGAACATTACCTGGTCAGCAGGCGAATCCGCCAATCGGTTCGGAGCGGGCCCGCGGCTCAGGGGGTGAGCACGACCTTGCCCCGGACGTGGCCGCCGGCGACCAGCCGGTGGGCCTCGGCGGCGCGCTCCAGCGGGAAGGCCTCGGCGATCTCCAGGCGCAGGCCGCCGGCCGTCCAGAGGTCGGTCAGCTCGGCCAGCCGGGCCGCCGAGCGGGGGCCCCGCAGGAACTGGACGCCCAGCCGCTGGGCGCCCTGGAAGTCCGTGATGGTGCCGATCCGGGCCCGGTCGGCGACCAGCTCGACCGAGGCGTCCAGGGCGCCGTGCCCGGCCGCGTCCAGGGCCGCGTCCACCCCCTGCGGGGCGAGCGCCCGGACCCGGTCGGCGAGCCCCGGGCCGTACGTCACCGGGACGGCCCCCAGCTCGCGCAGGTAGTCGTGGTTGCGCTCGCTGGCGGTGCCGATCACGGTGGCCCCCCAGGCGCGGGCCAGCTGGACGGCGACGGTGCCGACCCCGCCGGCCGCGCCGTGCACCAGGACGGTGTCGCCGGCGCCGACCTTCAGCCCGCCGAGGGCGACGTGCGCGGTCTGGCCGGAGGCGGAGAGCGATCCGGCGTGCTCCCAGGGCATCCCGGCCGGCTTGGCGACCAGCTGGGAGGCGTCCACGGTGACGTAACCGGCGTGGCTGCCGAGCAGCCGGAAGCCGAGCACCTCGTCGCCGACCTCCCAGCCGGAGCTGCCCGCCCCGAGCCGGTCGACCACGCCGGCGAACTCGTTGCCGAGGATGACCGGCAGCTCGACCTGGGCGCCGGGCGGGGTCCAGCCGCCGCGCACGGCGAGGTCGGCCGGCTGCAGGCCGGCCGCGTAGACCTGGACCCGCACTTCGCCCGGTCCGGGCACCGGGTCCGGCACCTCGGCGACCCGCAGCACCTCGGGGCCGCCGAACTCGGGGACGGTCACTGCCTTCATGGGGTGCTTCTCCTGTCGTCAGGTCTCCGCACCATCATGGAAGTTGAAGCGCCCTTGAGGTCAAGTGCCCGGCGGCGTGTCGGGCAAGGATTGAACGCATTGTCGGATTTATCCTGACGCGGGGCCGGGGGTCACCCCGCCGGGGCGACGGCCCCCGGCGACCGGACGCCGAGAGGACACCTCCCCGTGGGCCAGCTGCCCCTGTTCTTCCTGGTGCTGCTCGCCTCGGTGGTCACCATCCCGCTGGCCCGCCGCACCGGGGTCCCGCAACCCGTCCTGATGACCCTGCTCGGCCTGGGCATGGCGCTGGTGCCGCAGATCCCCGACATCGCCATCGACCCCGAGCTGATCCTGCCGCTGGTCCTGCCGCCGCTGATCTTCGCGGTCGCCCGGCGCTCCTCGGTCCGCTACTTCCGGGCCAACGTCCGCTCGATCCTGCTGCTCGCCGTCGCCCTGGTGGTGGTCACCACCGTCGCTGTCGCCGGCACCGTCCACTGGCTGCTGCCCGCCCTGCCGCTGGGCGCCGCCATCGCGGTCGGCGCACTGGTCAGCCCGCCCGACCCGGTGGCCGCCGTCGCCGTGGCCGGCGCGGTCGGCCTCCCGCGCCGGCTGGTCTCGGTGCTGGAGAGCGAGGGCCTGTTCAACGACGTCACCGCCATCGTGATCTACTCGCTCGCCATCGAGGCGGTGGTCAGCGGCGACTTCTCGGTCGAGCACGCGGTGCTGCGCTTCGTGCTGTCCGCGGTGGTCGCCGTCGTCGTCGGCATCGGCCTCGGCTGGGTCAACAGCAAGCTCGCCGGGATCCTGGAGGACCCGACCCAGCAGGTCGCCCTCAACCTGCTGGTGCCCTTCGCCGCGTACGCCCTGGCCGAGGAGATCCACGGCTCGGGCGTGCTCGCCGTCGTGATCTGCGCCCTCTACCTGGCCGAACGCGCCGCCGACGCCGACGAGGTCGCCTACCGGCTGGTCGGCAACGCCTTCTGGGAGATCGTCGAGATCCTGATCACCGGCTTCGCCTTCGGCCTGATCGGGCTGGAGCTGGCCACCGTCATGAAGGAGGCCGGCACCGGCTGGACCAGCATGCTCGGCGACGCCGCCACCGTGATCGCGGTGGTCGTCCTGGTCCGGCTGCTCTGGCTGCTCCCGGCCGGCTGGCTCTCCAAGCGGCTGGGCGCCGACGACGGCGAGGACACCCCGATCAGCTGGCAGGAGAGCGTGGTGCTCTGGTGGTCCGGGATGCGGGGCGTGGCGACCGTCGCGCTGGCGCTGGCCGTCCCGCTCACCGTGCACTCCGGAGCGGCCTTCCCCCAGCGCGGCCGGCTGGTCTTCATCGCCTTCGGCGTGGTGCTCTTCACCCTGCTGGTCCAGGGCCTCTCGCTGCCGATGCTGGTCCGGCTGCTGCACCTGGACGCCGACCACGACGCCCACGAGCAGGCCGTCCGCGAACTCTGGTGGCGGGCCGCCAAGGCCGGCCTGGACCGGCTCGTCGAGCTGGAGGAGCAGGAGGACCTCTCGGTCGAACTGGTCGACCGGCTGCGCGACCGCCAGCACTCCCGGCTGGCCCGGCTCTGCCCCGAGAAGTACGCGGCCGAGGAGGCCGCCGAGGCCCGCCAGCGGGCCTCCCAGTGGCGCGAGGCGCACACCGTGGAACAGGAGATGATCGCCGCCTCCCGCCGGGAGATGATCACCGCCCGCAGCGAGCCGGGCGCCGACCCCGAACTCGTCGACCAGGTGCTGCGCGGGCTGGACCTGCGCTCCGAACGCACCTGACGGCCGGCGCCGGCCACCACCCGGCGGCCGGGCGGCGACCACGCGGTGACGCCCCGGCGACGACCCGGTGCCCGGCGGCGACTCGGCGTCCGGGAACGAGGCAATGTACGCGGCGCCCCGTGACGTTGCATAGGCTGTCGCCCGGGCAGCCCGTCAACGGAGTCGGCGCACCACTCGTACCGCCGGACCTCGCGCAACCACCCTCCCGCTGGGCTCTGCCGGTATCTGCACCCAGATCAATCGAGGAGCATTCCGATGTCGGAACTGGACGCCCGCCCGGGGGCCAACGGCCGCACCCCGCTGGACCGCACCCCCGAGTGGGCCGCGCTCGGCAAGCACCGGTCGGAGCTCGGCGAGCTGCACCTGCGCGAACTGTTCGCCGCCGACCCCGAGCGGGGCCGCCGCTACACCCTGCAGGTCGGCGACCTGCATGTCGACTACGCCAAGCACCTGGTGACGGACCGCACGCTCGACCTGCTGCGCGCCCTTGCCGAGGCCACCGACGTGGCCGGCCTGCGCGACGCGATGTTCCGCGGCGAGAAGATCAACACCACCGAGGACCGCGCCGTCCTGCACACCGCGCTGCGCGCCCCGCGCGACGCCGTG
Organism: Kitasatospora indigofera; assembly: GCF_014655955.1. Taxonomy (GTDB): domain Bacteria; phylum Actinomycetota; class Actinomycetes; order Streptomycetales; family Streptomycetaceae; genus Kitasatospora; species Kitasatospora indigofera. Next base: position 115,764 of record NZ_BNBO01000014.1, read on the forward strand.
ATCGAGGTGGACGGCGAGAACGTGGTGCCCGCCGTGCACGCCGTCCTCGACAAGATGGGCGTCTTCGCCGAGAAGGTCCGCTCCGGCGAGTGGACCGGCCACACCGGCAAGCGGATCCGCACCGTCGTCAACATCGGCATCGGCGGCTCCGACCTCGGCCCGGCGATGGCGTACGAGGTGCTGCGCTCCTACACCGCCCGCGACCTGGACGTCCGCTTCGTCTCCAACGTGGACGGCGCCGACCTGCACGAGGCGGTCCGCGACCTGGACGCCGCCGAGACGCTGTTCATCGTCGCCTCCAAGACCTTCACCACCATCGAGACCATCACCAACGCCACCTCCGCGCGGGACTGGCTGCTCACCGGGCTGCGGGCCGGCACCGACGCGGTGGCCAAGCACTTCGTCGCGCTCTCCACCAACGCCGAGGGCGTGGCGGACTTCGGCATCGACGTGGCCAACATGTTCGAGTTCTGGGACTGGGTCGGCGGCCGCTACTCCTACGATTCCGCGATCGGCCTCTCGCTGATGATCGCGATCGGGCCGGAGCAGTTCCGCGAGATGCTGGACGGCTTCCACCTGGTCGACGAGCACTTCCGCACCGCCCCGCCGGAGCAGAACGTCCCGCTGCTGCTCGGCCTCCTCGGGGTCTGGTACGGCGCCTTCTTCGACGCCCAGGCGCACGCGGTGCTGCCGTACTCGCACTACCTGTCGAAGTTCACCGCCTACCTGCAGCAGCTGGACATGGAGTCCAACGGCAAGTCGGTGGACCGGGACGGCAACCCCGTCGGCTGGCAGACCGGCCCGGTGGTCTGGGGCACCCCCGGCACCAACGGCCAGCACGCCTACTACCAGCTGCTGCACCAGGGCACCAAGGTGATCCCGGCCGACTTCATCGGCTTCGCCGAGCCGGTCGCCGACCTGCTGCCGGGCCTGGTCGCCCAGCACGACCTGCTGCTCGCCAACTTCTTCGCGCAGACCCAGGCGCTGGCCTTCGGCAAGACGCCGGAGGAGGTCGCGGCCGAGGGCGTGCCGGCCGAGCTGGTGCCGCACAAGACCTTCAAGGGCAACCACCCGACCACCACCGTGCTGGCCGGCTCGCTGACGCCGTCGGTGCTCGGCCAGCTGGTCGCGCTGTACGAGCACAAGGTGTTCGTGCAGGGCGCGATCTGGAACATCGACTCCTTCGACCAGTGGGGCGTCGAGCTGGGCAAGGTGCTCGCCAAGCGGATCGAGCCGGTGCTGCTGACCGGCGAGGGCACCGAGGCGCTGGACAGCTCCACCGCCGAGCTGGTCGCGCGCTACCGGGCGCTGCGCGGCCGCTGACCCGGAGGGGCGCGCGCCGGCCGGCCAGGGGCCGCGCGGCCACCGGCCCGGAGGGGCGCGACCGGAGGTGCACGAGGAGGGCTCCCGCTTCGGCGGGGGCCCTTTTCGCTGCCCGGGTCCGGGGCCGGGTCCGGACCCGGTGCCGGCGTCGGTGCCCGCTTCAGGGTTGACGGTGCCGGTGTCCTGTTCAGGGCTGCCGGGGGCGGTGCCGGAGGGGCGGCCGGGGCGAGAAGGGGCGACTGGGGGAGCAGTGCCGAAAAAGTATGGATACCGGATAGCATCAGTGTCTATTATGAAGACAGGTTCCGGCCCCTGCCGGTGAAAGGCTGTGATGACCGTGCCCACCCTTCCCTGGGTCACCCCGAACCCGCCCCGGCCCGGCACCCAGGTGCTGGTGATGGCCTCCCGCCTGGAGGTCCGCACCCTGCGCGACGTGCCCCGGTTCTTCCTGAAGGCGATGTCCGCCTGGCGGCAGGTCCGCCGGGCCCCCGGCGTCGTCGGGGCCTCGCTGGTCGCCGAGCCGTTCCGGAGGACCTTCTGGACCCTCTCGGCCTGGGAGGACCGGGCCACCCTGAACGCCTACGTCCGGGCCGAGCCGCACTACTCGATCATGACCTCGCTGCGGCCGGTCATGAAGGACTCGTCCTTCGTCTTCTGGGAGGGCCCGGCCGAGGAGCTCCCGGTGAGCTGGGCCGAGGCCAGGCGCCGTCTCGCGGAGCAGGCCTGACGGGCCGACGGGGCCCGCCCGTGGCGGAGCCCGGAACGACGAGAGGCCCTCCGCTCTCGCGAAGGGCCTCTCGGCTGTCTGTGCGCCGCCAGGGACTCGAACCCCGGACCCGCTGATTAAGAGTCAGCTGCTCTAACCAACTGAGCTAGCGGCGCCTGCTGACAGGGAAGACTGTAGCAGCGGCCCCGGGCCGGGCCAAAATCGATAAACCGGCCGACCTGACGAGCCGGGCGGCCGGCCGATTCGACCGCACGGTCCGAGGTCCGAGGTCCGAGGTCCGAGGTCCGAGGGCGGGGGCGGGCACGGGTCGGGCGCCGTCGCCAGCCGCCGGAGCCGATCGTCAGGCCGACGGAATCGGCTGGAGGTGGGCGTCCGGCCGCCGTCCGGCCGGACGGGGCTCGCGCCGGCGTGCCTGCGGGGGCGCCCCGGCCGGGCCCGCCGTCCCGGTTCGCGGCGGCGGGCCGCCGACGCCGGGCCCCCGCGACACCCGGACGCAGGCCCAGAGCAGCACGGCGGCGCCCGGCAGCCACGGCTCCCTGGTGTCCGGGGCGACGATCCACCGGCCCGCCCCCAGTCCGGGGGAGTCGGGGGTGTTCACCATCCGCTGCACGGGCGGCACCGTCACCGCGTCGCCCTGCCCGTGGCAGAGCAGCGGCGGCACGTCCCCGGCCCATTCCTCCCAGGCCAGCAGGGAGCGCAGGCGCGGGGCGGCGCCCGGCTGTGCGAACAGCAGGATCCGGCCGCGGTGGCTCGCCACCGGGCCGCAGCCCGGGCCGGAGGTCCAGAGCTCGTCCAGCACCCTGCGGCCGAACAGCGACGGCATGCTGATCACGTCGAAGGCCCGGCCGCAGGGCAGGACCGAGGGCGCCCACGGGCGCGACTGCCACAGGGCGCGCATGCTGCGCGGGTACTCACTGGCGGAGGCCAGCCAGGCCTCGCCGGCCACGGTGACGTACTCCACCGATTCATACGTCCAGATGTCCACGGGGAGCAGCCTGCGGTGTCGCGAGCGTGGCACGGAGGGAAAGCGCGGTTTGCCGGACAGGGTGCGCCGGGTCGGCGTACCCTGTCCTGCGCATATGCCACAGGCGATCGAATCCCGCTCCACCGTTCGGTCGGACGGGTGCGACCGGTGCTCCGGGACGGGTGCCCGCTGCCGCCGGTGTGCTGCGGCCGGGCCGCCGGCGGCCGCCGGGCGGGCCGACGGGCTCAGTCGCCCTGGCGCTGCGGACGCAACAGGCCGCGACCGTACTCGACCATCTTCTCCGCGTAGTCCGGGGTCCAGTCCGCGCGGGCCGCTATCTCCACGAAGGAGAGCGCGTCGAACCTGCGGGTGTCGGCCAGCTGGGCGGCCGCGACGGCCTGGAAGTCGGTGGCCCGCTCGGCGGCGGCCCGGAACGCCAGGGCCAGCTCGGTGGAGCGGCGCAGCAGTTCGGCCGGGTCCTCGATCGACTCCAGGTCGAAGAAACGCTCCGGCTCCGGCTCGCCGGCCGGCGGCTCGAACAGCAGCTGGGCCGGGCGCAGCCGGCGGGCGGGCTGTTCGGGTGTGCCGGGCCGGCCCGGACCGGCCGGTGCGGGGGAGCCGCTCTGGTCGGACGGCCTCGGGTGGGAGTCGGGCATGGGTGGACACCTCCGGGAGGGTGGGCGGTGGGCGCCGGCGGCCGCCGGGGCCGGGGTGCCGGGCCCGGCCGTCGTCCATTGTCGCAAGGCGGCAGCCGGTAACGGAACGGTGCGATCACGGGCGCTATTCCCGGGCCGCGCGCCGGGGTGGTGCCTCGGCCGCCCCGGCCGCTCCCGCCGCCACTGCCGTCCTGACCTGCCCGGGCCCAGGACGGCGGTGCGGTGGGGACCGGCACGTTCCCGGGCTTCGGCTCGGCCGTGGGGCGGTGCGGGGGTGGGGGCGGCGCGGCGGTGGGGGCGGTGCGGCGGTGGAGTCAGCGCAGCGCCACCCGATGGCCGGCCAGGTGGGCGAGGACGGCGTGGTGCGCCTCCCAGCCGTCCGGGAACTTCACCGTGACGCCGAGTTGTACGGGTTCGGTCGCCGGATGCTCGTCCAGCAGTTCGGCGATCCCCGCCCGGGCGACCACGATGCAGGCGTGCCGGTGCCGGGAGGCCAGCACGCACAGCCGGCCGGTCTCCAGGTGGAAGGCGGTCGCGTCGGGCCGCCCGGAGAGCGGGTGCAGCACCACGGTGACGTCGTACTCACGGCCCTGCAGCCGGTTGGCGGTGTCCACCGAGACGGCCGGCCCCGCCGTCGGGTCGACCGGCACGCCCAGCCCCACCAGCGCGGCCCGGACGGCGGCGGCCTGGTCCCGGTGGGCGGTGCCGACCGCGATCCGGTCGGCGGACAGCGGCGTCGAGCCCTGCTCGGAGTGCGCCGTCAGGCCGCGGTCCAGCAGCCGGCGCACGGTGGCCGCGACCACCGACACCGCCTGCGGGTCCGTCCGGACGGTGTGCCGGGCCGGCAGCTCCAGCAGGGCCCAGCCGTGCTCCGCCGCCTCGTCGACGGCGGCGTCCACCGCGGAGCCGTCCGGCCGCACCGCGGCGGTCAGGGTGCGGTCGCCCGGCCCGGTGCCCGACCGGAACGGCGTGTACGGGTAGAAGGCGGCCGACACCAGGGGCGCGGCACTGGCCGGGAGCCGCCAGGAGACCGGCAGCCGGTGCGGCTCGATCTGCGGGTTGTGCGCGAGCAGGGTCACCACCGCGCTGTTCGAAGGGTCGTACGACAGTCCGGCCCACTGGTCGGTGCCGACCACCGTGAACGGGTCGAGCTGGCCCGGGTCCCCCACGAACAGGGCTCGCTCGAACAGCCGGGCGACCGCCAGCAGCGCGTCCGAGCGCATCTGGTAGGCCTCGTCGACGATCGCGTGCCGCCACGGCGCCTCGGTCTTCACCCACTGCCACTTGGCGGAGGTCGAGATCACCACGTCCTGCTCGGCGAGGTCGGCCACCTTGGTGGCCGCGGTGACGTTGGGGTGCCGCAGCGCCTCGGCGGCGGGCCGCCCGTCCGAGGCGTGCAGGCGGCCGACGGTGAGGTCCGGAGCCTTCGAGGCCAGCCGGTCGACCAGGTCGTCGACCTGGTTGTTGGTCTGCGCGACGATCATCAGCCGCTCGCCCGCGGCGACCAGCTCCCGGGCGGCCCGCACCACCAGGGTCGACTTGCCGGCGCCCGGCGGGGAGTCCACCACCACCCCGCGCGGGGCGCCCACGGCGGGTCGGACGGTCGCGTCGAGGATCCGGTCCACCACCGCGTCGGCGGCGGCGCCCGGGGACGGCTCGGGCTCGGGGTGCGGCGCGGTCACGGGGTCGGTCACTCCCATTCCTCGGAGGCGTCGGGTGACTGCGGTACGGCGGACGGCCGGGGCGCGCCGGCCACCAGGGGGGCGGCCGGCGGGGCGCCCGCGCCGCCGAGGGCCCGGGCGTGGTCGGGCGGGCCGGGCGGCCCGCCGTGCGTCCACGGGGTGTCGTCCGGCTCGGGCAGCGGCGCGGACTGGCGGGCCGTCAGCTCGAAGAGGGTGAACGTCACCCGCTCGCCCGGCTCGGGGAGGCTGCCCGGCTCCGGCTCCTTCTTGCGCCCCATGCCCGACATCACCCGCAGGGTGATCGTCCCGGCCTCCTGGTCCACCGCGGCGATCACCGCCTTCTGCGGTGTGGCGGTGTGGGTGCGGTGCGCCTCGCGGCCGAGGTCGGCGTGCGGGTGGTCGGCCGTCCGTACGGTCACCAGCGGCCGTGGCTTGGGCGTCCGGCCCGAGGTGTCGTGGTCCGGCACGACCTCGACCACCTCACCCGTGAACGCCTCCCCGGCCAGCCGGCGCTCGGCCATCGCCAGCGGGTCGTCCAGCGCCTCCTGGACGTCCAGCCGGACCTGCTCGCGCTCGCGCTGGGCGAGCTTGCGGGCCGCCGTCACGGCGTCGTCCTGGCGGGGCTGCGGCGGCTCGCCGGCCGCCAGCCTGTCCCGGTGGCCGGTGTACGACCAGCGGTCGCCCTCCCAGCGCTCCGCCAGATGGGCGGCGGGCGGCAGCGCGCGCAGCAGGTCCAGCCCGTGCCAGACGTCCCGCCAGGTGGGCAGCAGGACGTTCTCCAGGGCCTCGGTCAGCCTTTCGACGGTCCGGTCGACGTACCGCTGGGCCCGCTCGCGCTCCTGCGGCCCGGCGTCCCGCAGGGCGGTGACGGCGGCGTCGTAGCGGCCGATCGCCGGGGCGAGCACCAGTTCGTCGAAGCGCGGGTCGGTGGCCGGGCCGGCCGGCGGGTGCAGCAGCTGGCCGTGGCCGTCGCGGGCGGTCTCGGCCAGTTCGGCGGCGGCCGCGCCGGCCGGACCGCCGTCCGCCCGTCCGTCCCGGAGGGCCTCCGGCCGCGGGTGCCAGGCCAGCAGGGCCGCCAGGTGCTGGTCCTCCAACTGGCTCTGGCCGGTCGCCCAGTGCCGGGCGAGCAGGCCGGTCATCGGCAGCAGCAGGCTGGAGCCGGGCACCTGCGCCCGGTCGGTGAGGTGCGTCAGCCAGCGGCCCAGCAGCGGGACCCGGGCCGGCGCCGGGTAGGGCCCCGGGTCGGCGTCCTCCGCCGTGCGGCGGAACCGGGTCGAGCGGCCGAGCAGCGCCAGGTGGTGCACCCCCGCGCCGTTCGGCACGATCACCTGCGGCGCGTCCGCGCAGAGCTCCCGGAGGACCTGGGTCTTCTCGCCGGTCTCCGGGTCCTTCTCGGACCCCTCGACCTGCTCCACGTCCGCGCCGAAGGACTCCAGGTACGGCAGCAGGTCGGCGGCGAAGCCGGCCAGGTGGTCGAAGCGCAGCGTGCGGTTCAGCGGCTGCGGGACGATGTGCAGCCGCGGCGCCGCCCGGTCGGTGCCGAGCATCACCGCCAGCGGCGCGCCCGACTCGCCGGCGGCCGTGAGCGGCACCACCACCATCGGCCGGTCCGAGAGGTGCCGGTGCCGCACCGTGGCCAGCGGCTCGGCCCGGCCGCTGCGGACCGCCTCCAGCCGGGCGAGCGTCCCGAGCAGGCTCATCCGGCGCACCCGCCCAGCGCCTCGGCGCGCAGCGCCGCCGCGTACGACAGCCGGGCGGCCGCCTCGTCCGACTCCCGGTCGCCGGCAGCTGCGGCCGGGCCGGCGGCAGCCAGGGCCCCGGCGACGGTGCGGATGCTGCCCAGCTCACCCCGGACGCCCCGGCCGAGCTGCTCGACCCGGTCGTCGCAGCGGGCCTGCGCCCGGCAGTGGAAACCCAGCTCGCAGGAGGAGAGGCACTCCGGGCCGTAGGCGGCCGGGACGCTCTCGACCGCGTCCGCCAGCTCCGCCACCGGCCTGGTGGGCAGGCCCGCCTGATCGGGCGCCAGGTCGAAGCTGGTGCCCGGCGCCAGGGTGTCCAGGAGTTCGTCGACGGCGGTCATCCGGGCCAGCTGGCGGCGCGTGGTGGCCAGCTCCCGGCGGATGTCGACGGAGACGGCGGTCGGCCGGTTGCTGAAGTCCTTGGGGCAGACCAGCAGCACACTCAGCTCCGGACTGCCCGGCAGCGCCTGCACCGCGTACGGGCCCGGTGCCACCGTGGTGCCGGCCAGCGCGGCCGCGGTCTCCTGCAGCGCCAGCACGTACACCGCCGCCTGCCGGGCCGCCGCGCCGACCTTGGCCGGATCGGCGCTGCCGTCCAGCACCGGGAAGGACTTGATCTCCACCACCGTGCACCGCCCGCCGTGCACCACCACCGCGTCCGGCTCCAGGTAGGCCGGGGAGCCGGCCACCGTCAGCCGCAGCAGCGGGTGGTCCAGCAGCGTCCAGGCCGAGGGATCGGCGGCGGCCTCGGCGAGCGCGGCCGCCGTGCGCTCGGCCCGGACCGCCGGGCCGGAGCGGCGCAGCAGGTCGGGCACGGCGAGCGGGGCCGCGCCGTCGGAGGGCAGCCCGAGGTGGCGGCGCAGCGGCTCCAGCAGCACGGCGTAGTCGTCGGCCTTCAGCCGGGACTCGAACATGGTGCCGCGCGCGATCGCGAACGGGGACTGGCCGAACGGCGCCGGGCGGCCCAACCGCTGGGCGACGGCGCCCTTGTCGATGCCGGCGGCGTCGAGCACGGCGCGTCGGCGGCATCCGGGGTTGGCGGCGAGCGCGGCGAGGGCACGGGCGTTCAGGCTGCGCTGCGGCGCCGGGCCGCGCAGCTCGGCGAGGCGCTGCGCGAGCGGCTCGGGGGGCCCGATGTGCGAGACGTTCATGGTGCGGCCCAGTGTTGCATCCGGGTCCGACAACCGGGTGCGGACGGTGGCCGCGGCGCACCCCGCCGTGGCGGCCGGTGAGGCTCGCCGGGCCCGCCGCGCCCCGCCCCGGACCGTCCCCGCGGGCCCCGGCGGGAGGACGACCGGCCAGGCCGAGAGAGCCGGAGCGGGATGGGGGATCATGGAGACCGGTGCTCGATGGTGAGACCGGCCGCTGTCACCGCCCGCTGCGAGGAGTTCCCCCATGCCCGCCCGAATCGTTCTCGTCCGGCACGGCGAGACCGCCTGGTCGGCCACCGGCCGCCACACCGGCCGCACCGACATCCCGCTCACGGACGAGGGACGGGCGATGGCCCGGGCCCTCGGCGCTCGGCTCGCCCAGGCGCCGTGGAACGGGCTGCCGGAGGCCCTCGTCTACACCAGCCCGCTGAGCCGTGCCAAGGAGACCGGTGCGCTGGCCGGGTTCGGCGACCGCGCCGTCGACCGTCCCGAGCTGCTGGAGTGGGACTACGGCAGCTACGAGGGCCGGACCGGCCCGGACATCCGGGAGACCGACCACCCCGGCTGGCTGATCTGGCGGGACGGCGTGCCCGGCGGCGAGAAGCTCTCCGACGTCGCGGCCCGGGTGGACTCCTTCATCGCGGAGCTCAACAGCCACCACGGTGTGCCGCACCCGGAGACCACGACCATGCACTGCGCCGACCGCGACGTGGTGCTGTTCGCGCACGGGCACCTGCTGCGCATCCTCACCGCCCGCTGGCTCGGCCTGCCCCCCGAGTTCGCGCAGCGCTTCAAGCTGGGCACGGCCGCGCTCTCGGTGCTCTCCTGGGAGTACGGCCTGCCCGCCGTGGAGGTCTGGAACGACGTCAGCCACCTCGAAGGCCTCGGGCACTGACCCGCCGGGACCCGCCGGTGACGGCGGGTCCCGCCACCCCCGGCCCGGCCCTCGTCCGGCCGGGCCCGGCGGGCCGGACGTGCGGGGCCGGACCGGGCGGGCCGGTCAGGAGGCGCTGGCGCGGTCGTACACCGCGAGGAACCCGCCGACCTCGGGCACCGCGGAGCACCCGCGCAGCCGGGCGGCCGTGTCCGCGAGCATCGCCGTGATCCGGGCCGAGCGGACCCCGCCGAGCAGGGTCACCGCGGCGGACCCGTGGTTGCCCGCCCCGGCCAGGTCGCCCCTTCCCAGCCGGTCGTGGGCCAGCTCCGCGGTGTAGAGCGCCCGGTTCCGCACGAAGTGCGGCTCCTGGAGGGCCACGGCCCGGCCCGCCCGGTCACTGGCCCGGTCCCACTCGCCCAGGGCGGACCAGCACTGCGCCTCCAGGCCGGCGATCTCCGCCTCCCCGTAGAAGGACATCCACTCCGGATCGGCCTCCGACTCGCCCCGGTCGAAGAGGGTGTACGCGCGGCCGAGGGCGCGCTCGCAGGCCGCCCGGTCCCGCATCAGCGCCCAGCCGCCGGCCTCGCGCATCGCGAGCAGCGAGAGCAGCCGGTCCGAGTCCAGCTGCCGGGCGGCGCTCTGCCCGGCCTGGGCGGCCCGCAGGGCCTCGCGGGGCCGGCCGCCGTCCCGCGCCAGGAAGGCGCTGTTGCAGAAGACGTGGGCCTCCAGCGCGCTGTCGTCGGCCATCCGCGCGGTGGCCAGCGCCTCGGCGTAGAAGGAGCGCGCCTCGGCGAGCCGGTTGGAGTCGTGGGCCAGCCAGCCGACCGAGATCGCCAGCTCGCCCGCCCCGGCCTGCAGCCGGCGCTCGGTGGCGGTGCTGTACTCGCCGTCGTTCAGCAGCACGTACGCGGTGCGCAGGGACTGCCCGGCCCGCTCGAAGAGCGTCTCGGCGCCGTGCACGTCGTCGAGCAGCCGGATGTCGCGCACCGCCTGCTCGACCTGCTGCAGCTCGGCGGCGCCGACCCGGCGGGGCGGTGGCGGGACGGGCCCGGCCTGCCGGGGCAGTGGCCAGGTGGGGGCCGCGGCCGGATCCGGCCGGTCAAGGCCGATCACGGTCGCCAGGGCGGTCGGGCCGCCGCTCAGGAACGTACGGCGACGCACGTCGTCGTTCTCCTCGTCCAGATGGTGCGAATCGTCGGGCCACCAGGGCACCACCGGTGCCGGCGCCCGGTCGGCGAGGTCAGCGTAGCCGTCGTCAACTCTCGTGCTGCGTGCGGCTGTTCCGTTGGCCCGGCGGCGAACGGTGCGGCGCGGCGCGAAGCCGAGATCCTGCAGGCCGCGGTCCGGCCACATGTGGCGGAAGACGCGCTCGTAGGCGTAGTTGGGGCAGCGGATCTCGCCGGCCTCGACCCGTCCGACGTAGCGCGCGTCGCAGGACACGTGCTCGCCGATCTCCCGGGCGGCCCGGCGTACGGCGGTGGCGAACTCACCGGGGGAGAGCGCGCCGCGCAGCTCGCGCATCGCGCGGTTGGGCGTGGGGAGGTCCGGCGCGGCCGGTGTGGTGGCTGCCATGCTGCACTCCGTGGTCGTGCGTGGCCGTACTCGTCGGTGTCGGTGCCCGGCGTGGCTGCCCGGCGCTGGTGGTCGGTCTTCGGGGTCGGTGGTGGGGGCCGGCGACGGGGGGTGGGGGTGGGGGTGGGGCCGGTGGGGGCTGGTGAGGGGTGGGGGTGGCTTTGTGGTGGGGGTCCCGGCGGCCGTGGAGCGGCCGGGGGTGCGGGTAGGGGGGTTGCCGCGGTTGCGGACGGGACCCCGGTGGGCCCGGCGGGCTGCCGCGGCGCTGCGAAGACAGTACCGGGAGTCACCACTCGAACACGGCTGGTTTCAGGATGATGTGCTGTCAATTCATGTCATTTCGGGCACTGTTGCTGAGATCTGCCATGAAATGCCATGGCTTGCTGTAAGCCGCCCCGTGGCCTGGAGCACCCTCGTCGCGTTGTCCTGATACGCGGAAGCCAGGCCGACGCCCGACCCGCCGCCGACTCGCCCCCGAGCCGGTCGCGGCCCCCCACCCGCCGGGCGTCGAGGCTTCCGATCTGGACGAGGTGACAGGAGGGCCCGAGATGGCCACCGGAGTACCGCAGTACCACCGCCTGGCCGCCCGAGGAGTCCTGCCGGGCGTGGCCCCGGCGCTGCTGCCCGAAACCACCGACGGCCGCTCCTCCTGGGCGGGCGGCGGCCCGCTGCCCACCCGTCGGCCGCAGGCCGAGCAGTCCACCACCGCGGCCGGGTACGACACCGTCACCGTCTCGATGCGGCACGGCCTGGAGGCGGTGGACATCCTGCGGCTGCGCCGGGCCTGCGGCGCGGTGCTGCAGAGCGTCACGGGGACGACCGTCTCCTTCCTGGTTCCGGCCGGGACGGTGAGCGGTTGGCACCTGCCCGGCAGTTCGTGTTCGGCCGGCGCCGTGGTCCTGCCCGTGACCGACCCGCGCTGGGTGATGCCGCCGGCCGGGGCCGGGGCCACCGCCCGGCCCACCGACCCCTGGGTGCTGCGTTCCGCGCTCTGCGAGGCCGCCTGCACGCTGACCGCGGGCGGCCTCGGCCCGTTCTGAGTTCGCGCACCCCGCGGCGGACCGTGTCCCGTCCGGTCCCGCCGCCGTCACCGGCCCGTCCCCGCGTCCTCCGTCCCCGGCCGCGTTCCGCCCCCGCCCTCCTCCGGTCCCGGCCTGCTCCGTCCCCGGCCGCGTTCCCCTCCCGCCCTCCTCCGGTCCCGGCCGCCCTTCGCCCCGGCCTCCGGCCGCCTTCCGCTCCGGCCGCGCCCGCCGGCCGGGCGCCGGCGCCCGACCCGGGGACGGCTCCCGAGCTGCGGCGATAATGGCCCGCATGGGACGAAGCAGCAGGGCCGGCAAGAGCTCCGACCGGGGCCGCGGCGCGGCGGACGCCACCGCGGTCACCGACCAGGGCGGCCGGACCCACGCGCAGGGCCCGTTGGCCCGCCCGGTCGACTCCGGGCTCGCCGAACTCGTCCCGGACCGGGACCGCGCCCGGGCCTGGTCCCTGCTGATCGACGGTGCGCCGCAGTCCATGGTCGACCTCGCCGACCCGGCCCACCTGGGCTTCGAGTACCAGCGCCGGCTGGGCCACCTGATCGACCTGGTGGCCCCCGCCGGCCGGCCGCTCACCGTGCTGCACCTCGGCGGCGGCGCCCTCACCCTCGCCCGCTACGTCGCGGCGACCCGCCCCCGCTCCCGGCAGCAGGTCGCCGAGATCGACACCGCGCTCACCGAACTCGTCCGGGCGGAGCTGCCCCTGGAACGCGGTTGGCAGGTGAAGGTGCGGGGCGCCGACGCCCGCGCCGTCCTGGAGCGCACCCCGGAGGCCGCGGTGGACCTGGTCATCGCCGACGTCTTCTCCGGCGCCCGGGTGCCCGCCCACTGCGCCACCGTCGAGTTCGTCACGCTGGCCGCCCGGGCGCTGGCGCCGGGCGGCTGGTACGCCGCGAACATCGCCGACGGCGCGGCCCTCGCCTTCGCCCGCGCCCAGGTCGCCACCCTGGGCGCGGTCTTCCCGGAGACCTGTCTGGTCGCGGACCCGGCGGTGCTGCGCGGCAAGCGCTTCGGCAACCTGATCCTGGCTGGCGCCCACACCCCGCTGCCGATCGCCGACCTGACCCGCAAGGTCGCCGGCGACGCGGCCCTCGGCCGGGTCGAGCACGGCCGGAGCCTGACCGACTTCACCGCCGGGGCGGTCCCGGCCACCGACGCCACCGGCGGCCCGTCACCGGAACCCCCGCCGGGCGTGTTCCGGTAGGGCCCGCCCGAGGCGCCCACCGGCGGTTCCCGGCGTTCCACGACGGCTGCCCGGCCCGGGGAGGACGGCGTTCAGTGCCCCTTGGGCAGCCCGCGGTGCTTGTACATGGCGGCGCCGGTGAGCAGCAGCCCGGCCGTGATCGGGACCAGCACGGCGGCGCTGGTCCCGGCGCTGCCGGCGCCGACCGGGCTGCCCGCGACGGAGTCCGGGCCGCCGTCCGGATCGCGGGCCGGGTCAGCGTCCCCCGCCGGGCGGGGCCGGGCCTGTCCGGGCGGCGGCCCGGCGCCCGGCTCCTGGGCGGAGGCCGGCCGCCGTTCCGCGGCGGGTACGGCCTTGGTGCCGGCGGGCGGGCTGCCGGGGCGGGTGGGCGTCGGCTCCGCGCCGGCCTCCTCGCCGGCCGCCGCCCCGGACTCGTCGGCGGGTGCGGTCCCGTCCTCCACCACCTCGGCGGGGGCGTCCCGGGAGGCACGGGGCTCGTCCTCCGCGCGGGGCTCCGGCGACGCCGCCGGCAGCAGGACGGCGGCGATCGCGAAGGCGTCCGGGACGGCCTTGCCCTGGCCGGGCAGCGGCAGGTCGCCGGCCCGGATCCGTTCCTGGAGCAACCGGTCGACCGGGGCGGCCTGGTCCTCCAGGGCCGGCACCCCGTCGGTCAGCTGCCCGACCGGATCGCCGGAGTGCCCCTCCCCGGACCGGTCGCCCGGGGTGGCCGCGCCGCCCCCGCGTTCCGGCGCGGGACCGGGCGCAGGGGAGGCGCCCTGGTCGGCGGGCCGGTCCGGCGCCGTCGGCGGACGGCGCTGCGCCGGGACCTGGACGGAGGCCGGCCCGGTCGACCGGTGGGCACCGGTGGGCGCCGGACCCGGGGTCACGGTGGTGGCCCCGGCGCAGCCCGCGCCGAGGCCGACGCCCCAGAGCTGGACGAGCAGCGCCCCGCCCGCCGCGACGGCGCGGGGGCGGGGCAGCCACCCACGTCCGGGTCGGCCGCCGTCGCGACAGGCGGTGGCCGGGGCCTGGGGGTGGGTGGGTTGTTTGGCTCGCACGTGAGGGCCCAACGAGCGGACGGGGTGTCAGGTCACGCGGGCCGTCACGGACAGTCATCGCCACCGGCGGGCCGCGGGGTGTCCGCGGGCGGCGGCGACCCCGGCCGGGGCGTCAGCCCAGGCCGCCGCGCCGGATCACCTCGGAGTACCAGGTGGCGCTGGCCTTCGGGGTGCGGGCCAGCGTGGTGTAGTCGACGTGCACGGCCCCGAACCGCTTGGCGTACCCGTAGGCCCACTCGAAGTTGTCCATCAGCGACCACAGGTAGTAGCCGCGGACGTCGGCGCCCGCCTCGATGGCGCGGGCCACCGCGACCAGGTGGTCGTGCAGGTAGGCGATCCGGTCGGCGTCGTGCACGATGCCGTCCGGGCCGGGTACGTCGTCGAAGGCGGCGCCGTTCTCGGTGATCAGCATCGGCAGGCCGGGGTGCGCCCGGTGGACGTCGAGCAGCAGGTCGGTCAGGCCGGTGGCGTCGATCGGCCAGCCCATGGCGGTGACCTCGCCGGGTGCGAGGTGGAAGGCGACGTCGTCCGCGCCGGGCCACGGGGAGTGGGCGCTGGCGCCGTGGATCTCGCTGTCGGCGGCCGGCTTCGCGTTCTCGGCGGCGGAGACCAGGGTGGGCGTGTAGTAGTTGATGCCCAGCAGGTCGATGGGGCGGGAGATCTCGTCCAGGTCGCCGGGGCGGACCAGGGTCTCCCAGTCGACGATCCGGCCGGTGTCGGCGATCAGGTCGGCCGGGTAGGCACCGTGCAGCACGGGGCCGGTGAAGATGCGGTTGCCGACGGCGTCGATCCGGCGGGCGGCCTCGGCGTCGGCCGGGTGGTCGCTGAGCGGCCGCACCTGGTGGAGGTTGAGCGAGAGCGCGATCTGCGCGCTCGCCGGGAGCGCGGCGCGCAGGGCGCCGACGGCCAGGCCGTGGCCGAGGTTCAGGTGGTGGGCGGCCTTGAGCGCCTCGGCGGGGGAGGTGCGCCCGGGGGCGTGCACGCCGGAGCCGTACCCGAGGAAGGCGCTGCACCAGGGCTCGTTGAGGGTCGTCCAGGTGCTGACGCGGTCGCCGAGGGCCTCGGCGGCGAGTGCGGTGTAGTCGGCGAACCGGGCCGAGGTGTCGCGGACGGTCCAGCCGCCGAGGTCCTCCAGGTGCTGCGGCAGGTCCCAGTGGTAGAGGGTGGCGACGGGCGTGATGCCGTACGAGAGCAGCTCGTCGGTCAGCGCGCGGTAGAAGTCGAGGCCGCGCTCGACCGCGGGGCCCCGGCCGGTGGGCTGGATCCGGGGCCAGGAGAGCGAGAAGCGGTAGGAGGTGAGCCCGAGGTCGGCCATCATCCGGACGTCCTCGCGGAACCGGTGGAAGTGGTCGACCGCGATGTCGCCGGTGTCGCCGTTGGCGGTCCGCCCGGGGGTGTGGCTGAAGACGTCCCAGATGGACGGGGTCCGCCCGCCCTCGGCGGCCGCGCCCTCGATCTGGTAGGCGGCGGTGGCGGCGCCCCAGGCGAAGCCCGCCGGGAAGGTGTGGCCCGGCAGGGCGCCCCGGGGCGCCGGGACGACGTCCTGGGTGGTCTGTTCCGATACGGC
The DNA here is from genome assembly GCF_014655955.1 of Kitasatospora indigofera. Taxonomy (GTDB): domain Bacteria; phylum Actinomycetota; class Actinomycetes; order Streptomycetales; family Streptomycetaceae; genus Kitasatospora; species Kitasatospora indigofera. The sequence continues at coordinate 131,297 of NZ_BNBO01000014.1, forward strand.
TGTCATGCGGGAGCGCTCCCATGAGAGATTCGAGAGGACGGTACGGAAGGTGGTGCGGGCGCTCGGGCGAGGGCACCTGGACCGCCGCCCGGCAGAGCCCAGGAGGCATGCCGTTCAACGCACCGGCAAGGACTGCGCAGCCGGCGCGCTTGGTGCTGTTCCTTGGCGGGATTGCCCACTAGAGTGTGGGAGCGCTCCCATCGTGCATGCCGAAAGGTTCCTTTGTCCCGGGGGCGAGTGTCAAGACACGGGATCGGATCGGCCGTCCGGAGCCCGGGACGCCGCCCGTTCCCGCCCCGCGGGCCCGGCCGGTGCCCGCCCGTCCCCGCGCCATCCGGACGGCGACCGCCGCCCGGATGGCTCTCCGGGCGCGGGAACCGGCCACAATGAACAGCACCACAATGAAGAGCAGTGAATGAACAGCAGCGGATGAACAGCTGTGAATGAAGAGCAGGGCAATCCGCAGTGCACCGAGCACTGCAACCAACAGCACCGACCAGCGACCGGGCGACAGCCCGGCCGAGGATGATCTCTCCACGAGGTGAGCGATGAGCCAGACCGCACAGCGCCCCACCGGGCCGAGCGACTCCGGGGCGAATGCGCGGGGCTCGGCACGCCCGACCCTGGAGGAGGTGGCCGCGCTCGCCGGCGTCGGCCGCGGCACCGTCTCGCGCGTGATCAACGGCTCGCCCCGGGTCAGCGACCGGGCCCGCGAGGCCGTCCAGGCCGCCATCGCCGAACTCGGCTACGTGCCCAACCGGGCCGCCCGCACCCTCGTCACATCGAGGACGGACTCCATCGCGCTGATCGTCCCCGAGGCCGAGACCCGGCTCTTCTCCGAGCCCTACTTCTCCGACATCATCAGCGGCGTCGCGGCGGAACTCTCCGAGACCGACATGCAGCTGCTGCTCATCCTGGTCCGCAACCGGCGTGAGCGGGATCGACTTTCGGCCTATCTGACGGCCGGCCGGGTCGACGGCGTCCTGCTCGTCGCCGTGCACCAGGACGATCCGCTGCCGGCGCTGCTGGAGAGCCTGGAGATCCCCTCGGTGCTGGCCGGGCGGCGCGGCGACCAGGAACCGCTCAGCTACGTCCACGCGGACAACGCCGGCGGGGCCCGGATGGCCGTCCGGCACCTGCTGCGCCGCGGCTGCGAGCAGGTCGCCACCATCACCGGCCCGCTCGACATGGAGGTCGCCCGGGCCCGGCTCGGCGGCTACCGGACCGCGCTGGAGGAGGCCGGGCGCCCCTACGACGAGGAACTGGTGATGCTCGCCGACTTCACCGAGGAGGGCGGACGGCTGGCGATGCGCGGACTCCTCGAACGCCGGCCGGACCTGGACGCCGTGTTCTGCGCCTCCGACGTGATGGCGGCCGGCGCCATGCAGGAACTCCGGGCCGCCGGTCGGCGGGTCCCCGACCAGGTGGCGGTGATCGGCTTCGACGACTCGATCGTGGCCCGGCACACCGACCCGCCGATGACCAGCGTGCGCCAGCCCATCGAGGAGATGGGCCGGACCCTGGCCCGGGTGCTGCTGGACGAGATCACCGAGCGGGGGCGGGCCCGCCGCCAGGTGGTACTGGCCACCGAACTGGTGGTGCGGGACTCGGCCTGACCGGCGGGACCCCCGGTTCGGGCCGGTGGGATGCCCGGTTCGGACCGGTCGGATGCCCGACTCGGACCGTCGGGATCCCCGGCTCGGCGGGGCTCGTCGCGCGGGCCGCTGAGCCTCGTTCAGGAGGCGGTTCGGCGAATCGTGCGACTGGCTCGTGCGACGAGTTCGTGCGACTAGCCGGGTACGACCGGCCCGTGCGACCGCTGGTGCGACCGCGTGTGTGACCGGCCGTCCGAGCGGCCCGGCCGACCGGGTCGGTCAGCGCGACGGACCACCGATCCGCCGGGCCGGCGTGGGCCCCGCCGACCCGGGCCGCCGTGCGGCGGCCCCGAGGCCGGTGGACCCGAGGCCGGTGGGCTGGCGGGTCTTGCGAAGTCAGGCTTGAGGGCAGGGCCTGAGGGCGGACCGGCGCCCGGACGGGTGGCCGGCCCTGTGGCGGGCGTGTGGCCGGACTACGGGTCGGCTTGCGGGTCGGCTTGCGGGTCGGCCTGGGCGGCCGCGGGCCCGGGCGTCCGGTGTTGCCGTCGTGCCATGGTGGCGTCCGTCGGGCGGCCCTCCGGCCGGTGAGGCCCGGGGAGCGGCGTACGCAGGACACCGTCCGGCGGGGGCCGTGAGCGCCGGGGCGCGGGGCGCGCCGAGTGCCCGGGTAGCCCCAGTCCGCTACCGTTCTCGCCCCCGTCCCCACCCCGGGCCCAGGCCGTCCGTCAGGAGTTGGGGCGCAGCGTCCAGATGACGGTCATGACACCGGTGACGGCGCCGTCCGCGCGGGTGATCTCGATGGTGACCGGGAACTCCGGGCGCTCGCCCTTGTCCAGCTCGGCCACGATGTCCGCGGCCGGGCGGCCGAGCACGGCGGTGGCGGTGACCGCGCCCATCGCCAGCTTCTTGTAGGAGATCTCGGCGCTCACGGCGAGCGGCACGGCGCGCGAGAGCTGGTCGGCGAAGGCGCCCAGCACGATGCAGCCGCTGGCCGACTCGGCGAGGGTGAACATCGCGCCGGCGTGCGGGCCGCCGAGGTGGTTGTGGTACTCGGGCTGGTCGGGGAGCCGCAGGACGGCGCGTTCCGGGGTGGTCTCCAGGTATTCGAGCTTCAGGGTGCGCGCCATGGGCACGGTCGAGTCGAGCAGCTGGCCGATCGAGGCAGTGGTCATGGGGTCATGTTACTAGTCGGTAGCTTTCGGGGGCAGGGGTGGCCTGCCGAAATCTCCAGCTCGCTCGGACGCAGTGCGCGGGGGGCGGGAGAGGGCCGGGGTGCTGCCGCGAAGGGGGCCGGAGTGGCTGCGCCGCTGTCCGTCCCCGTCCCCGTTTCGCTGTCCGGACGCGCGCCTGCGATCGGGTCGCCCGCGCTGCTGCCTGCGCCAGGGGTGCCCGGGTCCTCGGAGGGACGGCGCCCGGTGTCCGTCCGGTGCCGGAACGACAAAAACGCCTGAGGGCCTGATCTCCAGAAGAGATCAGGCCCTCAGGCTCTGGGGTGAGTGACGGGACTCGAACCCGCGGCCACCTGGACCACAACCAGGTGCTCTACCAACTGAGCTACACCCACCATCTGTCCGGTGCGTTCCCGCTCCGACAGGAAGAACTCTACAGGATCCGGGAGGGTGCTCGCGCCAGGGTTTCCGGCAGGCGAGGGCCGCCCCCCGGGTGGCTGCCCCGAACCCGGGGACGGCGTTCCGTCCGGCTCGGGAGGGCCTGCCCCGGGATTCCCCGGCGGGCAGGGCCGGCCGGGGAATCCGAGGGTCAGTCGGAGGGCAGCTGGTACTTCGCCGCGATGGCGCGCGCGGTGTCCGTGTCGGGGCCGGGCTGCTCGACGAACACCGCCTCGCGGTAGTACCGCAGTTCGGCGATGCTCTCGCGGATGTCGGCCAGTGCCCGGTGGTTGCCGCCCTTCTGCGGGCTGTTGTAGTAGGCCCGGGGGAACCAGCGGCGGGACAGCTCCTTGATCGAGGAGACGTCCACGATCCGGTAGTGGAGGTGTCCCTCCAGCGCGGGCATGTCGCGGGCGAGGAAGCCCCGGTCGGTGGCCACCGAATTCCCGCAGAGCGGGGTCTTGCCGGCCTCCGGCACGTGCTCGCGGATGTACGCCAGCACGAGGGCCTCGGCCTCCGCCAGCGTCAGACCGTTCTCCAGTTCGTCGAGCAGGCCGGAGGAGGTGTGCATGGTGCGCACCACCTCGGGCATGTTCGCCACGGCCTCGGCGGGCGGGCGGATGATGACGTCCACGCCGTCGCCGAGGATGTTCAGCTCGGAGTCGGTCACCAGCGCGGCGACCTCGACCAGCGCGTCCCGGTCGAGGTCCAGCCCCGTCATTTCACAGTCGATCCATACCAAACGGTCATTCACGTCACTCACCCTACGGCGCGATCCCGCGCCGCGGGCACCGCAAGGCCCTCGCGGGACGCGGAGCCGCCGATCCCGTCGTCCGCGGGCGGGGCGGGCGCGGGAACGCGGTCCGCCGCCGGGGCGTGGGTCGACGCCCCGTTCGGAGCCCCGCGGTCCGTGGCCGTCCGGCCCTCGGCCACGCCGTCCTCCGGAGCGTGCCCGGCCGGCGTGTGGCCCGCCGCGTGGTCCGGTACGTGCTCCGCCGCGGCGTACCCGGGCCCGGCCGGCCCGTGGCCGTCCTGGTCCGCGCTGGTGTGCTCGGCGGTGCCGCGGCCGGTGGCGGAGCGGTCCGCGGCGGCCCGGTCCGGGGTGCCCCGGTCGGGTCCGGACCGGTCCATGGCGGCCCGGTCGGTCGGCACCCGCTCCGCGGACGCCCGGCCGGCCCGGTGGCCCTGCCCCTGACCGCGTGCGCCCGGCTGCGGCTGGCCGTCCTCGGCCGGGGCGTGCTCCACCGTGCGCGGAGGCCGGGGAGAGGCCGGACCGGCCTGCGCCGGGACGAGCGCCCGGCCGCCGTTCCGGCCGCCCGCCGGCTGGCCGGCGTGGTTCTGGTACGGCTGACGGGCGGGCTGGCCCTGGTGCGGGACGCCACCCTGGGCGGCCTGGCCGGACGGGACGGCGGTGCCGTGCCCGGAGTGCCCCGGAGCACCCGTCCCGGAGGCGTGGCCGGTCCCGGCCGCGCCGGCTCCCGGGGCCGGATGGGCATGACCGGGGTGGCCGTACGGCCCGGGCTGGCCGACGGCCTGCCCGGCGTGGCCCGCCTGGCCCGGCTGCGGGCCGCCCGACCCGCCGGCGAAGCGCTCGGACGTGCCAGGGGCCGGGCCCGACGCCTGCGGACCGGGCCGCCGGGCCCGGTAGCTCGTCCGGTAGGCGGCCGGCGAGACTCCCAGCTGACGGCGGAAATGCCCGCGCAGCGCCACCGGCGAGCGGAACCCGCAACGGCGCGCGACGTCGTCCACCGACAGTTCCGAGGTCTCCAGCAGGCGTTGGGCCTGCAGCACCCGCTGGGTGATCAGCCACTGCAGCGGCGCGCTGCCGGTGAGCGTGCGGAACCGGCGGTCGAAGGTACGGCGGCTCATGTAGGCGCGGGCGGCCAGCACCTCGACGTCGAACTGCTGGTTGAGGTTCTCCAGCGCCCAGGTCACGACCTCGGCCAGCGGGTCGTTGCCGATCTCTTCAGGTAAAGACTGATCGATGTACTGGGCCTGTCCGCCGCCGCTCCGGCGGCTGGGCACCACGAGTCGGCGGGCCAGCGCGTTGGCCGCCTCGGCACCGTGGTCGCTGCGCACCACGTGCAGGCAGAGGTCGATCCCGGCCGCGGTACCGGCCGAGGTGAGCACATCGCCGTCGTCGACGAAGAGTTCGCGCGGGTCGACGTGGACCCGCGGGTAGCGCTTGGCCAGCGTCGGCGCGTACATCCAGTGCGTGGTGGCGGGGCGCCCGTCGAGCAGCCCGGCGGCCGCGAGGACGAAGGCGCCCGTGCACAGGCCGATGATCCGCGCGCCCTCGTGGTGCGCCTTCCGCAGGGCCGCGATGGCCTCCACCGGCGGGGGCTGCGAGATCGAGCGCCAGGCGGGCACGACGATGGTGCCGGCGCGGGCGAGCGCCTCCAGGCCGTACGGGGCGGTGAGGGTCAGTCCGCCGGTGGTGGCGAGCGGGCCTTCCTCCCCGGCGCAGACGAGCAGGCGGTAGCGGGGCACGCCGGCGTCCTGGCGGTCGACGCCGAAGACCGAGAGCGGGATCGAGCTCTCGAAGATCGGCGCGCCGCCGAAGATCAGCACGGCCACGGTCTCGCGGCGCCGCCGGCCGGAGAGCTTGCGGGGCGGCGACGAGGTCAGCGGTCCGGCCGTGGCCGGCCCGCCTGTCGCCTGGCCCACCGGCGGTACACCGGACGGACCGCCGAGGACGGCGGAGCCGGACGCCGAGGGTGCCCCGTGAGCGGATACGGTGGCGTGGGCGAGAGCCTGGAAGGGCTGGCCCGCCGATCCGGTCGCGGCCTGTCCTGCCGTCAGGAACTGTCCGGTCGTCAGGGCCGGTCCGCCGGGGCCGGGCTGGCCGGGCAGGCCGTACGAGGCGCCGTACGAGGGGCGGCCGAGCGGGGCCCGGGTGACGGTGCGTCCGACGGCGTCCGGGGTGGCGGAGGCGGCGGCCGAGGTGTCGGATTCTCTCGACACCTGGTCCGTGAGACCGGCCACGGCCTGGCCGTTGTCAGGACCCGCGTCGCTCCTGCTCACCCTGCTCAAGGCGCTCAAGCCCCCTCGGTGGTGTGGTGTGGTGGTGCGGCACTGCTAGCCAAGATCGAATCTACTGGGTGGACCGTTGCTGTTGTGACAAGTTCACCATCCGACGCTATGTCGACATGGCAATTTGGCGTGAAGCATTCGATCACGAAGCGTGGCACCCGTCGAGCCTTCTGGGAAGGGGGCGGGCGCAGCGGTGGCTTGTTGTCGCACGACCTTTCCAGGGGCGGTGGACCCTGCCGGGCCCGGCCGGCTGCCGTGGGCTGCGACTTTGCCCAAGAGGGTTCGACGGGCACGAGATTGACCGAAAATAGGCGGTGCACACGAGGGGCGCGCACAGTAGAAGTGTGCGCCCGTCCGACCCCCTGGGGACAGTGCCGAAGGGGGTGGGACGCCTGTTGGGCCCGCCCGGTTATGGTCCAGCGGTGGAGACGTACAGCCGCCTCGAACAGGCCAACGACAACGCCGCCGACTTCTGGCTCGCCCAGGCCCGGGTGCACGACTGGCAACACCTCGACCGGCCTGGCTTCACCGCCGTCCGGTGTGCCCGGACCACCACCGACGCCCACCGCGTGGTGGTGACCCGGCCGTACGGCGAACCGGCCGATTTGGAGAAGGAGTTGGCCGAGCTGCTCCGGACCTGGGGCACGACCCGGCTCTGCCTGGAGGATCCGTACGGGGCCCTGGACCTTGCCCGCCTCGGGTGCGTGCACGGCCTCGGCATGGCGGTGATGGTCCGCGAGCCGGGCACCCTTTCTAGTGGGGTCGGTGGTGCTCGTGGTGCTGGCGGTGCTCGTGCTACTGGTGGTGCGGAACCTGGTGCGACGCCGAGCCTCGGCGGCCGGTGGCGGTACGGAAACGAACTGACGGTTGATGAGGCATGCGACGGCGACTTGCTGGCATCGGTGGAACGGACGGTCGTCGAGGGATTTCCCGTCCCCGCGCACCAACCGGTGACCCGGGGCGGGATGCTGCCGGAGAGCCTGCTCGGTGAACCGGGCATCCGGGCCTGGCTGGCCCGGGTGGAGGGGCAGGACGCCGGTGCCTGCCTGACGTACGACAACGGTGGGACGGTGGGGGTGTATTGGGTGGCAACCCTCCCCGCCCACCGCTCCCGCGGGGTGGCTCGGGCGCTCCTGGAGACGGCGTTGGCGGCGCACCCGGACAGGCCGGCCACGCTGGTCTCCACCCTGCTCGCCGAGCCCCTCTACCGGAAGCTCGGCTTCGTGGAGCACGGTGTCACTCGCTGGTGGGGCTACCCGGCGGCCTCCGAGGCGTAGTCCGCGGACGGCTCGAAGGGAAGCGGGCCCGCGTCGGCACGACCGGCCCTCGGTCGGGCGGCCCTGGGCGCCCGGGCCCCGGGAGCTACGGCCTGGAGGACGGCAGGGGCGGCGGCGGGGCTGGGGGCGGGGGTAGGCGTCGGGCCGGCCGGGGCGACCGCACCGGCCGGGGGCGCTGAGGTCGCTGAGGCTGCGAGGCCGGCCCGGACAGGTGCCGCGCCGCCCGGTGAGGGTGCACCGCCGGAGGGCAGGGCCGAAGCCGTCGGGACGAGCCCGCCATGGGCCGGCAGCAGGGCCGCCGCGGGCGCGCCGACGGTACCGAGAACGGCGGCACTGGACGCCGGTACGGCAAATCGGGTCCGGGGCCTCGGCCCTGCCGTGGCCGACGATCCGGCCTCCGGGGTACGGCTGGTCCCGGCCGCGACACCCACGGCGGTAGCCGGCCGGTTTCGGACAGCCGCGGGCCCGGGGGCGCTCGACGTGGTGATTGCCTCCACTTCCTCGGCGATTTCCTCGGTGAACGGGGTGAGCGGTGCGTCCACAGCCGTTCGGGCGGCCGCAGCGGACGCTCGCCGGGCGACGGGCCGGCCGGCCGGACGGCTGCCCACCCGGGGACCGGGGGCGTTGGCGGCGCTCAGGACGAGCCCGACGGCCTCCGGGAGCCCACGGGCGCTGAGCGTCGGACGGTAACCGGGCTCCGACCAGGGACGGTCGTGGTGCAGCCACACACTGCGCAGGCCGGCCAGCTCCGCTCCCGCGATGTCGGCGGGGGCGTGGTCGCCGATCATCCAGGTGTCCGAGGCCCAGTCCCCGGTGGGCGCCACGCCGCATCGATGGGCGGCGATCTCGAAGATCAGCGGATCCGGTTTGAGGCACTGGGCCTCTTCGGAGATGACCCAGCCGTCCACCAGCGGGCCGAGTCCGGTGTTGCGGATCTTCTCCAGCTGGGGGCGGGTGCCGCCGTTGCTGACGATCCCCAGGGTCCAGCCCGCGGCACGGGCCGCGCGCAGGGCATCCATGTGCCGGGTGGGGCAGTGGATGTGGGAGTTGATGCCGCGTCGGTAGTGGGCGAGCAGGGAGTCGATGGAGTGGTCCAGCCCGTAGCGACGCCGGGCCGCTGACAGTACGGTGCTCCGCGGCACGTACCCGCCGCCGTCGATGGTCGCGAGCCAGTCGAGCTCGGCGGGGGGCAGCCCCAATTCGGTCAGGAAGTCGTGGGCCCAGGCCCTGAAGGCCGCGTCCCGCGGCAGCAGGGTGTTGTCGAGGTCGAACAGGAGCAGCGGCATGTCCTGCATGCTGCCAGTGCGACTGGGTATGCACCTGGCAATTGCCAACTGCCGTCGCGAACTGGTGCGAATTGGCTGAAACAGGCACATTTGCCCGGGTCGGGCGGGACCCGGGCGGCCGGGACTGCCCGAACCCGAGGCGGATACCCGTGCAGGCGGGCGCGTGCGGGCGCGCCTGCTGAGGCGGGGCACGGGTGGGGGCGGGCGAGGTGGGCCCGCAAAGGGCGAGGAGCGGACGGGGGAGTGGGACGTCCGGCGGGAGTGCTCCGTGGGTGCCGTGTCGCCGCGAAGGCGGGGGTGACGGCCGCCGGGTGCCGAGTGCCGGGCGCCGACTGCCGGGCGTTCGGCGCCGGCGAGGAGGCATGGGTCGCCGAGTGTCGGACGTGTCGGACGTGTTGGACGTTGGCCTGTTCGGCCTGTTCGGCCTGTTCGGCCTGTTCGGGCACGTCGGAAGGCGGGGCAGTGGGCGTGGGTGCAAGGGGCCCGAACTCGCCGGCGGGCGGTCGGAGGGGCGGCCGAAGCCTCCGCTCTATGACAGTCCGGTCACGGTGTGTGCCCGGCCTGTTGCGTAGCCGCGACTCCTCAGTCAAGCTCCAGGGAACCTCTTTCCGTACGAGGGTGCGAACGCCTGCGCAAAGGGGCGCTGGGCGGTGCTGGTGCGCCCCCCTCCATTAGCGGGAACGTTGTCGTTCAGGAGCTCTGCCGGTGGGCCGGACTCCTTGGCCGTCGTACTCTGAAAGGAACAGGTCACATACGGTGGTGCTCGGCACAGTCCGATGTCGTGCCGTGGGCGGGCCTGCTGCCTGGGCAGCGTTGTCCTCCCTTGTCGGCCCATCTCATGCGAAGAGCTTTGAGCCATGGCTGGTTATGACACTTCCCGACCCGTCGACGCGGATGACGCCGCGCGCCTGGTCGGCGGCTCCAGCAGCTCCGGCGGGCCCGGTGGCCCGGAAGGCGGACAGCTCCCCCTTGCCCGGCCGCGGGACATCGTGCGCCGTGGCTGGCCGCGGCCCCGCCAGCGGCGCGAGGACAACCGGGACCGTACGGAGCGAGCGGTGACCGAACGCATCGGGCCGGACGCCGATCGTTCGGGCATCTCCGACACGGCCGGCAGCCCTGGCCTGCCGCTGTCCCAGGACGAGTCCGTACGACCCTGCGACCCCGTCTTCCAGCACGGTGTGGTGGTGGGCTTCGACGGGTCGCTGTCGAGCGAGCGCGCGCTCGCCTACGCGGTCGGGATGGCCCGCCGTTCGCAGTGCGGCCTGGTGATCGTCCACGTGGCGAACCGGTTGCCGGCCACGGTCTGGGCCGGGTGCGAGCCTCCCGTCTTCGTCGACCTGCCGGACCACCGGACGGAGGTCATCGGCCTGGAGCTGGCGTGCGCGGACTTCCTTTCGGGGGTGCCGTGGATCCTGGTGGAGCGCGGAGGCGACATCTGTCACGAGATCGAGGAGGTCGGCCGGGAGTACGCGGCTGACGCGATCGTCGTCGGCAGCACGCACGGTCTGCTGGGGAAGATCTTCGGTTCGGTTTCGGGCAGGCTGGCACGCCGGGCCAACCGTCCGGTGATTGTCATTCCTTGACGTGACTTCAGTGCCCGGGCGGTGGCCGACCTGAGGGGGTCGGCCACCGGCCTGTGGCCTTTGGGCGCTCGGGCGGCCGGAGTTGAAGCCGCCGGCCGGCCGGGAATGCTCCGGCCTGACGCGAGGTCGCTTCGGCGGAGCGGATGGTGGGGCTGTGTCAGGGCGTCATGCCGAGCTCACGGGCGATGAGCATGCGCTGGACCTCCGAGGTGCCTTCGCCGATTTCGAGGATCTTGCAGTCGCGCCAGAACCGGGCGACCGGGAATTCGTTCATGAAGCCGTAGCCGCCGTGGATCTGGGTGGCTTCCCGGGCGTTGTCGACGGCGGCCTCCGAGGAGTACAGCTTCGCGATGGCCGCCTCCTTCTTGAACGGTTCGGAGTGCAGCAGCCGGGAGGCGGCGTCCCGCCAGGCCAGGCGGGAGGTGTGGGCGCGCATCTCCATGTCGGCGAGCTTGAACTGGATGACCTGGTTGGCACCGATCGGGCGGCCGAAGGCCCGGCGGGTGGCGGCGTAGGTGAGTGACTGGTCGACGCATCCCTGGGCCAGGCCGGTGGCCAGGGCGGCGATCGCGATGCGGCCCTCGTCGAGGATCCGCAGGAACTGGGCGTAGCCGCGGCCGCGCTCGCCCAGCAGGTTGGCCGCGGGGACGCGGCAGTCGGTGAAGGACAGTTCGCGGGTGTCGGACGCGTTCCATCCGACCTTGGAGTACTTCTTCGACACCTGGAAGCCCGGCGTTCCAGTGGGCACGATGATGGAGGAGATCTCCCGCTGTGGCGAGAGCTTTCCAGCCTCTTCACTCGAACGAGTGATCGGTTCGGTGAGTGCCGTGACCGTGACCAGACCGGTGATCTCGGTGCCGGAGTTGGTGATGAAGCACTTGGTTCCGTTGATCACCCACTCGTCGGTGGCCTCGTCGTAGCGCGCCGTGGTGCGGGTGGCGCCGGCGTCGGAGCCACCCTCGGGCTCGGTCAGGCCGAAGGCGCCGAGGAGTTCACCGGAGGTCAGCCGGGGCAGCCACTCGCGCTTCTGCTCCTCGGTGCCGTACCGGTAGATCGGCATCGCGCCCAGGGACACGGCCGCCTCCAGCGTGATCGCCACCGAGGAGTCGACCCTGGCGAGCTCCTCCAGGGCGAGGCCGAGGGCGAAGTAGTCGCCGCCCATGCCGCCGTACTCCTCGGGGAAGGGCAGGCCGAACAGGCCGAGCCGCCCCATCTCCTTGACGATCTCGTACGGGAACTCACCCTGCTCGTAGAACTCCCCGATCTTCGGGGCGACCACGTCCTGGGCGAATTCGGCGACGGTGCGGCGCAGTTCCTCGTACTCGGAATCCAGCCGGTGATCGAGCATGGTGATCCTCCTGGGGCCCGGCCGGGGTGGCCGCGGGCGTGAGTGGATGGCCGGCGCCGGTCCGATGGTGTGACCGGCGTACCGGGTCGGGCGGAGAGCCGGCCCGGCCGTGCGGCCGGTCCGGCTCCGGGGCGGCGGAGGCCGGGGCCTGGGTCAGGCCCGGCCCCCGGCGAGTGCTTGGACGGTGCGGGACGGGCTGGGGCGGCCGAGCCGGTCGGCCATCCAGGCACTGGCCCCGACCAGTGCGCGGAGGTCGACGCCGGTCCGGATGCCGAGGCCGTGCAGCATCCAGACCAGGTCCTCGGTGGCGAGGTTGCCGGTGGCGCTCTTCGCGTAGGGGCAGCCGCCCAGGCCGCCGGCCGAGGCGTCCACCGTGGTGATCCCGGCGCGCAGGGCGGCCAGCGTGTTGCTGAGCGCCTGGCCGTAGGTGTCGTGGAAGTGCACGGCGAGCCGGCCGGCCGGTACCCCGGCCCGGGCGAAGCCCTCCAGCAGGGCGCCGACCTGGCCCGGGGTGGCGACGCCGATGGTGTCGCCGAGGCTCAGCTCCTCGCAGCCCATCTCCAGCAGGCGGACTCCGAAGCCGATCACCTGCTCGGGCGGGACCGGCCCCTCCCACGGGTCGCCGAAGCACATCGAGAGGTAACCGCGCACCCGCAGCCCGGCCCCGGTGGCCCGTCGGACCACCGGTTCGAACATTGCCATCGCCTCGTCGGCGGACCGGTTGAGGTTGCGCCGGGCGAAGGTCTCGGTGGCGCTGGCGAACACCGCGATGTCGCCGACGCCGTGGACCAGCGCGCGGTCGAGACCGCGCTCGTTGGGGACCAGGACGGGCAGCCGCAGGCCGGGGTGACGGGCCGGCAGGCCGGCCAGCCGGGGCACCAGGTCCTCCGCGTCCGCGAGCTGCGGAACCCATTTCGGGTGGACGAAACTGGTGGCTTCGACGGTCCGCAGGCCGGCCGCGGCCAGCCGGGCGATGAACTCGGCCTTCACCTCGACCGGGACGAGCGAACTCTCGTTCTGCAGGCCGTCGCGCGGGCCCACTTCGTGGATGCGCACCTCGACGGGCAGGTCCGGGTCCGGCACGGGGGCGGGCAGGCCGAGATCCAGGGCGTCGGGCTCGTGCCCGGGGGCGGTCACGAGGTCACCCCGACGGGGGCGGGCGCCGGCTCGTCGTCCGGCGTGACGACGACCAGCAGCTCCTCCATCGCCACCGTCGCGCCCGCGACGGCGCGCAGTTCGCTCACCGTGCCGTCGTGCGGTGCGGCGATCACGTGCTCCATCTTCATCGCCTCCAGCACGAGCAGCGGCTGGCCCCGGCGGACCTGCTCGCCGGCCGAGGTCTTGACCACCGTGACGGTGCCGGGCATCGGGGCGGTCAGCGCGCCGTGGTGCGCCCCGCCGGCCGCGGCCCGGTCCCCGACCGGGTCGTACGGGTGCAGGGCCCAGGCGTCGCCGTCGATCCCCAGCCAGGTGACCGGTCCGGCGGCGGGCTGGCCCGCCGGATTGTCAGTGGCGTGTGCGAACGTCGTCTGCAGGCCGTCGACCGTGAGGTGCAGTCGCCGGCCGGACTGTGCGGCCCGGGCCCGGTGGACAGGCCCGTCACCGATACGAATGTGCAGGTCAGGCGTACCGCCTGAAGGATTGTCAGTGGCCTCGGCTACGTTGCCGGCAGTGACGGGGCGCACGCTCACCGACACGGGATCCTGGCCGGGGGCCCGCAGCCGGTGGGTGGTCCAGGCGGGTTCGCCGCCGAGGCGCCAGCCGGACGGAAGGGAGAAGGGGTCGGTCCAGCCGTCCTGGGCCGGCGGCGGGGTGAGTTCCAGCTGCCGGGTCAGAGCGGCCGCGTAGTAGAGGAGGTACGTCGGCGGCACGGAGGGAGTGGCACCCGGCGGGGTGACCGCCCCGAGGTCCGCGCCGGCCACGGTGCCGGCCGCGTCGGTCGAGGAGGCAGTGCCGGAGGGGGGCACTGCACCTGGGGCGGCGGCCGGGCCGGCGGCACCGGCGGGCTCGGCCGCGGCACCGGCCGGGGAGTACGGCGAGGCCAGCAGCACGGGGTTCTGCTGGGCCGTCTGTTCGACCAGGCCGGTGTCGAGGCGGCCCGCGACGACGTCGGGGTGTGCGAGCAGCCGGCGCAGGAAGCCGGTGTTGGTGGTGACCCCGAGGATCCGGGTGTCCGCGAGCGCGCTGCGCAGCCGGCGCAGGGCGGTCGGGCGGTCGGGCCCGTACGCGATCACCTTGGCCAGCATGGGGTCGTAGGCGCTGGCGATCTCACTGCCCGGGGCGATGCCCGAGTCGACCCGGATGCCCTCGCCCTGCGGCTCCTCCAGGAGCAGGATGCGGCCGCCGGTCGGCAGGAAGTCCCGCTCCGGGTCCTCCGCGCAGATCCGGGCCTCGATGGCGTGTCCCAGGAAGGAGATGTCCGGCTGGTCGAACGGGAGCGGCTCGCCGGCGGCGATCCGCAGCTGCCACTCGACCAGGTCCAGCCGTCGCGGGTCCGCGGTGTCGCGGCCCACGACGATCGCGAGTTCCGTGACGGGGTGTTCCACCTGGAGCCGGGTGTTCATCTCCATGAAGAAGAAGTCCAGAACGCCGGCGGGCGGCTCGTCGGCCGTCGGGTCGAGCCCGGGGACGATGAATTCGACGGTGCCGGCCCCGGTGTAGCCGCAGGCCTCGGCGGCCCGGACGGCTGCCGCGCCCATGGCCGCGCGGGTCTCGGGATTCAACAGGACGGAGGGTGCCTCTTCGATCAGCTTCTGGTGGCGGCGCTGCAGGCTGCACTCGCGCTCGCCGAGGTGGACGGTGCGGCCGTGGGCGTCGGCCAGCACCTGCACCTCGATGTGCCGCGGCCGGTCGATCCAGCGTTCCAGCAGCAGGGTGTCGTCGCCGAAGGCGGTGCGGGCGACCCGGCGGGCGGCCTCGATCTCGGCCGGGAGGTCGGCCGGGTCCCGGACCAGCCGCATGCCCTTGCCGCCACCGCCGGCGGAGGGCTTGAGCAGCACGGGGTAGCCGATCGCCTCCGCGGCCGCGGTGAGCTCGGCGTCACCGGGAGCGGCGTCCTGGCTGCCCGGTACCACCGGCACGCCGGCGGCGCGGACCGCCTCCTTGGCGTTGATCTTGTCGCCCATCAGCTCGACGGCCGTGGGAGGAGGTCCGATGAAGGCCAGGCCGGCGTCGGCGCAGGCCCGCGCGAAGGCGGCGTTCTCGGCGAGGAAGCCGTAGCCGGGGTGGACGGCCTGCGCACCGGTACGGCGGGCGGCCGCCAGGATCTGGTCCGTCCGCAGGTAGGTTTCGGCGGCCGAGCTGTCGCTGTGGTCGGGCGGCCCGAGCCGCACGGCGACATCGGCCTCGCGGACGTGCGGTGCGTCGGCGTCCGCGTCGCTGAACACGGCGACGGAGCGTACGCCGAGCCGCCTGAGGGTGCGGATCACCCGGACGGCGATCTCGCCACGGTTGGCGACCAGAACTGTGTCGAACATGGGAGGGGTTCCTCCGGGTCGAAGGGGCCGTACGAGGGGGAGGGGCGGGACGGGGCGGCCGGCCAGCGGGCCAGGTCGCCGGCCGGCCGGGTGGACCCGGCCGGCTCACATCCGGCTCACATCCGGAAGACGCCGTACGGTCCGGGGGCGGGCAGCGGCGCGTTGGAGCAGGCGGTCAGCGCGAGGCCGAGCACGGTCCGGGTGTCCATCGGGTCGATGACCCCGTCGTCCCAGAGCCGGGCCGTGGCGTAGTACGCGTTGCCCTGCCGCTCGTACTGTTCGCGGACGGGCCGCTTGAACTCCTCCTCGGCCTCGGCCGCCCAGGGCTCGCCGCCCTGCGCCTCCATCTGGTCGCGGCGCACCGTGGCCAGCACCGAGGCGGCCTGCTCGCCGCCCATCACCGAGATCTTGGCCCCGGGCCACATCCAGAGGAAGCGGGGTGAGTACGCCCGGCCGCACATCGAGTAGTTGCCGGCTCCGTACGAGCCGCCGATCACCACTGTCAGCTTGGGCACCCGGGTGCAGGCGACGGCGTTGACCATCTTGGCGCCGTGCTTGGCGATCCCGCCGGCCTCGTACTGCCGGCCGACCATGAAGCCGGTGATGTTCTGCAGGAAGAGGAGGGGGATGCCGCGCTGGTCGCACAGTTCGATGAAGTGGGCGCCCTTGAGGGCCGACTCGGCGAACAGCACGCCGTTGTTGGCGACGATGCCGACCGGGTGGCCGTGGATCCGGGCGAAGCCGGTCACCAGGGTGGCACCGTACTCGGCCTTGAACTCGGCGAAGCGGCTCCCGTCCACCAGCCGGGCGATCACCTCGCGCACGTCGTACGGCGTGCGCGGGTCCACCGGTACGGCTCCGTAGAGTCCGGCCGGGTCCACCGCGGGCGGTTCGGCGGGGGAGAGCGGCCAGGGCCTGGCCGCCCGCGGGCCGAGACCGGCCACGATGGTCCGGACGATGGACAGCGCGTGGGTGTCGTCCTCGGCCAGGTGGTCCGTCACGCCCGAGACGCGGGAGTGCAGGTCGCCGCCGCCCAGTTCCTCGGCGGTGACCACCTCGCCGGTCGCCGCCTTCACCAGCGGCGGACCGCCCAGGAAGATGGTGCCCTGTTCGCGGACGATCACCGCCTGGTCGCTCATCGCCGGGACGTACGCGCCGCCCGCGGTGCACGAGCCGAGCACGGCCGCGATCTGCGGGATCCCGGCGGCGGAGAGCCGCGCCTGGTTGTAGAAGATCCGGCCGAAGTGGTCCCGGTCCGGGAAGACCTCGTCCTGCATCGGGAGGAACGCGCCACCGGAGTCCACCAGGTAGATGCAGGGCAGCCGGTTCTCCAGCGCCACCTCCTGGGCCCGCAGGTGCTTCTTCACCGTCATCGGGTAGTAGGTGCCGCCCTTGACGGTGGCGTCGTTGGCCACCACGACGACCTCGCGCCCGGCGACCCGGCCGATGCCCGCGATGACGCCGGCGGCCGGCGCGGCCCCGTCGTACATCCCGTCGGCGGCCAGGGGGGCCAGCTCCAGGAAAGGCGAGCCCGGGTCGAGCAGGGTGTCCACCCGGTCGCGGGGGAGCAGCTTGCCGCGCGCGGTGTGGCGGGCACGGGCCTTGGCCCCGCCGCCGAGCGCCGCCGTGGCAAGCTTGTCGCGCAGCTCCGTGACCAGCGCCCGGTGGGCCGCGGTGTTGGACCGGTAGGCGTCCGAGCCGGGGTCGGCGGCGCTGGCGAGCCGGGGGGCCGGAGCCGAGGCTGCGCCTGCTCCACCGGTACCTCCGGAGGCACCGGTACCTCCCGGTCCGCCAACGCCGCCAGGTCCGCCCGGCGGCGCCGTGGATGGGCGCGACGCCGGGCCGACGTTCGGGCTGCCGAATGCGCCGGTCGATGCACCGACGGTTGAGAAGACCATCCCAAGAGCTCCCTTGCCCCCGGAACCAGGTGGGCGGCGGGCCGGGTGGGCCGCGCAACCCCCAAGTTAATGAGCGTTAACTCCAGCAGTCAGGTTAACGCTCGATAACCCGACTGTCTACGATGGGCAGCATGTCGAACGTCCCAGCCACTGCCGCGCTCCCACGCCGTGACCAGATCCGCAAGGAAGCCGCGCGGCTGTTCGCCGCCCGGGGATTCCTCGGGGTGGGCGTGGACGAGATCGGCAAGGCGGTCGGGATCAGCGGCCCCGGCCTCTACCGACACTTCGCCGGCAAGGACGCGATGCTCGCCGACCTGTTGGTCGGCATCAGCGAGCGACTCCTGGAGGAGGGCCGCCGCCGGGCGGGCGACCGCACGGGCGACGACGCCGGCGCCCAGGGCGTCCTGGACGCCCTGATCAGCGGACACGTCGACTTCGCACTCGACGACCGTGACCTGATCACCCTCCACGACCGTGAACTGCTGCACCTCAAGGAAGAGGACCGCCGCCGGGTCCGGCGGCTGCAGCGCGGCTACCTCGAACTCTGGGTGGAGGTCGTCCGGCAGGCCCTCCCGGCGCTGGCCGGCCCCGACGAGGAGCCGGTCGCCAGGGCGGCCGTGCACGCCGTCTTCGGGCTGCTCAACTCCACCCCCCACAGCCTCGGTCCGAACGTGGCCCAGGGCGAGTGGGCGGGGCTGCCCCGCGACAGCATGGCGGCGCTGCTGCACAGCCTGGCCCAGGGGGCCTTCGCGGCCGCCGCCCGATCGGCGGGCAAGCCCGGCGCGGCCTGACGCTCTGGTCGGTCCGCCGGGAAGCTGGATCGGTCCGCCGGTCCGCCGGTCCGCCGGTCCGCCGGTCCGCTGGTCCGCTGGTCCGCCGGGTCGGTTCGGCGGGGGCGGGCCGGTTCGCCCGCGGCCCGGGTCGGTCCGGCGGATCTGCCGGAATCGGATGCATGAGCCGTTCGAGGTGCTGGGCCATCCGCGCCCCGCTGCCCTGGTGCCCTGCTGCCCCGCCGCCCCGCCGCCCCCCTGCCCCGGCGTCTCCGGTTCCCGCCGCGCTCGGACCGCCGGGCCGCGTAAGGCTGGGCCGCGGGCCCCGCCCGCCCTGCCTCCGGATGCCCGCATCGGCCGTCGGCATTCTCACCACCTGGCAGCGTTCTGCGTACTGTGGGATGCGCGATCGCCCCTGGCGCCGCAGGGTGACATGGGGGCGCGGTGCCGCTCGGGACGGCCCGGTCCGGACGGGAGTCCTAGGACCATGGGCGGCCGGGCCGGGGCCGCCGGGCCGGTGCGCGTCCGGGTGCGCATCGTTCAGGCTGGTGGGAAAGCCGCTGAAGGAATCAGCGGCGCCCGGTGACTGTTGGTGCGTCCGTCGGCCCGACGGGCCTGGTCGGGCTGCCGGGACTCCGGACCGGCCGAATCTGCTTGGACGGCCACGCGACGGAATGGTTAGTATCCCTAAATATGTCTGACACTCACGGATCTACGGCGGAGCTACCCCGGGGCGGCAGCATGCGAGGCGGTCGTTCCGCCGATTCGGCGGCCCGGACATCGGCCGCCCCCGCTCCGGTGGCCCCGTCGACGGACCCGGCGTCGACCGGCCCGGCACCCGACGGCGCGGGCCCGACCGGGCCCGCACCGGCTGAGCCGACCTCCACCCGACCGGCCTCCACCGGACCCGGCCAGGCCTCCACCGGACCCGGGCCGAGTTCCGCCCGACCCGGCTCGGCGGCCTCCGAGGAGGCCGGCCAGGGCTGGCTGCGGCGGCTCGTCGGCTACTGCTGGCGGTTCCGCCGCAGCGTGCTGCTGTCCTTCGGCGCCTCACTCGTCGGCATGGCCGTGACGGCCCTCGTCCCGCTGATCACCAAGCTGATCATCGACGATGTGATCACCGCTCACACCCGCTCGCTGACCCCGTGGGCCGTGGCGCTGCTGGGCGCGGCGGCGCTGGTCTTCGTGTGCACCCAGATCCGTCGCTACTACGGCGGCCAGCTCGCCCTCGACGTGCAGCACGACCTGCGCAGCGACCTGTTCCGCTCGCTCGGCCGGCTCGACGGCCACCGGCAGGACCGCCTGGACACCGGCCAGGTGGTCGGCCGGGCCACCTCCGACCTGCAGTTGATCAACGGCCTGCTCTCGATGCTGCCGATGATGACCGGCTACGTCGTCATGTTCCTGATGTCCCTCGCGGTGATGCTCTGGCTCTCGCTCCCGCTCACCCTGATCGCCCTGGTGATGGGCCCCGCCCTGTGGTGGGTGTCGGTGCTGAGCCGCAAGCGCCTGTTCCCGGCGACCTGGGCCGCTCAGCAGGAGGCCGCGGCTGTCGCGGGCGTGGTCGACGAGGCCGTCGGCGGGGTCCGGGTGGTGAAGGGCTTCGGCCAGGAGGCCCAGGAGCTCGGCAAGCTGGAGGCGGCCTCGCGCGACCTGTTCGCGGCCCGGCTGCGCTCGATCCGGCTGACCAGCCGCTACAACCCCGCGATGCAGGCGATTCCGGCGCTCGCGCAGGTCGCCGTGCTGGCCCTCGGCGGCTGGCTGGCGGTCGAGGGCAAGGTCTCGCTGGGCACCTTCGTGGCCTTCTCCACCTACGTCGCGCAGATGACCGGCCCGGTCCGGATGCTCACCATGGTCATCACCGTCGGCCAGCAGGCGCGGGCCGGCGTCGAGCGGGTGCTGCAGCTGATCGACGAGCGTCCGCTGGTCCAGGAGCGGCCCGGCGCCGTCACGCTGGACCTCACCCACCGGTCCGTGGCGGCCACCGGCTCCCCGGACGGCCCCGCCACCCCGGCCGGCCGGGACACCGACGACGGCCGGGACACCGAAGGCCGCCCTGGCCCGGACGGCGACCCGGCCAACGGCGCGGCCCCGACCGTGGCGGCCGGGCAGTCCGCCGTGCTCGCCCTGGAGTTCGACCAGGTCGAATTCCGCTACGACCCGGAGCATCCGACCCCGGTCCTGCACCGCCTCAGCCTGCGGCTCGCCCCCGGTGAGACCCTGGCGCTGGTCGGTTCCTCCGGGTCCGGCAAGTCCACCGTGGCGCAGCTCGTCCCCCGGTTCTACGACCCGTCGGCGGGCTCGGTGCGCCTGTACGGGCACGACCTGCGCGACCTCACCCTCGATTCCGTGCGCGCGGCCGTCGGCATCGTGCCGGAGGAGAGCTTCCTGTTCTCCGAGAGCGTCCGGACCAACATCGCGTACGGGCGGCCGGAGGCGACCGACGAGCAGGTCGAGGCCGCCGCGCGGATCGCCCAGGCGGACGAGTTCGTCCGGGCGCTTCCCGCCGGCTACGAGACCAAGGTCGGCGAGCAGGGCCTGACCCTCTCCGGCGGTCAGCGTCAGCGCATCGCGCTGGCCCGGGCGATCCTGACCGACCCGCGCATCCTGCTGCTCGACGACGCCACCTCGGCCGTCGACCCGCAGATCGAGGCGGAGATCCACGACGCGCTGCGCTCGGTGATGGCCGGCCGGACGACGCTGCTGATCGCCCACCGCCGCTCCACGCTGCAGCTGGCCGACCGGATCGCCGTCCTCGACCAGGGCCGGCTGGTCGACATCGGTACGCACCAGGAACTCGACCGGCGATGTCCCCAGTACCGGGCCCTGATCTCCGACCCGGAGGCCGGCCGGTCCCCGGCGCCCGCCGCCGACGGCGTGGTCGGGCCGGACGGCGCGGACACCATGACTCCTGCCACCGCGTCCACCGCCACCACCCCGCCCGTCGCGCCGGCGCCTGCCGGTACCCCGCTTGCCGGGCTGCCGGCAGCCGGGTCCACGGCCGGGCCGTCACCCGCCGGACTGTCCACGGCCGGACTGTCCACGGCCGGGCCAACGGCCGGGACAGCGGCCGAGGCGTCACCGTTCACCCGGACGCCGCCCACGAAGGCCCTCGCCAAGGCCGCCCGGACGGCGAGCCCCGAGCTGCTCGGCAAGGTGGCCGAGCTGCCGCCCGCCACCGACACACCGGCCGTCGCACTCGCCGACGCCGAGGCCGGCGACCCGGACTTCAGCCTCCGCCGGATGCTGGCCCCCTTCCGCCGTCCGCTCACCCTGGCCCTGCTGCTGGTGGCCCTGGACGCCGGCGCCGGCCTGGTGCTGCCGATCCTGATCCGGCACGGCATCGACGACGGTGTCAGCAAGGCCGCGATGACGGGTGTCGCGGTCGCCTCGCTGGCCGCGCTGCTGGTGGTCCTCCTGGACTGGCTGGTCCAGGCCGGCGAGAGCCGGGTCAGCGGGCGCACCGGCGAGCGGGTGCTCTACACCCTGCGGATCAAGATCTTCGCGCACCTCAACCGGCTCGGCCTGGACTACTACGAGCGCGAGCTGTCCGGACGCATCCTGACCCGGATGACCACCGACCTGGACTCGCTGACCAGCTTCCTGCAGACCGGCGTCGTCACCGCCGTGGTCAGCCTGCTCACCTTCTTCGGGATCTTCGCCGCACTCCTGATCATCGATGCCGGGCTGGCCCTGGTGGTCTTCGCCGTGCTGCCGTTCCTGATCGTGGCGACCCTGGTCTTCCGCCGGAAGTCGAAGGCCCAGTACGAGATCTCCCGCGACCTGATCAGCACCGTCAACGCCGATCTGCAGGAGAACGTCGCGGGCATGCGGATCGTCCAGGCGTTCCGCCGCCAGGACACCAACACCACCCGCTTCGTCGCCCGGGGCATCGCCTACCGGGACGCCCGGGTGCGGGCCCAGTTCTACATCTCGCTCTACTTCCCCTTCGTGCAGTTCCTCTCCAGCGTGGCGGCCGCCCTGGTGCTGATCGCCGGCGCCTCGCGGGTCGAGGCCGGCACGCTCACGGTCGGTGCGCTGGTCGCCTACCTGCTCTACATCGACCTGTTCTTCGCGCCGGTCAACCAGCTCTCGCAGGTCTTCGACGGGTACCAGCAGGCGGCGGTCGGCCTGGGCCGGATCCGCGAACTGCTGCGGACCCCCACCAACACCGCGACCGCCGAGCACCCGGTGCCGGTCACCGAGCTGCGCGGCGAGATCGACTTCGACGGGGTGGGCTTCGCCTACAACGGGGGCGGCGCGGGCAACCCGGAGGTGCTCTCCGACGTCACCCTGCACATCCCGGCCGGGCAGACGGTGGCCCTGGTCGGCGAGACCGGTGCCGGCAAGTCGACGCTGGTCAAGCTGGTCGCCCGGTTCTACGACGCGACCGGCGGCACCGTCCGGGTCGACGGCGTCGACATCACCCGGTACGACCTCGCCGGATACCGGCACCGGCTGGGCGTCGTGCCCCAGGAGGCGTACCTCTTCGCGGGGACGGTGCGCGAGGCCATCGCGTACGGGCGTCCGTCCGCGAGCGACGCCGAGGTGCGGGCGGCGGCCCGGGCGGTCGGCGCGCACGACATGATCACCGGACTGCGCGGCGGCTACGACCACGAGGTCTCCGGCCGCGGCCGCAACCTCTCGGCCGGGCAGCGCCAACTGATCGCCCTGGCCCGGGCCGAGCTGGTCGACCCGGACGTGCTGCTCCTCGACGAGGCCACGGCCGCCCTCGACCTGGCCACCGAGGCCGCCGTCAACCACGCCGCCGACCGGCTGAGCGGCGGCCGGACCACCCTGGTCATCGCCCACCGCCTGACCACGGCCGAGCGGGCCGACCGGGTGATCGTCCTCGACCACGGCCGGATCGTCGAGGACGGCACGCACGCGGAGCTGCTGGCCAAGGGCGGTACCTACACGGCGCTCTGGCAGGCGTTCGTCGCGGACGCACACGCCGCCCCGGAGCCGGTCGGCCGAGGCTGACGGCAGGCTGCGGCCGGTCGGGCCCCGGCGCTGCCGGGCGCACCGGCACCCCCGCTCCGGGCGGCGCGGCGGGGGAGCCGGCGGGCGGTGACCGGCGGTCGGCGGTCGCTCAGGCCGCGATCAGCGAGGACAGCAGGGCGGCGGCGTCCACGCCCGGCGGCAGGTCGCTGACCTGGCCGTCGCCGACCTCCACCACCCGCCATGCGGAGCCGTCCGCCCGCTGGGCCAGATCGGTGGTGACGAAGCGGCAGCCCAGGGCGCGGACCAGTGGGCGGACGTCCGTGAGGTCCGGGGCCGGGCTGTGCCCGGGAGTGTCCGGGTGCGGGCCGACCAGCACCGGATCGCCGTCCAGCCACCAGACCCGGGCCTCCGCCGCCCGGCCGTCGGCCGTCCGGGCGAAGTCCTCGAAGCGTCGCAGCACCACGCCGCCGGCCAGGAAGTCGTCCTGCAGTTCCACGAACCGGGAGACCACCCGCTCCAGCGCGGCCAGATCGGCCAGCTCCGGGACGTAACAGGCCTCCGCCCACTCGTGCTTGCGGGACTTCACGTAGTCCTTGACGATCGCCGCGCCCGTCCCGCCGAGCCGCCCGGCGGCGGCCGCCAGCTGCTCGGTCCGTGGTGCTCGGCCCGGCGCTGCCAGCGGGATCCACGCGCTGGCCGGCGTCGCACCCTCGAAGACCCGGTACCAGCCGGGGAGTTCATGGGCGGAGGTGTAGCCGGCCGGGCTGGTGAGCAGGGTGCCGCCGCGGGCGTCGAGTGCGGCCGCGAACCGGGCGTACGTGTCACCGGGGATCATCCAGCCGCGGTACCAGAGCGGGCCGATCCCGGCCGGCACCCGGCGGACGGCCGCCTCCGGGTCCCCGGCGAGCAGCGCGTCATGGTCCACCAGCGCGTGGTCGCCGCCCAACTCCCGGAGCAGTCGGGCCTCCCAGGCGTAGTGCGGGTCCGGCCGCCGCGGCGCGAGCGGATCGGCGGGGAAAAGGATCACGGGTACGGCCATGGGGCTCAGCGTACGGACCGGGCCCGCGTCCGGCTGTGATTTCCACCGGGCGGCCGGAGCGGACCGGCCGGGCCCTTGTCGCGCCGCTGCACCGGCGGCCGGGGTCGAACCGGCTCGACGGCATCGGCCGCCTCTGCGAGGGTGACCCGATGCGAAACCCGATGCGAATCCTGAGGCGTGGGCGGGAGCGGACTCCCCGGCAGGCAGCTCGAACGGTGGTGCTGGACCAGGACGGTTCGGTGTTCCTGCTCCGTTCCGACAACGTCGAGGTCGGCGTGCACTGGACGTCGCCCGGCGGCGGCATCGAGCCCGGCGAGAGCCCGGTCGACGGCGCGCGGCGGGAGCTGTGGGAGGAGACCGGCTGGACGGACCTCGTGCCCGGGCCGCTGCTCTGCACCTGGGAGCACGACTTCACCTGGCACGGCATTCCGGTCCGCCAGCACGAGCACATCTTCCTGACGGTGGGTCCGCGACGCGGCCCGCTGGGCGACGTCAGCGACGTCCACGCCACCGACGGCATTCTCGGCTGGCGCTGGTGGACCGCGGCGGACCTCGCGGACGAGCGGGCCGACGCCGTCTGGCCGCCCCAACTGCCCGCCCTGCTGGCCGGAGTGCGGGCGAAGGGATGGCCCGGGGACGGGTCGCCCGGTTCGCTCCCGCCGGTCGAGCCGGTCGACCTGGGCTACGTTCCCAACGGGACCGGCAACAGCACGGACGCGGCGAGGAGTACGGCGGCCGGCCAGGCCCGGGAGGGCACCGACGTCTGAGGTGGCGGGCGCCGGCACCGGCCCGGGCGCCAACCCGGCCCAAGCCCCCGTCCGGCCGCCGCCGGATCTCCCGGGCCGCGCCGGCCGGGTGCCGCCGGGGCGCCGCCGGGGTGTCGCCGTGGTGTCGGTGGGCGGGCGGCTCAGTCCGGCCGGTTCCGGGCGCCGCCGCGTTTGGCGGGCCGCACGCGCCAGCCGTGCAGACCCAGCTCGCGGTCGTGCAGGGCCTCCGGATTGATGAACACCGACAGTACGGCGCACGGCAGTTGGCCGTGGTCGAGGCCGGTCGCGGCGAGCAGCTGTTCGGTCGGCACGGAGACGGCGATGGCGGGCCGCCAGGAGGGGAGGACGACCAGGCAGGTCCCGCGACCGGGCCGGATCATCCGGGCCTCGGCCAGCACGTACCGGCGCTCCTGCGGACGGTTCTCGGGCTCGGGCAGGTTGGGGGTCCCGCCGATCAGGATGCCGAGCGGGGCTTCGGAGACCGGCTCCGGCCCGACGGGCGTGAGCGGGCGTTCCGGTGGCGGCGGCGGGGTGCTGGTGTCCTGCTGCGGGCGCGGGTGGAGCCGGCTCAGCCGGCGGGCGGGCGAGGGACGCTTCGCGGGCGCCGGTCCCGGCGCGGGGGAGGCCGTCGCGGGCGGTACGGCGGGCGCCCGGCGGTTCGCCGACCGGGCTCCCCGCGCGGGGCGGCCGGCCGCCGGAGGCCGTTCGTCCCGTACGGCCGGCCGCTCCTCGGACCGGTCCGCCGGCCGGTCCGTCCGCTGCCCCGGCTGCTGGGCGGGCCGGGTGGCCGCCGCTCCCTCCGCCGGCAGCTGCGCCCGGCGGGAGAGGTCGGCCCCGGCGGCCAGCAGCAGGTTTCTGGTCTCGGCGGTGGTGCGGCGGCAGGCCACCGCCAGGTCGGCGAGGGTCGCGCCCTGCTCGTAGGCCGTCCGGAGCCTGGCGCCGAGCCCGGTCCGCAGGTTCTCCGCCGTGGTGTCGTTGTCCGCCGTGGTGTCGCGGGGCCCCGAGGTCTCGCCGCGGCCGGCCGCGCCGTCGTCCTGCGGGCCGCCGCTGCGGCGGGCGACCTGCTCGGTCCGGCGTCCCCGCGGGTGTGCGGCCTGGCTCCCACCGGCCGGCCGGGGTTGCGGCACCGTGTCGGCCGGGGCCGGCCCCGCGGGCCGGTGCCCGGCGGCCGGGTCGGTGGCTCCGGCGGTGACGGAGCACTCGGCGCCGGGTCCGTGACCGGCGGGCACGGACAGGGGACGGTCGGCTGCGGTCTGGTCGAGCGGGATCATCGGCGCGGGCCCTCCGAGGTGCGGTCCGGATGATCCTGCCGCACCCCGGGATCAAGCTCCAAGAGGACCGGCGGGCGGGGAGCCGGCGAAGCCGGGCCGGGACGGCCGTTCGTACCCCGGTCCGGCCCTCCGCCTCCCCGGCCCGCCGGGCGGGCCTTCCCAGGGAGCGCCGCCCGGGGGCGTCAGGCGCCGGGGGCGACGAAGCCCTTGAGGTCGGCCAGGACGGCGTGGGCGGCCAGCACGCCCAGGCCCAGGAACCAGGTCTCGTCCGAGACCGGCCTGGCCTGGCCCGACTTCACGGCGCCGAGGGTCTTCCACAGCGCGCCGCCCAGGACGGCGTCCTGGTTGGTGGAGCTGGGCGTGCCGTACACCCCGTAGAAGACCCAGTCCGCGTCGGCCTTGTCGATCTGCTCGGGGCTGATCTCGACCGCGAGCTCCTTGACCTGCTCGATCTTCGGCTGCGGGACCGGGATGTCGGCGAGGATGGTGCCGATGAAGGAGAGGCCGGCGTAGAGCCGGGTCTTGCCGGGCATGAAGCGCAGCGGGCTGACGGTGGGCTTCTTGTCGCCGAGCCGGGCGCCGACCGCGCCTGCCGCGGCCTGGTAGGCGGCGAGCTGTGCCTTGGCCTCCTCCTGGAGGCCGAACGGGCTGGCGTTCAGCAGGAAGTTCTCCTTCCAGGGGTAGCCGGGGCGGATCGAGAAGACGGTCGGCGCGATCTTCGACAGCGAGGCGTACTGGTCCTGGGCGCGCAGCTGGCTGCCGAGGATGAGGTCCGGCTTGAGCGCGGCGATGGCCTCCAGGTTGAGGCTGTTGATGGTGCCGACGTTGGCCGGGCTGCCGACCTTGTCCTTGAGGTAGGACGGCATGGTCTTGGAACCGTCGGTGTAGACCACGCCGACGGGCTGGATGCCGAGCGCGACCACGTTGTCGAGTTCGCCGGTGTCCAGGACGACCACCCGGACCGGCCTGGCCGGGACGACGGTCTCGCCGAGCGCGTGCTTGACGGTGCGGGGGTAGACGCCGGGGGCGGCGTCGGTGCCGAAGGCCTTCATCTGCTCGATCACGGTGGCGTAGTCGTCGCCGCCCTGCTTGACCGACTTCTGGTCCGGGGAGGCCCCGGTGGTGGCACCGCCGGCCGGGGCGGCCGCGTCCGTCGCGCCGGTGGAGCTGCCGCAGGCGGCGAGCAGCCCGCCGAGGCCGAGGACGGCCCCGCCGGTCAGCCCGGCGGCGAGGAAGCTCCGCCGGGAGGTGGGGGAGGTGGTCCGGTCGGCGGGGGTGGGGGCCACGCGAGCGCTCCTACGGCGACGGCCGGCGGCGAGCGGGCAGGGGGCGTCGCCCGGTTTCCGCCGGAGGTTGATTAGGTGAGGCAAACCTATCCGACGGCGGGGTGGCGGCCGACCGGCGGCCTCGCGCGCAGGGGAGAAATCGTCTCAAACCAGTACGTAACGGAAAAATCAAAGCCGCCAAATTCCTTCGAAACGAAGGGCTTGTCACTGATGATCCATGGATATGGCACTCAAAGTCCAATCCGTGCGCTTGAATCAAAGCCAGTGGCTCAGATCACGCAGGTCAGGCCTACCCAGAACCGGAACCCGTACTTAGGGTGCCGAGGTGGTTGATCAGCAGCTCTCGGAGCACGGAAGCAGCGGACGGGCAACGACGCCCGTCCTCCCGACAGGCGTCCCGGCCATCGGCACCACCGGCGACCTCCCCGGTCCGGGGCCGGCCCCCGGCGCCGCCGGGGACAAGGGCCTACGCGGCAACTCCGTCGGACTGCTCAGCAGCGTCGTCCTGGGCGTCTCCACGGTGGCCCCGGTCTACTGCCTCACCGCGACCCTCGGCCCCACCGTCACCGCCGTCGGCGTCCGGATGCCCGCGGTGTTCCTGGCCGGCTTCCTGCCGATGCTGCTCGTCGCCTTCGCGTACAAGGAGCTCAACAAGGCCTTCCCCGACTGCGGCACCTCCTTCACCTGGACGGTGAAGGCCTTCGGCCCGCGGATCGGCTGGATGGCCGGCTGGGGGCTGACCGTCGCGACCATCATCGTGCTGTCCAACCTGGCCGGGGTCGCGACCGACTTCCTCTACCTGATGCTCGGCGAGACGACCGGCAGCGACGCCGTCGCCCGGCTCGGCGACAACACCGCCGTCCACCTGCTCACCGTGGTCGCCCTGATCGCCGGCGCCACCGCGATGAGCTACCGGGGCATGACCGCCACCAAGTGGTTCCAGTACAGCCTGGTCGGCCTCCAGCTGGCCGTCCTGCTGCTGTTCGCGGGCATCGCCATCGTCAAGGCGGCGGCCGGCGACCTGCCGCACTCGGTGGGCTTCTCCCCGAGCTGGCTCAACCCGCTGGAGGTCGGCTCGTTCAGCGCCTTCACGGCCGGCCTGTCCCTGTCGATCTTCATGTACTGGGGCTGGGACACCTGCCTCACCATGAACGAGGAGACCCTCGGCAGCGCCAAGACCCCCGGCCGGGCCGCGATGATCTCGATGGTCACCCTGGTCACCTCGTACCTGCTGGTCGCCGTCGCCGCGCAGATGTTCGCCGGCGTCGGCAGCACCGGCACCGGGCTCGGCAACCCCGAGACCGCCGACAACGTCTTCGCCGCGCTGGCCCGGCCCGTCCTCGGCACCCCGTGGAGCATCCTGCTCTTCCTCGCCGTCGTCGCCAGCGCGGCCGCCAGCCTGCAGACCACCTTCATCCCGGTCGCCCGCACGCTGCTGGCGATGAGCGCCTACAAGGCCGTACCGCCGCGCTTCGGCAGCGTCCACCCCAAGCACCGCACCCCCGGCTACGCCACCGTCGCGGCCGGCGTCGCCACCGCCGGCTTCTACGTCGGCATGACGCTGATCAGCGACCACGTGGTCGAGGACACCATCAAGGCCCTCGGTCTGATGATCTGCTTCTACTACGCGCTGACGGCCTTCGCCTGCGTCTGGTACTTCCGCCGCGAACTCCGCCGCAGCCTGCGCGACCTGGTGCTCAAGGGCCTGGCCCCGCTCCTCGGCGGGCTGCTCCTCGCGGGCGTCTTCCTCAAGACCCTCACCGACGCCTGGGACACCGGGTACGGCGGCGGCGCGGTGCTCGGCATGGGCTCCGTCTTCGTCATAGGCGTCGGCATCCTGCTGCTCGGCGCCGTCCTGATGGTCTGGTACAGCGTCTACCGGCCCGAGTTCTTCCGCGGCGAGACGCTCCGCAAGGACACCCCCGCCCTCGTCGTGGAGGACTGACCGCGCCCGGTCCACCCCCGCCGCGCCCCGCCTTCCCCTATGCTCGACGCCATGAAGCGCTTCGCATGCCTGAGCTGGTGGCCGTCCTAGGACGGCCACCCCAGACATGACCAGGGCCGTCCGTTCCGGACGGCCCTGCCGCGTTTCCTCCCGTGTGCAACGCCCGCCCGGACGGCGGCGACCACCGGAGGAGACCCCCGTGACCATCACCACCGCCCGGCCCGCGACCGCCGCCGACCACGGCACCGACCCGGAGCACCCGGCCGGCCGCCGCGTCCTCACCGGCGACCGCCCCACCGGGCCCCTGCACCTGGGCCACTACTTCGGCACCCTGCGCAACCGCGTCCGGCTCCAGCGGCAGGGCGCCGAACTGTTCGTCGTCGTCGCGGACTACCAGGTCATCACCGACCGCGACATCGCCGACCGGCTCGCGGAGCACAGCGAGAACCTGGTGATCGACTACCTCGCCACCGGACTCGACCCCGAATCCGCCACGATCTTCGCCCACAGCGCCGTGCCCGCCCTCAACCAGTTGCTGCTGCCCTTCCTCAGCCTGGTCAGCATCGCCGAACTGGGCCGCAACCCCACCGTCAAGGACGAGATCGCGCACTCCCGGCAGTCCGCCGTCAGCGGCCTGATGTTCACCTATCCCGTGCACCAGGCCGCCGACATCCTCTTCTGCAAGGCCGACCTGGTCCCCGTCGGCCAGGACCAGCTGCCGCACCTGGAGGTCGCCCGCACCGTCGCCCGCCGCTTCAACGAGCGCTACGGCGCCGGCATCTTCCCCCGCCCACGGGCGCTGCTCTCCGCCGCGCCGCTGCTGCCCGGCACCGACGGCAGCAAGATGAGCAAGAGCCGCGGCAACGCCATCGCGCTCGCCGCCGACGAGGACGAGACCGCCCGCCTGGTCCGCGGGGCCACCACGGACGCCGACCGCCGGATCACCTACGACCCGGCCGGGCGGCCGGGGGTCGCCGGCCTGCTCCTGCTCGCCGCCCTCTGCCAGGACCGCGACCCCGGACAGCTGGCCGAGGAGATCGGCGACGGCGGCGCGGCCGCCCTCAAACGCACCGTCACCGAGGCGGTCAACGAACACCTCCGGCCGATCCGGGCCCGCCGCGCCGAACTCGCCGCCGACCGCGGCCACATCCGCCAGGTCCTGCGGGCCGGCGCCGAACGCGCCAACGCCGTCGCCGACGCGACCCTGGCCGAGGTACGGGCCGCGATGGGAGCCGTGGGATCGGCCTGAGCCAGGCCGGGCATACCTTGGTCAGTCGGACACACCAACCGGGGAGGACCAGGCGATGGCTCAGCACCCGCCCGAGCGGACGGCCGGACCGGTCCGGCCCGCAGCGCCGCAGTACCCGTCGGACCCGCCGGCCGGACCGCTGCGGGCACTCACCCGCCCCCCGCACCTCCGCCCCGGGGACCGCGTCGCGGTGGTCGCCCCCAGCAGCCCGGTCGACCCGGAGCGGCTCACCGCGGGCTGCGCCGTCCTGCGTTCCTGGGGGCTGGAGGTCGAGGTCGCACCCCACGTCCTCGACACCCACCCCACCCTCGGTCACCTGGCCGGCCGGGACGCGGACCGCGCGGCCGACCTCCAGGCCGCCTGGCTCGACCCCACGATCGCCGCCGTCGTCTGCGCCCGTGGCGGGTACGGCGTGCACCGCATGGTGGACCTGCTCGACTGGGACGCCCTGCGGACGGCACCCCCCAAGGTGCTCGTCGGCTACAGCGACGTGACCTCCCTGCAAGAGGCCTTCGCCCAGCGCCTCGGAGTGGCCACCCTCTACGGGCCGATGGCCTCCGCCGCCACCTTCCTGTCCGACGGGCCGACCGCCGAGCACCTCCGCCGCACGCTCTTCCGGCCGGCCGACGCGACCGTCCTGACCTCGGCCACCGCGGGCACCCTCGTCCCCGGGCGGGCCCGGGGGATCACGGCGGGGGGCTGCGCCTCCGTCCTGGCCGCCGAGCGCGGCACCCCCGGGGCCCGGCCGTCCTTCGCGGGCGCGGTGCTCGTCCTGGAGGACGTCAACGAGCAGCCCTACCAGCTCGACCGCATCCTCACCCAGCTCCTGCGCTCGGGAGCGCTGGACGGTGTGGCGGGCGTGGCCCTCGGCTCCTGGTCGGGCTGCGGTCGGCCCGAACGGGTGCGGGAGGTCATGCTCGACCGCCTCGGGCCGCTCGGCGTCCCGGTCCTCTGGGAGCTCGGCTTCGGCCACGGCTCCTCCAGCCTCACCGTCCCGCTGGGGGTGCCCGCCCTGCTCGACGCCGACGCCGGTGCGCTGACCCTCGAAGTGCCGGCCCTCGCGGAGCGCGGGCACTGACCGGCCCGCGCGCCGGCGCACCAGGAGCGGGAGGCGGCTCCACGACGCACCGCCGGGCCCACCGGCGGCCGCACCACCGGGTGCGCTGAGTAGGGTGCGCCCATGCACGACGACACGCTGAACACCGAAACGGCAGCGCCGCCGGCCGGTCCGGCGACGGACGGCCACCCGCAGGCCCACGACGATCCGCGCGATCTGACGGAGCTGGCCGCGGGCCTGCTGCGTGGGCGGGGCAGCGGCAGCCGGGTGATCCTCGGCCTCACCGGTCCGCCCGCGGCGGGCAAGTCCACGCTCGCCCGGCACCTGGTCGCCGAGGTGTGCCGCTCCGAGGGCCCCGACACCGCGGCCTACCTCCCGCTGGACGGCTTCCACCTCTCCAACGCCCAGCTGGACCGCCTCGGCCTGCGTTCCCGCAAGGGCGCCCCGAGCACCTTCGACGCCCACGGGTACGCCGCCCTGCTCCGCCGGGTCGCCGAGGACCGCTTCCACGACATCTACGTCCCCGACTTCGACCGCGAGCTGGACGAGCCGGTGGCGGCCCGCCACCTGATCACCCCGCGGACCCGGCTCGTCATCACCGAGGGCAACTACCTCTCCTCGGCCGACACCCCTTGGCCGGCGGCCCGTGCCCTGCTCCGCGAACTCTGGTACGTCGACGCCGAGGACACCGTCCGGGAAGAGCGGCTCGTCCGCCGGCACATGGCGGGCGGACAGCCCGAGACCGAGGCCCGACACCGGGTCAGCTCGAACGACCACCCGAACGGCGAGTACGTGAAGGCGGCCCGGGAGGGTTGCAGCAGGACCGTCCGGCCGGGGCGTTTGCCTCAGCCGCCCGCTGCGCGTAGTGTTGACTAGTCGCTCGGCAGGGAGCACCGGACACGCAGTCAGCGCGGACGGTCCCGGGGCGGCCACTCCACGAACCACCTTCCATCGCATCGTCATGGGTTTTTTCGCTTCGGCGTATTCCTGTGCGGTTAATTGGCGTGTGTGTGTTTAGCGGATTGGCTTGGATTCGCCTTTCGGGGCGGGGCTGGGCTAGAGTTTGAGGCGTCGGACGGACCGTCAGGTCGGGCCGGCGAAAGCCTCCTGAAGGCCGGGACACACGAAAGACTCTGATAGAGTCTGGGAGTGCCGAAAGGTCGAAGGAAAGCAAGGCAGGGAAGCGAAACTCCGGAAAACGGAGCGGAAAGCATCTGCTAAGCTGGAAACACGAAAGAACGAAGCGCCCGGAGAGTTCACAAGAGTGGCTCGAAGGAAGTGTCCGTTCCTTGAGAACTCAACAGCGTGCCAAAAGTCAACGCCAGA